>JAXMEV010000001.1:0-652577 GCA_046348125.1 Rubrivivax sp.
CTGCAGCGTCGCATCGACCGCGTGCGCCAGCCGCAGCGCGCGCAGCGCCAGCGCCTGGCTGCGCGCCGCCAGCGCCGGCGCCAGCGCACGCGTCAGCCGCTGCGCGATGCCGTGCAGCCGCTCGCGCTGCGCGAGCAGCGCGCGCGCCGGCTGGCCCAGGCGCAGCGCGAGCGCGTCCAGGCGTTGCGCGCGCAGCGCGAGCGCGCGCTCGACGCCGCGCGCGATCGCCGCCTCGCGCGCGGCCAGCGCGGCGAGCAGCTCGGCCGTCGATGGCGCCGCCAGCTCGGCCGCGGCGGTGGGCGTGGGTGCGCGCAGGTCGGCCGCGAGGTCGGCCAGCGTCACGTCGGTCTCGTGGCCGACGCCGCACACCACCGGCAGCGGCGAGGCGACGATGGCGCGCACGACGCGCTCGTCGTTGAAGGCCCAGAGGTCCTCGAGCGAGCCGCCGCCGCGCACCAGCAGCAGCGCGTCGACCTCACGCCGCGCGCCGGCGCCTTGCAGCGCGGCGGCGATCGACTCCGGCGCCTCGGCGCCCTGCACCGGCGTCGGGTACACCACCACGCGCAGATGCGGCGCGCGCCGCGCCAACGCGCTGAGCACATCGTGCAGCGCGGCCGCGGCCGTCGAGGTGACGATGCCAAGCGCCGCCGGAAAGCGCGGCAGCGGCCGCTTGCGCGCGGCGTCGAACAGGCCCTGCGCCTCGAGGCGCGCGCGCAGGCGCAGGAACTCCTCGTACAACGTGCCGGCGCCCACGCGCTGCATCGACTCGACGAGGAGCTGGAGCTCGCCGCGCGCCTCGTACACCTCGAGGCGCCCGCGCAACTCGACCTTCTGGCCGTCGGCGGGCGCGAAATCCAGCAGCGCCGCAGCGCGGCGAAACAGCGCGCAGCGCAGTAGCGCCGCCGCCCCGCCCTCGTCCTTCAGGGCGAAGTAGCAATGCCCGCTCGCGGCTCGCGTGAAGCCCGAGAGCTCGCCGCGCACGGCCAGCGCGCCGAAGCGCGCTGCGAGCGTGTCGGCAGCCGCCAGCAGCAGCGCGGAAACGCCCCAGGGCTGGCGCGGCGCCAAGCCGCCGCGCGGCGCGTTCAAGGCGCGGCTCCGCAGCGCCGCCGGGCGCGAACTCCACAGCCAGGCCGATCCAGCCCGTGCCGCCGCTGCAACCCTTCAGGCTGTCGGGGCATCGTTGTAAGTAATTGATTCCGCATCGGATTCGGGTGCCTCATCGGCGGGCACCGCGAGCGGCTTTGAGCATTCGGTCCGGATCGCGCGCGCATCCGGCCACTTGCCCACAGCCTTGTCCACAAGCCGGTCGCGGGCCCATGGCTCGGGCATCGGGCCGCGTGCGTGTGCCAGCCCATCGGACATAATCCCGCGCCACGCCGTGCCCCCTTGGCCGGCCCGACTCAAGCCTTGTTTTCGATCATACAAGCGGCCGGTTGGCCGATCTGGCCCCTGCTCCTGTGCTCGGTGATCGCGCTGGCCCTGGTCGTCGAGCGGCTGTATCAGCTGCGCGACCGCGTCGTCGCTCCGCGTGCCCTGCTCGACGAAGTCATGGGCCTCACGCGCACCAGCTTGCCGCCGGCCGACGTCGTGACCAAGCTGGCCGACAACTCGGCGCTCGGCAACGTGCTCGCCGCCGGACTGCGCGCGGTGGGCGACGAGCCGCGCATCGCCGAGCCGGCATTGCGCCAGGCCTTCGAGAGCGCCGGCCGCGCGGCGGTGCACCGCCTCGAGCGCTACCTCAATACGCTGGGCACCATCGCCGCGGTGGCGCCGCTGCTGGGCCTGTTCGGCACCGTGGTCGGCATGATCGAGATCTTCGGCTCGCAGGCACCGGGCAGCGGCAGCAACCCGCAGCAGCTGGCGCACGGCATTTCGGTGGCGCTGTACAACACCGCGTTCGGTCTCATCATCGCCATTCCGGCGCTGATGTTCTACCGCTACTTCCGCGGCAAGGTCGACGAGTTCCAGCTCACGCTCGAGCTGGCCGCAGAGCGCATGCTGCCGCACCTGATGCGCTTCGCCGTGCGGGGTTGAGCGCCCCCTTGCAGACATGAGGTTCAGCCGCCGCAAGCCCGAGGAGCCGGAGATCAACCTGATCCCGTTCATCGACGTGCTGCTGGTGATCCTGATCTTCCTCATGCTCTCGACCACCTTCTCGCGCTTCACCGAGCTGCAGATCACGCTGCCGGCGGCCGACGCCGAGAAGATGCGCGAGCGCAGCGGCGATGTCGTCGTCGCCGTCGCCGCCGACGGCCGCTATGCGCTCAACGGCAAGCCGGTGGACGGCCGCAGCGTCGAGCGCCTCACGGCCGAGCTGGCGGCCGCGTCGGGCGGCCGCGTCGACACCATGGTCATCGTCTCGGCCGACGCGATGGCGGCGCACCAGGCGGTGGTGAACGTGCTCGACGCGGCGCGCCGCGCCGGCCTGGCGCGCATCACCTTCGCCGCGCAGACCTCGGGCGGCACGCGCTGAGAGCCGGTGAAGACATGAATCACGCCCGCGCTTCATGTCTTCACGGGCTCTGAGGCGCGCGCGCCGGCATGCGCAAGTCCCGCTCGCAGCGCCGGCACCGGCGCTGCGCCGAGCGCTGGGCCGGCATGGCCTGGCAGCCGCACCCGCGCTGGCCGGCACGCCTGCTGCAGCCCCTGGCCTTGCTCTATCTCGCCCTGGCCGCGGCCCATCGTGCCTGGTGGCGCCATGTGCGCAGGCCGGCGCGCCTGCCGGTACCGGTGATCGTGGTCGGCAATCTGGTGGTCGGCGGCGCGGGCAAGACGCCGGTCGTCATCGCCCTCGTGCAGGCGCTGCGCACGGCCGGCTGGACGCCGGGCGTCGTCGCGCGCGGCTACGGCCGGGCCGCGGGCGGCGCACCCCGCCTGGCCACGCCCGCGAGCAGCGCCGACGAGATCGGCGACGAACCGCTGCTGATCCGGCGCCGCAGCGCAGCGCCGCTGGCGGTGGGGTCGCACCGCGCCGCCGCCGCGCGGCTGCTGCTCGCAAGCCACCCCGAGGTCGACCTGATCGTCTGCGACGACGGGCTGCAGCACCACGCCCTCGCGCACGACGCGGCCGTCGTCGTGTTCGACGACCGCGGCGCCGGCAACGGCCTGGCGCTGCCGGCAGGGCCGCTGCGCGAACGCCTGCCCAGCGCCCCGCCCGCGCATTGGCTGGTGCTCTACAGCGGGCGCAGCGGTGCCAGCACGCCGCTGCCCGGCACGCACGCGCCGGCGCAGGCGGCGCGCGCGCTGGCTCTCGATTCATGGTGGCGCGCTCAGGCCGGAGCAGCGGGACCCGCGGGCCAGCCGCTCGCTGCACCCGCGGGCCAGCCGCTCGCCTCGCTCGCCGGCCAGCCGCTCGCCTCGCTCGCCGGCCGGCCGCTGCGGGCACTGGCGGGCATCGGCGATCCCTCGAAGTTCTTCGCCTCGCTGGCCGACGCCGGCCTCAGCTTCACGCCGCAGCCCATGCCCGACCATGCGCAATACCCGCGCCCGCCTTGGCCGGCAGGCACACCCGACGTCGTCACGACCGAGAAGGACGCCGTCAAGCTCGCGCCGCACGACGCCGGCGCCACGCGCGTGTGGGTGCTGCCGCTAGACTTGACGCTGCCGCCCGCCTTCGTCGCCGCGCTGCTGCGTCGGCTGCCGGCGCGCTCCGCCCGCCAATCGCCGCCTGCCGCATGACGCTCGACCATCGACTGCTCTCCCTGCTCGTCTGCCCGGTCTGCAAGGGGCCGCTCGAACTGGCGCGCGACGCTCAGGCGCGTCCGCTCGAGCTGCTTTGCCCCGCCGACCGCCTGGCCTACCCCGTGCGCGACGGCATCCCGGTGATGCTCGAGAGCGAGGCGCGCAGCCTCGTCGAGCCGCCCGCGGGCGGCGCGCCGGGCGCTCCGGCTCAGAGCCTGTGAAGATATGAATCGCGCCCGCGTGGGGCCCCAGAAAGGGCCCAATCTAGGCGCGAAGCGCAGCCGGGGTTGGGCTTGCAGCCCGCGCCGAGCCAGAGGCTCGGCTCCTCGCCAGGCACGAACAGTCCGCAGGGACTGTTCGTGTCCGGGCTCGGCCCCGGCGAGGCTTCGCAACAACGAGTGGGCCCTTTCTGGGGCCCCACCCGTAGGGCAGGGGTGCCAAAGGGCGCTGTGCGGCGTTGCAACGCTGGCGCGGGCGGCCAGCCCGCGCTGCGCGATGCGCCTTGCTCAGCGCCCTTTGGCACCCCTGCGCGGGCGCGATTCATATCTTCACAGGCTCTCAGGCCGTCGTCTTCAGCGGTTCCCAGTCGGAGATGAGCCGGTGCACACCGGCTGCTTCGGGCTCGATCTTCAGCCGCTCGCGCAACGCGCGGTCCGACAGCATCTCGGCGATCTCGGAGAGGATCTCCAGGTGCCGCTGCGTCGCCGCCTCCGGCACGAGCAGGAAGATCAGCAGCGCGACCGGCTCGTCGTCGGGCGCGTCGAAGGGGATCGCCTGCTGCACGCGCAGCACGGCCGCCAGCGGGTTCTTCAGGCCCTTGACGCGGCCGTGCGGGATCGCCACGCCATGGCCCAGGCCGGTGGAGCCGAGCCGCTCGCGCGCGAACAGGTTGTCGGTGACGGTGCCGCGGGCGATGGCATGCTGGTTCTCGAACAGCACGCCGGCCTGCTCGAAGACGCGCTTCTTGCTCGTGGCTTCCACGTTCACGACGACATTGCCGGCGGGCAGGATGGCGGCGAGACGGTTCATCGAGGGTCCGGTGGATGCAGCAATGCCGCCGCTGGCGAGGGCACGCGCGAGCGGCGGAGGCTGGATCATAGAGCGAGGGCCGGTTGCGGCGTATGCGGCCGGCCCCCTGGATGGGGTGTATGGGCGCGCGCCCTGCGGCATGCCCGCAACACCGTCTCGCTTGGTGAGAACGGGACCTGTCACATGCAAGAACGAAGAACGAAGAAGGCGGCCGCCGCGGGCCGCCTCCTTGCCTGCGCCGGGCCGTTCAGCCGGCGCTCGACTCGAGCCGCTTGGCCGACGCGTGATGGTGCTCCTGCAGGCGGTCCTTGTGCCGCATCACCTGGCGGTCGAGCTTGTCCATGAGCTGGTCGATCGCGGCGTACAGATCCTCGTGCGACTGCTCGACGAAGATGTCGCGGCCCTTGACGCGCAGCGTGACCTCGGCGCGCTGGCGGCGGTCCTTCTCCTTCTTCTTCTCGACCGTCAACAGCACGTTCACTTCCACCACGTGATCGAAATGGCGCGTGACGCGGTCAAGCTTGGTCAGTACGTACTCTCGCAATGCGGGCGTGACTTCGAGATGATGACCGCTGATCGTCAGGTTCATGCAATACCTCCTTGGCGCACAACGCGCAGGGACGGACAGGGCTGCAGCGCGAGCGGGCTGCAGCCGGGGAAACGCAGGGGATGCGGGTGCTGGGGGGGCGCAAGGCCGGAAGACGCACGGCGGACCGGGGCACTGGCTGCAATCAGTGTGCATCGGTTCGCGCGTGGAGGCAAGCGCGGGCGGCCGGCGCCTGCCGCGCAGCGCCCGGCAGCGCCCCGCAGGGCCGGCTTCTCGGGCGGGGGCAGTGCAGGGCCGTTGCAGGGCCGTTGCAGGGCCGCGCGAGGGCGGTGCACGGCAGGCGCTCCCCTAGAATGCCCGCGGACCTCCATTGCTCACCATTCGCCACGCATGAAACTCCTCGGATCCTTGACGAGCCCCTATGTGCGCAAGGTGCGCGTCGTGATGGCCGAGAAGAAGCTCGACTTCCAGCTCGTGCTGGAGGACGTCTGGGGCAGCGAGGCGATCCTGGCGTCGAATCCGCTGGGCAAGGTGCCCTGCCTGGTGATGGAAGGCGGCGAAGCGGTGTTCGACTCGCGCGTCATCGTCGAGTACCTCGACGCGCTGTCGCCGGTGGGCCGGCTGATCCCGCCCGCGGGCCGCGAACGCATCGAGGTGCGCACCTGGGAGGCGCTGGCCGACGGCCTGCTCGACGCGGCCATCCTGGCGCGGCTCGAGGCCACCTGGGCCGGACGCGGCGCCGAGCAGCGCTCGCCGGCCTGGATCGAGCGCCAGATGAGCCGCGTGCACGCCGCCACGCGGGCCATCAGCCAGGGCCTGGGCGACAAGCCCTACTGCGCGGGCAACCACTTCAGCCTGGCCGATGTCGCGGTGGGCTGCGCGCTCGGCTATCTCGACCTGCGCTTCGCGCAGATCGACTGGCGCGGCGCCTACCCCAACCTGAAGAAGCTCGGCGACAAGCTCGCCGCCCGACCCAGCTTCGCCGAGACGCTGCCGCCGGCGGCCTGAGCGAGGCGCCGGCGCCGGCCGCCAAGACCCCTACCCAGAAGGGGTATGCCGCGTTACCCTTCGCGGGCATAGACGGCGAGCGGGCCCAGCGGCGCTAATTGCCGCCGAGCATCAGGCGGCAGCCGTCGCCACGGAGACAAGCGCATGAACTTCGACAAGGAATTCGACGCCTCGGGCCTGGCCTGCCCGCTGCCGATCGTCAAGACCAAGAAATCGCTCGCCGACATGACGAGCGGCCAGGTGCTGCGCGTCGTCGCCACCGACCCCGGATCGGTGTGCGACATGGCGGCTTTCGCCGAGCAGACCGGCCACACGCTGATGTCGACCGCCGAAGAGGGCGGCAAGTACGTCTTCTTGCTGAAGAAGGCCTGAGCGGCTTCGGCTGCGCAGCCCGCCAACCCGACAGCGCGCACGCCGCGGCCGGCCCGCGCCGCGCGTGCATGACCTCGTCACCGAGCCCGGAGGGACCCCATGGCCACGAAGAAGATGGCGATCATCGCCACCAAGGGTGCGCTCGACATGGCGTACCCGCCGCTCATCCTGGCCTCCACCGCCGCCGCCATCGGCTGGGAGGTGCAGGTCTTCTTCACCTTCTACGGCCTGCAGCTGCTGCGCAAGGACCTGTCGGGCATCGCGATCAGCCCGCTCGCCAACCCGGCGATGCCGATGCCCGTGCCGATGCCGGTGCTGGTGTCGGTGCTGCCCGGCATGCAGGCGATGGCGACCTCGATGATGAAGGCCAAGATGAAGAAGAAGGGCGTGGCCTCGCTCGAGGAGCTGCGCACGCTGTGCCAGGAGGCCGACGTCAAGTTCATCGCCTGCCAGATGACGGTCGACCTGTTCGAGTTCTCGAAGGACGACTTCATCGACGGCATCGAGTACGGCGGCGCCGCGACCTTCCTCAAGTTCGCCGGCGAGACCGACGTCTGCCTGTTCATCTGAAGCGCCGGGGCCGTGCCGGTGAGCGCGCCGGGCGCCGACCTCGCGCCGCTGGTGGTGGGCGGCGGTTTCGCCGTCGCCGCCGTCTTCGGCTGGGTGGCGGCGCGCACCAACTTCTGCACCATGGGGGCGCTGTCGGACGTCGTCAACATGGGTCATTGGGGCCGTCTGCGCATGTGGCTGCTGGCGGTGGCGGTGGCCGTCGTCGGCACCTCGGCGCTCGTGCACTTCGGCCTGGTCGACCTGACCAAGGCGGTGACGCGCCGGCCCAACCTGCCGTGGCTGTCGCTGCTCGTCGGCGGGCTGCTGTTCGGCATCGGCATGACGCTGGCCGGCGGCTGCGCCAACAAGAATCTCATCCGCCTGGGCGGCGGCAGCGTGCGCTCGCTGGTCGTGCTGGTCTTCATGGCCATCGCTTCGTACATGACGCTCAAGGGCCTGTTCGGCAGCTGGCGCGCGGCCTGGCTCGATCCGGTCGCCATCAACCTGGGTGAGCGCGGTTTCCCCGACCAGGGGCTGCCGACGCTGCTGGCGCGCGCCAGCGGGCTCGGCGCCGGCGCCGCGCTGTGGGCGGTGAGCGCGCCCGTCGCGCTGGCGCTGCTCTGGTTCGTGTTCAAGGACGCGCGCTTCCGCGCCAACCGGCCGCAGGTGCTGGGCGGCGCCGCGCTCGGCGCCCTGGTCGTCGCCGGCTGGTACGTCAGCGGCCACCTCGGCTACGGCGAGAACCCCGAGACGCTCGAGACGGTGTTCTTCGCGACCAACTCGCGCACCGTCGAGTCGCTCAGTTTCGTCGGGCCGCTGGCCTACGGGCTCGAGCTGCTGATGCTGTGGACCGACGCCTCGCTGCACCTGAGCTTCGGCATCGCCAGCGTGCTCGGCGTGGTGGTCGGCTCGGCGGCATACGCGCTGGCGAGCGGGAGTTTCCGCTGGGAAGGCTTTGCCTCGGTGGCCGATCTGCGCGCCCAGCTCGGCGGCGCGCTGCTGATGGGCTTCGGCGGCGTCACGGCGCTGGGCTGCACGATCGGGCAGGGCATGTCCGGGCTGTCGACGCTGGCGCTCGGCTCCTTCATCGCCGTGGCGGGCATCGTCACGGGCTCGTTGGTCACGCTCAGGTACATCCTCTGGAAGGCGGAACGCGAATGAACACTGCTGCTCTCACCTCCCCCTGCGCGCGGCGCCTGGCGGCGGCCGCCCGTTCCTGCGCCGCGCTGCTCGCGCCGGCGCTGCTCGTGCTGGCCGGCTGCGCCCAGGCACCGGCGCCGGCGCCGGCGCCGGCCGACATGTCGTGGCTGCCGCAGGCGCGCGAGGTGGCGCAGAACGTGCCGCCGCGCCTGCTTGCCGTGCTGCAAGACGAGATTGCGCGCGGCGGCTTCGAGGGCGCGGTGCAGGCCTGCCGCGTGAAGGCGCCCGAGATGGCGCGTGCCGCTTCCGAGCAGACCGGCTGGCAGATCCGCCGCGTCAGCCTGCGCGAGCGCAACCCGCGCGCCGTGCCCGACGCCTGGGAGCGTGCCGCGCTCGAGGACTTCGACCGTCGCGCCGCCGCACACGAGCCGCCGGCCGGCCTCGAGCGCGCCGAGGTGGTGAGCGAGGGCGGCCAGACCGTGCGCCGCTACATCCGTGCGCTGCCGACGATGGACCTGTGCCTGAACTGCCACGGCAAGCCCGAGCGCCTGAGCCCGGCCGTCGTGGCGCGCCTGAAGGAGCTCTATCCGAACGACCGCGGCGTGGGCTACGCCAACGGCGAGATCCGCGGCGCGATCACGTTGCGGCGGGTGGTGGCGGCGAACTGAGAGCCTGTGAAGATATGAATCGCGCCCGCGATTCGTTGCTTCGCAGGCGCTGAACTCGGGCCGCCACGGCGCGGTGGCGGCTCCCGCCTGCCCGCGCGCTTATTCCTCGGGGCGCCAGCCGCAGGTCGCGTCGACCGCCTCGAGCGCAGCGCCGGCGCCGGCGCCGGCGCCGGCGCGGTGTGCGTCGAGCAGGCGCGTTGCCAGCGCCTCGAAGTGCGCGCGTCCGCGCGCGACGGCTTCGGCCAGCGCGCGGCCGCCGTCGCCCTCGCGCCAGCACCGGTAAGCCGCGACGAGGCCGGGAAACAGCGCTTCGCGCAGGCCGTCGTAGCCGGCGAACCAGGCGTGCAGCGCCGGCGCCGCGCCCTCGGCCAGCAATGCGGGCAGGGTGCTCGACAGATCGGCCAGCTGGTCGCGCAGCGCGGCCGCCTGCAGGGCCGAACGGCGTGTCGGCAGCGCCGCGCACAGCGCCGCCCATTCGGGGCCCAGGCGCAGCCCGACGCGGTGCTCGCCCAGCTCGTGCAGCAGCGCCACCTGCACATGCTCGTCGAGCCAGCGCGGCAGTGCCGCGTCGAAGCCGCGCGCGAAGCCGTAGGCCTCGAGCATGGCCGCGAAGGCGCTGCCCGGCGCCGGGCGCAGCGCGAAGGCCTCGTAGCGCTCCCAGCAGGCGCGCGCCATCGACTCGCGGCGCAGCACCACCGGGCCGTCGCCGGCGCCGGCCAGCGCCGCCGGCGGCGCGGCCAGCCCGCGCGCCAGCTCGTGCCCGGCTTGCTGCACGCGCAGGCCCTCGCGCATGCCCAGCGCGTGCAGCTCGGCGAGGAAGAACACCGGGCGCGCGCCGCCGACCAGGCCGGCGCCGTACAGCAGCCCCTGCGGCAGCAGCCGCGCGTTGACGGCCTCGGCGTCGAAGGGGTCGAGCGGGCCGCTCGCATCGCCGGCCAGCGGCAGCGCGGCCCAGGGGCTGGTCTGCAGCGACTCCCAGCGCGCCTCGCGCCCGGCGATCCACTCGCCCACGGCGTCGCGCGGCAATGCCGCGCCCAGCGCCAGACCGTGCTCCCAGCGATAGAACTCGCGCATTTGCAGCAGATAGCTGCACAGCGCGAGCTCGGTGGCGTGGCGCGCGTCGGCGATGTCGCAGTTGCGCTGCACCGCCTGCACAAGCCGCGCGCGCGCGGCGGCGCTCAGTGCGGGCGCCGCGGCAGCCATCGTTTCAGACCCCCTGCCGGCATGGACGACGCCCGCGCCTCATTTCTTCATGCTTCTTCATGCGCGCCGGACGTAGAACCTGGACTGCCGCCGCCGCCCCGGCACCGCCTTCTGGATGACGACGCCGCGCACCGCGCCCAGGTCGGCCAGCGGCAGGTCGGGCAGGTCGCAGCGCGCCGGGTTGAGCGCATGCAGCATCCAGCCTGTGCCGGCGCGGCGCAACTGGCGAAAGAACCACTCGCCGTCGTGCTGCGCGACCACGAAGCTGCCGTCGGCGAGCGCGCCGTCGGGCTCGACGATGATGATCTCGCCGTGCAGGAACTCGGGTGCCATGTCGTCGCCCAGTACGCGCAGCGCGAACGACTCGCCCGCGCTGCAGCCGGCGCCGTCGAAGGGCGCGGCCGCGTCGTGCTCGGCCGGGTTCACGGCAACTCCTCGTGCGCGATGCGCGCCGCCGGCACGCCGGCCGCCGTGAGTTCGGTGCGCAGCGCGTGCACGAAGGCCGGCGGCCCGGCGAGGTAGAAGGCGCAGTCGATGTCGAACAGGTCGGCGCGCATCGCCGCCGCCATCTGGCGGGCCCCGGCGGCGGCGTCGTCGGCGCGCGTGAGCGAGTACTCGAACGCGTCGACCGCCTCGGACCAGGCGCGGCACTGGTTCGCCATGAAGTGTCCGTCGGGCCGCGTCGCCAGCCAGTACAGGGCGATCGAGGGCGCGGCGTCGAGCGACAGCGCGTGCTCGATCAGGCTCTTGAGCGGGGCGAAGCCGGTGTCGCAGCCGGCGAAGACGAGCGGCTGCGGCCCGTCGGCGAGCACGAGGCGGCCCTGCGGACCGCGCACGGTGACGGCGCTGCCGGGCTTGACGGCGCCGCCGAACAGGCGCGCCGCGAAGGCGTCGTCGGCGCGGCGCGGCACGAAGAAGTGCAGGTTGCGGTCGTCGCAGGGGCAACTGGCGATCGGCAACCGCGTCCAGGCCTCGGCCGCGTTGCCCGCGTCGCCCGCATCCCCAACCAGTCCCAGCGCCACCGACTGGCCGGCGAGGAAGCGCAGGCGCTGGCTGCGCGGCGTCTGCAGGTGCAGCAGCAGCGTGTCGGCGGCGAGCGGACGCAGCGCGCGCACGCTGGTGACGATGGTCTGCAGCGGGATGTCCTCGGGGCCGGCGGCCTCCAGCGTCTCGAGCGTGAGCTCGCTGCTGGCCGCCGTGTGCGTGCAGGCCAGCACGTAGCCCTGCGCCTTCTCGGTCTCCGACAGCGCATAGTCGCTCGGCAGCGTGCGCGCCACCTGTCCCGAGGTGACGCGCACCTTGCACATGCCGCAGCTGCCGTTGCCGCAGCCGTAATTGAGGTTGAGCCCGGCGCGCACGCCCGCCTGCAGCAGCGTCTCGCGTCCTTCCACGGTGAATTGGTGTCCGCTCGGACGCAGCGTGACCTGCGCCGAGACGACCTTGAGCATGTCGTCCATCACGTCCAGCACGTCGACGGGTTCGGTGGCCAATGCGCGCGCCAGCCCGTCGCTCAGCCGGCGCTGCAGATCCGCGAAACGGCAGTCGCCGGCGCCCGCGGCCGCGGCGAGCTCGCCGAGGTGCGCGCGCAGCTCGAGCAGCAGCGCGTGGTAGCGCTGCAGGTGACGCTGCGCGTCGGCCAGCTCCCGGCTCTGGTGCCACAGGCGCTGCGCGAGCACCTCGTGGCTGGGCAGCGCGCGCTCGCGCCGGCGGCCGCCGGCGCCGTCTTCGCGCACATGCGCGCCGCGCTCGAGCAGGCCTGCCTGCAGGCCCGCTTCCAGGCGCGCTTCGTCGAGGCCGCAGCCGGGGTACAGGCGCAGCAGCGCATCGGTCGACACCAGCCCGTCGCGCAGCTCGATCTCGCCGCCGCGCACGCGCTGCTGCAGCGCGCCGCGCGGCACGCCGACGAGCTGCGCGGCGCGCCAGACGGTGAGCCAATGCGCCATCTCTCAGCCCGCTGTCGCGACGCGGTCGAGGAAGCGCGCGCGGTACAGCAGCCGCGGCGCCGCCGGGTCGTCGGCGAAGGCCTGGCGCTCGTGCAGCACGTTGTGGCACACGAGGCCCATGCCGGCTTGCAGGCGCAGCCTCAGGATCCAGGGCGCGCAGGCCGGATCGGCGCCGGCCAGCACGCGTGCGAGCAAGGCCGCGGCCGCGCGCGTGGCCGCGTCGTCGCGCCAGGCGATGCTGCGCGTGCGCGCGGTGTAGCGCATGTGCAGCGCGCCGGCCGCGGCCGGCGTGAACACCGGGCCGGACTGCGCGGCACGCGCGACGCCGGCCGCGTCGCGCCGTGCGGGAATCGTCATCGCGTCGGGCTGCATCAGCGCGCGCACCGCCTCGGGGGCGGCGTCGCGCAGCGCGATGTAGGCCAGTTCGTGGTCGAGCAGGCCGCTCTCGCCGCCTGCGCGCGCCGGGCGCACGCAGTGCAGGATCATGCCCAGGATGCGGCGCCCTCCGGGGTGGTAGTAGCCGTCGGTGTGCCAGTGGATGGCGCGCTCGGTGTAGGGAATGAACTCGGCGTGGCCGCCGCCGGGCAGGCCCGGCTCCCGGTGCGCGCTGACGGCGATGTGCGAGATGCCGTCCTCGTCGGCGAGCCAGTTGGCGTCGAGCCGCTGGAGGCCGAGCTGGGCGCCGAGCGCGCGCGGCAGCGCCGCATCCTCGGCTGCGGCCGCAACGCGGTACAGCGCCATGTTGGTGCGCGCGATGCGCTCGAGCAGGGCCTGCCGCTCGTGCGGCGCGAGCGCGTGCGCGTCGGCCAGCGGCACGAGCAGATCGTCGACGCAACGCGCACGCAGGTCGAGCTTGCGTTCGCGCCAGCGGCGGTAGGCGCGCGCGTCGTCCAGATCGAACGGGTTGCCTTCGCCGCCAGCGCCCTGCGGGCCTGCGGCGGCGGCGTCCGGCGGCTCGCGTGCGACCATGGGCCGTCAGAGCCTGTGAAGATATGAATCGCGCCCGCGCAGGGGTGCCAAAGGGCGCTGGGCAAGGCGCAACGCGCAGCGCGGGCTGGCCGCCCGCGCCAGCGTTGCAACGCCGCGCAGCGCCCTTTGGCACCCCTGCCCTACGGGTGGGGCCCCGGAAAGGGCCCACTCGTCGTTGCGAAGCCTCGCCGGGGCCCAACCCCGGCTGCGCTTCGCGCCTAGATTGGGCCCTTTCTGGGGCCCCACGCGGGCGTGATTCATATCTTCACAGGCTCTCAGTCCCCGCTCTGCGCCGCGCGCCGGCCGCGCCGCGGCGCCGGGTCGAACAGCTCGCGCATCGAGCGCTGCACCTGGGCCACGGCCTCGGGGGCCTCGATCGACATCACCTGCTCGAGCACCCAGCGGCGCTCGTCCGGCGGCACCGTGGGCGCCAGGCGCGTGCCCAGGTAGCGCAGGAAGGCGAAGTCGGGGTGGAAGGCGCCGGCGCCAGGCGGCGGCACCGGATCGGCACCGAACTCGGCGTAGTGCGGCACCACCTCGTTGACGAGGTCGATGAAGCGCTCGGCGTGGCCGGGAGCGCCGGCGGGCGGCGCGCCGAGCAGCTCGTCCTCGTTCTCGGCCAGCGTGCGCGCCAGGTGGCGCACCAGCGCGACGGTGAACTCCTCGCGCCCGGCGCCGTCGAGCCGCGCGTAGGCGATGCGGTCGGCGAGCGCGACCAGGAACACCAGCACCTCGCGCATGAAGTCGAAGTAGGGGCGGCCGGCGTCGATCGCGAAGTCGGCGCCGCGCATGCGCTTGAGCATCTGGTGCGCGACGCGCCAGACGATGAAGGCCATCGCGCTCGCCTGTTCGGCCGCGCTCTTGCCGGCGCTGTCGCGGAACCAGCGGTTCTTGATGCGGATGGCCGGCGGCGGGGCGCTGCTCATGGTTCTACACGGCGCGCTGCGCGCTGCGCGATGGGCGCCCGGGTGCAGCCCGGCGCGGGCACGATGCGTGTCTTCACGGGCGTTCAGGGCGGCGTGCCGACCGCCGCGGCCGACTTGTGCGGAACGAAGACGCCGCAGCCGAGCTCGTGGTGCGCGCCGAGGCCCAGCTCCTGCAGGCGCAGCGCGTCGCCCGGCGCCAGACGGTCGAGCATCAGGCTGTAGCCGGCCAGCGTGCCGTGCTCGACCACCTGGCGGCGGCCGCAGATCGCGCGCGCGGCGATGCCGAGCGTGCGCAGCGTCGCCTCGACCTCGCGCAGGAAGGCGAGCTCGTCGTCGGCTGCGAAGGCCACCAGATGCGCGTACAGCGTGCCGAACGGCAGCAATTCGTGCTGGCGCGGCCGGCGCAGCACGAGCGCGCGGCCGTCGACGTCGAGCGTGCTGCCGTCGAGCCGCGCGGCCGCAGCGGCTTGCGCGCGCGGCACGCGCAAGGTCAGGCGCGTGCGGCGCGACAGCAGCACTTCGCTGTCCTCGCCCGGCGGCAGCTTGAGCCGGTGCACCGCGCAGCCCGGGGTCTCGGCCAGCCAGGGCAGGGCGCGCAGCAGCGCCGCGGCCAGCGCGCGCCGGTGCTCGCGCGCGAGCGTGCGGCCGTCGACGTCGAAGGCGAGGTCGACCATGGTGCCGGCGCCGGCCGTCGCGCTTGCCGCGTCGTCCGCCATCGCTGCTCAACCCCTGGGCTGGCGCTCGGCCCATGCCACGAGGGCACGGCCCCAGGCTTCGGCGGTGGCCGGGTCGATGTCGAAGACGGTGAAGCGGCTCTTCTCGCGGATGCGCGTGCGCAGCAGGCTCATGCCGCCGCCTTCGAAGTCGACCTGCTGCAGCTCGATCTCTTCGCCGCGCAAGGGCGAGCGCACCTGGAACAGGGGGGTCGGTCGGGACATCGTCGCAGCTCTCGAAGGGCCGCATTGAGCGCGCCGCGCTCTCGGGGCGTCCATACCCGGTTCGGGTGAGCGCCGGATAGCCCATCTGGGTAGTGCCGCGGCACCCCCTACGGTCTATCGTGCCCTACCCATGGCGGGAGTAGCCGGCGGCGCGCGGCGCGGCGACCATTCGCGCCTCGTGCGGGGTCCGCGGCCCCGCCGCAACGGCAGTCCGACGTTCCAGGAGACCAGCCGCATGGCCAAGAAGATGCACCCCACGCCGATCCTCGACCAGCTCGAGGGCGGACCCTGGCCCAGCTTCATCACCGGCTTGAAGCGCCTGGCCGAGGACAAGGACTACGTCGTCGACCTGCTCGGCACGCTCGAGTCCTCGTACCGCAACAAGAAGGGCTACTGGAAGGGCGGCACGGTCGGCGTGTACGGCTACGGCGGCGGCGTGATCCCGCGCTTCACCGAGCTCAAGAACGACGACGGCACGCCGGTGTTCCCGGACGCGGCCGAGCTGCACACGCTGCGCATCCAGCCGCCGCCGGGCATGCACTACACGACCGACATCCTGCGCAAGATGTGCGACATCTGGGAGCGCCACGGCACCGGCCTGATCGCCTTCCACGGGCAGTCGGGCGACATCATGTTCCAGGGCGCGACCACGCCCAAGGTGCAGGAGGCGTTCGACGAGCTCAACGAGCTCGGCTTCGATCTGGGCGGCGCCGGCCCCGCGGTGCGCACCAGCATGAGCTGCGTCGGCGCGGCGCGCTGCGAGCAGAGCTGCTTCGACGAGGCGCGCGCGCACCGCACGGTGATCAACACCTTCACCGACGACATCCACCGCCCGGCGCTGCCCTACAAGTTCAAGTTCAAGTTCAGCGGCTGCGCCAACGACTGCATGAACAGCGTGCAGCGCGCCGACATGGCCGTCATCGGCACCTGGCGCGACAACATGCGCAGCGACGAGGCGCTGGCGCGCAAGTGGTTCGCCAAGCACGGCATGCAGGAGCTGGTCAACGACGTCGTCACGCGCTGCCCGACCAAGGCCATCCGGCTCGAGGAGGCGGCGAAGCTGCGCAGCGGCCCCCACCTCACGACGGTGAAGGTGAGCGACACGCACGCGCTCGAGATCGACAACAAGGACTGCGTGCGCTGCATGCACTGCATCAACGTCATGACGGGCGCGCTCGCGCACGGCAGCGACACCGGCGCCACGATCCTGGTGGGCGGCAAGCGCACGCTCAAGATCGGCGACCTGATGGGCACGGTCATCGTGCCTTTCATGCCGCTCAAGACCGAGGAGGACTTCGAGGCCCTGGTCGACCTGGGCAAGCGCACGATCGACTTCTTCGCCGACAACGCGCTCGAGCACGAGCGCACCGGCGAGATGATCGAGCGCATCGGCCTCGTCAACTTCCTCGAGGGCATCGGCGTCGAGGTCGACGCCAACATGATCACCACGCCGCGCACCAACCCCTTCGTGCGCATGGACGGCTGGGACGACGAAGTGGCGAAGATCAACGCCCGCAAGCAGCAGGCCAAGCCGGCCTGAACCGACGGAGACAAGCTGCCATGGCCCATCGCACCCCGATCGAGAGCGGCGCCCCCGACAACAAGCCGTTCCTGCACCCCAAGCTGCTCGCCAACTACGGCAACTGGAAGTACCACGACCGGCCGCGGCCGGGCGTGCTGCACCATGTCTCGCACAGCGGCGACGAGGTCTGGACCGTGCGCGCCGGCACGCAGCGCCAGATGGACGTGCACACGGTGCGCAAGCTGTGCGACATCGCCGACCGCTGGGCCGAAGGCCATGTGCGCTTCACGATCCGCAGCAACATCGAGTTCATGGTCTCCGACGAGGCCAAGGTGGCGCCGCTGGTGCAGGCGCTGCAGCAGGCGGGCTTCCCGGTCGGCGGCACCGGCAACTCGGTGAGCTCGATCGCGCACACGCAGGGCTGGCTGCACTGCGACATCCCCGGCACCGATGCCTCGGGCGCGGTGAAGGCGCTGATGGACGAGCTGTACCACGAGTTCATCCACGAGGAGATGCCCAACCGCGTGCGCCTGTCGACGAGCTGCTGCGAGATCAACTGCGGCGGCCAGGCCGACATCGCGATCGTCATGCAGCACACCAAGCCGCCGATGATCAACCACGATCTGGTGGCCAACATCTGCGAGCGCCCGGCGGTGGTGGCGCGCTGCCCGGTGGCGGCCATCCGGCCGGCGCTGGTCAACGGCAAACCCAGCCTCGAGGTCGACGAGACCAAGTGCATCTGCTGCGGCGCGTGCTACCCGCCCTGCCCGCCGATGCAGATCAACCACCCCGAGCACTCCAAGTTCGCGATCTGGGTGGGCGGCAAGAACTCCAACGCGCGCGGCAAGCCGACCTTCATGAAGATGGTGGCCGCGGGCCTGCCCAACAACCCGCCGCGCTGGCCCGAGGTGGCCGAGATCGTCAAGCGCATCCTGCGTGTGTACAAGGAAGACGCGCGTTCGTGGGAGCGCATGGCCGACTGGGTCGAGCGCATCGGCTGGCCGCGCTTCTTCGAGAAGTGCGACCTGCCCTTCACCAAGTACCTGATCGACGACTGGCGCGGCTCGCGCGCCAGCCTGAACGCGTCGGCGCACATCCGCTTCTGAGCCCCGGGGCAGCAAGGCCATGAAGTTCGCCCTGATGGTGAGCGAGGGTCCGTACACGCACCAGGCGGCGGACACGGCGTGGAACTTCGCCCAGGCGGCGCTCGCCAAGGGGCACGAGGTGATGCGCGTGTTCTTCTACCACGACGGCGTGTACAACGCGACGCGGCTCACCGAGCCGCCGCAGGACGACCGCCACATCGTCAACCGCTGGAGCAAGCTCAAGGAAGAACACAACGTCGACCTCGTCGTCTGCGTGGCGGCGGCGCTGCGCCGCGGCATCAAGGACGAGGTGCTGGCGCCGGGATTCCGCATCAGCGGCCTGGGGCAGCTGGTCGACGCCGGCATCAAGTGCGACCGCACGGTCACCTTCGGCGACTGAGCGCCTGTCAAGGACGGCGATGAAGAAGTTCATGTTCGTCAACCGCAAGGCGCCGTACGGCACCATCTACGCGCTCGAGAGCCTGGAGGTGGTGCTCATCACCGCCACCTTCGACCAGGACGTGAGCCTCGCCTTCCTCGACGACGGCGTGTACGAGCTCGTCAAGGGCCAGGACACCAAGGCGACCGGCATCAAGAACCACAGCAAGACCTACCGCGCGCTCGACGGCTACGACGTCGAGAAGCTGTACGTCGAGCGCGAGTCGCTGCACGAGCGCGGGCTCACCGAGGCCGACCTGATGGTCGACGTCGAGGTGCTGTCCAGCGCCGAGATGGGCGACCTGATGGCGTCGCAGGACGTCGTGCTCTCGTTCTGAGGCGGCCATGCTGCACATCGTCAACAAGTCGCACCGCCAGACGAGCGCGCTCGCCAGCTGTTTGCGCCTGGCCAAGCCCGGGCAGGCGCTGCTGCTCACCGAGGATGCGGTGTTCGCCGCGACGCGCGGCGGTGCCGGTTCGTCCGGGCTGGCCGCCGCCCTCGGCACGCTCGAGGTCTACGTGCTGCAGCCCGACGTGGAGGCGCGCGGCATGGCCGGCCAACTGATCGAAGGCGTCCGGCCGATCGGCTACGACGGCTTCGTCGACCTGGTGGCCGAGCGGTCCACCAGCCAATCCTGGCTCTGAATTCCCGAGGAGAAAGCCACCATGCCCATCGAAGTCAACGGCGCGACCATCGAGACCGACGAGGAAGGCTATCTCGTCAACCTCGCCGACTGGACCGAGGACATCGCCAAGGAGATCGCCAAGAGCGAGAACGTGGAGATGAGCGAGAACCACTGGGAAGTGGTCAACTTCCTGCGCCAGTACTACGACGAGTACCAGATCGCGCCGGCCGTGCGCGTGCTCACGAAGGCGATCGGCAAGCAGCTCGGCGAGGAGAAGGGCAACAGCAAGTACCTCTACGAGCTGTTCCCCTACGGCCCGGCCAAGCAGGCCTGCAAGATCGCCGGCCTGCCCAAGCCGACCGGCTGCGTCTGAGAGGCGGCTGCGGCCGGCTCCCGGGAACCCGCGACGACCATGTCGGCGCTCGCGCTAGGCTACGCCTTGCTCTTCTACGCCGCCACGCTGCTGCTGGCGGCGGGCCTGGCGGTGAAGATCGCGGGCTACCTGCGCACGCCGGCGCCGCTGCTGATCCCGACGACGCCCGCGCCCACGCGTGCCGGCGGCGTCGTGCTGCGCATGACGCGCGAGGTGGTGTTCTTCGAGAGCCTGTTCAAGGGCAGCAAGTGGACCTGGCTCTTCGGCTGGCTGTTCCACGCCTCGCTCGCGCTCGTGCTGCTGCGCCACCTGCGCTACTTCCAGCAGCCGGTGTGGACGCCGGTCGTCTTCGTGCAGTTCTTCGGCACCTACGCCGGCCTGACGATGGTGGCCGGGCTGGCCGGGCTGTGGGCGCGGCGCGTCCTGGTCGACCGCGTGCGCTACATCTCGACGCCGTCGGACCACCTGCACCTGGCGCTGCTGCTCGCCATCGGCCTGTCGGGCCTGACGATGCGCTTCGTCGCGCACACCGACATCGTCGCCGTCAAGGCCTTCATGCTGGGGCTCACGCGCTTTTCGATCCAGCCGCTGCCGGCCGACCCGCTGCTGCTCGTGCACCTCACGCTCGTCGCCTTGCTGATGATCGTGTTCCCGATCAGCAAGCTGCTGCACGCGCCTGGCCTGTTCTTCAGCCCGACGCGCAACCAGGTCGACAACCCGCGCGAGGCACGCCACCTCGCCGCCTGGGCGGCGGCGCTCGACCGCCAGTAGCCCCGCCACCGAGAGCCGCCCCGCCCGCCGCGCCATGGCCACCGCGCCCAAGTTCCAGACCCCCGAGCTCCGGCCCTACCCGGTGGTGCCGCTGGTGGCCGAGGGCGCGATGGCGCACAGCAAGCCCTTCGTCGCCTCGGCCAAGATCCAGGAGGCGATCGGCTTTCCCGGCGAGCTGACGCCAGGCTGGGAGCAGCGCGCCGTGGCGCGCATGGGCGAACTGCTCGACAAGTACCGCAGCCTGCGCGTGTACATGGACGCCTGCGTGCACTGCGGCGCGTGCAGCGACAAGTGCCACTACTTCCTCGGCACCGGCGACCCGAAGAACATGCCGGTGGCGCGCCAGGACCTGATGCGCGGCGTCTACCGGCGCCACTTCACCTTCGCCGGCCGGCATTTCCCCAAGCTGGTCGGCGCGCTCGACATGAGCAAGGAACTGCTCGACCAGTGGTGGAGCTACTACAACCAGTGCAGCGAGTGCCGCCGCTGCAGCGTGTTCTGCCCCTACGGCATCGACACCGCCGAGGTGACGATGGCCGCGCGCGAGATCATGGACGCCGTCGGCCTGGGGCAGAAATACGCCAACGAGATCATCGGCAAGGTGCACCGCATCGGCAACAACCTGGGCATCCCGGGGCCGGCGCTGGAAGACACGCTGCTCGGCCTGGAAGAGGACACCAAGGCCGAGACCGGCGTCGACGTGCGCTTCCCGCTCGACGTCAAGGGCGCCGAGGTGCTGCTCGTCACGCCCAGCGCCGACTTCTTCAGCGAGCCGCATGTCGAGAGCCTGATCGGCTATGCGAAGGTGTTCCACGCCGCCGGCATCTCGTGGACGCTCTCCAGCAAGGCCAGCGAGGCCGGCAACTTCGGCATGTTCATCGGCAACTACGAGCAGCTGCGCAAGATCGCGCTGCGCGTGCGCGAAGCCGCGCTCGAGCTCGGCGCCCGGCGCATCGTGGTCGGCGAGTGCGGCCACGCCTGGCGCGTCGCCTACAGCTTCTGGAACACGCTGGTGGGCATCGGCGCCGGCGGCAAGGATCCGTTCGCCGTCGCGCTGCAGAGCCAGCTCGACGGGCGCTGCCGGCAGCCGATGCACATCTGCGAGTTCACGCACGACCTCATCGGCCGCGGCGCGCTCAGGTTCGACAAGGAGCGCAACGACGAGCGCATCGTCACCTTCCACGACTCGTGCAACGTGGCGCGCGCCTCGCGCATGGGCGAGACGGCGGGCGGCCAGTTCACGATCCCGCGCGCCATCATCCGCGCCGTGGCCAACCACTACGTCGACATGCCCGCGGGCACGACGCACGAGGCCACCTTCTGCTGCGGCGGCGGCGGCGGGCTGCTCACCGACGACCTGATGGAAGTGCGCGTCAAGGGTGCGCTGCCGCGCATGGAGGCGCTCAAGAACGTCGTCGACGCGCACGGCGTCAACTTCATGGCCACCATCTGCGCCATCTGCAAGGCGCAGTTCAGCAAGGTGCTGCCGTACTACGGCTTCGACATGAACATGGTGGGCGGCGTCCACCAGCTCGTGAGCAAGGCCATCCGCCTCGGCGAGGCGCATTGATTCCCAGCGAGGGCCGATCGATGTCCACCACCCCGCAAGACACCGGCGCCAAGGCGCTGTCCTTCCGCCGCTTCAAGGACGGCGACCACCAGGTCAAGCGCTGGGTCGAGCAGATCTTCAGCGCCGACCATTCGCACAAGTGCCCGACCTACATCCTGAGCTCGCCGCCCTGCCAGGCCTCTTGCCCTTCGGGCGAGGACATCCGCGGCTACCTCAACATCGCGCGCGGCATCGAGAAGCCCCCGGCCGGCGTGAAGTGGCAGGAATACGCCTGGCGCCGCCTGACCGAGGCCAACCCGTTCCCGAGCGTGATGGGCCGCGTCTGCCCGGCGCCCTGCGAATCGGGCTGCAACCGCAACCAGGTCGACGACTTCGTCGGCATCAACTCGGTCGAGCATTTCCTCGGCGACTGGGCCAACGCCAACCAGCTCGCCTACCCGAAGCCGGCGGCGCGCAGCGGCAAGACGGTGGCCGTGATCGGCGGCGGCCCGGCGGGGCTCTCGGCGGCCTACCAGCTCGCGCGCAAGGGCCACGACGTCACGATCTTCGACGAGCGCGCCGAACTCGGCGGCATGATGCGCTACGGCATCCCGGGCTTTCGCACGCCGCGCGACGTGCTCGACGCCGAGATCGCGCGCATCCTCGCGCTCGGCGTCACGGTGCGCCCCAACACGCGCATCGGCACCGACATCACGCTCGAGCAGATCCGGCGCGACTTCGACGCCGTCTTCCTCGGCATCGGTGCGCAGAGCGGCCGGCCGCTGCCGGTGCCCGACGGCGAGGCGCCCAACGTCGTCGCCGCCACCGCTTTCCTCAAGGCCTTCAACGACGGCCGGCTGCGCCATGTCGGCAAGCGCGTCGTCGTCGTCGGCGGCGGCGACACCTCGATCGACGTCGCCACCGTGGCGCGGCGCCTGGGCCACATCGAGCAGACGCACGATGCCGACCTGCCCGAGAACGCGATCGGCGCGCTCGCCGGCTTCGCCGCGCATGAGGCGGCGCTGGTGTCCAAGCGCCAGGGCGCCGAAGTCACGCTGACCTCGGTGTTCGCGATCGACAAGATGCAGGCCAGCAAGCACGAGGTCGAGCACGCGCTGGCCGAGGGCATCGCCATCCGCGGCGGCATGGCGCCGGTGGCCGTGGTGCGCGGCGCCGACGGCCGCGCCACGGCGCTGCGCGTGGCGCGCTGCGAGGCGAAGTTCGCCGGCGGCAGGCTCGAAATCAAGATCGTGCCCGGGACCGAGGAGGACATCGAGGCCGACCTCATCGTCTCGGCCGTCGGCCAGGCAGTCGACTTCACCGGCCTCGAGGCGCTGAACAACGGCCGCGGCGCGGTCGCCTCCGACAAGAGCTACCAGGTGCAGCTGGGCGGCCAGAGCCAGGCCACGCTGTTCTGCGGCGGCGACGTGATCCGCCCGCACCTGCTCACCACCGCGATCGGCCACGGCGC
Organism: Rubrivivax sp.; assembly: GCA_046348125.1. GTDB lineage: Bacteria > Pseudomonadota > Gammaproteobacteria > Burkholderiales > Burkholderiaceae_C > Rubrivivax. Next base: position 22,809 of record JAXMEV010000001.1, read on the forward strand.
GATCGCCGCCGACGGCATCGACCGCTTCCTGCGCGGCGAGGCGCAGGAGAAACGCCCGAAGGTCGACGTGCACAGCTTCGACCTGATGCGCAAGATGGTCGAGAAGGGGCTGCCGGTCGGCAAGATCGACGAGCCGCTGTGGGGCACCGACCGCTCGGCCGGAGCGATCCACAACTTCGACGACCGCTCGGGCCGCTACGTCATCAGCCACAAGGAGCTGTTCCTCGGCCATTTCCCCTACGTGGCGCGCAGCCGGCGCCAGGTGACGACGCTCAGCGCCGAGGAGGCGCTGGGCAACTTCGAGGAGCGCATGCTGGCGCTGCTCGACGCGCAGGCGCAGGCCGAGGCCAAACGCTGCATGAGCTGCGGCCTGTGCTTCGAGTGCGACAACTGCGTCGTCTACTGCCCACAGAAGGCGGTGTTCAAGGTCAAGAAGTCGCAGTCCACGACCGGGCGCTACGTCGACACCGATTACGACCGCTGCATCGGCTGCCACATCTGCAAGGATGTGTGCCCCACCGGCTACATCCAGATGGGGCTGGGAGAGTAGGTCGTGCCGCGCCTGGCGCTTCTCGCCTTGGCTGCGCTCGTGCTGGCCCTCGCCGGCTGGTCGGCCTGGGCCGCGGGCCTGGGCCCGACGATCGAGCGCGCCGTCAAGGGCGAGCGCTGCGTCGAGCCGGTGGCCGAGATGCGGCGCAACCACATGCGCATGCTCAGGCACCAGCGCGACGCAACGGTGCACGAGGGCATCCGCGGCGCCAGGTACAGCCTGAAGGGCTGCATCGACTGCCACGCCGGCGCCAAGACCGGCAGCGTGGCGCAGACGAGCGAGGACTTCTGCGTCGCCTGCCACCGCTACGCGGCGGTGCAGATCGACTGCTTCGAGTGCCATGCCTCGCGGCCGGCGGCGGCCCTGGCCGCCGCGGGGGCCAGGCCATGAGCGCCGGGCGCGCGCGCCGCGGTTTCCTCGGGGCGGCCGGCGCCGCGCTGGCCGGCGTCCTGCTCGCGCCGGGCATCCACCTCATCGAAATGGCCGAGGCAGCCGCGCCCGCTGCCGCGCCGGGCCGCGGTGCCAACCCCCGGGTGCGCTGGGGCATGCTGATCGACACCACGCGCTGCGCCAGCGACTGCGATGCCTGCGTGAGCGCCTGCTTCACCGAGAACGGCATCGACCCGAAGACCACGCGCACCTCGGCGCAGTGGATCCGCAAGGTCGAGCTCGAGGAGGCGAGGACGGGCCGCCGCGCCTCGGCGCCGGTGATGTGCCAGCATTGCGCCTCGCCGCCCTGCGTCGACGTGTGCCCCACGGGCGCGTCGTTCAAGCGCGCCGACGGCATCGTGCTGGTCGACCGCCACATCTGCATCGGCTGCCGCTACTGCATGATGGCCTGCCCGTACAAGGCGCGCAGCTTCGTGCACGAGCCGCTCACGGAGCAGAAGCCCGACGTGCCGCGCGGCAAGGGCTGCGTCGAGGGCTGCACCTTGTGCGTGCACCGCATCGACCGCGCGCAGGATCCGTCGCAGGTCACCACCGCCTGCGCCGAGGCCTGCGCCCAGGCCGGCCACGGCGCCATCCTGTTCGGCGACCTGAACGACCCCGCGAGCGCGATCGCACGGCGCGTGCGCGAACTGCGCAACGCGCCGCTGCGCGCCGACCTGGGCCTCGACCCGGGCGTGCGCTATCACGGGCTTTGACGCCGCCGCGGCAGGGAGCACAGGACGATGTCGCCGGACCGGCAAACGCGCAACTTCTGGCTGCTCGCCGCGGCCGGCGCCCTCGTCACGCTGCTCGGCCTGGCGGCCGCGCATCGGATGGAGGAGCACGGCCACGTCATCACCGGCATGGACAACCAGGTCGTCTGGGGCCTGCCGCATGTGTTTGCGATCTTCATGATCGTCGCCGCCTCGGGCGTGCTCAACGTGGCCTCGGTCGGCTCGGTGTTCGGGCAGGCGGTGTACAAGCGGCGCGCGCCGCTTTCGGGCCTCCTCAGCCTGGCGCTGCTGGCCGGCGGCCTGATGGTGCTGATGCTCGACCTCGGGCGCCCCGACCGGGTGCTGGTCGCGGCCACGCACTACAACTTCAGTTCGATGTTCGCGCTCAACGTGTTCCTGTACTCGGGGCTGGCGGCCGTCGTCGTCGTCTATCTGTGGACGATGTTCGAGCGGCGCTTCAACCCCTGGTCCAAGCCGGCCGGGGTTGCCGTGATGGTGTGGCGCTTCGTGCTGACCACCGGCACCGGCGCGATCTTCGCCTTCCTCGTCGCGCGCCAGGCCTATCAATCGGCGCTGCTGCCGCCGCTGTTCGTCGTGCTGTCCTTCGCCTGGGGGCTGGCCGTCTTCCTCGTCGTGCAGGCGGCGCTGCTGGCATGGAACGGCCGCCGGCCGGCGCCCGAGGTCGACCGGCGTCTGGCCCGGCTGCTGGCGGTGTTCGTGCTGCTCTCGGTCTATTTCGTCGCCGTGCTGCACCTGACGAACCTGTACTACGCGCGCCAGGGCGCATTCGAGGCCTTCATCCTGCTCGGTCGCGGCGGCGGCGAGGTGTTCGCGCTGCTGTTCTGGGGCGGCTTCGTCGTGCTCGGCTCGCTGCTGCCCTGCGCGCTGCTGCTCGCGCCGCGGGCCGGCGCGCCGCGTGCCACGCTGGCCGCTTCGTTGCTGGTGGTGCTGGGCGCCTTCGCCTTCCTCTACGTCTTCATCATCGGCGGACAGGCTTTCCCGCTCGAGATCTTCCCCGGCTGGACGGCGACGAGTTCCTTCGCCGACGGCCAGGTGGCGCATTACGTGCCGTCCTGGCCCGAGCTCGGCCTGGGCCTGGGCGGCCTCGGCGCGGCCTTCCTGCTGACGATCGTCGGCGTCCACGTGCTGGACTTCATGCCGTCGGACGACGCGCCCGGCGTCGCCGACGCCCGGGCCTGAGAGCCGTGCCGCGCCTGTTCGTCTCGGCCGCGCAGCGCTCTTCGGGCAAGACCACGCTGGCGCTCGGGCTGGCTGCCGCGCTCGCCGCCGACGGCACGGTGGTGCAGCCGTTCAAGAAGGGCCCCGACTACATCGATCCGATGTGGCTCACGCTCGCGGCGGGTCGGCCCTGCGCCAACCTCGATCTGCACCTGGAACGCCCCGAGGCGCTGCGCGCCGCGTTCGCGCGGTACGCCGGAGCGGCCGAGCTCGCGCTGGTCGAAGGCAACATGGGCCTGCACGACGGGCTGGCGCCCGACGGCAGCGACAGCAACGCCGCGCTGGCGCGGCTGCTCGCGGCGCCGGTGCTGCTGGTGCTCGATGCGCGCGGCATGACGCGCGGCATCGCACCGCTGCTGCTCGGCCAGCAGGCCTTCGACCCCGAGGTGCACATCGCCGGCGTCGTGCTCAACCGCGTGCGCGGCGCGCGCCACGAGTCCAAGCTGCGCGCCGCGATCGAGCGCTACACCACGCTGCCGGTGCTCGGTGCGCTGGCCGACGACGCGCGCCTGGCCATCGCCGAGCGCCACCTCGGCCTCGTGCCGTGCAACGAGGCGGCGGCTGCGACCGAGCGCGTGCAGGCCATCGGCCGCCTGGTGGCCGCGCAGGTCGATCTCGAACGCGTGCGCGCGATTGCGGGCGCGGCGCCGCCGCTGGCCGCCGCGCCGGCCGGCAGCGGCGGCACGCCGAGCACGGCCGGCCGGCGCGATCTGCGCATCGGCGTGGCGCGCGACCGCGCCTTCGGCTTCTACTACCCCGGCGACCTGGCCGCGCTCGAGGCAGCCGGCGCCGAGCTGGTGTTCGTCGACACGCTGCACGACGCACGCCTGCCCGCGCTCGACGGCCTGGTCATCGGCGGCGGCTTTCCCGAAGCCTGCATGGATGCGCTGGCCGCCAACGCGCCGCTGCGCGCCGCGCTGCGCGCGGCCATCGCAGGCGGGCTGCCCACCTATGCCGAATGCGGCGGCCTGATGTACCTCGCGCGCAGCATCCGCTGGCAGGGCCGCAGAGCGCCGATGGTCGGTGCGATCCCGGCCGACGCCGTGATGCACGAGCGCAGCGTCGGCCGCGGCTACGTGCGGCTGCAGGAGACCGAGGCCATGCCTTGGGCGGGCGGCGGCGACGGCGTCGTGCACGGGCACGAGTTCCACCACTCGAGCCTCGAGAACCTCGATCCCGCTGTGCGTTTCGCCTACCGCGTGCAGCGCGGCCACGGCATCGACGGCGGCCACGACGGGCTCGTGCTGCACCGCCTGCTCGCGTCGTACGCGCATCTGCGCAACGGCGCCGGGGCCGACTGGGTGCCGCGCTTCGTCGACTTCGTGCGCCACGCGCGCAGCGAGCGCAGATCGCCCGCCATGCTCGCAGCCTGAGACAGGAGGAGCCACGCCATGCCGCCGTCTTCGCCCCTGCGCACCGTCATGGTCGAAGGGCGCGCCGTGCCGACCGACCGCGAGGGCTACCTGGTCGACCTGCAGGACTGGTCCGAGGCCTTCGCCACGGCGCTGGCGCGCGAGGAGGGGCTCGAGCTCACGCCGGCGCATTGGGAGGTGATCGAGTTCCTGCGCCGCTTCTGGCACGAGCATGGCGTGCAGCCCCAGGTGCGCGTGATGATCCGCCACTTCACCCCGCTGTGGGGCGCCGAGCGCGCCAGCAACCACGCGCTGCACCTGCTGTTCCCGATGGGCGGGCCGCAGAAGCAGGGCAACCGGCTTGCCGGGCTGCTGCGCACCAAGGGCGAACACTGAACGAGGGCAGGAGTCCGCGCCCGATGTTCCACATCACCGCAGCCGCCGTCGCCGAACTGCGCTCGGCCGCCCGGCGCAGCGATGCCGAAGGCCTGGCGCTGCGCGTCGCCGCACGCCGGCGGCCCGACGGCAGCGTCGAGTTCGGCATGGGTTTCGACGCCGAGCGCGAGAACGACGAGACGGCCTGCTTCGAGGACCTGACGGTGCTGCTCGCTGCGCCGAGCCGCCCCGTCCTCGCCGACACCGTGCTCGACTACGTCGAGGTCGCGGGCGGACGGTTCGACTTCGTCTTCCTGTGCGGCGCCGCCGCCGACCGCGCAGACGCTGCGCGCGTGCCGGGCGCCGAGCCCGGGCATCCCGATGCCGGCAGCGGCGACGCCTGAGGAGAGACCCGCATGAACTCGTTCGTCGACCTGGCCGCGATGATGCGCGCCTGCGGCGCCGGCGCCGGCACGGTGCACCTCGTCGGCGCCGGGCCCGGAGATCCCGAGCTGCTCACGCTGCGCGCCGCGCGGCTGCTCGAGCGCGCCGATGTCGTCGTCTACGACCACCTCGTCGGCGCGGGCGTGCTCGCGCTCGTGGGCGCAAGGGCCGAGCGCATCTACGTCGGCAAGGAGCGCGCGCGCCACAGCGTGCCGCAGGAGCGCATCAACGCCATGCTGGTGGAGCTGGCGCGCGCGGGCCGCTCGGTGGTGCGGCTCAAGGGCGGCGATCCGTTCGTCTTCGGCCGCGGCGGCGAGGAGCTGCAGGCGCTGGCTGCCGCCGGCGTGCCGTTCGAGGTGGTGCCCGGCATCACGGCGGCCTGCGGCGTGTCGGCCTACGCCGGCATCCCGCTCACGCACCGCGACTGCGCGCACAGCTGCACCTTCGTCACCGGGCATCTGAAGGACGGCAGCTGCAACCTCGACTGGCCGGCGCTGGCGCGGCCGGGGCAGACGGTCGTGATCTACATGGGCCTGTCGGGCCTGGAGTCGATCTGTTCGCAGCTCGCCGCCCATGGCCTGGGCGCCGACTGGCCGGCCGCGGTGGTGGGCAACGGCACGCTCGCCGCACAGCAGGTGGTGGCTGGCACGCTGGGCACGCTGCCGGCGCGCGTGGCCGAAGCCGGGCTCGCCTCGCCCTGCCTGACCATCGTCGGCGAGGTGGTCCGGCTGCGCGAGGAACTGGCGTGGTTCGGCGCCGACGAGGCCGTGCGCAGCGCGCGCGCACCGGCCTGAGCGCGGTCGGCCGCGCTCGTCTTGCGGCGAGCTAACGCGGCCCGGCCACCCGCGCTTCGACCGCGAACACCGCGGCCTCGACGCGCGAGCTCAGGTTGAGCTTGGCGAGGATGTGGCGCACGTGCAGCTTGACGGTGTCGTGGCTGATGTCGAGCGCGCGCGCGATCGTCTTGTTGCTCTCGCCGCGCGCCAGGTGGTCGAGGATCTGGCGTTCGCGCTCGGTGAGCGAGGCCAGCAGGTCGCTGCGGTTGCGGCCCTTGGTGCCGCTGTGCAGCAGCTGCGCGAGCTTGAGCGTCATCGCCGGCGCCACCACCAGCTCGCCGCGCGCGGCGTTGCCGATGGCGGTGATCACGTCCTCGGGCTCCATGTCCTTGAGCAGGTAGCCGCGCACGCCGGCGCGCAGCGCGGCGGCGAGGTCGGTCTCCGAGTCGCTCATCGTCAGGATCACGACCGGCGTGTCCAGGCCCTCGGCGCGGATGCGCTGCAGCAGCGTCAGGCCGTCGACGGCCGGCATGCGCAGGTCGAGCACCAGCAGGTCCGGGCGCTGCTCGCGCAACACGGCAACGACCTGGTCGGGGTCGGCGAGTGCGGCCAGCACCTCCATGCCGCCGCGCTGGCGCAGCAGGTCCGACAGCCCGGTGCGGCACAGCGAATGGTCGTCGACGAGGACGAGGCGCGGCGCGTTCACCCGGCCCCCCTGCGCAGCGCGCGCTGCCGGCTTCGTGCTCGGGAGCGGCCCGGCGTGCTCACGCCGCGGCTCCCGCCGCGCCAGCCGCGGCAGGCAGCGGCACGCGCAGGCACACGCGCGTGCCGCTGCCCGGGCGCGGTCCGACTTCGAGCGTGCCGCCGAGCCGGCGGGCGCGCTCGCGCATGATCGCCAGCCCGTAGTGCGAGCCGCCGTCTTCGACCGTGGCCGGAATGCCGGCGCCGTCGTCGTCGACGCGCACTTCGAGCAGTTCGCCCTCACGCTGGACGTGCAGCCAGGCGCGGCGCGCGCCGGCGTGGCGCACGACGTTGGCCAGCGCCTCCTGCACGATGCGGAACACCTGCTCCTCCTGGGTCGGCGTGAGCGCGAGTTCGGGCAGCGCCTGCGCAAACTCGAGGCGCGGGCCGCCGCGCGCGCGGAAGGCCTCGGCGCTGGCCGCCAGCGCATGCGCCAGTCCGCGCGGGTGCATCGGCGCGCGCATGTGCGTGAGCAGCGCGCGCAGGTTGGCGTGCGCTTCGCGCACCGCCTCGCGCACGTCGCCGAAGTAGCCCTCGGCCGAGGCCTGGTCGCAGCCGCGGATGGCGTCTTGCAGCAGCGGCAGCCGCATCTTGACGTAGGCCAGCGACTGGCCGATCGAGTCGTGCACGTCGGCGGCGATCGCCTGGCGCTCGCCGGCCAGCGCGGCGCGCAGGTTCTCGCGCTCCAGGCGCGCGTTCTCGAGCGCGAGGCCGAGCAGCGCAGCCACCGATTCGAGCAACGCCAGCACCTGCGGCGAGGGCTCGGACGCGTCCTCGTAGAACAGGTTGTAGATGCCGAGCAGACGGCCGCGGTGCGCGAGCGGCACGGCCAGGATGCGCCGGCAGGCGCTGCCGAAATACGCGCCCTCGCTGCGCCGCGCGCAGCCGCTCAGGTCATGGCCCCAGGCGGGTTGGCGCGCCTGCAGCGCGAAGCCGCAGGCGCCGCAGTCGCCTTCGACCGCGCGTTCGGCTTCGAGCACCGCGGCCGGCAGGCCCTGGCTCGCCACCAGGTGCATGCGCTGGCCGCTGTCGTCGAGCACACGCACGGCGCCGGCGGCGGCGCTGGCGAGGTCCAGCAGCGGGTGCAGGAAGCGCGCCAGCAGCTCATGCAGGTCGTTGCCCGAGGCCAGACTGGCGGTGATCTCGGCCAGCAGACCCGACGGCGCCGCACCCGCCGGCATGGCCGGCGTGGCGCTCGGGGTCCGGATGGGCATCTCGATGGCGGGCATCTCGGTCGGGACGGACGAGGCCTGGGCGCCGCCCCGCGGCGTCGTCGGGCTGTCGGGTTGTCGGGCTGTCGGGCTGTCGGGCTGGATTCTGCACCCCTGGCCCGAAGGCCGCAGCGATCGCCGCATCGGTACTGGGGCTGCCCTGCACGGGCTGGCGGCACCGGCGGGCTGCGGTGTTGCGCTGGCGTCAAGTGTCGGGCGAACCTCCTCGAGCCGCCGTGCCGCGGCGCCGCGGGGGCAGCGGCGCCTCGCCGCGCGGCGCCGCGCGCAACTCGTTGCAGTGGCGGATGAACTCGGCGGTGTCACGGCCGATGTGCTTGTCGCGGTGCAACACCATCGACAGCCGCCGGATGGCCCGCGGCAGGCTGGTCTGCAGCTCGGCCAGCGTGCCCTGCGCCAGTTCCTGCGCCACGACCTCGCGCGGCAGGCAGCCGAACGCGGCGCCGGCGGCCACCAGGCGCTTGATCGCCTCCGGGCTGCTGAGCTCGAAGGCGACGTCGAGCGCGCCGACACGCTCCTGCAGCCACAGTTCGGCCGCTTCGCGCGTGCCCGAGCCATGCTCGCGCAGCGCCCAGGTCGCGGCGCGCAGCTCGCGCAGGCTCAGCGGGCGGCCGACCAGCGGGTGGCCGGCGCCGGCGAACACCACCAGCTCGTCGGTCAGCCAAGGTCGCAAGATGAGCCGCGGGTGCGTCTGCGTGCCCTCGATGAAGCCGACGTCGGCGTCGAAGCCGGCCACCGCTTCGATCACCTCGCGCGTGTTGCCGATCATCAGCTGCACCGGCTGCGCCGGGCAGACGAGCTTCCAGCGCGCCAGCAGCCCGGGCAGCAGGTATTCGCCGATCGTCAGGCTGGCCGCCAGGTGCAGCGGCGCCGGCCGCGCCGGGCTCAGCAGGTGCTCGAGCTCGACGGCGCGGTCGAGCAGCGCCGCCGCCTTGGGCAGCAGCGCGCGGCCGTTGTCGTTGAGCCGCAGGCGCCGCCCGAGGCGGTCGAACAGCTGCGCGCCCAGCGCGCTCTCGAGCTCGGCCAGCGCGGCGCTGGCAGCGGACTGAGAACGTGCCACGCGGTCGGCGGCGGCGCGCGTCGAGCCGGCGCGCGCGGTGGCGACGAAGACCTCGAGCTGACGCAGGCTCAGGCGCAGCCGCGGGGCCAGCGGCGGGTCTCTCACCTGATCTGTTTTTCCGGACATCGTGACCAGTATTGTCCGTTTTTCCTCGCGCCTGCGGATGCCTACGATCGGCCTCGTCGCTGCGGGCGCGCGCGAGCCTCGCTCACGAACGCCCGCGATCCCGAGGCCCGCCGCCTCGATCCACATCACGCAATCCGGTTTCGTTCGGCACGCGGCGCATCGGCCGCGCCGGCCCGCAGCCGGAGCCTGCAAGCGCAGGGAGGTCTGTGCCGTCATGACCGGTCTCGTCGACCCGCACGGAAGCGATCGCCTGCGCCCGCTGCTGCTCGAAGGGCAGGCGCTGCACGAGGAGCGCCGGCGCGCCGCCGCGCTGCCCGGCCTGCGCGTGAGTTCGCGCGAGCGCGGCGACATCGTGATGCTCGGCATCGGCGGCTTCACGCCGCTCGAGGGCTTCATGACGAGCACCGACTGGCGCGGCGTGTGCGACGGCATGCGGCTGGCCAGCGGCCTGTTCTGGCCGATCCCGATCACGCTGTCGGCCGCGGCGTCCGAAGCCGCCGCCATCGCGGTGGGCCAGGAGATCGCGCTGCTCGACCCCGAGGACGGCGCGCCGCTGGCGACGATGCGCGTGACCGAGAAGTACGCCATCGACAAGGCGCACGAATGCGCCGCGGTGTTCCGCACCACCGACCTCGCGCACCCCGGCGTCAAGATGGTGATGGAGCAAGGCGAGGTCAACCTGGCCGGGCCGCTGAAGGTGCTGTCGCAGGGCGGCTTCCCCGAGAAGTACGGCGCGCTGTACATGACGCCGGCGCAGACGCGCGCGCTCTTCCAGGAACGCGGCTGGTCGCGCGTGGCCGCGTTCCAGACGCGCAACCCGATGCACCGCTCGCACGAGTACCTGGCCAAGATCGCGATCGAGGTCTGCGACGGCCTGCTCGTGCACTCGCTGCTGGGCGCGGTCAAGCCGGGCGACATCCCGGCCGAGGTGCGCACGCGTGCCATCGCCGCGCTGGCCGAGCATTACTTCGTGCCCTCCACCGTCGTGCAGGCCGGCTACCCGCTCGACATGCGCTACGCCGGCCCGCGCGAGGCGCTGCTGCACGCGCTCTTTCGCCAGAACTACGGCTGCTCGCACCTCGTCGTCGGGCGCGACCATGCCGGCGTCGGCAGCTACTACGGCCCGTTCGACGCGCACCGCATCTTCGACGAGATCCCGGCCGACGCGCTCCAGACGCGGCCGCTCAAGATCGACGTCTCGTTCTGGTGCTACCGCTGCGGCGGCATGGCCTCGGCGCGCACCTGCCCGCACGGCGACGCCGACCGCCTGCAGGTGAGCGGCACCCAGCTGCGCAAGTGGCTCGGCGAAGGCCACGACGTGCCGGCCGAGTTCAGCCGCCCCGAGGTGCTGCAGATCCTGCGCGCCTACTACGCCGGCGCCGCCTAGCGTCGCCGGCCGCCCGATCGATCTGTTCCCGAAACCCCACCCCTAGACCCAGGAGACCCCGAGATGCCCACCTACGTACGGACCGACAAGTGCGACGGCTGCAAGGGCCAGGACAAGACGGCCTGCATGTACATCTGCCCGCACGACCTGATGATGCTCGACAAGGACGGCTCGCAGACCGGGCACCCGATGCGCGCCTTCAACCAGGAGCCCGAGCAGTGCTGGGAGTGCTACTCCTGCGTCAAGATCTGCCCGCAGAACGCGATCGAGGTGCGGCACTACGCCGACATCGTGCCGCTGGGCGGCTCGGTGCAGCCGCTGCGCGGCTCCGACTCGATCATGTGGACGATCAAGTTCCGCAACGGCACCCTGAAGCGCTTCAAGTTCCCGACGCGCACGACGGAAGAGGGCTCGATCCAGCCCTACGCGGGCAAGACGATGCCCAAGCTGGCCGACATCGACAAGCCCGGCTACTTCACGCCCAGCGGCGGCTACCGCGCCGGACGCGACGGCGAGCTGCTGCGCGTGAAGAAGTAAGCCGCACCGACCCACGAACCGCGAGACAGACGAAATGGCAACGTTCGAAAACCCCGAAGTCGTCCAGGAAGAGCTGGACATCCTGCTCATCGGCGGCGGCATGGCCTGCTGCGGCGCCGCCTTCGAGCTCATGCGCTGGGCCGAGGCCGTGAAGGCCGAGACCGGCCGGGAGCTAAAGATCAAGCTCGTCGACAAGGCGGCGATGGACCGCAGCGGCGCCGTCGCGCAGGGTCTGTCGGCGATCAACACCTACATCGGCCCCGAGCAGGACCCGGCCGACTACGCGCGCATGGTCAGCAACGACCTGATGGGCATCACGCGCGACGACCTCGCCTACGACCTCGGGCGCCACGTCGACGAGTCGGTGCACCTGTTCGAGGAATGGGGCCTGCCGATCTGGAAGACCGACGACGACGGCGTGCGCCACGACGGCGCCGAGTCGCAGAAGGAAGGCCTGCCCGCGCTCAAGGACGGCGGCAAGCCGGTGCGCAGCGGCAAGTGGCAGATCATGATCAACGGCGAGAGCTACAAGTGGATCGTCGCCGAGGCCGCGAAGAAGGCGCTCGGCCTGGACCGCATCCAGGAGCGCGTGTTCATCGTCAAGCTGGTCAACGACAAGAACGACCCCTCGCGCATCGCGGGCGCGGTCGGCTTCTCGGTGCGCGAGAACCGCATCTACGTCTACAAGGCCAAGGCCGTGCTGCTGGCCGCCGGCGGCTGCGTGAACCTGTTCCGCCCGCGCTCGGTGGGCGAGGGCACGGGCCGCGCCTGGTACCCGGTGTGGAACGCCGGCAGCACCTACGCGATGGCGGCCGAGGCCGGCGCCGAGCTCACGATGATGGAGAACCGCTTCGTGCCGGCGCGCTTCAAGGACGGCTACGGGCCGGTGGGCGCGTGGTTCCTGCTGTTCAAGGCCAAGGCCGTCAACGCCTACGGCGAGGACTACATGGTCAAGAACAAGGAACTGCTCGACCAGTACCCGCCCTACGGCCAGGCGGCGGTGCCGGCCTCGTGCCTGCGCAACCACCTGATGTTGAAGGAGATGAAGGAAGGGCGCGGCCCGATCTACATGGACACCGTCACCGCGCTGGCCAAGCTGCGCGAGTCGCTGTCGCCCAAGGAGGTCAAGCACCTCGAGGCCGAGGCCTGGGAGGACTTCCTCGACATGTGCATCGGCCAGTGCGGCATCTGGGTCGGCGAGAACATCGAGCCCGAGAAGAAGATGAGCGAGCTCATGCCCACCGAGCCCTACCTGCTGGGCTCGCACTCGGGCTGCTGCGGCATCTGGGTCAGCGGCCCGACCGACCTCGGCGCGCCGACGGCCGACGAGGGCGAGCTCGACGGCGTGCCGGCGCACCTGCCGCGCGGCTGGAACTGGGGCTACCGCTCGATGACCACCGTCAAGGGCCTGTTCACGGCCGGCGACGGCGTGGGCGCCTCGGGCCACAAGTTCAGCAGCGGCTCGCACGCCGAGGGGCGCCTGGCGGCCAAGGCGATGGTGCGCTTCGCGCTCGACAACGCCGCTCACCAGCCCGAGCTCGACACCGACGCGGCGACGCTGGCCGAGGAGATCTACAAGCCGGTGCGCACCTTCTTGCAGCACAAGGACTACACCACCGCGATCGACATCAACCCGCACTACATCACGCCCAAGATGGCGCAGTTCCGGCTGCAGAAGATCATGGACGAGTACGTCGCGGGCGTGGCCACCTACTACAACACGAACGACGTGATGCTCAAGGTGGCCGAGGAGAAGCTCGAGATGCTCAAGGAGGACGCGGCCAAGATGCGCGCCAAGGATCTGCACGAGCTGCTGCGCGCCTGGGAGAACTACCACCGCATCCTCACCGCCGAGGCGCACATGAAGCACATCCAGTTCCGCGAGGAGTCGCGCTACCCGGGCTTCTACTACCGCACCGACAAGAACTTCGTCGACGAGAAGAACTGGCACTGCTTCGTCAACTCCGTCTACGACAAGTCGACCCGGCAGTGGACCTGCTTCAAGCGTCGCCACGTCGATCTCGTCGACAAGAGCAAACTGTTCAAGACCGCGCCGGCGCACTGAGGCCGCAGGCGCGGGCCCGCAGCGGCCCCGACGGCGGCGGCAGGCCGGGAGGCGATCGGCCGCAAGGCGACGCCGGGCGCAGCCCGGCGTCTACGCCACGGCGGGCGCCGCGTGCGCATCGACTTCGCAGGAGACGGACGATGACCCGAGTTCTGGCCGGCGTCGCGCTGGCGGTGGTGGCGGCGACGGCGCAGGCCGCGCCGGCGCTGATGTCGGACAGCTGGGCGGCGCAGGCCTGCCAGCAGTGGAACCAGACTCCCGCGCTGCTCGAGGGCCTGGCTGCCGACTGGATCAGGAACGACGGCGGCAAGGGCTTCAAGGTGATCCACCTCTACCGCACCGAATGCGGCGAGGCGACCAAGGTCGAGCTGCGCATCGCTCTCGAGGACGGCAAGGCGCAGTGCAGGTACGGCGGCAAGGTCGAGACGACGCGGCTCGACGGCGGCGTCGACTACGTGATGCACGCCGCCACCGCGCGCTGGGGCGAGATGGGCCGTGGCGAGTACGGCCCGATGCGCGCGATGATGTTCGGCCGCCTCGAGTTCATCGGCCCCAAGCTGGAGGCGATGGGCGTGATGGGGCCGTTCGAGAGCTTCCTGCTGCTGGTGGGCAAGGTGCCGGGCGACACGGCGGCTTGCCCGAGGTAGGGCCCGCACGCGCCCGTCGCCGGCGCGGCGGCAGCCCCAACGCACTGGCGCATCGGAACGACGCCGCGTCCGCAGGCGGCGCTCTGCGCGACCTTTGACGACAATCGCGCAATGAACGAGTCCACCCCGTTTCCGCCCAGCCCGGTCGTGCCGGCGACGCTCGAGGGCTCGGCGGCGCTGCAGTTCCACTGCCGCAAGGGCATCGCCTGCTGGAACGCCTGCTGCAGCAACATCGACATCGCGCTCACGCCGGTGGACATCGTGCGCCTGAAGCAGCGCCTGGGCCTGGCCTCGTGGGAGTTCCTGCAGCAGTACACGGTGCCCTACGAGATGGAGAAGGACGGCATCGCCGGCGTCAAGCTGCGCCCGGTCGATGGGGGCACGGCCTGCCGTTTCATGACGCCCGAGGGCTGCAGCGTCTACGAGGACCGCCCAACCGCCTGCCGCTACTATCCGGTGGCGCTGCTCGCGATGCGCAAGCAAGACGAGTCGGTCGACCGCCAGTACTACGCCATCGTGCGCGAGGAGCATTGCCTGGGCCACCAGGAGCCGCGCACGCAGAGCATCGATGCCTACCGCGCCGAGCAGGGCGTGCTCGCGTACGACGAGGCGGCGCGCGGCTGGCGCCAGCTCATCCTGAAGAAGAAGAGTTCGGGGCCGACGATCGGCAAGCCGAGCAAGCGCAGCCTCGAGCTGTTCTTCATGACCTGCTACGACGTCGATCGTTTCCGCGCCTTCGTCGCCAGCGACGCTTTCGCCGGCGTGTTCGACCTGCCCGACGAGGAGTTGCGCGCGGCGCTCGTCGACGACCTCGCGCTGCTGCAGTTCGGCTGGCGTTTCCTGCGTCAGGTGCTGTTCGGCGAGTCGACGATCGCGCTGCACGGCGAAGGCGTCGCGCAGCGGCGCGCGCGCGTGGCCGAGCAGCGCGCGCGCCTCGAGCGCGAGGCGGCCGAGCGGCTGGCACGAGACGACGACGAGGGCGGAGCCTTTGTCGACCTCTGAAGGCGGCACGCCGGCGCCGCTCGTCGACGTCGCCGGCCTGCAGGCCGCACTGGCGCGCTTCGCGCGCGAGCGCGACTGGGAGCGCTTCCATTCGCCGAAGAACCTCGCCATGGCACTTGCCGGCGAGGCGGGCGAGCTCGTCGCGCTGTTCCAGTGGCTGAGCGAGGACGCCTCGCGCGACGCGGCGCGCGATCCCGCCAGTGCCCGCCGCGTGCGCGACGAACTCGCCGACGTGCTGCTCTACCTCGTGCGGCTGGCCGACCGGCTGGGCGTCGACCTCGACGAGGCCTGCCGCACCAAGATCGCCGCCAACGCGCTGAAGTACCCGGTCGAGCGCGCGCGCGGGCGGGCGGACAAGTACGACGCGCTCTGACGCGGGTTGCGCCGCGCCGAGGCGAACGCGGCACGCCTGCGCGTCTCGGCGCGGATCCCTGCCAGGTCGAGGCCGCTGGCGTGGCGCAAGGTGCGGGCCGGTAGTCGGCGCTGCCGTCCAATGGAGGTTGCACGCGCGTGCGCCCGCCGCTGCGGGGGCCGGCGGCGCGGGCATGCCGGCTACGGCCCCGGTCGCGGTCGGCCACCGAGGGCCGCTGTCATGACCTCATCAACACGCGGTCAGCCCGCCGCCGCCATGGCGACCGCGAATGGGGCCTGCGCCGGCACACCCACGCCGCCGACCCCGACCACGCGCGCTGTGCGCGAGCAAGTTCGGGGGCATTCGTCGCTGCTGCGCGGCCACAGCGGCGCGCGCTGCCGAGCCCGACCATGCGCGCTATGCGCGAGCGGGTTCAGGGGCATTCCTAGGCGCAACGTGCAGCGTGGGGGTGACGCCCGCGGGCGCAGGCCTCATTCGCGGTCGCCATGGCGGCGGCAGTCCGAACCCGGTGTTGATGCGGTGGCGGCGGCGGCCCTCGGTGGCCGACCGCGACGGTGGCCGGAGAACGCGGGCGACGCCCCCACGCTGCTGCAGCGGCCTGCGCACGCGTCGGCAACGAGCGCTCGGCGCAGCCTGCTCGATCGCGCTGGCGCACTGGTGCGGGCACGCGCCTTGTTCACAGGCTCTCAGCGGGTACGCTGCGCCGCGCCGCGCCGCGCCGGCGCTTCACACCTGGCGCCAGGGCAGCCCGTGCTTGCGCCAGCCGCCCAGCATGCCGCGGTGGTGCTCGGCGTCGAGCTCGCCCTCGAAGCCCTCGAGCACATTACTCACATGGGTGAAGCCATGCTTTTCCAGTTCGAGCCCGGCGTCGACCGAGCGCTTGCCGCTGCGGCAGATGAGGATGATCGGCCGGTCCTTGCGCCCGGCCATGCGCAGCACCTGCTCGGCAAAGCGCGGGTTCGGGTCGAAGTCGGGCGCCGTGTTCCACTCGATGTTGATGGCGCCGATCGGGTGCCCGACGTAGAAGTACTCGAGCTCGGTGCGGCAGTCGATCAGCAGCGTGTTGGGGCTCGCCGTCACGATCTCGTGGGCTTGCTTGGGGTGCAGGTGTTCCATCGGCGTCCTCGCTGCGGGGTGCGGCATTTTCGCGGCAGCGCGGCGCCGGGCAAGGATGCGTTGCTCATATGCATATGCCGCGCGGGCGGGCGAGCCGCTTCATTGCCGATGCGCATGAGCAAATGGAAATTGACCATTTCCGCTGCCGGCGCGGTTCGGCGACCATGCGTGCCCCGGCCCTTGCCGAGTCAACCGAGCCCGAGTCATGTCCGTCGCACGAGTCGCAGAACGCCCCGCCGAAACCTCCAGCGTGCGCTGCGCCGACCCGTCGAGCGCAGCGATCGCGTTCGATGACGAGGGCTTTCTCGTCGATCCGCTCGCCTGGACGCCGGCGCTGGCCGAGCAGCTCGCCCGGCTCGACGGCATGCCGGGCCTGGGCGCCAGGCACTGGCAGATCATCGATCTGGTGCGCGCGCGCTGGTTCGGCCTCGGCGCCTTGCCGGTGATGCGCCTCGTGTGCCGCGCGGTGCAGGTCGACCCGCGCGCCGCACACAGGCTGTTCCGCAGCTGCCGCAGCCTGTGGCGCATTGCCGGCCTGCCCGACCCGGGCGAGGAGGCGCGCGCCTACATGAATTGAGCGCCGAGGGCGCCCGCGCCGCGCGCTACTTCTTGTTCGCCAGCTCCTGCAGCTTGGTCGGCTGGATGATGTGGCCGTCGAGCGCGGCTTCCTTCAGCGTACCGCCGTAGGCCACCGTCATCAGCTGGCTGTAGTAGGTGACCGGCATCGCCAGCTTGGTGCCCTGCTTGCGGTTGATCTCGGCCTGGTAGACCTCGACATTGGTCTGGCACAGCGGGCAGGGCGTGACGATCATGTCGGCGCCGTGGTCGTAGGCCGACTCGACGATGTCGCGGATCTGCTTCTGGCTCTTGTCGGGCTCGCTGAAGGCGAGCGCGCCGCCGCAGCAGGTGACCTTCTGGTCGTAGGCCTCGATCGCCTCGGCGCCGACGGTCTCGACCAGGCGGTCGAGGTACATCGGGTTCTCGAAGCTCTCGCCGGCGATGCCGAACGGGCGGTTGGTCTGGCAGCCGACGTAGCCGGCGAACTTCAGGCCCTCGAGCGGCTTGACCACCGGCGCGCCGAGCGCGTCGTAGCCGAAATCCTCGATCAGCACCTCGACCATGTGCTTGACGCCGGCCTTGCCCTGGTACTGCAGCCCGGCCTCCTTCAGCGCCTCGTTGGCGTTGGCCAGGAACTCGTGGTCGACGTCGAGCTTTTCCTTGCTCTCGCGCGCATTGAGCCAGCAGGCGGCGCAGGTGGCGACGACGTCGCGCCCGGGCATGTGCTTTTCGGCCAGCGCGATGTTGCGCGCGTTGAGCACGTGGCGCGTGAGCTCGCTGGCGCCGGTGTAGCTGATCGAGGCGCCGCAGCAGTTCCAGTCGGGGATCTCGGTGAGCTTGATGTCGAGCGTGCGGCACATCGCGTGGGTCGACGTCAGGTAGTTGGCCGCCGAGGCCTTGTACTGCGACGAGCAGCCCGGGTAGAACGCGTATTCCTTCTTCGCCATCGCTTGGGTTCTCCTGCGGCGCGCCGCGCGCGTGCTGCGTGCGCCGGATGCGTCGTCGGCTATTGCCGCGCGGCCCGGCCGCGCTGCTCGATCTGCTGCACCTTGGCCAGCATGGCCTCGATGCCCTTGGCGTCCTTGCAGCGGTGGCCGCCGAAGATCTCGAACGGATTGAGACGCCCGGCCCGCAGCAGGCCCAGGGCGACGCCGCGCATCGACCAGGTCTTCTTGAGGCCGGCGACGAGGCCGTCCTTGAAGTAGACCCAGAGCGTGAACCTGACTTCGTTGAGGCGGCCGCGGCGGCGGAAGTTGTCGTAGAAGGCCAGCGAGAGATCGCGCGTGGGCTGCATCTTCGGCGCCAGGCCCAGGCGCTGGGCGTAGCTCGCCAGGCCGTGCATGATGGTCGTGATGGGCAGCTTGCGCGGGCAGCGCACGACGCAGTTGTAGCAGCTGGTGCACATCCACATCGAATCGGTGCCCAGCACCTCGTCGCGCTTGCCGGCGCGGATCATCATGAACAGCTTCTGCGGCGTGTGCTCCCAGTGCGGGCCGAACGGGCAGGAGCCCGCGCAGACGCCGCACTGCATGCACATCTTCACCATGTCGCCGCCCTCGACCTCGCGCTCGACCTCGCGCAGGAAGTCGGGCCGGTAGGGCCGGACGGCCCTGGCCGGGGCGGGGGTGTCGGTCTGCACGTTCATCGCCCTTGCCCCTTCATGCGAAGCCCTTCATCGGGCTCATGCCGATGGCCGTGATCTGCGCCACGTAGTCGTTGATGAGCCGCGGCAGGCGCTCGATGTCGGTGATCGCCACCTCGTGGTTGACGACGCGCTCGGTCTCGAGGCCGAGCTGCTTCAAGGTGTCGTCGACCTTGCTCAGCCGGTAGGAGGCCATCTCGGAGCCGCGCACGAAGTGGCACTGGTAGTTCTCGCCCTTCTTGCAGCCGAGCATCATCACGCCGTCCCAGCCGCCGTTGAGCGCGTCGGTGACCCAGATCGTGTTCACCGAACCCAGGCAGCGTACCGGGATCACGCGCACGAAGGCCGACAGCGCGCGCCGCTGCAGCGCCGCCATGTCCAGCGCCGGGTAGGCGTCGTTCTCGCAGGCGAGCACGAGGATGCGCGGCTTGCCGCTGTCCTCGTCGGGCATGTCGACCGCCTTGATCTGCGCGCCCACGCTGTCGACCGAGTAGTTCTCGAACGAGATCACGCGCACCGGGCAGGCGCCCATGCAGGTGCCGCAGCGCCGGCAGCGGCTCTCGTTGAAGAGCGGGAAGCGCTTCTCGTCCTCGTCGATGGCGCCGAACGGGCACTCGACGGTGCAGCGCTTGCACTGCGTGCAGCCCTCGAGCCGCACGATCGGGTAGCTCAGGTCGCCGCTGCGCGGGTGCGCGGCACGGCCGAGCGCGGCGTTCTCCACCGCCTGGATCGCCTTCATCGCCGCGCCGGCGGCGTCCTCCACCGCCTGCGCGATGTCCATCGGCCGGCGCGTCGGGCCGGCGGCGTAGATGCCGGTGCGCCGCGTCTCGTACGGAAAGCAGATGAAGTGCGAGTCGGCGAAGCCGTACTTCAACTGCGGCAGGTCCGGCCCCTGCCGGTAGGCGAGATTCAGCACCGAGACCTTGGCCAGCGCGTCCTTCTTCGCGACCGCCGCCGCGTCGCCCTTCTCGGCCGCGGTGACGGCGGCTTCCCACTGCTCGAGGTCGACGCCGGCATTGGCCACCTGGCCGGTGGCGAGCACCACGAGGTCGGCCTCGGCCAGCGCGTCCTCGTCGAGGATCAGGTCGTGCAGGCGCACGCGCAGGCCCTCGCCCGCGGCCTCGACCGCCTGCGCCACGCCCTTGGTGAAGGTCACGCCCTTGGCCTGCGCGCTGCGGTAGAAGTCCTCGCCCATGCCTGGCGTGCGCAGGTCGGTGTAGAGCACCATTGCGCTCGCCTCGGGATCGGCATCGCGCAGGTACATCGCCTGCTTGATGCTGGTGCCGCAGCAATGTCCCGAGCAATAGGGCAGGTGCTTGCCGGTCGTGTCGCGCTGGCCGGCGCACTGGACGAATAGGACGCTCTTCAGCGGCCGGCCGTCGGCGCGCTTGATCGGCGCGCCGTCGGCGGCGCGCGCCAGTGCTTCGAAGCCGGCCTGGTCGACGACATGCGGATGGATGCCGCCGCCCAGCTCGGGCAGCCTGGCGATGTCGTAGCTCGTGGAGCCGCTGGCCTGCACGATGGCGCCGCACAGCGCCTCGGCCGTGCTGCCGTCGGCGCGCGCGATGCGCACCTGGAAGCGCCCCGGCGCGCCGCCGGTCTGCGCGACCTGCGCGTTCAACATCACCTCGATGCGCGGATGCGCGCCGGCGCGCTCGATCAGGGCGCCGATGCCGGTCTCGGCGGGCTCGCCGTAGGGCTCGCGCGAGGGCATGCGCTTCCACAGCCGGGCGGCCCAGCCGCCGAGTGCGGCCTCGCGCTCGACGAGCAGCACGTCGTAGCCGGCGTCGGCCGCCTCGAGCGCTGCCGTGAGCCCGCTCACGCCGCCGCCGACGACGAGGATGCGGCGCGCGTCGCCGCGGTTCGGGCTGCCGGCCGGCACCTTGAGCCGCTTCAACTCGGCGCAGGCCATGCGCACGTAGTCGTCGGCCATCTCCTGGCGCACTTCGTCGTGCGCCTCGCCTTCGGCCACCATCCACAGCACGCCTTCGCGCAGGTTGGCGCGCGCCATCGCCGCGCCGGGGAAGTGGAAGGCCTCGGTCTTCATGCGGCGCGAGCAGGCGGCCAGCATCAGGTGCGTGACGGCCTCTTCGCCTTCGAGGTCGGCGCGGATCGCGGCCACGCCCTCGTCGCTGCACAGGAAGGCGTGCTCGCGCACCAGGGCCATCTTGCCCTCGCGCTTGGCCACCTTGGCCAGCCGCGCTGCGTCGAGCGTGTCGCCGATGCCGCAGCCGGTGCAGATGTAGGCGGCGGTCTTGGTCTCAGCCATGCTTAGCCTCGGCGCGCGTGTTGCGGTGGATGACCTGGATGCCGCGCAGCGCCGCCGCGGTGGCGCTCTGCACGGCGCGGTTCACGTCGAGCGGCGCGGCGGCGGCGCCGGCGGCGACCTGGCCGCCGCTCGTGCTGCCTTCGAGGAAGCCGCTCGAATCGCGCACGATTTCCTCGGGCAGCTGCAGGCCCTCGGTCTCGGGCTGCATGCCCACCGCCAGCACGACCAGGTCGTGCGCGTTGGCGTAGCGGTGGTAGCCCTCGGTGTCGACGCCGTGCAGCACCGGGTTGCCGCTGGCCTCCTCGAGCGCGATGCGCGCGACCTTGCTCTTGACGAAGGTGACCATCGGGTCGGCGTGCACGCGGGCGTTGAAGTCCTCGAGGCGGTCGATGGCGCGGATGTCGATGTAGTAGACGGTCGAGCGGGCGTCGCCCTCGGGGTAGGCCTCGCGCACGTACTGCGTCTGCTTGAGCGTGGCCATGCAGCAGATGCGCGAGCAGTGGCGCAGGTGGTTCTCGTCGCGCGAGCCGGCGCACTGGACGAAGGCGATGTTGCGCGCCGGCTGGCCGTCGCTCGGGCGCAGCAGGCGCCCGCCGGTGGGGCCCGCCGGGTCGGCCAGGCGCTCGAACTCGACGCTCGTGATCACGTTCTTGAAGCGCCCGTAGCCGTAGGGCTGGATGCGCGCCGCGTCGTAGGGCCGCCAGCCGGTGGCCCAGATCACGCTGCCGGCGGCCAGCTCGAGCGTGCGCTCCTTCATCTCGAGATCGATCGCACCCACCGGGCAGGCGGCGCGCGCCTTCTCGGCCTCGGGCGTGCCGATGATGGAGGGGTCGAGCAGGTAGTGCGGCGGGTGCGCCAGCCCGTGCGGCAGGTAGGCCGCGGCGATCGTGTCCAGGCCGTAGTTGAACGGGTTGGGGATGCGCGCCGAGACCGCGCGCTCGCAGGCGCCGCAGGCGGTGCAGCGCTCGTTGACGTAGCGCGGGCGCTGGCGCAGCGTGACGCGGTAGTCGCCCGCGCGTCCCTGCACCGAGGTGACCTCGGCCATCGTGAGCACGCGCACCCGGCGGTTGGCGCGCAAGCGGCGCAGGTTGATCTCCAGCCCGCAGGTCGGGTGGCACATCTTCGGGAAGTAGCGGTACAGCTGCGCCGTGCGCCCACCCAGCGTCGGCGCACGCTCGACGAGGATCACCTCGCGCCCGGCCTCGGCCGCCTCCAGCGCCGCCGTCATGCCGCTGATGCCGCCGCCCACCACCAGCAGCGTCGGATTGCCGGCCACCATATCCGTCATTGCACCCCCCTCGGTCCGATGCATGCTACAGCGTGCGCAGCTCGAAGCTCATGCGCTCGAGGTCGCCGAGGATCCAGGTCGCCGGGGCACCCCCGATGCCGGCCACGGTGCCGGGGTTGACGAGCCATGTGCGCTCTCCTCGGATGTTGGGTTGCTGCGTCAGTGCGGCGGCGTGCGTGTGGCCGCAGCAGACCAGATCGTACTCACCGGTGCAGGCCATGCCCTGCGCCTGGTGCGGGTAATGGGTGACGTAGACGCGTCGCCCGCCCAGCGTGAGCATGGCCTCGCCGCCGTGGTACTCGAGCCGGCCCGCCGACGCCGCCGCCAGACGCGCCAGCGCGAGCGGATCGCCCAGGTTGTTGCCGTGCACGACGTGTACCGCCAGGCCGAGCGCGGCCAGCGGCCGCAGCGTGTTGGCGCCGATCACGTCGCCGCAGTGCAGGAGTGCGGTTGCGCCGGCGTGCGCGGCCGCCTGCGCCGCCGCGAGCAGCGGGTCGGCGCGGTCGTGGCTGTCGGAGGCGATGCAGATCTTCAACGGAGCGCGGGCGGGCAGGCGCCGCACTGCGGGGCAGGGTGTGCGCGGCCGCGCGCATGGGATCACAGTCGGGCGCGGCGGCGAATAACCCTCGTGGGTAGTCGGCACTAACCCATTGCGGGAGTAGACGCTGCAAAGCCCGCTTGCGCCTAATGCCCCTGCGAGCCGGAGGGAGCACGGGCAGCCGGGGGCTGCGTGCGTCAGCGCCGTCTCGCGCCGCACGCTCCCCTCGACACCCCGACATGGCGCACGCCCCGCTGCACGATCCGCTGGCCGACCCCGACGCACAGGCGGCGCACGAGGTGCGCAAGACCACCTGCTACATGTGCGCCTGCCGCTGCGGCATCCGCGTGCACCTGCGCGACGGCCGCGTGCGCTACATCGACGGCAACCCCGACCACCCGCTGAACCAGGGCGTGATCTGCGCCAAGGGCAGCGCGGGGATCATGAAGCAGTACTCGCCGGCGCGGCTGACGCGCCCGCTCAAGCGGCGCGAGGGCGCCGAGCGCGGCGCGGGCGACTTCGTCGAGATCGAATGGGAGGAGGCCTTCGGGCTGCTCGCCGAGCGGCTGGCGAAGATCCGCGCCAGCGACCCGAAGAAGTTCGCGCTCTTCACCGGGCGCGACCAGATGCAGGCGCTCACGGGCCTGTTCGCGCGCCAGTTCGGCACGCCCAACTACGCGGCGCACGGGGGCTTCTGCTCGGTGAACATGGCCGCCGGCATGATCTACACGATCGGCGGCTCGTTCTGGGAGTTCGGCGGCCCCGACCTCGAGCGCGCCCGGCTGTTCGTGATGATCGGCACCGCCGAGGACCACCACAGCAACCCGCTGAAGATCGCGATCTCCAGGTTCAAGCGCGCGGGCGGCCGCTTCGTCTCCATCAACCCGGTGCGCACCGGATACTCGGCCGTGGCCGACGAATGGGTGCCGATCCGCCCCGGCACCGACGGCGCGTTCCTGCTGGCGGTGATCCACGAGATCCTCGCCAAGGGCCTCTATGACCGCGAGTTCGTCGTGCAGTGCACGAATGGCGGCGAGCTGGTGAACCTGGACGCCGCGCACGACGAGTACGGCATGTTCGTGCGCACCGAGGTGCCGCAGGAAGAGGTCTGCTACGACCCGCAGAACAAGCTGTGGTGGGACCGGCACAGCGACAAGCCCGTGCTCAGCCACGCGCCCGGCGCCGACCCGTATCTGCGGGGCGAATTCAGGCTTGCCGACGGCACGCCGGTCAAGCCCGCGTTCCAGCTGCTGCAAGAGCGCGTCGAAGCCTACACGCCCGAATGGGCCGAAGGCGTCACCGGCATTCCGGCCGGGACGATCCGGCGTCTGGCGCACGAGATGGGCATCACCGCGCGCGACCAGCGCATCGAGCTGCCGATCGCCTGGACCGACGCCTGGGGCCGCGAGCACGACACGGTGAGCGGCAACCCGGTGGCCTTCCACGCGATGCGCGGGCTGGCCGCGCACAGCAACGGCTTCCAGACCATCCGCGCGCTGGCCGTGCTGATGTCGCTGCTGGGCACGATCGATCGACCGGGCGGCTTTCGCCACAAGGCGCCGTTCCCGCGCCCGATCCCGCCTTGCGCACGCACGCCCAACGATCCGCGCGCCGTCAAGCCCAATCATCCGCTCGACGGCGCGCCGCTGGGCTGGCCGAGCGACCCCGACGACCTGTTCGTCGACGACGAGGGCGCGCCGGTGCGCATCGACAAGGCCTTCTCCTGGGAGTACCCGCTGTCGGTGCACGGGCTGATGCACAACGTCGTCACCAACGCCTGGCGCGGCGACCCGTATCGCATCGACACGCTGCTGTTCTTCATGGCCAACATGTCGTGGAACTCCACGATGAACACGGCCGAAGTGCGCAGGATGCTCGAGGACAAGGACGAGGCGGGCGACTACAAGATCCCCTTCCTCGTCGTCGCCGACGCCTTCCACTCGGAGATGACGGCCTTCGCCGACCTCGTGCTGCCCGACACCACCTACCTCGAGCGGCACGACGTGATGTCGATGCTCGACCGGCCGATCAGCGAGTTCGACGGCCCGGTGGACGCGGTGCGCATCCCGGTCGTGCCGCCCACCGGCCAGTGCAAGCCGTTCCAGGAGGTGCTGATCGAGCTGGGCACGCGCCTGGCGCTGCCGGCCTTCGTCGGCAAGGACGGGCAGCGCAAGTACCGCGACTACCCCGACTTCATCGTCAACTGGGAGACCGAGCCCGGCTCGGGCATCGGCTTCCTGGCCGGCTGGCGCGGCCGCGGCGGCGAGAAGAGCCTGGTCGGCGAGCCCAACCCCAAGCAGTGGGAGATGTACGCGCAGCACGACGGCGTCTACCACCATGCGTTGCCGCGCAGCTACCAGTACATGCGCAACTGGAACCAGGGCTACCTGGAGTGGAGCCGCGCGCACCGCATCACGCGCTACGCCGAACCGATCCTGATCCACCTGTACTCGGAGGTGCTGCAGCGCTTCCGCACGGCGGCGCGCGGCAAGGGCCTGACGCGCAAGCCGCCGGCGCATCTGCGCGCGCGCATCGAGACCTACTTCGACCCGCTGCCCTTCTACTACGAGCCGCTCGAGGCCGCGGCCACCGACCGCCAGCGCTACCCCCTGGCCGCCGTGACGCAGCGGCCGATGGCGATGTACCACTCGTGGGACGCGCAAAACGCCTGGCTGCGCCAGATCCACGCCTACAACGTCCTGTTCGTCAACACCCAGACGGCGCGCGCGGCGGGCATCGCCGACGGCGACTGGGTGCAGGTCGAGTCGCCCTGGGGCCGCGTGCGCTGCCGCGCCGCGCACACCCAGGCCGTCGAGCCGGGCACGGTGTGGACCTGGAACGCGATCGGCAAGGCGCCGGGCGCCTGGAACCTCGACCCCGACGCCAACGAGGCGCGCGAGGGCTTCCTGCTCAACCACCTGATCACCGACGAGCTGCCCGAGCGCGGCAGCAGCCGGCGCGTCTCCAACTCCGACCCCGTCACCGGCCAGGCCGGCTGGTACGACGTGCGCGTGCGCATCGTCAAGGCCGAAGCCGGCGCGCCCGAGGCGAGCGCGCCTGCGTTCGCCCCGCTGCCCGCCTATCCGGGCATGCGCGAGCGGCCGCGCGAGATCGTCTCGCTGCGCGCGCTGGCCGCCGCGATGAAGGGGCGCGTGCGATGAGCGCGCGGGGCCGCTCGCGAGCGCGCAGCCCGCAGCGCGCGGCGCGGAGGGTCGTCCGGTGAGCCGCAAGCAGCTCGCGCTCGTCATCGACCTCAACGTCTGCGTCGGCTGCCACGCCTGCGTGACGAGCTGCAAGGAGTGGAACGCCAGCGGCGCCGCCGGTCCTCTGAGCGACCAGAACCCCTACGGCGCCGACCCGAGCGGCACCTTCTTCAACCGCGTGCAGACCTTCGAGGTGGGCGCGTTCCCCGATACCGAGACGGTGCACTTCCCCAAGAGCTGCCTGCACTGCGAAGACCCGCCCTGCGTGCCGGTGTGCCCCACCGGCGCGTCGTACAAGCGGGCCGAGGACGGCATCGTGCTCGTCGACTACGACAAGTGCATCGGCTGCAAGTACTGCAGCTGGGCCTGCCCGTACGGCGCACGCGAGCTCGACGCGCACCAGAAGGTGATGAAGAAGTGCACGCTGTGCGTCGACCGCATCTACGACGCGGCGCTCGCCCCGCGCGACCGCCTGCCGGCCTGCGTCAAGGCCTGCCCGACCTCGGCGCGGCTGTTCGGCGACATCCACGATCCCGACTCCGAGGTCTCGCGCGCGATCCGCGAGGAGGGCGGCTACGTGCTGATGCCCGAGTGGGGCACGCAGCCGGCCAACCACTACCTGCCGCGGCGCAAGACGCGCCTGCGCATCCATGCCGACGAGCTGGTGCGCGCCGCCAACCCGCTCGTGGTCGAGGGCCACCTGCCCAAGCCCGCCGACGACGCCGCCACCTTCGAGGACGCGAGCGTCTGAGGCCGCGCGCCCGCCTGCGATGAACCCCGCCCTTTCCGTCATCCTGCTGACGACGCTGATCGGCGCCGGCCAGGGCCTGTTCCTCGCACTGGCATCGCTGCAGATGTACGCGCTGGCCGGCCTGCTGCCGCCGGCCGAGGGCCGGGCGCTGGCCGTCACCGGCAGCGCGGTGGCGCTGGTGCTGCTGGCCGGCGGGCTGGTGGCCTCGTTCTTCCACCTCGGCCGGCCCGAGCGCGCCTGGCGCACGGCCACGATGTGGCGCACCTCGTGGCTCTCGCGCGAGGTCATCGTGCTGCCGGCCTTCATGGGCGCGGTGGCGCTGTACGCGCTGCTGCACGCGAGCGGCTTCAACCCGGTGCTGGCGAGCTCGGCGCGCGGCACGGCGCTCGACCTGGCGCTGCTGCTGGCCGTGGTCGGCAGCGTGCTCGCCTTCGCGCTCTTCGTGTGCACCGCGATGATCTACGCCGCGGTGCGCTTCCTCGCCGAATGGCACACGCCGCTCACGCTCGTCAACTACACGCTGATGGGCGGCGCCTCGGGCTTCACGCTGGCCGCCGCGCTGGCCGCGCTGGTCGAGCCGCAGCGCGTGCCCTTCCTTGCCGGCTGGGCGATCGTGCTCACCGTGCTGGCCGCGCTCGGCCGCTGGGCCTCGCTCGTGCGCAATGCGCGCCTCGCGCCGCGCTCGACGCTGCAGTCGGCGATCGGCATCAAGCACCCGCTGATCGTGCAGCGCTCGATGGGCTTCATGGGCGGCTCGTACAACACGCGCGAGTTCTTCCACGGCGCCTCGGCGCGCCGGCTGCGCCTGGTGAAACCGGCCTTCCTGCTGCTGGCGTTCGCGTTGCCGCTCGCGCTGCTCGCGCTCGGGCGCGCGCAGCCGTCCGAGGCCGCGGCGGCGCCGCTGCTGGCGGCCTTCGGCGTGCAGTACCTCGGGCTGCTGGCCGAGCGCTGGTACTTCTTCGCGCAGGCGCGGCACCCGCAGAACCTGTACTACCAG
This sequence comes from Rubrivivax sp., assembly GCA_046348125.1. GTDB lineage: Bacteria > Pseudomonadota > Gammaproteobacteria > Burkholderiales > Burkholderiaceae_C > Rubrivivax. The sequence continues at coordinate 50,237 of JAXMEV010000001.1, forward strand.
GCGGTGGCGTGATGGGCGGCACGACACGCGCGAGGATCCTGCGCTGCGCGCCGGCCGTCGCCGCCGGCCTGCTGCTGCCGGCGCTGGCGCTGGCGGCACCCGCGGCCGATGCCGCGGCGCTCAACACGCTGCCCTGGTGGGTGTGGCCGCTGGCGCTGTTCCTCGCCTGCTTCGTGATGGGCATCGTCGCCGTGCCGGCGGGCATCGGCGGCGGCACGCTGTTCGTGCCCATCGTCGGCAGCTTCTTCCCGTTCCACCTCGACTTCGTGCGCGGCGCCGGGCTGCTGGTGGCGCTGGCCAGCGCGCTGTCGGCCGCGCCGATGCTGCTGCGCGGCGGCCTGGGCAGCCTGCGCCTGGCGCTGCCGCTGGCGCTGCTCGCCTCGGCCTCGTCGATCGTCGGCGCCTTGCTCGGCCTGGCGATGCCGGTGGCCCTGGTGCAGACGCTGCTCGGCGGCCTCGTGCTCGCCATCGTGGTGCTGATGTTCGTGTCCAAGAAGTCCGAATTCCCGGAAGTGGCGGCGCCCGATCGCCTGGCGCAGGCGCTGGCGCTGCACGGCGTGTTCGTCGACGGCGCCTCGGGCCGCGTCGTGCAATGGCAGGTGCACCGCACGCTGCCCGGCCTGGTGCTGTTCCTCGGCATCGGCGTGCTGGCCGGCATGTTCGGCATCGGCGCGGGCTGGGCCAACGTGCCGGCGCTCAACCTGCTCATGGGTGCGCCGGTCAAGGTGGCGGCCGGCACCTCGGGTCTCGTGCTCTCGCTCGTCGACTCGTCGGCGGCCTGGGTCTACATCAACAAGGGCGCGGTGCTGCCGATGGTGGCCGTGCCCTCGGTGGTCGGCATGATGCTGGGCGCGCGCATCGGCGCGCGGTTGCTGCACGTGCTGCACGGCGCGGTGGTGCGCCGGCTGGTGATCGGCGTGCTGCTGTTCGCCGGCGTGCGCGCGCTGCTCAAGGGCGTGGGGGTGTGGCCATGAGCGAACGTTCGACCGCGGGCGTCGTGCAGCCGCCCGAGCAGCTGCGCTACGCGCGGCTGCTCGACTGGGGCACGCGCGTCGGCCTCGTGCTGCTGGTGGCCAGCTTCGCCGCCTACGTGTTCGGGCTGGCCGAGGCGCATGTGCCGCCCGAGCGGCTGCCGCAGATCTGGCAGCACCCGGTCGGGCGCTATCTGGAGCTCACCGGCTCGCCGACCGGCTGGGGCTGGCTCGCGCTCATCCACCGCGGCGACATCGCCGGCCTGGTGGGCATCGCCGTGCTCGCCGGCTGCTCGGTGCTGTGCCTGCTGGCGCTGGTGCCGCTGTATCTGCGGCGCGGCGAGCGCAGCTTCGCCTGGCTCTGCCTGGCCGAGGTGGCCGTCGTCGTGCTGGCCGCCTCGGGCGTGCTGGCTGCGGGGCATTGACGATGGCCGCGCCTTTCACGCGCCTGCTGCTGGCCACCGAGCATGGCGAGCACGATGCCGGCGCCGAGGCGCTGGCCTTCGCGCTGGCGACGCATTGCGCGCTGCCGCTGGCGGCGGTGCTGCCGGTGCGCAGCAACCCCGAGCTCGAGGCCGCGGCGCCCCAGTTGGCGGTACGGCTCGATGCCGAGGCGGCGCGCGCGCGCACCGGCCTGGAGGCGGCGGCGCGTGCGGCCGGCGTGGCGCTCGCGCTGCACCTGCGCCACGGCCCCGAGCCCTACGCCGAGATCGTGGCCGAGGCGCGCGCGACGGCAGCCGAGCTCGTGGTCTTGCGTCGTCGCGGGCGGCGCGGCGTGCTGGCCAACCTGCTGATGGGCGAGATGGTGAGCCAGGTCGTCGCGCACGCGCCGTGCAGCGTGCTCGTCGTGCCGCGCGACGCGCGCATGTGGCGGCGCGGCGTGCTGGCGGGCGTCGACCCGCGCGCGCCCGATGCCGCCGCCGTGCGGCAGGCAGCGGCGCTGGCCGCGCAGTGCGGCGTGCCGCTCGTCTTGCTGTGCGTGGCCGATGGCGTGGCCGCGGCGGCCGCCGAAGCGGTGCTGGCCGAGATGCTGGTCGGCGCGCGCGCACTGCACGCCGCGACGCGCGGCGTGGTGCGCGCCGGGCGCGTGCACCAGGCGCTGATCGACGCGGCGCGCGAGCAATGCTGCGACTTGCTGCTGGTCGGCCGCCACGGCGGCGCCAGCCTGGCGCGCGCCTGGATCGGCGGCACGGCGCAGAAGGTGATCGGTCTGGCCGACTGCCCGGTGCTCGTCCATGTGCCCGCGCAACCGAAGGACCATCCATGAGCGCGCCGGGCCGCTGCCGAGCGCGCATCGCGCAGCCCGCCTTGCGCAGGGCCGTCCGGTGAGCAAGGCGCTCGACTACCTGGGCGCGGTGCGCGGCGAGGCGCTCGGCCACTACTTCGCCTTCCTCGGGGAATGCGGCAGGCACCTCGAGCCGAAGACGCGCGCGCTGATCAGCGTCATCACCAAGGTCGACGCGCAGACCGAACGCGGTCTGCGCCAGTACCTGCGGCGCGCGCTGGATGCCGGCTGCACGCCGCTGGAAGTGCTCGACGCGCTGCTGATGGCGTTTCCCACGCTGGGCCTGACCAAGATCGTGTGGGCGGTCGACGTCATCCTGGCGCTCGACCTGCCCGGATTCCGGCCCGAGGCGCTGCGCGCCGCCGCGGCCGCGCCGCAGTGGCACGACGTGATGGCGGTCGACGCCCTGGCTGCCGGCGCGGCGCGGCGCGTCGAATGCGATGGCCGCGGCCTGTTCGTCTACCGCGCCCCGCGCGGGGCTTCGGGCGACGGCGGCGGCGGCGACGGCGGCGACGGCGGCGGCGACGGCGACGGCGACGGCGACGGCGACGGCGACGAATGGCGCGTCTACGACAGCCGCTGCCCGCACCAGGCCACCGACATGCCGCCCGAGGCGCTGCAGGGCCACAGGCTCACCTGTCCGCAGCACGGCTGGGCCTTCGACATCGCCAGCGGCGCCTGCATCGCCAAGGGCGAGCGTGCGCTCACGCGCTGGCCGAGCAAGGTGGCCGCGGGGCGGCTGCTCGCCCGCTGGTGAGCGAGCCCGCAACGCCCGGCCTCCGATTCCGCAGTTCCCCCACCCACCAACCGTCGATCGACAGAGGAAACCACGATGAACCCGATCCGCATCCGCAGTACCCGCCGCTCGGCGCTTGCCGCCGCCTGTGGGCTGTGTCTGGCCGCCGGCGGCGCCCACGCCACCAACGGCATGAACATGGAGGGCTACGGGCCGGTGAGCACCGGCATGGGCGGCGCCTCGCAGGCCGTGGACCACGGCACCGCCGCGATGGCGCAGAACCCGGCGACGCTGGCGCTGATGGGCGCGCCGGCGCGCCTGGACCTCGCGGTCGGCCAGCTAGGCCCCAAGGTGGCCAGCTCGGTCCCGGGCATGCCCACCGCCGACTCCGGCGGCACCTCGTACCTGATGCCGGCCTTCGGCTACGTGCGCAAGAGCGGCGCGCTCACCTGGGGCTTCGGCATCTTCGCGCAAGGCGGCATGGGCACCGAGTACTCCGAGACCAGCTTCCTGGCGATGGGCTCGGGCCAGCCGGTGCGCTCCGAGCTCGGCGTCGGCCGCGTGCTGCTGCCGCTGGCCTGGCAGGCGACGCCCGAGTTCGCCATCGGCGGCACGCTCGACTACGTCTGGGCCAACCTCGACCTGCGCATGGCCGCCAGCGGCGCGCAGCTCGGCGGCATGGTCACCGGTGCGTCGGGCAACCTGGGCGGCGCGCTCCCGGCCCTGGGCGGCGCACCCTGGGCCCGCATCGACTTCTCGGACAACAACGACTTCTCCGGCGCCGCCAAGGCCACCGGCTGGGCCGCCAAGCTGGGCTTCGTCTGGAAGGCCGCGCCCGGCGTCACGCTGGGCGGCTCGTACCAGTTCAAGACCAAGCTCGGCGACATGAAGACCGGCGCCACCGGCGCCACGCTGAGCGCGCCCGGCGGCTTTGCCGACAGCGGCCGCATGACGGTGGTCGACTTCCAGTGGCCGACGATGGCCGCGCTCGGTGTGGCCTGGCAGGCCGGCCCCGCGCTGCTGGTGGCGGCCGACGTCAAGCGCATCGGCTGGGCCGGCGTGATGCAGAGCTTCAAGATGCGCTACGACAGCGCCGGCATGGGCGGCTCGGTGAGCTTCGCGCTGCCGCAGAACTGGAAGGACCAGACCGTCACCAACCTGGGCCTGGCCTGGTCGGCGAACCAGCAGCTCACGCTGCGCGCCGGCGTCAACCTGGCCGACAACCCGATCCCCGACGCCTACGTCAACCCGCTCTTCCCGGCCACGGTCAAGAGCCACTACACGTTGGGCGCGGGCTGGGCCTTCACGCCGGCGCATGAGCTGAACCTGTCGTACACCTACGCGCCGCGCGTCTCGGTGACCAGCGGCCAGGGCGTGCTCATCACGCACAAGCAGCAGAACGTGCAACTGATGTACACGGCGCGGTTCTGAGCGCCCCCAGGGCCGGGCTGCGCCCAGCCCGCTCCCCGTGGGGGTCAAGCAAAGTGGCAGAGCCACATTTGCTTGAGAGCCGGCCCGCCGGCGACGCGCGCCGCAGCGTCGCCGCTGCGGCGCCTTGGCTACGCCAGTCCGGCGTTGCCCTGCATGCCCACGAGCCGCGGCGTGTTGAGGCGCCGCGGCGCCACGCGCCCGCCCGGGCGCGCTTTCAGCCAGCTCTCGACCAGCTCCCACACCGGCTTGTTGCCGGCCTGCGCCGCGGCCTCGGCCACCGGGGCCCAGCCGGCGACCTTGTAGGTCTTGCCGGCCTCGAGCGGCCGGCCCGCCAGCCGCAGGTCGCGGATGCGCGCGCCCATCTTCGCGCCCGGCTCGATCGTGTACTCCAGGCCGCCGACGCGCACCATGTCGCCGCCCTGCTGGTAGTACGGGTCGGGGTTGAAGAGGTTGTCGGCCACGTCCTCGAGCACGGTCTTGATGAACTCGCCCGTCATCGGCGCCAGCGTGGCGTAGGGGTAGGTGATGGCGAGCTGGTCCATCATCAGCTCGCGCGTGATGGCCTGGCCGGGCAGCAGCGTCGTGCCCCAGCGAAAACCCGGGCTGAAGGCGATCTCGGCGTCCTGCACTTCCATCAGCGCATCGCACACCAGCTGGTCCCAGCTGCCGTTGAAGTTGCCGCGCCGGTACAGCAGCGCGTCGCTGACGGCCAGCTGCTCGGCCAGCTTCGCTGCGTAGGGCGCGCGCATCTTGGCGACGAGCGCGGCCATCTCGGCGTCGGGCGCCAGCACCTCGGCGAACACCGGCAGCAGCCGCCAGCGCCAGTCGGCGAGCTTGCCCGCCTTGACCTCGAAGTCCATCACGCCGAGGAACTTGCCGTTGCTGCCGGCGTTGGTGACGAGCGTCGTGCCGCCGGCATTCGCGATCGGCAGCGCCACCGGCACGCCGTCGTGTGTGTGGCCGCCGAGGATGGCGTCGATGCCGCGCACGCGGCCGGCCAGCTTGAGGTCGACATCCATGCCGTTGTGCGACAGCAAGACGACGAGCGCGGCGCCCTTGGCGCGCGCCTCGTCGACCACCTTCTGCAGGTTCTCCTCCTGGATGCCGAACTCCCAGTCCGCCACCATGTAGCGCGGGTTCGCGATCGGCGTGTACGGGAAGGCCTGGCCGACGACGGCGAGCTTGACGCCGTTGACCTCGCGCAGCGCGTAGGGCGCGAACACCGGGTCGCCGAAGTCGGTGGTCTTGACGTTCTGCGCGACGAAGTCGATGCGGCCCTTGAAGTCGCGCTCGACGATCTCCCTGACCCGCCGCATGCCGTAGGTGAACTCCCAGTGGCCGGTCATGACGTCGACGCCGAGCAGCTTGCACGCCTCGACCATGTCCTGCGCCTGCGTCCACAGCGCCGTCGCCGAGCCCTGCCAGGTGTCGCCGCCGTCGAGCAGCAGGGCGCCCGGGCGGCTGGACTTCAGCCGCTTGACGAGCGTCGCCAGGTGCGCGAAGCCGCCCACCTTGCCGTAGCGGCGCGCCGCGCGCTCGAAGTCGAGATAGGTGTAGGCATGGGCGAGCGCGCCGCCCGGCGCCACGCCGGCGGCGGCCAGGAAGCGCTCGCCCACCAGATGCGGAAAGCGCCCGGCCATCGGGCCGACGCCGAGGTTGACGCTGGGCTCGCGGAAGTGCAGCGGCAGCAGTTGCGCGTGGCAGTCGGTGAGGTGCAGCAGGCTGACGAAGCCCGCGCCACGGCCCAGCGGCGGCACGTCGTACAGGGCGTCCTCGGCGCTGGCGGCGTCGGCCTCGGCCCAGTGGCCGAGCGCCATGCCGGCGGCGCCGGCGGCGGCCAGCACCTGCAGGAATTCGCGCCGGCCGAGGCTCACGGCCGGTCGAGGCGGCTGCGCGCTGGCGCGAGCCGGGCGTGGCGCGCGTCGGGGCGGCTCACCGGTTGACCGGCGAGTTCGGGTCGAGCAGCAGCGCCATCAGGTGCTTGAGCTGCTTGTCGTCGAGCAGGCCCTTGGCGCCGAAGCGCGGCATGCTCGAGCAGGCGACGAAGGCGTGTGCGTTGTACAGCTTGGTCCAGGTGTATTCGTACAGCGCCTGCATCTGCGGCGTGCTCGAGTCGGTGATGCCGCGGTCGCGGCCGTAGTGGTACAGGCTCGGGCCGATCGTGCCGTACGAGATCTCCTCCTTCGAGATCTGGTGGCAGTTGTAGCAGTTGCCCCCGTTCGCGGCGGGCGCGACGGAAGCGTCGGTCCAGGTCATGCCGCGGCCGCTCTGCGCGAGCTTCTCGCCCTCGCGCCAGTCGCCGAGGTACTGGCCGTCGGCGGGCTTCTTGACCGAGGCCATGGCTTCGGTGCGCAGGCGCGCGGCCGTGGCCTCGTCGGGCGCCTTGCCGCCGGAACAGGCGGCCTGGACGAAGTCCTGATCGAGACGGTCGACCTTGGCGATGCCCTGGTCGCGGAACGAGGCGTGCATGATGCGCGCCGTCATCTGGTCGAGTTCGGCGTCGCTCGGCAGGGTGGCGCAGCCGGCCAGGGCTGCCGCGGCGACGGCGGCGGCGAGGAGGGCGAACAGGGGCTTCATCGGGGCCGCCTCAGCGCTTGATCGCGGGCACGATCGATTCGGCCCCCTTGGCGTTGACGCCCATGTACACGCCGAGCGCGATCGTCGCGTCCGACGTGAACAACGGGTACGGGAAGCGCTGCTGGCGGTAGCAGTCGTTGAGCCGGAACTGCATGCTCCACATCTGGCCGGCGCTCACGCGGTACGCCGGCCAGGCGGCGAAGCCGACGCCGTCGCCGGGATTGCGCGTCAGATTGGGCAGCTCCTGCAGCCGGATGCGCTTGCCTTCCTCGCCGTGGCAGGTGGCGCAGGCGAAGTCGTGCGTGCCCGCGCGGTAGAAGAACACGCGCTTGCCGATCTCGTACATCACGCGTTCCTGCGGGTGCGACTGCGGCAGGGCGAAGCGCAGGCCGCGCGAGGCGTTGCCCACGTAGGTGGCGAGCGCGGTGACGTTGGCCATCTCGCCGCGGTCGAACGGCGTCTTGTCGATCGCCGCGGCGTCCAGGCCCTGCAACTGGGCCATGCACCAGACCAGGCGCGCCTCGAGGTCCATCACCTTGCCGGCGTCGGCGAACCAGCGCGGCAGCTCGACGAAGGCGCCCTTGACGACGCCCGGGCCCTTGCCCAGGTCGCAGGCCTCGAGCGTGGCGTTCTTCGGGCCGCGCCGCGTCTTCCACAGCTGCTCGCCCTTGGCTTCGAACAGGTCGGCCGGGTTGCCTTCTTCCAGCAGCTTGCGGTACTCGGCAATGCCCTCGGCGGTGGACTTCGCCTGCTGGGCCCGGGCGGGCAGGGCCAGCGCGAGTGCGAGCGGGGCGGCGAGCAGGCCCGCGAGCAGGAGCGGCAGGGCGCTGCCGGCGCGGCGCGTCGAGTCGTGCATGGCGGACTCTCCGCTCAGGCCACCGCGGCCTCGTCGGTGCGCGTGTCGCCGCGGTTGTCCTTCCAGGTGACCGCGATCTTGTCGCCCGCCTTCGCCCCCTTCACGGTGAGCTGCAGGAAGGGGTTCTTCGCGATCGACGGGCCCCATTGGGCATTGAGCACCGCGCGGCCGTTGTGGTTGACGGTGACTTCCTGGATGAACCAGGCGGGGATCGTCTTGCCGGCGCTGTCCTTGCGCTGGCCGGTCTCCATCTCGTGGCTCATCAGCACGCGCACGACGGCCTTGTCGCCTTGCACCTGCGCACGGATGCGCATCGGGTCTGCCATGTCCTCTGCTCCTCGTGCGCTCAGCCGCCGCAGCCGCCGAGCGTGACCTTGATCTCCTTCTGGGCGAAGAAGACCTTGCCGTCGCCCGTCATCGCCACCGCGAACACGTTGGACGACTGGGCCATCTTCACGCGCGCGTTGATGTTGGGCTCGATGCCGTCCGTCAGCTCGAACATGGCGGCCAGCGCGTTCGGGTTCTTCTCGACCAGCAGCATCAGCCGCTTGACGCCCGGCAGCGTGCTCGCACAGCCGACCGGGACGACGGCGCCGTTCTCGGCGATGTCGGGCCCGGTGATGCTGACGCCGTTGCTGGCCGCCGGCGCGCTGCCGCCGAAGGCCTTGACGGCGTCGGCCAGATTCTTGGCGTCGAAGGCGGCGCTGTTCCAGGCTGCCTGCGCGGCGCGCGGCAGCAGTCCGGCCGCGGCCAGCAGGCCGGCGACCTTCAGGCTGGCGGCCAGCATGTCACGTCGGGTGCTCATCGGCGGGGGACTCCTTGCGCAGAGGCCGCGATCTTCGCAGCGTGCCGCGGCAGCGGGCATCAGGGCATGCCCGGGATTGCCCGGATGGGCTATCCGTTGGGGGAGGGCGCTCAGCGTGCCGCGGCGGACGCCGCGGCGCCGCGCTGCGCGCCGACGAGGCGGTTCTGCCCGGCCAGGTCGCCGTGCGAGTCGCGCGCATGGCCCGCGGGAAAGCCGACCACGCGCTGCGGCGGCGGGCAGGCGCGCCGGCAGGCGCGCGCCTGCGTGTCGGGCCGCTGCGCGCTGCCGGGCAGGCCGCCCGGCCACAGGGCGTGCGCGACTTGCATGCCGTCGCGGTTGGGCAGCCGCTGCTGCACGCGGGCGATGCTGTCGCGGTCGAGCACGAAGTCCGCGTCGACGATGTCGCCCAGGTGCAGCAAGTAGGCGGTGACGGCGTAGGTCTCGTCGACCGACAGCGTGCCCGGCGCGTTCCACGGCATCGAGCGCGCGATCGTGTCCCACAGCGTCGACAGCGTGGCGAGCTTCATCAGCGAGCTGCGCTGCGGATATGCCGGGTCGGCCAGGCGCGCGACGCGGCCGCGCCGCATGTCCTCGGCGTCGGTGCCGCCGGCCAGCGGCTGCATCCATTCGTTGCTCTCGCCGAACACGCCGTGGCAGGCGGCGCAGCGCGCTTCCCACAGCGGCTGGCCTTCGGCCACCGAGCCGCGGCCGGCGGGCAGGCCCTTGAAGTCGGGCCGCACGTCGCGGTCCCAGGCCGCGAGCTCGCTCGCCGTGGCAGCGCGGCCGATGCCGGGGTAGGCGTCGCCGGCTTGCCCTGCGGCCGCCGCGCCGAGCAGCGCGAAGGCGGCGGCGGCCTTACGGCAGCTGGACATTGACCACCTCGCCGTCGGCCTGCACGAGCCAGGTCTGCACCGCGTTGTTGTGATAGAGCGAGCGCGTGCCGCGCACCGCGCGCAGCTCGCGGTAGCCGGGCTGCACGCAGCCGGTGTCGTCGACGGCGCGGCTGGCCAGCAGCGCCGGGCGGCCGTCCCAGACCCAGGGCAGCGTGAAGCGCGTCAGGCACTTGGCGAGCACCGGCGGCTGCAGGCGCGCGGCCCGCCAGTTGCGCCCGCCGTCGACGCTGACGTCGACGCGCCGGATGCGCCCGCGCCCGCTCCAGGCCAGGCCGCTCAGCTGACAGAAACCCTGGCCCTGCAGCACCTGGCCGCCCGAGGGCGTGGTGAGCACGCTCTTGCACTCCTGGATGCTCGTGTACTGGCGGTAGCGGCCGTCGGGCATGAGGTCGATGTACTGCAGCGCCTCGTCCTTGGTCGCGTAGGGCTGGTCGCCGACCTCGATGCGGCGCAGGTACTTGACCCAGCTCACGCCCTGCACGCCCGGCACCACCAGGCGCAGCGGATAGCCGTTCTCGGGCCGCAGCATCTCGCCGTTCTGGCCGTAGGCGACGAGCACCTCGCCCGACTCGACCAGCGCCATCGGGATCGTGCGCGTGAGCGCCGAGCCCTCGCCGCCCTCGGCCAGCACGAAGCGGCCGCGTCGGAGGTCGGCGCCGGCGCGCTCGAGCAGCAGGCCGAGCGGCACGCCGGTGAACTCGCTGCAGCCGAGCATGCCGTGCGTGTACTGCACGGTGGGCACGGCGACGTTGCCCCACTCCATGCCGGTGTTGGCGCTGCACTCGATGAAGTGGAAGCGGCTCACGCTGGGCAGCCGCATCAGATCGTCCAGCGTGTAGACCATCGGCCGGGCGACGAGCGATGGATCCGAGCCGTTGATCATCAGCCGGTGGCGGCGCGGGTCGAGGTCCCACCAGCCGGCGTGGTGGCGCTCGAAGTGCAGCCCGCTGGGCGTGACGATTCCGAACAGGCTCTGCAGCGGCGTGAAGCTCACGCTCGACTCGCGCGTCGGCGTCAGGCCCGGGCTCGTGCGGCGCTGCACGTTCGCCTCGTAGCGGCTCGGAGCGCCGTAGCCCGCGGCGGCCACCGGGCGGCCGAGCGCCTGGCGCTGCGGCTGCGGATTCAGGATCTCGGGGTCGCCCGCCTGCGCCGGGGCGCGCGCCGCGGCGCCGCCGGCGAGCGCGGCGGCGAAGGCGCCGCGGATGAAGTCGCGCCGGCCGGCGCGCGCCTCCTGCTGCACGCGGCGCACGCCGTCGCGATCGACGAAGTCCTCGGGCGCCGGGCGCAGCCGGCCCGGCGCCGCCCGCTCGCCTTGCCCGAACGCAGCGTGCGTGGACACGGCCCGCGCGTCGTCAGACCTGGCCAACCACGGACGCCGTCGCCACCAGTTCGTCGAACAGCGCCAGCGACACCGCGCCCGAGACCGCGAACGGGTCGAGCGCGGCGCGCTCGGAGTACTTGAGCAGCAGCGCCGGGTTGAGCCGGGCGACGTCGACCTGGCCCATGCACCAGCTGCCGAAGCGCCGTTCGCCGATCTCCTCGTAGGCGAGCAGCTCGAGATCGCGGTGGCGCGGGTCGGCGGCGATGCGCCCGTACAGCCGGTTGACGGCCGCACGGCTGCCTTCGAGCACCTGCAGGAAGACGCCCTCGCCGTGGCACAGCACGCCGGTCACGCCGAGCGACTGGTTCTTGGTGCGGCTGCGCCGCAGCATCACGGCCAGTTCCTCGGGGCTGGGCGCGACGGCCGCGCGGCTGGCGTAGACGAGACGAACGAGCATGGCGGCCCCTCACTTGTCCTTGCGCGCGAGCAGCGCGAGGAATTCGCGCCGCAGATTGGCGTCCTTGAGGAAGGCACCGCGCATCACGCTGTTGACCATCGCGCTGTCGCTGTCCTTGACGCCGCGCCAGTGCATGCAGAAGTGGTCGGCCTCCATCACGATGGCCAGGCCGTCGGGGCGCACGCGCTGCTGCAGCTCGTTGGCCAGCATCGTCACCGCCTCCTCCTGGATCTGCGGCCGGCTCATGATCCAGTCGGCCACGCGCGCGTACTTCGACAGACCGATCAGGTTGCTGTGCTCGTTGGGCAGGATGCCGATCCACAGCCGGCCGAAGATCGGGCACAGGTGGTGGCTGCAGGCGCTGCGCACCGTGATCGGCCCGACGATCATCAGCTCGTTGAGCTGCTCGGCATTCGGGAACTCGGTCACCTTGGGCATCGGCTCGTAGCGGCCGCCGAACACCTCGTCGACGTACATCTTGGCCACGCGGCGCGCCGTGTCGCGCGTGTTGTGGTCGTGCTCGGTGTCGATGACGAGGGCGCGCAGCACCTCGTGCATCCTGGCCTCGACCTCGGCGCGCAGCTCGTCGAGCTCGCCGGCGCGCACGAACTCGGCGATGTTGTCGTTGGCGTGGAAGCGCCGCTCGGCGCCGACCAGGCGCCAGCGGATGCGTTCGCTGGCCGGCAGCGAAGCGAGTTCGTCCTCCGTACGCAGCAGTCGGGGCGGCGGCGGCTTGGCGGAGAGGCTCGACATGGCGGCGGGCGGCGCTTGGGGCCGGAGCGCGCGCACGGCGCGGGGCGTCGATTTTGCGTCGCGCCGGCCGACCCTGCACGCGCGGACCGAGTGGCCCCGGATGCGCGCGCCGCGGCGCGGCGCCGCACTAGACTGCCGCGATGTCCGAACCCTCGCCGCCGCTGGCCCGGCTGCTCGAGCACACGGCCGACGTGGTGCAGTCGGTGCGCGGCGGGCGTTCGCTGGCCGAGCTGCTGCCGGCGCTGCCGCCGGCGCTGCGCCCGGGCGTGCAGGCGCTTGCCTTCGACGTCCTGCGCCACCTGGGCGGGGCGCTCGAAGTGCGCTCCCGGCTCGCCGCACGCGCGCCGCCGCCGGCCGTGGACGCGCTGCTGGTGAGCGCGCTCGCGCTGCTGTGGCCGTCGACGCGCCCTGCGCCCTATGCCGACCACACCCTGGTCGACCAGGCGGTGGCGGCGGCGCGCGCGCGCACGCCGGCCGCGGCCGGCTTCGTCAACGCGGTGCTGCGGCGCTTCGTGCGCGAGCGCGACGCGCTGGTGGCCGCGGCCAGCCACGCGCCGGCAGCCGCCTACCACCATCCGCTGTGGTGGATCGAGCGCCTGCGGCACGACTGGCCGCGCCATTGGCAGACGCTGCTGCGCGCGGCCAACGAGCGGCCGCCGATGACGCTGCGCGTCAACCGCCGCCGCCGCGACGCGCAGGACTACGTCGCCCACCTGGCCGCGCTGGGCATTGCGGCCGAGGTGCTGCCCGATCCGGCGCTGCTCGGCCAGGCCGTCGTGCTGGCCGAGCCGCGGCCGGTGCAGCACCTGCCGGGCTTCGCCGAGGGCGAGGTGTCGGTGCAGGACGCGGCGGCGCAGCGCGCCGCGCCGCTGCTGCTCGGGCTGGAATCGGCGGCCGGCGCGCCGGTGCTCGCGCCCGGCGCGCGCGTGCTCGACGCCTGTGCCGCGCCCGGGGGCAAGACGGCGCATCTGCTCGAGCTGGCCGGGCTCGACCTGTGGGCGCTCGACGTCGACGCGCAGCGCCTGGCGCGCGTGCACGACAACCTGCAGCGGCTGCAACTGCGCGCCACCTTGAAGGTGGGCGATGCGCGCCGCCCGGCCGGCTGGTGGGACGGCCGCGCCTTCGACGCGATCTTGCTCGACGCGCCCTGCACGGCCAGCGGCATCGTGCGCCGCCACCCCGACGTGCGCTGGCTGCGCCGCGCCGACGACGTGCACCGGCTGGCGCAGGTGCAGGCGCAACTGCTCGACGCGCTGTGGCCGCTGCTGGCCGCGGGCGGGCGGCTGCTGTACGCCACCTGCTCGATCTTCCGCGCCGAAGGCGAGTGCACGATCGACGCATTTTTGCAACGGCTCGCGCCCGGCGCCGCGCGGCTGGACCCGCGCTCGCCGGGCCACCTGCTGCCGCTCGCCGACAATGCGCAGCAGACGGCGCGTGCGGGGCCGGCGCCGGACGGCTTCTACTACGCGCTGATCGAAAAGACCTGACGCCCCCCAGAGCCTTCGATGCCGCCGCCGGTCCGCCGTCGAACCCCGCCCGGCCTGGCAGCGAGGCTGCTGCTGGCCTGCTGGCTGTGGGCGCTGGCGCTCGCCGCTGCGGCGCAGGGCGTCGAGCTGGCCTCGCTCAGCGCACGCCGCGCCGAAGGTGCGCTCGAGCTCGAGTTCTCGGCCCGCGTCACGCTGCCCAAGGCGGTGGAGGACGCGCTGTGGCGCGGCGTGCCGCTGTACTTCGTCGCCGAGGCGACCTTGCTGCGCAGCCGCTGGTACTGGCGCGACGAACGCGTGGCGCGCGTCACGCGCTCGTGGCGCGTCGCCTACCAGCCGCTCACGCGCACCTGGCGCGTCGGCCTGGGCGGGCTGAACCAGAGCTTCGGCTCGCTCGGCGACGCGCTGGCGGCCGCATCGAGCAGCTCGGGCTGGCGGCTCGCGGACCTCGCCACGCTGGGCACCGACAAGGGCTGGTACGTCGAGTTCGACTACCGCCTGGACACCTCGCAGCTGCCCGGGCCGATGCAGTTCGGCCTCGGCGGCCTGGGCCAGAGCGGCGAGTGGACGGTGCGCGTCGAGCGCGTGCTGCGGCTCGACTAGCAGCGCCATGCGGAGCCCTTGATGACCAAGGCCGCGCGCTGGGGCTGGATCGTCGCCGCGGTGGCGGCCACCGGCGTCGTGCTGCTGCTCGCCTTCGTGCTGAGCTTCGCCACGCGCAGCGGCCTGTACGAGCGCCACTTCGCCTGGCTGTTCTGGCTCAACGCGGCCGTGGTGCTGCTGCTGCTGCTGGTCGTCGGTCTGGTCGCGCTGCGCCTGGTCGCGCGCGTACGCCGCGGCAAGTTCGGCAGCCGGCTGCTGATCAAGCTGGCCGGCATCTTCGCGCTCGTGGGCGTGCTGCCCGGGCTCGTGATCTACACGGTGAGCTACCAGTTCGCGTCGCGCAGCATCGAAGCCTGGTTCGACGTGCGCGTGGCCGGCGCGCTGGACGCCGGCCTCGCGCTCGGCCGCCTGACGCTCGAGACGCTCGGCACCGACCTCACGAACAAGACGCGCCTGGCCGCCGAGCAGCTCGACGAGGCCGGAGCCGCCGCGCTGCCGCTGGCGCTCGAGCGGCTGCGCGAGCAGCTCGGCGCGCGCGAGGTCGCGTTGCTCGGCGCGCTCGGCCAGCCGCTGCTGGTGGCCAGCGGCGGCACCGCGGCGGCAGCGCTCGAGCGGCCGTCCGCCGCGCTGCTGCGCCAGGCGCGCGCCGGCGGCGCCGCCAGCCAGGTCGACGGCCTGGACGAGGAGTCGCTCGCGCCGGGCGGCCCGGGCGCCCGGCTGCGCGCGCTGGCGCGCGTGCCCAGCAGCCGCATCGCGCTGGCCGGCGCCGAGGAGCGCCTGCTGATGGTGACGCTGCCGATCGCGCGGCCGCTCGCGGCGAACGCGCTGGCGCTGCAATCGGCCTACAGCGAATACCAGCAGCGTGCGCTGGCGCAGGGAAGCCTGCGCCGCATGTATGTCGGCACGCTGACGCTGGCGCTGCTGCTGGCGGTGTTCACCTCGGTGCTGCTGGCCATCGTGCTGGGCAACCAGCTGGCACGGCCGCTGCTCATCCTCGCCGAGGGCGTGCGCCGCGTGGCTGCGGGCGACTACGCGGCGCCGCCGGTGTTCCCCTCGGGCGACGAGCTCGGCGGCCTGACGCGCAGCTTCGCCGCCATGACGGCCCAGGTGGCCGAGGCGCGCGAGCAGGTGCAGCGCGGCATGCTGCAGCTCGAAGGCGCGCGCACCCGGCTGCAGACCATCCTCGACACGCTGAGCGCGGGCGTCGTCGTGCTCGACCGCGAGGGCCGTATCGATGTCGTCAACCCCGGCGCCACGCGCATCCTGCAGCGGCCGCTCGCCTCCTGGCGCGGCCGCCGGCTGACCGAGCTGCCTGACCTCGAGGTGTTCACGCACGCCGTCGAGCGGCGCTTCGAGCTGCTCGCCACCAGCCCCGAGCCCGGCGAGCGCGACCACTGGCAGGACGGCTTCGAGCTCGTGCGCGGCGACGGCGCCACGCTGACGCTGCTGGTGCGCGGTGCGGCGCTGCCGGGCGAGGCGCGGCTGATCGTGTTCGACGACATCAGCGAGGTCGTCTCGGCCCAGCGCTCGGCCGCCTGGACCGAGGTGGCGCGGCGCCTGGCGCACGAGATCAAGAACCCGCTCACGCCGATCCAGCTCTCGGCCGAGCGCCTGCAGCACAAGCTCGAGGCCAAGCTCGAAGGCGCCGACCTGGCGCTGCTCAGGCGCTCGGTGGCGACCATCGTGGCGCAGGTCGGCGCGATGCAGACGCTGGTCAACGAGTTCCGCGACTACGCGCGCCTGCCCGCGGCGCAGATGCGCCCGCTCGACCTCAACGCGCTCGCCTCCGAGGTGCTGGCGCTGTACGGGCAGGCGCTCGACGGCGGCCTGCTCGTCGCTTCGCTCGAGCCCGGGCTGCCGCCCATCCTGGGCGACGCGACGCAGCTGCGCCAGGTGATCCACAACCTCGTGCAGAACGCGCTCGACGCGGTGGCCGAGCGCCCGGGCGGCCGCGTCGAGCTCGGCACCTCGGGCGCGCGCGCCGAGCAAGGCGAACTGCACGAGCTGCGCCTGACGGTCGTCGACAACGGCCCCGGCTTCCCCGACAAAGTGCTCAAGCGCGCCTTCGAGCCCTACGTCACGACCAAGCCGCGCGGCACCGGGCTGGGCCTGGCGGTGGTCAAGAAGATCGCCGACGAGCACGGCGCGCGTGTCGGCGCGGCCAACCTGCACCGCGGCGACCAGCCCGACGCGCCGGTTATCGGCGCGCGCGTTTCGCTATCATTTTCGAAGTTCGCCACGGCGGGCGGCGCAGCGGCCGCGGGTGGCGTCGCGGCCGCCGGCTCGAGCGACACCCCAATCCCGGCGGCGCCGCTCGTGTTGCCGCTGCGCTGAGAGTTCAGAGCCAACAAGGCCCGAATGGCAACCATCCTGGTAGTGGACGACGAGCTGGGCATCCGTGCCCTGCTGAGCGAGATCCTCGGCGACGAGGGCCACACGGTCGAGCTGGCCGAGAACGCCGCCCAGGCGCGCCAGGTGCGCGAGGGCCTGCGCCCCGACCTCGTGCTGCTCGACATCTGGATGCCCGACGTCGACGGCGTGACGCTGCTCAAGGAATGGGCCGCCGGCGGCCAGCTCACGATGCCGGTGATCATGATGAGTGGGCACGGCACCATCGACACCGCGGTCGAAGCCACCAAGTATGGCGCCAGTGCCTTCCTCGAAAAGCCCATCACGCTGCAGAAGCTGCTGCGTGCAGTCGACCAGGCGCTGGCGCGGCCCGCGCTGCGCAGCGCCGCGCTGCCCGGGGCGACGCTCGCCGACGCCGCGCTCGACGGCGCGGCGGCCGCGCTCGCTGCGCCCGCCGGCGCCTTGCCCGACGGCCCGCTGGCCGAACAGAGCTTCGACCTCGACCGCCCGCTGCGCGAGGCGCGCGACGCGTTCGAGAAGAGCTACTTCGAGTTCCACCTCGCCAAGGAAGGCGGCTCGATGACGCGCGTGGCCGAGAAGACCGGCCTCGAGCGCACACACCTGTACCGCAAGCTCAAACAGCTGGGCGTGGACCTCACGCGCAACAAGCGCGGCGTCGTCTGAATCGGCCCACGCTCCTGGGCGCAGCCCGGCGGCACGGGCCCTGGCGGCACCGGGCGACGGGGCAAGAGCTCTCCGGGGCCACGGCCCGTCCGCCGAGGCCGGCTCCGGGCAGGCTGCCTCGCGCCGCGTGCCGGCCGGTGCCGGCTATACTCGACGCCCCTGCGCGCTGCCGCGCGCGGCAACGGCCAAGTAGCTCAGTTGGTAGAGCAGCGGACTGAAAATCCGCGTGTCGGTGGTTCGATTCCGCCCTTGGCCACCACTATTCAGCGCCCAACCGTTCTCGGTTGGGCGTTTTCCTTTGCGGAATCCGCCCGCCACGCAGGGTTCCCGCCCGTTCTGCGTGTGCCACCCGCCGGTCGCCCGACCGCCACCACGCGCCCGGTTCGCCCCTGTTCCGCCCTATCTTCTCTCGAAACTTGCGCCAACTTCTTCGCCGTGGCACACGCAGACGGCGTTGTTCATCAACCACTTGTGCGTGTGCTGATGGAAATGGTTGGCTCGCGGGTTTGCACGAGCAAAGCACACCGGCAAACCCGCGAGGCCAGCCTCCACGTCAGCCCTTGGGCGGGAACGGATCGTTGCCGTAGCTGTTGCGCTCACGGATCTGTCCGTCCCGCCCTTGGATGAGCATCTCGCTCTGCTGGTTGATGGCGATGTCCCGCGCACGGTCAATCGCCTGTTGCTGCGTGTCATGGATGGAGGTGAGACGGTCGTTGCCTTCTCCCCGCACACCCCACTGATCGCCGCCGTTGACGGGAACGACCCATTGGTTCTTTCCACTCATTTCAAGCACTCCAAAAATTGAAAGGTCAGGCTCTTGAGGTCGGCGCGAGCCTCGGCGCATTGGGTGGTGATCACGTCATGGCGACCTCCTTTCCCGCTGCCGCACACGGCATCGCATACAGCCCCGCGCGTTGCTGAGTGACCACGAGCGCGCCGTAGGCGACATGCTGCGCCTCTGGCCCCGGCTTGCCCTTGTCCTTCGTCTTGACCTTGAACAGGTCGCTCGGCTTGGCGCTGTCCAGCCCCGCGCGCTGCATGACTCGATCCGCCGTCGTGGCCTCGCCCTTGAACGACCAGAGTGCGCCGAATACCTTCGACTGACCATCGGTGAACTGGATCGGCGTGGCCTGAACATCCGGCAGCGTTGCCCACTTGAAGTCCGCCGAGAACGGCCCGTTCACCGGCGTGGCCGGATCGGCAACTGCTGGCGTCGTGGGCGGCGACGTGGCGATGAACGAAATCGCACCGCCGTAGAGCGTGAAGCGTTCCTCCAGCACCAGCCATTCCACGCCTGTGCCGAAAGGCGCTCCGCGCGTCGTACTCGGCCTCGGCGTGATCACCCGGACGTCGCCGCCCGCCACGCGCACCCGATCCAGCAACGCAGGTTCGTGCAGCACCCGCGTGAGATCGCGCGCCAGCAGCACCGGCGAACGCCGGGCATCACCGAGCCGCCACACACCGTCGCCGAGGTCATCGATGCCGTCGCGGCTTTCGATGCCGAGCGCGAGGCGCATCTTCTGGCGCAGCCAGTCCTCGTCCAAGGCCAGCGCCGCACCATCGGCGGCTTCGATGGCCACCGGCCCGCAGTCAGAGCAACGGCACATCCGTCCGCCGCGTCCATCACCCAGCACTTGCGCCCGATGTTGCTGGCAGTGCGGACAGAGCACGAAGGACTGATCCATCATCGTCGGCTTGACCGCCTTGCCGAGGACGGACAGCGTCGCCGCCTCGCGCGGCGACAGCGTGGCGCGCAGCACGGGCGTACCGCCCGCGAACAGGCGGCAGATCAAGGCCCAAGCGTCGTGCGCCGCCACCGGTCAGTCCTCGATCACCGGCGTCGAGCCGACCGCATCCGTTTCCGGCGGCATTTCGTGCGCGCTCAGGGTCTGGCCCTTCTGCAAGATGCCGACCGCGACCAGATAGCCTTCCAGCTGCGCCTGCATCTTGGCGTCGAACTTATGCAGGTTGAGCCGTCCTTTGCTGGTCACCTCGATGGTGACCACCTTCGCGCGCGTGCGGCCCGGCTCCGGCGGGTAGTAGAGGTTGACCTGCGCCGCCGTCACCGTCCAGTTGCCTTCCAGCGGGCCGTTCAACTTCTCTTTCAGCAGTTCATGCACGGAGCGTTGGTGGCTGGACTGCATCGCGGTGCATTCGAGTTTCAGCGCGCCATCCGGGCTGAGGAAGGTCAGCGCCTTCAACTGCACCATCGTGAACCCGTCCGCGAACGCCTCCGGCACGTCGAAGCCGGTGCGCAGCATCGACAAATCCAGCGTCGGCGACTTGATCCGGCTGGCACTCGCCCTGACGCCCAGCACATGCTCGGCGAAGGCTTCGACCAGCATCTGCTGATACTTCTGGCCGCCGCGCACCAGCGTGCGCACCACGCCCGTGGCCTTGGCGTATTCCAGCACCATGTGGATGTTGGGATTGCCGACGCGGCGCTTGAGGGTCGGCCCCTCGAACTCCAGCCGCAGCATCGCCATGTCTTTGACGTGGACGGTCAGCAGGAACACGCCGGGACTGCGCTCGACCAAGTGCGCCACGCTGCTGTCGCCGCACTGCATCTCGCGCTTGTAGAAGGCCGAGATCGCGTTGCGCAGACCAGTCAGGTTGTGGTCGGAGCCGTTCGGCTGGCGTTTCAGGCCCAGATCGTATTGCTGGGTCTGCGGCCCGTGGTGTTCCCAAAAACTGAAGTCGTAGGCGCGCTCGAACAGCGTCGGGTGGGTGACGTAGACCTGAATCCGTGAACATCCCGACTCGGTTGCCATACTGTTCGGTCGATTTATCTCTGCCATGCCCGATTTGATTGGTTTGGCGCGTTCCGCGATGCCGCCGAAGGTCGATCGGCCTCGGATTTCGGGCCGCAGGCGGTGCTGGCGTGCCGATCGTGCCGGTTTCGAGCGTCGGCGGGCACGGCCCAGGCTGCCGTGGACGGTGTTCGGCAGGGCCGGGTACTGGATGAGCGGGCTCGCGCGGCAGTCCAGCCGCTGCGATGTGGCGTTATGCCGTCGGTGCGAACTGCGCGTGCAGGCGGATGAAGGCCTTGGCTGCCTTGTCGTTGGCGCCCAGCCCGAGGATCACGCGCCGGCCGGTCTCGATCAGTCGGCCGGCCCGGTAGATCAGCTCCTGCATCACCGTCTTGATGCGCCGGCGCTTGGCGTTGTGCCGCACCGGTGCATCGGGCCCGAGCAAGCCGCGCTGACCGATCAGGCGCAGGATGTTCATCGCCAGCGCCGCGAGCTGGCACACCAGGTAGTTGGTGTCGAACTTGCCCGAGGGCAGCCGCGTGAGGTCGAGGTCGGTCTTGAACTCGGAGTGGAACTGCTCGTGCGTGCCGTGGTCGGCATACAGCGCGATGATCGCCGCGGCGCTGAACTGCGCGGCCGGCAGACTCGTCGTCCAGCCCTCCAGCGTCAGCTCGGGCACGAGCAGCACCTGGCCACGGGCGTCGATGGTGCGCTCGATCAGACGAAGCACCCGACGCACCGGCCGCTCGATGCCTTCGATTGCGACGGGCTCTTCCCAGGTCGTCACGCGCTTGCCCTCGCGCGGGTGCTCCCAGCATGTGCTGGCGTCGGCACCCAGCCGTGCGCCCAGTGCGCCCACGTCGGTCTTGCGCGGGTTCCACTTGATGAGGAAATCAACCCGCGGCAGGCCCGGCTTGTTGCACGCTTCGATAGCGCGCGCAATGCGCGCCGAGTCGAAGCCCGAGTCCAGGCGTGCCAGGATCGGCGCCCGCGGCCCGGCCGCACTCAGACGCTGCGCCATCGGGATGACGCGCTCGAGGTTGAAGTCGGTCTCCGAGGCCGAGTGCTGCACGCCCGGGCGCAGTGCCAGTTCCAGGCAAAACCCATGGCTGCCCAGATACGCCGCCAGCGGGCAGTAGCCGTCCACGCCCGCGTAGGTGCGCCCCACGCCCTCCTTGAGCGTGCCGCCGTTGTCCATCGCAAAGGTGTCCACGTCCAGCGGCAGCCAACCGCAAGGCAGCACCCCGTAGTCCGGGCGCTGGCCGCCCAGCAGCGTCTCGATCATCGGCGGCACGAAGTCGAACAGTGCACTGGCCTTGGCGTCCATGCGCTGGCGCAGCGTCGGGCTCGAAGGCAGCAGCGCGATGTCCAGCGATTGCTTGAAGAACGCGTCGCCGCGGTAGTTCTCGATGGCGTCGAAGTCGCTCTTGCCTTGCGCGAGCAGGCCGATGTAGCTGCGCACGATGTCGCTGTTGGCCACGCCGCCCCTGATCGGCAGCGCCGCATCGAGCCGTCTGAAGTTCGGCCGCAACGCGTTCAGGCAGTGGCCCACCAACGAAAGGCCCGCTACCGGCGTGAGGTCGTAGTCGAGTTGCTGGACGATGAGTTTGCGCATGGTCTGCGGGCGCTGGGCGAGATCGAATCGATTCCCCCACACAACTCACCCGCAGGGTGCTCCGATGTCAGGACCAACCCTGCCCGTTTACCCAATCACGTCAACGACTTGGCGTTGCCGCCCGGTCGGAGGGTCACGGATCCAGGAGAGATAAATCGACCGAACAGTATGGCAACCGAGTCGGGATGTTCACGGATTCAGGTATGTGTCCTGCTCTTTACGCCGAAACCCGCCCCTATGGGGACGTCTCGGCATGGTTGAAGATACCGGGTTCAAGGTTCCGGTAGAATCCACCACCATGTTCAAAAGCCCGAACTCGTTTCGGGCTTTTTCACGTCTGCCCGCAGCGCCAGTCCTGGCGGGACTGCGCGGGGTGGTCTCGCGAGCGCCGACCTTCAAAACCCCGCGTTTTCACCCTCGCCGCTGCCTCTGCGTTCTCCGTTTTCGCTTCGTCAGAAGAATTTGTGGGCCAGTTGTGGCTCAGGCAGCTTGCCGAGTACGTGGTACAGAGAGAGCTCGGCGACGCGGAAGCTCCGATAGCCGTACGCTTTTCTCATAGTGACTTTGGCCTTGTTGTTCAGCCCCTCGATGACGCCGCTGGAAAACTGCTTTCTGGCCCGGAAGTAGTTGAGCAAAAGATCCCGATGCGCACGCACCGTGCGGGCGAACTTCTTCACCGGCTCGATGCGCGATCGCATCGCGCGGGCGCACCAGGCGTCGAGGAATTTGGCGGCCCAGGCCGGTGAGGTGTAGCCCCAGAACAGCTGGAACTCCTCCTTGAGCAGATACGCGCGCACGCTCTTCAGGTTGTAGCCGAGCAGCTCGCGCAGACTCGTGCGCTGGTTGTTCGTCAGGTTCTCCGGTCGCTTGAGCAGGCACCAGCGCTTCTTCTTGAGCAGCGGCTCGTAGCCCTCGCGGACCATGCGGCGAGCCTCACTGGCACGCACCTCGTCGAGCGCCTTGTTGAGCTTGGCCACGACGTGGAAGCGGTCCAGGATGTTCAGCGCGCGGGTGCAGTGCTTGGCGATGAGCTGCAGGTACGGCCGCCACATGTCCGAGCAGACGAACTCGGGGCTGTCCGGATTTCTGTGTGCGAAGCCTCGGAGACTTGTCCACGGCGGCGGTCGGTCGGCGCTTGCGACGAACCGGCCGACCGACGCGGTGGGCAAGTCGGTGCCGCCATGCTACAGGTCCGTTCGGGTGAACCGGTCGCCGTAGGCGATGGCGAACTGATTCATCGCCTCACGCCACTCACGCACCGTTCGGTGCCGGTCGTGCGCGATGTTGCGCAGCGCCAGCCAGATCAGCTTGGTGGCGGCATCGTCACTGGGGAAGTGACCGCGCGTCTTGATGATCTTGCGCAGCTGGCTGTGCAAGCTCTCGATGGCGTTGGTGGTGTAGATGAGCTTGCGCACCGCCGGCGGGTAGGCAAAGAACGGGATGACCCGCTCCCAGGCCCGGCGCCAGGCGGCCGCCACGTTGGGGTGGCGCCGGCCCCAGGCGCCGCGCTCGAACTCGGCCAGCGCGGCCTCGGCCGCTTGGGCGTTGAGCGCCGTGTACACCGGGCGCAGGGCCGCGGCCAGTTGCTTGCGGTCCTTCCAGCTGGCGTACTCGAGGCTGGAGCGGATCAGGTGCACGATGCACGTCTGCAGCGTCGTGGCCGGGAACACCGCCTCGAGCGCCTCGCCGATGCCCTTGAGCCCATCGGTGACGGCGATCAGGATGTCGCTCACGCCGCGCGTCTTGAGGTCGTTGAAGACCTTCAGCCAGAACTTGGCGCCCTCGGTGTTCTCGATCCACAACCGAGCACGTCGCGCGTGCCGTCGGCCAGCACCCCCAGCGCCAGGTAGATCGCCTTGTTGCGAACCACACCCTCGTCGCGGATCTTCACGCGCAGCGCGTCGAAGAACACCACCGGATACATCGGCTCGAGCGGCCGGCTCTGCCACGCCGTGACCTCGGCCATCACCTCGTCGGTGACCGAGCTGATGAACTCGGCCGACACCTCGCAGCCGTAGTGCTCGGCGACGAAGGCCTGGATCTCGCGCACCGTCATGCCGCGCGCGTACATGGCCACCACCTTGTCGTCGAAGCCCGTGAAGCGCCGCTCGTGCTTGGCGATGAGCAGCGGCTCGAACGTGCCCTCGCGGTCGCGCGGCACCTGCACCCGCACGGGGCCCGTGCCGGTGAGCACCGTCTTGGCGCTGGCGCCGTTGCGGTGGTTGCTGCCGGCCGTCGCGGGCCTGTCGGCACCCGCCGCGTAGCCCAGATGATGGCTCAGCTCCCCGCCCAGAGCGCGCTCGATCAGCGCCTTCTTGAACGCCACAGAGGCCTCCTCGACCTGGCCGGCCGTCATCGTCGTGCCACCCTCGAAGAACTGCTCAACCAGCTCCTTCGGGATCGCGGGGTATCTCGCCAGCGCTTGCAGCGCCGCCTTCGTCGTCTTCCTGCTTGGCATACATGCTCCTTGTCGTCATCATGCTATGCCTCGCACACAGAATTCCGGACAGGCTCCGAACTCGACCCGGCCGGCCAACTCCTGGCCGATCAGGGTAAAGAACTGCTCGAAGCTTTGCGTCGTTCGCTCCTTGCCCACCCACAGCAGCCGGACGCAGCCGGCTTCGATCTGGTAGACCAGCGTCAGGAAGCTGTACCCCCGTCCGACGGCGATCTCGTCCACACCGATGGCACGCAGCGGCCCGAGTTGGCGATGCTCGAGCCCCCAGTGCACGACATATTCCACCGCCTGGCAGACCTGGTCCCAGGTCGTGCCGAAGCTCGACGCCGTCTCCCGCCACGACAGCTTGCGCGCCCAGTGCGCCAGGTACAGCATGTAGGCCTTGGTCAGGCTGTGCTTGCCCATCGCCCAGGGAACCTGCTCGACCTTGACGCCGCACTGGCGGCACTGCACGCGCCTCATGGCATACAGCAGCTGCACGGCATAGCCCCAGATCGGAATGAACTCGAAGCGCCTCGTCGGCAGCACGTCGTATCCGGCAGCGGCCTTGCCGCAGCATGAGCAGTGCGGTTTGGAGCCCCGGCGCGGGCGCACGTCGACCTCGATCGTGCCGGTGGCTTCGTTCAGTCGCGCCCCGGCGTAGACGAAGCCTGCAAAGTGGTAGCAGGCGTTGAGCAGCCGGGTGAGCAACATGGCCGACTCCCGTGCCAGCGATGATGACGCGCCCATTCTCGCGCCGCGCGATGCGCAGCGCCTTCGCCAGGCCTGCCCCGACCTGGACGACTGGCCAAGGTCGTGGCACGTCGAGCCGGCCGACATCGCCTTGGGCCAACAGATCGTGGCGGTGTTCGCGCCGTTCCTGCTGCATCTGTTGGACCGGGGCCTGGCCAAGTCGACCGTGCGCAGGCATCGCGACAACCTGTGGCTGCTCGGCGGGGAACTCATCCGGCGCCGATACGACGACGACGAACTCGCCCGGCGCGGCGTCGACGCCGGCATTCGACAGCTCGTCCAGGGCGACGGCGGACCGCTGATCTACCCCCGCATCACCGAAGCCGAACAAGACTCGTTGGACGCCACCTGTCGAAAGTTCGAGCGGTTCATGCGCGATCGGGACCCGACGCAAGAACCCGGTTGACGCAGCAAACGCAGCCCGGCACTGCCGCCAGACCGCAACATCCTCGGTGCAGAGTTGTCCACGGCGGCGGGCGGGCGTCGCATGCGACGAACGCACGTCCGCCGCGGTGGGCAACTCGTCTCAGACGCTCAGGATGGACGTTTGACGCCCACAAATTGTCCGGAAGACCCCCGTTTTCTGTACCGGTCTCGCCAGCGTGCGCGAGGTCACTTCCTTTGCCGGCGCGGGCTTGGCTGCGGTCGGTTGTGGCGGGCAACTCCTGCAGCGGCGCCGACCGCGACTCGATTCGAGCTGACTGCTATACCTGGATCCGTGACCCTCCGACCGGGCGGCAACGCCAAGTCGTTGACGTGATTGGGTAAACGGGCAGGGTTGGTCCTGACATCGGAGCACCCTGCGGGTGAGTTGTGTGGGGGAATCGATTCGATCTCGCCCAGCGCCCGCAGACCATGCGCAAACTCATCGTCCAGCAACTCGACTACGACCTCACGCCGGTAGCGGGCCTTTCGTTGGTGGGCCACTGCCTGAACGCGTTGCGGCCGAACTTCAGACGGCTCGATGCGGCGCTGCCGATCAGGGGCGGCGTGGCCAACAGCGACATCGTGCGCAGCTACATCGGCCTGCTCGCGCAAGGCAAGAGCGACTTCGACGCCATCGAGAACTACCGCGGCGACGCGTTCTTCAAGCAATCGCTGGACATCGCGCTGCTGCCTTCGAGCCCGACGCTGCGCCAGCGCATGGACGCCAAGGCCAGTGCACTGTTCGACTTCGTGCCGCCGATGATCGAGACGCTGCTGGGCGGCCAGCGCCCGGACTACGGGGTGCTGCCTTGCGGTTGGCTGCCGCTGGACGTGGACACCTTTGCGATGGACAACGGCGGCACGCTCAAGGAGGGCGTGGGGCGCACCTACGCGGGCGTGGACGGCTACTGCCCGCTGGCGGCGTATCTGGGCAGCCATGGGTTTTGCCTGGAACTGGCACTGCGCCCGGGCGTGCAGCACTCGGCCTGGGACCGACTTCAACCTCGAGCGCGTCATCCCGATGGCGCAGCGTCTGAGTGCGGCCGGCCGCGGGCGCCGATCCTGGCACGCCTGGACTCGGGCTTCGACTCGGCGCGCATTGCGCGCGCTATCGAAGCGTGCAACAAGCCGGGCCTGCGCGGGTTGATTTCCTCATCAAGTGGAACCCGCGCAAGACCGACGTGGGCGCACTGGGCGCACGGCTGGGTGCCGAGGCCAGCACATGCTGGGAGCACCCGCGCGAGGGCAAGCGCGTGACGACCTGGGAAGAGCCCGTCGCAATCGAGGGCATCGAGCGGCCGGTGCGTCGGGTGTTTCGTCTGATCGAGCGCGCCATCGACGCCCGTGGCCAGGTGCTGCTCGTGCCCGAGCTGACGCTGGAGGGCTGGACGACGAGTCTGCCGGCCGCGCAGTTCAGCGCCGCGGCGATCATCGCGCTGTATGCCGACCACGGCACGCACGAGCAGTTCCACTCCGAGTTCAAGACCGACCTCGACCTCACGCGGCTGCCCTCGGGCAAGTTCGACACCAACTACCTGGTGTGCCAGCTCGCGGCGCTGGCGATGAACATCCTGCGCCTGATCGGTCAGCGCGGCTTGCTCGGGCCCGATGCACCGGTGCGGCACAACGCCAAGCGCCGGCGCATCAAGACGGTGATGCAGGAGCTGATCTACCGGGCCGGCCGACTGATCGCGACCGGCCGGCGCGTGATCCTCGGGCTGGGCGCCAACGACAAGGCAGCCAAGGCCTTCATCCGCCTGCATGCGCAGTTCGCACCGACGGCATAACGCCACATCGCAGCGGCTGGACTGCCGCGCGAGCCCGCTCATCCAGTACCCGGCCCTGCCGAACACCGTCCACGGCAGCCTGGGCCGTGCCCGCCGACGCTCGAAACCGGCACGATCGGCACGCCAGCACCGCCTGCGGCCCGAAATCCGAGGCCGATCGACCTTCGGCGGCATCGCGGAACGCGCCAAACCAATCAAATCGGGCATGGCAGAGATAAATCGACCGAACAGTATGGCAACCGAGTCGGGATGTTCACGGATTCAGGTGGTGGTCAACGTGGCTTGCGCGCTGATTCTTGGCAAGGCGCACCACCACGATCACGGCCACTCACACGGACATGATCACGGCCACCACCACGATCATGGTCAACACCACGACCTCAATCTGAAGTCGGCCTACCTGCATGTGATCGCCGACGCTGCGACTTCGGTGCTGGCCATCGGAGCACTATTCGGCGGCTGGGTGTTCGGTTGGTCGTGGCTCGACCCGCTCATGGGCATCGTCGGGGCCGTGCTGGTCGCCGTCTGGGCCAAGGGCCTTGTCGCGGACACGGGCAAGGTGCTGCTCGACCGCGAAATGGATCATCCGGTGGTCGACGAGATTCGGGAAGTGGTCCAATCGGATGGCCACGCCGGAGACACGCGGATCACGGACTTGCACGTCTGGCGCGTGGGAAAGCAGGTCTATTCGTGCGCCATGACCGTCGTGACCCACGACGACTCGCTGACTCCGGAGGTGGTGCGAGAACGCCTGTCCGTGCATGAGGAAATCGTTCACTCGACCATCGAGATCCATCTTTGCCCTGACGCGGACGGGCGTCGGGCGTTCGCCCAATAACAGTTGCTTGCGGCTGGCTGCATTACGCAAGTGATGCCAGTGCCCGGACTTGCGCTGCGCCGGCGTCGCGCACGGTCGTGCGCGCCCTTCAGGCCGGGCGAAAGGAACGCACCATCGCCTCGATGCCCTCCTCGTAGGGCGTGATGCGAAAGCCCGGGCAGCGCTGCATGAAGCGCTCGCTCGAGAACACGAAGTCCTGCTCGTGCTGGTAGCGGATCTCGCGCAGCTCGCGCAGGATCGGCACGAAGAGCCCGAACACCGACTGGATCGCGCCGGGCAGCACCTGCACGCCTTCGGGCGCGCGCAGCAGCCGCGCCGACATCTGCAGCAGCGCGCGCGAGGTCGGCGCCGGGGCCATCGTCGGCAGGTGCCAGGCGTCGCCGTAGGCCCCGTCGTCGAGCGCCAGCTCGACCAGCCCGCGCGCCGCGTCGGGCACGTAGGTGTAGCTGTGCAGCCGGTCGGGGTCGCCCAGCCACTGCGCCGTTTTCCCCTGCAGCTGGCGTTCGATCGCCGAGGCGAAGAGCAGCGCGCCGCGCACGTCGGGGCCGTAGAAGTCGGACGCGCGGGCGATCAGCACCGGCACGCCTTCGTCGCGCGCGGCCTGCGTCAGGCGTTCGCCGATCGCCTGGCGCACGCGGCCCTTGCGCGAAGGCGGCTGCTGCGGATGGTCCTCGCGGATCGGCTGGCGCAGCGGCACGGGCCCGTAGCCGTAGGCGTTGTCGAACATCACGAGCCGCAGTCCGTGCCGGCGCGCGGCGGCGATCGCGTTGTCGATGACGCGCGGCCAGTCGCGCTCCCAGACGCGGGCGTCGTAAGGCAGGCCGAGCGTCAGGTACAGATGCGAAGCGTCGGCGCTGGCGCCGAGCAGGGCGTCGGGATCGAGGGCGTCGACACGGCGTTGCGGCGTAGCCAGCCCGGGGCTGGGCGTGCGGCTGGCCAGCGCGTGCGCGATCCCGCGGCGAGCGAGCACGTCCGCGGTCGCACGGCCGACGACGCCATCGCCGACGATGAGATGCAGATCGCGATTCATTGCGGGGCTCCCGGGCCGGGTCGAGGGAAGCTATGAGCGACGGCGCGAACGTGCATCAAATCGGTCGGTCTGAAGATGCTGGTGGTTGAGGTCATCGGATCGGGGCGTTGAGTGGCTGACGGTGTCAGCCGACGCGAGGCCGGTTCAAGCCTCGATGTGATCCTTGGAGCGGTAGCTGCGGCCTTCGATGGAGACGGTCTCGGCGTGGTGCAGCAGCCGGTCGAGCAGCGCCGAGGTCAGGACGCTGTCGTTGTTGAAGATGCCGGCCCATTGCTTGTAGACGCGGTTGGTGGTGATGGCCGTGGCGCCGCGCTCGTAGCGGTGGCTGATGATCTGGAAGAGGATGTCGGCGCCGAACTTGTCGATGGGCAAATAGCCCAATTCGTCAACGCACAGCAGCTGGGGGCTGAGGTAGCGGTCCAGTGCGCGCTTGATGCTGCTGCCGGCGGCCGCGGCGGCGGCCACGGTGTTGACGATATCGATGGCGCCGGTGAACAACACCGAGTGCGCGCGCAGGCATGCTGCGTGGCCCAGGGCGACCATCAAGTGACTTTTGCCCAAACCGGTGGGGGCAATGAAGATGACGTTGCCGTGCTGGGCGACGAAGTGCAGCTCGAACAGGTGCTGCACCTGGGCGCGGTTGATCCTGGCGGGCCAGTTCCAGTCGAACTGCTCGAGCGTCTTGAGCACCGGGAAGCGCGCGTCCTTGATGCGGCGCTGCACGCGGCGGTCGGCGCGCGCGGCCGCTTCGCCGCTGGCCAGTTCGCCCAGGTAGTGCAGGTGCGACCATTGCTTGTCGGCCGCGGTGTGGGCGATCGCACGGCAGTGTTCGCGCATGAACGGCAGGTTCAGTTCGGCCAGCTGCGCGCACAGCGCGTCGTCGCTTTGGGTATCGGCGGCGTTTACGCGCCGCGCGTCAGGTCGGTTTCGCATCGTCGAGTCCTTGGTGCCGGTCGTACACCGACAAGTCCGGCTCGGGCATGTCGAGCTCGAGCAAGTCCGCGCGGCGCGTGAGGGTCAGCGCCGCGGGCTCGGGCGTGCGGCGCTGGCGCGCGGCGAGGATGTTGGCGATGTACTCGGCGCTGAACGCCTGCAGCTCGAGCCCGTCGTCGATGGCGCGCGTCAGCGCCTCGCGACCGTAGATCTCGGCCAAGGCGACGATGCGCCGGATATGCCCGCGCGGGTTCGCGCGCTTGGTCTGCAAGCCCTGGGCGCACGCGGCCGCGCGCGGCGACAGCGCGAGGAACTGCACCATCAGGCGCTGCTCGCGTGCGCTGGCACGCTGCGCCTGCAGCTGCCGCACGTGATCGGGGTCTTCGATGTCGCGATGCCGGTCGAAGCAGCGCGGGTGGCTCGCGACGAGCTGCTGGGCGTGGTAGACACACACTCGGTCGGGCCAGGCCTTGAGCATCAGGGGGCAGCCCGCGAGGTGCGGCGGCACCGAGTAGTGGTTGGTATCGAGCGCCACGCGGCAGGTGGGGGTGGCGCGCACGTGGCTGATGGTGGCCAGCTCGTAGCCGTTGGGGTTCAGCGGCCCGAGGCTGCGCGCTTCCTGGGCGAAGCGCTCGATGGGCCGCTGGTGCGTGGCCGCGTGCAGCCGCACGTTGGCCACCGTGTCCACCCAGGCTTGCGCGATGGGCTGCAGCGCGGCGAAGTCGGGCAGCTCGAGTCCGGCCAGCAGGTTTTTCTTGACATAGCCGACCGCGTTCTCGACCCGACCCTTTTCGTTTGCCGCGCGCGGGTTGCACGCGCTGATCTGGAAGCCCCAGTGGCGCGCGAAGTCCGCATACTTGGGGTTGAACACCGGCGCCGAGCCGGCCAGGCGCTGCAGCACTGCGGACTTCAGGTTGTCCACCATCACCCGGGTCGGCACGCCCGAGAAGGCGGCGAAGGCGTGTTCGTGGCAGGCGAGGAAGAATTCAGTCGTCTGCGAGACGGTGAACTCCAGGTACATGCGGCGGCTGAAGCACAGCACCATCACGAAGAAGCTCAAGCGCCGGCGAGTCGAGCCCACGCCGATGGTGCCGAAGCTGCCCCAGTCGACTTGCGCGCATTCACCGGGGGCGAAGTCGAGCTTCAGGTACGCCGGGCGCTGGCGCGGGCGGATGCGCGCCACGTACACCTTGACGATGGTCGCGCCACCGGTGAACCCCAGCTCGCGCAGGCGCTGCAGCACCTGCTGCGCGCTGTACGGCCAGGCGTCGAGCCAGCGCACGATCTGGCCCTTGAACGGGTCGAGCTTGCTCGGCCGGGACGCGCCCGCGCGCGGCCGCCAGCGCTGCATCTTGGCCCACCTGGCGAGACGGTGCGCGCATCCATGCCCAGCGCCCGGGCGGTCTGCGCCACGCTCAGGTGCTGACGCTCCAGGCACTCGCGCAGCTGGCAAAAGCGTTCATAGTCGATCACGGCGACGCTCCAATGCGGCGAGCAACTGGCCGATGCTTTGCGCGCGGGCCGAGCGTGCCGACGGTGGTGCCGAGCGCGGCGCCGGCGCGCTCGGCGTCAGCGACTCGTCGCCGTGCGGCGCCGGCACGCTGCGCTGCGGCTGCGGCAGCGCCAGCACCTGGTACAGCGGCGCCTCGTAGGCCACCAGCTCCAGCGCGACGAGCCGCGCGCGCGCGCGGCGAGTTCGGCCTCGCTCATTCCCAGCCGCTTGGCGAGCGTGCGCTGGCCGTAGTAGCTCAGCCCCTGCGCGTCGGCCACTGTCACCAGGAACAGGTACAGCGCCGCCGAGCGCGCGTCGCAGCGGTCGATCAGCCCGCACTGCACCAGCGCGTGGTCAACCCAGCTGAACTGCGGCGGCACTTGCCGCACCCGCTCGGGGCGCAGCACCCGCTTGAGCACCCCCGTCATCGCCGGCACCTCCTGCGATCAGGTCCTGCCCGCGTTGTAGGAGACGCCGCGCCGCATCCGCAATGTCATCTTGTAGCGTCACGTCGCACAACTGCGCGATCAGCCCCGCCAGCAGTGCCTTCGAGGGGTTCAAGACATCTTGTAGCGCCACCGCTCCACCGCTCTCGGGCGCAGCCCCACGATCGCCGATTTCTTCAACCGCATCAGGCACTTGTGCCACCAAGCGATCTTGTAACGCACGCCCCGCGCGCCGCCGGCGGCGGCCACAGCCCGGATGCGCGTCGCGCCAGCAGCGCATGCGCTGCACATGCACGGGGCCGGCGAAGTAGCCTCGGTTCTCGGGCTTGGCCAGCCACGCGGCCTGGCTGGCCGCCTTGCTCGCGCGCCGGCAAGCCGGCGCCGGGCAATACCGCTGGCGCTTCAGGTTGCGGCAATCGGGGAAGAAAAACTCCCCGCAACACAAGCACTTGCGTTGTCCGCGCTGCGCCATGGCTGACCCCGGTCCAAGCCACCAAGGCAAGCACCGTAGCCGCCGACCTGCCGCTGCCGAGCCGACGCCGAAGAAGACGCACCCCAACGCGAAGAAGATGCGTCAAAGACGCCGACCCGAAGAAGACCGACGGCGAAGAAGATGCAACTTCATACCGACCGAAGCAGTGCAGATTCGGATCGGCGCTCACAGAAGCCGATGTTGAAGCCGTCGCGCGGTGTTGAACAGGGGGAAGCGGAGCATGCCGGGGGCAGCGCGAGCCGGCGGAGAATGCCGCGGCGGATCCCGGGCTCCGGTGCGCCTGGGCAATACGCGCAGTGCACGGCTGCGGCCGCGTCATTCCCGCGGCGCCGGCCGGTCTGCAGGCAGGTTCGCGGCCGCGAAGGCGGGGCGCTTGGTGCCGCCGGCGCGGCCATCGCTGACTGGGGGCTCGGGCAGGATGCCGGTGCTGCGAGCGGCGTCGAAGCAGGCCGGGGCCGTCGGCTTCGGCAGGGCCCCAGCGGGTGCACGGGTACGAGCGAAGAGGCGTTGCGCCCGGCGTCCGCGTCCGGCATCTGCGGCCTCGCCCTGAACCTGCTCGGCAGCGGCATCCCGCTCGCCTGGAAGACGATGCCGGCGGCCACGCTGCAGCGGCAGCGGCATGCTCCACACGGCAACGGCTGCCGCCTGTCGGGCGCTGAAACCTGCTGTGCCCAGCGCCCCGACCACGCTGCGCCGGTGAATGCGCCGGCCCAGCGCAATGAGCCGGCCAGAGCCTCGCTTCGCGGCGGCGTCTGCACCACCGCGGCGGTGGTCGGCCGGCGTCTCGCGCAGCGCCTGCCGCATACTCCGCGCCGGACCCGCACGGCAAGAGGCTCATGAAGATCCTGCGCGATGTCATTGCCTGTTCGGCGCTCGCCGCTGCAGCGACAGGCGCCGGCATGGCGGCGGCCGGGCATTGGCTGCCCGCCACGACCGACGGCGCGCGCGAGATCGACCTCGAGACGATCGCCGCCGACCGCTGGCCCCTGGTGCGTTACCGCTACCGGCTGCGTGTCGCGCCGGCGGCCGCGGACAAGGTGTCGCTGCAGGCTCAGGCGGCCGAAGTGGATTGCCAGCGCGCCCTGCGCAGGCCGCTGCAGGGAGAGTTGCCGGCCGACGCCTTCGTGGCACTGGATTCGCTCGCTGCCGGCGAAAAGGAGGAGTTCGTGTTCATCTGCGATCTGGCGCGGCCGCGCGACGCCGTAGGCCGCAGGGTGCCGCATTCCACCCCTGCGCCCGCCGGCGCGTCGCCGGCATCGGCCGTCGAAGGCCAGGCGCCGAGGCGCGGCGGCCGTGTCGCGCTCGACAACGGCAGCGGTTTCCTGGTGGAGCCGCGCTTCGCCCTCACCAACCACCATGTGGTCAAAGGCTGTACGACGATCTCGGTGCGCCGCGGGGCCAACACGGCCGTGGCAACGCTGGCCAATGCCAGCGAACGCCATGACCTCGCGCTGCTGCGCCTGCCCGCCCCGGTCGGCAATGCCGCCGCCATCCGGATCATGGCGGCACTGGGCGAAGATGCCATGGTCGCGGGGTATCCGCTCTCGGGCCTGCTGGCAGACGACCTCGTCGTCACCAGCGGGCAGGTGAATTCGCTCGCGGGCCTGGGCAACGATCCGCAGGTGCTGCAGATCTCGGCGCCGGTCCAGCCCGGCAACAGCGGCGGCCCGCTGGTCGACCGCTCCGGTTCGGTGGTCGGCATGGTGGTCGGAAAGCTCGATGCCGCGCGCGTCGCGCGCGAGACCGGCGATCTGCCGCAGAACGTCAACTTCGCGATCAAGCCGGAGGTGTTGCGCGCCTTCCTCGATTCGAGTGGCGTGTCGTATCAGGCCGTCGGGCTGGACATTCGTCTGGACGGGATTCAGATCGCGGAACGCGCCAGGCAATTCACGGTTCAGGTGATATGCGAGCACTGACTTCCAGCGCGGATTGAGGCGCTTGCTTCTTGGCAGGCGCATCTATTCGACACCTGGGGTTTACCCTAGAGTGCGCGCGTTGTCACTGAATCCGGAGTTGCTTGTGAGCACACGCCTACATTCAGCGCCTGGTTTCCGGCCGTCGGTCGTCGATGGCCGGCTCGGTGTGGACGCAGTGCGCGCGAGCGTGCGCGCGCTGGCCTGCCTGCCGTTCGACGCCTTGCGTCTGGGCTATGCCGCCGCCGTGCAGGCCGGCGCCGCGCGCCGCTCCATGCTCGACTCGCGAGACGTCGAGCGCCGGCTCGATGCGCTCGAGCGGCTCATGCTCGGCCCGTTCGCCCGGCGCGTGTAATCCCGCGCGCGCCGCTGGCGCCTCGGCGGGCGCGCCGGTGGGCGCGTCGGCGCGAGCCCCCTACACTCGGGCCGATGCCGCGGCCGCTCCTGCGACACCGTCTCGGCGCGGGGGCCTTCGGCGCGCTCGTCACGCTGTCGGCAATCGCCGTCGATCCGGACGACGCCACGCGCGCGCCTGCGACGCGTTCCCCCGCGCCGCCTGCGTCGGCTGCGGCGCCTGCCGGGCCGCCGGCCCCTTCGCCGGGTCCTTCAACCGCCCCTGTACCCGCTGCTGCACCCGCCCGCCCGCGCGCGCTGCCGAGCTTCGCCGAACTCGAAGCCGCCGGCGCGACGATCGGCCGGGTGCGTGTCTCGGCGCAGCAGATCTTCGACCCTGGCAACCCGCTCGAGGACCACTGGCTGTTCCGCCTCGCCAACCGCCTGCACATCGCGACGCGCCCCGAGGTCATCGAGCGCGCGCTGTTGTTCAAGCCGGGCCAGCGCCTGCGCACCCAGGCGATCGAAGAGACCGAACGCCTGCTGCGCGCCAACAACTTCCTCTACGACGTGCAGATCCGCCCGCTGGCGGTGCACGACGGCGTCGTCGACATCGAGGTGCTCACGCGCGACACCTGGTCGCTCGACCCCGGCTTCAGCGCCAGCCGCCAGGGCGGCGCCAACGCCAGCGGCATCCACCTCGCCGAATACAACCTGCTGGGCACCGGCGTGTCGCTGCGCCTGGGCCGCTCGCGCGACGTCGATCGCACGAGCCGCGAATTCGCGCTCGAGAACCCACGTGCCTTCGGCACCTGGGCTTCGCTGCAGATCGCGCACCGCTCGAGCAGCGACGGCGGCGGCGACAGCGTCGCCCTCGTGCGGCCCTTCTACCGCCTCGACGCGCGCTGGGCCGCGGGGGCGAGCGCCACGCGCAGCGACGAGATCGACTCGGTCTACGACGGCGGGGCGGCGATCGCGCAGTTCCGCCACCGGCAGCGCCGCGCCGAGGTCTTCGGCGGCCTCTCGCACGGCCTGGTCGAGGGTTGGGTGCGGCGCGCCTCGCTCGGCCTGTGGCTGCGCGAAGACCGCTATGCCGCCGCGCCGGGCCTCGCCGCGCCGGCGCAACTGCCCGCCGACCAGCACCTCGTGGCGCCCTTCGTGCGCCTGGAGCTGCTCGAGGACCGCTTCGAGCGCCAGCTCAACCGCAACCTCATCGGGCAGCCCGAGTTCTTCTCGCTCGGCCTGCACTCGACGCTCGAGGTCGGAGCCGCGACGCCGGCGCTGGGCTCCGACGCGTCGGGCCTGCTCTATGCCGCGACGCTGAGCCGCGGCTTCGAGCCCGTCGACGACCGGCTGCTGATGACCGCGGCCGGCCTCGCCGGCCAGTACATCGGCGGCCGCGTGCAGCGCCAGCGCCTGGGCCTGCAGGCCCAGTTCTATCTGCGGCAAAGCCCGCGCTGGCTGTTCTACGCCGCGGGCGCGTCCGACACGCTGACGCGGCCCGCGCTCGAGGACCTGCTGACGCTGGGCGGCGCCAACGGCCTGCGCGGCTATCCGCTGCGCTACCAGAACGGCACGCGGCGCGCGCTCGTCACGTTCGAGGAGCGCTTCTACACCGGCCTGTACGTCTGGCAGCTGTTTCGCATCGGCGGTGCCCTGTACATGGACTATGGGCGCGCCTGGGGCGGCGCGGCCGCCGGCGCCGCGCCCGCGCCCTGGCTCGGCAACGTCGGCTTCGGGCTGCGCATCGTCAGCACGCGCTCGGCCTTCAGCAACGTGCTGCACGTCGATCTTGCGTTTCCGGTCAACGCGCCGGCCGAGGTGAGCCGGATGCAGTTCCTCGTCAAGACCAAGACGAGTTTCTGAGCAACCGGGGCCGGCCCCGCACGGGCTCGAGCAAGGCGGCAGGGTCCGATCCGCCCGAGCGCCGGTGCGCGGCGGCGCTCGGCGTCAGACCGTGAACGGCCTCTGCGCGACGAAGCTGCCCACGCTGCCGAGCGTGAACAGGTTGGGCGTCTGGCTGGAGGGCATGCGCGCCTTGATGCGCGCGTGAAAACTCGCGTAGTTGCCCTTGAAGGCGCCGTGGTCCCACACCTTGAGCAATTGCTCGGTGAAGGCGCCGTTGTACTCGCCGTCGAGCGAGGTCTGGTTGTCCTGGCAGCCGGAGACGAGGATGCAGGCGGCCGCAAAGTTGGAGGCGATCGCGCCCAGGCGCGGGCTCACGGCCACCTGCGCCAGCGCGGCGTCCGGGTCCACCGGCCGGCCGCCGCTGCGCCGCATCACGTCCATCTGCAGCTGGTCGTAGAAGGCCGCGTGCGCGCGGTACACGCGGTCGGCGATCGCAGGCGGCAGCAGCTTGGCGCGCCAGCCCGCCGGCGGCACGTCGACGCGCTCGCGCGTCACGCTGCCGCTGTGGCAGCTGTCGGAGAGCACGAGGATGCGCACGCCGGGCTTGAACTGCGCGAGCTCGCAGTACAGCTCGTCGTCGATCAGCTGGCCGTCGAACAGGCACCAGGTCTCGTCCTTCTTGTCGGGCTCGTCGCCGCTGGCGTCGCGCACCTGGCCGCCATGGCCCGAGTAGGTGAGGAAGAACAGGTCGCCCGTCCTGAGCGCGCGCGCGGCGGCGCGGATGCCGCCCAGCGCCGCGCCGCGCGTGGCCTTCCTGGTCAGCAGCACGCTGGGCTTGATGCCCTGGCTGCGGGCGACCGCGGCCAGGTCGCGCGCGTCGTTCTCGCAGGCCGCGAGCGGACCGTCCCAGCCCTCGTAAGCCTTGGGGTCGACGCTGTTGAGTCCGATGTGCAGGCCGAGGGCCTTCTTCGCGGCAGTGGCCATGGCAACGCCTCCTTCGACGATCGCGCCGGCGGCGCCGGCCTGGCGGCGAGTATCGCGGCCGACTGCGGCGCGCGAGCGCGGCGTTGTCAGGAGATGTTGCGCTGCGAGGCGGCGCGTCGCGGCAGCGAGCGCGCCTCGTCGCCCAGATCCCAGAACAGCCCGGTCATGATCTCGAGCGCCTCGCGCGCCACCGGGGCGAGCAGGTGCTCGTCGGGAGCGTGCTGGCTGCACGCCGGGTAGCTGTGCGGCACCCACACGGTGGGCAGGCCGAGGATGTCGGCGAACACGTCGTTGGGCAGCGAGCCGCCGAGGTTGGGCAGCAGCACCGGCGGCTGGCCGGTGCTGCGTGCGATCGACGCCAGCGCGAAGCGCACCCAGGCGTTGTCGGGGTCGAGCCGGGTCGCGGCCATGATCACCGGCGTGCCGACCTCGATGTCGCCATAGCCCTGCGCGGCCAGATGCGCATGCAGTGCGGCGCGCAGTGTGGCGGCGTCGCGGCAGACCTCGGTGCCGACGACGAAGCGCATGTGCATCGTCGCCCGTGCGCTCGCGGGTATCGCGTTCAGCGGGTGCTCGGGGTCGCCGCTGTGCATTGCCAGCACTTCGAGCGTGTTCCAGGCGATCACGCGCTCGGCGGGCGTGAGGCCTTCCTCGCCCCATTCGCGGTCGACCGCCGGGTCGCCGGGCGCGCCGCCGAACTCGATGCCGGCCAGCGCCGCGCGCACGTTGGCCGGGATCGGCGGCGGGCGCAGTGCCGGCACGCGGATGCGCCCGCGCCCGTCGACCATCGAGGCGATGGCGTTGGCGAGCACGGTGCCGGGGTTGCGCAGCAGCCCGCCCCAGTTGCCCGAGTGGTGGCCACCCTCGCGCAGCGTGAGCGAGAGCGCGAAGTTGGCGACGCCGCGCGCGCCGAGGAAGACGGTGGGCCGCGAGCGCGCGAGGCGCGGGCCGTCGCTGGCAATGAGCGCGTCGGCGGCCAGCGCCGCGCGCTCGGCGGCGCAGAAGGCGGCCAGGCCGGGCGAGCCGGTCTCTTCGCCGGTCTCGATGAGCCACTTGCAGTTGAAGCCGAGTGCGCCGCGCAGCGCCAGCACCTGCGCCAGCGCGGCCAAGTTGATGCTGTGCTGGCCCTTGTTGTCGGCACTGCCGCGGCCGTACAGGCGCTCGCCTTCCTGCACCAGTCGCCAGGGGCCGGCGCCGCGCGTCCATGCCGCGTCCTGGCCGCGCACGACGTCGCCGTGGCCGTAGATCAGGATCGTCGGCAGCGCGGCGCCCTCGTGGCGCTCGGCCACCAGCAGCGGGCCGCCGGGCGGCTCGGGGTTGGCGTGGATGCGGTGGCGAAAACCCAGCGCCGCCAGCGCCGGCGCGAGTTCGTCGGCGAGGTAGCTCTGCAGCGCCGGGCCGGAGGCCGGGTTCTGGCTCTCGGTGCGAAAAGCGACCCGGCGCGCCAGGTCGCGCACGAAATCGCCGCTGTCGAAATGCGCGCGCGCCGCGGCCAGCGCCTGCGCGCGCGTGGCCGCCGCGTTCACGACTTGCCGACCAGCTCGAAATGCTCCACCAGCGGCGGCTCGGCGAAGAACGGCCCGACGATGGCGCGCCACTGGGCGAACAGCGGCCCGCCGCGGAAGTGCACGCTGTGATCCTCGAGCCGGTCCCAGAAGATCGTCAGCAAATAGCGCTCGGGCCGCTCGATGCAGCGGTTGACCTTCCAGCCCTTCATCCCGGGCGCCCGGGCGATCACGGTTTCGAGCCCGCGCCGGATCGCCTCGTCGAAGGCGGCCTGCCGGCCCGGCGCGATGCGGATGTCGGCGACTTCGAGGATCACGGTCGGCCCCTGTTGCCGTGCTGGCCTGGATTGCTCAGAGCTTGCAGCCGCGGCCGGGGTCGGCCAGGGCCTTGACGGCGACGCTGCGGAACTCGTTGTTCATGCCCTTGGCTTCGCGCAGGAAGATGTCCTGCACCGGGTTGTGCTGGCGCGACAGCGAGAACTTGCCGCGCGGGCTGTCGATCACGGCCTTGGCCATCGCCGCCTGCAGCGCCTCGCGCTTGGAGAAGTCGCCCTTGACCGCGGCCAGGCCGATGCCGAGCATCTGCGCCGCGTCGTAGCCCTGCACCGCGTAGACGTCGGCATTGGCCTTGTAGGCGAGGGCGAAGCTCTTGCGGAAGGCGTTGTTGCGCGGCGTGTCGATGTTGTCGGCGTAGTGCAGCGTCGTCAGCACGCCCTGGCCGCTCGCGCCGGCGGCCTCGAGCGTGCCGTCGGTGACGAAGCCCGAGGCGATGAAGGGGATGCTCTTCTTGAGGCCGGCGGCATCGTAGTCCTTGAGGAACTTGGGTGCCCCGCCGCCGGCGAAGAAGGCGAACACGACGTCGGGCTTGTGTGCCGCGATCTCGGTCAGCAGGGCCTGGAACTCGACGTTCGGGAACGGCAGGGCGAGGTCCTTGATGACCTTGCCGCCGCCCTTCTCGAAGCCCTCGGTGAAGCCCTTCACCGCCTCGGCGCCGGCCGCGTAGGCCCAGGTGATGGTGATCGCGCGCTTGTAGCCCTTGCCGGCGGCCACCACCCCGGAGCCGTAGCCGGGCTGCCAGTTGCTGAAGCTCGAGCGGAAGATGTTGGGCGCGCACTGCGAGCCGGTGATGTCGCCGGCGCCCGCGTTGGGCACGATCAGCAGCGTGTTGCTCTCCTTGGCCACGCGCGCCATCGCCAGCGCCACGCCCGAGTGCACGGTGCCGACGAGGACGTCGACCTGGTCGCGCTTGACGAGCTTGTTGGCGTTGTCGATCGCCTTGCTCGGTTCGCTCTCGTCGTCGACCTTGAAGTACTGGATCTCGCGGCCGCCGAGCTTGCCGCCTTGCTCCTGCACGTACAGCTTGAAGCCCTTCTCGATCATGTCGCCCAGCGCCGCGTAGGTGCCGGTGTAGGGCAGCATCAGGCCGACCTTGAGCGGCGGTGTCTGCGCGGCAGCGCTGCCGGCGAGGGCGGCAAGGGCGGCCGCGGCGGCCGCGGCGGCCAGGCCGAGGGCGGCGGCGCGGGGAAGACGTTGCATCGTGTATCTCCGGCAAGCGATTGCGGTGGGCGCCGCAGGATGCCCCGGGCGGCGCCGCCCGACAAGCGGGGTTTGCCGGATGTCGTGGCGCGCCAACTCGCGCACGCCCGGCAAGCCGCTGCGCGGCCCCGCAGCCGCCGGCCGCTCAAGTCCTGCCGGGCAAGCCCGAAAACCCGTCGCTGGGCTGCAAGGCGGTCCGGCTCGAGGCAAGTCGGAGCACGCGGGCGATGAGCAGCATGATTGCGGTGGACGAGTTGCAGGTGGGGATGTTCATCCACCTGGACGGCGGCTGGTTGTCGCACCCGTTCCCGCTGTCGAGCTTTCGGATCGCCAGCGCCGAGCAGATCGCCGTCATCCGGCGCCTGGGCCTGGCGCAGGTGCGCTGGAGCGCGGAGCGCAGCGCGCAGGCGGACGACCCGACCCAGGCGGCTGCCGCGCTCGCCGCGGCGGTGCCGGCGGAATCGAAGGCGCAGGCCGCGGCACGCCGCCACCGCGAGCTGCTCGCCGCCCAGCGCGAGGCGCAGCAGCAGTGCGAACGCCAGTTCGGCGAGGCCGCGTCCGCCTGGCGCCAGGCCTGGGACGCCGCCGCAGCCCGTCCGGCCGAATCGCGCGCGCAGTCGGAGGCGCTGGCGCGCGCCCTGCTCGACAAGATGCTGGTCGGCGACGACATCGGCATCCGCCTGGTCGCCGGCAGCGGCGGCGAGCGCACCGCCGCGCACGCGCTCAACGTCAGTGTGATCGGCCTGCTGCTCGGCCGTTCGCTCGGGCTGGCGGCCGACGAGATGCTCGACCTGGGCGTCGGCGCGCTCATGCACGATCTGGGCAAGTCGGAGCTGCCCGAGCGCGTGCGCCATCTGGAAGTGGGGGCGAGTGCGGCCGAGCTCTCGGCCTATCGCGACCATGTCGCCAAGGGCGTCGCACTGGGCAAGCGCATGGCGCTGGCGGGCGGGGCACTGGCGGTGATCGCGCAGCACCACGAGCATGCCGACGCGAGCGGCTTTCCGCAGCGCCTGGCCGGCGAGCGCATCGCGCTGGCCAGCCGCATCGTGGCACTCGTCAACCGCTACGACAACCTGTGCAATCCGCCCACGCGCGTGCCCCCGCTCACGCCGCACGAGGCGGTGGCGATGCTGTTCGCGCAGGGACGCGGGCGCTACGACGCCGGCGTGCTCAATGCCTTCATCCGCATGATGGGCGTGTACCCGGCGGGTTCGCTGGTGCAGCTGACCGACGACCGTTTCGCGCTGGTCGTGAGCGTGAACTCGACGCGGCCCCTGAAGCCGCGCGTGCTCGTGCACGACGCGAAGGTGGCGCGCAGCGACGCGCTGCTGCTCGACCTCGAGGAGGCGCCCGACCTGGGCATCCGGCGCAGCCTGGGCGCCGGCAAGTTGCCGGCGCCGGCCCTCGAGTACCTCGATCCGCGTCCGCGCGTGCACTACTACTTCGAGCCGCTCGGACGCGCGGCGCCGGCCGCGCAGGACGACGCGCTGGCGGTGGCCTGAACCGCCCCTCGAGACCGTGAGCGACTGCGGCGCGCCCGACGGCCTGGCCCTGCTCGACGCCCTGCCCGATGCGGCCTGGCTGGTCGACCTGGCAGGCTTGCGCGTGCGTGCCGCCAATGCAGCCGCGGCGCGGTTGTTCGGCTGTGCGCGCGACGCGCTCGTGGGTTGCGCCGCCGACGCGCTGGTGGCGTCGCCCGAGGACGCGGCGTACTGGGCCGCGGCCGCCGGCGGCGAGCCCGGCGAGCTCGCCAGCGAGGCCGCGCTCGTGCTCGCCGGCGCACCGGGTGCAGCGCATGGAGACGGGCGGCCGAGCGAGAGCGCCGCCGCGCGCGTCCTGCACGCCAGCCGCAGCATCCGCCTCGTGCCCGGCGCCGCCGGCGGCACCGTGCACGCACTGGTCGTCGTGCGCGACCGCAGCGCCGAGCAGTGCGCCGACGACGAGCGCGAGCTGCGCCTGGCCGAGCTGCAGGCCACGCTCGAGTCGGCCGCCGACGGGCTGCTGGTCACAGACCTGCGCGGCGCCATCCGCGCCTTCAACCGCCGCTTCGGCCGCATGTGGGGCCTGCCGCTCGAACTGCTTCAGCAGCGCGACGACGCCGCCATCGACGCCTGGATGCGCCGCCAGATGCCCGACGAGGCCGCGTATGCCCGGCGCGTCGAGGCGCTGCGCGACGCGCCGCTGGTGCCCGCCGGCGACCGCCTGGAGCTCGTCGACGGCCGCGTCTACGAACGCGTGACGCGCCCGCTGTGGTGCAGCGGCCGGCCGCAGGGCCGCGTCTGGGCATTTCGCGACCTGACCGAGAAGATCGCCGCCGCGCATCGCATCGAGACGCTCGAGCGGCTCGACGCGCTGACCGCGCTGCCGAACCGGCGCGGCTTCTACGAGCGGGCCGAGGCCGTTGCGCAGACGCAGCGGCGCAGCGGCGCGGGCTTCGCGCTGCTGCTCGTCGACCTCGACCGCTTCCGGCATGTCAACGACAGTCTCGGCCACGAGGTCGGCGACCAGGTGCTGCAGGACACGGCGACGCGCATCGGCGGCTGTCTGCGCGAGGGCGACATGCTCGCGCGCGTGGGCGGCGACCAGTTCGCGGTGCTGCTGGCGCCGGCCGACGCCGCGGCCGCCGAGGCGACGGCGCGCCGCATCCTCAACGTCGTCGCGCAGCCCAGCAGCGTGGACGGCGCGCACTTCACGCTCACCTGCAGCGTCGGCATCGCGCTCGCGCCCTCGCACGGCCGCAGCGCCGACGAACTGGCGCGCCACGCCGAGGCCGCTATGCGCGCGGTCAAGGCCAGCGGCCGCGCCGGCGTGCGGCTGCACCAGCGGCGCGCCGAGGCCGACGGGCGCTCGGACATGAGGCTCGAGCACGCGATGCGCCAGGCGCTGGTGAGCGGGCGCTTCCGGCTGCAGTACCAGCCGCAGGTGCGCCTGGCCGACGGGCTGCTCGTCGGTGCCGAGGCGCTGCTGCGCTGGCGCGACCCCGAGCTCGGCGAGGTCGCGCCGCAGCGCTTCATC
Source organism: Rubrivivax sp. (assembly GCA_046348125.1). Classification (GTDB taxonomy): domain Bacteria; phylum Pseudomonadota; class Gammaproteobacteria; order Burkholderiales; family Burkholderiaceae_C; genus Rubrivivax. The sequence continues at coordinate 93,576 of JAXMEV010000001.1, forward strand.
CCGGTGGCCGAGGACAGCGGCTTCATCGTCCCGATCGGCGACTGGGTGCTGGCGCAGGCCGTGCGGCAGGCGGCGCTGTGGCGCGAGCGCGGGCACGCGCTGCCGATCGCGATCAACGTGTCGGCGCTGCAGTTCCAGCAGCCGCATTTCGTCGAGCGCGTGTCCAGCGTGCTCGCCGTCGCCGGCCTCGAGCCGCAGCTGCTGGAGCTCGAGCTCACCGAGTCGATCCTGCTGCACGACGCCGACGAGGCGCTGGCGCGGCTGCAGGCGCTGGCACGTCTGGGCGTGCGGCTGTCGATCGACGACTTCGGCACCGGCTACTCGAGCCTCGTCTACCTCAAGCGCTTCCCGATCGACAAGCTGAAGATCGACCGCTGCTTCGTGCAAGGGCTGCCGGGCGACGCCGGCGACTGCGGCATCGTGCAGGCGATCCTGCAGATGGCGCGGGCGCTGGGCATGCGCGCCATCGCCGAAGGCGTGGAGACCGAGGCCCAGCGCGCGTACCTGCAGGCCGCCGGTTGCGAGGAGTTCCAGGGCTGGCTCTACGCGCCGGCGCTCGACCCGCTCAGCTTCGAGCAGCGGCTGGTCGGCGCCGCGCCCGAACGGCGCACGCTCCCGCGCATGCGCCTGGTGAGCGGCTGAGCGCGCGCGAGCGCGGATCGCGCTCCCCCCGGGGGGGCGGCGCATGTCGTTTCGAGCCCATTGCCGCCGCGCGCGGCGGCGACCCGGGCCGGTCGCGGTTTGCGACAATGTGCGTCCGGTGCGGGTGCGGGTGCGGGTGCGGCAAGCGGATGCCATGATCTACAGATTCAAGAGCAAGGCCAGCGGCGACCTCGTCATGCTCGCGGCGCAGGGCGACCGCATGCTGCGGCTGCTCGGGCGCGAGCCGGCGGCCAGCGGCATCATCGAAGCCGGCGCGATGCCGGCCGCGATCGCCGCGCTCGAGGCGGCGATCGCCGCGGCCGAGCGCGACGGCGAGCCGCCGGAGGAAGGCGCGGCGCGCGACGAGGCGCCGGTGCTGCTGCGCCAGCGCCTGTGGCCGGTGATCGAGATGCTGCGTCGCGCGCAGGCCGCAGACGCGCCCATCGTCTGGGGTGTGTAGCGGACCGCGGCGCGGGCGTGACGCGAACCGAGAAAGGCGTGCCGATGAAACTCTGGAGCGACAGCTGGACCAACGGGGACCGCATCCCCGCGCGCTACGCCGCCGGCCGGCCCGACGGCCAGGGCGGCGCGACCTTCTCCGACAACCTGAACCCGCACCTGGCCTGGAGCGAGCTGCCCGAGGGCGCGAAGTCGATGGTGCTGATCTGCCACGATTTCGACGTGCCGCTGGACGGGCGCGACGTCAACCAGCCCGGACGCGAGCTGGCTGCCGACCTCGAACGCGGCGACTTCTTCCACTGGGTGCTGATCGACCTGCCGCCGCGGCCGACGGTGATCGCCGAGGGTGAGTTCAGCCGCGGCTTCGTGGCGCGCGGCAAGCCGGGGCCCGAATGCGCCAACGGCGCACGCCAGGGCCTGAACGACTACACGAAGTGGTTCGCCGGCGACGCACAGATGGCCGGCAGCTACTTCGGCTACGACGGCCCGTTCCCGCCGTTCAACGACACGCTGGTGCACCACTACGTGTTCACGCTGTACGCGATCTCGCTGCCGCGGCTGCCGCTCGAAGGCACCTTCGACGGCCACGCGGTGCGCCGGGCGCTGGCCGGGCGCACCCTGGCCGAGGCGACCTTCTCCGGCACCTACACCCTCAACCCGCGCCTGCTGGCCGGGGTGTGACCGGGGTGCGGGAAGCCACGCGCGTCTTCGCGCTGCGCCACGGCGAGACGGCCTGGAACCGCGAGCTGCGCATCCAGGGCCAGCTCGACATCCCGCTCAACGACACCGGGCGCTGGCAGGCCGGACGGCTGGCCGAGGCCCTGGCCGGCGAGGGCATCGACGCCGTCTACAGCAGCGACCTCGAGCGTGCCCTGGCCACGGCGCGTGCGCTGGCGGCGCGCGTCGGCGCACCGCTGGCCGCCGAGCGCGGACTGCGCGAGCGCGCCTTCGGCCGCTTCGAGGGCGCGACCTTCGCCGAGATCGACGCGCGCTGGCCCGACGAGGCGGCGCGCTGGCGCCGGCGCGAACCGGGCTTCGGCCCGGGCGGCGGCGAGACCCTCGAGCGCTTCCACGCGCGCTGCGTGGCCGCGGCGGCGGCGCTGGCGGCGCGCCACCCGGGCCAGGCGATCGCGCTCGTGGCCCACGGCGGCGTGCTCGACTGCCTGTACCGCGCCGCCGCCGGCGTGGCGCTGCAGGCGCCGCGCAGCTGGCAGCTGGGCAACGCGGCGATCAATCGCCTGCTCTGGCACGGCGAGGGGTTCTCGCTCGTGGGCTGGAACGACAGCGCACACCTCGACAACCCGCCGCCGGCGCAGGCGGTCGAGGCCGATTGAGGGGCGCTGCGGGCGCCCGGCGCTCAGCGGCCCTCGAACAGGTCGTCGGCGCGTGCCGGCGGTGCCAGGCCGAGGTGGCGCCAGGCCGCCAGCGTGGCGACGCGCCCGCGCGGCGTGCGCTGCAGATAGCCCTGCTGGATGAGGTAGGGCTCGATCACGTCCTCGATCGTCCCGGCCTCTTCGCCGATGGCCGCGGCCAGGTTGTCCAGGCCTACCGGCCCGCCGTCGAAGCGGTGCACCACGGCTTCGAGCAGCTTGCGGTCCATGACGTCGAAGCCGAGCGGGTCGACGTCGAGCATCACGAGTGCGCGGTCGGCGGTGGCGGCGTCGACATGGCCGCTGCCCTTGACCTGCGCGTAGTCGCGCACGCGGCGCAGCAGCCGGTTGGCGATGCGCGGCGTGCCGCGCGAGCGGCGCGCGATCTCGAGCGCGCCGGCGGCGTCGATCGGCACTTCGAGCAGCGCGGCCGAGCGCGTGACGATGTGCGCCAGTTCCTCGGCGCTGTAGAACTCCAGGCGCGCGACGATGCCGAAGCGGTCGCGCAGCGGGTTGGTCAGCATGCCGGCGCGCGTGGTGGCGCCCACCAGCGTGAAGGGCTGCAGCTCGAGCTTGATCGAGCGCGCCGCCGGACCCTCGCCGATCATGATGTCGATCTGGTAATCCTCGAGTGCGGGGTAGAGGATTTCCTCGACCACCGGCGACAGGCGGTGGATCTCGTCGATGAAGAGCACGTCGTGCCGCTCGAGCCCGGTGAGGATGGCGGCCAGGTCCTTGGGCTTTTCCAGCACCGGGCCCGAGGTCTGGCGCAGGGCGACGCCGAGTTCGGCGGCGACGATGTGCGCCAGCGTCGTCTTGCCCAGGCCGGGCGGGCCGAACAGCAGCACATGGTCGAGCGCCTCGGCGCGCCGGCGTGCCGCACCGATGAAGATCGCGAGCTGCTCGCGCGTCTTGGCCTGGCCGGTGTAGTCGGCCAGCGAACGCGGGCGCAGCGCGCGCTCGATCGCCTGCTCGTTGGGCGAGGCCGCTGCGGCACCGAGCACCGGCGCGCGGCTGCTGCGCGCGCTGCCGAAATCGTCGGTCTGGATCGCCATCGGCGGATTATCGAACCGGGCGCCGCGCGCCGGCCTCGCGGCGGCGATCGAAGTCATGGCCCACGGCCGCGGAACTTTGCCTTCGAAGGCCGGTCATACCGCTCGGTTGCGGGTCCCGACGGGTCCGCGGCCAGGGTTGCTTTCTGTTGTGCGGTCGGTCGGCCACGCTGGCTGCAATCCCTGGGCGGTTCTCCTCCTCCTCCCTCCCTCCCTCGTTCCCCCGGGGGCGCTGCACAACAGTCTTTCTTCGCTAGGCGGCCGCGCGAGCGGCCGCCTTGCTTTTCGAGCGCGGCTCGTGCGCGTGTCGTCGGGCCGTGATCGGCGAGGGAGGGCGTTGCCGCGGCGGCGCTCAGCGCTGCCCTTCGGTCAGGGTGAAGGTCTGGAACAGGCCCGACTTGTCGACGAAGAAGGTCTCGGTGAAGCGCAGCGTCCCGCCGGGGAAGCGCGCCGGCCTCGGAAAGGGCGAGGCGCGGCGGATCATCGCCTGCACCCAGGGGGCCACCTCGTCGGCCGCCGGCTTGCGCACCGTCGTCACGTTCGTGACGTTGCCCTGGGCGTCGAGATCGATCTCCACCATCATGATGCCGTACAGCAGCGGCGGCAGCCTGCCGCGGAACACGCGCATCGGGTAGCAGGCGTACAGGTGGCGCGAGGCGTCGATGCGGAACTCCTGCTCGACCTCGTTGGCCGAGTCGCGCGGCTGCGCGCACTGCGGCGCCGGCACCATCGCGAACTGGGCTTGCGCAGTGCCGCCGGCGGCGACCAGGAAAGCGCACAGCGCCAGCGGGCGCAGCGCGCGAGCTCGAGCGGTGATCTGTTGCATGGGGCTGCCGCCTCGCCGTGATCGGGGCATCGCGCCGGGGGGGGTAGAGGTTACATCAGCGATGGCATCGTGCGGACCCGGCGCGCGGCGCGCGAACGCGCAATCACACGAGTTTTTGGCGCCGCCGGCGCTGCCGCGACCGCTCAGCGCAGCCAGCCCTTGCGCCGGAAGTACAGGAACGGCGCCGCCACCGAGGCCGCCATCAGCGCGATCGCCAGCGGGTAGCCCCAGGTCAGCTCGAGCTCGGGCATGTGCCTGAAGTTCATGCCGTAGATGCTGGCGATCAGCGTCGGCGGCAGCAGCGCGACGCTGGCCACCGAGAAGATCTTGATGATCTTGTTCTGGTTGATGTTGATGAAGCCGACCAGTGGCGTCCATCAGGAAGTTGATCTTGTCGAACAGGAACGCAGTGTGGCTGTCGAGCGAATCGATGTCGCGCAGGATCTGGCGCGCCTCCTCGAACTGCTCGGCGTTGAGCATGCGGCTGCGCATCATGAAGCTGAGCGCGCGCCGCGTGTCCATCACGTTGCGGCGGATGCGGCCGTTCAGGTCTTCCTCCTTGGCGATCGCGGCCAGTGCTTCGGCGGCGCCGGCGTCGTTGACGTCTTGCTTGAGTACGCGCGCGCTCACGCTCTCGAGCTTGTCGTAGATGCCCTCCAGCATGTCGGCGCTGTATTCGGCGGCGACGTCGTACAGCCGCAGCAGCACGTCCTTGGCGTCCTCGATCAGGGCCGGAATGCGGCGCGCCCGCAGGCGCAGCAGCCGGAACACCGGCAGATCCTCGTCGTGGATCGAGAACAGCACCTTGCGATGCAGGATGAAGGCCACGCGCAGGTTGCGCGGCCCCTCGTCGTCGTGGATCAGGAAGTCCGAGCGGATGTGCAGCTCGCCGTTGTCCTCCTCGTAGAAGCGAGCCGACTCCTCGAGGTCGTCGGCGACGATGTCCTCGGGAATGGCGAGCGCGAAGCGCTCGTGCAGCCAGCGCTTCTCCTGCTCGGTGGGGGCCTCGAGATCGACCCAGATCGGCGGCGCACCGGCGGGCGCATCGGGGCTTTCGATCTCTTCCTGGACCAGCCGGCCGTTGGCCAGCGAGAAGACATTGAGCATCCTGGGGCTCCGGGCGGCGGCCCTTCGGGCCGAGACTCGCCACGGCGCGGGGCTGGATTTCTGCCGCCCACGCTCCTAGGATGACTGGGGTCCAAGGAGACGGCTCCGGTGGCGTTGCAACAAAAAATTGTCGCATCGGCAGGAGCGCCGGCGGGTGCGCCCAGCGGTTGCGCCAGGCGGATGCGCCAGGCGGATGCGCCAGGCGGCTGCGCCAGGCGGCTGCGGGGCCTTGCTCGCCTGTGCTCCGGCGTGCCGGCATGCGCTGCAGCCGCCGGCCCCGGGGCCGTGGAGCGTGCGCGGCCTGCGGCTCCGGCATCATGGCGCCGGCGCCGCAGTCGCGCTGCGGCGGCGCCGTGAATCGCGTCCGAGCTCTCCCTCTGCCTCGCCTTGCGCACCGCAATTCGCTCGCTCGTCCTGCTGTCGCTGCTGGCGGCGACGGCGTTGCTCTTCTGTGCTGCGCTCGCGCTGCAGACCATGCCCCACGTGACGCCGGGCGCGCCGGTGTCGCACGAGGACGTGGCGCGCGTGATGCGGCTCGTGCAGCAACACGGTCCGGGCCGGGCCGGCGGCATGCGCAGCGTGCGGCTGAGCGCGCGCGACCTGGAGCTGCTGGCCAATCATGCCGCCCACCGCGTCGTGCGCGCGCGCGTCGCGGTACGGCTCGCAGCCGGCGCCGCTCAGCTCGATGCGAGCGCTCCGCTGCCGGCCGGTCTGTGGCTCAACCTGCACGCCGGCTGGGTCGAGGCCGAAGGGCATGCGCGCCTGCACTCCCTGGCCATCGGTGCGCTGCCGCTGCCGGCCGGCCTGGGCGAGCGGCTGCTGCAGGCGTGGCTGCAGCAGCGTGGCCTCGCAGACGAGCTGGCGCTGGCGCGCGACATGGTTGCCGGCCTGCGGCTGCAGCCCGACGGGCTGGTTCTGAGCTATCGCTGGCAGGGCGGCGCGCCGCACCGCGCGCTCGCCTCCCTGGTGCCGCGCGAGGAGATGCCGCGCCTCGAGGCGCATGTCGGCGCGCTGGCTGCCCTCGCCGGGCGCCATGCGCCGGACGTGCCCCTGCCGCTGTCGCAGGCGCTCGCGCCGCTCGCCGCGCTGGCCCGGCAGCGCAGCCGCGGCGACGACGATGCGGCGCGCGAGTGGCGTGCGGCCGTCATCGTGCTCACCGCCTACGCCAACGGGCACAGCCTGGCGCAGTGGCTGCCGGCGGCGCGCGCCTGGCCCGAGCCGCCGCGGCGGCGCATCACGCTCGACGGGCGCGAGGACTTCGCGCTGCACTTCCTCGTCTCGGCACTGCTCGCGATCGACGGCACCTCGCCGCTCGCGCACGCGGTGGGCGTGTACAAGGAAGTGAGCGATGCGCGCGGCGCCAGCGGCTTCAGCTTCGACGACATCGCCGCCGACCGTGCCGGCACGCGCCTGGGTGAGCTGACGCTCGAGCGGCCGCTCGAGCTGCTGCGCCGCGTTGCCGCCGGCGCCGACGACGCGGCCTTGATGCCGCGCTGGCGCGATCTGCCGCAGTCGCTGCCCGAGGCCGAATTCCTGCGCCGCTTCGGCGGCGTCGGCGCCCCCGAATACACGCGCCTGATCGACGAGATCGACCGCCGCGTGGCGGCGCTGGCGCTACTGCGCTGAGAGCCTGTGAAGATATGAATCGCGCCCGCGTAGGGCCGGGGTGCCAGAGGGCGCTGCGCGGCGTTGCATCGCTTGCGCGGGCGTCCAGCCCGCGCTGCGCGCTGCGCCTTGCTCAGCGCCCTCTGGCACCCCGGCGCGGGCGCGATTCATATCTTCACAGGCTCTGAGGCGGTCGTGCGCGGCGCGAGCGCCTCGATCTCGAAACGGAACAGCCGGCACTCGATCGGCCCGTTCCACAGCGGCACGCGCCGCGACTCGGCCAGCCGCATCAGCCTCGGCAGCTTCATCTGAGGGCTCAGCACCCAGGCCGTCCAGCCGCCGTAGTGGCGCTTCCAGTGCGTGGCCAGCGCGGCGAAGAAGGCCTCGGCACTGCCCGACTCGGCGAAATCCTCGCGCGCGGCGCTGCGCTGGCGCTGTCCCTTGGGGGCGAGGCGCTCGCCGTAGGGCGGGTTCATGACGATCGTGCCGCGCGCGGCCGGCGGCGGGCGCTGCAGCACGTCGGCCGTCTTGAACTCGATGGCGCCGGCCACGCCGGCGCGCGCCGCGTTGCGCGCGGCGAAGTCGGTCATGCGAAAGCTCACGTCGCCGGCGAAGACGGGTACGGCCGGAGCCTGCACGCGCGCGCGTGCCGCCTGCTGCATGCGGCGCCACTCGGCGAGTCGCGGCCGAAACGGCGCCAGGCCCTCGACGGCGAAGCGGCGCGCCAGCCCGGGCGCGATGCCGCAGGCCAACTGCGCCGCCTCGATGGCGATCGTGCCGGCGCCGCAGCACGGGTCGAGCAGCGGGCCGTCGTGCGGGCGGCCTTGCCAGCCGGCGGCGGCCAGCAGCGCGGCCGCCAGCGTCTCCTTGAGCGGCGCCTCGCCGCGCTCCTCGCGCCAGCCGCGCTTGAACAGCGGCGCACCCGACAGATCGACGTACAGCGCCGCCTCGGACTCGCCGGCGAACAGCACCAGCGGCAGGTCGGGGCGGCGCGTGTCGACGCTCGGCCGCGCGCCGTGCGTCTCGCGCAGCGCGTCGCACACCGCGTCCTTGACGCGCAGGGCGGCGAAGTTGAGGCTCCTGAGCGGCGAGCGACGCGCGGCAACGTCGACCGCGAGCGTCTGCTCGGGCCCGATCCACTCGCTCCAGCGCACGCCGCGCGCCAGCGCATAGAGCGCCTGCTCGTCGCGGTACGGACCCTGGGCGAGCGGCCACAGCACGCGCTGCGCGAGGCGGCTCTCGAGGTTGAGCCGCATCGCGAGCGCCTCGTCGCCGTCGACGAACACGCCGCCGCGCCCGATGGCGGCGGGGTGGCCGGCGATGCGCGTCGCCTCTTCGGCGAGCAGCGCCTCCACGCCGGCGGCGCAGGGCAGGAAGAGCGCCGGCATCAGACAGCCCGGCGCTGGGCGGCCGGTGCGATGCGCAGCGCTTCGCGGTACTTGGCGACGGTGCGCCGCGCGACCTGGATGCCCTGCTCCTCGAGGAGCTGGCTCAGCAGGTGGTCCGACAGCGGGTTGCGCGCATCCTCGGCGGCGACCAACTGCTGGATGAGCGCGCGCACGGCGGTGCTGCTGGCGTTGCCGCCGGCCTCGGTGGCCAGGCTCGAGCCGAAGAAGTACTTGAGCTCGAACGTGCCCTGCGGCGTCGCCATGTACTTGGCGGTGGTGACGCGCGAGATCGTGCTCTCGTGCAGGCCGAGTTCGTCGGCGATCTCGCGCAGCACGAGCGGCTTCATCGCGATCGCGCCGTGCGCGAAGAAGCCTTTCTGGCGCTCGACGATCGCCTTGCTCACGCGCAGGATGGTGTCGAAGCGCTGCTGGATGTTCTTCATGAACCAGCGCGCCTCCTGCAGCCTTGCGCTCAGGCCGGCGTGGCCTTCGGCGCCGCGCCGGCCGCGCAGCGCGCGCGCGTAGACGTCGTTGATGCGCAGCCGGGGCAGCACGTCGGGGTTGAGCGTCACCGAGAGCCCGCGGCCGCTCTGGCGCACGATGACGTCGGGCACGACCGGCTGGCCCTCGGTGGCGACGAAGGGCCGTCCGGGCTTGGGCTCGCAGGCGACGACCATCGCCTGCGCCTGGCGCAGCAGCTCCTCGGACGCGCCGGTGAGCGCGCCGATGCGCCGCAGGTCGCGCCGCGCCAGCAGCTCGAGGTACTGATCGGCGATGCGCAGCGCGAGCTGGCGCGCCGGGCCCGGCGGCTGCGCACGCAGCTGGATGCACAGGCACTCGCCGAGGTTGCGTGCGCCCACGCCGGGCGGGTCCAGGCTCTGCAGCCAGGCCAGCGCGCAGCGCAGCCGATCGAGCAGCGCCTGGCGCGCCTCGGCGTCGCGCGCGCCGGTCATCTCGGCCAGGCGCTCGGCGATCTCGTCGATCGGGTCGGCGAGATAGCCGTCGGCGTCGAGCGACTCGATCAGCACCTCGAGCGCGGCGCGCTCCTCGTCGGCCAGGCGCATGCCGACGAGCTGCGCGCGCAAGTGGTCGGCGAGTCCGATCGAGCCGGCGCGGCGCTCTTCGGCGTCGGGCCCGTCCTCGCCGCTTGCAGCAGCGGGCGTCTCGCGAATGCCGTCGAAGTCGTCGCCTTCGGTGCCGTTGGCCCAGTCCTCGCGCTCGGCGGTGCCGAAATCCTCGCCGCGCATCTCGGCCAGGCCGGCGTCGCCTTCGAAGCCGTCGGCGGCCTCGTCGGCCTCGCCGGCACGGTCGACCGCCGGGCGCTCGAGCGGCGACTCGAAGCCGCTCGCTGCTTCCTCCTCGGCCTCGAGGAAGGGGTTCTGGTCGAGCATCTGCCCGAGCTCCTGCTGCAGCTCCAGCGTCGACAGCTGCAGCAGGCGGATCGACTGCTGCAGCTGCGGCGTCAGCGCCAGGCGCTGGGACAGGCGGACCTGCAGGGTCGGCTTCATCGCAGCCTCACATCCGGAAATGCTCGCCGAGGTAGACCTTGCGCACCTCGGCGTTGGCGATGATCTCGGCCGGCGTGCCTTCGGCCAGCACCGAGCCTTCGCTGATGATGTAGGCGCGGTCGCAGATGCCCAGCGTCTCGCGCACGTTGTGGTCGGTGATGAGCACGCCGATGCCGCGCGCGCGCAGGAAGCCGATGATGCGCTGGATCTCGATCACGGCGATCGGGTCGATGCCGGCGAAGGGCTCGTCGAGCAGGATGAAGCGCGGCTGCGTGGCCAGCGCGCGCGCGATCTCGACGCGCCGGCGCTCGCCGCCGGAGAGCGCCGGCGCCGGCGAGGCGCGCAGCTTCTCGATTGCGAGGTCGGCCAGCAGCCGTTCGAGCAGCTCGTCGACGCGCGCGCGCGGCAGCGCACGTCCGTCGGGCCCGCGCTGCAGCTCGAGCACGGCGCGGATGTTCTCCTCCACCGTCAGCTTGCGGAAGATCGACGCCTCCTGCGGCAGGTACGACAACCCCAGGCGCGAGCGCCGGTGGATCGGCAGGCGCTCGATCGACCGGCCGTCGATGCGGATCTCGCCGCCGTCGGCGCGGATCAGCCCGACCACCATGTAAAAGGTCGTGGTCTTGCCGGCGCCGTTGGGGCCGAGCAGCCCGACCACCTCGCCGGCGGCCACCGCCAGATGCACGTCCTTGACCACGGCGCGCGGGCCGTAGCGCTTCATCAGGTGCGCGGCCTCGAGGCGGCTGGCGGGGACGGCGGCCATGGCGGCGGGAGCGCTAAGGACGGTTGCCGGGGCCGGGGTTCGGGCCGGACGCACCGCCGGCCGGCGGTACCGAGGCGGCGTCGGCTTCGCGCGGGCTCAGCACGACGCGCACGCGACCGCCCGGGTTGGCGGCGGTCGCGCTGCCGCCTTCGACGGTGAAGACCTCGGTGTCGTTGTTCCAGACGATGGTGTCGCCGCTGATGTCGTCGACCACGCGTGCGCCGCGCAGCCGCCGCACCACGCTGTGGCCGCTCAGGCGCAGCGTGTCGGTGCGGCCGTCGTACTCGATGCGCTCGGCGCTGCCATCGATCGTCTCGTCGCCGCCGCCGCCGCCGTCGCGCCGCTGCCGCCAGCTCGCCGGCTGCGTCGCGCTGCCGGTGGCGATGGCGCTGCGGTAGCCGTCGGGCCGCTCGTGCAGCTCCACGCGCTCGGCGCGCAGCACCATCGTGCCCTGGGTGATGACGACGTTGCCGTTGAACACCACGAGCTGGCGCTGCAGGTCGACGGTGCCCGGGCGGTCGGCCTCGATCGCCATCGGCTTGCCGCGGTCGGCGCGCTCGGCGGCGGCCAGCGTGCCGGCCAGCGTCAGCGCGACGGCCAGCAGCGGTGCGGCAAGAGGAGCGAAGATCGAGTGCATCGCATCGGCACGGAATTTGCTAGGAATTCTAGCCAAGTCCGGCCGGCGAGTCGGGAAAAAACCCGGCTCCGATTGCGCCGTCCGTCACGGCAGCGCCGGCTGTTGCCGGCCCTGGATCTAGCCGCTGCGCACGCGCTGGATCAGGAAGTCCACCACCTGCAGCATGCGCTCGTTCGAGCCGTTCAGACTGCCCGAAGTGTAGTAACGGCCCTGCACGCCGATCGCCGGCACGCCGTCGATCTTGTAGGCATCCGTCAACTGCTTGGCACGTGTCGCCTTGGTGTCGACGCCGAAGGACTTGAAGCTCGCCATGACCTTGGCTGCGTCGACGCCGCTGTCCTTGAGAAATGCAGTGATCTCCGGCTCCGTGACCAGGCGCTTGCCCTGCTGGTGGATGGCCGCGAACACCTTGCGGTGCATGGTCTCGAGCAGGCCGGTTTCCTCGAGCGCATAGAACAGCTTCTGGTGCACCTGGTGCACGGGCCCGAAGCCGACGTGCACGCGGCGGAACGAGACGTCGGCGCTCAGCCGCCTGGCCCAGCCGTCGAGCAGCGGCTCGAAGGCGTTGCAGTGCGGACAGCCGTACCAGAAGAACTCGACGACGTCGACCTTCTTGTCGGGCGTGGGCAGCAGCACCGGCGCGGCGCTGGCCAGCCGCACGTAGTTCTGGCCTTCGACCGGAGCGCCCTGCGCCTGGGTGCGCCCGGCGAACGCCAGGGCGGTTGCGGCCACGACGCCGGTGTGGAAGTCGCGCCGATTCATCCGCTTCATCCGCTGGATCCTTTCATCGCCTGCCGGCGAGCCGGTGCGACCCGCCGCGGCGCGCTTGGTTCCGCCGGCGCTCACGGCTTCTCGACGCGCACGATCTGCGCTTCGACGCCGGCGTCCTGCAGCTTGAGTTGCAGCGCGTCGGCCTCGTCGCGCGTCGGGAACGGACCGACGCGCACGCGATGCACGGTCCGCCCGGCCTGTTCGCGCTCGCTCACCTTGGCGTTCAGGCCCAGGAGCGCGAGCCGCGCCTTCTGCTGCTCGGCATCGTCGCTGCGCGTGAAGGCACCGGCCTGAACGAAGTACGTGAATGGATCGACGCCAGGTGTGGTGGGCCGCGGCGCCGCGGGCACCGCGGCGCCGGAGAGGATGGCTGCCGGATCCGGGGTCGCGCGCGGCGCCGCCGGTGCCGCCGACCCGCCCGCAGCGGCGACGCTGCCCGCCGCCCCACTGGCCGCGGCGCTGGCCGCAGCCCCGGCTTCGGAGGCGGCCGCCTGCGGCCGCGCCGGCAGCTTGCCGCCCAGCGGCGCGTTCGGGTCCCAGTTCTTGTTGCGTTCGGCCTCGGCGTTGTCCTGCTCGGTGGTGCGCCCGGGCACCTTGTTGAGGAAGGGCATCGGCGCCTTGGTGATGTACAGGGCCACGCCGAGCGCGATGGCCAACCCGAGCAGCAGCCCGATGACCAGACCGACGACGAAGGCGCCGCGCCGCGGCTTCATGCCAGCGCCTCCGCCGCCGGTGCGCGCACCATCGATTCCGGTGCCGAGACGCCGAGCACGGCGAGCGCGCTGCGCAGCACCTGCGCCGTGGCGGCGAGCAGCGCCATGCGTGCACGTGCCAGCTCCGCGTCGTCGACGAGGAAGCGCTCGCTGGCGTAGTAGGCGTGGAAGGCGGCAGCCAGTGCGCGCAGATAGAAGACGACGTCGTGCGGCGCCAGCTCGGCCGCGGCGCGCGCCAGCATCTCGGGATAGGCGGCGAGCTCGAGCATCAGCGCCGTCTCGGTGGGGGCCACCAGGCGTGTCAGGTCGGCGCCGGCGAAGTCGCGCCGGCCTTGGTACTGCGCCAGCACCGAGCAGATGCGCGCGTGCGCGTACTGCACGTAGAAGACCGGGTTCTCGTCGCCCGCCTTCAGCGCCAGGTCGACGTCGAAGACGAACTCGGTGTCCGCCTTGCGGCTGGTGAGGAAGAAGCGCACCGCGTCGCGGCTGGTCCACTCGACGAGGTCGCGCAGCGTGACGTAGCTGCCGGCGCGCTTGGAGATCTTCACCTCCTGGCCGCCCTTCATCACCGTGATCATCTTGTACAGCGCGTAGTCGGGGTAGCCGGCCGGGATGCCGATGCCCAGCGCCTGCAGCCCGGCGCGCACGCGCGCCACCGTGCCGTGGTGGTCGCTGCCCTGCACGTTGATCACCTTGGTGAAGCCGCGCTCGAACTTCGCCACGTGGTAGGCGACGTCGGGCACGAAATACGTGTAGGTGCCGTCGGACTTGCGCATCACGCGGTCCTTGGCGTCGCCGTACTCGGTGCTGCGCAGCCACAGCGCGCCGTCGCGCTCGTAGGTCTTGCCGGCGGCCACCAGGCCGCGCACCGTCGCCTCGACGCGGCCGCTCGTGTACAGGCTGCTCTCGAGGTAGTACTGGTCGAAACGCACGCCGAAGGCCTGCAGGTCGAGGTCCTGCTCGTGGCGCAGGTAGGCGACGGCGAACTGGCCGATGCCCGCCAGATCGTCGGCGTCACCGCTGGCGGTGTAGGAGCGGTCGTCGGCGTGCACGGTCTTGCCCGCAGCGAAGTCGGCGGCGATGTCGGCGATGTATTCGCCGTTGTAGGCCTCGGCCGGCCAGTCCGCGTCGCCCGGCGCGAGCCCGCGCAGCCGCGCCTGCGTCGACAGCGCCAGCGTCTGGATCTGCACGCCGGCGTCGTTGTAATAGAACTCGCGGTGCACTTCGTCGCCCTGCGTCTCGAGCAGGTTGCAGATGCAGTCGCCGAGCGCGGCGTTGCGGCCGTGGCCCACGTGCAGCGGCCCGGTCGGGTTGGCCGAGACGAACTCGACCATCACGCGCCGGCCGCTCGGCGCGGCGCGGCCGCAGCGCGCGCCCGCGGCCAGCACTTCGGCCACCACTGCCTGGCGCGCCGCGCTCGCCAGGCGCAGGTTGACGAAGCCGGGGCCCGCGATCTCGAGGCCGCTCACCCAGCGGCCGAAGGCCGGCTGGCGCTCGAGCAGGCCGACGAGACGGCCGGCCAGCTCGCGCGGGTTGGTCCTGGCCGCGCGTGCCATCGGCATCGCCGCCGTGACGGCCAGGTCGCCGTGCGCGGCCTGCTTGGGCGACTCGAACACGGCCGGCGGCGGCGCCACGCCCAGCGCCGCGCCCAACTCGGCCAGCGCCGCCTGCAGCGCCTGCTGCAGTTCCTGCTTGGCTCGGATCATCGGCGGATTCTATGGGGCCTGCCGCGACGGCCGACCGTGCGGGCCGCGGCGCCACGACGCCGGCAGCGCGGCCGGTCGACCAGGAATGCGCGCGCAAGGCGGTCTTGTTCGGCCCTTCGGCGGGCACCGGCCGCGGCACCATCGGCTGCTCGAGGCCCAGCCCATGCCTGCCCAAGTCCTCTCGCTGCCGGCCGCCCCGGGCGCCAACCCCGCGCTGCCCGAACGCATCGGCAAGTACCTGGTCGAGGCCAAGATCGGCGAGGGCGCGACGAGCGAGGTGTTTCTCGCCACCGACCCGTTCCGCAACCGCAAGGTGGCAGTCAAGCGCGTGCGCACCGGGCTGCTGGCCGACTCGCGCGAGCTGCATTTCCAGCAGCGCTTCTTCGCCTCCGAGGCGGCGCTGGCGGGGCAGCTGCAGCACCCCAACGTGGTGCAGATCTTCGACGCGGTGGCCGACGACGTCGCGCCCTACCTGGTGATGGAGTACGTGCCGGGCGTGACGCTCAGGCGCTACTGCCGCGCCGACGCGCTGCTGCCGATCGAGCAGATCGTCGAAATCGGCTTCAAGTGCGCGATGGCGCTGGGCTACTGCTACCGCCAGGGCCTGGTCCACCGCGACGTCAAGCCGGCCAACCTGCTGGCGATCGTCGAGGGCGCCCAGGTGGTCGACGTGAAGATCACCGACTTCGGCAGCGTGTTCAACCTCGCCGCCGACCACACGCAGGTGCACCGCGTCGGCTCGCTGGCCTACATGTCGCCCGAACAGCTCGACGGCGATCCGGTCGACTGCCGTGCCGACATCTACTCGCTGGCCGCGGTGCTCTACCACCTGATCGCCGGGCGACCGCCGTTCGACGCGACGCAGCAGCAGGCGATCATGTACCAGATCTTCAACGCCACGCCGCCGCCCCTGGCCGGGCTGCGCGAGGGCGTGCCCGAGGGGCTGGCCGCGCTCGTCCACGCCGCGCTGGCCAAGGAGCGCGACGCGCGTCCGGCCGACTGGGACGCCTTCGCCGACGCGCTCTCGGCGCTGGCGCGCGCGCGCCCGGCGGCACGCGGCGTGCTCGGGCAGGTGCTCGACTCGGAGCGCTTCACGCTGCTGCGCTCGCTCGAGTTCTTCGCCGAGTTCGGCGACGTCGAGCTGTGGGAGGTCGTGCACCGCGCGCGCTGGGAGCGCCATGGCTTCGGGCACGCGCTGTATCGCAAGGGCGAGACCGGCGACAGCTTCCACATCATCGCGCAGGGCCAGGTGCAGGTCTACCGCGACGCGCGCTCGGTGGCGA
The DNA here is from genome assembly GCA_046348125.1 of Rubrivivax sp. GTDB lineage: Bacteria > Pseudomonadota > Gammaproteobacteria > Burkholderiales > Burkholderiaceae_C > Rubrivivax. Next base: position 109,406 of record JAXMEV010000001.1, read on the forward strand.
CGCTGGCCGCCGGCACCTCGGTGGGCGAGATGGCCTATCTGGCGCCCAACCCCGAGCTGCGCGTGCACTCGGTCGACATCCTCGTCGCGCAGCCCACGACCACGGTGTCGTTCACGCCCGAGACGCTCGGGCAGCTCTCGCTCGGCACGCGCCACCTGTTCGACAAGGCCTTCATCCGCGTGCTCGTGCGGCGGCTGCACGCGGCGCACGAGGCGATCGCGCACCCGCGGCGCGTGCTCTGACGCGCGCCGGCGCGCGCGCGGCCGCATGCGGGTAAGCACTGTCGGCGCGCCGCAGCGCCGGCGCGTTGACGGCCTTGTCGCGCCGCGCCAGGTCGAGTGCAATCGGGCGCGGCATCCCGCCATCCAAGAGGAGTCCACGATGAACAAGCCGATCGCGCTCGCCGCGCTCACCCTGAGCCTGTTCGCCGGCCACGCGTTCGCCGCCGATTGCGCGGCGCAGGCCGACGAGAAGAAGCTGGCCGGCGCCGCGCGCACAAGCTTCATCAAGAAGTGCGAGAAGGACGCCGCGGCCGCGCCGAGTGCCGCCTGCGTGGCGCAGGCCGACGAGAAGAAGCTGGCCGGCGCCGCGCGCAACAGCTTCGTCAAGAAGTGCACGGCCGACGAGAAGAAGGCGAAGAAGTGAGCGCAGGCCGCCCGCGCGGCGGCCTGTCCTGAACCCCTGGCCCGCGGGCGGCGCCGCGCGCGTCGCGGCCGCGGCGCCTTCCGTCCGCCGTCGCTGCGCCGCCCTCAGGGCCGCGCCCCGTGCGGCTCGCTGTCGGCTGCGGCGGCTCCGCTCCAGTATTGCGGGTCGCCGTACAGGTGCTTGACGAAGTCGATCCACAGCCGCACGCGCAGCGGCAACAGCCGGCGCTGCGGGAATACCGCGTAGATGCCGTTGGGCGGCGCCGCGTAGTCCTCGAGCACGGCCGCCAGCCGCCCGCCGGCGAGGTCGCGCTCGACCTCCCAGGTGCTGCGCCAGGCGATACCCAGGCCGGCCAGGCACCACTGGTGCAGCACCTGGCCATCGCTGCAGTCGAGCCGCCCGCCCGGGCGCAGGTGGGTCAGCTCGCCGTCGACGACGAAAGCCCAGCCGCGCGTCTGGCTGGCCTCGGAACTGAGCGTCAGGCATTCGTGGCGCGCCAGTTCGGCCGGCGTGCGCGGCGTGCCGGCGCGCGCCAGGTACTCGGGGCTGGCCACGCAGCGGCGCCGGTTGTCGGCCAGCCGCACCGACACCAGGCTCGAATCGGGCAGCTCGCCGACGCGGATGGCGCAGTCGAAGCCCTCGTTGACGATGTCGACGACGCGGTCGCTCAGGTTCAGGCTCAGGCTCACGTCGCCATGCTGGGCCAGAAAGGCGGGCACCAGCGGCGCCACGTGGCGCCGTCCGAATCCGGCCGGCGCCGTGATGCGCAGGTGACCGCTCGCCTTCACGCCGCCGGCACTGACGCTGGCCTCGGCGTTGGCCAGGTCGGCCAGCAGGCGCTGGCTGCTCTCGAGGAAGGCGCTGCCCTCGTGCGTGAGCGTGATGCGGCGCGTCGTGCGCACCAGCAGCTTGACGCCCAGCCGCTCCTCGAGTCCGTCGATGCGCCGCCCGATCACCGCCGGCGCCACGCCTTCGGCCTGTGCGGCCGCGGTGAGGCTGCCGCGGTTGGCCACGGCGACGAAGGTCTCGATCTGCTTGAGCCGGTCCATGCGGCGGATTATGCGTGCGGGAGGCACAAATCCAGCGCGCCGGCTGCACTTAATGACTTGCGGCGTATCGAATAGAGTCGCGGCGATGAAGCCCAAGGCGGTGCTGTTCGATGCCTACGGCACGCTGTTCGACGTCTACAGCGTCGGCTTGCTGGCCGAGCAGTTGTTTCCCGGCTGCGGCGAGCCGCTCGCGCTGCTGTGGCGCGACAAGCAGATCGAGTACACGCGCCTGGTGACGATGAGCGGCGGCGACGGCGCGCGCTACCGGCCGTTCTGGGGGCTCACGCGCGCCGCGCTGCGTTACGCCGCCGAGCGGCTGGGCCTGGCGCTCGACGCGCGCGCCGAAGCGCAGTTGATGAACCAGTACCGCCACCTGTCGTCGTTTCCCGAGAACCGCGACGTGCTCGCCGAGCTCGCGCGCCGCGGCGTGCGTGCCGGCATCCTCAGCAACGGCGACCCCGACATGCTGGCCGTGGCCGTCAAGAGCGCCGGCCTGGCCGCGCTGCTCGCCCCGCTGCTCAGCGCGCAGGCCGTGCGCCGCTACAAGACCGACCCGGCCGCCTACGCGCTGGGCCCGGCCGCGCTCGGCCTTGCGGCGCGCGACATCCTGTTCGTCAGCAGCAACGGCTGGGACGCCGTAGGCGCCACCTGGTTCGGCTACACGACGCTGTGGGTGAACCGCAGCGGCGCGCCGCCCGAGCGGCTGGACACCGAGCCCACGCGCAGCGGCCGCAGCCTGCGCGACGTGCTCGCCTTCTTCTCCTGAACCACCCCCTTCCGCGGAGCCTCTGCCCATGCGCACCCAGATCCACAGCCTGCAAGTCGCCGACCCGCTCGTGCGTTTCATCGACACCGAGGTGCTGCCCGGCACCGGCATTGCGCGCGACGCCTTCTGGGCCGGCTTCGACGCCCTCGTGCGCGAGCTGGCGCCGAAGAACGCCGCGCTGCTCGCCGAGCGCGAGCGGCTGCAGGCCGAGATCGACGCCTGGCACCGCGCCAACCCGGGCCCGATCCGCGCGCCGAAGAAGTACCGCACCTTCCTCGAGAAGATCGGCTATCTGGTGCCGCCGCCGACCCGGGTGCGGGCGACGACGAAGAACGTCGACGCCGAGCTCGCGCTGCAGGCCGGGCCGCAGCTGGTGGTGCCGATCACCAATGCGCGTTACGCGCTCAACGCGGCCAACGCGCGCTGGGGCAGCCTGTACGACGCGCTGTACGGCACCGACGTGCTGTCCGAAGACGACGGCGCCACGAAGACCGGCCCCGACGGGGCCGCCTACAACCCGCTGCGCGGCGCCAAGGTCATCGAGTACGCGCGCCACGTGCTCGACCGTTGCGTGCCGTTGAAGAAGGGCTCGCACCTCGACGCCACCGCCTACCGCGTGGTCGACAACAACCTGCAGGTCACGCTGCGCGGCGGCAAGGCCGTCGGCCTTGCGAACCCGGCGCAGTTCGTCGGCTTCCAGGGCGAGATGGGCGCACCCTCGGCGGTGCTGCTGTCGCACCACGGCCTGCACCTGGACATCCGCATCGACCGCGCGCACCCGATCGGCAAGACCGATGCGGCCGGCGTCGCCGACCTCGTGCTCGAGGCGGCGCTGTCGACCATCCTCGACCTCGAGGACTCGGTGGCGGTGGTCGACGCCGAGGACAAGGTGCATGCCTACCGCAACTGGCTGGGCATCCTCGAGGGCACGCTCACCGAGCAGGTGCGCAAGGGCGGCACCACCTTCACGCGCGGGCTCAACCCGGATCGCCTGTATACCGGCCCGCGCGGCGAGGACGTGGCGCTGCACGGGCGCTCGCTGCTGTTCGTGCGCAACGTCGGCCACCTGATGACGAACCCGGCCATCCTGTGGGGCGACGCGGGCCGCGAGATCCCCGAGGGCATCCTGGACGCGGTCGTCACGACCGCGATCGCGCTGCACGACCTGCAGGGCCTCACGGTCGACCCGCGCAGCGGCCAGCCCGGCGCCGGCGCCGTGCGCAACAGCCGCCGCGGCAGCATCTACATCGTCAAGCCCAAGATGCACGGCCCGGCCGAGGTGGCCTTCGCGGCCGAGCTGTTCGGCCGCGTCGAGCGCCTGCTCGGCCTCGCGCCGGCCACCGTCAAGCTCGGCATCATGGACGAGGAGCGCCGCACCAGCGTCAATCTCGAGGCCTGCATCGCCGCCGCCGCCGACCGCGTGGCCTTCATCAACACGGGCTTTCTCGACCGCACCGGCGACGAGATGCACACCGCGATGCACGCCGGCCCGATGCGCCGCAAGGGCGACATGAAGACCAGCGAGTGGATCGCCGCCTACGAGCGCAGCAACGTGCTGGTGGGCCTGCAGTGCGGCCTGCGCGGCAAGGCGCAGATCGGCAAGGGCATGTGGGCCATGCCCGACCTGATGAAGGCCATGCTCGAGCAGAAGATCGCGCACCCGCGCGCCGGTGCCAACACCGCCTGGGTGCCCAGCCCGACGGCGGCTACGCTGCACGCGCTGCACTACCACCAGGTGGACGTGTTCAAGGTGCAGAAGGAGCTCGAGAAGGCTGCTGCCGGCGCCGACCGCCAGGCGCTGCGCGAGGAGCTGCTGGCCGGCCTGCTGACCGTGCCGGTCGACCGCAAGGCGGCCTGGAGCGCCGCGGAGCGCCAGCAGGAACTCGACAACAACGTGCAGGGCATCCTCGGCTACGTCGTGCGCTGGGTCGACCAGGGCGTGGGCTGCTCGAAGGTGCCCGACATCCACGACGTCGGCCTGATGGAAGACCGCGCCACGCTGCGCATCAGCAGCCAGCACATCGCCAACTGGCTGCAGCACGGCATCGTGAGCGAGCCGCAGGTGCGCGCGACCTTTGCGCGCATGGCCCAGGTGGTGGATCAGCAGAACGCGGGCGACCCGGCCTACCGCTCGCTGGTGGCCAACCCGCAGGGGCCCGCCATGCGCGCCGCGCTCGATCTCGTGTTCCAGGGCAAGGAACAGCCCAGCGGCTACACCGAGCCGCTGCTGCACGCCTGGCGGCTGAAGGTCAAGGCCGCGGGCTGAAACCCGAGCGCCCGCCCGGCCTGCCGCGCCGCCGCCGCCTCCGATCGCGCAACGCCGCGGCGGTCGGCTCTCTTCAGCCGCGGCGGCGCTGCACCGCCTCGTGGCGCTGCTCGCAGGCCACGCAGCGCAGCGCCGCGGGCTCGGCCTGCAGGCGCGCGAACGGGATGTCGTTCTCGCAGTCGATGCACAGGCCGTAGCGGTCTTCGTCCATGCGCCGCAGCGCAGCGTCGATCTCGGTGAGTTCGGCGCGGTCGATGTCGCCCAGCGCCATGCCGATGGCGCGCTCGTCCTCGCGCTGCGAAGGCTCGTCGGCGTCCTGGCTCAGCACCTCGTGCACGTTCTCGCTGCGCGCGTTCGCCGCCGACAACTCGCCCAGGCGACCGCCCGCACGCTGCCGGCGCTGTTGCAGTTCGGCGCGCAGGCGCTCGCGTTGCGCGACGTTCAAGGGGGCCGTCATGGTGGGATGCTCCGAAGTCCGGACCATCATGCGAGCCGGTACCGCGGCACGCCTTGAGGCGCGTCAATGCCCCTGCCGGGCTCCCTACAATCGCGCGCCCATGCTCGCCGCTGCCCCCGAGACTGCCGATGCAAGCCTGCCCGATCGCTGCGAGGTGCTGGTGGTCGGCGCCGGGCCTGCCGGCAGCGCCTGCGCACGCCGGCTCGCCGCCGCCGGCTTCGACGTGCTGCTGGTCGACCAGCACGACTTCCCGCGCGACAAGGTCTGCGGCGACGGCCTGATTCCCGACGCGCATGCGGCGCTCAGGCGGCTGGGCGTCTACGACGAGGTGGCGGCCGAGGCGCAGCCGGTGGCGCATGTGCGCTGCGTGGCCACGCGCGGGCGCTGGTGCGACGTGCCGGGCACGCTGTCGGTGCTGCCGCGCCGCCGCCTCGACCACATCCTCGTGCGGCACGCCGTGCGCGCCGGCGCGCGCCTGGCCACGCCGGTGCGTTTCGAGGCCCCGCTCGAGGAGGCCGGGCGCGTCGTCGGCGCGCGCCTGAAGACGGCCGCCGGCATGCGCGAGCTGCGTGCGCGCTGGGTCGTCGTCGCCACCGGCGCCGTGCCGCAGGCGCTCATCGCCGCCGGCATGTGCGAGCGCCACACGCCGAGCGGTGTCGCGCTGCGCGGCTACGTGAAGAACGAGGCCATGGTCGGCCGCATCGCCCAGCTGCAGATCGTCTGGCACCCGCGCATGAAGGGCGGCTACGGCTGGATCTTCCCCGGCCCGGGCGGCGTGTTCAACATCGGCGCCGGGCTCACCGGCAGCCACGTGCGCACGGCGCGCGGCAAGGGCCGCATGCAGGACGTGAACCTGCGCCGCTTCTTCGAGACCTTCTGCGAGGTCTACGCGCCGGCGCGCGAGCTGATGGCCGGCGGCACGCCGCAAGGCGAGCCCGGCCACGAGTTCAAGGGCGCGCCGCTGCGCTGTTCGCTCATCGGCGCGAAATGGTCCCGCCCGGGCCTGCTCGTCACCGGCGAGGCCGCCGGCAGCACCTACGCCTTCAGCGGCGAAGGCATCGGCAAGGCGATGGAGACCGGGCTGCTGGCGGCCGACGCGCTGGCCGCCGAGCGCAGCGGCGACGAAGCGGCGGCGCGTGCGCGCTACGAGGCTTCGCTGCGGGCGATCAAGCCCAAGTTCGACCTCTACGAGACGGCGAGCCACGTCAACCACCGTCCCTGGCTCACCGACCTCGTGGTCTGGCGCGCCAACGCCAGCCCGCGCATCCTGCGCCGCATGAGCGGCGTGCTCGAGGAGACGCAGAGCCCGGGGCGGCTGCTCAGCTGGAAGGGCATCTTCAAGCTGATGTTCGAGTAGGGGCGCGGCGCGGCGTCGCCGGATCGCTCCTCGGCATCATGACAGCAGCGGCTTGCTATCATGATGCGATGCGCACGACCGTCACCCTCGACCCCGATGTCCAGGCGCTGCTCGAGCGTGCGATGCGCGAGCAGGACCGGTCGTTCAAGGAGACCCTGAACGATGCCGTGCGGATCGGTCTGCGCCGGCCTGCAGGCTCGACCAAGGCCGAGCGCTTCGTGCAGCGCAGTTTCAAGATGGGACGGCCGCTCGTCGACCTGACCAAGGCCAACGCACTGGCCGGCGAACTCGAGGATGCCGAACTGGCCGCGCGCACGCAGCGACGCCGGCAGCGTGGGGCATGAAGCTGGTCGACACGAACGTCTTGCTGCACGCCGTCAACGCCGACAGCCCGGAGCACGCCGTCGCACGCGCCTGCCTCGAAGACGGCCTGTCGGAGCATGGCGGCGTCGGCCTTGCCTGGCTGGCGCTGATCGGCTTCGTGCGGCTGGCCACGCGCCGCGGCATCCTGGCCCAGCCGCTGGCCGCGGAAGATGCGCTCGGCGTCGTCGACGACTGGTTGGCCGCGGCCAACGCGCGGCTGCTCGAAGCGACGCCGCGACACTGGCCGATCCTGCGGCGCTTGCTGGTCGGTGCCGGCAGCGCCGGCAATCTCACGAACGATGCCCATCTGGCGGCGCTGGCCATCGAGCATGGGGCGGTGCTGGTCTCGTTCGATCGCGATTTCGAGCGTTTCGCCGGCCTGCGCTTCGAGCTGCTGCGGGCCTGAGAGCCTGTGGACTGGAGCGGCACGCGCGGCCGTTCGTGCGCCGGCTACGATGTGCGCTCGCCTGCGCATCCGCCCACCGCCATGCCCGACATCCCCGTCCCGCGCTTCGACATCTTCTACCGCCACGCCGAGCTGACGCGGCTGCTGCACGACTACGTCGCGGCGGCGCCGGGGCTGGTGGAGCTGCGCTCGATCGGCAAGAGCCACGAGGGGCGCGACATCTGGCTCGTCGTGCTGACGCAGCGCGCCGGCGGCCCCGACACCGACAAGCCGGCGCTGTGGGTGGACGGCAACATCCACGCCGCCGAGCTGACCGCGAGCACGGCCTGCCTGTACTGGCTGCACCGCCTGGTGGCCGACTACCCGAGCGACGCCGCCGTGCGCCGCCTGCTCGACACGCGCGCCGTGTACATCGTGCCGCGCCTCAACCCCGACGGCGCCGAACTGGCTCTGGCCGAGCGGCCGCGCCACATCCGCAGCTCGACGCGGCCCTATCCGTACGACGAGCCGCCGGTGGCAGGCCTGAACGTCGAGGACGTCGACGGCGACGGCCGCGTGCTGTCGATGCGCATTCCCGATCCGCACGGGCCGTACAAGAAATGCGCCCAGGATGCGCGCCTGATGGTGGCGCGCGAGCCGGGCGAATTCGGCGGCCAGTACTACCGTCTGATGCCCGAGGGCACGCTGGTGAACTTCGACGGCGTGAAGGTGAACGTCAACAAGGACCGCGAGGGCCTGGACCTGAACCGCAACTTCCCCGCCTACTGGCGCCAGGAGTTCGAGCAGGCCGGCGCCGGCCCCTATCCCACCAGCGAGCCCGAAGTGCGGGCGATGGTCGATTTCGTCGTCGCGCACCCCAACATCGGCGCCGCGGTGAGCTTCCATACGCACAGCGGCGTCATCCTGCGGCCGATGGGCACGCAGAGCGACGACGACATGACGCCCGAGGACCTGTGGCAGTACAAGCGCTTCTCGGACCTCGGCGCCAGGCTCACCGGCTACCCGGCGATCAGCATCTTTCACGACTTCAAGTACCACCCCAAGGAAATCATCACCGGCACGCAGGACTGGGTCTACGAGCACCTGGGGGCGCTGTTCTGGACGGTCGAGCTGTGGGCGCCCAACCGCGAGGCGGGCATCACCGACTACCAGTGGATCGAGTGGTACCGCGAGCATCCGGTGGAAGACGATCTCAAGCTGCTGGCCTGGAGCGACGCGCAATGCGGCGGCCGCGCGCATGTCGACTGGTACCCGTACAACCACCCGCAGCTCGGCCCCGTCGAGCTCGGCGGCTGGGACAAGATGAACTACTGGCGCAACCCGCCGCCCGCGCTGCGCGAGCGCGAGGCGGCACGGTTTCCGCCCTGGCTGCAGCAGATCGCGCTCTCGCTGCCGCGCCTCGAGGTGCTGCGCGCCGAGGTGCGCGCGCTCGGCCCCGAGAGCTGGCGCATCCGCTTCGCGGTCGCCAACAGCGGCTGGCTGCCGAGCTACGTGAGCAAGCGCGCGCTCGAGCGCAAGACGGTGCGCGGCTGCGTCTTCACGATCCACCTGCCGCCTGGGGTGACGCTGGCCGGCGGCCAGGAGCGCGTCGAGGCCGGGCATCTCGAAGGGCACGCGCCGAAGAACTCGCTGCAGGCCTTCCTGCCCGAACGCGACATCACCGGCGACCGCGCCGTCGTCGAGTGGGTGGTGCGCGGGGCGCGCGGCACGGCGGTGGCGCTCACGGCGCGCGCCGACCGCGCCGGCGCCGTGCGCTGCGAGGTGACGCTCGATTGACTCGCCTGTGCGCGGCGCGCGGCTGCGCCGCCGCTCAGCGGCCTTCGAAGCGGAACACCGCGACGCTGGCGCGCAGGTTCGGCCAGCGGCGCACGAGCGCGCCGTCCTGCAGCCCGAAGCTGTCGGTGACGGCCAGGCCGCACTTGCGCGCCAGCAGCTCGAAGTCGGCGTAGGTGCCGACGCGGATGTTGGGCGTGTCGTACCACTCGTAGGGCAGCGCCCGCGTCACCGGCATGCGGCCGGCCAGCACGCGCAGCCGGTTGGGCCAGTGCGCGAAGTTGGGAAAGCTCACGATGCCGATGCGGCCGACGCGCGCCGTCTCGCGCAGCATGCGCTCGGTGTTGCGCAGGTGCTGCAGGGTGTCGAGCTGCAGCACGACGTCGAAGCTGCGGTCGTCGAACAGGGCCAGGCCTTCCTCCAGGTCAAGCTGGATGACGTCGATGCCCTGGCGCAGCGCGGCGTGGACGTTGGCGTCGTCGAGTTCGATGCCGTAACCGCTGCAGCCGCGCGTGCGCGCGAGGTGCGCCAGCACTTCGCCGTTGCCGCAGCCCAGGTCGAGCACGCGGCTGCCCGGCGGCACGAGCGCGGCGATGATCTCGAGGTCGCTGCGCTCGCTCATCGTGGCCCGCCCTCGGCGGCGATGCGCTCGAAGTAGGCGCGCAGCACCGCGTGGTAGCGCGCGTCGTCGAGCAAGAAAGCGTCGTGCCCGTGCGGCGCGGCGATCTCCGCGTAGCTGACGGCGATGCGGTTGTCGACCAGCGCCTTGACGATCTCGCGGCTGCGCGCCGGGGCGAAGCGCCAGTCGGTGCCGAAGCTCACGACCAGGAAGCGCGCGGCGCGCGCCGGGGCAAAGGCGCGCGCGAGGTCGCCGCCGGCGGCGCGCGCCGGGTCGAAGTAGTCGAGCGCGCGCGTGATGAGCAAGTAGGTGTTGGCGTCGAAGTAGGCGCTGAACTTGTCGCCCTGGTGGCGCAGGTAGCTCTCGATCTGGAACTCGATGTCCTGCGTCGTGTAGCCGAGTTCGGCCGCCTTGAGCTCGCGCCCGAAGCGCGCCGCCATCGCGTCGTCGGACAGATACGTGATGTGGCCGATCATGCGCGCCACGCGCAGCCCGCGCCGCGGCACCACGCCGTGCTCGTAGAAATGGCCGCCGTGGAAATCGGGGTCGGTGACGATGGCGCGCCGCGCCACTTCGTTGAAGGCGATGTTCTGCGCCGAGAGGTTCGGCGCCGTGGCGACCGCGATGCAGTGGCGCACACGCTCGGGGTAGCGCATCGTCCAGGCCAGCGCCTGCATGCCGCCCAGGCTGCCGCCGATCACCGCCGCCAGCCGTTCGATGCCCAGGCGCTCGACCAGGCGCGCCTGCGCGTCGACCCAGTCTTCCACCGTCACCACCGGGAAGTCGGCGCCCCAGGCGCGGCCGCTGGCGGGGTTGGGGTGCATCGGCCCGGTCGAACCGAAGCACGAGCCCGGGTTGTTGATGCCGATGACGAAGAAGCGCTCGGTGTCCAGCGGCTTGCCCGGGCCGACCAGGTTGTCCCACCAACCCGGCTCGCCGCGCGCATCGAGCCCGGCGACATGGGCGCCGGCATTGAGCGCATGGCACACCAGCACGGCATTGCTGCGCGCCGCGTCGAGCGTGCCGTAGGTCTCGTAGGCGAGCGTGTAGTCCGCCAGCCGCGAGCCGCTGGCCAGCGGCAGCGGCTCGGCGAAATGCGCGTATTGCGGAGTGACCGGTCCGATCGAGGCCATGAACGAGAACACCCGGGGCCGCCTGCACGGCCACCGGGTGATGGCTTCGTTTTAGCGGGATTTGTAGAGCGCCCGCAAGCCGGAGCAAATCGGCGCTGTTGCCGCCCAGTATAGCCGCCGTGCCTGCCGGGGCAGCCAATGCCCTTGCGCCCGCTGCTGCCGCCCACGCTCCCAGCGCCGCCGTGACGAAGCCGGCAGCGGCGAGGCGCGCACGGCAGCGCCGGTGCCGCTTCGCCCTTCAGGCGACGCCCGGGGCGGCCGATAGGACGGGCGCACTGCAGCGGCTCGCACTGCCTGCCACCCCGCCGCGGGCGACGGACCCCCGGCGCCCGCATTCCGTGACTTCTCGAACCCCGACGACGACATGAGTTCAATTGCCCAGCACCCGACCGCAGCGCCGGCCGCGGCTCCCGAGGCCGAGCGCCTCGGGAGCTTCTTCGCTCACCATGGGCTTTGGGCACCCGGCGTGCGGCTGTTCCGCAACCTGGGTTTCCCGGCCAAGGCGATGGTCATTTCGCTGGCGCTGGTGCTGCCGCTGCTCGCGCTGCTCGTCGGGCAGATCAAGGCCGAGGTCGACGGCCAGATGCGCGCGCGCATGGACGCCACGCGCGATCATGTCGACGTCGCCTGGGGCGTGCTGGCCTGGGCGCAGGCGCAGGAGGCGGCGGGGCAGGCGACGCGTGCGCAGGCCCAGGCGATGGCCCGTCAGGCGATCGCCAAGCTGCGCTACGGCGAGGGCAAGGAGTACTTCTGGATCAACGACATGCAGCCGCGCGTCGTGATGCATCCGGTCAAGCCCGAGCTCGACGGCCAGGACGTCGGCGACATGAAGGACCCGAACGGCCTGCGGCTGTTCCGCGCCTTCGTCGACACCGTGCGCAGGGACGGCCGCGGCTTCGTCGCCTACCAGTGGCCCAAGCCGGGCAGCGAGCAGCCGGTGGACAAGATCTCCTACGTGCGCGGCTTCGAGCCCTGGGGCTGGATCGTCGGCTCGGGCGTCTACGTCGACGACGTGAAGCAGGCGCTGATCGCGCGCGCCCGCGCCGCCGCCGGCATCAGCGTCGTCGCGCTGGCGCTGGCCGGCTATCTGTTCCTGAGCTTCTACCGCGTCGTCGAAGGCGGGCTCGCCGAGACGCGGCGACATCTGCGCGCGATCACCGAAGGCGACCTCACCACTGCGCCCACGCCCTGGGGCCGCGACGAGGCGGCGCAGCTGATGCTGGATCTGGCGCGCATGCAGGAGTCGCTGCGCGCCATGGTGCGCAGCGTGCGCGGCTCGAGCGACGAGATCGTGCACAGCAGCAGCGAGATCGCGAGCGGCGCCAGGGACCTGTCGGCGCGCACCGAGTCCTCGGCGGCCAGCCTGGAGCAGACCGCCGCTTCGATGGAACAGATCACCGCCACCGTGAAGAGCACCGCGGCGCACACCGACGAGGCGGCGCGCATGGCGCGCGCGAGCGCCGATCATGCGGCCCAGGGCGGGCGCGTGATGCAGGACGTGGTGCGCACGATGGAGGGCATCCGCGGCTCCTCGGCGCGCATCGGCGAGATCATCGGCACGATCGACGGCATCGCCTTCCAGACCAACATCCTGGCGCTCAACGCTGCCGTCGAGGCCGCGCGCGCGGGCGAGCAGGGCCGCGGCTTCGCCGTCGTCGCCGCCGAGGTGCGCAGCCTCGCGCAGCGCAGCGCCGGCGCTGCGCGCGAGATCAAGGCGCTGATCGGCCAGAGCGTCGAGCAGGTGGCCTCGGGCACCGAGGTCGTGCGCGAGGCCGGCGCGACGATCGAGCGCATCGTCGAGGCCGCGCGCCGCGTGAGCGAGCTGCTGGCCGACGTCGCCACCGGCACGCGCGAGCAGACGCTGGGCATCGGCCAGGTCGGCGAAGCGGTACAGGAGATCGACCGCGTGACGCAGCACAACGCGGCGCTGGTCGAGCAGACCGCGGCGGCCGCGACGGCGATGCGCGAGCAGGCGCAGGCGCTGGCGCAGGAGGCGGCGCGCTTCCGGCTGCCGGCGCAGGGTTCGGCGGCGGCGGCCGCGGGGCCGGCGCACGACCTGTCCGGCTTCGACTTCGCCGACGCCATCGAGGCGCATCGGCGCTGGAAGGTGCGGCTGCGCCAGGCCATCGCCGGGCGCGAGCGGCTCGACGCCGCCGACATCTGCCGCGACGACCGCTGCGCGCTCGGCCAGTGGATCCACGGGCCGGGCGGCCGGTGCCACGGCACGCGCACGCTGTTCACCGATCTGCTGGCGCGCCACGCCGAGTTCCACCGCGCGGCGGGCGAGGTGGCGCGGCGCATCAATGCCGGCGCCTACGACGATGCCCAACAGCTGCTCGATTCGGGCTCGGAGTTCGCGCGCCTGTCGGGCGAAGTGTCAACGCTGCTGGCGACGGCGCGGCGCGAGTTCTGAACGCCGCGGCCGAGCGCATCCGGCGCCGGCGCGCCGGTTGTGCTCACGCCTTTCGGCGTTCCGGGGCGTCGGGGGCTGCCGGCTCGAGCGGATCGAGCCCCCAGCTCTCCCAGCCTTCGCCGAACAGCTCGATCGGGTGTTGCGTGCGCTCGGCGCCGTTGCCGCAGGCCATGCTGTCGGCCGGGCAGTATTTGTCGCAGCCCCAGCACACCCGTTGCGGGTGCGCGGGGCGCAGCGGGAAGGGCTTGGCCATCGCAGTGGCGCCAGTCTAGCCTGGATTTCCACGGACCCCCCTTCGGCTAACGGGACCTCGCGTTGCGGCTGGGGTGTTCCCTCGTAGGCGCGCGCTTGTCGCCTTCGAGACGTAAGCGGTTCGTGCGCCCAACGCCCCGGTTTCGGCGGCTCCTTCGGGAGCCGCCGCCGTTTCGTTCGTACAGCCCCCGGACGCGTCCAATCGGCCGCTGAGCCGCGTCCTGTCTCGGTTTTCCTACAGCCATGCGTTATTCGCCGCTGCGGCCTTGACTGTGTTTCTGCACATGTAGTAGTGTGCATGTATGTCTATAGACGTACCAAAAGACATAACGACCTGCCGCCGCTTCTTCAGCGAACCTTCGCATCCCCGGCAGCGCCAGTACGAGGCGCTGCGCGCCTACTTCTTCGACAACCGCCCCTCTCATGAGGTGGCCCGCGACTTCGGCTACACCGCCGGGTCTTTCCGCGTGCTGTGCCATGCGTTTCGGCGCGATTTGCACCCGCAGTTCTTCCTTTCACCCGCGCGCGGGCCGCAGCAGCAGCCGCACAAGTCGCGTGCCCACGATCTGGTGGTGAGGCTGCGCAAGCAGAACCACTCGGTCTACGAGATCAGCCGCGCGCTGGCCGAGCGCGGCACGCCGCTGAGTCCGACGGCCGTGCGCGAGGTGCTGCGCGCCGAAGGCTTCGCGCCGCTGCCGCGCCGCGGCGACGACGAGCGGCTCGAACACGTCGCACCGAGCACCGAGCCAGTGGCCGACGTGCGGGAGTTCTCGCTGACGCCCGGCACGCGGTTCAGCACCCGCTGCGGGGGCTTGTTCCTGTTCCTGCCCGATCTGGTTCGGCTCGACCTGGACGCGCTGGCCGCGCGCGCCAAGCTGCCGGGCTCGCGCATGGTTCCGGCCTCGCACGCATTGCGCTGCGCGCTGTCGCTCAAGCTCTGGTCCGTTGAGCGCAAGAGCCACGTGATGGCACTGGTGGCCGATCCGGGCCTGGCGTTGTTCAGCGGCTTGAACGTGATTCCCAAGAAGAGCTTCATGTGCGAGTACTCCTCGCGCGTGGAGCGCAGCCGCAGCTTGGCGTTGCTGGCCGCCTGGCACGCCGGCGTGGGCGGCGACGGACTCTTCGACGCCGGTTCGTTCAACCTGGACTTCCACTCGGTGCCGTACTACGGCGAGGATGCGCAGGTGCAGTCCCACTTCGTCAGCGCGCGCAGCCGCTCGCAGCCCAGCGTGCTGGCGTTCCTCGCCCAGGACGCCGGCGGGCGGGCCTTTTGCTACTCCAACGCCGATCTGCGCAAGGGCGAGGAGGCGCGAGAGATCTTCAGCTTCATCGAGTTCTGGCGCCGCGAGCACGGCGCGTTGCCGCGCCAGCTGGTGTTCGATTCGCGGCTGACCACGTATGCGCATCTGGCACGGATCGACGAGATGGGCATCGGCTTCATCACGCCGCGCCGGCGTTCACCGGCGCTGCTGCAGCAGGTGGCCGACCTCGCGCCTTCGGCCTGGCGGCGCGTCACGCTGGACGTGCCGGCGCGCAAATTCAAGACCCCGCGCGTGTTCGAGCAGTCGGTCACCCTGGCCGGCGCGAAGCTGCGTCAGCTGTTCGTGCTCGATCTCGGGCACGATCAGCCCACCATCTTGCTCACCAACGAGCGCCGTACCACGCATGCCAAGCTGCTGACCCGCTACGCCCAGCGCATGCTCATCGAGAACGCCTTGTCCGATGCGGTGCGCTTCTTCCACATGGACGCGTTGTCCTCGGCGGTAGGGATGAAGGTGGACTTCGACATGGCGCTGCTCGTCATCGCCAGCGGCCTGTACCGGTTGCTGGCGCGCCGCATGCGCGGCTACTCCGACGCCCAGGCCCGGCACATCTTCCGCGATCTGATCGACACTCCGGCCGACGTTCACATCACCGACGGTCAAGTGCAAGTGCACTTCCATCGCCGCGCGCACCTGCCCATCATCATGGCCTCCGGGCTGCTCGACTCGCCCGTCGCCATCCCCTGGTGGGGCGGGTCCTCGCTGCGCCTGTCGGCATAGCCACCGGCGCCCCTGCGCGTTAGGTCAATTCAGGCCCGTGGAAATCCAGGCTAGTACTCCAGCCCAGCGCTGGCGCCGAGCGGGACGCCGGGAGGGTCTTGCCCGCGCGCCCGGGCCCAGCGCCGCGCGGCGGCTACAGCGCGAGCGCGTCGGCCCAGGTGTTCTCGGCCCAGGCCAGTGCGTAGCGGCCTTCGCCGCGGCTGGCCGCGGCCGAGACGCCGCCCGAGCCGGGCACGGTCTTGAAGGTCTTGTCGGCCGCGTCGTACTGGTGCACCGAGGCCACGTGCACGGCCTCCTCCGAGGTGACGAAGCTGTAGCAGGTGTTCATCACTACCGGCGTCGCGTTGACGGCGCCGCCGCCGAGCTGCGCGATGATGGCCGCCGCCGCCACCTTGGCGTGCTGGTTGGCCATGTGGCCCGACTTGGGCATCAGCGGCGCCGAGAACGTGGCGTCGCCGAGCACGTGGATGCCGGGCGCCGCCGTCGCCTCCAGCGTCAGCCAGTTCACGCCGACCCAGCGGTTGTTGATGTTGACCAGGCCCGCGCTGCGCGCGAGGTCGCCTGCGCGCTGCGGCGGCACGACGTTGAGCACGTCGGCCTTGACGTCCTCGAACTCGAGCTTGGCCAGCAGAGCTCCGGCGCGCCCGCTCACCTCCTTCAACTCGGAGTTCGGGCGGTACTCGAGGATGCCGCTGTAGTGGTCCTTGAAGGCGCGCTCGAACAGCGCCTTCTTGCTCTGCACCTCGGGGTTGGCGTCGAGCACCAGCAGCTTGCTCTTCGGCTTGGCCTGCTTGAGGTAGGCCGCCACCACGCAGGCGCGCTCGTACGGGCCGGGCGGGCAGCGGTAGGGCGACTTCGGGATCGACAGCGCGAACACGCCGCCCGCCGGCATCGCCTCGAGCTGGCGGCGCAGCGCCAGCGTCTGTGCGCCGGCCTTCCAGGCGTGCACGACGGCGCCGCTGTCGACCGCGGCCTGCAACCCGCCGACCTGCTCCCACATGAAGTCGATGCCCGGCGCGAGCACGAGCCGGTCCCAGCCGAACTCCTGGCCGCCGGCCAGCCGCACCTTCTTGCCGGCGACATCGACGGCCGCGACCTCGCCCTGCACGACCTTCACGCCGGCCGCGCGCAGACCATCGTAGCCGCGCGTGACGTCCTCGATCTTCTTGAAGCCGCCGATCACGAGGTTGGAGATCGGGCACGAGATGAAGCCCGGGTTGCGCTCGATCAGCGTGACGTCGACGTTGCCGCCCCACAGGCGCAGGTAGCGTGCCGCGGTGGCGCCGCCGAAGCCGCCGCCGACGACGACGACACGGCCGATCGAGGGCCCCGAGGGGCCGCTGGCGCAGCCGGCGAGCGAGGCTGCGGCGAGGCCGCCGATGGCCGCTCCGGCGCCGAGCAGGCGGCGCCGCGAGACGGTGCGGGCAAACGGGTGCTGCTGTTTCATGTGCGGGCCCCTCCTCACTTGCCTGCGGGCTGCTGGGCGGCGAAGAAGCCGGCGATGAGCCGGATCTGCGCGTCGCTGTAGCCCTTGACGATCTGGTGCATCACGGTGGCCGGTTGGCTGCCGCTCCTGTAGTCGGCCATCGTGGCCACGATGCGGTCGGCCGTGAGGCCGGCCAGCGGCTTGGTGTCGCCGCGCGCGTTGCCGTTCGTGCCGTGGCAGTTGGCGCAGGTGGCGGCCAGGTTGCGCGCCAGCGTGGCGTCCTGCGCCAGCGCCGCCGATGCGGCGGCTCCCCAGGTGAGCGCGACGACGAGCGCGCGCGTGAATCGAATCATCGGGTGGTCTCCTCGGGGCCTCGGTGGACAGCCGGAATGCGCTCCGGCGGCGGGCGCGATCCCCCTCGTCGCGCCGCGAGCGGCTACGATTGTCGGCAAGGGCAGGCACCCGTGTCGGCGGGTGAAAACCCCCAACTGCGGCGCCAGTGTGCGCCGGACTTGACCTGGTACAAGTCGAAGGAGCGGTACGAGCATGAGAAGACGCGAACAGCTCGCATCGATGGGCGCGGCGATGGGCGCGGCAATGGGCGCGGCCCTGCCGCCGCTGGCCGCGCTTGTCGGCGCGCCGGCCGCGCGCGCGGCCCCGGCGCAGCCCGGCGAGCGCGTCGCCTGGCCCGAGGTGACGCTGCTCGACGGCACGCGCTTCGGTCCGGCGCAGCTCGCCGGGCGCGCGGCGGTGGTCGTGTTCTGGTCGACCACTTGCCCGTTCTGCCGCAGCCACAACAAGCACGTGCAGAAGCTGTACCGCGCGGCGCAGGGCAAGCCCCTCGTCGTGCTCGGCGTGGCGCGCGAGACCGACGTGGCGCAGGTGCAGGCCTACGCGCGCGCCCAGGGCTATGAGTTCCCGATCACCACCGCGACGCGGCCGCTCGCCGAGGCGCTGTCGACGCGCAACGTGATCCCGCTCACGGTCTGCGTCGACCGGCAGGGCCGGCTCAGGCAGGTGCTGCCCGGCGAGATGCTCGAGGAAGACGTGCTCGAACTGCTCGCGCTCGCGGGCTGATGCGGCTTCGCATGCAATGCGCCGGCACGGTCTTCGGCTTCGCGCCTTGCCGTCGCACCGAATGCGAAAAGGCATGAGCGCGCGCCTTGGCGGCCCGGCGCGGTCGGCGCGGACCTTCAGATGCGCCCGGCCGGCCCGAAACCGAAGACGCGCGCCGCCACCGAAGTCGGAAAGAGCGCGCGCGCCGCGTCGTAGGCGGCGCCGGCGTCGTTGAAGGACTGGCGCACGAAGGGCAGCCGCTGTTCGCTCTCGCGCAGCGCTGCCAGCGCCGCGGCCCAGGGCGGTGCCTCGTCGCCGTTGCCGGCGGCGGCTTCGCTCAGCGCCCTCACGCGTGCGGCGGCGGCGCCGAACGCGGCTTCGGCCGCCAGCCAGGCCGCGGCGCGCTCGGGCAGCAGCGGCCTGGCGCCCATTCCTTCCGCGGCCGCCTCGCTCTGGGCGAGCGCCTGCGCCAACGCCTGCAGCGCGCCGCGCTCGGCGGCGAGCGGCTCGCGCAGCGCCGCCAGCAGCGCCCGCGTGTGCTCCTGCCGGCGCCGCTGCACCTCGGCCGTCGCGCCCCAGGCGTCGACCACCGCCCGGCGCAGCGCGACGAGCCGGTTGTAGGCACCCAGGGCCCAGAAGAACAGCAGCGCAGCCAGGGCGATCGCGAGCCAGTCGGTGCGGGTCATCGAGGCCGTGATGGCGGTGGCCCGCTCGACGACCGATGCCAAGGCGTCGCCGGCCGCGCCGGCGGCCGAGGACTGCGCCGACGATGCGGCCGAGGAAGCGGCCGCAGAAGCGCTCGAGGTGGCGGCCGCCGGAGCGGCCGACGCAGCGGCAGCGACCACGTTCGACGCCGGTGCGGCGCTCAGCCGCGCACCTCGCCCTGGCCGAGCACCACCCACTTGAGCGAGGTCAGGCCCTCGAGCCCGACCGGTCCGCGTGCGTGCAGCTTGTCGGTGCTGATGCCGATCTCGGCGCCCAGGCCGTACTCGAAGCCGTCGGCAAAGCGCGTGCTCGCGTTGACCATCACGCTGGCCGAGTCGACCTCGCGCAGGAAGCGCATCGCGTTCGGGTGGTTCGTCGTCAGGATGGCGTCGGTGTGGTGCGAGCCGTAGCGCTCGATGTGCGCGATCGCCTCGTCCAGCGTGTCGACGACCTTCACGCTGATCACGGGCGCGAGGTATTCCTCGCCCCAGTCGCTCTGCGTCGCCGGCACGGCCTGCGGCAGCGGCGCCAGCAGCGCCAGCGCGCGCGGGCAGCAGCGCATCTCGACGCCCTTGGCGGCGAAGAGCGCGCCGATGCGCGGCAGGAAGGCCGGCGCCTGCGCCGCGTGCACGAGCAGCGATTCGGCGGCGTTGCAGGGGCTGTACTTCTGCGTCTTGGCGTTGTCGGTCACGCGCAGCGCGAGTTCGAGCTCGACCTCGGCGTCGACGTAGACATGGCAGTTGCCGTCCAGGTGCTTGAGCACCGGCACGCTTGCCTCGCGTGCGATGCGCTCGATCAGGCTCTTGCCGCCGCGCGGGATGACGAGATCCACCGCCTCGGGCATCGCGATCAGGTGGCCGACGGCGGCGCGCTCGGCGGTCTCGACGAGCTGCACCGCTTCGGCCGGCAGCGCCGCTTCGACGAGGGCGGCCTGCACCGCGCGCGCCAGCGCCAGGTTGGACGCCAGCGCCTCCGAGCCGCCACGCAGGATGCAGGCGTTGCCGCTCTTGACGGCGAGCGCGGCGGCTTCGACGGTGACGTTCGGGCGGCTCTCGTAGATCATGCCGAACACGCCCAGCGGCACGCGCATGCGGCCGACGGCGATGCCGCTCGGCCGGCGCCTGAGCTCGGTGATCTCGCCCACCGGGTCGGGCATCGCCGCGAGCTGCTCGCAGCCCTCGGCCAGCGTCTCGATGATCCCGGGCGTGAGGCGCAGGCGCTCGATCAGCGGCGCAGCGAGGCCGGCGGCCTGGGCGGCGGCGATGTCGGGCGCGTTGGCCGCCACCAGCGCGGCCGCGCCTTCGCGCAGCCGGCGCGCCAGCGCGCGCAGCGCGGCGTCTCGGGCGGCACAAGGGGCAGCCGCCAGGCGGCGCGACGCGGCGCGCGCGGCCGCGCCCATGCGGGCCATGTAGGCGGCGAGGTCGGCGGCTTGCATGGCTGGCGATTGTCCCAAAAGCCGCCTTGCGGCGTGCAGACCTGCGGCGTGCGGCGGCCTTCGTCCGCGCCCGCGTCCTCGCGTGTCCGTGTATGCGGCTGTGCGGCCGACCCTCAGCCCCCGATGCGCCCCAGCAGCGCGAGCCAGAAGGCGGCGCTGGCGGCGAAGGCGAAAGTCGACAGCACGATCGCCGCCGTCGCCTCGGCTTCGAGGGTGTCGTAGCGCTGCGCGAAGATGAGCGCGTTGCTGCCGACCGGCATCGCCGCCAGCATCACCACCACCGCCAGCGGCACGCCGGCCAGGCCGAAGCCCCAGTGCGCCACCAGCAGCACCAGCGCCGGCTGCACCAGGAGCTTGAGCGCGGCGATGCCGGCGGCGGCGCGCACGCGGCCGCGCAGGCCGTAGGCGGTCAGCGTGGCGCCGATCAGAACCAGGCACACCGGCACCACGGCGCTGGCCAGCAGCACCAGCACCTCGTCGACGACCTCGTGCAGACCGAGACCGACGAGGTTCCACGCCAGCCCGGCGAGCACCGGCAGGACGACCGGGTGCAGCACCGTGTTGCGCACGGTGAGCGCGAGCGTGTGCGCGAGCGGCCGCGCGCCGACACGCGCCGCGTGCGCGCGCGCGCAGTCGAGTTCGGCCAGCGTCGTCGCCACCGTCAGCAGCACCAGCGCGTGCAGGCTGACGAGCGTGACGTGGATGCCCAGGCCGGCCTCGCCGAACAGCGCGGCCGCGAACGGGATGCCGAGCTGCACCGAGTTGCCGAACGAGGCCGAGATCGCGCGCACCGCGGGCGCCGCGCTCGCCCGGCCTGCCCGCGCGCGTTGCCAGGCGTAGGTGGCGAGCAGCACGACGAGCACCGGCACGAAGAAGGCGCTCACGGTGCGCCAGGGCAGCGTCGCGAAGTCCAGGCGCGCCGTGGTGCGAAACAGCAGCGCCGGCACGAACACCGTGAAGGCGGCGTTGCCGAGCAAGCGCGCGACGCCGGCGACGTCGTCGCCCAGCCAGCGCAGGCGCGCGGCGACGTAGCCCAGTGCGATCGTGAGCAGGATCGCCAGCAGCTTGTGCAAGACCAGGAGCGTCACGCCGACCTGCGGGCGAGCGTGCGCTCGAGCCAGTCCTGCACCTGCGGCAGCGGCGCGTCGATGGCCACCGTCTTGCGCCTTGCCGTCGGCCCTTGCGCGAGCACGACGGCGCGGCGCGGCAGCCCGAGCTCGGCGGCCAGCCAGGCCAGCAGCGCCTCGTTGGCTTTGCCGTCGACGGGCGGCGCCGCAAGCCGCACGCGCAGCGCGCCGTCGAACAGGCCGTCGGCGCCGCTGCGCCGCGCACCGGGCACCACGGCCAGCCGCAGCCGCACACCGCCGGCCGGCGGGCGCGCCGGCGCGAGGCAGGGCCAGCGCGCGTTCACTCGCCCCCGGGCTTGGCGGTCTTCTTCGCGGCCGTCCTGGCCGGCGCCTTCTTCGCCGCCGCGCCGGCGGCCTTGGGGCCGAACTTGCGCGGCTCGAACTCGAACACGACCTTGCCCTCCTTGGCGTCGAACACGAGGTAGGCCTTGAAGGCGCGGCGCGTGCGGTTGGAGACGAAGCCCTCGAGCAGCGAGGTGCGGCCGCCGGCGAGCAGCTTGGCGCATTCTTCGCGGTCGACCGGCTGCTGCAGGATGATCTTGCCGCTCTTGAAGTCGCAGGTCTGGTGCGCGCCCACGCTGTGCTCGCACACGTAGTTCGTGCCGTGCTCGTAGACATGGCCGCGGCACTTGGGGCAGGGCCCGAGCGAGGTCTGGCCCGCGAAGTCGACCGGCTCGCCGTCGGCCTGGCCCTGGCGCGCAGCGTCGCCGAAGTCGAACTCGAGTCGGTAGTTGCCGATCTCGTCGTCGTGCACCAGCGCCAGCTCGGCGGTGAAGGGCCAGCCCGCCTTGGAGCGGAAGCCCTCGAGCGGGCCGATGCGCTTGTCCCGCAGGAAGGCCTCGGCCTCGGCCGTCTCGAACGCGCGTCCGGCCGGGATCTTGGTGATCGAGAAGCCGCAGCCTTCGCCCGCGCCGTCTGCCGCGCCGGTGCAGGCGAAGCGCCGGTAGTTCTCCTTGACCACGCCGCCGCACTTGGGGCAGGGCGTGGCCAGCGTCGCGTAGTCGCCCGGGATGGTGTCGCGGTCGTACTCCTTGGCCTTCCTGACGATGCGCTCGGCCATCTTGGCGATCTCGGCCATGAAGGCCGGGCGCCCGAGGCGCCCGTGCTCCATCTCGGCGAGCTGGTACTCCCATTGGCCGGTGAGCTCGGGCTTGGTGAGGTCTTCGACGTCGAGCCCGCGCAGCAGCGTCATCAGCTGGAAGGCCTTGGCCGTGGGCACCAGCTCGCGGCCTTCGCGCAGCATGTACTTCTCGCCGATCAGGCCCTCGATGATGGCCGCGCGCGTGGCCGGCGTGCCCAGGCCCTTGTCGCGCATCGCCTCGCGCAGCTCGTCGTCGTCGACCAGCTTGCCGGCACCCTCCATCGCCGAGAGCAGCGTCGCCTCGGTGTAGCGCGCCGGCGGCCGGGTCGCGAGCGCCAGCACCGCGACGTCGGCGGCCTTGACCGGCTCGCCCTCGCCCACCGGCACCAGGTTGGCGTCCTCGTCCTGCGCCTCCTTGCCGTAGACGGCGAGCCAGCCCGGGTTCACCAGCACCTTGCCGTTGGTCTGGAAATGATGTTCGCCGACCTTGCTGATGCGCGTCGTGACCAGGTATTCCGCGCTCGGGTAGAACACCGCCAGGAAGCGCTTGACGACGAGGTCGTAGAGCTTGAGCTCGGGTTCCGAGAGCGAGCCGGGCGATTGCAGCGTCGGGATGATGGCGAAGTGGTCCGAGACCTTGGCGTTGTCGAACACACGCTTGGTCGGCTTGACGTAGCCCGCATCGAGCGCCTTTCGCGCGTGGCCCGAGAGCGGGCGCAGCGGGCCGGGCAGCTCGGCGTCGGCCAGCATCGCCACCGTCTTCTTCACCGTGCCGAGGTAGTCCTCGGGCAGCGCGCGGCTGTCGGTGCGCGGATAGGTCAGCAGCTTGTGCTTCTCGTACAGCGCCTGCGCCAGCGCGAGCGTGGTCTTGGCGCTGAAGCCGAAGCGGCCGTTGGCCTCGCGCTGCAGCGTCGTCAGGTCATAGAGCAGCGGGCTGGCCTGCGTGCTCGGCTTGGATTCGTCGCTCACCCGCGCCGTGCCGCCGCGCACCGCGGCGGCCACGGCCTCGGCCTCGGCCGCGCTCCACAGGCGCTCGGCCTTGAGCTCGGCGTCGTCGGGGTTCTTCTTCCACTTCGGGTCGAACCAGCGGCCCTCGTAGCTGCCGGCGGCGGCGACGAACTGCGCCCGCACCTCCCAGTAGGCGCGCGGCACGTGGCGGCGGATGCGCTCCTCGCGCTCGACGACGATGGAGAGCGTCGGCGTCTGCACGCGCCCGACCGTGGTGAGGAAGAAGCCGCCGTCGCGGCTGTTGAAGGCCGTCATCGCGCGCGTGCCGTTGATGCCCACCAGCCAGTCGGCCTCGCTGCGGCTGCGCGCGGCGTCGGCCAGGCCGAGCATCTCCTCGTCGCTGCGCAGCTGCTCGAAGCCGTCGCGGATGGCCTGCGGCGTCATGCTCTGCAGCCACAGGCGTCGGACCGGCTTGGCCAGCGGCCTGGCGTCGGCCTTGGCGCCGGCCGCGTACTGCACGATCAGGCGGAAGATCAGCTCGCCTTCGCGCCCGGCGTCGCAGGCGTTGACGATGCTGCCGACGTCCTTGCGCCGGATGAGCTTGACGAGCGCGGCCAACCGCGTCTTGGCCTTGTCGATCGGCGCCAGCTCGAAGTGCGGCGGCACCACCGGCAGGTGGGCGAAGCTCCACTTGCCGCGCTTGACTTCGTACTCGTCGGGCGCCTTGATCTCGACGAGGTGGCCGACCGCCGAGGTGACGACCCAGCGCTCGTTCTCGAAGTGTTCGGCGTGTTTCTCGAACTTGCCCGCCACCGGGGTGAGCGCGCGCACGATGTCCTGCGCCACGCTGGGCTTCTCGGCAATGATGATGGTCTTGCTCATCGCTCCACTGTCTCTCGGCGTGCCTACAATGCCGCCTCTCGCGCGCGCACCCGCGCGCGCCCGCATGCTTTCAATGTACCGAACGAAGACCAAGCGGCAAGCACGCGCGGCAGAGGCGCGCACCGAAGGGCCCCACGCCGCGGCCCGCCACACCTCGGCGCACGCGCGCCCCGGCGCGCATGCCGCGCCGGCCGGCGGCGGCCGACGCATCCAGGTGCGCCGCAGCGGCGTGCACGGCAAGGGCGTGTTCGCGCTCAGGCCCATCGCCGCGGGTGAGCGCATCATCGAGTACGTCGGCGAGGTGCTGAGCTGGGCCGCGGCGCAGAAGCGCCACCCGCACGACCCGAGCGACCCGAACCACACCTTCTTCTTCCACGTCGACGACAAGCGCGTGATCGACGCCGCGGTCGGCGGCAACGCCGCGCGCTGGATCAACCATGCCTGCGAGCCCAACTGCCAGGCCGAGGAGGAGGACGGGCGCATCTTCATCGACGCGCTGCGCGCCATCGCCCCGGGCGAGGAACTGTTCTACGACTACGGCCTGATCGTCGACGAGCGCTGCACGCCGGCGCTGAAGAAGCAGTACGAATGCCGCTGCGGCAGCGCGCGCTGCCGGCGCACGATGCTCGGCAAGAAGCGCTAGTACTCCGCACAGGGGTTTCGGAGCATGATGAAAGCGCTGGATTCGGGTCGAGGGCAAGGCGCCGGGCGCAGCGATGCCGGGCGGTATCGCGAGCATCGGCAACGCCGCCATCGGCCCGAAGACGCGCTGTCGTGTTTCGGAATACCTGTGTCGGAGTACTAGGCGCGGGCGGCGCGCGGCCGTGACCGAGCCGGCCCACCCGCATTGGGGCGCCGAGGCCCTGTGGCAGCAGCTGCTGCCGCTGTTGCCGGGCCTGACGGTCGAGGTGGTGGCGCGCGCCGATTCGACCAACAGCCGCCTGATCGAGCGCGCCCGCGCCGCCGCGGGCGACCCCGAGGCGCCGGTGACGCGGCCCGGGCAGATCGACGCCGGCGAGCGCCCGACGCCGCACGGCCGGCGCGCCGGTGACCTCGAGCCCTGCCTGCTCGTGGCCGAGCAACAGACGCGCGGGCGCGGGCGGCTGGGCCGCGACTGGAAGTCCAGCGCGGTCGATTCGCTCACGTTCTCGCTCGCGCTGCCGCTGACGCCGCGCGACTGGTCGGGCCTGTCGCTCGCCGTCGGGCTCGCGCTGGCCGAGGCGCTGGACGCTGCGCCGCCTGCGACCGCGCCGCGCATCGGCCTGAAGTGGCCGAACGACCTGTGGCTGTGGGACGGCCCCGGCGCGGGCCGCAAGCTCGGCGGCATCCTGATCGAGACGGTGAGCGTCGGCCGCAGCCGCATGTGCGTCGTCGGCGTCGGCCTCAACGTGCGGCCGGTGGCGGTCGACGGCGTGGCCACGGCCTCGCTGCAGGAACTGCTCCCGGGCATCGACGCGCCGGCCGCGCTGGCGCGCATCGCGCTGCCGCTGGTGCAGGCGCTGCGCCGCTTCGAGCGCGAGGGCTTCGCGGCGCTGGTGGACGCGTATGCGCGGCGCGACCTGCTGCGCGGGCAGCCGCTGAGCACCTCGGACGCCCAAGCGCGCGGCGGCGTCGCCGAGGGCGTTGATGCCGGCGGTGCCTTGCAGCTGCGCGACGCCGACGGCCGCCTGCAGCGCATCGTCAGCGGCGAGGTCAGCGTGCGCCTGGGCGCGACGGCGCCGCTTCCCGCCGGCTCGTAGCCGGGCCCGGAACGAGGCGGCCCGCCCGATGCTGCGCGCCTTGCTCGCCCTGGCGGTTGCGGCCAACGCGCTGTTCTTCGCCTGGGCGCAGGGTTGGTTCGCACCGGTCTGGCCGGCACCGAACCCGGGGCTGCGCGAGCCTGCTCGCATCGGCGCGCAACTGCGGCCCGAGACGGTGGTCGTGCTGCCGGCGGCCAGCGCGGCGCGCGCGCCGGCGCTCGCCTGCCTGGAGTCGGGCCCCTACGGCGATGCCGAGATCGCCGCCGCCGCCGCCGCGCTCGAAAGCGCCGGCCTGGACGCCGGCAGCTGGCGGCGCGAGCAGGTGCCCTCGCCGGGCTACTGGGTGGTGTTCGCAGGGCGCGCTGCGGACGCGGCGGCGCGCGAGGCGCGCGCCGAGGAACTGCAACGCCTGGCGCTGCCCTACGAGCAGGTCGACGAGCCGGCCGAGCTCGCCGGCGGCTTCGTGCTGTCGCGCCACGCGAGCCAGGAGGCCGCCGAGCGCGCGCTCGCCGCCATCGGTGCGAAGGCGCCCGCGGGCCTGCGCGTCGTGGCCGTGCCGCCGGGGCCGCCGCGGCACTGGTTGCGCGTGCCGGCCGCGAGCGCCGCGGTGCAGGCCAGGCTGCTCGCGCTCGATCGCGGCTTCAGGCCCTGCGCCGAGCGGCCCTGAGCGCCGTTGCGCGGCAGCGGCGCCGCAGCGTGCTGCGCGCGCCTCAGCGCCGGCGCTGCGGGGCCGCCAGCAAGGCCGCCGCCAGAGCCAGCAGCACGAGCCAGCCGAGCGACAGCGCGCCGCCGCCGCCGCCGCCGTCGCCATTGCCGCCGCCATTGCCCGGCGCCGTGCCCCCGGCTGCCGCGGCCACGGCCGCGCCGGCGTCGAGCATGCCGGCGCCGCACAGCGCGCTCGTGCAGTAGCACTGCAGTTGCTGCACGCCTGCCTGCGGCGCCACGCATTGCACGACCGGCGTCGGATCGCCGCTGCCGTTGTCGGCGCCGCTTTGCGGGAACGGCCGCGCCGTGCTCTGCATCAAGGCGCGCAATTGCGCCACCGAAAGCTGCGGCTGCGCCGACAGCATCAGCGCCGCGACGCCCGCGACCAGCGGCGCCGCGAAGCTGGTGCCGACGGTGGCGTCGTAGCTGTCGCTCCAGCCCGACGCGGCCGGCCCCTGCGTGCCGGTATTGTTGGCGGCGAGGATCGGATACAGGCAGGGCGAGCCGGCCGTGACGTTGACGCAGTTGCCGCCGGGCGCGGCAATCGCGATCTCGGGCCCGAGGTCCGAGAACCCGACCTTGGTGCCGGCGTGGCGCAGCGCGAGCACGGCCAGCACGCCGCGGCAGTTGGCCGGCTCGCCCACCGCGCCGCCGGCGCTGTTGCCGGCCGCAGCGACGACGGTGACGCCGCGCGCGACGAGCTCGTCGACCACGGCCTGGTAGTCGGCGCCGCAGGTGCCGCTGCCGCCCAGGCTCATGTTGATGACGCGCGCCGGATAGGGGTTGTCGGGCACGCCCGGCACCGGCAGGCCCGCCGCCCAGCGCATCGCGGCCAGGATGTCGGCGTTGCTGCCGAAGCACTTGCCGAGCACGCGCACCGGCAGCACCATGACGTTGGGCGCCGTGCCGGCCATGCCGACGCCGTTGTCGGTGAGCGCGCCCACCAGGCTGGCGGTCGAGCTGCCGTGCCAGCTGCTCGGCTCGCCGATGTAGCGGCCGGCGGCGTCGGTGGCGCCGCAGTGATAGAAGAGGCCGCCCGCCTGGTTGGCTTCGGCGGCGCTGACCCAGTCGCCCGGGTCGCTCGGATCGGCGTCGCGGCCGTCGCCGTCGTTGGCGACCGTCGCGTCGCTGATGAAGTCGTAGCCCGGCAGCAGCTTGCCGCCGGCGGCGGCGCGGCCCAGATCCGGGTGCTCGAAGCGCACGCCGGTGTCGAGCACGGCCACCACCACCCCGGCGCTGCCGTGCGTGCGCGCCCAGGCCGTCTCGACGTCGATGGCCGAGCGCAGCGTGGCGTCGGGCGCGCGCAGGTACCACTGGCCGCTGTCGGGGCCGTACGGGCGCACGCCGTGCGCGGCGGCGGCGTACAGCGGGTCGTTGGGCGCGGTGAGGCGGCGCTTGCGGCCGTTGGGCACGGCCCATTCGACTTCGGGGTCGGCGGCCAGCTGCCGCGCCAGCGTCGTCGCGTCCACGCCGGCGGCGCGCACCACCTGCATGCGCTCGGAGACGGCGGCTCCGGCGCCGAGCACGCGGCCCAGGCGCACACCCAGCGCTGCCGCGCGGCCCTCGAGCGCGACGCGCACCATGGCCTCGCCGGCGCCGGCCGCCAGCGCGTGCTTGCGCGTCGTGGCCGCCTCGGCCTTGAAGCGCACGATCACCTCGCCGTCGGCGCCCGCAAGGGGTGCCGGGCCCGGCAGCCGCTCGGCCCGTGCCGCCGCAGCGAGCAGGCCGAGCAGGCCGAGCAGGACCGCGGCCAGCAGCCGCCGCGATTGCCCCGCCGGCTTCACGCGCGTATGGCCTTGATCGCGATGCGCCGTGCGGCTACTTCGCCATCACGCGCGCCATCTCGAGCACCTTGCACGAGTAGCCCCATTCGTTGTCGTACCAGGCGACGACCTTGACGAAGGTCGGGTCGAGCATGATGCCGGCGTCGGCGTCGAACACGCTGGTGCAGCTCTCGCCGCGGAAGTCGGTGGCCACCACCTTGTCCTCGGTGTAGCCGAGCACGCCCTTCATCGCACCCTCGCTGGCGGCCTTCATCGCCGCGCAGATCGCCTCGTAGCTGGTCTCCTTGGCGAGCTCGACGGTGAGGTCGACCACCGAGACGTCGGAGGTCGGCACGCGGAAGGACATGCCGGTGAGCTTCTTGTTCAGCTCGGGGATGACCTTGCCCACCGCCTTGGCCGCGCCGGTGCTGCTGGGGATGATGTTCTCGAGGATGCCGCGGCCGCCGCGCCAGTCCTTGTTGCTCGGGCCGTCGACCGTCTTCTGCGTCGCCGTGGCGGCGTGCACGGTCGTCATCAGGCCGCGCTTGATGCCCCAGTTGTCGTGCAGCACCTTGGCCACCGGCGCCAGGCAGTTGGTGGTGCAGCTGGCGTTGCTGATGATCTTCTGGCCGGCGTACTTGGCGTGGTTGACGCCATAGACGAACATCGGCGTGTCGTCCTTGGACGGCGCGCTCTGCAGCACCTTCTTGGCGCCCGCATCGAGGTGCTTCTGGCAGCTCTCCTGCGTGAGAAAGAGCCCCGTGCTCTCGACCACCACGTCGGCGCCGACCTCGCCCCAGGCGAGCGCGGCCGGGTCCTTGTGCGCGCTGAGGCGGATCTTGCGGCCGTCGACGACGAGGGTGTTGCCCTCGACCGCGATCGAGCCCTTGAAGCGCCCGTGCACGCTGTCGTACTGCAGCATGTAGGCGAGGTAGTCGGGCTCGAGCAGGTCGTTGACGGCGACGATCTCGATGTCGCCGGCGAAGTGCCTGGCGGCGGCACGGAACACCATGCGTCCGATGCGGCCGAAGCCGTTGATGCCGACCTTGATGCTCATGAGTTCACTCCTTGGTTTGAAGTCGATGCGGGTCTGGCGCGGTGCGGCGCGTCAGCGGCCGAGCACCTTGCGCACCACGGCCGCCAGGTTGTCGGCCGTGAGGTGGAACAGGTCGAACAGCGCGGGTGCCGGTGCGCTCTCGCCGTAGCGGTCGATGCCGACGACGGCGGCGCAGCCGTATTTCCACCAGCCGTCGCTGACGCCGGCCTCGACGGCGATGCGCGGAATGCCCGCCGGCAGCACGGCCGCCTTGTAGGCGGGGCTCTGGCGGTCGAACACGCTGGTGCTGGGCAGGCTCACCACGCGCGTGGCGATGCCCTCCTTGGCCAGTGCCGCCTGCGCGTGCAGCGCGAGCTGCACCTCGCTGCCGGTGCCGATCAGCACGGCCTGCGGGCGGCGCCTGCCGAGGCCGACTTCGGCCGGATCGGCGAGCACGTAGCCGCCCTTGCCGATGTCGGTGAGCGCCGGCTTGGGCAGGTAGGGCACCGACTGGCGCGTCAGCAGCAGCGCCGTCGGCCCGTTGACGCGGCCCAGCGCCATCGTCCAGGCCACCAACGTCTCGGCCGTGTCGGCCGGGCGCCAGACATCCAGGTTCGGCACGAGGCGCAGGCTGGCCGCGTGCTCGACGCTCTGGTGCGTCGGGCCGTCCTCGCCCAGGCCGATACTGTCGTGCGTGAACACGTAGACGACGCGCCGCTTCATCATCGCCGCCATGCGCAGCGCATTGCGGCAGTAGTCGCTGAACGTGAGGAAGGTGCCGCCGTAGGGAATGAAGCCGCCGTGCAGCGCGACGCCGCTGGCCACGGCGACCATGCCGAACTCGCGCACGCCGTAGCTGATGTGGCGCCCGCCGTTGGGCCTGCCGTCCGCGCCGATGCGCAAGGGCGGCGTCGACGCGGTGTTGGTGAGGTTGCTGCCGGTGAGGTCGGCGCTGCCGCCCAGCAGCTCGGGCATCAGCTTGGTGAACAGCTCGAGCGCGAGCTGGCTCGCCTTGCGCGTGGCCACCGCCTCGGCCTTGGCGTCGGCGGCGCCGATGGCCTCGACCGTGGTGCGCACGAAATCGGCCGGCAGCTCGCCGCGCATGCGGCGTTCGAACTCGGCGGCCAATTCCGGGTGCGCCGCGCGATAGGCGGCGAAGGCCTCGTTCCAGCGCGCCTGCGCCGCAGCGCCGGCGGCGCGTGCGTCCCAGGCCTGGTACGAGGCCTCGGGCACGACGAAGGGCGGCCAGGACCAGCCGAGCGCCTCGCGCGTGGCCTGGACCTCCGCGGCGCCGAGCGCCTCGCCGTGCGCCTTGGCGCTGCCGGAGCGGTTCGGGCTGCCCTTGCCGATCGTCGTGCGGCAAATCACGATGCTCGGGCGCAGCGTCTCGGCGCGCGCGGCGTCGAGGGCGGCGCGCACGGCAGCGACGTCGTTGCCGTCGACCGGGCCGACGACGTTCCAGCGGTAGGCGGCAAAGCGCGCCGCCACGTCGTCGACGTACCAGGGCTCGACCGGGCCGTCGATGCTGATGCCGTTGTCGTCGTACAGCACGACCAGCTTGGACAGGCGCCAGGCGCCGGCCAGCGCGCAGGCCTCGTGGCTCACGCCCTCCATCAGGCAGCCGTCGCCCGCGAACACCCAGGTGCGATGGTCGACCACGGCGTGGCCGGGCCGGTTGAACTCGTGCGCGAGCAACTTCTCGGCCAGCGCCATGCCCACCGCGTTGGCCAGGCCCTGGCCGAGCGGGCCGGTGGTCGTCTCGACGCCGGGCGCCACATCGACCTCGGGGTGACCGGGCGTCTTGCTGTGCAGCTGGCGGAAGTTGCGCAGCTCGCTCATCGGCAGCTCGTAGCCGGTGAGGTGCAGCAGCGCGTACAGCAGCATCGAGGCGTGGCCGTTGCTGAGCACGAAGCGGTCGCGGTCGGCCCAATGCGGGTCGGCCGGGTTGTGCCGCAGCAGCCCGCTGCCCCACAACGCTACCGCCATCTCGGCCATGCCCATCGGCGCGCCCGGGTGGCCGGAGTTGGCCTGCTGCACCGCGTCCATCGCCAGCGCGCGGATCGTGTCGGCCATCAGCTTGTGGGTGTCGGCTTCGGTCATGGCGGGTGCGCGGGCGGCAGGGGAAGAAATCTATTTTAGGCCGCGCCTATCATGGGCTCCTCTCGTGTACCCCCATGCGCGGACTGCACCTCACCGCCGACCTGCACGGCTGCGCCGCGCCGGCTCCATTGCTGAGCGATGCCGCGGGCCTGCGCGCGCTTGCGCTGCGTGCGGTCGGCGCCGCCGGCCTGACGCCGGTGGGCGAGCTGTTCCACCGCTTCGGCGCGCCCGGCGGCGTCACCGGCATGGTGCTGCTGGCCGAGTCGCACCTGGCGCTGCACACCTGGCCCGAACTGGCCGCGGTCACGCTGGACGTCTACGTGTGCAACCGCGATGCCGACAACGGCGCCGCGGCCGAGGCGCTGCTGGCCGCGCTCGAGGCGGCCTTCGCGCCGGCGCACAGCGAGCGGCGTCGGCTCGTGCGCGGTGATGTGACGGCCCTGCGCCCGAGTTGATGCCTCGGGGGCCTCGCCCCGGTGCCGACCCTTCGGGCCGCGACTCGCGACGCAGCGGGGCTGGATTTCCGCCGCCCACGCTCCCAGACGAAGCGCCGTTCGCCATCGAGTCTCGACACGGCTGCGCGCGCGGCCGGCATGGCGCATCGCGGATGGCTCACGCGGCGGTCGTCATCGGCTGCCGGCACCGTCTTTCGGTGAGCGACGCCGCAGGGCCGGCGCCGAGCGCATGGCGGCCGCCTCGCACCCCGCGGTGAACGCCTCCTCGAACACCGAGTAGCCGGCCAGGTCCGAATGCGCATAGCGCAGCCGCCCGCGCGCCGCGCGCAGTGCCGCGAGCGCAGGGTGGCGCTGCACGCCGGGCCGCGGGACGGCCATGCCGTGGCCCCAGCGTGCGAGGTCGATGCGGCGCAGCTTGGCACGCAGGTCCGGGTGGACGGGCGCGAGGTCGGCAAGCACGCGCTCGGCCCAGGGGCGCCAGTCGGCGGCCAGCAGCGCTGTGCGCTCGGCCGGCGGCAGCGCGTGGTAGGCGCTCAGCACCGTCGCCCCGGCGTAGGGGCGCAGGCTCTGGTGCGTCGCGTCGACATAGCCCAGGCTGGTGCTGGTGCCGGCGGCGTGGTCGATGACGTTGTCCCAGGCGAGCGGCGCGCCGATGCGCTCGAGCAGCGGCGCCTCGAGCTGCAAGTTGGCGACGAGCCAGGGCGCCGAGAGCAGGAGCGCGGCGGCCTGGCGCAGCGCCTCGGGTGCGCGGTCGACGATGCGCGCGGCCAGCGCCAGCGGCAACGCCAGCACCACGGTGCCGGCGGTCCAGCTCTCGGCGCGGCCGCCGGCTGCGCGCTGCACGAGCACCTGCACGCCCTGGCGTTCCTCGCGCAGGCCGAGCACGCTCGAGCCGGTGTGCAGCCGCTCGCCGAGCGGCGCCGCCAGCCGCGCTGCGAGCCAGGCGTTGCCCTCGGGCCAGGTGAAGACGGCGTCGCGTTCGCGCTCGGGTTCGCCCGGCGCGTGAAAGCCGTGCCGGCTGGCGAAGTAGTGCACGCCGGCCCAGGCCGAGACGACGCCCGGCCCGGCGCCGTAGTCGTCGCGGCAGCAGTAGTCGAGGTAGGCGAGCAGGGCGGGCTCGTCCAGGCCCTCGCGCGCCAGCCAGGCCGCGAACGTGGTCGCGTCGAGCGCGGCGAGTTCGGCGTCCCAGCGCGCGCGGTGCGCCGGCAGCGCGAAGCGCCGCGCGCCGTCGCTGCGGCGGGCGAGCGCGTCGATGCGCGCACCGAAGCGGCGGTATTGCTCGAGGCGGCGCGATCCGGCGGCGGCCGGCGCGAGCAGGCCCTCGATCCAATGGCCTTCGTGGAACAGGCGCTCCTGCGGGCTGTGGCACAGATGGCGCTCGTCGGGCACGCTGCGGCCCTGCACGCGGCGCAGCAGGCCGATCTCGTGCAGCCAGGCGGCGACCTCGATCGACTCGGGCGCGGGCAGCGGCAGGTAATGCGCGCCCAGCGGGCAGGGCATGCCGGCCATGACATGGCCGCGCGCATGGCCGCCGGCGCTGTCTTCGAGCTCGAGCACGTGCACGTCGTCGACACCGCGGCGCATGAAGGCGCGCGCTGCCGCCAGGCCGGCGATGCCGGCGCCGGCGATCAGCACGCCGACGCGCCGCTCGGGCGCAGGCCAGGCGCCGCCGCGCAGCGCGGCCGCGTCGCGCACACGGTGGCCGCGTTCGGCGTCGGCGCCCACCCAGCCGCCCGGCGGCAGCGCGCCGGTCGACGCGCCGCGGCTGCCGCCCGGCGCCAGGAAGGCGCTGCCCGCCACGCCGGCCGCCGCGCCGAGCAGCAGCCGGCGCCGCCCGCGGCCGCCCGATGCGCCCGATGCGCCCGATGCGCCCGATGCGGCTAATGCGTCACCTTGCCCCACTCTTCCTCGAAGATCGACACCAGCACCTGGTTCGACAGGCGGTTCGGTTCGGCCGGCACGCGCGCCATGTCGGGCGGGAAGTCGAGCAGCGCATTCATCCCCTGCGGCGTGAGAAAGCGCAAGCCCGGCGGCAGCGTGCGCAAGCCCGGCCAGGGCCGGTGCCCGGCCAGCACGAAGCCCCATTCGCCGAAGCTCGGCACATGCACGTGGTAGGGCGTGGTCGCGAGGCCGACCGCCTCGAGCGTGGCCACGACGGTCCAGAAGCTCCTGCGCGCCACCAGCGGCGACGTCGTCTGCACCACCATCCAGCCGTCGGCGGCCAGCGCCTGGTCGGCGCGCTGGTACAGGCTCGTCGTGTAGAGCTTGCCGAGCGAGAAGTTGGTCGGGTCGGGGAAGTCGATGACGATGACGTCGAAGGTCTCGCGGTTCGATTCGAGCCAGGTGAAGGCATCGGCGTTGACGATCTTCACCTTCGGGTTCGTGAGCGCGCCGCCGTTGAGCGCGGCCAGCAGCGGCTGCGTCGCGAACAGGCGCGTGATGTGCGGGTCCAGCTCCACCAGCACCACCTGCTCGACGCCCGCATAGCGCAGGATCTCGCGCAGCGCCAGGCCGTCGCCGCCGCCCAGCACCAGCACGCGGCGCGGCGCGCGGCCGGCGGCGAAGCCGGCCAGCGCCGGGTGCACCAGCGCCTCGTGATAGCGGTACTCGTCGCGCGAGTGGAACTGCAGGTTGCCGTTGAGGAACAGGCGCACGCCGGCCGGCCCCGAGGTGACCACGACGCGCTGGTACGCGCTCGTCTCGCGCAGGATGATCGAGTCGCCGTAGAACTGGTCCTCGGCCCAGGTCGTGAGCCGCCCGGCGCCGCCCATCGCCGCGGCCAGCACCGCCAGCACGGCGGCGCAGGCCAGCGCGTGCGCGCGCCAGGGCCGCAGCTCGGCGCGAAAGAGCCACAGCGCCCACAACGCCACCGCCGCGTTGAGCAAGCCGAAGAACACGCCCGTGCGCACCAGCCCCAGGTGCGGCACGAACAGCAGCGGAAACGCCACCGCGACGACGAGCGCGCCCAGGTAGTCGAAGGTCAGCACCTGCGACACCAGCTCGGCCAGGGCCCAGCGCGTGCCGAAGTGGCGCTTGAGAATGCGCATCACGAGCGGGATCTCCAGGCCGACCAGCACGCCCACGATCAGCACCAGCCCGTACAGCAGCACGCGAAAGCCCGCGCCGTGCCCGGCCGGCAGCACACTGTGCGCGGCGAACAGTGCCGCCGGCATCAGCCCGCCCACCAGCCCCACCAGCAGCTCGATGCGCAGGAACTGCGCCACCAGCCGCTGCCGGACGTAGCGGCTGGCCCAGGAGCCGATGCCCATCGCGAACAGGTACGAACCGATGACGGTGCTGAACTGCAGCACCGAGTCGCCGAGCAGGTAGCTGGCCAGTGCTCCCGCGGCCAGCTCGTACACCAGGCCGCAGGCGGCGACGACGAACACCGAGGCCAGCAGCGCCAGCTCGGCCGGCGAGATGTCGGCGCCCGGTGCGGCCCGGCCGCCGGCGCCCGCAGCGCCGGCGCCGGCCGGCGCTGTCGGCTCGGCCATCACGCTAGCCGTGCACCGCGGCCGAGACGATGAGCCCGATGGCGATGCACATCGCCCCGACGACGATGGCCAGCGCGACGTTCTTCTTCTCGACGATCTCGTCCCACAGGTGGTAGGGCGTGAGCTTGTCGACGATGATGAAGCACAGCCAGAAGACGATGACGCCGATCAGCGCGTACACCATCGAGCCGATCAGGATGCCCGGTTTGAGCCACTCGATTCCCAGCATGGGTCACCTCCAGGGTAGTTGCGCGTTCACTTGTGCCCGCCGCCGCCGCTGCTGCGGCCGCCGAAGCTGCCGCCGGCGCTGCGCCCGCCCGTGCCCGAGCCGCGCTGCGCGACGCATTGGCGGTACTCGGCGCTCGCTTCGCCGAACGTGGACCTGACGTCGGCGCACTCGTCGTGGTCGCAGCTGCCCACGATGGCCATGACGACGAACAAGAGCACGACGATCCACAGGATCGTCTTCAGGCCCTTGCCCGCCGGCGTGAAGCTGCCGAGCTTGCGCGCGCTGTCGATGGCCGCCGGCGGCGCCAGCCCGAAGGCCGCCGCCACCTCGGCTGCCGCCAGCGTGGCGCCGGCCGACCACACCACTTCGCTGTCGGCGGCGCCGCCCTCGGCGCCGCGCGTCTGCTCGCGCGACAGGCGCCGCGCGGCGGCGTTGCCCGTGCCGTCGTAATCGCTGACCTTGGCGCGCTCGTCGCGCTGTACGCGCCAGTAGAACTCGCCCAGTACCCAGGTGACCTTGGCCTCGTACGTGTATCGGTGCCGGTATCGCGCGCCCTCGTACTCGGCGAGCTCGCCGCGCACCTGCGGCGCGCCGGTCACCGGGCGCACCCAGCTCCAGCCGTCTTCGGCATCGACGAGGAAGGCGAAGCCGAGCGTCGGCTGGTACAGCAGGTATTCGCGCCAGTACGTGGTCTGGTCGTCGTCGTCCGGGATGTCGCAGCGCTCCATGAAGCCGACGACCTGCCAGCTCTCGGGCGGCTGGCCGGGCGTGAGCGCGGCCAGCCGGCCCAGCTTGCCGAGCGCGATCTGCGGCTCGAGTCCGCCCGGGCCGGTGTTGTTCTGCGTGTAGTGCGCCAGCTCGGCGCCGACGCCGCGCGAGATGTCGACCACCGCCTTGCACT
This sequence comes from Rubrivivax sp., assembly GCA_046348125.1. GTDB lineage: Bacteria > Pseudomonadota > Gammaproteobacteria > Burkholderiales > Burkholderiaceae_C > Rubrivivax. The sequence goes on from JAXMEV010000001.1 coordinate 146,029, forward strand.
GGCCGCAGGTCAGGCTCTGCGTCGAGCTCAGCTTGGGCTCGAGCGCGGCGCCGCAGTTCGGGCATTCGATCGCGCGCCCGGCGAGCTTCTTCTCGCTCGTCTGGGCCAGGCCCTGCATCGCCAGCTCGCCGAGCAGCACCGAGCGACCGATGCTCCAGGCCGGGCGCGCCGGGTCGCTGCCGTCGAGCGTGGCCACTTCGCCGGCGCTGTTGCGCAGGTCGGCGACGAGAAACTCGCGCTCGAGCGCAGGCGGCGCCGGCAGCTCGCCCTCGGCCGCGAGCAGCCGCGCGCGCGTGAGCGAGGCCACGTCCCAGGCGCGGCCGTCGGCCTGCAGGCGCTGGCCGGCGCGCAGCGCGGCCAGCGCCGGGGCGTCGGCCGGCAGCGGCGCGTCGAAGGCCAGCACGTAGGCGCCGTTGTCCTCCGACAGCCAGGCCGAACGGCCGTTGTCGAACAGCGCGTGCCACTCGTTCCAGGTGCCGCCCTCGTAGGCGTACTGCAGGCGGCCGACGAGCGTGAAGGCGATGCCCTGGCGCTTGCCGCCGGCGCCCAGGCGCAGCGGCGAGTGGTCGTCGAACAGCTCGGCGCTGATGCCGATGCGCCGCAGCGCGTCGCCGTCGCGCACCAGCGTGCTGCGGCAGAAGCTGCACACCGCGCTGGCCGAGGCCGCCGAGGCGAACTCGACCGGCGCGCCGCAGTTGGGGCAGGCGGCGCGGTAGGCGCGCGCGGGCGTGTTGGCCAAGGGCGGCAGCCGCTCGGTCCGTGGTGGCAGCGCTCAGACCAGCTTCTTCAGCAGCTCGGCCTTCTTGGCGCTGAACTCGTCGTCGGTGAGGATGCCCTTGGTCTTGAGCTCGGCGAGCTTCTCCAGCGTCGCCATGATCTCGTCGGGCTTGAGCGCGGCCGCGGCCGGCGCCGCCGCTGCGGCACCTGCCGCGCCCGCGCCCTGCAGGCCCTGGGCGAGCTGCTGCGCCATCACCTGGCCGAGCGCCACGCCGGCGCCCAGGCCCATGGCGTCGCCGACCACGCCGCCGCCGGCACCACCGGCGCCGGCCGCACCCTCGGCGAACTTCGGGATCGCCTGCGCCGTCTGGTACTGCATGAACTTGCCCATGTCGCCGCCGACCATGCCCATGCCGATCTTCTGGTCGAGGATCTTCTGCAGCTCCTCGGGCAGGCTGACGTTCTGCACCGTCACCGCGTCGAGCGCGAGGCCGAGCTTGGCGAACTCGGGCGCGTTGGCCGCCTGCAGCTGGCGCGCGAACTCGATCTGGTTGGCCGCCAGGTCGAGGAAGGGGATGCCGCTGGCGGCCACCGCGTTGCTGATGTTCTGCAGCATCAGGCCGCGCAGCTGGCCGTCGACGTCGTCGAGCGTGACGCGCTCGCGCGTGCCGCTCACGGCGCCGTAGAACACCTTGGCGTCGGCGATGTGGAAGGCGTAGTTGCCGAAGGCGCGCAGGCGCACGGCACCGAAGTCCTTGTCGCGGATGGTGACCGGCTGCGTCGTGCCCCAGCGGCGGTCGAGCTGCTGGCGCGTGCTGAAGAAGAAGACGTCGCTCTTGAACGGGCTCTGGAACAGCTTGTCCCAGTTCTTCAGGTAGGTCAGTACCGGCAGCGTCTGCGTCGTCAGCTTGTACAGGCCGGGGCCGAACACGTCGGCCACCTTGCCCTCGTTGACGAACACCACCGCCTGCGTCTCGCGCACGGTGAGCATGCCGCCGTACTGGATCTCGTTGTCGGCCATCGGGTAGCGCATCGCGAGCGTGCCGTCGCCCGACTCGGTCCACTCGATGACGTCGATGAACTGTTTCTTGATGAAGTCCATCAGGGCCATGGTGCGCACTCCCCTGGGGTTGACGAGGTGCGGCGAATAATACGCGGCGTGAACCTCGGCACCGCCGGAACTCGATGAGCCCCTGTCGCCTCGCCGTCGTCGGCGCCGGCCCGGTCGGCCTGGCGCTCGCGCTGCACGCGCGCAGCCTGCTGCCGCAGGCGTCGATCACGGTGTTCGACGCCCGGCCGGCCGAGCGCGACGTCGCGGCCGATCCGCGTGCGCTGGCGCTCGCACTGGGCAGCCTGATGTTGCTCGAGCGCCTCGGGCTGTGGCCGGGCGCGCTCGCGCAGGCGGCCGCGCCGATCGCCGAGGTGCGCGTCTCGCAATCCGCGCCGGCGTTCCCCGGCCGGCATGCGCAGCCCGAGGTGGCGCTCTCGGCGCGCGCGCTCGGCGTGCCGCAACTGGGCGCCGTGCTCGGCTACGGTGCGTTGCTCGCGCCGATGCAGCGCGCCTGGCTCGACGCCGTCGCGGCCGAGCCGCGGCGCCTGGGTGCACGCTTCGGCACGCCGGTGGCCGCCTTGAAGCCGGTGGCCGGCGGCGTCGAGGTCGACGCCGGCGTGGCCGAGACCTTCGAGCTGGCCGTCGTCGCCGAAGGCGGCTTGTTCGGCGAGCAGGCGCCCAAGGCGCTCGTGCGCGACTACGCGCAGACGGCCTGGGTCGGCGAAGTCACGCTCGAAGGCGGCGCCGCCGATGTGGCCTTCGAGCGCTTCACACCCGGCGGGCCGCTGGCGCTGCTGCCGCTGGCCGCGCGCGGCGATCTGGCGCCCGGGCTGCGCCGCGCCGCGCTCGTGTGGTGCGTGGCGCGCGACGACGACCCGCTGGCCGCGCTCGACGAGCGCCAGCGCAGCGTGCTGCTGGCCAGCTTGCTGCCCGCGCAGGCCGGGCGCGTGCGCGGCCTCGCGCCGCTCAAGGCCTTCGTGCTCGGGCTCAACGCCGAGCGCAGCCTCGTGCAGGGCCGCGTCGTGCGCATCGGCAACGCCGCGCAGACGCTGCACCCGGTGGCCGGGCAGGGCCTGAACCTGGGCCTGCGCGACGTGCATGCCCTCGTGACCGCGCTGCGCGAGGACGGCGACGTCGATGCCGCCCTGCGCCGCGTCGCCTGGGCGCGCGCGCCCGACCGCTGGAGCACGATCGCCGCCACCGACCTCCTCGCGCGCGGCTTCACCTGGCAATGGCCGGGCGCGGCCGCGCTGCGCGGGCTCGCGCTGAAGGCCTTGGACGCCGCGACACCGCTCAAGGCGCGCCTGGCCCGACAGATGATGTACGGCTGGCGCTGAGCGCGGACGTGCGGGCCCGCCTGCGCGGGCCCGCTCGCCGCGCGAAGGGCTGCGCGCGTCTTGCGCGCGCAGCGCGGCCTGCAAGGCTGAGTCAGGACGTGCGGGCCGCGCTCACAAGCGGCGGTGCGCCAGCGCCGGCAGCTGCCGCCGCACCTCGTCGATGCGCGCGCGGTCGATCTCGGCGAGCACCACGCCCTCGCCCTCGTCGCGGCAGGCCAGGACCTCGCCCCAGGGGTCGACCAGCATGCTGTGGCCCCAGGTGCGCCGTCCGTTCTCGTGCTCACCGCCCTGAGCCGGCGCCAGCACGTAGCACTGGTTCTCGACGGCGCGTGCGCGCAGCAGCAGCTCCCAGTGCGCGCGGCCGGTGGTGTGGGTGAAGGCCGAGGGCACGACGACGAGGTCGCAGGGCGGCCGCATCAGCGCGCGGTACAGCTCGGGGAAGCGCAGGTCGTAGCAGATCGAAAGCCCCACGCGCCAGCCGTCGCAGTCCAGCGCCACGGGCCGGGTGCCGGCGCGCAGCGTGCGGCCCTCGTCGTAGCTCTCGCGGCCGTTGTCGAACGCGAACAGGTGCAGCTTGTCGTAGTGCGCCGCTTCGCGCCCGTCGGGTGCGTAGACGCAGCAGCGGTTGCGCACGCGCGCGGCGTTGCCGGTGGACTCGGTGGACTCGGTGGACTCGGTGGACTCGGTGGACTCGGTGGACTCGGTGGACTCGGCGGCTTCGCCGGCCGCGGCGGCGATCGGCAGCGTGCCGCCGACGAGCCACAGGCCATGCCGCCGCGCCAGCGCGGCCAGCGTGCGCTGGATCGGCCCGTCGCCCGCGGCCTCGGCGACGGCCAGCTTGTCGCTGTCGCGCCGCCCCAGCAAGCAGAAGTACTCGGGCAGCGCGGCCAGCCGCGCACCGGCGGCGGCGGCCTCGGCGACCAGGCGTGCCGCGACGTCCAGGTTGCGCGCCACGTCGGGCGTGGAGACCATCTGCAGCGCGGCGATCTTCATGCGATCTGCCATGCGCCGATTCTGCGGCAGGGCCGGGCACCGGCGCCTGCAGCGTGAAATGCGCCGCTGCCGGCGCCGCCTTCGCCCTCAGGTCGCGGCGGCCGGGGGCGAAATCGCCAAGACGGCCGGCGGGGCCGACCGAGGCACCGACCGCTCGCCATCGGCAACCGCGCGGGCGGGGGTCCGCAACCCTAAGGGAATCGACCATGACCATGACCCTTCCGGGCCAGTCGAGCAGCAGCATGGGCTCGGGCGCCATCTTGCCCGGCAGCATGGCGCGCCGGCTGCGCGGCTGGCGCGATCTCGGGCTCATGTCCAAGCTGCTGATCCTGATCCTCGGCCCGCTGGTCGCCGTCGGCGTCGCGCTGCAGCAGTGGTTCGCGGGCGACATCGAGCAGCGCATCCTGCGCGGCGCCCAAGCGCGTGCCGCCGTCGTCGCCGCCGGCATGGTCAACGGCCTGAACACGCTGATGGTCACCAAGGTCGGCGACGCCGACGTCATCAGCGACAAGCGTGCGCGCGCCAAGTTCATCGAGCGCATGGGCGCCGTCGACGGCGTGCGGCAGGTGCGCATCATGCGCGCCAAGGCGATCGACGACGAGTTCGACGCCGGCCTGCCGCAGGAGCAGCCGGTCGACGCGATGGACCGGCGCGTGCTGGCCGGCGGCAAGGTCGAGCACGCCCTGGAGCAAGGGCAGGACGGCCAGGCCTCGCTGCGCACCGTGGTGCCCTTCATCGCGACCAAGGATGCGCGCGGCATCAACTGCCTGAAGTGCCACGGCGTCGACGAGGGCGCGGTGCTCGGCGCGGCCAGCGTCGTCGTCGACGTGACGGCCGACCTGGCCTTGCTGCGCGCGACCCGCATCACGCTGTGGCTGGGGCTGCTCGCGCTGCTGGGCGTGGGCGCGGCGGGCGTGTATTGGCTCGCGCGCAGCATCACGCGGCCGCTGGGCCGGGCGGCGGCGCTGGCGCACGCGGTGGCCGCGGGCGACCTCGGGCGCAGCCTGGACCTGCGCGGCGGCGACGAGATCGGGCAGCTCGCCGCGGCGATCGACCACATGACGCGCAAGCTGCGCGCCCTCGTCGGCCAGGTGCGCAGCGGCGTCGAGAGCGTGGCCACGGCGTCGGACGTGGCAGCGCGGGGCGGCCAGGTGGTGGAGAAGGTCGTCGCGACCATGGGCCGCATCCAGGCCTCGAGCCGCAAGATTGCCGACATCATCGGCACCATCGACGGCATCGCCTTCCAGACCAACATCCTGGCGCTCAACGCCGCGGTCGAGGCGGCGCGCGCGGGCGAGCAGGGGCGCGGCTTCGCGGTCGTGGCTGGCGAGGTGCGCATACTGGCGCAGCGCAGCGCCGAGGCGGCGCGCGAGATCAAGCGCCTGATCGGCGCCAGCGTCGAGCAAGTCGACGCCGGCAGCACGCTGGTCGACGAGGCCGGGCAGACGATGGGCGGCATCGTCGCGCAAGTGCACAAGGTGAGCGACCTGATCAGCGAGATCAGCGCCGGTGCCGCGGAGCAGGACGCGGGCATCGGCCAGGTCGGCAGCGCGGTCGCGCAGCTCGACCGCATGACGCAGCAGAATGCCGCGCTGGTCGAGGAGTCGGCTGCCGCCGCCGAGAGTCTGCGGCAGCAGGCGGCGCGTCTGGCCGAAGCGGTGGCGGTGTTCAAGCTCGGGCACGAGACGCCGTAGCCGCCGCCCGGCGCGGCGGCGCGCCGCAATGTCCCCCTGCCGCAGTGGGCCTTGGGCTTGCGCATAGTCTTCGCGCCGCCCCGCCGGGCCGCGCGCGCGGGGCCGCAGGAGGGAGCCGCCGATGCCCGTTTCCGCCGCCGCTGCCGAAGCGGGTCACAGCCGCTTCGTGCAGCGCGTGCGTCGCCGCTATGCCGCCGAGTTGGGGCTGCTGGCCGCCGGCGTGCCGGGGTTCGACGAGATCACCGCGCTGGCGGCGGCGCTGGCCGGCGCGCCGCACGCGCTGCCGTTGGCCGATGCCCTGCGCGTCGCGCGCCAGCTGGTGCTCGAGCGCCTCGTCCAGCTCGACGTCGAGCAAGGCGCGCCGCTCGACGCGGTGACCGGCGCGATGACGGCGCTGGCCGAGGCGACGCTCGAGCTGGCGCTGGCCGACGCGCTGCGCGAGGCCGACGCGCGCCACGGCGCGCCGCTGGCCGCCGACGGCCGGCGCTGCGACTTCTGGATCGTCGGCATGGGCAAGCTCGGCGCGCGCGAGCTCAACGTCTCGTCCGACATCGACCTCGTCTACGTCTACGGCGACGAGGGGCACACCGCGGGCGGCGCGGGCGGCCGGCCGGTGTCGTTCCACGAGTACTTCGCTTTCGTCGCCAAGCGGCTGCATGCGCTCATCGGCGAGGTCACCGAACACGGTTTCGTGTTCCGCGTCGACCTCGCGCTGCGCCCGAACGGCAACTCGGGGCCGCCGGTGGCGAGCCTGCCGATGCTGGAGGAGTACTTCCTCGTGCAGGGCCGCGAGTGGGAGCGCTTCGCCTGGCTCAAGAGCCGGGTCGTTGCGCCGCGCGCGGCGGCCGCGGCCGGCGGCAGCGCGCGCGAGCTGCGCGCGCTGGTCACGCCCTTCGTCTACCGCCGCTACCTCGACTACGGCGTGTTCGAGGGCCTGCGCCAGCTGCACCGCAAGATCCGCGACGAGGCGCAGCGCCGCGCCGCCGGCCGCCCGCAGCGGGCCAACGACGTCAAGCTCTCGCGCGGCGGCATCCGCGAGATCGAGTTCATCGTGCAGCTGCTGCAGGTGGTGCGCGGCGGCCAGTTCCCCGAGATCCGCACGCGGCGCACGCTGGGCGCGCTCGAGCGGCTGGCGGCGCACGGTCTGATGAAGCCCGAAACGGCGCGCGCGCTCGCCGCGGGCTACGTCTTCCTGCGCCGCGTCGAGCACCGCATCCAGTACCTCGACGATCAGCAGACGCACCTGCTGCCCGGCGACGACGACGATCTGCGCTGGATCGCGCGCAGCCTGGGCCTCGAATGCCGCCCCGACGCCTGCGGGCTGCTCGAACGGCTGGACGAGGTGCGCGAGTTCGTCGTCGGCGAGTTCGACGCGCTGCTGCACGACAACCGCGACGCCGCGGCCCAGGGCGCGGGCGAATGCCGGCGCTGCGGCAACGGGCCGCTGGCGGTCGACAGCGAGGCGCTGCTCGAGCGCCTGCCCGCGGCGCTGGCCGAGCGCGTGCGCGCCTTCGCGCGCCAGCCGCGCGTGGCGGCGCTGCGCGACGACAGCCGCCTGCGCCTGGGCCGCCTGGTGCAGCAGGCCGCGCAGCTCGTGCAGCAGGAGCAGGTGCCCGAGGAGGCGGCGCTGCGCTTCGTCGACTGGATCGAGCCGCTGCGGCGCCGCGAGAGCTACCTGGCGCTGCTCGCCGAGCGGCCGCACGTGCTGCGGCGGCTGCTGCGCATGCTGGGCCTGGCGCGCTGGCCGATGCGCTACCTGATGCGCCACCCGGGCGTGATCGACGAGCTGGCCGACGAGCGCATGCAGCACCAGCGCTTCGAACCGGACGCCTTCGTCGCCGAGCTCGAGCAGCGCCGCCTGGCCTGGGCGCGTGCCGGCGAGGAGGACGAGGAGTCGCTGCTCGACACGCTGCGCCACGCGCACCACGCCGAGGTCTTCCGCACGCTGGTGCGCGACGTCGAGGGCGAGCTCAGCGTCGAGGCGGTGGCCGACGACCTGTCGGCGCTCGCCGACGCCATGCTCGACGTGACGCTGCGCTGGGCCTGGCAGCGCTACGGCCGGCGCCACGCCGAGCCCTGCGGCCTGGCCGCCATCGCCTACGGCAAGCTCGGCGGCAAGGAGCTGGGCTACGGCAGCGATCTCGACCTCGTCTTCCTCTACGACGACGCGCACGAGCGCGACGAGCAGCGCGCGCAGGAGGTCTACGGCGCCTTCGTGCGCAAGCTGCTCACCTGGCTCACGCTGCGCACCTCGGCCGGCGAGCTGTTCGACATCGACATGGCGCTGCGGCCCAACGGCAGCTCGGGCCTGCTCGTCACCTCGATCGGCGCCTTCGAGCGCTACCAGGCCGGGCGCGGCAGCAACACCGCCTGGACCTGGGAGCACCAGGCGCTCACGCGGGCGCGCTTCGCCGCCGGGCCGCCGGCGGTGGGCGAGCGCTTCGAGGCCGCGCGCCGCGCCGTGCTCGTCGCGCCGCGCGACGGCGCGGCCTTGCGCGCCGAGGTGCGCGCGATGCGCGAGCGCGTGCGCGCGGCGCACCCGGTGCGCGCCGGGCTGTTCGACGTCAAGCAGAGTGCCGGCGGCATGATGGACGTCGAGTTCGCCGTGCAGGCGCTGGTGCTCGAGCACGCGCGCGCGCACGCGGCGCTGCTCGACAACAAGGGCAACATCGCGCTGCTGCAGCGCGCCGAGGCCGCCGGCTTGCTGCCCGCGGGCGTGGGCGTGGCGGCCGCCGACGCCTACCGCGAGCTGCGCCGCGCGCAGCACCGCGCGCGCCTCGACGAGCAGCCCACGCAGATCGAGCCGGCGTTGCTTGCAGGCGAGCGCGAGGCCGTGCTCGCGCTGTGGCGCGCGGTGTTCGGCTGAGAGCCTGTGAAGACATGAATCGAGCGGGCGCGATTCATGCCCTCACGGGCTCCCCGGCATGAATTGCGGGCGTGATTCGTGCCTGCATGGGCGCTGAGCGCGCTGCGCGCTCCCGGCGCGGCCTGGACGGCGCTCGCGGCGGCGGCCGCGGCCGGTGCGCTGCTCGGCTGGTGGCTGCCCTCGGCCTGGCTCGACTGGCAGCCGGCGCTCGCGCTGCGCGAGCCCTGGCGCACCGTCACGGCCGCCTTCGTGCATTGGAGCGCAGCGCATCTGGGCGCCAACCTGGCCGGCGCGCTCGTCGTCGCGCTGCTCGGCCGTGCCGCGCGGCTGCCGGCGGCGGCGGCGCTCGCCTGGCTGGCGGCCTGGCCGCTCGTGCACCTGGGCCTGCTGCTGCAGCCGGCGCTCGCGCACTACGGCGGCCTGTCCGGCGTGCTGCACGCCGGCGTCGCGGTGGCCGCGCTGTGGCTGGCGGCCACGCAGCGCGGCCGCCCGCGCCGGATCGGCGGCGCACTGCTGGCCGGGCTGGCGCTGAAGGTGCTGCTCGAGCGGCCCTGGGCCGGGCCGCTGGCGCATCCGCCGGGCTGGGACATCGCCGTCGCACCGCTGGCCCATGCCTGCGGCGTCGTCGCCGGCGCGCTGTGCGCGGCCGGCGCGCTGGCGCTGCGGCGACAATCCGCGCGGCAGGCAGCACGATGAGCGACGACCGCAAGATGCACCTCGACGCGCGCGCCGTGGCGCTGCTGCTCGCCTGCGTGCTGCTGTGGGGCCTGGGGCAGGTGGCGGTCAAGCTGGCACTGGCCGAGATCGCACCGCTCACGCAGGCCGCGTTGCGCTCGGCCGGCGCGGCGCTGCTGCTGTTGGGCTGGATGCGCTGGCGCGGCCAGCCCCTGGTGCCGGGCGCGGGCACCTGGCGCGGCGGCGTCCTCGCCGGGCTGCTGTTCGCCGCCGAGTTCGGCTGCGTCTTTGCCGGCTTGCAGTACACCAGCGCCTCGCGCATGGTGGTCTTCTTCTACCTGGCGCCGTTCGTCGTCGCGGCGGGCATGCCGCTGATCGCGCGCAACGAACGGCTCGACCGCTGGCAGGCGCTCGGCCTGGCCGGCGCGTTCGGCGGAGTCGTCTGGGCCTTCGCCGAGGGCTTTGCGCGCCCGCAGGCCGGCGCCCTGCAATGGCTGGGCGACGCGCTGGGCATCGCCGCGGCCCTGTTCTGGGGCGGCTCCACGCTGGTCGTGCGCGGCAGTGCGCTCGGGCGCGTGCGCGCCGAGATCGCGCTGCTCTACCAGCTGGCCGTGTCGGCGCTGGCGCTGGGCCTGGGTGCCCTGATCGCCGGCGAGCCCTGGCCGGTGCGGCTGACGGGCGCGTCGCTCTGGCCGCTCGCGTTCCAGACGGTCGTCATCTCGTTCGCCAGCTATCTCATGTGGTTCTGGCTCGTGCGCCACTATGCGGCGACGCGCATCTCGGCGTTCACGCTGCTCACGCCGCCGGCCGGCCTGCTGGCCGGCGTGCTGCTGCTCGGCGAGCCGGCGACGCTGCGCCTGGTCGTCGCGCTGGCGGCGGTCTGCGCGGGCATCGCCCTCGTCAACCGCGCGCCCGGGCCGGCCGTGCGGGCCGCACCGGCGGCACCGCGCGCGCCCTGACCGCGCGCGGCCCGCGCGCTACTTGCTCAGCGCCTTGAGCGCGAGCTTGATGCCCTCGCTCACGCCGACGCCGGGCGGCAGCGTCTTCAGCGCGGCGGCGGCGTCGCGCTCGCTGTAGCCGAGCGCCACCAGGGCCTGCACGATGTCGGACTGCGCGTCGTCGGCCGGCGCCGCAGCGGCGCCGCCGCCGCCGAGCGCGGCGCCGAGCCGACCCTCGAGCTCGAGCAGCAGCCGCTCGGCGGTCTTCCTGCCGATGCCCGGCACCTTGGTGAGGCGGGCCGCGTCCTGGCGCGCCACGGCCTGCGCCAGCTCGGCTACCGACAGGCCCGACAGCAGCGCGAGCGCCATGCGCGGGCCGATGCCCGCGATCCTCAGCAGCTCGCGGAACGCGCTGCGTTCGGCGGCGCTCAGGAATCCGTAGAGCAGCTGCGCGTCCTCGCGCACGACCAGATGCGTGAGCAGCACGAGCGGCTCGCCCAAAGCCGGCAGGTTGAAGAACGTGCTCATCGGCACGTCGAGCTCGTAGCCGACGCCGTGCACGTCGAGCAGCACCTGCGGCGGGTTCTTGGCGGCCAGCGTGCCGCTCAAGCGGCCGATCATGCGGCGCGGCGCCGCCGGCCCGCACCGAGCGCGACGGCGCCGGCTCGGGCAAGATCGAGCACCCGGAGATTCGAACGAGGCCTGTTCATCATGAAGCGACGCGAGTTTAGCGGCCGGCTCGTCGCGGCCGGGCTGTGCTTGCCTGCTGCGGCGCGTGCGGCGCAACTCGGCGAGTCGGACGCGGCGCGCGGCGTGCGCGCCGCGCTCGAACGCGGTGCGCTGGCGGCGGTGGGTCTGCTCGGCCGCAGCGACGGCTTTCTCGGCAACCCCCGGGTGCGCATCCCGCTGCCGCCGGCGCTGGCGCAGGCCGAGCGGCTGCTGCGCGCCGCCGGCCTGGGCCGCCAGCTCGACGAGCTGACGACGACGATCAACCGCGCCGCCGAGGCGGCCGTGCCGCAGGCCAAGGCGCTGTTCGTCGCCACCGTGAAGGCGATGTCGGTCGAGGACGCGCTGGCCATCGTGCGCGGCGGCGACACGGCGGTGACGGACTTCTTCGCGCGCAAGACGCGCACGCCGCTGGGCGAGGAGTTCCTGCCGATCGTCACCAGGGCCACCGAGAAGCTGCGGCTGGCCGAGCGCTACGACGTGCTGGCGGGCAAGGCCGCCGCACTCGGCCTGGTGCGGGGCGAGCAGGCCAGCCTGCCGCGCTACGTCACGGCCAAGGCGCTCGACGGGCTGTATCTGACGATCGGCGACGAGGAAAAGAAGATCCGCGCCGACCCCGTGGGCACCGGCAGCGCGCTGCTTGCGCGCGTGTTCGGCCGTTGACGGCCGGCGAGCCGCTCACGCTGTACCGATCACCCCGGCGGCACGCAGCCGCGCGCGCTCGGCGGCATCGATGCCGAACTCGGCCAGCACCTCGTCGGTGTGCTGGCCCAGCAGCGGCGGCGGCCGGCGCAGCCGCACCGGCGTGGCCGACATCCGGATCGGGCTGGCGACCAGCTCGAGGTCGTCGGTGAGCGGGTGCCGTGCGCGCACCGTCATGCCGCGCGCAAGCACCTGCGGGTCGGCGAACACCTCGCCGAGATCGTTGATCGGCCCGCAGGGCACCTTGGCCGCCTCGAGAGCGGACAGCCAGTCGGTGCGCCGGCGCGCCTTCAGGATCGGCACCAGCAGCGGCACGAGCTGGTCGCGGTGGCGAACGCGGTCGGCGTTGCGCGCGAAGCGCGCGTCGGCGGCGAGCTCGCGGCAGCCGGCCACGGCGCAGAATTTCTCGAACTGGCCGTCGTTGCCCACCGCGAGGATGAGGTGGCCGTCGGCCACCTCGAACACCTGATACGGCACGATGTTCTGGTGCGCGTTGCCGGCGCGCCGCGGCGCCTGGCGCGTGACGAGGTAGTTGGCGCCCAGGTTGGCGAGCATCGCGACCTGGCTGTCGAGCAGCGCCATGTCGATCACCTGACCGCGGCCGGTGGCGTCGCGGTGGCGCAGCGCGGCCAGGATCGCCACCGCGGTGTACATGCCGGTGAAGAGGTCGGCCACGGCGACGCCGACCTTCTGCGGCCCGGCGCCGGGCAGGCCGTCGCGCTCTCCGGTCACGCTCATCAGCCCGCCCAGGCCCTGGATGGCGTAGTCGTAGCCGGCGCGCTCGCGGTACGGCCCGGTCTGGCCGTAGCCGGTGATCGACGCGTAGACCAGGCGCGGGTTGAGCGCCGTCAGCGCCGCGGCGTCCAGGCCGTAGCGCGCCATGTCGCCGACCTTGAAGTTCTCCACCAGCACGTCGCAGCCGGCGGCCAGGCGCCGGATCAGCGCCTGGCCGTCGGGGTGCGCGAGGTCGATCGTCACCGAGCGCTTGTTGCGGTTGGCGCCGAGGAAGTAGGCCGCTTCGGCGCTGTCGTGCCCGCTGCGGTCCTTCAGGAAGGGCGGGCCCCAGCCGCGCGTGTCGTCGCCGCCCGGGTGGCCGGCGGACGGCGGGCGTTCGACCTTGATGACCTCGGCGCCCAGATCGGCGAGCGTCTGCGTGCACCAGGGGCCGGCCAGCACGCGCGACAGGTCGAGCACGCGCACGCCGTCGAGCGCACCCGGCACGGCAGGGGAGGCGGCTGCGGCGTTCACGACGGCATTTTGGACGAGCGTCGCGATAATGCCCGCATGGTGCATCGGCGCGAGGCTGCAGACGGACGGTTTCGTGCCCTCGGCCGGTGCCGCCCCGGCGTCGGCTGCGGGCTGGCGTCGCCGGAGCCGGAGCCGCAATCGGACCGGGAGTCGGCGTCGGAGTCGGCAGCGAATCGCGCGCCGCGGCGTCCGCAGACGGCTGGTGCGGCGGCGGCGGGGCGGGGCACGCGCCGCGCGCCGCTCGCCCCGGCGCGGGCTTGATTCATGTCTTCACAGGCTCCGCGTCCGGGCCGCGCCGCACTGGCGGCCATCTTCGCGGCCTTCGCGTTCGCCTACTTCCTGTCGGCTTTGCTGCGTGCCGTGACGGCGACGCTGGCGCCTGTCTTCAGCGCCGAGCTGGGCCTGGGGGCGGGCGACCTCGGGCTGCTGGCCGGCGCCTACTTCCTCGGCTTCGCCGCGATGCAGCTGCCGCTCGGGCATGCGCTCGACCGCTTCGGTCCGCGCCGTACGCTGCTGGTGCTGCTCGCGCTGGCGATGCTCGGCTGTGCGGCCTTCGCACTGGCCGACGGGCCGGCCGCGCTGATCGCGGCGCGCGCGCTCATCGGCATGGGCGTCGGCGCCTGCCTGATGGCACCGCTCACCTGCTACCGGCGCTTGCTGACGCCGGCCGCGCAGTTGCGCGCGAATGCGTGGATGCTGATGACGGGCTCGGTCGGCATGGTCGCCTCGACCCTGCCGGTGCAGTGGTTGCTGGCGCGCACCGGCTGGCGCGGCCTGTTCTGGCTGCTGGCGGCGGCGCTCGGACTGGCCTTGCTGGCGATCGCGCTGGCCGTGCCGCGCGAGCGGCCGCCCGCACCGGCCGGAGCCGACGCCGCGGCCGACGGCGGGTACGGCCGGATCCTGCGCCACCCGCTGTTCGTGCGCCTGGCGCCGCTCGGCTTCTTCGTCTACGGCGGGCTGGTCGCGGTGCAGGCGCTGTGGGCGGGCCCCTGGCTCACGCGCGTGCACGGCCTCACGGCGCTGCAGGCGGCCGAGGGCCTGTTCGCCGTGAACCTGTCGATGCTGCTGGCCTTCCTGGCATGGGGGGCGGTGATGCCCCGGCTCGAGCGCGGCGGCGTCGGCACCATGCGGCTGATGACCTGGGGACTGCCGCTGCCGCTCGTGCTGCTCGCGCTCAACGTCGCGCTCGGCGCCGATGCCGGGGCCGCGCATTGGGCGCTCTGGTGCGTGGCCTGCACCTTCGTCACGGTGAGCCAGCCCGCCGTCGGCGCGGCCTTCCCGGCGGCAAAGGCGGGGCGCGCGCTGTCGGCCTTCAACCTGGTGATCTTCGCCGGCGTGTTCTGCATCCAGTGGGGAATCGGGCTGGCGATCGACCTCGGCGCGAGTGCGGGGCTCGACGAGGCGGCGGCGATGCGCGCCGCATTCGCGGCCTTCGGCGCCTGCGCGCTGGCGGCGTATCTGTGGTTCCTGCAGCGCCGCGGCGGCGACGGGCGCGCGGCTGTCGATAATCGGGCTGCCGCCCGGACCTGAATGCCGTGACCGCCCTGCTGATCGTCGCCCACGCCCCGCTGGCGCATGCGCTGCAGGCGGTCGCGCAGCATGTCTATCCCGACTGCTGCTCCGGGGTGCACGCCCTCGACGTGCCGGCCGATTGGTCGCTGCAGGAGGTCGAGCAGCGTCTCGGGCACGAACTCGAGGCCTTCGGCGACGCCGACGTGCTGGTGCTGGTGGACGTGTTCGGCGCCACGCCGTGCAAGGCGGCGCAGGCGGTCGTGGCCCGGCGCCCGCGCACGCGGCTGGTGGCGGGCGTGAACGTGCCGATGCTCTGGCGCTCGGTGTGCTACGCCGATTGCGGCCTGGACGAGCTCGTCGAGCGCGCGCTGGCCGGGGCGCGCGGCGGCGTGCTCGAACTCGGCGACGCCCCGGCGGTGCCGGCGGCCGACGCGCGATGATCACGCAGCGCATCACCATCAGCAACAAGCTCGGGCTGCACGCGCGCGCTTCGGCCAAGCTCACCAAGCTGGCGGGCGGCTTCAAGAGCCAGATCTTCCTCAGCCGAGGCGGCCGGCGCGTGAACGCCAAGAGCATCATGGGCGTGATGATGCTGGCCGCGGGCCTGGGCAGCGAGGTCGAGATCGAGACCGATGGCGAGGACGAACAGGCCGCGATGGCCGCCTTGCGTGCGCTCGTCGAGGGCAAGTTCGGCGAGGGCGAGTAGGCCCCGTGCGCCCGCAGATGCCCATCGAAGCCGGCCGGGCGCGGCAGGCGACAGCGGCCGTCCGCGCGCCCTGCCGCGGGCCCGACCGGCGGCGCCGCGCCGGGCTGCACTGTTGAGCGCATGAGCATCCAGGTGTTCGGCATGCAGGTTTCGCGCGGGGTCGCGATCGGCCGCGCCGTGCTCGTGGCCTCGAGCCGCGTCGACGTCGCGCACTACTTCGTCGGCGCCGATCAGGTCGACGCCGAGATCGCCCGGCTGGAGCGCGCGCGTGCCGCCGTCGCGCGCGAGCTCGACAGCCTCAAGCAGGACATGCCCGCCG
The DNA here is from genome assembly GCA_046348125.1 of Rubrivivax sp. Classification (GTDB taxonomy): domain Bacteria; phylum Pseudomonadota; class Gammaproteobacteria; order Burkholderiales; family Burkholderiaceae_C; genus Rubrivivax. The sequence continues at coordinate 161,513 of JAXMEV010000001.1, forward strand.
AGGCGCCGCCCGAGTTGCCCGCGCTGATCGACGTGCACCTGATGCTGCTGCACGACGAGGCGCTCACCGGCGCCGCCAAGAGCTGGATCCGCGATCGGCACTACAACGCCGAGTGGGCGCTGTCGGCGCAGCTCGAGATCCTGGCACGCCAGTTCGACGAGATGGACGACGTCTACCTGCGCGAGCGCAAGGCCGACGTCGAGCAGGTCGTCGAGCGGCTGCTGCGCGAGCTCGCCCAGGCCGACGAAGAGACGGGCGCTGCGCGCCCGCCCGCGGGCCGCGCCGCGGCCGCGCCGCGCGCCGCCCCGTTCGCAGCGGGCGCAGCGGCTGCGCCCGCGCCGGCGCGCGACTTCGCCGGCGAGGATCCGCTCGTACTGGTGGCCGCCGACATCTCGCCAGCGGACATGCTGCAGTTCAAGCGCAGCGTCTTCACCGGCTTCGTCACCGACGTCGGCGGCCGCACCTCGCACACCGCGATCGTCGCGCGCAGCATGGACATTCCGGCCGTCGTCGGCACGCGCGAGGCGAGCCGGCTGATCCGGCAGGACGACTGGGTCATCGTCGACGGCGATGTCGGCGTGGTGGTCGTCAACCCCTCGCCGATCGTGCTCGAGGAATATCGCTTTCGCCAGCGGCAGAGCGAACTCGAGCGGGCCAGGCTGGACCGGCTGCGGCACACGCCGGCAGTGACGCTCGACGGGCAGGGCATCGAACTGCTCGCCAACATCGAGCTGCCCGAGGACACGGCGGCGGCCCTGGATGCAGGTGCCGCGGGCGTGGGCTTGTTCCGCAGCGAGTTCCTGTTCATGAACCGCGGCGGCAGCCTGCCCGACGAGGACGAGCAGTTCGAAGCCTATCGCCGCGCCGTCACGGCGATGGGCGGACTGCCGGTGACGATCCGCACCGTGGATGTCGGCGTCGACAAGCTGCTCGACCGTGTGCCGCAGGACACGCGCCGCGAGCACGCGCTGAACCCCGCGCTCGGGCTGCGCGCGATCCGCTGGAGCCTGTCCGAGCCGGGCATGTTCCGCCAGCAGCTGCGCGCGCTGCTGCGGGCGGCCGCCTTCGGGCCGGTGCGCGTGCTCATTCCGATGGTGGCGCACCTGGGCGAGGTGCGGGCCATCGCCGAGTCGCTGCAGCGCGCGCGCCAGCAACTGGCCGACGCCGGGCGCGCCTTCGGGCCGGTGCAGCTGGGGGCGATGATCGAAGTTCCGGCGGCAGCGCTCATCGTCGAGCGCCTGCTGCGGCATTTCGATTTCATCTCGATCGGGACCAACGACCTCATCCAGTACACGCTCGCGATCGACCGCTCCGACGAGGCCGTGGCGCACCTGTACGACGCGTGGCATCCGGCCGTGCTGGAGCTGCTGCGGCACACGATCGCCGCCGCCGACGCGGCGGGCAAGAACGTCGGCGTCTGCGGCGAGATGGCGGGGGATCCCGCGTTCACCGAACTGCTGCTGGCGATGGGGCTGCGCAGCTTTTCGATGCACCCGAGCTGCATCGCCGCCGTCAAGCAGCGCGTGCTGCGCGCCGATACGCGCTGGCTGCGCGGCAGGCTGCAGCAGATCCTCGCCGCCGACGATCCGGCGGCGGCCTGCGTCGTGCTGGCGCGCACGCGTCCCGCGCCGTAGGCGCCCTGACCGTAGGCGCCCGGGTCGCAGGCGCCCGGGCCGTCGCCTCCCTGGTCCGTCGCTACCCTGGCCGCAGCTACCCTGGTCCGCAGCTACCCTGGTCCGCAGCTACCCTGGCCGCAGCTACCCTGGCCGCAGCCGGCCCTGCGGGGCGCGGCGCACAGGCCTCAGGGCGCCGCGCGCGCCGCAGGGTCCCGTACACGCGCCCCGGCCGCCGCGGAGCAGCAAGGCGCAGGCGGACGTCGCTCGCAGGCTCGTGTATAGTTCGCCTCTCCCGCGCACCCAGGTGCGCGGCCCGGGACGACGGGATCGTCGCGTGCAAGCGCACCGACGGGACTCGTCGAATACCCCGGCACTTGACAGCGGGTTTTCGCGTATGCCAGAATCGCTGTCTTCGCTGATCACTGGTCAGCGGCGCTGCCAGGCCACAACGGCTGAAGGCCAACCCGGCCGGCATCGCAGGTTCTTTAACAACACACAGCCGATAAGCGTGGGCGTTTGAAGGCGAGTGCCATGGAGCGACCCCTCACGGGGCCGATCCGCAAACGCTCATGGAAGCAAAGTGAATTGATGTTCACTTCAATTCTTTGAGCAAATTCAAGATCGAACTGAAGAGTTTGATCCTGGCTCAGATTGAACGCTGGCGGCATGCCTTACACATGCAAGTCGAACGGTAACGCGGGGCAACCTGGCGACGAGTGGCGAACGGGTGAGTAATGCATCGGAACGTGCCCAGTAGTGGGGGATAGCCCGGCGAAAGCCGGATTAATACCGCATACGACCTATGGGTGAAAGCGGGGGATCGCAAGACCTCGCGCTATTGGAGCGGCCGATGTCAGATTAGCTAGTTGGTGGGGTAAAGGCCTACCAAGGCGACGATCTGTAGCTGGTCTGAGAGGACGACCAGCCACACTGGGACTGAGACACGGCCCAGACTCCTACGGGAGGCAGCAGTGGGGAATTTTGGACAATGGGGGCAACCCTGATCCAGCCATGCCGCGTGCGGGAAGAAGGCCTTCGGGTTGTAAACCGCTTTTGTCGGGGAAGAAACGGTCTGCGCTAATACCGCGGACTAATGACGGTACCCGAAGAATAAGCACCGGCTAACTACGTGCCAGCAGCCGCGGTAATACGTAGGGTGCAAGCGTTAATCGGAATTACTGGGCGTAAAGCGTGCGCAGGCGGCTTTGCAAGACAGATGTGAAATCCCCGGGCTCAACCTGGGAACTGCATTTGTGACTGCATGGCTGGAGTGCGGCAGAGGGGGATGGAATTCCGCGTGTAGCAGTGAAATGCGTAGATATGCGGAGGAACACCGATGGCGAAGGCAATCCCCTGGGCCTGCACTGACGCTCATGCACGAAAGCGTGGGGAGCAAACAGGATTAGATACCCTGGTAGTCCACGCCCTAAACGATGTCAACTGGTTGTTGGGTCTTCACTGACTCAGTAACGAAGCTAACGCGTGAAGTTGACCGCCTGGGGAGTACGGCCGCAAGGTTGAAACTCAAAGGAATTGACGGGGACCCGCACAAGCGGTGGATGATGTGGTTTAATTCGATGCAACGCGAAAAACCTTACCTACCCTTGACATGCCAGGAACTTGCCAGAGATGGCTTGGTGCTCGAAAGAGAACCTGGACACAGGTGCTGCATGGCCGTCGTCAGCTCGTGTCGTGAGATGTTGGGTTAAGTCCCGCAACGAGCGCAACCCTTGTCATTAGTTGCTACGAAAGGGCACTCTAATGAGACTGCCGGTGACAAACCGGAGGAAGGTGGGGATGACGTCAGGTCCTCATGGCCCTTATGGGTAGGGCTACACACGTCATACAATGGCCGGTACAGAGGGCTGCCAACCCGCGAGGGGGAGCCAATCCCAGAAAACCGGTCGTAGTCCGGATCGCAGTCTGCAACTCGACTGCGTGAAGTCGGAATCGCTAGTAATCGCGGATCAGCTTGCCGCGGTGAATACGTTCCCGGGTCTTGTACACACCGCCCGTCACACCATGGGAGCGGGTTCTGCCAGAAGTAGTTAGCCTAACCGCAAGGAGGGCGATTACCACGGCAGGGTTCGTGACTGGGGTGAAGTCGTAACAAGGTAGCCGTATCGGAAGGTGCGGCTGGATCACCTCCTTTCTGGAACAGCACTCAAGTTCTTGCGCCCACACTTATCGGCTGTTGTTGACGACAGACTGCCCTGGGTTGCCATCGGTTCTGCGGGTCTGTAGCTCAGTCGGTTAGAGCACCGTCTTGATAAGGCGGGGGTCGTTGGTTCGAATCCAACCAGACCCACCAATGCAAGAAGGGGGTGTAGCTCAGCTGGGAGAGCACCTGCTTTGCAAGCAGGGGGTCATCGGTTCGATCCCGTTCACCTCCACCACCATTCGGGCGTCGCGCGAAGCGGCAAGCGCATGATTCAGTGCCCTTGCCGGTTCGATCGCGAGATCGGCTGTCGTTCTTTAACAATTCATAGAGTCGAAATCAGCGTTGCTGGCGGAAAGCCGGCGGGCGCGGCACGAGCCGCGGCCGTCCCGGTACCGTGCCGCCGGCAACACGATTGCGTCACCAAACTTCACTTCATGCAAGTGAAGAACGGCACAACGCAAATACTCATCAGTCATTGACCGACGCCGCACCTAGCGAATGCGGGCGTCAGAGTTATAGGGTCAAGTGACTAAGTGCATGTGGTGGATGCCTTGGCGATTACAGGCGATGAAGGACGTGGTAGCCTGCGATAAGCTTCGGGGAGTTGGCAAACAAACTTTGATCCGGAGATTTCCGAATGGGGAAACCCACCCGCAAGGGTATCTTGACCTGAATTCATAGGGTCATGAGGCAAACCGGGCGAACTGAAACATCTCAGTAGCTCGAGGAACAGACATCAACCGAGATTCCGAAAGTAGTGGCGAGCGAAATCGGAGCAGCCGGCGCGTTTTAGCGATCGACTTATCAGAACGGTCTGGAAAGGCCGGCCACAGCGGGTGATAGCCCCGTATGAGAAAGGTCGGACGTGGAACTGGGCGCGCGACAAGTAGGGCGGGACACGTGAAATCCTGTCTGAAGATGGGGGGACCATCCTCCAAGGCTAAATACTCGTAATCGACCGATAGCGAACTAGTACCGTGAGGGAAAGGCGAAAAGAACCCCGGGAGGGGAGTGAAATAGATCCTGAAACCGCATGCATACAAACAGTCGGAGCCCGCAAGGGTGACGGCGTACCTTTTGTATAATGGGTCAGCGACTTACATTCAGTGGCAAGGTTAACCGAATAGGGAAGCCGTAGAGAAATCGAGTCCGAATAGGGCGATCAGTCGCTGGGTGTAGACCCGAAACCAAGTGATCTATCCATGGCCAGGATGAAGGTAGGGTAACACCTGCTGGAGGTCCGAACCGACTAGTGTTGCAAAACTAGCGGATGAGCTGTGGATAGGGGTGAAAGGCTAAACAAACTTGGAAATAGCTGGTTCTCTCCGAAAACTATTTAGGTAGTGCCTCAAGTATTACCATCGGGGGTAGAGCACTGTTATGGCTAGGGGGTCATGGCGACTTACCAAACCATTGCAAACTCCGAATACCGATGAGTACAGCTTGGGAGACAGAGCACCGGGTGCTAACGTCCGGACTCAAGAGGGAAACAACCCAGACCGCCAGCTAAGGTCCCTAAAATTGGCTAAGTGGGAAACGAAGTGGGAAGGCTAAAACAGTCAGGATGTTGGCTTAGAAGCAGCCATCATTTAAAGAAAGCGTAATAGCTCACTGATCGAGTCGTCCTGCGCGGAAGATGTAACGGGGCTAAGCCAGTTACCGAAGCTGCGGATGTGCGCGCAAGCGTACGTGGTAGGAGAGCGTTCTGTACGCCTGTGAAGGTGGGTTGTGAAGCCTGCTGGAGGTATCAGAAGTGCGAATGCTGACATGAGTAGCGTTAAAGGGGGTGAAAAGCCCCCTCGCCGAAAGCGCAAGGTTTCCTACGCAACGTTCATCGGCGTAGGGTGAGTCGGCCCCTAAGGCGAGGCAGAGATGCGTAGCTGATGGGAAACAGGTCAATATTCCTGTACCGATGTGTAGTGCGATGTGGGGACGGAGAAGGTTAGCTCAGCCGGCTGTTGGATGTCCCGGTTCAAGCCTGTAGTCGTGCCTGGTAGGCAAATCCGCCGGGCTTAGATGAGGGGTGATAACGAGGAGGCTTGCTTCCGAAGTGAGTGATACCCTGCTTCCAGGAAAAGCCACTAAGCTTCAGCTGCACACGACCGTACCGCAAACCGACACTGGTGCGCGAGATGAGTATTCTAAGGCGCTTGAGAGAACTCTGGAGAAGGAACTCGGCAAATTGACACCGTAACTTCGGAAGAAGGTGTGCCTTTAGTAGGTGAACCATTTACTTGGGGAGCCCAATGAGGCCGCAGAGAATCGGTGGCTGCGACTGTTTATTAAAAACACAGCACTCTGCAAAGACGAAAGTCGACGTATAGGGTGTGACGCCTGCCCGGTGCTGGAAGATTAAATGATGGGGTGCAAGCTCTTGATTGAAGTCCCAGTAAACGGCGGCCGTAACTATAACGGTCCTAAGGTAGCGAAATTCCTTGTCGGGTAAGTTCCGACCTGCACGAATGGCGTAACGATGGCCACACTGTCTCCTCCAGAGACTCAGCGAAGTTGAAATGTTTGTGATGATGCAATCTCCCCGCGGAAAGACGGAAAGACCCCATGAACCTTTACTGTAGCTTTACATTGGACTTTGAACAGATCTGTGTAGGATAGGTGGGAGGCTTTGAAGCGGTGCCGCTAGGTGTCGTGGAGCCAACGTTGAAATACCACCCTGGTGTGTTTGAGGTTCTAACCTTGGCCCGTGATCCGGGTTGGGGACAGTGTATGGTAGGCAGTTTGACTGGGGCGGTCTCCTCCCAAAGCGTAACGGAGGAGTTCGAAGGTACGCTAGGCACGGTCGGAAATCGTGCTGATAGTGCATAGGCATAAGCGTGCTTGACTGCGAGACTGACAAGTCGAGCAGGTACGAAAGTAGGACTAAGTGATCCGGTGGTTCTGTATGGAAGGGCCATCGCTCAACGGATAAAAGGTACTCTGGGGATAACAGGCTGATACCGCCCAAGAGTTCATATCGACGGCGGTGTTTGGCACCTCGATGTCGGCTCATCTCATCCTGGGGCTGTAGCCGGTCCCAAGGGTATGGCTGTTCGCCATTTAAAGAGGTACGTGAGCTGGGTTTAAAACGTCGTGAGACAGTTTGGTCCCTATCTTCCGTGGGCGCTGCAAGATTGAGGAAGCCTGCTCCTAGTACGAGAGGACCGGAGTGGACGCACCTCTGGTGTATCGGTTGTCACGCCAGTGGCATTGCCGAGTAGCTAAGTGCGGAAGAGATAACCGCTGAAAGCATCTAAGCGGGAAACTCGTTTCAAGATGAGTCTTGCCGGGGCCTCGAGCCCCCTGAAGAGTCGTTCGAGACCAGGACGTTGATAGGCCGGGTGTGGAAGCGCAGTAATGCGTTGAGCTAACCGGTACTAATTGCTCGTGAGGCTTGACCCTATAACTTTGACGTTCGCGGCCGCGAGGCCGGCGAAGGTCGAGATGGGTTCAGGCGTTGTGCCGAATGGTGAGCAATCGAGCTGATTCGATTCTATGGATTGGTCGTGCCGACCGCAGAAGTCGGCGCGGCGACAAGTCAAGCCTGACGACCATGGCGAGGTGGTCCCACTCCTTCCCATCCCGAACAGGACAGTGAAACGCCTCTGCGCCGATGATAGTGCGGATGCCCGTGTGAAAGTAGGACATCGTCAGGCCAATTACTTCCGGATGGCCGGGCTCGAACGAGTCCGGCCATTTTTTCGTGTCCGCCCACAGCCGGCGTGCGTGAACGGCACGTCAGGCGCGACGCTCAGCGTTCGACGACGCCGACGTGGTCACCTTCGAGCGCCAATTGTCCGTCGGCCTGCAGCCGCTCGAGGCAACCGTCGATCAGGCGCAGCGTGTGCTCGCGGTCGAGGCCGAGCGCTCGGCGGCCGCCCTCCAGAACCGGTGCCGATGCCATCCAGGCGCGCAATTCGGGCCTGGGCCGGCGCCGGTGTTCGAGCATGTGGAACATCGCGAGCGCCCGCAGTGCGTAGCTGAAGTGCTTCACGGGTTCGCGCTCGAAGGCGGCGAGGCGCTGGCGGCTGCCGTGCAAGGCGGCTGCGACATCGGTGAACGCTGCTCCATGCCCGGGAATGACGACGCGCGGCGAGAGCGATTCGATCGCGCGCAAGGTCTCGCGCACACCGGCAAAGCCGTCGGCGCCCACGAGTTCGGGGAAGATGATCGCCAGCCGGTCGCGCCAGAGCGCGTCGCCGGCGATCAGCACTCGGCTGCGCGGCTCGAAGAACACGAGCGCGTCGGGATCGTGACCCGGCGTCGACCAGACCTGCCAGGGCCGCTCACCGAGCCACACTTCGCTGCCGGCGCGCAGCCCGCCGGTGGCTTCGAAGCGTTCGCAGCTCTGGTCGGTGGCGCGGTAGGTCAGCCGCGCCTCGTCCCAATGCCGCACCGTCTCCAGCGACACCTCCGGCACCCAGATGCGGCTGCCGAAGCGGCGAGCGATCTCGGCGTTGCCGCCGCAGTGGTCGGAGTGCAGGTGCGTATTGACGACGCGGCCGAGCGTGCGCCGGCCCAGCCTTTGCCGCAGCAACGCAACCGTCTGCGCTGCGTCGCGTGAGTAACCGGTATCGACCACCGCCGCGCTGTCGCCCGGCCCGGCCGGCGTGAACAGCACGCTGTTCGACGACAGCCAGCCGCGCTCCAGAACCTCTATGCCGAGCGACGCCAGCGTCGCTGCGATCTCCGGCGCGGGCTCGCTCACGCCGCGCTGCGCAGTTCGCGCCGCAGAACCTTGCCGACGTTGCTCTTGGGCAACTCGTCGCGGAACTCGATGTACTTCGGCCGCTTGTAGGCGGTGAAGTTCTCGCGGCAATAGGCGGCGACGTCATCCTCGGCGAGCGTCGGGTCGTTGCGCACGACGAAGAGCTTCACCGCCTCGCCCGACTTCTCGTCGGGAACGCCGACGGCGGCGCACTCCAGCACCCCGGCGTGCAGGCTCACGACCTGCTCGATCTCGTTGGGGTAGACGTTGAAGCCGCTGACCAGAATCATGTCCTTCTTGCGGTCGACGATGCGCACGTAGCCGCGCTCGTCCATCGTGCCGACATCGCCCGATTTGAAGTAGCCGTCGGCGGTCATGACCTTGGCCGTCTCGTCATCCCGATTCCAGTAGCCCGCCATGACCTGCGGGCCGCGGATGCAGATCTCGCCGGGCGTGCCGTGCGCGACATCCGCGCCGGTGTCGTCGCGGATCGCGATTTCGGTCGACGGCACCGGCAGCCCGATGGTGCCGGTGAATTCGGGCCGGTCGAGCCGGTTGCTCGTGGCCACGGGCGAGGTCTCGGACAGGCCGTAGCCTTCGACCACGGGGCAGCCGGTGATCTCGAGCCACTTCTCGGCGGTGGCCTGCTGCACCGCCATGCCGCCGCCGTTCGAGACCACCAGGCCCGAGAAGTCGAGCCGCGCGAACGCCGGCTCGTTGGCGAGCGCGTTGAACAGCGTGTTCACTGCCGGGAACATGTTGATGCGGTACTTCTGCAGCGTGCGCACGAAGCCTGGAAAGTCGCGCGGGTTCGGGATCAGCAGATTCATCGCGCCGAAGCGCGCACCCATGAGCGCGCAGATGGTGAGCGCGAAGATGTGATAGAGCGGCAGCGCGCAGACGATCGTCAACTGCTGCTCGCCGACGCGGTCGAGCATGGGCTTGAACCAGGCCTCGCACTGCATGATGTTGGCCACCACGTTGCGGTGCAGCAGCGTCGCGCCCTTGGATACGCCCGTGGTGCCCCCGGTGTATTGCAGGAAGGCCACGTCGTCGGGGCCCACCGCCACCCGCTGCAACCTGAGCCGGCTGCCCGCGCGCAGCGCGTCGCCGAAGCGGGTGACGCTGCGCCCGCGGTCCAGCGGCAGCCTGAACTCCGGCACCATCTTGCCCAGATGGCGCGCGGCGAAGGTGTAGAAGCCCCCACGCCACAAGCCCAGCAGATCACCGATCGAGGCCAGCAGCACATGCTGCAGGGGCGTCGCATCGATGCACTCCTCGAGCGTGGCAGCGAAGTTCTCGAGCACGATGATCGCCGAGGCGCCCGAATCCTTCAGCTGATGCTCGAGCTCGCGCGCCGTGTACAGCGGATTCACGTTCACGACCGCGCAGCCGGCGCGCAGCACCGCGGCGATGGTCACCAGGTACTGCGGCAGGTTGGGCATCATCACCGCGACGCGGCTGCCGCGCTCCAGGCCCCTGGACTGCAGCCAGGCGGCGAGGGCGGCCGCAAGGCGGTCGATGTCGCCGAACGTGAGCCGCGCGTCCATGCAGGCCAGCGCGTCGCGCTTCGCATGGCGGCCGAAGGCCTCGTCGAGCAGTTCGCACAGGCTGCGGTAGGCGCCGACATCCGCCTCGGCCGGGACGCCCGGCGGGTACTCGGCGAGCCAGGGGCGCTTGGAGTGCGGTTCGGTTTTCACGGGACTGATCGGGTTGCTTGCCGGGTCGGCGGCCGCGGTTCGGCGCTGCGCAGAGCGGGGCGGGCGGGCGAGCGCGGCGCTCAGCGCTGCCGATAGCTTATCCGGTAGACGGCACCGGCCAGGTCGTCGCTTACGAGTACGCTGCCGTCGGGCAGGGGCTGCACATCGACCGGCCGGCCCCAGGCCTCCTCGCCTTGCACGAAGCCGCTCAGCAGCGGCTCGTGCGCGACGGCCCGGTCGCCGTCCAGACGCACCGTCACGACGCGATAGCCGACCTTGCGGCTGCGGTTCCACGAGCCGTGCTCGGCGATCAGGATCGCGCCACGGTACTCGGGCGGGAACATGCTCCCCGCGTAGAAGCGCATGCCCAGCGACGCCACATGTGCGCCCAGCCTGGCCACCGGCGGTGTGTAGTCGCGGCAGTCGCGGCCGCGGCCGAACTCGGGGTCGAGGAGGTCGCCCGCGTGGCAATAGGGAAAGCCGAAATGCTCGCCGATGCGCGAGAGCCGGTTCAGCTCGTCGTCGGGGACGTCGTCGCCCATCATGTCGCGGCCGTTGTCGGTGAACCAGAGTTGCCGCGAGCCGGGCCGCCAGTCGAAGCCGACGGTGTTGCGGATGCCGTAAGCCACGTCTTCGAGCGCGCTGCCGTCGGCATTCATGCGCGTGAGCTTGGCGTAGGCCTTGCCGCGGTCGCACACGTTGCAGGGCGCGCCGATCGGAACGTAGAGCTTGCCGTCCGGCCCGAAGGCGATGAAGCGCCAGCCGTGATGGCGCTCGCTCGGCAGCTTGGCGGTGACGAGGGCCGGCGGCGGCGGGTCGTCCAGCCGGTTCTCGATGTCGCGCAGCACGTAGATGCGGCTCACCGCGGAGACGTAGAGATCGCCGCCGCGGAAGGCCACGCCCACCGGCATCTCCAGACCGCTGGCGATCACGCGCACGCGATCGGCGCGGCCGGCATTGCGGCTGTCGGTGAGCGCATAGACCTTGCCTTCGCCCATCGAGCCGACGAACACCGTGCCCTTGGCGCCGAGCGCGATCGCGCGTGCATTGGGCACCTGGTCGGAGTAGACGGCGATCTCGAAGCCGGGCGGCAGCACCAGCCGCTCGAGATGGATCGCGGCGTGCGCGGGCAGCGCGGCGGCGAACAGCGACAAGGCGCACAGCAGCGAGGACAGCGAGGACAGCGAGGACAGCGAGGACAGCGAGGACAGCACACGCATGGCAGCAGCGCTCCGCAACGGCCGGGCGCGCAAGCGTATACCGCGCGTGCCGCGCCTGCAGCGCGAAGGGCATCGCGCTGGCGCGCGCGATGGCGCAAGATGGCGGGCCGTCCTGCAGGTCCCGCCGAAGCCGGCCCGCCACGATGCAACGAACAAGCACGACAAGCTCCGACGCCTACTTGCTGTGGCTGGTCGGCGTGGGCTTCTTCATGCAGACGCTCGACACCACCATCGTCAACACCGCGCTGCCGGCAATGGCCCGCAGCCTGGGCGAGAGCCCGCTGCGCATGCAGTCGGTGGTGGTGGCCTACGCGCTGACGATGGCGATGCTGATCCCCGCCTCGGGCTGGCTGGCCGACCGGCTGGGCATGCGCCGCGTGTACCTCGGCGCGATCGCGCTGTTCGCGCTCGGCTCGCTGCTGTGCGCGCTGTCGCAGACGCTGCCGCAGCTGGTCGCGTCGCGCGTGGTGCAGGGGCTGGGCGGCGCGCTGCTGCTGCCGGTCGGGCGGCTGGCGGTGATGCGGCAGGTGCCGCGCGAGCAGTTCCTCGCGGCGATGAGCTTCGTCGCCATCCCCGGCATGGTCGGCCCGCTCGTCGGCCCCACCCTCGGCGGCTGGCTGGTGCAGGTCGCCTCCTGGCACTGGATCTTCCTCATCAACGTGCCGGTGGCGCTGGCCGGCTGGTTCGCCACCGTGCGCCACATGCCCGAGGGGCGCGGCCAGCCGGCGGGGCGCTTCGACCTGGGCGGCTACCTGATGCTCGCCTTCGGCATGGTGGCGATCTCGCTCGCGCTCGACGGGCTGTCCGACCTCGGCCTGCGCCAGGCGAGCGTGCTGGTGCTGATGATCTTCGGCCTGGCCGGCCTGGCCGCGTACTGGCTGCACGCGATGCGCCGGCCCGAGCCGCTGTTCTCGCCGACGCTCTTTCACGTGCCGACGCTGTCGATCGGGCTCATCGGCAACCTGTTCGCGCGCCTGGGCAGCAGCTGCATGCCCTTCCTGATCCCGCTGCTGCTGCAGGTGAGCCTTGGCTACTCGCCGTTCGATGCCGGGCTGATGATGGTGCCGGTGGCCGCCGCCGGCATGCTGTCCAAGCAGCTGGCGACGACGCTGGTGCGCCGGGCCGGCTACCGCAAGGTGCTGGTGGCGAACACCGTCCTGGTCGGCCTGGCGATGGCGAGCTTTGCGGTGACGGCGCCCGAGGTGCCGGGCTGGTTGCGCGTGCTGCAGCTGGCGCTGTTCGGCGCCGTCAACTCGCTGCAGTTCACCGTGATGAACACGGTCACGCTGAAGGACCTGAGCGCCGTGCAGGCCTCGAGCGGCAACAGCCTGCTTTCGATGGTGCAGATGCTGGCGATGAGCATGGGCGTGGCCGCGGCCAGCGCCGTGCTCGCGGCCTTCTACGGCTACTTCGAGGCCAGCGGTGCGCAGCGCACGCTCGAGGCGTTCCACGCGACGTTCGCGACGATGGGTCTGATCACGATCGCCTCGGCGGGGATCTTCTGGCAGCTCGCGCCCGACATCGAGCGCGACGCCGGGCCGCACCGGCCGGTCGAGGCCGGCGGGGCGCAGCCCTGACGCCGGCCGGGCACAGCGCCGGCCCTTGCGCCGATGCGGCCCGGCCGTCATAGTCCGCCCGCCATGTCCACGCCGCTGCTGCAGCGCTGGCTGAACATCCGCCGCGGCGAAGGCCGGCCGGTGCTGGTGGCCGCGCTCTTCTTCTTCTGCGTGCTGACGGCGCTGATGATGCTCAGGCCCGCGCGCGAGGCGCTGGGCATGCAGCGCGGCATGGACGCGATCCGCTGGCTCTTCGTCGGCACCGTGGTCGTCACGCTCGCGGTCAATCCGCTGTTCGGGCTGCTGGTGAGCCGGCTGCGGCGCTTCGCGTTCACCGTCGCCACCTATCTGTTCTTCGTGGCCGGGCTGCTGGGCTTCTACGCGCTGCTGATGTTCGCGCCGGCGCAGGTCGGCCAGCACAGCGGCCAGGTGTTCTACGTCTGGTTCAGCGTCTTCAACCTGTTCGCGACGATGCTGTTCTGGGCCCTGATGGCCGACCGCTTCACGCTCGAGCAGAGCCGGCGCCTGTTTGGCGCGATCGCCGTCGGCGGCACGCTGGGCGCGATCAGCGGGCCCTGGCTGGCGAGCCTGCTCGCGCGGCCGCTCGGCACGGCCGCGCTGCTGCCGCTGGCGGCGGGCTTCCTCGGGCTCGCGCTGCTGGCGGCGTGGTGGCTTGCGCGGCTGCCGGCGGCAGCCGACGCCGGCGCGCGCGCGGCCGAGCATGAAGTGATCGGCGGCAGCGCCTGGGAGGGCTTCGTCGCGGTGACGCGCTCGCCGTATCTGCTCGCGATCTGCGCCTACGTGCTGATCGTCGCGATCATGGCCACGCTCGTGTACTTCACGCGGCTGCAGATGGTGGCCGCGCTCGGCACCGATCTGGACCAGCGCACCACCACGTTCGCGCAGATCGACATGATCACGCAGGCGGCGACGCTCGCGCTGCAGGCCCTCGTCGCCGGCCACCTGATGAAGCGGCTGGGCACTTCGGTCGCGCTGGCGCTGCTGCCGGCGATCGCGGCGCTCGGCTTCCTCGGGCTGGCGATCGCCGGCTCGCTGGCGGCGCTGGTGGCGTTCGAGGCGCTGTTTCGCGCGGTGCAGCGCGGCATCATGCGGCCGGCGCGCGAGACGCTGTTCACCACCGTCTCGCGCTCGGATCGCTACAAGGCCAAGGCCTTCATCGACACCTTCGTCTACCGCACGGGCGACGTCGTCGGCGCGCAGACCGAAGGCCTGCTCGGGCGGCTGGGCATGGGTCTGGCCGCGCTCGCGGCCTTCGCCGTACCGCTGGCGCTCGGGTGGATGGCGCTCGGCCTGTGGCTGGGCTGGGCGCAGCGCACCCGGAAGGCCGGCAGTGCCGGGCTGCGCCAGCAGCAGCCGGCGACGGGGGGTGTGGCATGAGCGCGGGCAGTGCGGTGAGCACCATACGGCCGCTCCGAAGGCGCTCGCGCTCCCTCGGGGCGGAGGCGCGCAGCGCCAAGGGGGCGGCATGAAGACACGCCGGCAATGGCTGCAGCGTATCGGCGCCGCGGCCGGTTCGCTGGCCTTGGCGCCGGTCGGCGTGCGCGCCGCCGAGGCCGCGCGCAACGAGCCGCCGGCCGGCACCCTGATCGAGCGCACGATTCCCAAGACCGGCGAGCGCCTGCCGATCATCGGCCTGGGCAGCTCGGCCACCTTCGCGCAGGTGGCCAGCCGCGAGGACGTGAGCGCGCTGCGCGACGTGCTGGCGCGCATGGTCGAACTCGGCGGCACCGTGTTCGACACCGCGCCGGGCTACGGCGCGTCGGAGGAGACCGCAGGGCGCATCGCGCAGGAGCTGGGCATCGCGCCCAGGCTCTTCTGGGCCACCAAACTCAACGTCGCGCCCTGGGGCGGCGGCACGGCAGAGCCGGCGGCGGCGCGCCGGCAGATCGAGGCTTCGTTCGCGCGCGTCGGCAAGCGCACGATCGACCTGATCCAGATCCACAACATGGGCGATCCGCGCACGCAGCTGCCGATCCTGCGCGCGTTGAAGGACGAGGGCCGCGTGCGCTGCATCGGCGCCACGACCACCTTCGCCCACCAGTACGAGGCGCTGCAGCAGACCATGCGCAGCGAGCCGCTGGATTTCATCGGCACCAATTACGCGATCGACGACCGCGACGCCGAGCGCACGATCTTGCCGCTGGCGCAGGAGCGCGGCATCGCAGTGCTGGTCTACGCGCCGTTCGGGCGCACGCGCCTGTGGCGGCGCGTGGCCGGGCGCAGCGTGCCCGACTGGGCGCGCGAGTTCGACGCCTACAGCTGGGCCCAGTTCTTCCTCAAGTTCGCCGCCAGCCACCCGGCGGTGACGGCCGTCACGCCGGCCACCAGCCGGGCCGAGAACATGGCCGACAACATGGGCGCCGCGCGCGGCCGACTGCCCGACGCGGCGATGCGCCGGCGCATGATCGAGCTGGTCGACAGCCTGCCTGGCGCGTGAGCCGGCGAAGTCTTGCGTTGCGGGGGCGGTTCACACGGGGACGGGCCCCGCGCCGACGGCCGCCGGCAGGGGCCCCGCGCCGACGGCCGCCGGCGCAAGCCGCGCGAGCGGGCCCGAGCGTGCCCGAGCGCGATGCGCGCGCGGCCCGGCGCGCCGCATGACCCAGCCCTTCTTCACGATCGGCCACTCGACGCGCCGCATCGAGGCGTTCACCGCGCTGCTCGCGCAGTCGCAGATCGAATGGCTGGCCGACATCCGCACCATCGCCGCTTCGCGCAGGAACCCGCAGTTCGAGCAGGCGGCGCTCGCCGCCGCGCTGGCGCAGCATGGGGTCGGCTACGAGCATGTCGCGGCGTTGGGCGGCCTGCGCGGCAGGAGCAAGACCGTGGCGCGCGAGACCAACGCGTTCTGGACGAACGAGAGCTTCCGCAACTACGCCGACTACGCGCTGTCGAGCGCTTTCCGCACCGCGCTCGAGCTCCTGATCGAAGCCGGGCATGCGCGGCGCTGCGTGCTCATGTGCGCCGAGGCGGTGTGGTGGCGCTGCCATCGCCGCATCGTCGCCGACCATCTGCTTGCGCGCGGGGAATCGGTCTTTCATATCATGGGCCCGGGTCATGTCGAGCCGGCGCGCCTGACGGCTGGGGCGCGCGTTCAGCCTGACGGCACGGTGGTCTACCCCCTGCGCTGAGAGCCTGTGAAGAGATGAATCGCGGGCGCGACTCATGACTTCACAGGCTCTGAGCCGCGCCGGGCAAGCGGCTTCGACGGCGTGCTGCGGTTGACGCGCTCGATGGCCAAAGGCGCGGCAGCCGGGAGCGGGCAGACGGGCTCTCGCCGGAGGTGACGATGTTGACTGCGCACACTTATCCGACCCCGCTCGGCCCGATGACGGCTCTGCTGTCCGGGCGCGGTCTGTGCCTGCTCGAGTTCGCCGACGGCACCAAGGGCCTCGAGCTCGAACGGGCCCAGGTCGAGCAGGCGCGCGGCGGCCCGCCCCAGCCCGGCGCCAGCGCGCTCGGCGCGCAACTGGGCGAACAAATCGCCGCCTACTTCGCCGGCCGAAGCCGCAGCTTCGACATCCCGCTGGATCCGGTGGGCACGCCGTTCCAGCTCGAGGTCTGGCGCGCGCTGCTCGATGTCCCCTACGGCCAGACGCGCAGCTACGCCGAGCAGGCGCGCCGCATCGGCCGGCCGACGGCGCTGCGCGCGGTGGCCGCTGCCAACGGGCGCAACAAGATCAGCATCGTCGTGCCCTGCCACCGCGTCATCGGCAGCGACGGCAGCCTCACGGGCTACGGCGGCGGGCTCGCGCGCAAGCGCTGGCTGCTGGCGCTCGAGCGCTGCGGTGTGCCGCCCGGCCGGTTCGAGCCGGCGCGTGCTGCCTGAGCGCGCTCAGGGTCGCGGGAAGACATGCATCGCGGGCGCGATTCACGGCTTCACCGGCTCGCGGGCCGGGCCCGGCCCCACGGGCTCGCCGCCGGCGAAGAAATGCGCCGCGAGCGCGCGCTCGCGCTCGGCGATGGTGTCGAGGAACGCGCTCGCGCCCTTCATCTTCGCGAAGGTGTCGAAGCCGCGCTCGAGGAATTCCTGCAGCGTGCCCAGGCCCATCGCACGCGCCGGAGCGCGCATCAGCCGCAGGCTGTGGCGCAGCAGCGGGTTGCGCGTGTAGCGCTCGAGCGCGCGCGCCACTTCGAGCATCAGCGCGATCTGCCGTTCGCGCTCGGGCGGGCGGCCCACCTCGCGCCAGGCGCGCCCGTAGGCGGCCTCGTCGATCTCGCCCGGCGCCACCGCCTCGGCCATCGCGCTGTCGAACTGTTCGGACAGCGCGTGCAGCTCCGACAACGCGACCACCGTCTTGACGATCTCGTGCGGAAAGAGGCGCACCAGACCCGGGACGATGCGCGCGAACTGCCGGTCGCGCTGCGTGAAGTCGGTGGGGCCGTACAGGTCTTCGAGAAAGAAGCGCGAAGCGTCGCCGTAGCGCACCGAGGCGAGCATGTCGGCGTAGGTGCGCTCGAAGCGCGCGTGCTGCCAGTGCTTGACGGCCAGCGCGCGCTCGGCCAGGCGCGCGTCGGCCGCGCGGCGTGCGCGCTCGGCGTCGACGCGCTCGATGTTGTCGATGATGCGTTGGCCTTCGGGGTTCATGGCGCGAAAGCAACCCTCTTGTTGCATGCTGCCGGCTGCGGCGGTCGGCGCGGTAGTGGCGCCGCTCTAGTGCCGGCGGGCGCGATGATGCAGCATTGCAATACATGCGCAGACGCGGTTGGCTGAAGCTCGGAATCGCCGGCGGGGCCTTGCTGGCGCTGGCCGGAGGTGGCTTGGCGCTGGTGCGTCCGGGCTGGGCCGAAGGCCGGCTCACGCCGGCCGGGCGTGCGCTTTTCGCCGCGGCAGCGCGCGCTGTGCTGGACGGAGTGCTGCCCGATCGCGCACTTGCCGCGGCCGAGCACGAGCGAGCCATCGCCGCGCACCTCGAGCGGCTCGAGGGCACGATCGCGGCGCTGCCGGCGTCGACGCAGGCCGAGATCGCGCAACTCGCTGCGCTGCTGCTGCACCCGCTCGGCCGGCGGCTGATCGCCGGTCTGGCGTCGGACTGGCCGCAGGCCGGCCTGCCCGAGCTGCGCAAGGCCCTGCAGGGGCTGCGCGACTCGTCCTTCGTGCTCGAGCAGCAGGCGTTCCACGCGCTGCGCGACCTGACCAACGGGGCCTACTTCGCCGACCCGGCCACCTGGCCCGCGATCGGCTACCCGGGGCCGCAGCCCATCTGATCTCCACAGGCTCCGAGGCCCGGCGATGAGTGCACAGCCCGACCCCTTCCGCGCCGGCATGGCGCGCGGCTGGAAGATCGCCGGCGGGCCGCATGGCCCGCTGCCCGAGTCGCTGGCCTGCGACGTGGCCATCGTCGGCAGCGGCGCCGGCGCGGGCATCACGGCCGAACTGCTCAGCGCGGCCGGCCTGCAGGTCGTCCTCGTCGAGGCCGGGCCGCTGCGTACCTCGAGCGACTTCAACCAGCGCGAGTCCGAGGCCTACCCGGCCCTGTACCAGGAGGTGGCGAGCCGCAAGACGGCGGACAAGGCGATCGGCATCCTGCAGGGGCGCTGCGTCGGCGGCTCGACGGTCGTCAACTGGACGAGTTCGTTTCGCACGCCCTCGGACACGCTGGCCTACTGGCGCGCGCAGTTCGATCTGCCGGACTTCGACGACGCCGCGCTCGCCCCCTGGTTCGCGCAGGCCGAAGCGCGCCTGGGCATCGGTTTGTGGCAGATGCCGCCGAACGCCAACAACGACAAGCTGCGCCTGGGCGCCGAGCGGCTGGGCCTGACGAGCGGCATCATCGCGCGCAACGTGCGCGGCTGCTGGAACCTGGGCTCGTGCGGCCTGGGCTGCCCGACCAATGCCAAGCAGTCGATGCTGGTGACGACGATCCCGGCCGCGCTCGAGCGCGGTGCGCAGCTCCTCGTGCAGTGCCGCGCCCAGACCCTCGAGATCGCCGAGGGCAAGGCGGTCGCCCTGCACTGCGTGCCCGTCACCGACAACGGCGAGCGCGCTGCGGGCCCGGGGCTGCGCCTGCGCGCGCGCCACTTCGTCGTCGCCGCCGGCGCGATCGGCTCACCGGCGCTGCTGCTGCGCTCGCAGGCGCCCGATCCGCACGGGCTGCTCGGGCGGCGTACCTTCCTGCATCCGGTGGTGCTGTCGACGGCGCGCTTCGACGAGGCGATCGAAGGCTGGCAGGGCGCCCCGCAGAGCGTGTACAGCGACCATTTCCTGCACGCGGCGCCGATCGACGGGCCGATCGGCTTCAAGCTCGAGGCGCCGCCGCTGCACCCGGTGATCGCCTCGTCGACGCTGCCCGGCTTCGGCGCCGAGCAGACCGAACTGCTGAAGGCCTTCCCGCACATGCAGGCGCTGATCGCGCTGCTGCGCGACGGCTTCCACCCCGAGTCGGCCGGCGGGCGCGTCACGCTGCGTGGCGACGGCAGCCCCTTGCTCGACTACCCGCTCACGCCCTTCGTGCTCGAGGGCGCGCGGCGCGCGCTGCACCACATGGCCGAGATCCAGTTCGCGGCCGGCGCGCGCAGCGTGCTGCCGGTGCACGAGCACGCCCGGCCCTGCCCCAGCTGGGACGAGGCGCGGGCGCTCGTCGCTGCGCTGCCGATGCAGCCGCAGCTCCTGCGCGTCGTCAGCGCGCACGTGATGGGCGGCTGCGGCATGGCCGGCCGCCCCGAGCGCGGCGTGGTGCGGCCCGACGGAAGGCATTGGCAGCTCGGCGGCCTGTCGGTACACGACGGCTCGCTCTTCCCGACCAGCCTGGGCGTGAATCCGCAGCTGTCGATCTACGGCATCGTGGCGCGCATGGCCAGTGCGCTGGCGCGCGAGCTCAGCGGCCGCGACGTGCGGCTGGTCTGAGAGCCTGTGAAGACATGAATCGCGCCCGCGTAGGGCCCCGGAAAGGGCCCAATCGAGGCGCGAAGCCGAGTCGGGGTGGTGCCCCGGCGAGGCTTCGCAACGACGAGTGGGCCCTTTCCGGGGCCCTACCCGCAGGGCCGGGGCACCCGAGGGCCGTGGGCGTCGTTGCGCCACTTACCCGTGTCCCCGACACGGGTTGCGCGCCGCGCCTAGCCCACGGCCCTCGGGTGCCCCGGCGCGGGCGCGATTCATGTCTTCACAGGCTCTGGGCCCCTTCATGCTCGCGCGTCTGCAGCAGGCCATCACGCTCGGCTTGATGGGTGCGGCGGCGCTGTGGGCCGTGCTGCTCGGGCGCGCCGGGCATGCCGGCTGGGCGGTGGCCGGCGCGCTGCTCCTGGTGCTCGGCCACGCGCTCGTGCTGGGGCTGGAATTCGCGCTGCTGGCGGTGCTGCGGGGCGACGATCCGGCACCCCGGGCGCGCGCCGCGCAACTGCTGGCGGCCTGGTGGGGCGAGACGCGTGCGGCGCTGCACGTGTTCTGCTGGCGGCAGCCCTTTCGCAGCCGGCGCTGGCCCGACCGGCTGGCCGCCGGCGCGCGCGGCCGCAGCGGCGTATTGCTGCTGCACGGCTTCTTCTGCAACCGAGGCCTGTGGAACCGCTGGCTGGCGCGGCTGCACGCGGCCGGCGTGCCGGTCGTGGCGCTGAATCTCGAGCCGGCCTTCGGCTCGATCGAGGCCTACGCCGCGCTCATCGACGCGGCCGTGGCGCGGCTCGAGCGCTGCACCGGCGGCCCGCCCATCGTCGTCGCGCACAGCATGGGCGGGCTGGCGCTGCGCCACTGGTACGCCGGCCAGGCCGATGCCGGCCGCCTGCGCCACGCCATCACCATCGGCACGCCGCACCGCGGCACCTGGCTGGCACGCTGGGCGCATGCGCGCAACGCGCGCCAGATGCGCCTGCACTCAGGCTGGCTGGCCGAGCTGGAACGGCGCGAGGACCCGGCGCGCCAGGCGCGCTTCAGCTGCTACTACGGCCACTGCGACAACATCGTCTTCCCGCCTTCGACCGCCACGCTGCCCGGGGCCGCGAACCACCACCTGCCGGCGGTGGCGCATGTGGCGATGGTCGACCATCCGGCGCCCTGGGCCGAGCTCGAGCGCAGGCTGGCGGCGGGAGTCTGAGCGCTCGCGCTGCGGCGCCCGGCACGGCGCCGCGCAGGCGCTCAACCGCCGGCGAAGGTGCGCACGTTGTGCGTCGGTGTCGGCGCCGGCCAGCCGGCTTCGCGTGCCACGCGCAGGATCGCGGCATTGGTGTCGAAGTAGACCTGCCAGTAGTGGTCGTTGTGCGTGTAGGGCCGCACCGCGATCACGGGGCCGACGAGGTTGAGGTCGAGCACCGAAATCTCCGGCGCGGGCTCCTTGGCGACGTTGGGGATCTGCGCCACCGCGGCGCGCAGCCGCTCGATGGCGTCGAGCGGATCGACGCCGGCGGCCAGCTGCGCCGTGCGTTCGACGCGCCGCACCGGGCGCGCCGTGTAGTTCATCACCGTGTCGCCGAAGACCTTGCCGTTGCCCACCAGCGTGAGCACGTTGTCGGGCGTCACGACGGTGGTGCCGAACAGCCCCAGCTCGTGCACGGTGCCGGTGATGCCGCCGATCTGCACGAAGTCGGCCAGCTTGAAGGGCCTGAGCACGAGCATGAAGGCGCCGGCGGCGAAGTTGCCGAGCATCCCGCTCCAGGCCGCGCCGATGGCGACGCCGGCGCCGGCCAGCATCGCGGCGAAGCTCGTCGTCTGGATGCCGAAGTAGCCGAGGATCCCGAGGACGAGCGCGATGTTGAGCGCGATGGCGACGATGGAGCCGAGGTACTTGGTCAGCGTCGCGTCGATGTGGTTGCGGTTCATCGCCGCTTGCATCAGCGACACCACGGTGCCGATGAGCCAGCGGCCGGCGATCCAGAAGGCGATCGCCGCCAGCACCTTGACGGCGAGCTCGGTCACCGTGGTGCCCAGAAAGGTCTGGATGGTCTGCAGGTCCATGGGTCTCTCCCGGTTGGGCCGGGGCACGGCGCCGGCGCGGCACAGCGGCGCATTCTTGCACCTGCCGCAGCTGGCGCGGGGCTGCGGGGCCGCGGCGCGGGTGGCCCGGGGGGAGCGGCTTCAGTCCTCGGCGTCGATCTCGCGCACGAGCTTGTCGACGTGCTGCGGCGCGAGCTGCAGGAAGGCGCCGATGTCGCACAGGTCGTCGGGCAGCGCCGGGTCGTCCCAGCCCTGCGCGCTGTGGCGCGCCAGGCGGATCGCCAGACGCACGTTGCGCAGCTGCGTCGAATCGGCGCGCGATGAATGATCGGTGATGCGCACCAGCAGTGCCGGCAGCCGCCAGCGCGCCATCAGCTCGTGCTGCAGCTCGCCCAGCTCGATGTGCAGCAGCTCCTTTTGCACCACGGCCGAGCGCAGGGCCGGCTGCTCGCGCTGGCGCTCGGCGATGCGCAGCGCGAGCGTCGGCGCCTCCAGCCACAGCAGCAGCTCGGCGAAGTCGTGCAGCAGCGCCGCCTCGTGGATCACGGCGGCGTCGGGGTCCAGGCGGTGCGCCGCGAAAGCCAGCGCGAAGCGCGCCGCGCGGCGCGAGCGGCGCAGCACGCGCTCGAAGCCGGCCAGCGATTGCGGCAGCCGCCCGAGGCGCTCGGACACCGTGGGCTGCGGGCCGAAGCTGCGGAAGAACGGCAGGATGCCCGTCATCACCAGCGCCGCCGTCACCGTCGCCGGATCGCCGCCTTCGCGGCCGCGGCGCAGCCCGGCCACGTGGGCCAGCAGCTTGAGCGTCATCAGCGGATCGCCGACGATGACCTCGGCCAGCGTGTGCGCGTCGAGCTCCTCCTGCAACGGGCGCAGCTCCTCGATCCCGGCGGCCGTGGCGGCGAGCACCGGCAGCGCCGCCGGATCGAAGCGCGCCGCCCAGCCCGCCGCGCCGGACGGCGCGCGCGTCGTGAAAGGGTCGGCGGCGGCGAGCATGGGGAGCGTCGTTGCGGCAGGTCTGCTCGACGGTTATCGGTGCCGGCCGGCCGGGCTTGCGCCGGCCGGCACTCCGGCGTCACAGCCGCCGCACGCCCTCGAGGCGGCCGACGAGGCGGCCGTCGACGTAGAGCGCACCTTCGGGCGCGCCGGCCTCGGCATAGAACTCGAGCACCGGCGCGGCCGCCGCCGCCGCGGGCTCGACCTGGGCCAGGCGCAGCGCCAGGCGGTCGAGTGCGGCGCCCGCGCTGCGCAGCAAGGCCGCAGCGAGGGCACGCGCGCGCTGCGCCTGCGCTGGAGGTTCGACGAGGGTGAAGTCGCGATGCATGGCGTTTTCTCCTGGCGCGCGCGCGGCGGGCGCGCGCGCAGTTCATGGGCTGGGCTTGTCGGGCGGCAGGGCCAGCAGCTCGCGGCGCAGCGCTGCCTGCGCACGCTGGCGCCGGGCGCCGCCGCCGTGCGCGCCGGCCTTGCGCCGCTGGCTGGCGGCGACGAAGGGGTTGCGCGGCACGAGCCTGGGCACGGTGATGGAGCGGGATCGCACGGCGTTTCCTTTCGATGGGCTTTCGATGGAGAAAGACAGCGGTGGCGGCGCGCATCGCGCCGCATGAAGCAACAAGCCCGGGTGCAGCTGCAGCCCGGGCTTCGTCGCGGCGCCTGGCGCCCGGCGTGCTTGCCGGGCGCTCAGCTGCGGGCGGCCCCGGGCGGGGCGCAGATGCGAACCTGCGCATGCACCCGGCCCGGGTTCGCCACGCCGGCCGGCAGCGCGCTGCGGCGCGCCGGTGCAGCCTGGACGAACGGGACGAGGAGCATGAATTCGGTCGGTGGATGGGCGGGATCGCGGCGCGACGGTGGGGCGGATGCGGCCGTTGCGCTGCGGGCTTTCGCAGATGCTAAACGATGCTTTATCAAGCCGCAAGCGTCGCGGCGCCGGCCTGTCGCGCGCCGGCATCGCTGCCGCGCCGTCGGACGCGCGGCCGGTGCCGCCCGGGATCGCGGGCGCGATTCATGTCTTCACCGGCGCGCAGGCCGCCAAGGGCGCTCAGCGCTTGCGCTTCAGCGGCGCCACGCCGGCCTGCGAGCGCGCCCACAGCGCGTGTGCGTCGTCCGGCGGCGCGGCGGGCTGGGGGCGCGCCGCGTCCGGCGCGGCAGCCGTCGGCGCGGCCGTCGGCGTCAGCACCTCGCCCAGCAGGTCGAGCAGCCGCGCGCGCGCGCGCTGCGGGTGCCGGCGATAGTAGGTGAGCACGAGGCCGACGATGAAACGCTCGTCTTCGTCGCGCGGGCCTTCGGGCTCGGCCGCTTCGGGGCCGGGCGCTGCGGCGCCGGCCGGCGGCGCGCCGCGCGTCGCGGCGCCGTGCGGCAGGTCCATCCAGCCGCGCGGCTTGCGGCACAGCTGCTCGAACTGGCGTGCAAGCCGTTCGCCGATCTGGCGCGAGCGGCTCTTGATCTGGCTCCAGTAGCTGGGCTGGATCTGCACGCGCTCGGCGAAGCGCCGTTCGAGCCCGCGCAGGGTCGCGGCGTCGGCGTGGCGCGCGGTGGCGCGCACGAACTCCTCGAACAGCGCGAGCGCGTTGTCCAGGCGCAGTTGCGCGAGATCGGGCGGGCCGGCCGGCATCGGCGGTGATGATAAAGGTTCGTTCACGCGGCGGACCCGGCCTGGTACTCCGACACAGGAATTTCGAAACATGAAAGCGCGTCTTCGGGCCGATGGCGGCGTTGCCGATGCGCGCGATGCCGCCTGGTATCGCTGCGCGCGGCGCCTTGCCAGGACGACACATCCATCGGTTCTCTCGAGTCCCGCATAGCATCGCCGCGTGGAGCACATGCCCGACGCCGTGCCCGAGGTCGTCTTCCCCGGCGGCGAACGCCGGCCCGCGCTCGGGCTCGGTACCTGGCGCATGGGCGAAGCGCGCGCGGACCGCGCCGCCGAGGTGGCGGCGCTGCGCCGGGCATTCGAGATCGGCTGGCGCGTCGTCGACACCGCCGAGATGTACGGCGAGGGCGGCGCCGAGGAGGTGGTCGGCGAGGCGCTGGCCGGCGCGCTGCGCGCCGGCCTGGCGCGCGACGAGGTCTTCGTCGTCAGCAAGGCCTATCCGCACCACGCCAGCCGCGCCGGCTTGCGGGCCGCCTGCGAGCGCAGCCGCCGGCGCCTCGGCCTGGACGCGATCGACCTGTACCTGCTGCACTGGCGCGGCAGCGTGCCGCTGGCCGAGACGCTGGCCGGCTTCGCCGAACTGCAGCGCCGCGGCTGGATCCGCCGCTGGGGCGTGAGCAACTTCGACGTTGCCGACATGGAGGAGCTGTTCGCGCTGCCCGGGGCCGACGATGGCGCGGCCGGCTGCTCCGCGAACCAGGTCTACTACTCGCTCGGCCGGCGTGGCGTCGAGTTCGACCTGCTGCCCTGGCAGCGCGTGCGTGGCCTGCCGCTCATGGCCTATTGCCCCATCGACCAGGGCGTGCTCGCCGGCGCCGGCGCGCCCGCGGCTGTGCATGGCGTGGCGCAGCGGCATGGCGCCACGCCGGCGCAGGTGGCACTGGCGGCGCTGCTGGCGCAGCCGGGCGTGCTGGCGATCCCGAAAGCGGCCAGCGAGCGCCACCTGCGCGAGAACTGGGGCGCTGCGGCGCTGATGCAGGCGCTCGACGCGGCCGACCGTGCGGCGCTCGATCGGGCCTTCCCCCCGCCGCGGCGCAAGCAGGCGCTGGCGATCGTCTGAGGATCGTCGGCAGATCAGGCGCGGGTCAGCGGCTGATCGCCCGTTGATCGCCCGCAGTGCGGCACGGCCCGCTGCCCGCTGCCCGCTGCGCGCTGCTGCGCTGCTGCGCTGCTGCGCTGCTGCGCTGCTGCGCTGCTGCGCTGCTGCGCGACAAGCCGGGCCGCCGCGCCCGCTACTCCTCGTCCTTCACCTGGTACTGGCCGACGAGCTGCTGCTGCACGCCGGGCGGCACCGGCTCGTAGTGCGAGAACTCGATCGTGTAGCTGCCCTGGCCGGCGGTCATGGCGTTGAGGCGGTTCTGGTAGCCGGCCAGTTCCGACAGCGGCGCCTGGCCGCGCACGATCATCGCGCCGCGCGCACCGTTGCCGGTGCCGCTGACGATGCCGCGCTTGCCCGAGAGGTCGCTCGTGACGTCGCCCATCGCCGAGTCGGGCGCGGTGATCTGCACCTTGACGATCGGCTCGAGCACGATCGGGCGCGCGCCGCGGATCGCGGCCATGAAGGCCTTCTTGCCGGCGGTCGCGAAGGCGATCTCCTTGCTGTCGACGCTGTGGCTCTTGCCGTCGTAGACGACGACCTTGACGTCGACCACCGGATAGCCGGCGATCGCGCCGCCGGCCAGCACCTCGCGCACGCCTTTCTCGACGGCGGGGATGAACTGGTGCGGGATGACGCCGCCCTTGCTCTCGTCGGCGAACTCGAAGCCGGCGCCGCGCGCCAGCGGCTCGACGCGCAGGAAGACCTCGCCGAACTGGCCGGCGCCCCCGGTCTGTTTCTTGTGGCGGTGGTGGCCCTCGGCCTTGGCCGTGATGGTCTCGCGGTAGGCGATGCGCGGCGGACGCGTGTCGACCTCGAACTTGTAGGTCTCCTTCATGCGCTCGAGCAGCACGCGCAGGTGCAGCTCGCCCAGACCGTAGACGATGGTCTCGTTGGTCTGCGCCACATGCTCGATCTTCAGGCAGGGGTCCTCGTCGACCAGCTTGCCGAGGATCTCCCACATCTTCTGCTCGTCGCCGCGCTTCTTGGCCTGCACCGCGATGCCGTGCACGGGCTTGGGGAAGTCGAGCGGCTTGAGGTGGATGTGGTCGTCCTCGGCGGCGTCGTGCAGCACGGCGTCGAAGCGGATGTCGTCGACCTTGGCCACGGCGCAGAGGTCGCCCGGCAGCGCCTTGGGCACTTCGACATGCTCCTTGCCCTGCAGCATGAACAGGTGGCCCACCTTGAACGGCTTGCGGCCGTCGCCGATGTAGAGCAGCGAGTCCTTGGTCACCGTGCCCTGGTGCACGCGCAGCACGCCCATGCGGCCGACATAGGGGTCGACCGTCACCTTGAACACATGCGCCAGCACGTGCCGGGCGGGGTCGGGCTCGGCGTGCATGAGCCGGGCGGCCTCGCCTTCGCCGTTCAGGAAGTCGGGCGGGTTGCCCTCGGTCGGGTTGGGCAGCAGCTTGACGATCACGTCGAGCAGCTCGGCCACGCCGGCTCCGGTGCGGGCGCTGACGAAGCACACCGGGATCAGGTGGCCCTCGCGCAGCGCCTGCTCGAGCGGCGCGTGCAGCTCGGCGGCGTCGACGTCGCCGTCGTTCAGGTAGCGGTCGACGAACTCGGCGTCCACCTCCACCACCTGCTCGACGAGCGCGCGGTGCGCGCCGTCGACGCTGCCGAAGTCGCTCTCGCCGGCGCGGTTGTAGAAGCAGTCGACGACCTTGCTGCCGCCGGCGGCGGGCAGGTTGAGCGGCAGGCACTCCTTGCCGAAGCGCTCCTGGATCTGCGCCAGCAGCGCCGGCAGGTCGACTTCGGCGGCGTCGATCTTGTTGACGACGATCAGGCGGTCGAGCTGGCGCGAGGCGGCGTACTCCATCATGCGCTCGGCCATCGGCTCGATGCCGACCGCGGCGTTGATGACGACGGCGGCCGTCTCCACGGCCTCCAGCGCCGGCAGGCTCTGGCCGAGGAAATCGCTCGCGCCGGGCGTGTCGAGAAGGTGGATGCGCGTGTCGGCGTGCGTCAGGTGCAGCACGGCGCTGTTGAGCGAATGCTGCATGCGGCGCTCGAGCGGGTCGTAGTCGCTGACGGTGGTGCCGCGCTCGAGGCTGCCGGCCGCGCCGATGGCGCCCGCCTTGACGAGCAAGGCCTCGGCCAGACTGGTCTTGCCGGCGGACGCAGGTCCCACGAGGGCAAGCGTGCGGATGGCTGCGACGCCGGCAGGGGCTGGGCTTGGCATGGGGCGGTCTCCTCGGCCGCGGCGCTGGGCATCGCTGCGGCTCGTGTCGGGGGTGGATGATGGGAAGCGGACCGGCCAGCGTAACGGCAAGCCTGCGGCGGCACAAGGGCGGCCGGCCCGGATCCGGCGTCGCGCTTGGCGTGGATCAAGGCTCGGCGGCGCGCCGGCTCGCGCAGCGCGCCCGTTCGTGCCTTGCGCCGCGTTCGCCCCCGCCCCGCTCGCGCTGCCGGTTCTACTGGAACGCCACCTCGGCAAAGCTGCGCAGCTTGCGGCTGTGCAGCGCGCCGGGGCGCTCGTGGCGCAGCAGCTCGGCGGCGCGCATGCCGATGCGCAGGTGCTGGTCGACGCGCTCGCGGTAGAAGGTGTCGGCCATGCCGGGCAGCTTGATCTCGCCGTGCAGCGGCTTGTCGCTCACGCACAGCAGCGTGCCGTAGGGCACGCGCAAGCGGAAACCGTTGGCGGCGATGGTGGCGCTCTCCATGTCGAGCGCCACCGCGCGGCTCTGGCTGAAGCGGCGCGCCGGCCCCGGCTCGGGCAGCAGCTCCCAGTTGCGGTTGTCGGTGCTGGCCACGGTGCCGGTGCGCAGGATGCGCTTGAGCTCGTAGCCCGAGAGCTGCGTCACGTCGGCCACGGCCTGCTCGAGCGCGAGCTGCACCTCGGCCAGCGCGGGCAGCGGCACCCAGGGCGGCAGCTCCTCGTCGAGCACATGGTCCTCGCGCATGTAGGCGTGCGCGAGCACGTAGTCGCCCAGCTGCTGGCTGCCGCTCAGCCCGGCACAGTGGCCGAGCATCAGCCAGCAGTGCGGGCGCAGCACCGCGACATGGTCGGTGGCGGTCTTGGCGTTGGCCGGGCCGACGCCGATGTTGATCATCGTGATGCCGCTCGCGCCCGGCCGCACCAGGTGCCAGGCGGGCATCTGCGGCAGGCGCGCCGGCGGCGTGCCGCTGCGGCCGCCGCCGCCGCGCGGCGTGACGACGTTGCCCGGTTCGACGAAGGCCTCGTAGGGCGCGGCCGGATCGGCCATCAGCGCCTGCCCGAGGCGGATGAACTCGTCGACGTAGAACTGGTAGTTCGTGAACAGCACGAAGTTCTGGAAATGCTCGGGCGCGGTGCCGCTGTAGTGGCGCAGCCGCTGCAGCGAGTAGTCGACGCGCGCGGCCGTGAACAGCGCCAGCGGCAGCGGCTCGCCCGGCGCCGGTACGTGCGTGCCGTTGGCGATGCCGTCGTCCATCGCCGCCAGGTCGGGCAGGTCGAACAGGTCGCGCAGCAGCAGGCGCCGTTCGGGACCGAGCGAGCCCTCGAGGTGGCCGCTCTCGGCGAGCGAGAAGTGCACGGGAATGGGCTGCGTGCTGGTGCCCACCTCGAGCGGCACGCGGTGGTTGCGCAGCAGCAGCCGGAACTGCTCGCGGTAGTAGTCGGCGAACAGGTCGGGGCGCGTGAGCGTGGTCTCGTAGTGGCCCGGGCCGGCGACGAAGCCGTAGGCCAGGCGCGAATCGGCGCGCGCCACGGTGTCGGTGCGCAGGCGCACGAAGGGGTAGCAGGCGCGCACGTGCCGGCCCTCGTCGCTGCCGGCGACGAAGCGCTGCAGCGCCGCACGCAGATGCGCGACGCTGGCGCCGTAGATGCGCTGCACCTGGGCGAGCGCCGCGTCGGGGTCGTCGAACTCGGCGGGGGCGATGAAGGGCGGCTGGCTCGGCATGGCCTATTGTGACCACGGCCTGTCGGTGGCGTGGGGCCGCCGCGTCCCGCCTCCCCCGGCCGCCCCGGCGGCATTCGGCCCGCCGGCGGCGCGCGCCCGGCGGCCGCCGGCGCCCGCGCCCCAGCGCAAGCGCTGAAATCGAGCACGCAAATGCGGGGCACCCCCCGGAATGAGGGGGCGCCGGACGTCGCAAAGGGGCCCGGGAATTAGCGCTTGCCTAATGGTGCGCCGCGAACCTCGGCTCCATCCCAGCGGGCTGCTTGCCCGTAACCCAGGAGCCCCACCATGTCGCGTCGTCCTCACCCCCGTCCCCACCTGCTCGCGCTGGCTGCTGCCGCGGCTCTCGGCTCCCTGTCCGGCGCGCCGGCCCAGGCGGCGAGCTGCACCTGGAACCCGGCGACGGGCAACTGGGCCAATGCCGGCAACTGGACCTGTGCCGTGGTACCTGGCGCGGCCGACTCGGCGACGATCGGCGCGGCCAAGACGGTGACCATCAACAGCGGCCAGTCGATCCTCAACCTGACGAACTCGGGCAACGTCAACATCGACGCCTTCCTGCTGTCTTTGCAAGGCGGCGGCGGCACCACCAACACCGGCGTCATCAACGTCGGCGCCGGGCCGATCCCGAACAACGCGGCGCTCAACATCGGCGCCGGGCACAACGTCAACAACGCCGGCGGCGTGATCAACGTCAGCGCCGACAGCGTCGTCAACCAGTTCGGCAGCACGATCTCGGGCGGCACCATCAACACCACCGGCACCGGCAAGCTGGTGGCGTTCAACAGCGGCAGCAACTTCCTCGATACGGTCACGCTCAACGGCACGCTGGACATGGCGAGCGCGTACGGCGTCGAACGGGTGACCAATGGCCTCGTGCTCAACGGCACGGTCAACATCGGTGCCGCCAGCATCTTCGCGCCGCAGGGCAACCAGGCCATCTCCGGTACCGGCAGCATCGTCTTCGCCGACAACAACGGCAACAACCGCCTCAACGTCGAGGCCGGCAACCTGACCCTGGGCAGCGGCGTCACGGTGCGCGGCGTCACGGGCTACATCGGCCAGCAGGCCTTCGCCGGCGGCACCTCGACGCTGACCAACCAGGGCACGATCGCGGCCGACGTGGCCGGCGGTTACATCGAGGTCAACGTCAATGGCGGCGTCACCAACACCGGCACCATGCGCGCCAACAACGGCGGCATTCTGTGGCTCGACGCGAGCGGGCCGGGCATCGCCAACGCCGGCGGCACGATACGCGCCGACAACGGCGGTGCCGTTTTCCTCAACGGCGTCACCATCGACGGCGGCACGCTCGCGACGACCACCGGCGGCGTTCTGATGGGTGCCAGCAACGGCAACAACTTCCTCAACAACACCGCGCTCACGGCGAACAGCGTGCTCGACCTGGCCACCAAACCGGGCGCCATCGAGCGCATCACCGGCGGCCTGGCGCTCAACGGCACGATCAACATCGGCAACGGCAGCATCCTGGCGCCGCAGGGCAACCAGACGATCGGCGGCAACGGCACGATCGTCTTTGCCGACAACAACGGCAACAACCGCCTCAACGTCGAGGCCGGCAACCTGACGCTGGGCGCCGGAGTCACGGTGCGCGGCAATACCGGCGTCATCGGCTTGCAGAACTTTGCCGGCGGCAACGCCACGCTCACCAACAACGGCACGATCCAGGCCGACGTGAACGGCGGCACGATCACGCTGGCGGCGCTCGCCGGCGGCGCCAGCATCGTCAACAACGGTACTCTGGCGGCGAAGAACGGCGGCACGCTGATGCTCAACAGCAGCATCACCAACAACGTCGGCAGCCAGATCCTGGCCGACGCCGGCAGCACCGTCTGGCAGAACGGCGTCACGCTCAACGGCGTCATCAACATCAACGGCACGGGCAGCTTCCGCGCCTCGGCCAGCAGCAACAACTTCCTCGACAACGCCACCTTCACCGGCACGCTGGACCTGGCCAGCGCCGTGGGCTACGAGCGGGTGACGAACGGCCTCGTGCTCAATGGCGGGGTCAACATCGCCAACGGCTCGATCCTGGCGCCGCAGGGCAACCAGACGATCAGCGGCAGCGGCACCATCGTCTTTGCCGACAACAACACCAACAACCGGCTCAACGTCGAGGCCGGCAACCTGACGCTGGGTGCCGGCATCACGGTGCGCGGCAACACCGGCGTCATCGGCGGCCAGAGCTTCGCCGGCGGCAACGCGACGCTGACCAACCAGGGCCTGATCGCGGCCGATGTTTCGGGCGGCACGGTCCGCGTCAACGTCAACAACGGCATCACCAACACCGGCACGCTGCAGGCCAACAACGGCGGCACGCTGTGGCTCGATCCGAGCGGCGCGGGTATCGCCAACGCCGGCGGCACGATCCGCGCCGACAACTCGGGCGTCGTGTACTTCAACGGCGTCACCATCGACGGCGGCACGCTCGCCACCAGCACCGGCGGCCGCATGATCGCCAGCAACAACAGCAACAACTTCCTCAACAACACCACGCTCAACGGCGTGCTGGACATCGCCTCGGCCTACGGCGTGCAGCGCGTCACCGGCGGCATGGTGCTGGGCGGCGCGATCAACGTCGGCTCGGCCTCGATCCTGGCAACACAGGGCGACCAGACCATCTCCGGAACCGGCAGCATCGTCTTCGCCGACGCCAACGGCAGCAACCGCTTCAACCTCGAAGCCGGCAACCTGACGCTGGGCGCCGGCGTCACGGTGCGCGGCAACACCGGCGTCATCGGCAACCAGAACTTTGCCGGCGGCGCCGCGACGCTGACCAACAACGGCACCATCAACAGCGACGGCGGCGGCACCATCACCATCAACCCCAATGGTGCGCTCACCAACAACGGCCTGTTCCGCGCCCAGAACGGCACGCTGGCGGTGGCGCGCAACGTCGCCGGCACCGGCACGCTGCAGGTCGACGCCACTGGCACGATGAACCTCGCCAACGGCGGCAACACCCAGGGCAAGCTGGCGATGGGCGCCGCCGGCGCCGTGCTCAACCTGGGCAACGGCAACCTGACGATCACCGGCGACTACACCAATGCGGCGGCCGGCAGCGGCAACAGCTTCAACCGCCGCGCCGGCGTCGCCGGCACCGGCCAGATCGTGGCCGGCG
The DNA here is from genome assembly GCA_046348125.1 of Rubrivivax sp. Taxonomy (GTDB): domain Bacteria; phylum Pseudomonadota; class Gammaproteobacteria; order Burkholderiales; family Burkholderiaceae_C; genus Rubrivivax. Next base: position 194,115 of record JAXMEV010000001.1, read on the forward strand.
GCGACGTCGCCCAGGCGCTCTTCGGCACAGGCATCACCGGCGGCAACACGGCCAACGCGACGATGACGATCGGCAACGTGCGCGTCGGAGCCAACACGTTCAACTACCAGATCGGCAACACCGGCACCACCGGCCCGACGCTGCGCGGTGCGATCCAGACGACGGCGGGCGGCGGCAACCTCACCGACGGGCGGCTGTCGGGCTCGGGCGTGACGGCATCGAACTACTCGGCCGGCGTGCCGGGCAGCAACTCCGGCAATCTGGCGGTGACCTTCACCGCCGCCTCGGCCGGAGCACTGGCGCCACTCGCGGGCCAGGTGCTCAACCTGCGCAGCAACTTCGAGAACATCGCCGACCAGAAGCTCAACATCGTGCTGGCCGGCGGCGCCGCAGCCTACAACGCGGCCGTGGGCAGCGCCACGCCGACGCCGATCGTGATCGGCAACCAGCGCGTGGGCGGCAGCGGCAGCCAGGCGCTGACGGTGAGCAACACGGCGGCCGCCGGCAACTACAGCGAGGATCTCTCGGCCTCGTTCGGCAGCAACACCGGCGCGGCGACCAACAATGCCGGCACGCTGGCGGCGGTGCTTGCCGGCTCGAGCAATGCGGCGGCCATGAAGGTCGGCGTGGACACCACGAGTTCCGGCGCCAAGAGCGGCACGGTGACGCTGAACTACGCCACCACGGGTGCCGTCAACGGCGTCGCCAACAATCTCGGGCCAGCCGGCGCCGGCACGCAGACGATCAACGTCAGCGGCAACGTGTACCAGGCGGCGGCCGGCCAGTTGCAGGGCAATACGCTGAACTTCGGCACGCTGCAAGTGGGCCAGAACGTCAGCCAGAACCTCGTGGTGCGCAACATCGCCGGCGGCGCCGCAGGCTATGTGGAGGATCTGAACGCCTCGTTCGGCGCCTCGGGCGACAGCCAGATCACGGGTAGCGGGGCATTGACGGGCATCCTGGCCGGCACCAACAGCACGGCGGCCAACGGCACGATGAAGGTGACGGTGACGGGAGCGACGGCCGGCGCGCTCAACAGCGGCATCGCCGTCAACTACTTCAGCGCGGGTGCGGTGGGCGGCGTCGCCAACGGGCTGGGCACGCTGGCCGTGGGCAGCGAGAACTTCGCCGTCAACGGCACGATCAGCGCCGTGGCGAACGTCATCAACCAGGCCAGCCCCTCGTTCGGCAGCACGAGCGTGAACCTGGGCGCGGTGCGCGTCGGCGCCCTCTCGCCGACGGCGAACCTGGCGCTCACGAACCAGGCGACGGCTGCGCCGCAGGCCGCGTTGAACGCCAGCATCGCCAGCAACGGCGCGCCGGTGACGGCGGCCGGCAGCGTGAACCTGCTCGCACCCGGCGCCGGCAGCAACGCGCTGCAGGTGGGCCTGAACACCGCGGTGGCCGGCAACTACACCGGCGGCAACGCCGGCAGCGCGACGGTGACGCTCGTCTCCGACGCGTCCAACGTCGGCGGCTGCGCACCCAACTGCCAGGTCAACCTCGCGCCGCAGACGATCACGGTTTCCGGCAAGGTCTATACCCCGGCCGTCGGCCAGCTCAACGCCCCGGCCTCGATCGACTTCGGCACCGTGCGCGTGGGCACCGTGCTCGGCGCGCAGACGGTGACGATCCAGAACGTGGCCGCGGCGACGGCGCTCAACGACACCCTCAAGGGCACGATGAACGTGGCCGGCGCGGGCTTCACCGGCCAGGGCGCGAGCGCGTCCGGCCTCACGGCCGGCGGCCCGACGGCCGGGCTGCAGGTCGGCCTGGATACCAGCTCGGCCGGCGTGAAGGCGGGCAGCGCGCAGGTGGCCTTCGTGAGCCAGAACCCCGACATGGCCGACCTCGCGCTCGGCGATTCGCAAAGCGTCGCCCTCGCGGGCACGGTCAACGCGCTGGCAGCGCCGCAGTTCAGCAAGACCGGCGGCGGCGCGAACTTCAACTGCGCGGCCGGCGTGTGCACGCTCAACATGGGCACGCTGCTGCAAAACAGCGGGCCGAGTGTCGACACGCTGGCGCTGCTCAACGCGGTGGCCGGGCCGGCCGACGATCTGCTGGGCAGCTTCGATTTCACCGGCTTCGGCGGCTTCGGCACGAGCGGTTTCGGCCCGGTCAACCTTGCCGCAGGCGCCTCGATGGGCGCGCTCGAGCTCAGCCTGGACACGACCGCGCTCGGCAACTTCTCGAGCAGTTTCACGTTCAACGGCTGGAGCCACAACGCCTTCCAGGCCGACCTCGCGCTGGCGGCGATCCGCTTCGTCGTCGAGGGCGTCGTCGTCGAGGGCGGCAACGACGTGCCCGAGCCCGGCACGCTGTGGCTGCTGGCGGTGGCCGCGGCCGGCGGCGTGGCGACGCGCCGGCGCGCCGCGCGCAGCGCCGGGAGCGCGCGATGAGCCGGCTGCAGCACGCCATCGTCACCACGCTGGCCGCGCTCGGCCTGCTGCTGGTGGGCACCGACCTCGCGCTGGCCGCGCTCAACCGCGGCCTGCAGGAGGACGTCGCGCTGCGCCAGCAGTACGTGCAGCAGTCGGTGCAGCTCGAGGGCCTGTACCGCGAGATCGTGCGCGCGCTGGCCGAGCTCGGCGCGCGCCACAACGACGAGGCCGTGCGCAGCCTGCTGCAGCGCCACGGCATCACGTACACCGTCAGTGCGCCGCCCGCGCCGGCTGCCGCCGCGGCCGGCCCGCGCAAGTGAAGGGAGCACGAGCATGCAGATGGGCAAGAGCGTCGTGCCGCTGACGACGCACGGACAGGGCGGCGCCGGCGAGGACGAAGCGCGCGCCGGCGCCGCGGCGGCGGCGCCGCAGCCGGCGCAGCGGCCGGGCGCGTTCTGGCCGCTGCTGCTGATGGCGCTGGCGCTTGTGTTGGCCTTCGGCTTCCAGGCGGCGCAGCTGCTGCGCGAGCGCCAGGCGCTGCAGGGCGCCCATGCCGGACAACAGCAGACGGTGGACAACGCGGGCAAGCTGCGCGCCTCGCTCGACGCGCTGGCGGCCGATACGCAGCGGCTGGCCGATGCCGGCAATCCGAATGCCGCGCTGCTGGTGAACGAGCTGCGCAAGCGCGGCATCACCATCAACCCGGCTGCGCAATCGGCGCCGAAGTCACCGTCGGCTGCGTCGGCGCCGTAGCCCCGGAGCGGCCGCGTCGGCGCGGCAGATGCGCAGCGTCCCGCTGCGGCGCCGCAGGGCCAGCGGCAGCATCTGCGTCCCGGGCGTGCCGCCTGCGGTGCGCGCCGGGGGTGTCGCCGGCACGTTCGAACATCCGTCCGCAACGGGCGGCACCCCCGCGAACACGGGGTGGCGCAGCGCCGTTGTGGACGACTGCAGCGCCGCCGCCGGCCGTTGCCCCTATGCTCGCGCGCGATGTCATCGCCTGCGCCCTCGCTGCCCCTGCCCGACCGCGGCGCCCGCCAGGGCGATGCCGAGCAGGGGCTGCTGCCCGCGCCCGCGCGCTGGACCGTGCGGCTGCTCGGCGCGGTCGAGGCCGCCGGGCCTGCGGGCACGATCACGCGCTGGCCCACGCGTGCCGTGGCGGTGTTGCTGGCGCGTCTGGCGTCGAGCCCGGAGCGCGCGCATCCGCGTGAGGAGCTCGTCGAGCTGCTCTGGCCCGGCGTCTCGCTCGAAGTCGGACGCAATCGCCTGCGCCAGACGCTGTCGGCGCTCAAGTCCCTGCTCGAGCCGCGGGGGGCGCATGCGGCACCGGTGCTCGTCGCCGATCGGCATGCCGTGCGTGTCGTTCCCGGCGCCTTGGTCTGCGACGCGCGCGAGTGCGAGGCGCGGGCGCGAGCCGGTGAGCCGCTGCACGTGGGCGGCGCCGGCGCTGACGAGTTCATGCCGGGCTACTACGACGAGTGGATCGCGCAGGAGCGGCTGCGCATGGCGGCGCTGTTCGAGCGTGCGCCGCGCCCGCCGACGGGATCTGCGGCCGCACCGACGGGATCTGCGGCCGCGCCGCCGGCAGCGCCGGCGCTGGCCGCATCGGCGGCGCCGGCGGCGTCGGCGGCGATTGCTGCGCCGGCGCCGGCACTGCCCGGCTATCTCACCCGCACCTTCGGACTGGAGCAGACGGCCGAGACGCTGCTGTCTTGGCTGCGCGAGCGGCGCCTCGTGAACGTGCACGGACCGGGCGGCAGCGGCAAGACGAGGCTGGCGGTGGAGGTGGCGCGTGCGCTGGCGGCCGGGCCGCGCGCCGCGGGCGGATTCGACGCGGTGCACTTCGTGCCGCTGCTGGCCTGCGAGTCGGCCGCTCAGGTACTGCAGGCGGCGGCCGACGCCGTCGGCCCCGGCGGCCGCACCGCGTCGCGGCCGCGCCTGCTCGCCGCGCTGGAGCAGCGGCGCGTGCTGCTGGTGCTCGACAACCTCGAGCAACTGCGCCCCGAGGCCGAGCGCGAGATCGCCTCTTGGCTGGCCGCGCAGCCGCAGCTGCATGTGCTGGGGACGTCGCGCCGCGTGCTCGGCCTGGACGGCGAGGCCACCTTCGAGCTGCAAGGCCTGGCGCTGCCGCCCGAGGGCGCGACGCTCGACGAACTGGCGGCGAGCCCGCCCGTGGCGCTGTTCGTCGACCGCGCGCGGGCGGCGCGCGCCGATTTCCATCTCGGGCCGCGCAACGCGGCGGCGGTGGCTGCGCTCGTGCGGCTGGTCGGCGGCATGCCGCTGGCCATCGAGCTGGCGGCCTCGCGCGTGCGCTCGCTCGCGCCGCAGCATCTGCTGCAGCGCCTCGCCGAAGGCGCGGGTACGCCGGCACTCGACCTGCTGGCGCGCCAGCGCTCTGGCGCCTCGCGCGACGCCCGCCATGCCTCGATGCGCGCGACCGTGGCCTGGAGCTGGCGCGAACTCGATGCGAGCCAGGTCGCGCTCATGCAGTGCCTGGCGGTGCTGGTGGCGCCGGCCGACGAGACGCTCGTGGCCGGCGTGGCCGGCCTGCCGCCGGCGCGCGCCCGCGAGCTGCTGGCCACGCTGCGCGACCTCGCGCTCGTCGCCACGCCGGCGGGTGAGCACGCACCGAGCTACGTGCTGCTGCAACCGGTGCGGGAGTTCGCCGCCGAGCAGGCCGGGCCGGCGCGCCAGCGCGCGGCGCGCCGCCGGCTGCGTGCGCATCTGCTCGAGCTGGCCTCGGGCCGCGGACCGGCGGACGTGGCGCGCCTGGCCGAGCTGCTGCCGCACGTGCACGAAGCCATCGTGCGCGCTCCCGAAGACGACGACGCGCGCCGCGCGCTCGAGCTGGCCGTCGCCCTGCGCGCGCTCTGGGAGTGGGAGGTGCTGCCGCTGGCCGACCTGCGCGCGCTCGAGCAATGCCTCGGCGGCGCGGCCGGCGACGCCGCGCTGCTGGGCGATGCGCTCGAGCTGCTGGCCTTCGCCAGCGTGCTGGTCGGCCTGTCCGAGGCCGGGCTCGCCCATGTCGAGCGCGCCCGCGCGCTGGCGCTGGACGATCGCCGCCGCAGCATCGTGCTCGCGCGCTGGGCGATGGTGCGCTACCACGCGGGCGGCATCGGGCCGGATCTGCTCGACGCGGCCGCCGAGGCCGTGGCGCTGGCCGAACGCAGCGGCGACGCCGCGGCGCGCGCCGGCGCCTATCGCCTGCAGGGCCTGCTGGTGTGCAACCTCGGGCTCGAGTACGCGCGCAGCGAGGCGTTGATGGCGCGCGCCCAGGCGTTGGCCGAACAACTCGGCGACCACCGCCTGGCGCAGCGACGCCTGTTCGACCGCGCGATCATGTGGGCCTGGCTGGGCCGCGAGGCCGAGGCCGCGCAGGTGCTGCACGAATGCGGCGCGGGCGCGCTGCGCGACGGCGACTGGCAGGGCGCCACGACCTGCGCGCGCCAGCTCGGCCGCGTGTACGTGCGCATGCGCGCGTGGGATGCGGCCGCCGCCGCGTTCCGGCGCGGCCTGCGGCTGGCCTGGGAGCGCCGCCACGCGGTGGAGATCGCGGTCGGCCTGCTGCACCTGCCCGACGCGCTGGTGCACCAGCCGGCGCAGCTCGAGCTCGCGGCGCGGCTGCACGGCTTTGCGCGCGCGCATTGGACGCGCCTGTTCGGGGCGCTCAACCGCATCGAGCAGCGCGAGGTCCGGCGTACGCGGCTGCTGCTGCGGCTGCGCCTGGGCGCCGGGCGCGCCGAGGCGCTGCGCGTTCAGGGCCTGCGCTGGAGCAAGGCCGAGGCCGTGGCGGCGGCGCTGGCGGGCGAGCCGGCAGCCTGATGCGGCAGCGCATCCGATGCGATGACAACGCGCGAAGGCGAAGACAGTGCTGCAGCACGGCGAGGCGAAGCAACGCCGTCGGTGCGTCGAATGCGCAGCCTCATGAGGACGCTGCGCGGCGCGCCTTACCCGATTCGGTACGCGCTGGCCGCGTCGAGCCGGGCGATGTCGCCGGGCTCGAGCGCGAGTCGCGCCGCGCCGGCCAGTTCCTGCCACTGCGCTGCCGAGGTCGCGCTGGCGATCGGCGCCGTGACGCCGTTGCGCGCGATCTGCCAGGCCAGCGCCACCTGCGCCGGCGTGGCGCCATGCGCGGCGGCCACGGCATCGAGCGCGGCGAGGATCGCCATGCCGCGTGCGTCGAGGTAGGGCTCGATGCCGGCGCCGCGCGTGCTCTTGGCGAGGTCGGCCTTGCTGCGGTACTTGCGGGTGAGAAAACCCCGCGCCAGGCCGTAGAAGCCGATGACGCCGATGCCCTCGGCGCGGCACGGCGGCTCGAGCTCGCTCTCGTAGGGCGCACGGTCGTACAGGTTGTACAGCGGCTGCAGGCTCTCGTAGCGCGGCACGCGCAGGCGCGCGCTCGCGGCCAGCGCCTCGGCCAGGCGGGCCGCGCCGAAGTTCGACGCGCCGATCGCGCGCACCTTGCCTTCCTGGATCAGCTCGGCGAAGGCGCCCAGCGTCTCCTCGAGCGGCGTGTGCGGGTCGTCCTCGTGCGCCTGGTACAGGTCGACATGGTCGGTCTGCAGCCGCACGAGCGAGTCGTGCAGCGCCTGACGGATCCAGCGCCGGGTCAGGCCGCTGCGCCCGGAGCCGGTGTCGCCCATCGGCTTGCCGACCTTGGTGGCGAGCAGCACCCGGCGGCGCTTGCCGCTCGCCTGGAGCCAGCGGCCGATGACGCGCTCGCTCTCGCCGCCGGCGTGGCCCGGCACCCAGCGCGAGTAGATGTCGGCGGTGTCGATGAGGTTGAAGCCCGAGTCGACGAAGGCGTCGAGCACGGCGAACGAAGCACGTTCGTCGGCGGTCCAGCCGAAGACGTTCCCGCCGAGGGCGATCGGAGCGACTTTCAGGCCCGAGCGGCCGAGTTCGCGCAGCTGCATGAGGCGTCCCCCCCGCGGACGCACCGACGCGCCCGCCGTCAGAGAATGTAGCGCGAGAGATCCTCGTTGCGCGCCAGCTCGGCCAGGCGCTGGTTCACCGCCGCGGCGTCCAGCGTCACGGTCTGGCCGCTGCGGTTGGGCGCATCGAAGCTCACGTCGTCGAGCAGCCGTTCCATCACGGTGGCCAGGCGGCGCGCACCGATGTTCTCGGTGCGCTCGTTCACCTCGTAGGCGATCTCGGCCAGCCGGCGCACGGCATCGGGCGTGATCTCGAGCCCGACGCCCTCGGTGGCGAGCAAGGCCTGGTACTGCTTGATCAGGCTGGCCTGGGTGCTGGTGAGGATGGCCGCGAAGTCGTCGACCGTGAGCGAGCCGAGTTCGACGCGGATCGGGAAGCGCCCCTGCAGCTCCGGAATGAGGTCGCTCGGCTTGGCGAGGTGGAAGGCGCCCGAGGCGATGAACAGCATGTGGTCGGTCTTGACCATGCCGTACTTGGTGTTGACGCTGGTGCCCTCGACCAGCGGCAGCAGGTCACGCTGCACGCCCTGGCGGCTGACGTCGGCGCCGGACGACACGCCATCGGCGCTGCGCGAGGCGACCTTGTCGATCTCGTCGATGAAGACGATGCCGCTGCCCTCGGCATGGGCCAGAGCCGCGGCGCGGATCTCGTCCTCGTTCACCAAGCGTGCGGCCTCGTCGTCGACGAGCCGCGCCAGTGCCTCGCGGATCTTCACCTTGCGCGTCTTGCGCCGGGCCGCGCCGAGCTGGCCGAACAGGCCCTTCAACTGCTCGGCCATTTCCTCCATGCCCTGCGGGCCGAGGATCTCGAGCGCGGGCCGGGGCTCGGCGAGCTCGATCTCGACTTCCTTGTCGTCGAGCGCGCCCTCGCGCAGGCGCTTGCGCATCACCTGGCGCGCCGTGCCGTCGGCCGCCGGCGCCTCGCTCGTGAACCCGGTGCTGCGCGGCGGCGGCACGAGGATGTCGAGGATGCGCTCCTCGGCCGCGTCCTCGGCCTGCGTGCGCTTGGCGCGCATCCGGCGCTCGCGCTCTTGCTTGACGGCGACGTCGACCAGGTCGCGCACGATGGTGTCGACGTCCTTGCCGACGTAGCCGACCTCGGTGAATTTGGTCGCCTCGACCTTGATGAAGGGGGCGTCGGCCAGGCGCGCCAGGCGACGCGCGATCTCGGTCTTGCCGACGCCGGTGGGGCCGATCATCAGGATGTTCTTGGGCGTGATCTCGGCGCGCAGCCGCTCGTCGACTTGCTGGCGGCGCCAGCGGTTGCGCAGCGCGATGGCGACCGCGCGCTTGGCCGCGTGCTGGCCGACGATGTGGCGGTCGAGCTCGGAGACGATCTCCTGCGGCGTCATGCTCATCGCGGCGCGTCCGGCTTCTCGCCGGGCTTGTCGCCCAGCGTCTCGATGACGTGGTTCTGGTTGGTGTAGATGCACAGCTCGCCGGCGATGACGAGGCTGTGCTTGACGATCTGCTCGGGCGCCAGCGCGGTGTGCTCGAGCAGGGCGCGCGCTGCCGCCTGCGCATAGGCGCCGCCCGAGCCGATGGCGACGATGCCGTGCTCGGGCTCGAGCACGTCGCCGTTGCCGGTGATGACGAGCGAGCTGCCGGCGTCGGCCACGGCGAGCATGGCCTCCAGGCGGCGCAGCACGCGGTCGGTGCGCCAGTCCTTGGTGAGCTCGATGGCGGCGCGCTGCAGGTGGCCCTGGTGCTTCTCGAGCTTGGCCTCGAAGCGCTCGAACAGCGTGAAGGCGTCGGCGGTGGCGCCGGCGAAGCCTGCGAGCACACGGTCGTGGTAGAGCCGGCGCACCTTGCGCGCGCCGGCCTTGACGACGATGTTGCCCAGCGTCACCTGCCCGTCGCCGCCGAGTGCGACGAGCGGGCCGCGGCGCACGCTGAGGATGGTGGTGCCGTGCCAGCTTTCCATGGATCTCGGCAAAGTGGGGCCGAACGCGCGCGTCTCAAGCCCGCGCCGGGCAAGTCAGACCCGGCGCACCTGCACCTTGGCGTGCTGGTCGATGCCCATCGCGCCGAAGAACAGTGCCACCAGGCGGTTCGCGTCGATGAACTGCACGCTGCGGTTCTCGGCGCCGCGCGCCAGCACCCAGTTCAGCAGGTCGCCGGCGGCGATGAAGTCGACGCGGATCAGGCGCGCGCAGCTCACTTGCACGACCGTGGCGCTGCCGAGCCGGCTCGTCAGCTTGTCCAGAGTCGGGCCGATGTCGCCCATCAGCTGGCCCGACAGCTCGACATGCGCGACCGCGACGCCGCCCGCTTCGTCGGCCATCGAGCTCTCGAGGAAGCCGGTGGACACCTCGCTCACGACGGACATCGGCGGCGCCAGCGTCGACAGCGTCGAGCCGCTCATGTACACCTTGCAGCGCGCGGGTTCCCACGACGGCGGGCTCACTTCGTAGGTGACGCAGTAGTCGATCGCCGCCTCGTCGAACTGGTCGGCGCGGTTGGCCAGGCGCAGCGCGTCCAGCCGCGTCAGCCAGAACACCGGATCGGCGTCGCGCACGCCGGTGGGTGCGGATTCGGCCAGCACCTGCAGCAGCCGCTCGCCGCCGATCCAGCGCATCTCGATCGCCTGCCCGGCCCACAGGCGCAACAGCGTGGAGAGCTGCATCGCGGCCTCGGCGTCGATGCGTTTGAGCCGACCGAACTCGAACACCCAGGGCAGCGGCAGCTGCAGCGTCTGCGAGCGCAGGCGGACGACGGCGTCGGTGTCGAGCAGCTCGGGGCAGACCCAGCCGACATCGCCGGCGCGCGCCGCGGCCGGCGCCGGCACCAGCGGCTCGTCGGCGATGGCCTCGGCCACGAGCTTGGGCAGCGAGTACCACTGCGGCGCGCTCCAGCCGAACTGGTGCGCGTACTCGAGCGCCAGGCTCTCGAAGCGCTGCTGCTGCCCGGTGGCGCGGTACAGGTCGAACAGCACCAGCCAGGTTTCGGCGTGCTGCGCGCGCGCGCCGCCCGCGCCGGTGAGGCGGGCGAGCAACTGCTCGGTCTGCTGGAACTCGGCATTGGCGAAGGCGATCACCGCCTCGTCGAGCTCGGGGTCGTGCACGGCCTCGTTGACTTCGACGGCCAGCGACTCGGCTGGCCCCCTGGCGTCGGGCGGCGTGGCGCCGCCGAGCGCGGCGGGCCGGGTGGTCGCTGCGGCCGCGGCGGACGCGGCGAGCGGGGCGAGCGGGGCGAGCGGCGCAGGAGCGACGCGGGGAGCCGGCGGCGCGAGCGGCGGCAGCCCGGGCGACATCTGCACCGGCGCCGGCGTCGCCGCGGGCGCCATGTCGGCGTCGGGCAGCGGCGGCAGCGCGGGCAGCCGCTCGTCGTCGTCTGCGCCGCCGCCGCCGTGGATCGGCGCGCGCGCTGCGACCGGCGGCGGCGCCCGGCGCGTCGACGCGAACCCGCCGTCGCCCACCATCTGCTGCTCGATCTCGTCGATCTTGGCCTTGACGCCGGCATCCGGCCGCGCCTCGGGCTTGTCGGGCAGGCGGGCTTCGGAGTCGTCGAGCCGCGACGAGCCGCCGAGCGCCGCGATCTGCTCGGGCGTGAGGCCCTCGCGCCGGATGCGCCGCAGCATGTCGAACTCGCGCTTGCGCACGAAGTCGTTGCGCCGCTTGCGCTCGATCATCGCCTTCAGCTCGGACTTCTCGAGCTCGAGATCCTGCGCCTCGGCCTGGCGCGAGCTCAGGTCGACCCAGTCGGTGGCCGGGTTGGCGACGAAGCGCACGACCTTGCGGAAGAAGCTCTCGTTCTCGGCCATGGAAGGGCAATGGTAAGCGCAGCCGGCGGGAACGGACGATGACCGATGCCGCGAACGCCGCCGCCGCCCGCACCGGGCGGGCGCCGACGAGGACGAGGGTGCGGCGGCGGCGTCCGGCTCTCGAGGAACGAAGGGCCGCTCCCGCGCTCCTTGTCCCCCTTGGGGGTCGGGTTGGGCGACCGCCCGGCCCTGGGGGCGCTCAGTTGCCGAACATCTTCTGCTTGAGCTCGCGCCGCTGCTGCGCCTCGAGCGACAGCGTGGCGGTCGGGCGGGCGAGGAGGCGGCCCAGGCCGATCGGCTCGCCGGTCTCGTCGCAGTAGCCGTAATCGCCCGACTCGAGCCGGGCGAGCGATTGCGCGATCTTCTTGAGCAGCTTGCGCTCGCGGTCGCGCGTGCGCAGCTCGAGCGCGTGCTCCTCCTCGATGGTGGCGCGGTCGGCGGGGTCGGGCACGATGGACGTGTCCTCGCGCAGGTGCTCGGTGGTCTCGTCGGCGTTGGACAGCAGGTCGTCCTTCTGCTGCTGCAGCCGGGCGCGGAAGAACTCGAGCTGCTTGTCGTTCATGTACTCGCCATCGGGCATCGCGAGCAGTTCGTCCTCGGTGAGCTCGCGGCCGGCCTTGCTCTTCCAGGCGTTGGCGAGCTTCGGGTCGATCTTCCTGGGCGGCTTCGGGGGGGATGGGGTCTCGGTCACTGCGGGAATCGTCGGCCGGGCCGGGGCGAAGCGATCGGTGAATCGGTTGCCGGCCTCGGCGGGATGGACAGGCGCCGGCGCGACGGCGGGCGCGGCGGAGGGGACCGGCTTGCCGGCGGCCCGTTTCGGAGGCTTGGCGGCGGCGCTGGCCGCCGGCTTGGCGGCCGGGGCCGCGTCGCGCGCGGCGGCGGGCTCGTGCGCGGGCTTGGCGGGCGCCGGTGCGGCTTTGGCCCCGGGCTTGGTCGTCGGTTTGGCGGCGGGCTTGGCGGCGGGCGTGACTGCGGGCTTGGGCGCAGTTTTGGCCACGGGTTTGCCCGTCGCCTTGACCGCCGGCTTGGCAGCCGGTCTGGCCGTCTTTGCGCTGCTTGCGCTCTTGGCCGGGGGCGCTGGCTTGCTCACGGGACTCTCCTAGCCTCTACGCTCTACGCTCTACGCTCTACGCTCTACGCGTTCGAACTCTTGCACTCGGGCCGCCGGCCGGCACCCGTCGACAGGCCCTCGCCGACGCCAGCGCGGGCGGACCGGGGCAGCGAAAAGCGCGCGGATTGTAGCCACGCGTGGCGCGGGCTCCGCGGGCGCAGTTCATATCTCCGCAGGCGCTCAGACCAGGCATTGCTCGAGGCCCTGCAGCAGCACGTCGCGCGGCAGCTCGATGCCGATGAACACGAGCTTGCTGCCCTTCTTCTCGCCCGGTGCCCACTTCGGTCCCAGGTCGCTGCCCATCAGCTGGTGCACGCCCTGGAAGACGACCTTGCGTTCGCTGCCCTTCATGTACAGCACGCCCTTGTAGCGCAGCATCTTGGGCCCGTAGACCTGCACGATGGCGCCGAGGAAGTCCTCGAGCTTGGCCGGGACGAAGGCGCGCTCGCTGCGGAAGACCAGGCTCTTGACGTCGTCGTCGTGGGCGTGGTGGCGCGCCGGGTGCGACGGGTGGTCGCACTGCGCGCCCGGTGCGTGGTCGTGGCCGTCGTGCGCGTGCCCCGCATCGTCGAGGAACGCCGGGTCGACATCGAGCTTGGCGTTGAGGTTGAAGCCCTGGAGGTCGAACACCTGGTCGAGCGGCACCGCGCCGAAGTGCACCGTGCGCTGCGGCGCGCGCGGGTTCATGTGCTTGAGGCGGTGCACGAGGGCGTCGACCTCGTCCTGGGCCACGAGGTCGGCCTTGCTGATGAAGATCTGGTCGGCGAAGCCCACCTGGCGGCGCGCCTCCTGGCGCGTGTCGAGCTGCGCCTCGGCGTGCTTGGCGTCGACCAGCGTGAGGATGCTGTCGAGCAGGTAGGTCTCGGCGATCTCGTCGTCCATGAAGAAGGTCTGCGCCACCGGGCCGGGGTCGGCCAGGCCGGTGGTCTCGATGACGACGCGGTCGAACGCGAGCTCGCCCTTGCGCTTCTTGGCGGCGAGCTCGGCCAGCGTGCTGCGCAGGTCCTCGCGGATCGTGCAGCAGACGCAGCCGTTGCTCATCTGGATGATCTGCTCCTCGGTGTCGACGGCGAGGATGTCGTTGTCGATGTTCTCCTCGCCGAACTCGTTCTCGATGACGGCGATCTTCTGGCCGTGCGCCTCGCTCAGCACGCGCTTGAGCAGCGTGGTCTTGCCGCTGCCGAGGAAGCCGGTGAGGATGGTGGCGGGAATCAGGTTCTGCGGCATGGGGGGCGGGCGGCTCGGATGGACCGGCCCAGATGGGGGCCGCAGACTGTGGTTCAAGCCCCGGGGGCTGTCAAGCCGCGCCTGCGCCGGGCGCAGCCGGCGCTCGGTTATCCTCCGCGGTCTGTCCGACTGCCGACACCGCCCGTGTCCGAACCTCCGTCCGCGCGCTCGGCGCGAGCCGCCGCCGCGGCGGCGCCCGCCGACAAGCGATCGTTCTTCGAGCGGCTGGTCGAGTTCGTCATGCCCGGCCCCGACAGCAAGGACGAGCTGGTGCGCACGCTGGCCGAAGCCGAGCAGCGCGAGCTCATCGAGCCCGAGTCGCGCCTGATGCTCGAGGGCGTGCTGCGCATGGCCGACCTGAGCGCCGGCGACGTCATGGTGGCCGCGCCGCGCATGGATCTGCTCGACATCGACGCGCCCTACGACGAGCTGCTCGCGCTCGTGATCGGCACCGCGCACTCGCGCTTCCCGGTCTACGAGGGCGGGCGCGAGAACGTCATCGGCATCCTGATGGCCAAGGATCTGCTCAAGCTGCAGCGCGCGCCCGAGCTCAAGCTGCGCACGCTGCTGCGCCCGGCCGTCTTCGTGCCCGAGAGCAAGCGCCTGAACGAGCTGCTGCGCGAGTTTCGCAGCAACCGCAACCACCTGGCGATCGTGATCGACGAGTTCGGCAACACCGCCGGCCTCATCACGATCGAGGACGTGCTCGAGCAGATCGTCGGCGAGATCGAGGACGAGTTCGACGAGACGCAGATCGAGACCGGCATCTGCACGCTGGCCGACGGCGCGCAGCGCGTGGCCGGCGACGCGTCGATCGATGCCGTGAACAAGGCCTTCGGCACGCGCCTGGCCGCCGACGAGTTCGACACCATCGGCGGGCTGCTCGCGCACGAGTTCGGGCGCGTGCCGCGGCGCGGCGAGTCGGTCGAGCTCGGCGGGCTGCGCTTCAGCGTGATGCTCACGCGCGGCGGTGCGGTGCGCTGGTTCCGCGTGGTGCGCGTGCCGGCGCTGCCGGCGGCCGACGGCGCCGATGTCGACTGAAGGCCCGTGAGGACATGAATCACGCCGCCGGCGCAGCGCCCTTTGGCCCCCCCGCCCGGCGCGATGCCTCCCTGCGCGGGCGCTGAGCCAGCTTGAAGCGTCGGACCTGGGCCGGCGCGGCCCTGCTCGGAGCGGCGCAGACGCCGGCCTTCGTGCACGGCGCGCTGTGGCCGCTGCCGCTGGCGACGCTGGCGCTGCTGGTGTGGGCTCTGGCGCGCTCACGCGGCGCGGCGCGTGCCGCCGCGCTCGGCTGGGCCTACGGCTGCGGCTGGCTCGGCGCGGGCGTGTGGTGGCTGTTCGTCAGCATGCACCGCTACGGCCACATCCCGGCGCCGGCGGCCGCAGCCGCCGTGCTGGCGCTGGCGGGCTTCCTGGCGCTCTACCTGGCGGCGGCCTGTGCCGCCTTCGTGCGCTGGCGCAGCGGACGCTGGGGCGTCGACGCGCCGCTCTTCGCCGCGCTGTGGCTGCTGGCCGAGCTGGCGCGCGGCGTGCTCTTCACCGGCTTTCCCTGGCTGGCCTCGGGCTATGCGCAGGTCGACGCGCCGCTGGCCGCGCTCGCACCCTGGTTCGGCGTGTACGGCATCGGCGCCGTGCTGGCCTGGTGCGCCGCCGCCGCTGCCGCGCTCGCGGCCAGCCGCGGCCGCGCCTGGCACGGCGCCGCGGCAGCGGCCATGCTGCTCGCGCTGCTCGGGCTCGCCGGCCCGGGCGAGCACACGCGCGCCAGCGGCGCGCTCGACGTGACGCTGCTGCAGACCAACGTGCCGCAGGACGAGAAGTTCAGCAGCGCGCGCATGGAGCGCACATTGGCCGAAGTCGCACGCGGACTGCTCGCCGTGCCGAGCGGCCTCGTCATCGCGCCCGAGACCGCGGTGCCGCTGCTGCCCGGGCAGTTGGAGGACTTCGCGCCCGGCTGGTGGGCCGCGCTGCGCCGGCACTTCGCAGCGCCCGGCCGCGCCGCACTCGTCGGCGTCCCGCTCGGCGACTTCGAGCACGGCTACACCAACTCGGTGGCCGGGCTCGAGGCCGGCGCCGCCGAATACCGCTACGACAAGCACCACCTCGTGCCCTTCGGCGAATTCATCCCGCGGGGCTTTCGCTGGTTCACCGACGCGATGAACATCCCGCTGGGCGACTTCGCGCGCGGCGCGGCCAACCCGCCTTCGTTCGCCTTCGCCGGCCAGCGCATCGCGCCCACCATCTGCTACGAGGATCTGTTCGGCGAGGAGATCGCGCGCCGCTTCGCCGACGCCGCGAGCGCGCCGACGGTGATCGCCAACCTCAGCAACATCGGCTGGTTCGGCGACACCTCGGCGGTGCCGCAGCACCTGGCGATCTCGCGCCTGCGCGCGCTCGAGTTCCAGCGGCCGGTGGTGCGCGCCACCAATACCGGCGCCACCGCCATCGTCGACCACCGCGGCCGCGTGCGCGCCGAACTGGCGCCGTACACGCAAGGTCGGCTGGCCGGCCGCATCGAGGGGCGCGCGGGCCTCACGCCTTACGCCGCCTGGGTTTCGCGCTGGGGTCTGTGGCCGGCGGCGGCGGCGGCGCTGCTGGTGCTGGCGGCGGCGCTGGTGCTGCGGGGGGCGCGGCGGCGCCCGTAAACTCTGCGCTCCGCGCCGGCCATCGTCGCGCGGACCTCCTCCTTGCGCCGCCCGATGCCGAGCTTCCAGCAGATCATTCTCCAGCTCCAGGACTACTGGGCCGGCCAGGGCTGCGCGCTGCTGCAGCCCTACGACATGGAGGTCGGCGCCGGCACCAGCCACACCGCCACCTTCCTGCGTGCGCTCGGCCCCGAGCCCTGGCGCGCGGCCTACGTGCAGCCCAGCCGCCGCCCCAAGGACGGCCGCTACGGCCAGAACCCGAACCGCCTGCAGCACTACTACCAGTACCAGGTGGTGCTCAAGCCGAGTCCGGCCGACATCCTCGAGCGCTACCTCGGCTCGCTCGAGGCGCTGGGCTTCGACCTGAAGGCCAACGACGTGCGCTTCGTCGAGGACGACTGGGAGAACCCGACGCTGGGCGCCTGGGGCCTGGGCTGGGAGGTCTGGCTCAACGGCATGGAGGTGACGCAGTTCACCTACTTCCAGCAGGTGGGCGGCATCGACTGCCGCCCGCTCACCGGCGAGATCACCTACGGGCTCGAGCGCCTGGCGATGTACCTGCAGGGCGTGGACAACGTCTTCGACCTCGTCTGGACCGACGGGCCCGCGGGCCGGCTGACCTACCGCGACGTCTACCACCAGAACGAGGTCGAACAGAGCCGCTACAACTTCGAGCTGAGCGACGTCGAGTTCCTGCTCGGCGCCTTCGGCGCGCACGAGAAGCAGGCCCGGCACCTGATGGACGAGCAGCTCGCGCTGCCGGCCTACGAGCAGGTGCTCAAGGCGGCGCACACCTTCAACTTGCTCGACGCGCGCGGCGCCATCAGCGTCACCGAGCGCGCGGCCTACATCGGCCGCATCCGCAACCTGGCGCGGGCGGTGGCGCAGAGCTACCTCGCCAGCCGCGCGCGCCTGGGCTTTCCGCTGGCGCCGCGCGCCTGGGCCGACGAGGTGACGGCCAGGCTGGCCGAGAACGCGCACAAGGCCGGCAAGGCGGAGAAGGCGGAGAAGGCGGAGAAGGCCGGCCGGGCGCCGGACGACGCGGGGCAGGGCGCACAGCCCGCGACGCGGGGAGCCCAGCGGTGAGCGCGCGCACCCTGCTCGTCGAGCTGCTGGTCGAGGAACTGCCGCCCAAGGCGCTGAGGAAGCTCGGCGAGGCCTTCGGTGCCGCGCTGCTGGCGGGGCTGCGCGCCCAGGGGCTGGCGGGCGAGGCCTCGGCGCTGGCGGTGTTCGCCACGCCGCGCCGGCTGGCCGCGCAGATCGCGGATGTGCTGGCGGCGGCGCCCGAGCGCGCCGTGTCGCACAAGCTGATGCCGGCGGCGGTGGGCCTGGCCGCCGACGGCAGCGCGACGCCCGCGCTCGTCAAGAGGCTGGCCGCGCTCGGGGCGGATGGTGCCGATGCGCGCGTCGTCTCCGCGCTGGCACGCCGCACCGACGGCAAGACCGAGGTGCTCTACCTCGACGCCCGGCAGCCGGGCGCGACGCTCGCCGCGGGGTTGCAGAAGGCGCTCGACGAGGCGCTGGCCGCGCTGCCGATTCCGAAGGTGATGCAGTACCAGCTCGCCGACGGCTGGAGCAGCGTGCACTTCGTGCGCCCGGCGCACGGCCTGGTTGCGTTGCACGGCGCCGAACTGGTGCCGGTGCGCGCGCTCGGGCTGGATGCGGGCCGCAGCACGCGCGGCCACCGCTTCGAGGCCGCCGTCGATCCGATCGTGCTCGCCGACGCCGGCCGGTACGCCGAGCAGCTGGCCGAGCAGGGCGGCGTGATCGCCGGCTTCGACGCGCGCCGCGCCGAGATCCTGCGCCAGCTCCAGGCGGCGGCTGCCGCCGAGGGTCTGCAGCCGATCGCCGACGACGCGCTGCTCGACGAGGTGACGGCGCTGGTCGAGCGGCCCAAGGTGCTCGCCTGCGGCTTCGAAGACGAGTTCCTCGCGGTGCCCCAGGAATGCCTCATCCTGACGATGAAGGCCAACCAGAAGTACTTCCCGCTGCTCGACGCGGACGGCCGGCTGACCCACCGTTTCCTCGTCGTCGCCAACGTCGCGCCGGCCGACGCCAGCCGCGTCGTGCAGGGCAACGAGCGCGTGGTGCGGCCGCGCCTGGCCGACGCGCGCTTCTTCTACGAGCACGACCGCAGCCGCACGCTCGCCTCGCGCGTGCCGGGGCTGGCGCGCGTCGTCTACCACAACAGGCTCGGCACGCTGGGCGAACGTGTCGAGCGCGTGCGCCGGCTGGCGCGCGCCATCGCCGAGCGCCTGGGCGGCCTGGCGCTGGCCGACCTCGCCGACGAGGCCGCGACGCTGGCCAAGGCCGATCTGCTCACCGACATGGTGGGCGAGTTCCCCGAGCTGCAGGGCATCATGGGCGCGTACTACGCACGCCACGACGGCTGCCGCGACGCCGTCGCCGACGCGATCGAGGACCACTACAAGCCGCGCTTCGCCGGCGACGCGCTGCCGCGCGGCGAGGTCGGGCTCGTGGTGGCGCTGGCCGACAAGCTCGAGACGCTGGCGGGTCTGTTCGGCATCGGCCAGCTGCCCAGCGGCGACAAGGACCCGTTCGCGCTGCGCCGCCACGCGCTGGGCGTGGTGCGCATGCTGGTCGAGCGCGACCTGCCGCTGGCGCTGCCGCAGCTGGTGGCCGACGCCTTCGGCGTCTTCGCGCACAGCCACGGCCAGGCGCAGGGCGAGGTGCAGCACTTCGTGCACGAGCGGCTGGTGGCCAATCTGCGCGAGCAGGGCTGGAGCGCGCAGGAAGTCGACGCCGTGACGGCGTTGCGCCCCGAGCGCTGGGGCGACATCCCGCGCCGGCTGGCGGCGGTGCGTGCCTTCGCCGCGCTGCCCGAGGCGCCGGCGCTGGCCGCGGCCAACAAGCGCGTGGCCAACATCCTGAGGAAGTCCGAGGGCGAGGACCCGCACGCGCGGGTCGACGCGGCGCGGCTGGCCGAGCCGGCCGAGCGTGCCCTGCACGCGGCACTCGGCACGCTGGCGCCGCAGGCCGAGGCCGCGTGGGCCGCGGGCGACCTCGCCGGCGCGCTGCGCACGCTGGCCGCGCTGAAGGCGCCGGTGGACGCCTTCTTCGATGGCGTGATGGTCAACGTCGACGACACCGCGCTGCGCACCAACCGGCTCGCGCTGCTGGCCGAGCTGCACCGCACGATGAACCGCGTGGCCGACCTGTCGCGGCTGGCGGGCTGAGAGCGCCGGCCATGGTCGACGGCAGGAGCGCGCTGCACGCGACGCGGCTCGTGATCTACGGCCGCGACGGCATCCTCAACGAATACCGCACCGACCATGTCAAGGCGCCCGAGGAATGGGTGCCGGTGCGCGGCGCGCTGGAGGCGCTGGCGCGGCTCAACCACGCCGGCTGGCACGCCGTGGTGGCGACGAACCAGTCGGGCATCGGGCGCGGGCTGATCGACATGGCCACGGTGAACGCCGTGCACGCGCACATGAACCGGCTGCTGATGGCCGCCGGCGGCCGCATCGACGCCGTCTTCTTCTGCCCGCATGCGCCCGAGGTCGAATGCGACTGCCGCAAGCCGCTGCCGGGCATGATGTTCGACATCGGGCGGCGCTACGGCGTCGACCTGGCGCAGGTGCCGATGGTGGCCGACACGCTGCGCGACCTGCTGGCCGCGCAGGCCGCGGGCTGCCAGCCGCATCTGGTGCTCACCGGGCGCGCGGCCGCGCTCGGCGACGACGAACTGCGCCGGCTGCTGCAGCAGGTGCCGCGCACGCAGGTGCACGAGGACCTGCCGGCCTTCGCGCAGTTCCTGCTCGAGCGCGAGCACAGCACCGCGTCGGTGCCGGGCAGCCTGATCTGAGCGCCTGTGAGGTCATGCATCGCCGGCCTGATTCATGACTTCACAGGCTCCGAACGCGTCCGTGCAGGCATGAATCACGCGGGGCGCGATTCGCATCTACGAAGGAATCCCGGCGGCGGCACGCGCGCCGGCATGAACCGCGTCGGCTGGGCCCTGCGCTCGCTCGTGTTCATGCTCTTCCTCGTGCTCAGCGTCGTGCCCTGGGCCAGCGCGATCGTGCTGGCGGCGCCGTTCGCGAGCCCCGCCGCGCTGTACTGGGGCTGCGTGCGCTGGCTGCGCGTGGCGCTGTGGGGCTGCCGCACGATCTGCGGCGTGCGCGCGCGCGTGCGCGGCATGGAGAACGTGCCCAGTGCCGACGGCGGCGGCGCCGTGCTGCTGGCGCCCAAGCACCAGAGCATCTGGGAGACCTTCGCGCTGCCCACGCTGATGCCGCGCCCGCTGGCCTACGTGTTCAAGCGCGAGCTGCTGCACATCCCCTTCTTCGGCTGGGCGATGGCGCGGCTGGACATGATCCACATCGACCGCGGCAAGCGCGCCGAGGCCCTGGCCCTGGTGGCCGCGCAGGGCCGCAGGCTGTTCGCGCAGGGCGTGTGGGTGATCATGTTCCCCGAGGGAACGCGCACGCCGCGCGGCAGCCAGGGCCGCTACAAGACGGGCGCGGCGCGCCTGGCCCAGGCCGCCGGCGTGCCCATCTTGCCGATCGCCGTGGCCTCGGCGCGCTGCTGGCCGCGGCGCAGCTTTCTGCTGCGCCCCGGCGTCGTCGACGTCGTCATCGGACCGCCGATCGCGCCGCAGGGCCGTTCGCCCGAGGAGACGATGCGCGCGGTCGAGCTCTGGATCGAGACCGAGATGCGGCGCATCGATGCGCCGGCCTACCGCGACGCGGTGACGCCGCAAGGCGACCGCTGAACGCAGGGCCGGCGGCGCGCCGCCGGCGCCGGGCGGCAGGCCCATGGCTGCCGCCCTCGCCCATGCCGCGATTGCTCGGGTCGCGTCGCTCGGGTCGCGTCGGGTCGCTCGCGTCGCGTCGCGTCGCGTCGCGATCGCTCGCGTGCGCTGCCTACAATGTGCGCTCATGTCCGATGAGCCGGCCGAGCCCGACGCCCGCGTGCAGCTCTCGCTGTTCGACGTCGGGTCCGCCGATGCAGGCAGGACGCCCGAGCGACGGGCGCTGGCGCCGCCGCCGCTCGCCGCAACGATGCCGGGCCCGGGCGTCGGCGCGCGCGAGATCCGTCTGGGCGAGCACCGCGTGGCCTACGCACTGCGGCGCGCGCGCCGGCGCAGCATCGGCTTCGTCGTCGGCCCCGAGGGCCTGAGCGTGGCCGCGCCGCGCTGGGTGGGCCTGGCCGAGATCGAGGCCGCGCTGCGCGAGAAGTCGGCCTGGATCCTGCGCAAGCTGCACGAGCAGCACGAACGCGGGCGCCGCCTCGAGGCGGCGCGCGTCGAATGGCGCGACGGCACCCGCATCCCCTTTCTCGGCGAGCCGGTCATCGTGGTGCTCGACGCGCACGTCGCCGGCCAGGTGCTGCACGGCGCCGAGAGCACGCTGCCCGGCGCGCCGCGGCTCACGCTGCACCTGGGGCTGCCGCACGAGGCGCGGCCGGCGCAGATCCGCGACGCGGTGCAGAGCTGGCTGCAGCGCCAGGCGCGCCGCATCTTCGAGGAGCGCGCGGCGCTCTACGCCGAGCGCCTGGGCGTGCGAGTGCGCCGCCTCGTGCTCAGCGCCGCGGCCACGCGCTGGGGCAGCGCCAGCGCCGACGGCTCGATCCGGCTGAACTGGCGGCTCGTGCACTTCGGCCTGCCGGTGATCGACTACGTGGTGACGCACGAACTGGCCCACCTGCACGAGATGAACCACGGCCCGGCCTTCTGGGCCGTGGTGCGCGCGGCGCTGCCGGGCTTCGAGGCGGCGCGCGGCGCGCTGCGCTCCGAGGTGCTGCCGGTCTTCGATTGAGGGCAGGAGGGCAGGGCCGGGCGGCGGCGCGCCCTATGATCGATGTCCCCCCCGGATGCCCTCAGCGCGGAGCCGCCCCATGAACCTGCCCGGCCTCGACTTCCAGCTCGGCGCCGACGTCGACGCGCTGCGCGACGCGGTGCGCGCCTTCGCCGAGGCCGAGATCGCGCCGCGCGCCGCCGAGATCGACCGCAGCGACCGCTTCCCGATGGAGCTGTGGCGCAAGATGGGCGCGCTGGGCGTGCTCGGCATCACCGTGCCCGAGGAGTACGGCGGGGCGGACATGGGCTACCTCGCGCACATGATCGCGATGGAGGAGATCAGCCGCGCCAGCGCCAGCGTCGGCCTCAGCTACGGCGCGCACAGCAACCTGTGCGTCAACCAGATCAGGCGCAACGGCACCGCAGCGCAGAAGCGCAAGTACCTGCCCAAGCTGATCAGCGGCGAGCATGTCGGCGCGCTGGCGATGAGCGAGTCCGGCGCCGGCAGCGACGTCATCTCGATGAAGCTCAAGGCCGAGGACAAGGGCGGCTTCTACCTGCTCAACGGCAGCAAGATGTGGATCACCAACGGCCCCGACGCCGACACGCTGGTGATCTACGCCAAGACCGAGCCCGAGCTGGGCGCGCGCGGCGTCACCGCCTTCTTGGTCGAGAAGACCTTCAAGGGCTTCGCCGTCGCGCAGAGGCTCGACAAGCTGGGCATGCGCGGCAGCCCGACCGGCGAGCTGGTGTTCGACAACGTCGAGGTGCCGGCCGAGAACGTGCTGGGCGCCGTCAATGGCGGCGCCAAGGTGCTGATGAGCGGGCTGGACTACGAGCGCGCCGTGCTCGCCGCCGGCCCGATCGGCATCATGCAGGCGGTGCTCGACAACGTCGTGCCCTACGTGCACGAGCGCAGGCAATTCGGCCAGAGCATCGGCGAATTCCAGCTCATCCAGGGCAAGCTGGCCGACATGTACACCGCGCTGCAGGCCGGCCGCGCCTTGTGCTACACGATCGGCAAGAACCTCGACAGCCTGGGAAGCGCGCATGTGCGCCGCGTGAGGAAGGACTGCGCCAGCGTCATCCTGTGGTGCGCCGAGAAGGCCACCTGGATGGCCGGCGAGGGCATCCAGATCTTCGGCGGCAACGGCTACATCAACGAGTACCCGCTGGGTCGGCTGTGGCGCGACGCCAAGCTCTACGAGATCGGGGCCGGGACCTCCGAGATCCGACGCATGTTGATCGGGCGCGAGCTGTTCGCCGAGACGATGTGAGCGCCGCGCGCCCTGCGACGCCCGCGCCCGCCGATCTCCCCGTGCTCGGCGGCGCGCGCTGCACGCTGCGTGCGCTGCGGCCCGCGGACGCGCCCTCGCTGCAGCGCCACGCCGACGACCCGCAAGTGGCCCACAACCTGTTCGACGCCTTCCCGCAGCCGTACACGCAGCAGGACGCCGAGGCCTGGTGCGGGCCGATGCATCGCGAGCCGCGCTTCGGCCATGTTTTCGGCATCGTCGTCGAACGCGACGAGGTGGCCGGCTGCATCAGCGTCGTGCCGCAAGCGGGTCTCTGGGCCTGCAGCGCGGCGGTCGGCTACTGGCTCGGGCGCGCCTATTGGGGGCGGGGCGTCACCAGCGAGGCGCTGGCGCTGCTCACCGCCTGGGCCTGGGGCGCACTGCCGCACGTGACGCGGCTGTGGATGCCGATCTATGCGCGCAACCTCGGCTCGCAGCGCGTGGCGGCCAAGGCGGGCTACGTGCTCGAGGGCCGCATGCCGCTGGCCGTGCGCAAGGCCGGCGCGGCGATCGATGCCGTCGCCTACGGCTGCATCCGTCCCGGGCTGGCGCCGGGCGCGGCGGCCCTGTCTACACTCGGCTGAGCGCGCCGTGCCGCTCGCACGGCGCTCGTCTTGCGCCGCACGGCGTGGAGGATTGATTCGTGAGCAGCGAACCGAACGACCTGCTGGCGGCGAACCGCGCCTGGGCCGGCGCCACCGAGGCGCGCGAGCCGGGTTTCTTCACCCGGCTGGCGCGCCAGCAAAGCCCCAGGTACATGTGGATCGGCTGCGCCGACAGCCGCGTGCCGGCCAACGAGCTGGTGAGCCTGCTGCCGGGCGAGCTGTTCGTGCACCGCAACGTGGCCAACGTGGTCGTGCCCAGCGACCTCAACGCGCTGTCCACCGTCCAGTTCGCGGTCGAGCACCTGAAGGTCGAGCACATCATCGTCGTCGGCCACTACGGCTGCGCCGGTGTGCGCGCCGCGATGCGCGGCCTGCGCGTGGGCCTGGCCGACAACTGGCTGCGCCACGTGCAGGACGTGCGGCTGCGCCACCGCGAGCAGCTCGAGCACCTGCCGCCCGAGGCGCAGGAAGACGTGCTGTGCGAGATGAACGTCATCGAGCAGGCGAGCAACGTGGCGCGCTCGACCGTGCTGCAAGACGCCTGGGCGCGCGGCCAGAAGCTGGCCGTGCACGGCTGGGTCTACGGCCTGCGCGACGGCCTGCTCAAGGACCTGGGCGTCACGATGGACGGGCCGCAGGCCGTGCTCGACGTGCCCGCCGCCGCGCTGCGGCGCTATCCGCGCGGCGACGCCGGGTGCGGCGCCCGTTGAACCCGTATCGAAGGAAGGCATGTTCCCGCACCAGCTCACCGACCGCCGCGCCTTCGGAATCGCCAAGGCGATGCTCGAAGGCTTCGACCGCCACTACCGCCTGTTCCGTGCCGCCAGCGCCGCGGCCAAGGGCCGCTTCGAGCGCGGCGACTGGCACGGCCAGCAGCGCGCCCAGCGCGAGCGCATCGAGTTCTACGACCTGCGCGTCAACGAGGCGGTCGAGCGGCTGCGCCAGGAGTTCGACGCCGCCACGCTGTCGATGGACACCTGGCAGCAGGCCAAGCTGCACTACATCGGGCTGCTCACCGACCACGGCCAGCCCGAACTCGCCGAGACCTTCTTCAACTCGGTGACGGTCAAGCTGCTGCACCGCAACTACTTCCGCAACGACTTCATCTTCGTGCGGCCGGCGGTCAGCACCGAATACCTCGAGAGCGACGACCCCGCCGCGCTGCCGACCTACCGCGCCTACTACCCGACGCGCGAGACGCTGCACGCGACCTGGAAGCGCATCGTGCACAACTTCCAGCTCGAGTGCGAATTCGAGAACCTCGAGCGCGACGCCGACCACGTCGTGCAGGCGATGCTGGCCGAGCTCGGCGGCTACCGGCTGCGCACCAACTTCCAGATCCAGGTGCTCTCCAGCCTGTTCTACCGCAACAAGGGCGCCTACATGGTGGGCAAGATCGTC
Source organism: Rubrivivax sp. (assembly GCA_046348125.1). Classification (GTDB taxonomy): domain Bacteria; phylum Pseudomonadota; class Gammaproteobacteria; order Burkholderiales; family Burkholderiaceae_C; genus Rubrivivax. The sequence goes on from JAXMEV010000001.1 coordinate 219,232, forward strand.
AACGGCTTCGTCGAGACGCCGTTCGCGCTGCCGATCCTGCACCTGGCCTCCGACGGCGCGGCCGGCGGCGTCGACGACCGCCGGCTCGTCGTCGACGCGGCGCTGTTCGGCGAGGAAGACCTGCTGATGATCTTCAGCTATGCGCGCGCCTACTTCATGGTCGACATGGAGATCCCGAGCGCGTACGTGCAGTTCCTGCGCTCGCTCATGCCGCGCAAGGCGCGCTCGGAGCTGTACAACGCGCTCGGGCTGCAGAAGCAGGGCAAGAACATGTTCTACCGCGACTTCCTGTCGCACCTGCGGCACAGCAGCGACAGGTTCCGCATCGCGCCGGGCATCAAGGGCATGGTGATGCTGGTGTTCGACCTGCCCTCGTTCCCCTATGTCTTCAAGGTCATCAAGGACTTCTACCCGCCGCAGAAGGACACCTCGCGCGAACTGATCAAGAGCAAGTACCTGCTGGTCAAGCAGCACGACCGCGTCGGCCGCATGGCCGACACGCTCGAGTACAGCGACGTCGCCTTCCCGCGCCAGCGCTTCGAAGACGAGCTCGTCGCCGAGCTGCGGCAGTTCTGCCCCAGCCTGCTCGAGATGGACGGCGAGACCATCGTCATCCGGCACCTGTACATCGAGCGGCGCATGATCCCGCTCAACATCTACCTGCAGGAGGCCACGCCCGAGCAGATCGAGCACGCCGTGGTCGAGTACGGCAACGCGATCAAGGACCTGGTGGCGGCCAACATCTTCCCCGGCGACATGCTGTGGAAGAACTTCGGCGTCACGCGCCAGGGCCGCGTCGTGTTCTACGACTACGACGAGATCGAGTACATCACCGAGTGCAACTTCCGCCGCGTGCCGGCGCCGCGCAACGAGGAGGAGGAGATGTCGGGCGAGATCTGGTACCGGGTGGACCCCAAGGACGTGTTCCCCGAGACCTTCGGCCCCTTCCTGCTGGGCAACGCGCAGGTGCGCGAGGTGTTCATGGCGCACCACGCCGAGCTGCTCGACGCCGCGTTCTGGCAGGGCCACAAGGAGCGCATCGCGGCCGGCCACGTGCACGACGTCTTCCCGTACGACCCGGCCAAGCGCTTCGTGCATGCGCGTCGGCCGCTGCCGCCGCCGGTGGCGGCGCCGGCGCACAATCCGGCGTCCGTGTCCTGAAGGAGCCTCGTCATGGCCGACCCGATCGTCATCGTCTCGGCGGCGCGCACGCCGATCGGCGGATTGCTCGGCGACTTTGCCGGCCTCGCCGCCTGGGAGCTGGGCGCCGTGGCCGTGCGCGCCGCGGTCGAGCGCGCCGGCGTGCCGGGCGACGCCGTCGACGAGGTGCTGCTCGGCTGCTGCCTGATGGCCGGCCAGGGCCAGGCGCCGGCACGCCAGGCGATGCGCCGCGCCGGCCTGCCCGACGCCACCGGCGCCGTCACGCTGAGCAAGATGTGCGGCAGCGGCATGCGCGCGATGATGTTCGCGCACGACATGCTGGCCGCCGGCAGCGCCGAGGTGATGCTGGCCGGCGGCATGGAGAGCATGACCAACGCGCCGCACCTCGTGTTCGCGAGGAAGGGCGTGCGCTACGGCGCCGCGCAACTCTTCGACCACATGGCGATGGACGGCCTGGAGGACGCCTACGAGCGCGGCAAGGCGATGGGCGTGTTCGCCGAGCAATGCGTCGCCCGATACGGCTTCACGCGCGAGGCGCAGGACGCCTTCGCCATCGCCTCCACCCAGCGCGCCAGGCAGGCCAACGAGGACGGCAGCTTCGCCTGGGAGATCGCGCCCGTCGCGCTGCCCGGCAAGGCGGGCGAGACGCTGATCCAGCGCGACGAGCAGCCGTTCAAGGCCAAGCTCGACAAGATCCCCGGCCTCAAGCCGGCGTTCAAGAAGGACGGCACGATCACCGCCGCCAACGCCAGCTCGATCAGCGACGGCGCGGCGGCGCTGGTGCTGATGCGCGCGAGCACGGCCGCGCGGCGCGGCTGCCGGCCGCTCGCGCGCATCGCCGCCCACGCCGTGCACGCGCAGGCCCCCGAGTGGTTTGCCACGGCGCCGGTGGGCGCCATCGACAAGGCGCTGAAGAAGGCCGGCTGGCAGCCCGGCCAGGTCGACCTGTGGGAAGTGAACGAGGCCTTCGCCGCGGTGACGATGGCGGCGATGGCCGATCTCGGGCTCGCGCACGAGATCGTCAACGTGCACGGCGGCGCTTGCGCGCTCGGCCACCCGATCGGCGCCTCGGGCGCGCGCATCGTCGTCACGCTGCTGGGCGCGCTCAGGAAGCAGGGCAAGCAGCGCGGCGTGGCGGCACTGTGCATCGGCGGCGGCGAGGCCACCGCGCTGGCGCTCGAGATGCTCTGATGGCGGCGCTGCTGCCCGGCCCGACACAGGCGGCGCTGTTCGCCCTCGCCGTGCTCGTGCTCAATGCGACGCCGGGCGTGGACGTCCTGCTTACCGTGAGCCGCACGCTGGCCGGCGGCGTGCGCGCCGGCTTGGCAGCGGCGCTCGGCATCTCGGCCGGCTGCGCGCTGCACGCGCTGGCGGCGGCCTTCGGCCTGGCCGCGCTGCTGGCGCTGTATCCGGGCGCCTTGCGCGCCGTCCAATGGGCGGGCGCGGCCTACCTCCTCTGGCTGGGCCTGGGCATGCTGCGCAGCGCCAGGCGGCCGCTCGCCGCCGCGGCCGCCGAACCGGCCGCCGCCGCCGCGCGCAGCGCCTGGGCCGACTTGCGCGCCGGCTTGCTCTCCAACCTGCTCAATCCCAAGGTAGCCTTCTTCTTCCTCGCCTTCCTGCCGCAGTTCGTGCCCGCCGACTCACCGAGCCGCACCGCCTCGTTCCTGCTGCTCGGCGCCTGGTTCGTGGCCCAGAGCGCGCTGTTCCTGCTGCTGCTGGTGGCGCTGGCGGCCCGGCTGCGGCGCCTGGCGGCCGGCGACGGCGCGCGCCGCTGGGGCAACGCGGCGGGGGGTGCCTTGTTCATCGGCCTCGCGCTGCGGCTCGTGCGCGATCCGCCGGCGGCGGCCTGAACGCGCGCGGAGCCTCGCCGATGCTGCTCTCCGACGACCACCGCGCGGTGCAGGACGCCGTGCGCAGCTACGTGCAGGAGCGCATCGCGCCGCTGGCCGCCTCCTGGGACAAGAGCCGTCACTTCCCCAAGGCCGAACTGCGCGGCCTGGCCGAACTCGGCTGCTGGGGCGTGGCCGTGCCGCCGCAGTGGGACGGCGCCGGGCTCGACTACCTCGCGCTGGCCGTCATCCTCGAGGAGATCGCCGCCGGCGACGGCGCCACGAGCACGGTGGTGAGCGTCAACAACTGCCCGGTGTGCTCGATCCTGCTGGCCTTCGGCGACGCGGCGCAGAAGGAGCGCTTCCTCAAGCCGCTGGCGCGCGGCGACATGCTGGGCGCGTTCTGCCTGACCGAGCCGCACGTCGGCTCCGAGGCCGGCGGCCTGAAGACCACCGCCCGGCGCGACGGCGCGCACTATGTGCTCGACGGCGTCAAGCAGTTCATCACCAGCGGCAAGAACGGCGATGTGGCCATCGTGATGGCCGTCACCGACCGCGCCGCGGGCAAGAAGGGCATCAGCGCCTTCCTCGTGCCCACGGCGACGCCGGGCTACGTGGTGGCGCGGCTCGAGGACAAGATGGGGCAGCACGCCAGCGACACGGCGCAGATCGTGTTCGAGGACTGCCGCGTGCCGGCCGAGTACCTGCTGGGCGAGGAGGGCATGGGCCTGAAGATCGCGCTCTCCGGGCTCGAGGGCGGGCGCATCGGCATCGGCAGCCAGGCGGTGGGCATGGCGCGCGCGGCGTTCGCAGCCGCGCTCGCCTACAGCAAGGAGCGCCGCGCCTTCGGCCAGCCGATCTTCGAGCACCAGGCGGTGCAGTTCAAGCTCGCCGACTGCGCCATGCAGATCGAGGCGGCGCGCCAGCTCGTGCACCACGCCGCGGCGCTCAAGGACGCCGGCCGGCCCTGCCTGAAGGAGGCGGCGATGGCCAAGCTGTTCGCCAGCGAGATGGCCGAGCGCGTGTGCTCGGCGGCGATCCAGGTCTTCGGCGGCTACGGCTACGTGAGCGACTTCCCGGTCGAGCGCATCTACCGCGACGTGCGCGTGACGCAGCTCTACGAGGGCACGAGCGAAGTGCAGAAGATCCTCATCGGGCGCGCGCTGGCCTAGGAGCGTGGGCGGCATCCGGGCGCCGGCGGCCTGCGCCGGCACAGGGCCCGGCGCCGGATACCTCGGTGTCATTCGGTGGTGGCGCGCACGGCGCTGCAATCCGGTCATCCACCCAGGAGATGACGATGTCGCACTCACCCGCTCAGCTGCCGGCTGCCGACACCGAGGCGCCGGTGCACCCGGGCCGCATGCAACGCCTGGCGGCCATCGCCCAATGCCTGCTGCAGCACCTGGACACGCCGCTGCTCGTGGTCGACGCGCGGGGCAGCCTGCTCGAGGCAAGCGCCGCTGCGCTCGACCGCCTCGAGCGCTGCGAGGGCCTGTGGCGCGACGCCGCCGGCCGCCTCGCGCTGCGCCAGGGCGGCCGCTGGGTTCCGGTGACCCGGTGGTATCGGCAGATCGCGGCCGGCCACGGCGTGGTGCTGCCGCTCGACGCCGAGGGCGCACCGATGCAGATCAAGCTCGAGGCCATGCCGTCGGGGGGCGGCTGGGTGCTCGCCACGATCGAGCGCATGGCGCTGGTGCGCGGCGATGCGATGCGCCGGCGCTTCCGCTTCACGCGCACGCAGGCGCGCCTGGCCGAGATGCTGTGCCAGGGCATGCGCCCGGCGCACGCGGCCGAGGCGCTCGGCGTCAAGATCTCGACCGTGCGCACGCATGTCGGCGTGATGTACGAGAAGACCGGCGCGCACAGTCAGGCCGAACTGGTGGCGTTGCTGCACGCGGCCTGACGGTCGATGCGGCGGCGCGTCTGCCGGCGGCCCGGTCGCCCGGCGGCTTGGCGCTACATTGCGCCAAGCCGTGAGTGCCGACCCCGCCCGCCTCGACGAAGCCAGCGCACGCCGCGTGCTGCTCGTGCGCGCCTGCGAGACGGCGCCGCCGGGCCGGATGCCGGGCGCGCTGTGGTCGCCCGAGGATGCGGCCTGGGCCACGCGGCTGGCCAGCGAGACCGCGGGTGCGGATGCACCCGACCTGGCCTGGCTGCTGGCGCGCACGCGCCACGCCTGCGAGCGTCTGCTGCCGCGCAGCCGGCCGCTGGCGCTGGCGGCCGAGCGCGGCGGCTGGCGGCCCGCCTGGGTGCTGGCGGCGGTGCTCGGCGGCCTGGTCGTCGGGCTGGCCGGCGATGCCCTCGGCGGCCGCACGCTGAACCTGCTGGCACCGCCCTGGCTCGCCGTGCTCGGCTGGAATCTGCTCGTCTACCTGTTCGTGCTGCGGCAGGTGCTGCCCAGGCCGCGCCCGGCGCAGGCTGCCGGCCTGCGGCGCGCGCTGCGCGCCTGGATGCGCGCGCGCACGCTGCCGCGCGGCGCGGCCACGCTCGGGCCGCTGGCGGCCTTCTCGGCCGACTGGGCCGAACGCAGCGCCGCGCTGCTGGCCGCGCGCGCCGCACTGCTGCTGCACGTGGCGGCCGCGGCGCTGGCCGGCGGGCTGGTGGCCGGGATGTACCTGCGCGGCCTGGTGTTCGACCTGCGTGCCGGCTGGCAAAGCACCTTCCTCGAGCCGCAGGCGGTGCACGCCTTGCTCGGCACCTTGCTGACGCCGGCCAGCCGCGCCAGCGGCATCGCGCTGCCCGACGCTGCCGGCTTCGCCGCGCTGCGCATCGGCCCCGAAGGCGGCGCGACGGCGACGGCCGCCCCCTGGATCCATCTGTGCGCGGTGACGCTGGCGCTGGCCGTCGTCGTGCCGCGCCTGCTGCTCGCGCTCGGCGCAACGCTGGCGGCGGCGCGGCGCGCGCGCGGCTTCGTGATCGATCTGCACGAGCCCTATTTCCAGCGCCTGTTGACGCAGGCGCGGCGCGCGCGCGCCCGGCTGCAGGTGCTGCCGCATGGCGCGGCACCGGCGCCGGCCGCGGTGCTGGGCCTGCGCACGCTGGCCGCGCGCGTGTTCGGCGACGACGTGCGGCTGGACTTCGCGCCGCCGCTGGCCTATGGCGACGAGGAGCAGGCTGCCGCGGCGCAGGTGCCGCCGGGCACGACGCTGCGCCTGGCGCTGTTCGACGCCGCCGCCACGCCCGAGCCCGAGGCGCAGGGCCGCTTTCTCGCCGCGCTGCAGGCGACGCCGCTGCCGCTGCTGGTGCTGGTCGACACGACCGAGTTCGCGCGGCGCTTCGCGACGCTGCCGGCGCGGCGGGCCGAGCGCAGCAACGCCTGGCAGGCGCTGGCGGCCGCGCATGGACTGGCCGCGTTGAGCCTGCCGTTGCAGGAGGCGCCGGCCGATGCCGCGGCCCAGGCATTCGAAGAGGCGCTGGCGCAGGCGCCGGCCGCGGGGCATTGCGCATGACGCGCCCGGTGTCGGGCCTGCGCCGACTCGAGCGGGGCGCGCAGCCGGCCTTGCGAGGCGCGCGCAGCCGGCCGCAGGCGCGCGCGGCGCGGCGCAAGGCAGGCAGGGCCGTCCGGTGACTGAGGTCGCGCTCAGCCTGCTGGCGCACACCAACGTCGGCAAGACGACGCTGGCGCGCACCTTGCTGGCGGCCGACGTCGGCGAAGTGCGCGACGCGCCGCATGTCACCGAGTTCGCGACGCACCACGAGCTCGTCGTCACGCCGGCAGGCGACCGCCTCCTGCTGTGGGACACGCCCGGCTTCGGCGACAGCGTGCGCCTGGTGCGCCGCATGCGCCAGCGCGCGCAACCGCTCGGCTGGCTGCTCGGTGAGGTGTGGGACCGCTGGCGCGACCGCGCGTTTTGGGCCAGCCAGCAGGCGCTGCGGCATGTGCGCGAGGCGAGCGACGTCGTGCTCTACCTCGTCAACGCGGGCGAACCGGACGCCGGCTATCTGGCCGCCGAAATGGAACTGCTGGCCTGGCTGGGCAAGCCCGTGGTCGTGCTGCTCAACCAGCTCGGCGCGCCGCGTGCGCCGGCCGACGAGGCGGCCGAACGCGCCGCCTGGCGCGAACGTCTGGCGCGCTGGCCGGCCGCGGCGCAGGTGCGCGAGGTGCTGCCGCTGGACGCCTTCGCGCGCTGCTGGGTGCAAGAAGGTGCGCTGCTCGATGCGGTGGTGCGCGCACTCGACGGCGAGCGTGCCGCCGCGATGGTGCGCCTGGCCGCCGCGCATGCCGCGCAGGGCGAGGCGCGTTTCGTCGAGGCGACGCGGCTGGTGGCGCAGGACATCGGCCGCATCGCCGCGGCGCGCGTCGCGCTCGACGGCGACGCGGCCGCGCCGGGCTGGAGCGGCCTGCTGCGCCGCCTGGGCAGGCCGCGCGACGAGACCGAGGACAAGGCCGCGCGGCGCGCACTCGAACGCGCGCTCGAGCACGAGGTGCGTGCCGGCACGCAGGCCCTGCTCGAGCTGCACCGCATCGGCGGCCGCGCCGACGCCGACGCGCTGGCCGAAGTACTGGCGCGCGTCGCCGGCCAGGTGCAGCAGCACCGGCGCCTGCCCGAGGGCCGCGCCGCCGTGCTCGGCGGCGCGCTCAGCGGCGCGCTCGGCGGTCTCGGCGCCGATCTGGCCAGCGGCGGCCTCACGCTCGGCGGCGGGCTGCTCGCCGGCGGCATCCTGGGCGCGCTCGGGGCGGCCGGGCTGGCGCGCGGGCTCAACGTCGTGCGCGGCACCGACCGCAGCTGGGCGCGCTGGGACGCCGAGGCGATGCCCGCCATCGTCGAGGCCGCTTTGCTGCGCTATCTGGCGGTGGCGCATTTCGGCCGCGGCCGCGGCGACTGGGCGCCGGGCGAGGCGGCGCCGCACTGGCCGGCCGCGGTGCGCGCGGCGCTGGCGCCGCACGCGCCGGCCCTGGCCGCGCTCTGGCGCGGCCGCAGCGAGCGCAGCGAGGCGGCGGACGAGGCCGAGCGGCTGGCCGCGGCGCTGCAGCCGGTCGTCGAAGAAGCCCTGCGCAGCACGCTGCGGCGGCTGTATCCGCCTCGGGATAATCCGGCGCAATGAAGATCCTGATCCTCGGCGCCGGCCGCGTGGGCGAGAGCGTGGCCGAGGTGCTGGCCTCGGAGAAGAACGACATCACCGTCGTCGACACCGATCCGCAGCGGCTGGCCCCGCTGCAGGCGCGGCTGGATCTGCGCACGGTGGCCGGCAACGGCATCCAGCCCTCGGTGCTGCGCGACGCCGGCATCGAGGACACCGACATGCTGATCGCCTGCGCGCCGCTGGACGAGACCAATCTCGTCGCCTGCAAGGTGGCGCACGACCGCTTCGGCGTGCCGACGACGATCGCGCGCGTGCGCAGCGACGAGTTCGGCGACGGCAGCGCGCTGCTCGACAAGTCGGGCTTCGCGGTCGACCGCGTCATCTGCCCCGAGGCGAGCGTGACGCGCTACATCGGCAAGCTCATCGAGTACCCGTCGGCGCTGCAGGTGCTCGAATTCGCGCGCGGCCTGGTGAGCCTGGTGGCGGTGCGCGCGGTGCCCGAGGGGCCGATGGTGCGCCATGCGCTGGCCGAGATCCCGGCGCTCGTGCCCGACGCCGAGATGCGCATCGTCGCCATCTACCGCCGCGACAAGGCGCTGGTGCGGCTGGACGGCACGACCCGGGTCGAGCCGGGCGACGAGGTGTTCGTGCTCGCCGCCACCGCGCATCTGCCGCGCGTGCTCGCTGCGCTCGGCAAGCTGGGCGAGCCGACGCGCCGCATCATGATCGCCGGCGGCGGCAAGGTCGGGCTGCGGCTGGCGCGCCAGTTGCACGCCGACCACGAGCTGAAGATCATCGAGCCCAGCCGCGCGCGCTGCGACTACCTGGCCGCGCAACTGCCCGCCGGCGTGCTGGTGCTGCACGGCGACGCCACCGACGAGGCACTGCTGGGCGGCGAGAACGTGCAGGACATGGACCTGTTCGTCGCCCTCACCAGCGACGACGAGGACAACATCATGGCCTGCCTGCTGGCCAAGCGCCTGGGCGTGCGCCGCGTGGCCGGCGTCATCAACCGCCGCGCCTACGCCGAGCTGGTGCAGGGCACGGCGATCGACATCGCGATCTCGCCGGCGCACGCCGTGCTCGGCGAACTGCTCACGCATGTGCGGCGCGGCGACGTCGAGGCCGTGCACAGCCTGCGCCGCGGCGCCGCCGAGGCGCTGGAGGCGGTGGTGCGCGGCGACGCGAAGCACTGCCGCATCGCCGGGCGGCGCATCGACGAGCTCGAGCTGCCCGCCGGGGCGCAGATCGGCGCCATCGTGCGCGGGCTGCACCTGGCCGACGGCAGCGCGGCCGAGAACGCGCGGCCGCGCGTCATCGTCCCGCACCACGACACCACGATCCTGCAGCACGACCACGTGATCGTCTTCGTGCCGAGCAAGCGCATGGTGCGCGAGATCGAGAAGCTGTTCCAGGTGCGGGCCACGTTCTTCTGATGGGCGCGCTCGCGGTCGTCGCACTGGTGGGCCGCATCGTGGCCGCGTTCTCGCTGCTGATGCTGCTGCCGCTGGCCTTCGCGCTGGCCACGGGCGACGGCGCCGAGCGCGCCTTCGGCGCCGGCTTCGGCCTCACGCTCGTGGCCGGGCTGGCGCTCGGCCTGGCGGCACGGCGCTTCCGGCGCGAGCTGCAGCCGCGCGACGGCTTCCTGCTCGTCGGCCTGACCTGGGGCCTGCTGCCGCTGGCCGGCGCGCTGCCGCTGCTGCTGGCGGTGCCGGGCATCGACTTCACGCGCGCCTGCTTCGAGGCCGTCTCCGGGCTCACCGCCACCGGCGCCACGGTGCTGAGCGGGCTGGACAGGCTGCCGCCGTCGGTGAACCTGTGGCGCTGCTTCATGATGTGGGTGGGCGGCCTGGGCATCATCATCCTCGCGGTGGCGGTGCTGCCGCTGCTCGGCGTCGGCGGCACCCAGCTGTTCAAGACCGAGACCAGCGGCCCGATGAAGGACCAGAAGCTCACGCCGCGCATCGCCGGCACCGCGCGCGCGATCTGGAGCACCTATGCGCTGCTGTCGCTGGCCTGCATGCTGGCCTACCGGGCGGCGGGCATGGACTGGCTCGATGCCTTCATGCACATGAACGCCACCGTCAGCCTGGGCGGGTTCTCCAGCCACGACGCGAGCTTCGGCTACTGGAACTCGGCCGCCGTCGAAACGGTGGCGATCGTCTTCATGCTGCTGGCGGGCGTGAACCTGACGCTGTACTTCGCGTGCTGGCGCGTGCGCTCGCCGGCGCCGCTCGTGCGCAACCCCGAGGCGCAGGCCTTCGTCGGCGCGCTCGCCGGCGCCACCTTGCTCGTCGCCGGCGACCTGGTGGCCAAGGGCACGGTGCCGGACTGGGCGGCCGCGCTGCGCCAGGCCGCATTCCACGTCGTCTCGGTGGCCACGACCACCGGCTTCGCCACGCACGACTACGCGCAGTGGCCGCTGTTCGCACCCTTCCTGATGATCCTGCTCGGCTGCTTCGCCACCTGCGCGGGCAGCACCGGCGGCGGCATCAAGATGGTGCGCATGCTGCTGCTGCTCAAGCAGGCCCGGCGCGAGCTGGTGCGCATCGTGCATCCGAACGTCGTCAACCCGGTGGTGCTGGGCGGGCGTGCCGTCGGCGACCGCGTGATGCAGAGCGTGATCGCCTTCATGATGGTCTACGGCGCCACGCTCGTCACGCTGACGATGCTGCTGCTGTTCAGCGGGCTGGACGCGATCACGGCCTTCACCGCCGTCGTGGCCTGCCTGAACAACATCGGCCCCGGCCTGGGCGAGGTCGGCCCGGCCGTGAACTACGGCGGGCTGGGCGGCTTCCAGACCTGGGTCTGCACCATCGCGATGCTGCTCGGCCGGCTCGAGCTGCTGTCGGTGCTGGTACTCTTGACGCCGCAGTTCTGGCGCCGCTGAGAGCCTGTGAAGACATGAATCGGGCGCGATGCATGTCTTCACCGGCTCCGGGCCGGCGCCGCAGAGGAGATCGGGAGAATGCACCAGCTCAGCGCCCAGGACGCCCTGTTCCTTTACTCTGACACGCAACAGGCGAACGCCAACGTCACGCTGCTGCACATCTACAACCAGAGCACGGCGCCGGGCGGCAAGGTGCGCTTCAAGAGCATCCTCGAGCGCATCGCGGGCCGCATCGACCGCCTGCCGTTGCTGCGCCGCCGGCTGCTGCGCGTGCCGCTCGACCTCGACTACCCGTACTGGATCGACGACGAGAACTTCGACCTCGAGTACCACGTGCGCCACATCGCGCTGCCCAAGCCGGGCGACTGGCGCCAGTTCTGCATCCAGGCCGCGCGCATCCACGCGCGGCCGCTCGATCCGCAGCGGCCGCTGTGGGAGATCTACGTCATCGAGGGGCTCGACGGCCTGCTCGAGCTGCCCGCGGGCAGTTTCGCGCTGCTGGCCAAGACGCACCATGCGGCGATCGACGTCGAGCTGGGCAGCGAGATCACGCAACTGCTGCACGACACCGAAGCGGTGCCGCCTCGGACCGAGCCGCCACGGCCCTGGTTCCCGGGCCGTGCGCCCTCGCGCATGGAGATGCTCGTGCGCGGCATCTCGCACGGCGTGACGCCGCCCTTCTGGTTCGGCGGGCCGCTGGGTCATCTGCTGCAGCAGGCGTCGCAGGTCGGCGCCGGGCTGGCCGGCGAACTGCTGGGCGCGCCGCACGTGCTGCCGGTGACGCGCTTCAACTCCGTCGTCTCGCCGCACCGCGTGTTCGAGACGCGGCGCTTCCTGCTCGACGAGTTCAAGGCGATGCGCGCGCTGGTGCCCGGCGCCACCGTGAACGACGTCGTCCTCGCGGTGTGCGGCGGCGGCCTGCGCCGCTACCTGGACATGCACGGCGAGCTGCCCGAGGCGAGCCTGAGTGCGCTGGCGCCGTTCTACGTGCGCGGCAAGGACGCCGGGCGCGCTGGACCAAGGCGACTGGCCTGGACCGACGTCGACCTCGGCACCGCGATCGCCGATCCGGCGCAGCGTCTGGCCCACGTACACGCCCAGACTGCGTCGTCCGATCTGGTCGCGCGTGCGGTCGGCGCACGCGAGCTGGCCGACGCGAACGAGCATGCGCCGGCCGCCGCGCTGGCCTTGAGCGGCAAGTTGCTCGGCCGCGCGAGCAGCGGCAGGCGCGGGCGCATGCCCGCGTCCGGCTGCACCATCACGAACGTGCCCGGACCCAGGCAGCCGCTGTATCTGTGCGGCGCACGCCTGAGCTACTTCTCGGCGATGATGCCGATCGCCGACGGCATGGGCCTGGCGTTCGCGGTCACGAGCTACGACGGGCGCGTGGTCATCTCGCCCACCTCGTGCCGCGACCTGATGCCCGACCCGGAGGCGTTCGCCCAATGCGTGCGCGACGATTTCCAGGTGCTGCTCGCGGCGGCCCAGGCGGCAGCCGAGGCGGCCCAGGCGGCCAAAGCCGCCCAAGCGGCCCAAGCGGCCCAAGCGCAAGCCAAGCCGCGGCCCGAACGCAAGCGGCGTGCGCCGTCGGCGGCGCAGGCGGCGCCCAAGGCGGCCGCGCCTAGACGGGCACGGCCGCGTGCGTCGCCCAGCGGTAAGCCTGCCCCCACCATCCCTGCGGGCTGAACGGCTGCCAGTTCCCTTCGGGCTGCGCCAGGCGCTCGGCGACGATCGCCAGCACCATCGGGTTGAAGCCCAGCCCCATGTGGCTGCTCGAGACGCGGATGTTCTCGTGCCGCCCGGGCTCGCCGCCCAGCGTCGCTTCCTGCGGCGGCACGACGCCGTCGCTGAGCGAATACAGGCAGCTGGTGGGCACGGTCACCAGCGTGCGCTCGCGCAGCTTCTTGACGCGCGGCTGCATCAGGTGGACGTCGGGACCGAGCGGATGGCCGATCCAGCGGTACAGGGTCTTGATCAGCGTGGGCGAGCGGCTGCCCTCGACGCCGAGCGAGAGCGGGCTGCCCATCGTGATGACCGTGCGCACGCATTGCGGCGCCTGGTGCGCGCCGTACAGCGCGAACGAGCCGCCCAGGCTCCAGCCCACCAGGCTGACCTTGCGCCCGCTCACGTGGTGCATGTAGCGGATCTTCTGCTCGACCGCCTGCGCGTGGCGGCTGCGAAAGCCCACGTTGCGGCCGAAGCCCCAGGTATGCACGTCGTAGCCGCGCTCGGCCAGAAACCACTTCAGCACCGCCAACGTGCGCTCGTTGGCCATGAAGCCCGGCAGCAGCAGCACCGGATGGCCGTCGCCGCGCGGCGTCGTCATCAGGCAGGGCAGCGCCCAGGGCAGCGCGGCCATCTCGAGCACCGCACGCCACTCGGCGAGCTGGAACAGCAGGTTCGGCCCGCCCGTGTTCGGGTGCCGTGCGGTCGTGGTCGAGTTCATGCGGTCGGTTGCAGCGAGAAAGCGACATCGGCATGGTGCCATGGATTTCGAGTCCAGGCGGCGGACGGATTGCGCGTGCAGGCAAGCCTTGAGTTGCCTCAGAGGAGGGCGGCGCCGTCGCGTTCAGCATAGACGCCGAACCCGGCGCCCCGCCCGGGGCAGGAGACGCGAGCATGAAGTCGACCCCTGCCGCAGCCCCGCTCCAGCCCCTGAGCGGCCTGGACGGCGTCTTCCTGCACCTCGAGACGCCGGCCACGCCGATGCACGTGGCTTCGCTGCACCTGTTCGAGCTGCCCGCGGGCTGGCGCGGCGACTTCCATGCCGACATCAAGCGGCTGATGGCCGGGCGGCTGCGGCTGGCGCCGGTGTTCACGCGCCGGCTCGCGCCGATGCCGCTGCAGTTCGCCAACCCGGCGTGGATCGAGGAGCGCGAGGTCGACCTCGACTGGCATGTGCAGCGCGTGACGCTGCGCGCGCCCGGCGGCCAGGCCGAGCTCGAGGACATGGCGGCGCACCTGCACGGCGAACTGCTCGACCGCACGCGGCCGCTGTGGCGGCTGTACGTGATCGACGGCCTGCCGGGCGGCCAGGCCGGCTATTACATCAAGGTGCACCACGCCGTGCTCGACGGCCAGGCGGGGGTGCTGCTGGCGCAGGCGCTGTTCGACCTGACGCCCAAGCCGCGGCGGCCGCGCGTGCCGCGCCGCGGCGGCCTGCCCGCGCCGGCCGAGCCGGGCATGGCCGAGCTGGCGGCGGCCGCACTCGAGCACGACGCCGGGCAGTACGTCAGGTTCATGCGCCACCTGCCCGAAGTGCTGCGCACGCTCGGCGGATTGGTCGGCGCGGGCAGCGACGCCGCGGCCGGCCGCGGCCAGGGCGGGCTGGGCCAGAACTTCGCCTTGGGTCCGCACACCGCGCTCAACGTGCCGATCTCGCACCGGCGCGGCTTCGCCGCGCACTCGCTGCCGCTGGCGGTGCTCAAGGAGGTCGCCGCCGCGCACGAGGCCAAGCTCAACGACGTCGTGCTCGCGCTCGCGAGCGGCGCACTGCGGCGCTGGCTGGCGCGCCACGGCGGCATACCGGCCAAGCCGCTCGTCGCCGCGATGCCGATCTCGCTGCGCGCGCCCGGCAACACCGAGTACACGACGCAGGCGACGATGTCGCTCGTCAACCTGCACACCGACATCGCCGACCCGGTGCGCCGGCTGCATGCGATCCGCGACGCCGCCGGCGCGATGAAGGCGTTCGCCGGGCGCGCGCGCGGCATCCTGCCGACCGATTTCCCGTCGATCACGCTGCCCTGGGTGCTGCAGGGGCTGGCGCTGGCCTACGGGCGCAGCGGGCTGGCCGGCAAGCTGCCGCCGATCGCCAACCTCGTGATCTCCAACGTGCCCGGGCCGCAGGTGCCGCTGTACGCGGCCGGCGCGCGCATGCGCAGCTACTGGCCGTTGTCGATCGTCGAGCACGGGCTCGGGCTCAACCTCACGGTGATGAGCTACGCCGGCACGCTGGGCTTCGGCTTCACGACGGCGCGCGACGCGGTGCCCGACGCGGCCGAGCTCTCGGGCGCGCTCGAAGTGGCGTTCGCCGAGCTCGTGCGTGCCACGGAGCGCCGGGCGCAGCGCGCGGCGACGGCCGCGCGCCGCGCCCGCGGCGCCGCGGCGCGGCCCAAGCGCGCGGCGGTGCGTGCGAAATGAGCGCGGCGGTGCGCGCGAAGTGAGCGCGGCGCGTCATGCCGCGCGCCCGCGATCGCGCGCGCCTGGCGCACGGCACCCGCCCCGGGCGCATGCCCCGGCGCTGCGCAGCGCGTGCCCGTCCGTGCGCATGCCTGTGCGAGGCGCCGCGCACCCTGCGGCGGCGGCAGCGGCAACAGCGTCGCGCGCCGCTTCGAGTCGTGCCGCGCGCGGCGCCGCAACTCACGGATCGTCGCGGTCGGGTGCTGCTGCCGGTCGCCCGGGCAGGTAGATGCGGTCGGCGTAGGTCGCGAGCCACTGCGGGCGCAAGGCGACGAAGATCGCGACCAGCATCCCGGTGAGGAAGGCGTCGCCCCAGGCGACCAGGCCGCGCGCGAGCATGAGGTCGAAGGCGTCGGGGCGCTCTGCGGCCGTCGGCGCGGCGCCGGTCGCGAGCGCGAGGCCGACGGCGATGCCCGCAGCCGCCATGCCGGCCAGCGCGGTGGCGAAGAAGCCGCGGCCCAGGATGTAGACGAACAGATGGTGCGGCAGCCAGCGGCGGGTCGCGGCGCCGAGCGCGAGGGCGAAGGTCGCCGGCACGATGCCGAGCCAGACCAGGCGCTGCAGCGCCTGGGCGGCCGTCAGGTCGCCGAGCCAGGCCGCGAGCAGCGCCACCGGCGCCAGGCCCAGCACCGCCAGCGGCCAGCCCGCCATCAGCATGAGCAGGCAACTGCCCGACAGCGGCGGCGCGAGCGGCGCGGCGCTCAGGCGGTCGGCCGTCCACATCAGCGGCATGGCCGCGCCCCAGGCCAGCCAGGGCCAGGGCGGGCCGACGCGCGGCAGCGCGCGCCAGGGGCGCAGCGCCAGGGCGACGGCCAAGGCCACCAGGGCGAGCAGCGCGTCGAACCAGAGCACAGGCGCATCGTAGCGGTGGGCGCAGGAGGCGTATGCTGCGGCGGCCGCTCGGCATTGGCGGGCGCCATGATCGGCTGCCGTCATCGGCTGGCGTTATCCGCTGGCGCCATCGGCAGCCAGCGCCGGCACCCCCGGGCAGGCCGCAGGAGGATTTGCATGGAGCGCGTGCTCGACTTCTGGTTCGACTTCTCGTC
Source organism: Rubrivivax sp. (assembly GCA_046348125.1). Taxonomy (GTDB): domain Bacteria; phylum Pseudomonadota; class Gammaproteobacteria; order Burkholderiales; family Burkholderiaceae_C; genus Rubrivivax. Next base: position 235,365 of record JAXMEV010000001.1, read on the forward strand.
GCCCTATTCGTACATCGCGAGCGAGTGGATCGGCGCGCTGGCGGCGCGCCACGGCCGGCGCGTGCGCTGGCACGCGATCTTGCTCGGCGTCACCTTCCAGGCCGCCGAGTTGAAGAGCCCGGTGAGCCACCCGCTCAAGCGCGAATACTCGCTGCGCGACTTTCCGCGCTCGGCGCGCTGCGAGGGCCTGCCCTACTGCATGCCGCCGGTGTTTCCGCAGTCGACGCAGAACGCCGCGCGCCTGTTCTGGTGGCTGCACGACACGCGCGGAGGCGAAGCGGCCGAGGCCTGGGCGCACGCCGGGCTGCGCGCCGTGTTCACGCGCGGCGTCGTGCTGAGCGAGCCGCAGGCGCTGCGCGAGCTGGCGCAGGCCGAGGGCCTGGACGCCGACGCGTGCGAGCGCGTGTGGAACGACCCGCAGTGGAAGGCCAGGCTCAAGCAGGCCAACGACGAGGCCATCGCCGCCGGCGTGTTCGGCGCGCCCTTCTTCGTCGTCGACGGCGAACCCTTCTGGGGCAACGACCGCAAGCCGCAGATCGAGCGCTGGCTGGCGAGCGGGCCGTTCTGACTGGGACGGGTCGGCCCGCGTCCCGCGCCGCGCGCGGCGCGGGACGCGCGTCCGTACTCCCACGAGGGTGAGTCACGTCTCGTGATCACGAAGACATATCACGTGATCCCTTGTTTCGATTATTCGGCATGACCCCTCCTGCCTAGACTGGGCCTGATCGATGACCGGCGTCCATCGGCGCTGGCCGTGGCATCGCCGGACAGTCAACAGCCGAGGAGCGCGAGATGAGCAAGTGGTACGCATTCGCCGGGACCGGGCTCGTTGCGGCGCTGGGCTTGCCGGCACCCGCATGGGCGCAGACCGCAGAGGGTGTGCAGATCTACGGCGCAGTCGATCTGGGCGTCGAGATCGCCAACAACGGCAAGACGCAGATCCGTCGCCTGAGTTCGGGCCTCAACACGGTGTCGCGCTTCGGCATTCGCGGCAGCGAGGATCTGGGCGGAGGGCTGAAGGCGAACATCCGGCTCGAATCGGGCATCAACGCCGACGACGGAACGCCCAACAACGCAGCCAAGTGGTGGAGCCGCTGGAACCATGTCGGTGTCTCCGGCCCCTGGGGCGCGATCGACCTGGGCCGCATGTGGTCGCCGACCTTCATCGTCGGCCTGACCTCGGATCCGCTGGCGCGCAACCGCACGTCGCTGGGCTGGAACATGTTCCTGCAGCAGTCCGGCGCCACGGCCACGGTCTTCACGCCCGGTTTCATCGACAACTCCGTGCGCTACACGTCACCGCGCATCGGCGGCGCCTGGGGTGAGCTGATGTACACCTTCGGCGAGGCCAGCAACTCGTCGGGCAACGGCCTGGGGATGAACCTGCAATACGCGGCCGGGCCGCTCTATCTCGGCTACGGCTATCAGCGCCTCAACGGCGGCAGCTCGACCGCGCCGGCTGCCGATCCCAAGCCGAGCGTGTCGCATTTCGTCGGCGGCACCTATCGCGTGGGCGCACTGACGATCTACGGCACCTACAACCGGAACACATCCGAAGAGCCGAACGTGCCCGACAGCAGCAACGCGATGGTCTCGTTGCGCTGGGGCTTCGCTGAGCAGCAGGCCGTGCTGGCGCAATTCGCGCAACGCCGGGTGCGTGACTCGGACATCAAGGCCAACGGCCTGCAGCTCGGCTACGACTACATGCTGTCCAAGCGCACGACGCTGTATGCACGCTATGCGCGCATCGACAATGCCGGCCGTTCGGCCATCACGCTGAACGGCGTGGCGCTGTCGGCGGTCGGAGCCGATCCGTCGTTCGCCGCTCTGGGCGTGTCGCACGTGTTCTGAATGCGGGGTCCGGCTCTCCAGGCGGACGGCCGCGGGGAGCCTCCGAGGCTTCCTGTTCGCCCTGGCGCTGCGCTGCCGGCGGGCCCCGCATCGCCGACTGCTGCGGTGGCTGCCAGAACGTCGCGGACACGGAAGCCGGTGCGGCAGTTGCGGCACCGTACCGACACAGGGAGCCAGACTCATGCCTCAGACGATCGTGCGCGGCATCAAGGTACTGCTCGACGAAGCCAACCAGCAGATCGAGACTTTGACGGTGGCCGAAGCCAGGGCTGCGGTCGAGCGCGGCGAGGCCCTGTTCATCGACCTGCGGGACCCGCGTGAGATCGTTCGCGAGGGCCGCATCCCGGGCGCGTTCTCGTGCACGCGCGGCATGCTGGAGTTCTGGATCGACCCGGCAAGCCCCTATGCCAAGGCGATCTTCCAGCAGGACAGGAAGTTCATCTTTCACTGCGCCGGAGGATGGCGCTCGGCGCTTGCGGCCAAGACCGCGCAGGACATGGGCCTGAAACCCGTCGCCCATCTCGACGGCGGCTTCAAGGCTTGGCGCGATGCCGGCGAGGCCGTTGAGCAGGCGAGTCCGGAAAGATCGCACTCCTGATCGACGCAGCCGGCTGCTCGCGCAGGGGGGGGCGGCTCGTGCCGATCGGCGCGCACGACGCTCACGCTGCGCCGCGGAGCTTGGCGTATTCGCGCTCCCGCAAAGCGCGGCGGTTGATCTTGCCGGTGATCGTGGCGGGCATTTCGTCGACGTATTCGATTGCGCGCGGATACTTGTACGGCGCGGTGACGGACTTGACGTGATCCTGCAAGGCCTTGGTCAGCCCCGCGCCGGCGTGCACTCCGGGACGCAGGATGACGAAGGCCTTTACGATCTCGCCGCGCTCCTCGTCCGGGCTGCCGACGACCGCACAGACCTCGACCGCCGGGTGTTCGGCAAGCGCGTTTTCCACCTCCAGCGGTCCGATCCGATAGCCGGCCGAGTTGATGACGTCGTCCGACCGCCCGCGATACCACAGGTAGCCATCGGCATCCTTGCGGGCGCGATCGTTGGTCAGGTACCAGGAGCCGTCGGGGCCGTTGAGCACACACGCCTGCGTCCGCGCCGGATCCTTCCAGTAGCCCAGCATCAGCTGCGGGTTCGGCAGCTTGAGCGCCAGATCGCCCTCCTGGCCCGGCGGCAGGCGCTTGCCCTGCGCATCGATCACGTCGAGGTCGCAGCCTGGCGTCGGCCGCCCCATCGAGCCGTATCGGACGGGCTCGTACGGGAAGTTCAGCGTCAGCATCAGGGCTTCGGTCTGGCCGTAGGCTTCGTCGATGCGGATACCCGTGGTCTGCTCCCAGCGCTGCGCCACCGCAGGATTGAGGGCCTCGCCGGCGGTCACCACGCGCCGCAAGCGCCCCAGATCGCTTGGCGTCGCTATCTCGGCGACGACGCGCGCGATCTCGGTACCGGGCGCGCAGTAGACGCTGACGTCGTGCCTGCGGATGAGCCGGGGGCGGTCCTCCGGGACGAAGGGGCCGTCGTAGAAGAACGAACAGGCGCCGCAGCTGAGGGGGCCGAAGAGGATGCTGGTTCCCGCCTTGCTCCAGCCGGTATCGGCCGTGCACCAGATCACGTCGCCGGGGCGCAGGTCGAGCCAGTAGATCGCCGAAGCGCGCCAGGCGTAGACGGCGCGCGCGGCTTGCACCACGGCCTTCGGGTGACCCGTCGAGCCGGAGGTGTAGTACATGATCGCCGGGTCTTCGGCATCGACGATCGCCGGCTCGCAGACGTCGGATGCTTGCGCGAGCTCGGCATCCCAGTCGAGCCAGCCCGGGGCCGGGCCGAGAGCGATCCGGACGGCGAGGGCGTCTTCGACCGCGCCGAACTTGTCCGCCTGCCCGGGGCGGCAGATCACGGCCCGGGCTTCGGCATTGCGCACCCGGTATTCGAGATCGCGTGCGGTCAGCATCTCGATGCAAGGCACCGGCACCGCGCCGAGCTTCATGATCGCGATCAACGCGACGAACCACTCGGGCACGCGCGGCAGCATGACGATCACGCGATCGCCTTTGTTCACGCCTCGCTTGCGCAACGCGTTGGCCAGCTTGTTCGACAGCTGCGACAGGCCGGAGTAGGTGCAGCGTCGGCTGTTGCCGGCCGCGTCTTGCCAGATCAGTGCCGACCCGTCGCGTTCACGTGCCCAGCGATCGACCACGTCCGCGCCGAAGTTGAACGTGGCGGGGATCCGCCAGCGGAACTCCGAGCAGATGGTTGCGTAGGTTTCCCGAGGCGTCTCCTGCGCGGGAGACCATACGTCGCGCATCCTCTTCTCCGGCTGCGTGCGTCCGAGCAGCACACTCTGCAGAACTGCGCGGCAGTCTAGGATCGGGCTGCGGGAGCGCCAAGTCCGATGACGGAATCGCATAATGCCCGAATTGCATCACCCGATGGCCTCTGCAGGCCGATCTCATGGTCTGGCAAGCGCCGACGCAGGATCGAGGTCCGTGCCCGGCGTGAATCGGGATCGGCATCGAGATCAGGCTCGGGCCGGGGCTTTCGGCGTGCATAGCCTCCAAGGTGCCGAATGACGCGTCTTCTCCCCCGTCCGCCCGATATCGCGACGCTGCCGTTTCGCTTGAAGTTCCGGCAGTTGGTACTGCTGGACGCACTGGGCGATACGCAATCGCTGCGCAAGGCGGCCGCGCGAACGCACCTGACGCAGCCGGCGGCGACGCGAGCGATGGCCGAACTGGAATCGGCGTTTGGCGTGCGGCTGTTCGAGCGCTCGCATGCGGGCATGACGGCCACCGTGTACGGCAGCGCGCTGATCCAGCACGCGCGTCGGGTGCTGTACGACGTGCAGCAGGCGCACGCGGAGATCCAGGCCCTGCGTACCGGCTCGCACGGGCTGGTGCGCATCGGGTCGCTGCTGCCGCCGGCGGCGAGCTTGCTGCCGGCGGCGGTGGGCGAGGTGAAGCGGCAGTTCCCGCACATGCGCTTCTCTCTTGAGCAGTTGCCGCAGATGCCGCTCGTGGAACGGATCCGCGAAGGCAGCCTGGATATCGCGATGTGCCGGTTCATTACCGATCCCGACCAGGCCAAGGGCCTCGAGCAGTCCGTGCTCTTCGACGACGAATTCGTGCTCGTCGCGGCGCGCAACCACCGCTGCGCGCGTGCCAAGTCGCTCGAGCTCGCCGATCTGATCGACGAACCCTGGGTCTTGCCGCACACCGGCGGACTTCTCTATGCGCACGTTCATGCGCTGTTCTTGACACGGGCAGGCCGGCTGCCCGGCAATACCGTCGAATCGTCGACGCCGCTGGCAACCAACCTCCAGCTCGTCGAGCAGTACGGCTTCCTGAACTTCATGCAGAAGACGGTCGCCTCGAGCTATGCGAAGCGCGGGCAACTGCGCATCTTGCCGATTTCGCTCGGCAGCCCGCTGGGGCCGCACGTGATCGTCGTGCGCAGCAGCGCCGGCATCGCGCCGGCGGTGGACATCACCTTGCGTGCCTTGCGCCGGATGGCGGCCCAGGAAGCCGTGGCCGCCGAGGAGTGATGCCGTCGCTCAGGGCTTGGAGGTATCGATCCAGGCGTCGGCGAGGTTGCCTGCAGCACCTTCAACGCCGCTGAAGAGGTCCTGCACGCGTCGGTTCCATACGGTGCCGCGCGGTACCGCCACCAGCGGCAGGAGCGGCAACTCCTCCATCACCACCGCCTGCAGACGGCGGAACTGTGCCACGCGCTTGGCGTTGTCCTGCTCGACGGCGGCCTGCCCCAGCAGCGTGTCGACTTCGCCGTTCTGGTAGCCCGGGGCGTTGATCCAGGGAATGCCCTTGCCGACGTCCTTTGACGCATAGAGGCGCTGCACCCCAACGGTGGGATCGAACAGCGTACCCAGCCCGTTGACCGTCAGGTCGAACTCGCGCTTGGCGTAGATGCGCTGGACGAACACACCCAGATCCTGGCTGCGCACCGTGAGGTGGATGCCCACGCGCGACAACGCCGCCTTCACGTACTCGGCCACCTGCTTGAGCGTCGGGGTCGGGAAATAGTCGATCGTGGCTGCGAAGCGCCTGCCGTCCGGGCCGCGCTTGAATCCCGCAGCGTCGAGCAGCGCGTTGGCGGCCGCCACGTCGTGCTTGTAGGGCTTCAGGGCGGGATCGTGGAAGGGCAGGAGCGTCGGCGGAATGGGTGAGCCGAGCGGCTGGGCGAACTGGTGGTAGGCCAGTTTGTTCAGAAGGTTGAGGTCGATGGCATGCGCGACCGCCTTGCGCACCTGCGTGTGACCGAAGAACTCGTTCTTCAGGTTGAATTCGACGACCGCGATGTTGTTGAGGTAGGCGCTCGGCAGCGCCTCGGCGTGCAGCCGGGGGTGGTTCTGCAGCCTGACGATATCGGCCAGCGACACCGATGTGCTGAAGTCCGCCGCCCCCGTCTCCAGCGTCGCGGCGATCGCCGCCGCGTCGGCGGAAAAGCGGAAGATCACGCGCTCCAGGTAGGGCTTGCCGCGATCCCAGTAGTCGGCGTTGCGCTCCAGCTCGACATGCGAGCCGCGCACCCATTGCTTGAAGCGGAACGGCCCAGTGCCGACCGGCGCGCTGGCGTTCTGCGCGGCCGCGGCCTCGCCCTTGTCGTAGACGTGCTTGGGGACGATCGGCGACTCGGCCGCCGCGAGTGCGCGCAGCAGATACGGCGCCGGCGCCGAGAGCACCATGACCGCGGTCAGCGGATCGGGCGTCTCGACTCGCTCCACGCCGGCGAAGGTGGTCCGCCCGCGCGGATTGGCGCGCTTGAGCTCCTGGATCGAATAGGCCACGTCGGCCGAACTGAACGGCTGACCGTCGTGCCACTTGACTCCGGGACGCAGCCGGAACGAATAGCGCCTGCCGTCGGGCGACACCGTCCACGCCGTCGCCAGCAGCGGTTTCGGGTTGAACTGCTCGTCGAAGCCGAGCAGCCCTTCGGTCACCTTGGCGCTGATGTCGCGCACCCCGACGGTGGTGTTGGTCAACGACAGCAGCGCCGGCGGCTCGGCACCGACGATCGTGAGCGTGCCTCCGCGCTGGGGCGGTGCGGCAAGAGTGGGGCCGCAGAGCGCGCCAGCCGCGGACACCGCGCACAGGAGCTTGCGAACGGACAACGAGGCGGCGATGGACGGCATGGGCATGGGCATGGGCATGGGGTTTCCAGCGATCGAAGAGGTCTTATCGAAGCAGGGCGGCGAGCGGTCGCAGCTCGTCATGACGGGAAGTCCAGTACCGGCGGCCGACGATGTGCCCAGGGCGCAAGCGCTTCCAGTTCGGCCGCGACCTTGAGCAGCCGGGCCTCGCCATACCAGGGGCCGACGAGTTGCAGACCGACAGGCAGGCCGGCACGCGTCCAGCCCACGGGGACGGTGAGGGCAGGGTTGCCGCTGACGTTGAACGGGTGACAGTGATGGATCCACGCCGTGCGCAGCGGTCCCCAGGCCTGGCCGTCGATGACCAGCGGCGCAGCCGGGTCGGCCTGCGCCAGAACCGGCGGCGCCGACAGCGTGGGCGTGGCCAGCACGTCGGCGTCGTCGAACAGCGCCTGCACCCGGCGAAAGAAGCGCGTACGGTCGATCAGACCCTGCTGCAGCTGCTCGCGTGTCAGCTCGGCAGCCGCTTGCACGCGGGTGCGGAAGCTGGCCGGCAACGCCTCGCCGTGTTCGCGCAGCAGAGGTCCGTACCGGTGCTGGTTCAGCGCTCCTGCGATGGCCGCGAGGATCGGGCTCGAGGCGCTCAGGTCCGCCTGCCGCCAGGTGAGCACGGCGCCCAGCCCGGTGAGCCGCTGCAGCGCCTGTTCGCACAGCGCACGCACCTGCGCGTCGAGGCCCTCGGCGCCTTCGCCGGCAGCAAGGTACGGCAGCCAGGCGATGCGCAGCGCGCGCAGATCGCCGTCGGCGCATGCGGCCGCGCGCAGCTGTTGCCGCGGCACCGCGTACGACCATGGATCGCTGTCATGCCTGCCCGCCATCACGTCGAGTGACCACGCAAGGTCGGACACGGTGCGCGCAAGCGGACCGATCTGAACCAGGGAGCCGAAGGCGTCGAGTGCGTCGGCCGAGGGCACCAGGCCGTGCGTGGCCTTGATGCCCAGCACGCCGCAGCACGAGGCCGGGATGCGCACCGAACCGCCGGCGTCGGTGCCGATGGACAGCACCGACGCCCCGGTGGCCACCGCCGCGGCACTGCCGCCGCTGGAGCCGCCCGGCGTGCGCGCGGTGTCCCATGGATTGCGTGCGGTGCCGTAATGGGCGTTCTCGTTGGTCGGGCGGTGGCCGAACTCGGGCATGTTGGTCATGCCGACGAACACCGCACCCGCCGAGCGCAGGCGCTCCACTGCCGGGCTGTCGGTCTGCGCCGCCTGAGCCGCGAACAACGCCGAGCCGAAAGTCAGGGGTGCGCCCTGTACCGCAAGGGTGTCCTTGACCGAGAACGGCACGCCGGCCAACGGTGCCACGTCGATGCCGCGGCGGTAGGCGGCCTCGGCCTCGCGCGCAGCGGCCAGCGCCGCTTGCGGCGCCGTCCAGATGAACATGCGCAGCGTGTCGTTCAGCGCCTCGATGCGCTCGAGCGTGCGCTTCACGACCTCCACCGGCGAGAGTTCGCCGCGGGCATAGAGCGCCGTCAGCGCCCGGGCCGACAGCAGCGTGACGTCCTCGGGGTGCGCGCTCGGCCGGATCGCGATCATGGGCGTCGTTCAGGCGAAATGGCAGGCTGCCTGGTGGCCTGCAGACACCGCGCGCAGCATGGGAACTTCGCTGCCGCAGCGCGGCTGCGCCTGAGGGCAGCGGGTGCGGAAACGGCATCCTTCGGCGGCGCGGGGCGAGAGCGCCTCGGCCGGCATCGCCAAGGCCCGGCGACGGTGCTGCGGATCGATCGACGGCACGGCGGCGATCAACGCGCGCGTGTACGGGTGCCGAGGCGCGCGCCACAGACGCTCGTGGTCGGCGCTCTCGACGATGCGGCCGCCGTACATGACGAGCACGCGGTCGGCGAAGTAGCGCACCACCGACAGGTCGTGCGAGATGAACAGGTAAGAAAGGCCCAGGCTCTGCTTGAGTTCGGCCAGCAGGTTGAGGATCTGCGCCTGGATCGACACGTCGAGTGCCGACACCGGCTCGTCGCACACGATGAGCTCGGGTTCGAGCACGAGCGCGCGGGCGATGCCGATGCGCTGGCGCTCGCCGCCCGAAAACTCGTGCGGGTAGCGCTCGAGCGCGCTGGCCGGCAGACCCACACGCTGCACCATCGCGCCGACGCGCTGCCGGCGCGCCGCCGGATCGCCCAGGCCATGCACCCTCAGCGCGGTGTCGAGCAGCGTGCCCACCGTCTGTCGCGGGTTCAGCGAGCCGTAGGGGTCCTGGAAGACCATCTGCATGCGGCGCCGGTGCACGCGCAGGGCGCGCTGACCGAGCTGCGCGATCGAGGTACCGCCGAGGCGGATGTCGCCGCCGCTTGCGGGCGTCAGGCGCAGGATGGCGCGGCCCAGCGTGGACTTGCCGCATCCCGATTCGCCGACCAGGCCGACCGTCTCGCCGCGACCGATCTCGAGGTCCACGCCGTCGACGGCATGCACCTCGCGGCCCGTCGCACGGTAGCGCACATGGAGCTTCTCCACGGACAGCAGCGGCATGTACGCTTCAGTCATCGCCTGCCGCCACGATGCCGCAGGCGAGCTGGTGCTCGGGCCCTGCCGCCCGCAAGGTCGGCAGGGCGACCCGGCATGACGGCTGCACCGCCGGACAGCGCGGCGCGAAGGCGCAGCCGCGCTCGCCTTGCGCCGACTCGATGCTGCCGGGGATCTCCTGCAGCCGGCGCGCGCGGTAGTGGGCGTCGCCATGGGAGCCGATGGTCGAGTTCAGAAGCCCGCGCGTGTACGGGTGCATCGGCCCGACGCCGGCGAAGAAGCGCTCGGCCGTGCCCGCCTCGACCACGCGGCCGGCATACATCGCGACCACGCGGTCGGCCCATTGCGCCACCACGCCGAGATCGTGCGTGATGAGCAGCAGGCCCATCCCCAACTGGCGGCGCAGCGTGTCGAGCAGCTCCAGCACCTGCGCCTGGATCGTGACGTCCAGAGCCGTGGTCGGCTCGTCGGCGATCAGCAGCTGCGGCGTGCACGCCACCGCCATCGCGATCATCACGCGCTGCCGCATGCCGCCGGACAGGCGATGCGGGTACTCATCGAAGCAGCGACGCGCTTCGGCGATGCGCACGAGCGCGAGCAACTCCTCGGCGCGGCGCCGCGCGGCCGCGCGGCTCATACCCTCGTGCAGGCGCAGCACCTCGGCGATCTGTCGGCCCACGGTCATGACCGGGTTGAGCGAGGTCATCGGCTCCTGGAATACCATCGCGATGCGCTTGCCGCGCAGCGCACGAAGCGTACGGGGCGCGGCACCGAGGAGGTCCACGTCGCCCAGTCGCATGCGCCTGGCGCTTAGCGCGGCCTCGGGCGGCAGCAGCCGCATCAGCGCCAGCGCCGTCGCCGACTTGCCGCAGCCCGATTCGCCGACCAGGGCCACCGTCTCGCCCGCGGCCACCGTGAGCGCGAGCTCGTGCACCGCCTGGTGGCGCGGAAAGCGGATGCCGAGGCCTTCGACGGACAGGACGGCGGACATGCAGCGGGCGCGGCGGCTCAGCGCGAGCGCAGGCGCGGGTTGAAGTGATCGTTGAGTCCGTCGCCGAGCAGGTTCAGCGACAGCACCACCAGCGAGATGGCGGCACCGGGCAGGGCGGTCAGGTACCAGGCGCTGCGCAGCAAGTCGCGACCGCTGCCGATCATCGCGCCCCAGCTCATGACGTTGGGGTCGCTCAGCCCGAGGAACGACAGCGCCGATTCGAGCAGGATCGCGCTGGCGACCATCACCGACGTCGTCACCACGACGGGCGGCAGCGCATTGGGCAGCATTTCGCGGAAGATGATGCGCAGGTGGCTGTAGCCCAGGCTGCGCGCGGCCGTCACGAAGTCGGCCTCGCGCAGCGAACGGAACTGCGCGCGCACCAGCCGGGCGATGGTGGGCCACGAGGCCAGGCCGATGGCCAGCGAGACCGTGCCGGTGGACGGATTGGCGATGGCGATGATGACGATCGCCAGCAGCATCGTCGGGGTGGTCTGGAACAACTCGGTCAGCCGTGTCAGCGCGGTGTCGATGCCGCCGCCGAAGTAGCCGCCGGTCGCGCCCACCAAGGTGCCGATGACCAACCCGATCAGCGCCGCGTAGGCGCCCACGGCCATCGAGGCGCGCGCGCCGTGTGCCAGGCCGGCCGCGACATCGCGGCCCATGGCGTCGGTGCCGAGCGGGTAAGCCATGTCCTGGCCCGGCCACAGCAGCGGCTGGCCCACCATGTCGAGCGGATCGCCCGGAAAGAGCCAGCCCGCCGCTGCCGCCATCGCGGCAAAGACGAGCAGCACGCCGGCGCCGGCCAGCGCAGCGGGATTGCGCAGCAAGGGCATGGCGCTAGCTTGCCTCGATGCGCGGGTCGAGCCACGCGTGCAGCAGGTCGATCAACGCGTTGGCGACGATGACCACCAGCGACGCCAGCAGCAGCACGCCGAGCAGCACCGGGTAGTCGCGCGCCAGCACGGCCTCGGTCGCCAGGGTGCCCATGCCGGGCCAGCCGAACACGGTCTCGATGACGACCGAACCGCCGAGCAGGTGGCTCAGGTGCAGCCCGGCCATGGTCGTCACGGGGATCAGGGCATTGCGAAGCACGTGGCGCACCTGAATGGACAGCGGCGAAAGGCCCTTGGCCGCCGCGGTGCGCACGAAGTCGAGTCGACTCACTTCGAGCATGGAGGCACGGGTCAGCCGCGCATAGATGGCCACGAAGAAGGTCGACAGTGCCAGCGCCGGCAAGGCGAGGTGCGCGAGGCGGTCCTGCCACCAGGCCAGACCCTGGAGACCGGCGCCGAGCGTCTGGCTGCCCCCGCTCGGAAACCAGCCCAGATGGACCGAGAAGACCACCACGGCCATCAGACCGACCCAGAAGCCGGGCATCGAATACAGCAGCAGGACGCCGACCGCGAGCGTATGGTCGACCCACTTGCCGGCCCACACCGACATCGCCACCCCGGCCGCCGTGCCCAGCGCGACCGCCAGGCCGAGCGCCACGCACATCAGCAGCAGCGTGGTCGGCAGCCGCGCGGCGATGAGGTCGACGACCGGCGCTCGGTAGCGTGACGACTGGCCGAGGCTGAAGTGGGCCAGGTTGTCGAGGTAGGCGAACAGCTGCGCCGGCAGCGAGCGGTCGAGCCCGAAGCGGGCCCGCAGCTGCGCCATGGTTTCCGCTGTGGCCGCGCCCGATTCGGCGGCGACGACATCGGCCGCATCGCCGGGCACCATCTGCAACAGGCAGAAGTTCAGGATCACGATCCCGACCATCGTGGGCAGGGCGTGCAGGGCAATGCGCTTCAGGCTGGCCTGAACGCGGTGAAATCTCTGCATCGGGCGAACGGGCGAATGAGGCCGGGAACCCGACGCAGTCTAGGTGCGGGGGGCGTGCGCAGCGTGATCGAAGGATGTGAACGACCGATATCAGGTTCGGATCGCCCGCATGCCGGCCCGGCTCCAGCCGCGCGGGACGAGCTTCGCGACGGCGAGCCGGCGTGAATCGATTCGCGCAACACCTGAACGCCTCTTTCGATTGGATCGATTCGCTGCGCGCACCTATTCTCCCGAGCATCCGGCGCGCCGATTGAGGTGTCGCCGAAAGCTCGGAGGCGTCTGTGCCAAGCCCCCTTACGACATTTCGCACCTGCAACCCGGCGGAACTGGGGCAGCCGCTGGGCAGCTATGCACAGGTGCTGGAAGTGCCCGCCGGCGCCGGCCTGATCTTCCTGTCCGGACAGACGCCGATGCGCGCGGACGGCAGCATCCCGACGGACTTCGACGAACAGGCCGAACTGGTGTGGCACCGCATCCAGGTGGCGCTGGCCGCAGTGGGGCTCGAGTGCCGCCACATCTGTCGCGTTGTCACCTACTTGCTGGACAGCGCCGACGCCTCTCGACATGCCCGCGTCCGCGCGCGCTACCTCGGTGACGCCCGACCGGCCTCCACCGGCGTCGTCGTGCGCCAGCTGTTCAACCCGGCGTACCGACTGGAAGTCGAGGTGACGGCGGCGCGGCCGCCCGCCTCCGGGGCGGCCGGCGGTTGAATGCCGGCTTCATTCAATAGCCCACCGCGCGCGGACAGAACGGAGGACGGCAAGCATGTGGACTCTCTCGACGCATAGGCATTCCCGGCGCGCGCTGCTCGCGGCAGCGGCGTGCGGCCTGCTCGCGTTCGCGTCGCCGGCAACGGCGCAAGCGCCCTACCCGTCCAGCACCGTGAAGCTGGTCGTCCCCACTGCGCCGGGCGGTTCGGTGGACTCGTCCGGCCGCTTGCTCGCCGAGGCGCTGGCCAAGCGGTTGAAGACGCAGGTGATCGTCGACAACCGCGCCGGTGCCGGCGGCGTGATCGGCATCGACAGCGTGGTCCGCAGCCCGGCCGACGGCTATACGCTGGTGCTCGGCATTGCGGCCACCTTGTCGGTGCAGCCCGCGGTGCGCTCGCGCCTGCCGTACGACGCCGTGCGTGACCTCGTGCCGATCGGGGTGTTCGCGCAAGGGGGGTTGGTCATCGCGGTACCCGCTTCGAGCCCGGTCCGCACGTTGAGCGATCTGCGTGCGCTGGCTGGCAAGAAGGGAGAGCTGACCTTCGGGTCCGGCGGTCTGGCGACCTTCGGCCACCTGGCCGGCGAGGTCGTGAAGTCGGCCCTGGGTGTGCCGATGCGGCATGTTCCCTACCGCGGCGCGGCGCCCGCCGTCACCGACCTGGCGAGCGAGCTGCTCGACCTTGCAGTCGTCGACGCGTTCTCGGCGCTGCCGCAGGTGCAGAGCGGCCGTGTGCGTGTGATTGCCACCGCCGGGCCGTCGCGCCACGTCAGCTTCCCCGACGTGCCGACGCTGTCCGAAGCGGGCGTGCCCTTCTCGCGTGGCACCTGGATCGGCCTGTTCGCGCCAGCCGCCACGCCGCGCCCGGTGCTGGACCGTCTGGCAACGGAGCTGAAGACGCTGGCCGCGCAGCCGACCTTTCGCGCCGACGTGGCCAAGCTCGGCTTCGCGCCGGTCTACCTGCCCGCCGCCGAGGTCACGAAGATGCTGACGAGTGAGATCGAAGCCTGGCGCGCCGACGCCAAGCGGGCCGGCGTGCAGGTGGAGTAGTGTGCGGCCGCAGGCCGCTCGCGCCCACGCTCGTCGCCCGATCCCGAGCTTCCGCAACCGACCAACGACGAACTGCCGATGACTGCTCCTTCGATTTCCGCGCACCACGGTGACGGCTTCGTGCACGCGAACGGCCTTCGCCTGCACTACGAACAGTGGGGCGACGGGCCGCACACCGTCGTCGCGCTGCACGGCACCTCGCTGCATGGCAAGGTCTGGTACTGGTTGGCCGAAGCGCTGGGGCCGCAGTACCGGCTGATCGGTCTGGATCAGCGCTCGCACGGGGATTCGCAGCGTGCCTGCAGCGGGCAATACGGCGTCGAGCACTACTGCGACGATCTCGCGGCGTTCATCGACCGCATGGGCTTGGACAGGGTGTCGTTGGTCGGTTCCTCGCTCGGCTCGCGCGTTTCTCTGCTGTATGCCGCTCGGCACCCGGAGCGCGTGCGGGCGATGGCCTTGCTCGATCTCAGTTTCGAGATGCCGCTCGAGGCCTCCGAGCACATGGTGCAGGCCCACCTGACGCGACCGCGGCGTTTCGCGAACTTCGAGGAGGCGGTCGCCTTTTCGAAGACGCTGCCGCAGCGTCGCCGCTTCAGCGACGCGGTTCACCGCCGCACGCTCGAGGGCGACCTGTGCGCGCTCGACGGCGGCGCGCTCGAATGGCGCTACGAGCGCGACGCGGCGATCGAGACGCTGCGCTGCGCCGCTCGCGACATGTGGGATTCGGTGCGCGCCGTGCAAGCGCCCACGGTGATCCTGCGCGGGGCCGAGAGCGATGTCTTGATTCCGTCGACCGTCGAACGGCTGAAGCGCGAATTCCGCGGTGTGCGCATCGTCGACGTGCCGAATGCCGGCCACTCCATCTGGGGCGACAACGCGCCGTTCACCGCCGCCGCGATCGTGGCGGCGCTCGACGCGGCCGGTCCCGTGCCGGCTCCGCAGCCGGCGCCGCCCGCACCCGGCCGTTCGCGCACGGCGCGCACGCGGACCCTGAACTTCCACTACCTCGAATGGGGCCGTGCCGACGCGCCGGTGCTGCTGTGCCTGCACGGCACCTCGATGCAGGCGAGCGCCTGGACGGCGCTAGGCTCCGCGCTCGAGGATCACTGGCGCGTCGTCGCGCTCGACATGCGCGGCCACGGCGGCTCCGACAAACCCGCGCAGGGCTATCGGCTGACCGACTACGCCGACGATGTCGCCGCCTTCATCGACGCGCTCGAGCTGCCGCGCGTGAGCCTGATCGGCAGTTCGCTCGGCACGCAGGTGGCGATCGAGTTCGCCGCGCGGCACCCGGCGCGCGTGGACAGGCTCGTGCTGTCGGACCCCAGCTGCACGATCGAGCAGGCGGCGATCGACGGCTACGTGGCGCTGCACCGTTCGCGGCCGCGGCGCTTTGCCAACGAGGCCGAGGCGCTGAGCTTTTCCAAGTCCCTGCCGCAGCGCCGCCGCTTCTCGGAAGCGACCCACCGCTACACGCTGGCCGGCGATCTGTGCCGCACCGACGACGGCCGGTTGGAGTGGTGCTATGCGCTCGATCCCATCCTGCAGACCTTCAAGGAACTGACGGTCGACCAATCGGCCGCGATTGCCGCTGTGCGCTCGCCGGTGCTGATCCTGCGCGGGCAGGAGTCGCACGTGTTGTCGCGAGCCAATGCGCTGCGGCTGCTCGACGAGTTCCGGTATGCCGAACTGGTGGAGTTCGGCTCCTGCAGCCACACGATCTGGGGCGATCAGCCCGAAGCGCTGGCGCGCCATGTGCGGGCGTTCCTGCAGGCGCCGTCACCGGAGCCTGCACCCGCCGCGTCGGGCGCGCCATGGCCCGCGAACGGTGCCAGGCGGTCCGCGGCCGCAGCCTGACGCACCGAGCGCCGCTGCGCCATGGCCTCCAGCCCGCCAAGCCCGCCGCGCCGTCCCGCCACGCTGCTGACGCACGCCGGCCGACCAGCCGGCCGCACCGTCACCGTCAATCCCCCGGTGGCGCGCACCAGTACCGTCGTCTTCGACTCGGTGGCGACGCTCGAGCAGACGCTCGCCAGCCACGCAGCGGGCGGGCGGCCGCTGCTGTATGGTCGAAAGGGCACGGCCACGACACAGGCGCTCGAGGACGTGCTGACCGAACTCGAAGGCGGGTACCGGACGCGGCTCTTCGGTTCCGGACTGGCCGCCATCGCCGGCACGTTTCTCGCCTGCACGCGACCTGGGGACCATGTCCTCGTGATCGATTCGTGCTATGAACCGGTGCGCAAACTCTGCGCCCAGTATCTGGGCCCGCGTGCTGTCCGGGTCGAGTACTTCAAGCCCGACCTGTCCGATCTGGATGCGAAGCTGCGCGCCGAAACGCGGCTCGTCTGGGCCGAGTGTCCCGGGTCGCTGATCTTCGAGATGTGCGATCTGCCGGCACTGGTGCGGCAGGTGCGCAAGCGCGGTGACGCCCTCGTCGCGGTGGACAACACCTGGGGTTCGGGCCTTCTGTACCGCCCGCTGGCACTGGGAGCCGACCTCTCGGTGGTGGCCGGCACCAAGTACGTCGTCGGCCATTCCGACGTCATGCTGGGCCTGGTCGTCAGCACCGAGCGTGCCTGGCCGACTTTGGCTGCCACCGCGGAGCTGCTCGGCCATTCGGTCAGCCCCGACGATGCCTACCTGGCGCTGCGCGGCCTGCGCACGCTCGCGACCAGGCTGCGCCAGCACGGCGAGAGCGCACTGACGCTGGCTCGCTGGCTGCAGCAGCAGCCGGCGGTTGCCACCGTGTTCCATCCCGCACTGCCCGAAGACCCCGGTCACGCGCTCTGGCAACGCGACTTCGGCGGCGCCAACGGCCTGCTGGCGGTCGAATTCGAGCCGCGTGTCAGCCGGTCGCAGTTGCACGCGTTCGTCGACGCGCTGCAGCTCTTCGGTCTGGGTCATTCCTGGGGGGGCTTCGAGAGCCTGGTACTCCCTGTCGACGTCGGCGCGGCGCGTAGCCTCACCGGCTGGGCCGGCCGCGGCCTGGTCGTGCGGCTGCATGTCGGCCTCGAGGATCCGCAAGACTTGATGGCCGATCTCGAACAGGCGCTGAGCGCCGCCGCCTGAGTCGCACGCGCGGCCGCCCGCGCGCGCGGCGCCGAGGATGGCGTATCGGTGTACGCAGCGCGCTGGGTCCGCGGCCGCCCGCGCGCGGCGCCGAGGCCGGCGGACCGGCCCGCCTCCTAGAATGCCGTCCGCAGACCGCCGCGGCCGCGCGGCGGCGACCGCGCGCCGCGCGCGAGGAGACCCGGCTTGCCCGCGCTGACATCCAAGCTCAATCCGCGCTCGGCGGAATTCCAGGCCGCCAGTCGGCTGATGCGCCAGCAGGTCGGCGAGTTGAACCGGCGGCTCGAGCAGGTCGCGCTGGGCGGCGGCGAGGCGGCGCGCGCCAAGCACCTGGCGCGCGGCAAGCTGCTGCCGCGCGAGCGCGTCGAGATGCTGCTCGACGCCGACACGCCCTTTCTCGAGGTGGGTGCGCTGGCCGCGCTCGACGTCTACGACAACGAGGCGCCCGGCGCCGGCCTCATCGGCGGCATCGGGCGCGTGGCCGGCGTCGAGTGCGTCGTCGTCTGCAACGACGCCACCGTCAAGGGCGGCACCTACTACCCGCTGACGGTGAAGAAGCACCTGCGGCTGCAGGAGATCGCGCGCGAGAACCGGCTGCCCTGCATCTACCTCGTCGATTCGGGCGGCGCCAACCTGCCCAATCAGGACGAGGTGTTCCCCGACCGCGAGCACTTCGGGCGCATCTTCTACAACCAGGCGCAGATGAGCGCGCAGGGCATCCCGCAGATCGCCGTCGTGATGGGCTCGTGCACCGCCGGCGGCGCCTACATGCCGGCGATGAGCGACGAGGCCATCATCGTGCGCAACCAGGGCACGATCTTCCTCGGCGGCCCGCCGCTGGTGAAGGCCGCCGTCGGCGAGGTGGTGAGCGCCGAGGAGCTGGGCGGCGGCGACGTGCACACGCGGCTGTCGGGCGTGGCCGACCACCTGGCCGAGAACGACCTGCACGCGCTGGCGCTGGCGCGCTCGGTGGTGGCCAACCTCAATTGGGTCAAGCCGCAGCCGCTGGCGCTGCTGCCGCCGCGGCCGCCGCTGTTCGACCCGGCCGAGCTGCACGGCGTGATCCCGGGCGACGAGAACGGCTTCTCGACGCGCAAGCCCTACGACATGCGCGAGATCATCGCGCGCATCGTCGACGCGAGCGAGTTCGACGAGTTCAAGGCGCGCTACGGGCAGACGCTGGTCACCGGCTTTGCCCACCTCGAGGGCATGCCGGTGGGCCTGGTGGCCAACAACGGCATCCTGTTTTCCGAGAGCGCGCAGAAGGGCGCGCACTTCATCGAGCTGTGCTGCCAGCGCCGCGTGCCGCTGGTGTTCCTGCAGAACATCACCGGCTTCATGGTCGGCCGCAAGGTCGAGAACGAGGGCATCGCCAAGCACGGCGCGAAGATGGTCACCGCGGTCGCCACCGCCACCGTACCCAAGTTCACCGTCATCGTCGGCGGCAGCTTCGGTGCCGGCAACTACGGCATGTGCGGCCGCGCCTACTCGCCGCGCTTCCTGTGGACCTGGCCGAGCGCGCGCGTCAGCGTGATGGGCGGCGAGCAGGCCGCCAGCGTGCTGGCCACGGTACGGCGCGACGGCATCGAGGCGCGCGGCGGCAGCTGGTCGGCCGAAGACGAGGCGACCTTCCGGCGCCCGATCCTCGCGCAGTTCGAGCACCAGGGGCAGCCCTTCTTCGGCAGCGCGCGCCTGTGGGACGACGGCATCATCGACCCGGCCGACACGCGCCGCGTGCTGGCGCTGGCGCTGAGCGCGAGCCTGAACGCGCCGATCCCGGCCAGCCCGCGCTTCGGCCTGTTCCGCATGTGAGGCGCGCCCGATGATGCAGGCCTCCGACATCGTGCGCATCCGCCCGCTCGCCGCGCGCGACTCGCTCGAGGCGCTGAACACCCTGCTGCACCTGGCCTATGCGCCGCTGGCCGCGCGCGGCTTGAACTTCACCGCCGCCGCGCAGAGCGTGGAGACGACGCGGCGGCGCGTCGCCGAAGGCCAGTGCTTCGTCGCCGAGCGCGCCGGCGTCGTCGTGGGCACGGTCACGGTGAGCGGCCCCTACGACGAGACGAACGCGCCGTCGCCCGACGAGGCGCCATGGTACTGGGAGCGCGACACGGCGCATTTCCACCAGTTCGCCGTGCACCCGCAGCACCAGGGCATCGGCGTCGGGCGGCGGCTGGTCGAGGAATGCGAGGCCTGGGCGCGCGAGCGCGGCTACCGGCGCATGGCGCTGGACACCGCCGAGCCGGCGCACGAGCTGCGCGCGCTGTACGCACGGCTCGGCTACGCCGAGGTCGGCCGCGTGCAGTGGCCGGGCAAGAACTATCTGTCTGTGGGCATGGTCAAGGCGCTGGACCGCTCGCCGCTGGCCGAGCAGATGCTGACGCTGGCGCGCTACCACGCCTGGGCCACGCAGGGCCTCCTCGAGCAGGTCGATGCGCTGCCCGAGGCCGACTACCGGCGCGACGCGGGCCTGTTCTTCGCGAGCGTGCACGGCACGCTGAACCACCTGCTGGTGGTCGAGGCCGGAGTCTGGTTCCGCCGCTTCGCGCACGGCGAGTCGCCGAGCGTGGCGCTGGACGCCGAGCTCGAGGGCGACCGCGCCCGGCTCGGGCAGCGGCTGCTCGCCGCCGCCGCCGCCTGGGGCCCGTGGGTCGCCGCGCTCGACGAGGCGCGCCTGGCCGGCACGCTCGAGTACCGCACGCTGCGCGGCAGCGACGTCTCGCTGCCGTTCGCGGCCACGCTGGCGCATGTCTTCAACCACGGCACGCACCACCGCGGCCAGATCAGCGCCGCCCTCACCGCGATGGGGCGGCCCTGCCCCGAGCTCGATCTGGTGGCCATGCTGCAGCAGGAGGCGGCGGTGCGATGAGCGTCGGCTTCGCGCCCGAGGGCGGGTCGAGCGGCGCGGCGCGGATGCGGCCCGGCCGGCCGTGTTGCCGCGATGGGCGCGGCAGCGCAGGGCATCGAGTCGTCGAAGAGGCGAAGTGCGCGTGGCGCAGCCGCTGAACCTCGATCTGGCGCAGCTCGTGGCGCTGGCGGCAGCACTCGGCTGGGCGAGCGGGTTGCGCCTGTATGCGGTGGTCTTGCTCACCGGCGCCGCCGGCTGGCTAGGCTGGCTGCCGCTGCCCGCCGGCCTGCAGGTGCTGCAGAACCCCTGGGTGCTGGGCGCCAGCCTGCTGATGTTCGTGGTCGAGTTCTTCGCCGACAAGATCCCGGGCATCGACACGCTGTGGGACGCGGTGCACACCTTCGTGCGCATCCCCGCCGGTGCCGCGCTGGCCGCGGCGGCGCTCGGCGCGGCCGGCGCCGATCACGCGGCCTGGACGGCGATCGCGGCGCTGCTCGGCGGCACGCTGGCCGCCACCGCGCACGCCGCCAAGGCGACCACGCGCGCCGCGGTCAACGCCTCGCCCGAGCCGTTCTCGAATATCGCGCTGTCGCTGCTCGGCGACGTCGCCGTGCCCGCGCTGCTGTGGCTGGCCTGGGCGCACCCCTGGCTGTTCTTCCCGGTGCTGGCGCTGGCGGTGGCGCTGGCGCTGGCGTTGATCGTCGTGTTGTTCAAGTTCCTGCGTGCGCTCTGGCGCCGCTTCTCGCCCGTGCCGGCGGCTGCCGTTTGAAGCCACGAGACCCCGTTCGTTGCGATCGAGGTGAAGCATGTTCAGGAAGATCCTGATTGCCCATCGCGGCGACGACGGCCGCGAGGCCGGCGCGGCGCAGCCAAAGCGTCTGGCGCGCGCAGCGCGCGCAGGCGATCTCGTCGCGATCGAGGTGAAGCATGTTTAGGAAGATCCTGATTGCCAATCGCGGCGAGATCGCCTGCCGCGTCATCGCCACCGCGCGTCGCCTGGCCGTGCGTACGGTCGCGGTGTACTCCGACGCCGACGCGCAGGCGCGCCACGTGCACGCGGCCGACGAGGCGGTGCACCTGGGCGGCAACGCCGCGCGCGAGAACTACCTGCAGTGGCGGCGCATCATCGCGGCGGCGCAGAGCACGGGCGCGCAGGCCATCCACCCGGGCTACGGCTTCCTGTCGGAGAACGCCGAGTTCGCCCAGGCCTGTGCCGCCGCCGGCCTGGTGTTCATCGGCCCGCCGCCGGCGGCCATCGCGGCCATGGGCAGCAAGGCCGCGGCCAAGGCGCTGATGGAGAAGGCCGGCGTGCCGCTCGTGCCCGGCTACCACGGCGAGAACAACGACGCCCGGTTCCTGGCGCGCGAAGCCGAGCGCATCGGCTACCCGGTGCTGATCAAGGCCAGCGCGGGCGGCGGCGGCCGCGGCATGCGCCGCGTCGACAGGGCCGAGGACTTCGCCGCCGCGCTCGCCTCGTGCCAGCGCGAAGCCAAGGCGAGCTTCGGCGACGAGCGCGTGCTCGTCGAGCGCTACGTGACGCGGCCGCGCCACATCGAGATCCAGGTGTTCGGCGACGCGTTCGGCCACGTCATCCACCTCAACGAGCGCGACTGCTCGGTGCAGCGGCGCCACCAGAAGGTGCTGGAAGAGTCGCCCGCGCCCGGCCTCGGCGCGGCGCGCCGCGCCGAGCTGGGCGCCGCCGCGGTGGCCGCGGCCAGGGCGGTGGGCTATGTCGGCGCCGGCACGGTGGAGTTCGTCGCCGAGGAGCGCGACGACGGCGACCTCCGCGCCTACTTCATGGAGATGAACACGCGGCTGCAGGTCGAGCACCCGGTGACCGAGGCGGTGACGGGCCTCGACCTCGTCGAGTGGCAGCTGCGCATCGCCGACGGCGAGCGCCTGCCGCTGGCCCAGGAGCAGGTGGCGCTGCACGGCCACGCGATCGAAGCGCGCATCTGCGCCGAGAACCCCGACGCCGGCTTCCTGCCCGCCAGCGGCCGGCTGGCGGTGGTGCGCTGGCCCGAGCACGTGGCCTTCACGCGCGCGCCGCCCGAGGCGGGGCTGGCGCGCGTCGACAGCGGCTTCGGCGAGGGCGACGCGGTCACGCCGTACTACGACTCGATGATCGCCAAGCTCATCGTCTGGGGCGAGAACCGCGCCGCGGCGCTGGCGCGCCTGGACGCCGCGCTGCGCGACACGCACATCGTCGGCCTGAACACCAACGTCGCCTTCCTGCGCCGCGTCGTGCAAAGCCGCGCCTTCGCCACCGCCGACCTCGACACCGCGCTCATCGAGCGCGAGCGTGCCGCGCTGTTCGAGGCGGCGCCGCTGGCCGCCCAAGTGGTGGCTGCCGGCGTGGCGGCGCATGTGCTGGCGGCGGAGCGCGCGCTCGAGGAGGCCGATCCCTGGTCGCGGCGCGACGCCTGGCGCCTGTACGGCCTGGCGCGCCGGCGCATCGAGCTGCGCGTCGGCGGCGATCCTTCGATCACGGTGGAACTGCAGCGCCGCCACGACGGCGAGACCCGGCTCGCGCTGGGTGCGCAGCAATGGACCTTCGCCGCGCGCGCCCTGGGCGGGGGCCGGCACGACGTGCAACTGGGCGAGCGGCGCCTCACACTCAGCGTGTACCGCGACGGCGAGCGCTACGCGGTGTATGCGGAGGAGGGCCGCGCTTTCGCCACCGTGGTCGACGCCATGGCCCAGGCCGGCGCGCAGGCGGCCGAGGCGGGCGGCCTGACCGCGCCCATGCCCGGCAAGGTGGTCAGCTTCGCCGTGCAGGCCGGCGAGCGCGTGCGCCGCGGCCAGGCGCTGGCGGTGATCGAGGCGATGAAGATGGAGCACACCCTTTTCGCGCCGCGCGACGGCGTCGTGGAGGAATTGCTCTACGCCGCCGGCGACCCGGTGGCCGAGGGCGGCGAGCTGCTGCGGCTGGCGGCAGCGGGCTGATACGTTTTCGCATTCAACACGCCCACGGCGTTGCTTCGCCTCGCCGTGCTTCAGCGCTGTCTTCGGCTTCGCGCCTTGTTATCGCATTGAATGCGAAGCCGTATGAATCAACGCCGCCAGCGCGGCGGCGCGTCGCGCTGCTGTGCCCGGCGCCGCAGTTCGGCCTGGGCGGCGGCATCGTCGTCGGGCGGCAGCGAGCTCGGCTCGGCACGCGCGGGCTTGAGCGCATCGAACAGGGACGACAGGAACCCCGGGCTGGCGCGATCGGGTCTCGATGCGCCGGCCTGGCCGGCATCGTCGGCGGGCTCCTCGAGCGCGGCCGCCCGGAAGCTCTGCGCCAGCTCGGCCAGCTCCTCGCCGCGGTGCGCATCGCACACCAGCAGCACGTCGCGCGCGTACAGCGGCTCGGCCACCATGCGCTGCAGGTCGATGCCGCGGCCAAGGCGCGCCTGCAGCAGCACATCGATGCGGTCGGCGATCTGCAGGCAGCGGCGCGTGTTCAAGCTCGTTCCTCTCGACGCGGTAGTGTCGGCGATCGCCGGTGTGCGCGCCAGCCCCTGCCGCCGCATCCGGGCTGCCTGCTTCGCGCGCGGCCGGCGCGCTCCGGCGCCGCGCCGCGGGCGGCCGCCGCCGCTATAGTGGCCCATCGCCACCGCGCCGAGCCGCCATGTTCCCAAGCCGCGTCACCCTGGTCGAAGTCGGGCCGCGCGACGGCCTGCAGAACGAGGCGCAGACCATCGCGACCGCGCACAAGATCGAGCTCGTGCAGCGGCTGCAGGCGGCGGGCTGCCGCGCAATCGAGGTCACCAGCTACGTCAGCCCCAAGTGGGTGCCGCAGATGGCCGACAACGCCGAGGTGATGGCGGGCATCGCGCGCACGCCGGGCCTGCGCTGCTCGGTGCTCACGCCCAACCTGAAGGGCCTGCAAGCGGCGCTGGCGCGGCCCGCGATCCGCCCCGACGAGGTGGTGGTCTTCGGCGCCGCGAGCGAGGCCTTCAGCCGCCGGAACATCAACTGCTCGATCGCCGAGAGCGTGGAACGTTTCGCGCCGGTGGTGGCGGCGGCGCACGCGGCCGGCCTGAAGGTGCGCGCGGCCGTCTCCTGCGCGCTCGGCTGCCCCTATCAGGGCGAGGTCAGCGCCGACGAGGTGGAGCATGTGGTGCGGCTGATGAAGTCGATCGGCGTCGACCACTGCGGCATCGCCGACACCATCGGCGTGGGCACGCCGCGCAAGACACAGGCCGCGATGGAGCGGGCACTGGCGCATTTCCCGCTTGCCGAGGTGAGCGGGCACTTCCACGACACCTACGGCCAGGCGCTGACCAATGTCTACGCCTGCCTGGAGATGGGCCTGCACACCTTCGACGCCAGCGTCGCCGGCCTCGGCGGCTGCCCCTACGCCAAGGGCGCGACCGGCAACCTGGCCAGCGAGGACCTGGTGTTCATGCTGCACGGCATCGGCATCGAGACCGGCATCGACCTCGATGGACTGGTCGACGCCGGGGCCTGGATCTCGGGCCTGCTCGGCCGCGCGCCGGTGTCGCGCGCGGCGCGCGCGCTGCTGGCCAGGCGCGAAGCGGCGGCGCGGCCGTGAGCCCGACGGGCCGCCGCCGGGCGTTCGCACGCAGGCGCTCGGCGCGCGGGGGCGCACGGTGAGCGCGCTGCCCAGCTCCGAGGGGTTCGAGCGCGTGCGCCAGGCGCTGGCCGCGTGCGGCCACCCGCACGCGCCGCTGTGGCTCACCGAGAGCGCGCGCACCGCGCAGGAAGCGGCCGATGCGCTGGGCGTCGCGCTCGGCCAGATCGCCAAGAGCGTGATCTTCCGGCGCAAGGCCGACGACGCCGCGGTGCTGGTGATCGCCTCGGGCGACCGCCGCGTCGACGAAAGGCGCGTCGCCGCGCTCACCGGCGCGCTGGCGCGTGCCGACGCCGAGTTCGTCAAGGCGCGCACGGGCTTCTCGATCGGCGGCGTGGCACCGCTCGCGCACAGCGCGCCGCCGGTGACGCTGATCGACGGCGAGCTGTTCCGCTTCGCCGAGATCTGGGCTGCGACCGGCCACCCCAACGGCGTGTTCAGGCTCACGCCCGAGCAGCTCGTCGCGCTCACCGGCGCGCCGGTGGCCGACCTGACGCGGCCGCCCACGGCATGAGCGCGCCGGGTCGCTCGCAAGCGCGAATCCCGCAGCGCGCAGCGCGCAGGGCAGTCGCGTGAACGCGCCCGGCCGTGCCCCTTGCGTGCAGCGCGCGCGCAGCGCAAGGGGCTGATCGGTGAGCGGCAATCCCGTCGCCTCGCCCTGCATCGACGTCTGCCGCATCGACGCCGCCAGCGGCTGGTGTGCCGGTTGCCTGCGCACGCTCGACGAGATCGCCGCCTGGGCCGCGCTCGACGACGCGGCCCGGCGCGCGCTCTGGCTCGAGCTGGGCCGCCGCCGACTCGAATGGCAGCGGCTGCATCCGGCCGCCGTGGAGCCCCTGCGATGAAGCGCATCACCTTCTGGTTCGACCCCATCTCGCCCTTCGCCTGCCTGGCCTTCCACCGGCTGCCGCAGGCGCTCGAGGGCCTGAGCTACGAGGTCGCGTACCGGCCGCTGCTGTTCGCCGGCTTGCTGCAGCATTGGGGCCAGAAGGGGCCGGCCGAGATCGAGCCCAAGCGCGCCTGGACCTTCCGCCACGTCGCCTGGCTGGCGCAGCAGCAGGGCATTGCGATGCAGCCGCCGGCGGTGCACCCGTTCAACCCGCTGCCGCTGCTGCGCCTGGCGCTGGCCTGCGGGCCCAACCGGCGCGTCGTCGAGGCATTGTTCGATCATGTCTGGCGCGGCGGCGCCGATCCGTCCGACCCGCAGCGGCTGGCCGCGCTGGCCGCCGCGCTGGCGCCGGCGCGCGACCCCGAGGGCGCCGAGGTCAAGGCCGAGCTGCGCGCGGCCACCGACGAAGCCATCGCGCACGGCGTGTTCGGCGTGCCGAGCTGCGAGCTCGAAGGGCGCCTGTTCTGGGGCCTGGACGCGCTGCCGATGCTGGCCGATGCGCTGCGCGGCGACGCCTGGTTCGACGGGCCGGGCTGGGCGCGTGCCGGCGCGCCGCCGGTGGCCTCGGTGCAGCGCAGGCTCTGAGCGCCCCCAGGGCCGGGCTGCGCCCAGCCCGCCCCCCGTGGGGGTCAAGCAAAGTGGCAGAGCCACATTTGCTTGAGAGCCACACGCCGCTGCGCTCGGCCGCGGCCGGCCGTGCGCCGCGCGCTCGCGGCGCTCGCACCCATCGACGGGCGCGCCGGCGGCCCCGCAGGCTCTCAGCGCCCGCGCTCCCAGGAGCGTGGGCGGCGCGGAAGGCCTCGGCGTCGCGCAGGCTGTCGTCCATCATGGTGGTTCGGAGCGGGGCAGTGGTGCCCGAGTGCCGGTCCCCGAATGCCGGCGCGGATTCCCGGGGGAAGCCCGCGCTGGCTGTCGCTTTCGTCATGTGCGGGCGGTGATCGGGGTTTGCGCCGAGCGTAGAGCGCCCGATCGCCGTCGCGTCGGCCGACGTCTGGTTCTTCTCTCGCGGGACGACGGGCCGCTCCCGAGTTCCCCGCCTTCCTTGGGGGCCGCCGGCGCCAACCTGCCGCTGCAGCCGATGACCGTGCTGCGGCAGGGCTGCACGACCAAGGGCGCGGCGATCGGCCGCTTCCCCGCGCAGCCGCTGCGCGCGGAGCCCGGCATCGACGGGGCGGCGCGAGGGGACCCTGACGCAGCGCAGGCCACCGGCGACGGCCTGCTTCACACTCGGGGCCGCAGGCCTGTCGTCCGCCGCGGCTTGCTTCGGCTTCGAGCCGCCCCATCGCAAGGAGGGCAACCGATCGTGATGCATGAGGTGCTGATCGCCGACGGCGAGCCCGACGTCGTCGTCACGCTCGACGACCGGATGAAGCGGGCAGGCTGCGCCGTGCCCGTGGCCTGCGACGGCGAGGCGGCGCCGGCGCGCCCCGCCCGCGTGCGGCTCGAAGTGACGATGCCGGGCCGCAGCGGCTTCGAGCTCTGCCGGGCGCTGCGCGCCGACGCCCGCACGCGCAAGCCCTTTGCCGCGCGCGCGCCGGCGGCCAAGGAGAAGGAGCTGCTCGAATGAACCCGCCCGTGCGCATCGATGCGCGCGCGGCCGCCGCCGCGCTGCTGCCGGCGCTGGCTTTCGGCCTCCTGCTGGCGCTGGCGGCCGGGCTGCTCGCCGCCACGCTCGAGCCGGCCGAGCGCAGCGCCTTGTGGGCGCTGGTGCAGCCGAGCCTGGCGCGGCTCGTGTTGCTGTGGTTCCTCGCCGCGCTGGCCGGCGGCGCGGCGCTGCACTGGGCATGGCGGCGCTTCGGCGCCGTGCCGGGCCGCCTGGCCGAGCAGCTGCAGGTGCTGGCGGCGAGCGCCGACGAGCGCCTGCTCGAGCCGGGCGCGGGCCGCGCCACGCCCGGCGCGCGCGCGCTGGCCGCAGCGGTGAACGCGCTCGTGCGCCAGCGCCAGGCGCTGCGCCGCGAGATGGCCGAGCGCGTGGCCGAGGCCGGCCGCGCCGTCGATCAGGAGCGCGGCCGCCTGGCCGCACTGATGGCCGAGCTGAACGCGAGCGTGGTCGTGTGCCATCTCGACGGCCGCATCCTGCTGTTCAATGCACGCGCAAGGCTGCAGCTGCGCGCGCTGGCCGATGCCGCCGGCAGCGCGCGCGTCGGCGGCGTCGACCCGGTGGTGCTCGGCCGTTCGATCTATGCGCTGCTCGACCGCCGCCTCGTCGCGCACGCGCTCGAGGCGGTGCAGCAGCGTCTGGCGCGCGGCGCGCGCCATCCGTCGGCGCAGTTCGTGACCGGCACCGCCGGCGGCCAGCTGCTGCGCGTGCAGCTCGCGCCGGTGCGTGCGATCGGCGCCGACGGCGAGCGCGACGCCGACGCGGCGCTGGCCGAGGCACCGCCGCCGCAGGCGCCGCTCGACGGCTTCGTGCTGATGCTCGACAACATCACGCGCGAGATCGCCGAAGCCGATGCGCGCGAGCGGCTGCTGCACCGCCTCATCGAGGGCGGCCGCAGCTCGGCGGGCAGCCTGCAGGCGGCGGTCGAGCTGCTGGACGCCCCGCAGCTCGACGCGCCGACGCGCGAGCGCTTGCGCGCCGTGATCCACGACGAGATCGGCGCGCTGGCCCGGCGCGTCAACGAAGCCGCCGCGGCGAGCACGGCCGTGCTGAAGACGCGCTGGCCGCTCGAGGACATGCTCGGCGCCGACCTCGCTGCCGCCGCCGCGCGGCGCATCGAGGCGGCCTGCGCGAGCCGCGTGCAGCTGGCCGAGGTCGAACCCGAGCTGTGGCTGCGCGTCGAGAGCCATTCGCTGATCCAGGCGCTGGCGCACCTGGCGCTGCGCCTGGAGCAGGGCTGGGGGCCGATGCGCCTGCAGATCCGTCTGGCGGCGGCGCCGCAGGCCGACGAGCGCGCCCGGCTCGACCTCGTGTTCCCGCTGCAGCCGATGAGCACCGAGACGGTCGTCGCCTGGGAAACCGAGCCGCTCGAAGGCAGCTCGGGGCCGGCTGCGCTGACGCTGCGCGACGTCGTGCAGCGTCACGGCGGCGCCTTCTGGTTCGAGCGCGAGCGTGCGCGCCAGCGCGCCTTCTTCCGCTTTCTCGTGCCGCTGGCGCTGGAGGCGGCGCCGCTCGAGGCCGGCGACGTGATGCGGCCGGGCAGCCGGCCCGAGTTCCACGACTTCGATCTCTTCGGCCGCCTCGGCGCCGCCGAGGGCGAGCTCGGGGCGCGCCGGCTGATCGAGCTCAGGTACACCGCCTTCGACACCGAGACCACCGGCCTCGAGCCCGCGGCCGGCGACCGGATCATCCAGATCGGCGGCGTGCGCATCGACGCCGGCAAGCTGCGCCGGCACGACAGCTTCGAGCAGCTCGTCGACCCCGGGCGTGCGCTGCCCGAGGCGGGCATCGCGATCCACGGCATCCGGCCCGAGATGCTCGCCGGCCAGCCGACGATCGCCGTCGTGCTGCCGGCGTTCCGCGCCTTTGCCGCCGACAGCGTGCTGGTGGCGCACAACGCCGCCTTCGACATGCGCTTCCTGCAGCTCGCGGAGCCGGCCAGCGGCGTGCGCCTGGACATGCCGGTGCTCGACACCCTGCTGCTGTCGGCGCTGCTGCACCCGCAGCAGGAAAGCCATCGCCTGGAGGCGATCGCCGAGCGCCTGGGCGTGCCGGTGCTCGGGCGCCACACCGCGCTGGGCGACGCCATCGTCACCGCCGAGGTGTTCCTGAAGATGATCCCGCTGCTCGAGGCGGCCGGCATCGGCACCCTGGCGCAGGCGCTGGCGGCCTCGCGCAAGACCCATCTCGCGCGCCCGAGCGGCTGACGCCGTTTCGCACTCGATGCGACAAGCAGGTGCGAAGCCGAAGACCGCGCTCGGGCACGTCGCGGCGAAGCAAGGCCCGCAGCCCGAATGCGAAGCCGCATGAGGCCGGCAAGCCGGGCGCTACCATGCCCGCACCCGCACCCGCACCCGCACCCACACCCGCAGCAGCGAGCACGAGCATGGCCGAGCACCCGCCCGACGGCCGCACCGCGCCCGCCAATCTCGACACCCCGGCCGAGCTCGGCCGGCTCGTCAAGGCGGCCGAGCCGACGCCGCAGCGGCTGGTGCGCAGCTGAGCGGGGCCAAGCGCCGTCGCCGCAGGCTCGACCGACGATGTTCCTCGATGCGCTGTGGGTCGGGCTGGCGATCGCCGCCCCGGTCGGGCCGATCGGGCTGCTGGTGATCCAGCGCACGCTGCGCCACGGCCGCGCGCTCGGCCTCGCCACCGGGCTGGGCGCGGCGCTGGCCGATGCGCTCTATGGCGCCCTCGGCGCGTTCGGCGTCGCTTGGCTCATCGGCGCGCTGCAGGCGGCGCGCCTGCCGCTGGCGCTGGGCGGCGGCGCGTTCCTCTTGTGGCTGGCCTGGCGGACCTGGACTTGCGCGCCGGCCTCCGAGGCCGCGCGCGTGGCGCTGCGCCCGGGCCTGGCCGGCGCCTTCGCCGGCACGCTGCTGCTCACGCTGTCGAACCCGGCGACGATCTTCGGCTTCGTCGCCATCTTCGGCGCGCTGGCGGCACGCGCCGACGCGGCCGCGCGGGGCTCGGCGTGGACGATGATCGCCGGCGTCGCGGCCGGCTCGGCGCTGTGGTGGCTCGTGCTCGCGACGACGGTGGGCGCGCTGCGCCGGCGCCTGGATGCGCACCTGCTGCGCGTCGTCAACCGCGCGTCGGCGCTGGCGCTGGCGGCCTTCGCGCTGTGGCAGTGGCTGGCGCTGGCGCGCGCGTAGACTGCGCCCGCCGTGCACGGCAGGAGGAGCAAGCAGTGATGGGGCGAGCGCACGACCGCGTCGCGGTGATCACGGGTGCGGGCAGCGGCATCGGCCGCGCCAGCGCCAACCTGATGGTGCGCGACGGCTGGCTGGTCGTGTTCGCCGGCCGCCGCCTCGAGGCGCTGCGCCAGTCGATCGCGATGTGCGACGACCCCTACGGCGACATCGCGCGCCGCGCCGTGGCCGTGCCCACCGACGTGACGCGGCCCGACTCGGTGGCCGCGCTGTTCGACTTCGTGCGCGCGCGCCACGGCCGGCTCGACTTCCTGTTCAACAACGCCGGCGTGCACACGGGCGGCGCGCTGCTGGAGGAGCTGCGCCTCGAGCAGTGGCGCGCCGCGCTCGACGTGCACCTGACCGGAGCCTTCCTGTGCACGCAGCAGGCCTTCCGCATGATGAAGGCGCAGGAGCCGCGCGGCGGACGCATCGTCAACAACGGCTCGCTCGCCGCGCAGGTGCCGCGGCCGCAGGCAGCGGCCTGCGCCGCCAGCAAGCATGGCCTGAGCGGGCTCACGAAATCGGCCGCGCTCGAGGGCCGCGCCTTCGACATCGCGGTGGGCCAGATCGACATCGGCAACGCCATCACCGAGACCGCCGGCGCGCTCGACGCCGGCTGGCCGCAGGCCGACGGCAGCCGGCGCGCCGAGGCCTGCATCGACGTCGACCATGTCGCTGCCGCGGTGCTGCACATGGCCAACCTGCCGCTCGAGGCCAACGTGCTGTCGATGACGGTGATGGCGACGCAAATGCCGCTGGTCGGGCGCGGCTGAACCGGGTCTGCTGCGGCCGGCCGCTACGACACCGACGCGGGGGGTCGGTGCCGCCCTGCGGTCGCCCACCCTCCTACGCGAACAGCCCCTGGTGCTGCGCGCGCAGCAGGTTCTTCTGCACCTTGCCCATCGCGTTGCGCGGCAGCTCGGGCACGACGAACACCTGCTTGGGCAGCTTGAAGTGGGCGATGCGGCTCCTGAGCTCGGCCAGGATGGCCGCGCCGTCGAGCGCCGCGCCGGCCTTGGGCACCACCGTCGCGACGCCGACCTCGCCGAAGTCGGGGTGCGGCACGCCGACGACGGCGCTCTCGGCGACGCCGGCCAGCTCGTTGATGAAGCCCTCGATCTCGGCCGGGTAGACGTTGTAGCCGCCGCTGATGATGAGGTCCTTGCTGCGCCCGACGATCGTCACGCAGCCGTCGGCGTCGACGCGGCCGACGTCGCCCGTCTTGAACCACAGATCGGGCGTGAACTCCTCGGCCGTCTTCTCGGGCATGCGCCAGTAGCCCTTGAAGACGTTCGGGCCCTTGACCTCGATGCCGCCGATTTCGTCGCTGGCCACCGGCAGGCCGCGTTCGTCGCGGATGCGCAGCTCGACGCCCGGCAGCGGCGGGCCCACCGTGCCGCGGCGCCGTGCGTCTTCGGGCCGGTAGGGGTTGGAGGTGAGCATCACGGTCTCGCTCATGCCGTAGCGCTCGAGGAGGGTGTGGCCGGTGCGCCGGCGCCAGGCGTCGAAGGTCTCGACCTGCAGCGGCGCCGAGCCCGAGACGAACAGGCGCAGGTGCGTGCAGGCCGCGCGCGTGAGCGCGGGCTCGGCCAGCATGCGCGTGTAGAGCGTCGGCACGCCCATGAACACCGTGGCCTCGGGCAGGCGCGCGATCACGGCCGCGGCGTCGAAGCGGCCGAACCACAGCATCTTGGCGCCTGCCAGCAGCGCGCCGTGCACGGCGACGAACAGGCCGTGCACGTGGAAGATCGGCAGCGCGTGGATCAGCGTGTCGCTGCCGCGCGGCTGCGCCGCCCAGCCCCAGGCCTCGTGCAGCACCTGCGCATTCGACAGCAGATTGCGGTGCGTGAGCATCGCGCCCTTGCTGCGCCCGGTGGTGCCGCTGGTGTAGAGGATGGCCGCCAGGTCGTCGGGCTGCCGGGACGCGGGCGCGTGCCGGTCGCCGTGGTACGCCGCACGGTCGAGCAGCGTGCCGCTGCGCGCGTCGCCCAGCGTGTAGACATGGCGCGTGCCGGCGGCGAAGGCGATGCGGCTCAGCCAGCCGAAGTTGCGCGGACTGCACACCACCACGGCCGGCTCGGCGTTGCCGATGAAGTACTCGATCTCGGCCGCCTGGTAGGCGGTGTTGAGCGGCAGGTAGACGTGGCCGGCGCGCAGCACCGCGAGGTAGAGCATCAGCGCCTCGACGCTCTTGTCGACCTGCACCGCGATGCGCGAGGCCGGCGCCAGCTCGAGCGCGTCGAGCAGATTGGCCAGCATCGCCGTGCCGCGCTCGAGGTCGCGCCAGCTGTAGTGCAGCGGGCGCGCCGTGTCGCAGGTCTCGATCGCGATGGCGTCGAGATCCTCGGGAAAGGCGGCGCGCAGTGCGGCGAAGAGGTTGGCGTCGGGCTTGGCATCCATCGCGGCGGCTCGGGCTTCGTGCGGGGGGAGTCGGTCGGGTTCGCGGGCGGCGGTCGTCGCTGCTTCGCCGCCGCGTTGGGCGCAGCCGGCTACTCGATCGTCTTCACCGGCTGCCCGACCCTGGGTTCGGTCTGGCCGCTGTAGACGCCGTTGAGCAGCCTCAGCTGCTGCTCGGGCAGCTCGCCGATCGGCGTGCCGCGCGCCAGTTGCGCGAAGCCGCCCGGCGGCAAGGGCACGAGCTTCAGGCGCCAGGGCCGCGCCAGCGCGCGGTCGGCGGCGCTGAGGGCGCGAAAGCTCAGCTCGGCCTCGCGCATCGCGCCGCGCGCGCGCTCGCGCGCCGCCGCGTCGCGCCCGATGTGGGCGAGCAGGAACACCTGGCCGCGCGGGCCGTCCGCCACGGTGGCCTCGAGCGCGCCGACATTGCCCTGTGCGTCGCGCCGCTGGCCGTTGTAGTAGGTGGCGGCCAGCTGGCCGCCGAGCGTCAGGCGTTCGCTGCGGCCCTCGGTGGCGCCGAGCGCCTGGCGCAGGATCGCCTGGTGGTCGGCGCCGGTCTTGTGCAGCACCGCGGCCGGCACCGGCTTCAACACCAGCGCCGCGTCGCGCGCGCCGTTGACCAGTGCCACCTGCTGCGCATCGTTGGCGATGGCCCAGCCCTGCGGGGCCGTGATCGCGATGCCCAGCGGCTCGTGCAGGAACTGGCGGCCGCGCACGACGCCTTGCTCGCGGCCGTCGCCGAAGCCGATGCCGTCGATCGCCTTCAGATACCGCGTGCGGCCGTCGTCGGCCCAGCCGCCGCCCGGCTGCGCGGCCTTCAGGCGTGCCGCCGTGGCGCGGATCTCGGCCAGCCGCTGGTCGTTGCTCGGGTGCGAGGCCAGCCAGCCCGGCTCGGCCGGCGGCGCGCGCCCGGCCGCCTTGGCGGCATCGGCGGCGAAGCGCTCCTGGTCCTTCAGTACCTGGATCACGTCGACCATGCTCTGCGGGTCGTAGCGCGTGCGCGCGAGGTACTCGGCGCCGAGCTGGTCGGCCTGCAGCTCCTGCTCGCGCCCGTACCTGGCGATGAAGCCGGCGGCGCCGGTCTGCGCGATGTCGCTCGCCGCCTGCGCGACGCCGCGCACGCCGGTGGCCGCCTCCACCACCGCGCCGAGCACGGTGGCGCCGAGCACGGCCCAGCCGGCGCGCGCCTGGCTGGTGGCGCGCTGCGCGCCGTGGCGCGCCGTGACATGGCCGATCTCGTGGCCCACCACGCCGGCCAGGTCGGCCTCGCTGTCGAGGTAGGCCAGGATGCCGCGCGTCACGTAGACGTAGCCGCCGGGCAGCGCGAAGGCGTTGACCTCGGGGCTGTCGAGTACGGTGAAGGTCCACTTCAGGTGGGCGCGGTGCGACTGCGCGGCCAGCTTCTGGCCCAGGCCGTTCACGTAGGCCTGCAGCGCGGCGTCGTCGACCGCCGCGTACTCCTTCAGCACCTCCTGGTGCGCCTTGGCGCCCTCGGCGATTTCGGCGCGCTCGTCCATCACGGTGAGCTCGCGCTCGCCGCTGACGGGGTTGGTCACGCTGGCGCAGGCAGCCAGCCACAGCGCGGCCAGCAGAGGGAACAGGCGCGCCAGCCGCAGCGGCCGGCTCCGGGCAGTGGTCGGATTCACGCCGCAAGCGTAACGCAGGCGGCGCAGGCGGCGCAGGCGGGGCGCAGCGGCGCAGCGGCGTCAGAGCTGGTTGAGGTCGCGCAGCGAACGCATGAGCTCGTCGAACCCCTGGTCGGTCTCGCGCAGGGCGGCGAACAGCGTGTGCGAGTCCTCCAGCATGGCGCGCAGCCGCGCCAGGCCGGCCTCGAGGTCGGCCTGGGCGTCGTGCGAGACGCGGCCGTGTCCGGGCAGCAGCGCGTCGATGCGCAGCCGCTGCAGCCGCTCGAGCGAGCTGATGTAGTCGCTCGTGTTGCCCGACATCAGCACGCCGCCGACCACGCCCTGCGCCATGATGGTGTCGCCCGCGACCAGCAGGCGCTGCTGCGGCACGTACAGGCAGACCGAGCCCGAGCAGTGGCCCGGCGTGTGCAGGACTTCGAGCGTGAGGCCGCCGAGCTCGATGGCCGTGCCCTCGGCGCAGCACAGATCCGCCTGGAACGGCCGGGCCGCCTCGGCGAAGGCCTTGGTCATGAGCGAGAAGTCGTCGGCCAGCGCCAGCTTGTTGGCGGCCTGCGCGTGCGCGGCGACCAGGCATTGCCGGGCGAAGAAGGCGGCGCCGCCGGCGTGGTCGATGTGTTCGTGCGTCAGCACCAGCCAATCGAGGTCGCGCGGCGCCAGGCCGAGCGTCGCCAGGCAGGCCTCGAGGTAGCCGGTGGTGGTCGGCAGCCCGCTGTCGACCAGGGCGATGCGTCGCCGCCCCTTGAACAGATAGCTGTGGGCGCTGCGCCGCGCGCCGACGAACTGCCACACGCCGGGGCCGAGCTCGTGCACGCGCGCGGTTTCGGCGTTGTTCATCGCGTCCTCCCTTCCATGCGGCGCGCCAGGCTGCGCATGACCGTCAGCGCGAAGGCCGGCTGCTGGCCCACCAGGTAGACGAAGCGGGCCTTGTCGATCTCGACCAGTACCGTCGGCGTGCGCGTGGCGACGGCGCTCGCGGTGCGCCTGCCTTCTTCGAGCAGCGCGATCTCGCCGAACGACTGGCCGGGGCCGAGCGTGTTGAGCGTGCGGCTGGCCTCGCCCTGGCCGCTGTCGATGCGCACCGCGCCTTCGAGCACGACGTACATGCAGCGCCCGGCGCTGCCCTCCTCGAAGACAAGATCGCCGGCGGCGAAGCGCCGTGTGAAGCGCCGCAGGTCGCGCAGCGGCGTCAGCGTGTCGGCGGCATCGGCGGCATCGGTGGCATCGGTGGCATCGGTGGCATCGGTGGCATCGGTGGCATCGGTGGCATCGGTGGCATCGGTGGCATCGGTGGGGGCGGGGTCGTGGTTCATGTCGCTTGCCCGTGGCGTTCGGCTGCGATGTGCGTGCTGCCGGGCGCGCGGGCGTCGGAGCCGTTCGCGACTGGAATCGCACGCGCCATTTCGTGTTCCGGCCGGCCTTCAGCGCGCCATCGGCATGCGCAGCTCGGGCCGTGCCGCGCGCACGCGCTCCCAGGCCGCGCGCGCGTCGTCGGCGAAGCCGGCAGTCTCGAGCGCCCGTGCGTACAGCACCCATTGCGACAGCGGCGCGTCGGCGCCCGGGCGCAGCGCGCTCCACTGCTGCTGCGTCGTTTCGTCGGCCACGCTGAAGGCGGCGTAGGCGCGCGCGCCCTGGCGCGGGCCCGACTCGACTTCCACCGACCAGGCGCAGCTCATGCCCGGCCGCGTGCGCGGCGGCGCCGGCAGGGCCAGCGACGCGCTGTCGACGAGCGCCTCGACCAGCGCCTGGCCATCGGCGGTGGCCAGCGTGACCTTGTAGCGCGAGCCCTCGCCCGCGCTCGCCCAGCGCAGCGCCGCCGGCGGCGCGAGCAGCCGGGTGGCGTCGGGCCAGGGCGCGAGATCGATGGCGCCGGAGACGCGCATCGCCGCGCCGCCGGCGGCCAGCCGAGCGCCGGGCGCGGCCTGCGGCCGCAGCGCCGGCACGACGGCCGGCAGCGGCTCGGGCGGTGCGCCCTGCAGCGTGGCGAGCGCATTGCCGCGCAGCTCCCAGCGCCCCGGGCCGCGCAGCAGGAACTGGCGGCCGCTGTCGTCGAAGACGAGAGTGGCGCTGGCCCCGGCCGCCAGCAGCAGGCGCTCGCGCGGCGCCAGCGCCTCGAACAGCGCCAGCGCCGTGCTGCCGCGCGCGCCGCTGCGCTCGGCCCGACCGGCGACGTCGATCACGCGCGCGCCGGCGGCGGCCGCCGCAGCCCAGGCGGCGCAGGCGAAGAGCACGAATGCGGGCAGGATCCTCATGCGACACCTCGTGTGAAGGCCCCTTCGGCGGATGATCGGGCCGCTCGTCCGACGCTCGTCCGGCGGCTCATGCGGCGGTTCATGCGACAGCGCATGCGGCGGTTCATGCGCCAGTTCGTTCGGCTGCTCACGCGGCTGCTCATGCGGCTGCTCGTACGCCGGCTTCTTCCGATGCGCCGTCCGCCGCGCCGTCCGGCCAGGCCAGCGCGCAGCAGCGCACCGGGGCATGTCCGCGCAGCTCGATCTCGCCCAGCTGCCGGATCTGCGCCTCGCCGGCCTGCAGCCGCGCGGCCACCTCGGCGCCGACGACCGCCTGCGCGCGCAGCGGCTTGCACTGGTCCTGCAGCCGGGCGGCGACGTTGACGGCGTCGCCGATCGCGGTGTAGTCGTGGCGATGGCGGCTGCCCACCTGGCCGGCCACCGCCTCGCCGCAGGCGATGCCGATGCCCATCTCGAGCGCCGGCCGGCCCTCGGCGGCGAGCTGCCGGTTCAGCCCTGCCAGCGCGCGCACCATGCCGCCGGCGGCCCGCACCGCCGCGCGCGCCGGGTCGGACTGCGGCAGTGGCGCGCCGAACACCACCATGATGCCGTCGCCGCGGAAGTTGTCGACCATGCCGCCCTGGGCGTGGATGGGCTCGATCACCGCGTCGTAGTAGCGGTTGAGCATCGCCACCGTCTCGAGCGCGGCTTCGTGCTGGCCGCGCGCGGTGAAGCCGCGCAGATCGGCGAACAGGAAGGCCATCGTGCGCGGCCCGTCGGGGCGCGCGGGGTCGAGTTCGCCGGCGAGCAGCCGCTGCAGCACCTGCGGGCTCACGTAGCCCGCGAACGCGCCCCGCAG
The DNA here is from genome assembly GCA_046348125.1 of Rubrivivax sp. GTDB lineage: Bacteria > Pseudomonadota > Gammaproteobacteria > Burkholderiales > Burkholderiaceae_C > Rubrivivax. Next base: position 272,740 of record JAXMEV010000001.1, read on the forward strand.
CCGTGCGCGTTCGCGCAGCGCGAACGCGGCCTCGAGCGCCTGGCGCGCCAGCGCCGCCAGCGCCACGCCGGCGGCCGCCGCGGCCACCGGCAGATACCAGCCGGCGCGCAGCAGCGTGGCCGACAGCAGCGCCAGCGCAAGCACCAGCGCCGCCGGCCATGCCGCGGCCGGCAATGGCGCTGCGCGCGGCGCCGCGGCCGGCAGCGCCGCGGCCGCCTGCGCCGCACCCGGCTGCTCCACACCCGCCTGCGCCGCACCCGGCTGCGCGGCGGGCCGCGGCGCAACGGCCGGCAGCGCGGCCGCGCCAGCGCGCAGCCAGCCCAGCGCAGCGCAGCCGAGCACGAGGGCGAAGGCCGCGGTCGCCGGCACCGGCTGCACCGCGCGGCCGGCCAGCAGCGTGCGCAGCGCCTGGGCGTGCGCCAGCGCGCCCGGCGGCGCGGCAGCGGCGTCTTGCCAGGCGGCCAGCGGCACCGGCGTCGCGAGGCGGTCGGTATAGGCCAGCACCACGCCCAGCACCAAGGGCCGTCCGCCCAGGCGCGCGCGCAACGCGTCGGCGCGGCCGGCGCGCTGCAGTGCAAGCAACTCCTGCATCGGCAGGTAGCCGAAGCGGGCGCCGAGCGTGTAGTCGACGAGCGCGCCGGCGCGCGGCGCGCCCGCACCCAGGCGCGTGGCCAGCGCGGAGGCCAGCGTCGCGGCCGCGGCGTCGGTCGTCGCGTTGGCTGCCGTGTCGGCCGCCGTGTTGGCCGCCGCATTGGCCGCCGCATTGGCCGCCGCATTGGCCGCCGCATCGGCCGCCGCATCGGCCGCGGCATCGACCGCGGCAGGGCCGGCCGCAGCGGGCGTTGCATTGCGCGCGCCATCGTCCATCGCATGGCCGGCCGCATCGCCCGTCGCAGCGCGCGCCGGGTCACGCTTGGCATCGGGCGCCGCGTCGCTGCCGAGCCGGCGCACATGGGCGTCCTCGTCGAGCGGCAGCAGCGCCGAGGCGAACGACTGCGCGCCGGCCACGGCAACCAGCGGCGCGAACACCGGCCGCGGCCGGCCGTCGGGGCCGCTCATGACGGCGAAGACCACCGGCGCGGCGCGCGCCAGCGCGTGCACGCCGGCCAGCAGCGCGGCGTCGCTGCCCGGCAGCACCGAGTCGAACGAGCGCTCGGGCAGGGCGATGTCGACCAGCACGCCGCGCGGGCCGGCGGCGGCCAAGGCGGCGAACAGCTCGCCCAGCGGCCGGTGCCACAGCGCGAAGGGCTCGGCGATGCCCTGGTACGTGGCCTCGTCGATGCCGATCACCACCGGTTCGTCGCGCGCCGCCGCGGGCGCCGGCGGCGCCAGGCGGCGCAGCAGCCGCCACTGCGTGTCGAGCCAGGCCAGCTCGGCCAGGCGCAGCGGCGGCAACAGCGGCAGCAGCGCCGCCGCGGCCAGCACGGCGACGGCGCCGCGACGGCGCCAGGCCGGGGCGGGCGAGGGGCCGGTCACAGGCCGTACACCAGGATGCCGGCCCAGGCGCGCGGCCCGGCCGGGCTGCCTTGCGCGATCCACGCCCGCTTGGCGCGTGCCAGCGCGCGCGAGGGCGCGAGCCCGGCACGCACGCCGCGCAGCACGGCAGGCATCAGGCGTGCCGTGGCTGCGTCGTCGATCGGCCACAGCGTGAGCATGGTCGCAGCGGCGCCCGAGGCGAGCAGCACATACGGAAAGCCGAGCACGCCCTCGCCTTCGAGCGCGTTGCCGGTGGCGGTGTCGCAGGCCGACAGCACCACCAGCCGGCTGGCCAGGCCGAGGCGGCTGAATTCGAGTGCCGTCAGATAGCCGTCCTCGGGCGCACCGGACGGGGGCGCGGCCAGCACGAGGGCGCTCGACCAGGGGCGGCGCGCCGAGATAAGGCCGTGGGTGGCGAAATGCAGCAGGTCGTAGCGGCGCAGCGCGCCGCGCGCGGCCAGCCGGTACAGCTCGCCTTCGGAGGCGGCGCTGCCGAGCAGCAGCCGATGGCTTGCGAACAGGCGGCCGAGCGCAAGCGCCTCGCGCCGCGTGCCGGGCAGCGCACTCCACGCCACCGGCTCGCCCGGGTCGAGATCGGGCGCGCCCAGGCGCAGCTCGCGTTCGACCTCGCTCGCGCGGCGCGCGCTGCCGGCAGCGCTGCCGTAGGCCGGGTCGGCGACGGCCAGCAGCCGGCGCGGCGCGCGCCGCGCCTGCGGCTGCGCGGCCAGCAGCGCCAGCACGCCGAAGGACTGCACATGCGCGATGTCGAGCGCGGCCACCAGCGGCCGCCCCTGCCAGGGCAGGGCGTCGAAGGGCACCAGCGCGAGCGCCGGGTCCGCCGCGACGACGAGCCGGCGCGCACCCGCCAGCGCCGCCGCCAGCGGCTCGAGCAGCCGGCGCGCCAGCAGCGCACCCACTTCGTCGGCCGAGGCGGCGCGGCGTGCCTCGGGGCCGGGCCGCAAGACGCCGAGCGCGACGCGCTCGCCGTCGATCCACACCGGCGTTGCCGGCGTCCGCCCAGGCGGCGCGAGCAGCAGCGCGCGCCAGCCCTCGATGGCGTCGCGCAGCGAGCCGGCCAGCGGCACGACGCGCGCCTGCGGCCGCCCGCCGCGGTCGAACCACAGCACGAGCAGCCGGCCCTCGTGCACGGTGTACGAGACGAACAGGTCGCCCGGCTGCAGCAGCCGCGGCGCCGCCTCGGGGCCGGCCGTCGGCAGCGCCAGCAGTGCCGCGTAGCGCGCGTCGCGCGCGGCGATCGCGGCGCGCAGCGCGGCCAGTTCGCCGGCGACGCGGCTGCGCTCGGCTTCGAGTGCGACGCGGGCCTCGTCGAGCGCGCTCTGCAGCGCTTCGTCGAGCACGCCGATGCGCCCGGCGAGCGCCGCCAGCGCGGCGCGGTCGCGCGCCTCGGTGGGGCCCGCCTCGTCGGCGCGGCGGCTGCGCAGGCTCTCGAGCAAGGTGCGCGCGCGCGCCAGCTCGGCCACGCGGAAGGCCTCGGCCGGGCGCGCCGCCGCCGCCTCGTCGAGCGCGAGCTGCTTGTACTGCGGCACCCACTCGCGCAGATAGGCCTGGCGCACCGCGGGGCTGTCGTCGAGGCCGGCGCGGATGCGCTCGACGTCGTCGACGAGGCGGCGGCGTTGGGCGCGCGCGGCCTCGCCGTCGCCGAGCGCGTCGGCGGCCTGCGCCAGCGCGGCGCGGGCGGCGAAGCGCTCGCGCCAGAGAAAGTCGCCGTGTCCCTCGAACGTGCCCAGCGCCGCTTCGAGCTCGCGGCGCGCGCCGGCGGCATCGCCGAGCGCCAGGCGCGCGCGTGCGCGCGCCACGGCCACCGAGGCGGCGAGCGGACTGGATGCGCCGAAGGCGTCGCGCCGGCGCGTCCAGGCCGCGTCGGCCAGCGTCAGCGCCTCGGCCGCACGCCCGCGTGCGAGCAGCGCCAGCGCGAGCAGCTGCTCGGCCATCAGACGCACGTGCGGCAGCTCGGCGGGCCGGCCGGCGAAGGCGCCGTCGATCGCCTGCAGCAGCGGCAGCGCCTCGGCCACGCGGCCGCCTTCGAGGTAGGCCAGCGCCAGCTCGAGCTCGATCTGCAGCACGGTGTCGTTGCCCGCCGCGTGCACCGGCCGTGCGACGGCCAGCGCCTGCTCGAGCCGGCGCGCCGCTTCGTCGCTGCGCCCGACGAGCTGCAGTGCCGACGCGTACAAGGCCTCGGCGGCCAGGCGGCGCGGATCGTGCGGCTCGGTGCCGCGCGTGCGGCCGGCGAGCACGGCTCGGGCCGCGCGCATCGTGCCGCTGCCGTCGCCGAGCCAGTAGCGCACGAAGGCGAGCATGGACTGCACGTCGAGCGTGCGCGCGTCGAGCGCGCCGTGGCGCGCGCTCAGCTGCGCCTCGAGCCGCTCGAAGGCCGTCTCGGCCTCGCGCAGGCGGCCGACTTCGGCCAGTGCGCTGGCATGGGCCAGCTCGAGCGTCGACACCTCGGAGTCGTCGTCGGCACGCGTGCGCCGCGCGTCGGCGAGCGCGCCGCCCAGGATGGCGATGGCGCGCTCGAACTGCCCGCGCCGCAGCGCCAGCACGCCCAGGCCCTGACGCGCGGCCAGGGTGTAGGGGTGGGCGACGCCGAGCAGGCGCGCGAAGCCCGCTGCCGCGCGCTCGTACTGCGGCTCGGCGGCCGCCAGCTCGTAGACGCGCCACTGCAGGGTGCCGAGGCCGAGCGCGGCCAGCAGCGTCTCGACATGGTCGGGCCCGAGCTGCCGCTCGCTGTCGGCCAGCACCGCGCGCGCCAGTGCCGGCGCCTCGGCGGCGCGCCGCCCGTCGGCCAGCGCCAGCGCGAGGTAGCGGCGCGCGCGCAGGCGATCGGCCGGGTCGGCTGCCGGCGGCGCCGCGACGAGTGCGTCTTCGAGCGCGGCTTCGGCCTCGGCCGAGCGGCGCAGCAGCGCGAGCACGGCGCCGTGCTCGATGCGCACCTGCCAGGTCGCCAGCAGGTCGGCCGGCTCGCCGTCGTCGCGGCCCTCGGCTGCCGGGTCGCCCAGCTCCTGCAGCAGCGCGGCCACCGCGTCGGCGACGGCGCTCGAGGGCTCGGCGCCGGCCAGCCGCGCGACGGCGCGCAGCGCGGCCAGGCGCTCGGCGCGCGGGCGCGCGGCGTCGCGCGCCGTGCGCAGCAGCGGCTCGGCGCAGGCCGCGGCCACCTCGAGCACGCCGCGGGCGTACAGGGCGTGGGCGGCGTCGGCGTCTGCGCGTCCCGGCGCACCGGAGCGGCAGGCCGCGGCCACCGCGTCGAGCGACGGCGGCGTGTCGGCGGCGTCGGCGCCGGCTGCCGCTGCCGCTGCCGCTGCCGCTGCCGCTGCCGCTGCCGCTGCGGGTGCAGCGGCGAGCGTCAGGACGAGGCTCGTCGCCAGGCCGACCGCGAGGCGCGTGGCCGCACCGAGCCCGCGCGCTGCCGGCGCGCGCATCGCTGCGTGCCCGGGCCCGGCTGCGCGCCGCAGCCCGGGCCTGCGTGCCGCCGTCGGCGTCAACGCGGCTGCCGGGCTCGCGCCGCCGGCCGCGCGCGTCGGCTCCAGCACGCCGCAGCGAGCGCGGCGGCGACGAGCGCGAGCGTGCCGGGCTCGGGCACCTGCTCGGCCGCATAGCGCGCCAGGATGTCGGCCGTGACCTCGGCCACGTCGCGCAGCGCCTTGCCGTTGGCGTCGGACGCGAAGGCGCCCACGCTGTGGATGCCGAAGTAGGGCTGCGTCTCGTCGGCGCCGGCCAGCACCAGGCCGGCCAGCTTGTCACCGGCGCCGACGCGGGCCAGGTCGGTCATGTCGAGGTAGACCAGCGCATCGGTGTTGAGGAGCGAATACAGGTACTCGAACTCGGCGCCGCCGTCGCGGATCCAGTCGAACGAGCCGACGTAGAGCGCCGTCAGCACGTTGGCGGCGTCGGGTATCGCCTGCGCCGCCGAGCAGGCGGCCTTGGTGTTGCAGAAGCTGATCGCGCCCGGCGCGCCGCCCGGCGTGTAGAGCTCGGTGGTGATGGCCAGCGCGGGGAACAGGCGATGCAGGTAGTCGACCGTGAGTGCCAGCGGGTCGACGCCGCTGCCGGCCTGGATCGCGCGCGTGATCGCGCGCAGCCGCAGCTCGGTGATGCCGGGCGTGACGAGGGCGGCCACCACGCCGGGGAAGCGGATCGGGCCGATGACGCCGCCGCCCGGCGCGCCCATCGGATCGGGCTGCGCGAGCAGCTTGGGCAATTCGCCGGGGTTCTTGATCGGGCCCTGGATGCCGCCGCCGGGCGCCCCCAGCGGCTGGCCGGTGGCGAGCGCGAGGTAGCCGGGCCGTGCCGAAGCGCCCGGCGCGAGCGAGCCCTTCACGTTGGGCGGGTCGTAGCCGGTCGGCAGCGTCGGCAGGCTGGCGGCGCCGGCGCCGAGCTGAAGCTGCGGGATGTTCGGCTGCAGGCTGAGCGGCCCGGCCCAAGCCGCGCCGGCGGCCGCGCAGGCCAGGGCGCCGATGATGCGGCGCGCCGCGCCGGAGTCGATGCGATGCATGAAGTGGCCCCTCGAGGTGGACGCGCGCGGCGCCGTTCGCGGCCGCGCTTTCGTACCGGCATACGCAGCACGCCGGCCAAAGCGGACATGCCGCAGCCCCCGCGAACGTGGGGGTGCCCGCCGCGCGTCGTGGCGCCGCGTGCGGTGCTACCGTGCGCCGCTGTGGCGCCGCGGCGCGCAGGCCGCTTCGGCTGCTTGGGCTGCTTGGGCTGCAGCGGCCGCTGCGAGCGCTGCGACCGCTTCACCGCTGCGACTGCATTGCCGCATCGCCCCAATCGCCGCACCGCGGCAAGGAGGATCTGCATGACGCCTTCCGTCGCCCGGGCCTACCGCGACCGCCTGCTGACGGCCGACGCCGCCGTGCGGCGCGTCGCACCCGGCAGTCGCGTCTTCGTCGGCAGCGCCTGCGCCACGCCGCGCACGCTGGTGCGCGCGCTCGAGGCGCTCGCGCCGCCGCCGGCCGACGTCGAGCTGCTGCACTTCGTCACCGACGGCGCGCTGCCGGTGGGCGCCGACGGGCGCGTGACGACGCGCTGCCGCCACCGTGCCATCTTCATCGGCAGCGAGATGCGCGCCGCGATGCGCCAGGGCGCGATCGACTACGTGCCGCTGTCGGTGGCGCGGCTGCCCGAGCTGATGCGCAACGGCCGCCTGCCGCTCGACGTGGCCTTCGTGCAGGTCACGCCGCCCGACGCGCATGGCTTCGTGAGCCTGGGCGTCTCGGTCGACGTGGCGGCGGCCGCGGTGGAATGCGCGCGGCTCGTCATCGCCGAGGTCAACCCGGCGCTGCCGTGGACGATGGGCGACTCGACCCTGCACCTCGAGCGCATCCATCACCTCGTCGAGGTCGAGCCGGAGATGATCGAGTACCGGCACGCGCCCACCGAGCAGGCGGTGGTCGAGCGCATCGCGCGCTACATCGCCGGCACGATCGAAGACGGCGCCACGCTGCAGATCGGCCCCGGGCGCATCCCGAACGAGGCGCTGCGCTACCTCGAGGACCGGCGCGACCTCGGCATCCACTCCGACGCCGTCACCGACGCCATCGTGCCGCTGCTCGAAAAGGGCATCGTCACCGGCCGGCGCAAGACGATGCTGCGCGACAGGATCGTCGCCAGCTATGCCTTCGGCACGCGCCGGCTGTTCGACGTCGTCGAGCGCAATCCGCTGTTCTCGTTCCAGCCCATCGAGACGGTGTGCCATCCCTACACCATCGCGGCCCAGCACCGCATGGTGTCGGTGACGCAGGTGTTCGCGCTCGACCTCACCGGCCAGGCCTGCGCCGACCAGTTCGCCGGCGAGTTCTACGGCGGCCTGGCCGCGCAGGCCGAATTCCTGCACGGCGCCTCGCGCTCGCCGGGCGGCAAGCCGATCGTCTGCCTGGCCTCGACCACCGACGACGGCGAGGTCTCGCGCATCCGCCCGCAGCTGCTGGCCGGCGAGGGCGCCAGCGTCGCCCGCACCGACGTGCACTACGTGATCACCGAGTGGGGCATCGGCTATCTGTTCGGCAAGTCGGTGCGCGAGCGCGCGATGGTGCTCATCGAGCTGGCGCACCCGAAGTTCCGCGCCTGGCTGCTCGACGAGGCCAAGCGGCTGGGCCTGCTCGACGCCGGCCAGACGCTCGCCAGCATGCGCGCCTATCCGCTGGAGGACGAGCGCCGCGTGCGCCTGAAGAACGGCGCCGAGGTGCTGCTGCGGCCGGCGCGCGCCTCCGACGCCGGCGGCATCCGCGACCTGTTCTTCAAGCTGCCCGAGGGCGACGTCTACACGCGCTTCTTCCGCCGCGTGCGCTCGCTCACGCAGCACGACATCCAGCGCCTGTGCAACTACGATCACGTCAACGAGGTCGGCTTCGTCGCCGCGAGCGGCACGCGCGAGCACGAGACGATCGTCGGCCAGGCCTGCTATTTCCTGAACCCCTCGACCAACGTCGCCGAGATCGCGTTCGTCGTCGCGCCGGCCTGGCAGGGCACCGGCCTGGGCAGTGCGCTGCAGCGGCGGCTGGTCGAGCACGCGCGCGCGTGCGGCCTGCGCGCGCTGGTGGGCGAGATCCTGCCGCAGAACAAGCGCATGATCGAACTGGCGCGCCGCGCCACCGAGCGCTTCGAGATCGCGCGCGAGGACGACACGGTGATCGTCACGATGTGGCTGTAGCGCGCCGGCCTCGGCCCGCGCCCCGGGCCGAGTCCTGCCAGCCGCTACAGTCGCCTTCGATGGACGCCGCGACCCCGCTCGACGCCGAGCGCGTGCTCGAACTCGCCGCGCGCAGCCTGTTCGAGGTCTTCGCGACGATGGCGATGGGCACGCTGGTGGTCGACCGCGCGCACCGCGTGGTCTGGATCAGCGAGGGCTACAAGCGCTTCCTGCCGGCGCTGGGCGCCGAGGACGAAGGGCAGTTCGTCGGCCGCCGCGTCGAGGAAGTGGTGCCCAACACGCTCATGGGCCGCGTCGTCGACAGCGGCCAGCCGATCCTCGTCGACCTGCTCAGCAACCGCGCCGGCACCTTCCTCGTCAGCCGGCTGCCGCTCAAGAACGAGGCGGGCGAGGTGATCGGCGCCGTCGGCTACGTGCTGCTCGACGAGCCCGAGACGTCGATGCAGCCGCTGCTGGCCAAGTTCGCGCGCCTGCAAGGCGAGCTCGACGCCGCGCGGCGCGAGATCGCGGCCGCGCGCCGGCCCAAGTACACGATCGCCGGCTTCATCGGCGCCAGCGCGCCGGCGCTCGAAGTCAAGCGCCAGGCGCGGCGCGTGGCCGGCACCGACAGCACGGTGCTGCTGCTGGGCGAAACGGGCACCGGCAAGGAGCTGCTCGCGCACGCCATCCACGCCGCGAGCCGGCGCGCCGCGCGCCCCTTCGTCGGCGTCAACATCGCCGCCGTGCCCGAGACGCTGCTCGAGGCCGAGTTCTTCGGCGTCGCGCCCGGCGCCTACACCGGCGCCGAGCGCAAGGGGCGCGAGGGCAAGTTCAAGCTCGCCGACGGCGGCACGCTGTTCCTCGACGAGATCGGCGACATGCCGCCGGCGCTGCAGGCCAAGCTGCTGCGCGCGCTGCAGGAGCAGGAGATCGAGGCGCTGGGCAGCAACCGCGTCGAGCGCGTCGACGTGCGCGTCGTCGCCGCCACCAGCCGCGACCTGGCGGCGATGGTGCAGGCGGGCAGCTTCCGCGCCGATCTGTACTACCGGCTCAACGTGCTGCCGATCCGGCTGCCGGCGCTGCGCGAGCGCCTGGACGACCTGGAAGCGCTGGTCGAGGCGCTGGCCGAGGACATCGCCCGGCGCAGCGCGCTGCCGCCCAAGGCGGTGAGCGCCGCGGCGCTGGATTGGCTGGCGCGCCAAAGCTGGCCAGGCAACATCCGCGAGCTGCGCAACACGCTCGAGCAGGCGGCGCTGATGACCGACGATGCGCTGCTCGAGCCGCGCCACTTCGGAGCGGCGCAGGCGCTGGTGGCGGCAGCGCCGGACCCGCCCGCTGCCGCGGCGGCGCCGACGCATGCGCCGCTGCCGCCCAGCGCCGAGCCGTTGCCGGCCGACGCCGCGGCGCTGCTGCGGCCGCTGGCGCAGCAGGTGGCCGAGCTCGAGCGCGCCGCCATCGGCGCCGCGCTGCGCGCCACGCGCGGCAACCGCGTGGCGACGGCGCGCCTGCTCGGCATGTCGCGCGCGGCGTTGTACGAACGGCTGGCGCGCTGGCCGGAGCTGGGCGGGCGCGGCTGAATTCGCGAACGCGCCGGCCGCACCGGCGCAGCGGCCATGAGAGGCCGCTCGTCGCGCTTGCCAGCCCGGGCGTGCCTGCCGGCGCGCCTGGACGCATCGGCAGCCGCTGCAGTATCCTGATTTCGCCGCGCCGAGCTTGTCCCGCCTCGGCCTGGAAGGACAGCAGACCGAGGAGGAGCGTGCGATGAGGTTCGGTTTTCATCTGTTCATGGTCGACCCGGCCGAACACCAGGAGATCGCGCGCACCGCCGATGACCACGGCTGGGACAGCATCCAGGTGGCCGATGCGCCGTTCTTCCCCGAGAAGGTCAGCGTCCCCTATCCCTACACGCCCGACGGCACGCGCTTCTGGCCGCTGGACATGCCGGTGCTCGACCCCTGGGTGGCGATGACGGCGATGGCGGTCGTGACGCGGCGCATCCGCTTCCTGCCCTCGGTGCTGCGCCTGGCGATCCGCCAGCCGCTGCTCGAGGCCAAGAGCCTGTGCTCGCTCGCCGCGGTATCCGGCGACCGCGTCGCGCTCGGCGTCGGGCTGGCCTGGATGCCCGAGGAGTTCAAGTGGCTCGGCATCGACATGAAGACGCGCGGCAAGCGCCAGGACGAAGCGATCCAGGCCATGCGGCTGCTGCTGCAAGGCGGCTTCCAGGAGTTCCACGGCCGCCACATCGAGTTCGACCGCGTCGTCATGGCGCCGACACCGAAGAAGAAGATCCCGATCTACGTGGGCGGCGCCACCGCGCCGGCGATGCAGCGTGCGGCGCGCCTGGGCGACGGCTGGCTCAGCGTGATCCACGACAAGGCCGAGATTCCCGGCCTGGTCGAGCAGCTCGGGCGCCATCGGCGCGAATGCGGCCGCGACAGGGAGCCGTTCGACATCATGCTGCACTGCCCCGACGCGACCACGGTCGACGACATCCGGCGCCTCGAAGACCTCGGCATCACCGACTTGCAGGTCACGCCCTGGGCCGTGCCGGGCATCGCCGCCGAGCAAGGCGTGGGCACGATCATGCAGCAGCAGCCGACGCTGCAGATGAAGAAGGACGCCATCCGCCGCTATGCCGACCAGGTGATCGCCCAGTTCGCGTGAGCGCGCGGATCGATGCCGCGGGCGCGCAGGCCGCAACCGACACCCCGCGGCGAGCGGCCGAGCGGCGATCGGCGGGGACGCTGCGCCCGCGCCGGCAATGGGCGTCAGCGGCGCTGGCCGAAGGGCCGTGGACCTGCGCCGGCCGCCCACGCTCCTAGCGCCGACCCTCGCCGACGTAGGCCTGCACCTCGATCTCGACCTTCGCGCCCCGGTACAGCGTCGCCTGCACGCAGGAGCGCGCAGGCAGGCAGTCCGCGGGCCAGTGCTTCGCGTATTCCTGGTTGAAGGCCGCAAAGTCGTTCAGGTCGGCCAGCCAGATGGTGGCCTTCACCACCTGCCCCATGCCGGCGCCGCACTCCGCCAGCGTGGCGGCGATGCGCTCCAGGATGGCGCGCGCCTGCACCTGCACGTCGCCCTCGATGATGTTGGCCTGCGCATCCATGGCGAGAATGCCCGAGAGGAACAGGAAGTCGCCGGCACGGACCGCTTTCGAGAACGGCACCGGATGCGGGGTCGGATGGCGCTGGATGGCAGGCATGCGAGGCTCCTCAGACAGGTTGACGGGTGATGACCTGGCCCGGCCGCGCACCCGTGTGGCGGCCCTGCTGCCAGGCTACGGTGCCGTTCACGATCACGCTGCGGATGCCTTCCGCGGCCCGGGTCGGGTGTTCATAGGTGGCGGCGTCGCGGATCGTAGCGGGGTCGAAGAGCACGAGGTCCGCGTGCTGTCCCTGGACAACCGTGCCGCGGCCGCGCAGGCCGAAGTTGCGCGCCGTCAGGCCCGTCATCTTCCAGACGGCCGTTTCCAGCGGGAACAGCGCCAGGTCGCGCGCGTAGTGGCCCAGGACGCGCGGGAACGTGCCCCACAGGCGTGGGTGCGGCATGTCGCCGAGTGGAATGCCGTCCGAGCCGATCATGGTTTCGTCGAAGGCGAGAATGCGCCGCACGTCGTCCTCGTCCATCAGGAAGTAGATGGCCGTTCCGGGCTGCAGGCGGCGGGCCGCCTCGGCCTCGGGCACGCCCCATTCCCGGGCGATGTCGCCGAGGTCGCGACCGGCGCACTGCGGGTGCGGCTCGCTCGAGGCGATCAGCACGCGCCCATCGAGCATGCCACGGTCGGTCCGTATCATCGTGGAGCCGGCCGTGTACGGGTAGCAGTCGAGGCAGACTTTCTGCCTGCTCATCGTGTCGCGGATGAAGGGCAGCGTCTCGCGCGAACGGCCGAAGTTGGGCCGGTTCTGCACCTTGTGGTGCGAGACGACCACGGCGATGCCCAGTTCGCGGCCGATGCGGAAGGTCTCCTCCAGCGCCTCCATCACGCGCGACGACTCGTCGCGCATGTGCGTGACGTACAGGCCCCGCACGCTGCTCAACGGGCGCCCGACCTCGATGATCTCCTCGGTCGTGGCCTGCAGCGCCGGCGGGTAGAAAGTCCCGCTCGACAGGCCGATCGCCCCGGCGTCGAGCGCCTCCCCGAGCAGGCTGCGCATGGCCGCGACTTCCTTGTCCGTCGCCTCGCGCTCGAGCGCGTCCATCGTCACCGCGCGCAGCGTCGAGTGCCCGACGAGCGCGGCCACGTTCACGGCGGCCGGTGTGCGGCGCAAGGCATCGAGGTAGGCGCGGAAGGTCGTGAAGCGTTCGCCGCCCGGCGCGTCGAGCAAGTTGAGCGGCATGGGCAGCTCCATGTCCGGCCTGAGCGGCGCGGCACTGATGCCGCAATTGCCCGCCACCACCGTGGTGACGCCCTGCGAGACCTTGAAGCTCATGTCCGCCTGCGCCAGCAGCGCCCGGTCGTCGTGCGTGTGCGAGTCGATGAAGCCGGGCGCGACGATCTGGCCGCTCGCGTCGATGACGCGCTCGGCGCTCGCTGCGGCGAGGTCGCCGACGGCGGCGATGCGATCGCCCTCGATCCCGATGTCGGCCTCGAAGCGCGGGGCCTTGGTGCCGTCGATGACGGTGCCGCCGCGGATCAGCAACTGGTAGTGCATGGCAATTCCTCCATGGTCGTTCAGCGCAAGTGGCAGGCCACCCACTGCATGCCGTCGGCCGCGGCGGCGCGCGGCGTGAGTTCGGGCCTGGCGCGGCGGCAGACGTCCTGCGCCAGCGGGCAGCGCGTGTGGAAGCGGCAGCCGCCAGGCGGGTTCGCCGGGCTCGGCGGGTCGCCCTGCAGCAGGATGCGCCGCGCCGGTGCGCGTGGATCGGGCACCGGAACGGCCGACAGCAGGATCTCGGTGTAGGGGTGGCGCGGCGCCGCGAACAGGGTGTCGCGGTCGGCCAGTTCGACGATGTGACCGAGGTACATCACGGCGACGCGCTGGCTGATGTGGCGCACCACCGCGAGGTCGTGCGCGACGAACAGGTAGGCGATGCCGAACTCCTCCTGCAGGTCCATCAGCAGGTTCACGACCTGGGCCTGCACCGAGACGTCGAGTGCCGAGACCGGTTCGTCGCAGACGATCAGCCTGGGATTGAGCGCGAGGGCGCGGGCGATGCCCAGGCGCTGGCGCTGCCCGCCCGAGAACTCATGCGGATAGCGAGCCGCCGACTCGGGCCTCAGGCCGACGCGCGAGAACAGCCACTGCACGCGTTCGCGGCGCGCGGCCGCACTCATGCCTCTGAAGTTGCGCAGGGGCTCGGCCACGATGTCGCCGGCGCGCCAGCGCGGGTTGAGCGAGGCGTAGGGGTCCTGGAAGATGATCTGCAAATCGCAACGGCGCCTGCGCATCGCTGCGGCGTCGAGCGTGGTCAGCTCCTCGCCGTCCAGCTTCACCGAGCCCGAGGTCGGCTCGATCAGGCGCAGCACCGACTTGGCCGTCGTCGTCTTGCCGCAGCCCGATTCGCCCACCAGCGACAGGGTCTGGCCGCGGGCCACCTCGAACGACACGCCGTCGACCGCCAGGACCGGCGGCCTGTGCTTGCGCAGCCACTGCCGGGGTGCGAGGTAGTGCTTGCGCAGGTCCTCGACGACGAGGAGCGGCGCGCTCACGCAGGCGCACCTCGGGCCAGGCGCTGCTCCTGCACCGCATGGCAGGCGACGACGTGGGCGCCGTCCCGGTCGGCGAGCAGCGGCGCCTCGCGCCGGCAGCGCTCGTCGGCGAATGCACAGCGCGGCGCGAACGCGCAGCCTCGGCCGAGCTCGTGCAGCGCCGGCACGATGCCCGGGATTTCCGTCAGCCGGCGCGCCTGGGTGTTCATGGCCGGCATCGACGCCATCAGCGCGCGCGTGTACGGGTGCAGCGGCCGTTCGAACAGGGCGAGCACCGGCGCCTCCTCCACCTTGCGCCCGGCGTACATGACGACCACGCGGTCGCACGCCTCGGCCACCACGCCGAGGTCGTGCGTGATCAGGATGACGCCCATGCCCAGCTCGCGCTGCAGCCGCTGGATCAGGTCGAGGATCTGCGCCTGGATCGTCACGTCCAGAGCGGTGGTGGGCTCGTCCGCGATGAGCAGGTCCGGGCGGCAGGCAAGCGCCATGGCGATCATCACGCGCTGGCGCATGCCGCCCGACAGCTGGTGCGGGAACTCCATTGCGCGCCGCTCGGGCTCGGGAATCTGCACCAGCCGGAGCATCTCGACGGCCCGCTCGAGCGCCTGCCGCCGGCCGACTTTCTGGTGTTGCCGCACGCTCTCGGCGATCTGGCGGCCGACGCTCAGCACCGGGTTGAGCGAGGTCATCGGCTCCTGGAAGATCATCGAGATGCGATCGCCGCGGATGCGGCGCATCTCGGCTTCGGACAGCGCCAGCAGTTCGGTCTCGCGGTAGCGGATGCGGCCGGCGTGACGGCCCGGCGGCGTCGGCACCAGGCGCATGATGGACATTGCCGTCACGCTCTTGCCGCAGCCGGACTCGCCGACGATGCCCAGGGTTTCGCCGGCCTCCACCGCGAAGGAGACGCCGTCGACCGAACGCACCGTGCCGGCCAGCGTGTCGAAGTGGGTGCGCAGCCGGTCGACCTGCAGCAATGGTGCCGGGCCGTTCACAGCTGCCTCGCCAGACGCGGGTCGAGCGCATCGCGCAGGCCGTCGCCCACCATGTTTATCGCGAGCACCGTCACGGCCAGCAGGATGCCGGGGTACAGGATGATGTGGAAGGCCACCGCCACCACGTTGCGGCCCTCGGCCATCATGTTGCCCCAGCTCGGCGTCTGCGCCGGCACGCCGACGCCGAGAAAGGACAGCGAGGCCTCGATCAGCACGGCCGACGCGGCCACGAAGGTCGCCTGCACGAACAGCGGCGCCATCATGTTCGGCAGCACGTGGCGCGACAGGATGGCGGGCAGGCGCGTGCCGACCGCATGCGCCGCCTCGACGAAGAGCTGCTCGCGCAGGGTGAGCGCGAGCGAGCGCACCAGCCGCACCACGCGCGGGATCTCGGGCACCGTGATCGCGACGATCACGGTGGTGAGGCTGGCCCGGGTCACGGCCATGAGGGCGATGGCGAGCAGGATGCCGGGAATGGCCATCAGGCCGTCCATCACGCGCATGATGGGGCCGTCGATCCAGCGCACGAAGCCGGCCACGAGCCCGAGCAGCACGCCGAAGGACGTGGCCAGCGCCGACACCGCCAGCGCGACGGCGAGCGAGATGCGGCCGCCCCACAGCGCGCGGCTGAACACGTCGCGCCCGAGCGCATCGGTGCCGAAGTAGTGCTGCGCGTCGGGCGGCAGCAGGCGGGCCGAGGGATCGATGTCCTGCGGATCGGCCGTCGCCGCCCAGGGCGCGGCCAGCGCAACGGCAGTGACGAGCAGCAGGAGCGCGAGGCCCAGCGCGAGTGCGGCGTTCTTGCGCAGCCAGCGCCAGCGCCGCGGCGGCACGGGGGCGAAGCCGTCGTCGTGCAGCGCGGCGTCGGCCGGGGACGGCGCGACGGACATCGGGCGGCTCAATAGCGGATGCGCGGGTCGAACAGGCGGTAGCTCAGGTCGACCAGCAGGTTGATGAAGACGTAGACGCCGGCAGACAGCAGCAGCACGCCCTGGATCACCGGGTAGTCGTGGCGCTGGACGGAGTCGATCACGAGCCGGCCGACGCCGGGGATGGCGAACACGGTCTCGGTGACCACCACGCCGCCGATCAGCAGCGCGATGCCGACGCCCACCGTGGTGGCGATCGGCACCGCCGCGTTGCGCAGCGCGTGGCCGAGCACGGCCGGCACGCCCAGGCCCTTGGCGCGGGCCGTGCGGATGTAGTCCTCCTGCAGGACCTCGAGCACCGTCGCGCGCGTCATGCGCGTGAGCAGCGCCATGTAGAGCAGCGCCAGATTGGTGCAGGGCAGGACCAGGCTGCGCAGCCAGCCGGAAACGCCGCCTTCGGCCAGGCGCACGTAGCCCTGTACCGGGAACCAGTCGAGCCGGATCGCGAAGCCGTAGATGAGGAGATAGCCCACCAGGAACACCGGCAACGAGAACGCGAGCACCGCGAACACCATCACCGTGCGGTCGATCCAGCTGCCGGCGCGGGCGGCGGCCAGGGTGCCGAGCGGGATCGACAGCACCAACGCGAGCGCCATCGTGAGCAAGGCGATCGACAGCGTGGGCTCCAGCCGCTGCCCGAGCAGCCGGGTGACCGGCACGTTGGTGAAGATCGAGATGCCCAGATCGCCGGTGATGATGCGCCCGGTCCACAGCAGGAACTGTCGCCACAAAGCCTGGTCGAGCCCGAGCGCGATGCGCAGCCGCGCGATGTCCTCCGTGGTGGCCAGGTCGCCGGCGATCAATGCCGCCGGATCGCCCGGCGACAAATGGATCAGCAGGAACACGACCACGGCCACCACCGCCATCACCGGCACGGTGGCAGCCAGCCGCCGCAGGAGGTAGCCGCCCACGCGGCCGCTTACTTGTCGAGGTTCCAGATCAGAGGCAGACCGCCCCACATCTTCTCGCTGCCCTTGACCTCCTTGCGCACCGCCATCGCCGGCGAATACTGGCCGACGTTGATGTAGGGCAGGGCCTCGAACGCGCGCTCGTGGAACCGGTCGAGCAGCTGCCTGCGCTTGGCGCGGTCGGTCTCCTTGAGCCAGGCCGTGCGCAGTTCGTCCAGTTGCTTGTCGCACGGCCAGCCCGGCAGGGCGGTGCCGCAGGCCGCGCTCAGGTAGGCGTTGGTGATGGGCGAGTCGGCGTCGAAGCTGCCGGCCACCGTGACGTACATGTTCCAACCGCCGGCGTCCGGCGCATCCTTCTTGGCGCGGCGCGCACCGATAGTCGCCCAGTCCGAGGTCTGCATGTCGACGTTCATGCCGATGCTGCGCATGGTCTGGGCCGCCATCAGCGCCTCGGCGTTGAGGTAAGTGATGTCGCTCGGCACGAGCAGCACGACCCGCTCGCCCTTGTAGCCCGCCTCGGCCAGCAACTGCTTGGCCTTGGCGACGTCGGGCTGGCGCCACGGCTCGGCTCCGGCCGAGGTCTCGTGCGCGCTGCCGCAGATGAAGAAGCTGGCGCAGTGCGTGACGCGCAGGTCCTTCGGGTAACCCATGGCCGCCATGAACTTGTCCTGGTCGACGGCCTTGAGCACCGCCTGGCGCACCTTCGGGTTGTTGAAGGGCGGATGCAGCTGGTTCATCACCATCCATCCCTGCCAGGCCCCGGAGGGCGCCAGTTTCACGTTGGCGTCGCCGCGCAACGGGTTGATGTAGTCCGGCGGCACCTGCTCGATCAGGTCCATCTCGCCCTTGCGCAGTGCGGCCACGGCGCTGTTGGCGTCCGGGATGTAGTACCACTCGACGCGGTCGAAGGCGACCTTCTTGCCGCCGGCCAGGCCGTTCGCGGGCTCGTTGCGCGGCACGTAGTGCGGGTTCTTGACGAACACGGCCTTGTTGCCGGGTACCCACTCGTCGCGCTTGAACATGTAGGGGCCCGAGCCCAGCACTTCGGTCAGCGGCTGCGTCGTCGGCATCTTCGCGAGGCGCTCGGGCAGCACCACCGGCGGGAAGCCGGACGGCTTGGCCATGCCTTCGAGCACCATGCCGAAAGGCTCCTTCAGTGCCAGCGTAAAGGTCCTGTCGTCGACGGCCTTCCACTCGGGCGCCGCGATCGCCGTCATCGCGCGCCCCACACTGTCCTTGCCCGTCCAGCGCTGCATGGAGGCGACGACGTCAGCGGCGCGCACCGGGCTGCCGTCGGAGAACTTCAGGTTTGGCCGCAGCGTGAAGGTCCACAGCTTGCCGTCCTTGGACGTGGCGTACTTGTCCACCATCTGCGGCCTGGGCTGGCCCTTCTCGTCCAGCCCGAATGGCATGTCGTAGACCATGTAGCCGAAGTTGCGGCTGATGTAGGCCGTCGTGAAGGTGGGGTCGAGGATCTTCACGTCGGCGTGCGCCACGACCTTCAGGGTCTTGCCCTGGGCATGGCCGGCGGGGCTGGCCAGGCCCAGGGTGGCGCCCAGCGTGAGGGCGGCAAGTGCGGCCAGGGGGAGTCGTTGCATCGCGTTCTCCTCGGGGGTTCGTCAGGCATCGATCGGCCACTTCGGCCGCTTGACCTTGCGATAGGGCAAGGCGTCGAGGTCCAGCGTCACGGCGCCGGGCGCGGCGGCATAGATGACGTGCCCGGCCAGCTTCGAGTACGCGGCGTGGAAGTGCTGCGAGGACTTCACGACGATGATCTTCTTGGCCGCGAGCTCGCTGCCGATGCCGGTGAAGAGGTCGGTGCCGATCGCCTGGTTGCGCAACGAGCACAGCAGGATGTCGATGCCCTGGTGCTCGACCAGCGCGCTCGCGCCCATCGCGGTGGGGGTGTTCGCCAGGCCGGTCTGCATGTGCTCGCGCACGACGCGCCTGACCGTGCACTCGAGATCCAGCGGCTGCCCCGACAGCGGGCCGACCTTGCCGCCGATGCGCAGGTTCAGGCGCGCGCCCTCGCCGGCCTCGCCGGCGATGCGCGCAGCAATGGGATCCCAGAACGGGCCGATGGCGGCAGCGCCGATGCCGCGCTCGACCATGCGCTGCAGGAAGAAGGTGGCGTCGCTTGCCGCGCCGCCGCCCGGGTTGTCGGCACCGTCGGAGATCACCACCGGCCCGCCCGTGAAGGCCAGCGCCTCGTCCAGCGCGGCATCGATGTCCGGGTTTGGCGGCTGCAGCCGCTCGCGCATCGCAATCAGTTCGTCCGCCAGCTGCCGTGCCAGACGCTCGGCCTTGCCCGCATCGCCGTCCGCGTAGACCAGGATCTTGGTGCCCATGTCCGGCACGTCGCCCCACGGGAAGCCATGCGTGATCGAAATCGACAACACGCCGTCCTTTCCCTCCATGGCCTGGATGCGGTCGACGAAACCGCGCGCCGGCTGGCGCGAGGTGTGAAGGGTGACGACCATCCGGCAATCGGCGACCGCGGCAACGGGCGCGATCTGTCCGCGCGTCTTCGCGGCGCACAGGTCGACCAGCTCCAGCGCGCGCTCGAGCACGTCGGTGTGCGGGTACTCCTTGTAGCAGACCAGGACGTCGGCGTTCTCCACCATCGCGCTGGACAGGTGGTTGTGCGGATCGAGTTCGGCCCCCACCACGACGCCGGGCCCGACGATCTCGCGCACGCGCGCGAGGAGGTCGCCTTCACAGTCGTCGCAGCCCTCGGCCACCATCGCGCCGTGCAGCGCGAGCACCACCATGTCGACCGGCAGGGCCGCGCGCAGGTCGGCCAGCAGCTCGGCGCGCAATTCCTCGTAGGCGGCGCGCGTGGTGATGCCGCCGGGCTGGGCGGCCGCGATCATGCCTTCCGCGAGCTCCCACCCCCGCTCCTTGCCGCGCAGCCGGGCGGCCCACAACGGCCCGGCGAAGAAGTTGAAGTGGTCCGGGTGCTTCCCGGCCGGAAAATAGCCGCGCTCCCGGAAGGAGGCGATTCCGGTCGGCATGGGCGCGAAGGTGTTGGTTTCCGTGGCAATGCCGGCGCTGAAGACGCGCATGGACTTCCTCCTCACCCGCCGAGCGCGGCGCCCGCCGTCTCGGTGAACAGCCGCTGTGCTCCCAGCCGGCCTTCGGTGAGACCGAAGCTGTGCAGTCGCGCCGGCAGGCCCTCGCCGCGCAGCAGTGCGGCGCAGGCCTCGCCCATCGCGGGCGCGGTCTGGATGCCGCAGCCGCCCTGCGCCGCGACCCAGAAGAAGCCCTCCAGCTGCGGATCCCAGCCGCCCACGAGGCCGCCATCGGGCACGAAGGAGCGCAGCCCGGCCCAGGTGCGTGTGGGGCGGCGGATCGCGAGCGTGGTCATCCGCTGGATGCGGTCGATCGCGATGGCGATGTCCATTTCCTCGGCCTGCACGTCGTGCGGCTCCACCTCGTCGGCATTCGCCGGCGAGCCGAAAAGCATGCCTGCATCGGGCTTGAAGTACCAGTCCTCCGCCACGCCGACCGTCATCGGCCACGATGCCGCGTCGACGCCCGACGGCGGTGCGAAGATGAAGGCCGAGCGGCGCTTCGGCTGCAGGCCCAGGGGCCGCGCACCGGCCAGGCAGCCCACGACGTCGCACCATGCGCCCGCGGCGTTGATCACCACCGGAGCTTGGTACGCGCTGCCGCCGGCCTGCACCTGCCAGACCCCGGCGTGACGCCGCAGGGCGGTGACCTCGGACCGGCACCGGATGTGCCCGCCTGCCCGGCGAATGCCGCGCAGGAAGCCCTGGTGGATGGCGTGCACGTCCATGTCCATCGCATCGGGCTCGTACACAGCGCCGCTCACCATCTCCGGGCGCAGCACGGGCGTGAGCTCGCAGGCTGCGGCCGCGCCGAGCAGCCGCCCGGTCGTCGACATGCCGCGCAGGACATCCCAGTGCACCCGGAGTTCCTCCTCCTGGCCGTGCGCGGCGACCGTCATGGCCCCGCGCGCGCCGAGCAGCGGATGTTCGCCGAAGTCTGCGGGCGCAGCCTCGAAGAACGCGCGGCTCGCCATCGTGAGCGCGCGCACCTGCGCGGTGCCGTAGCTCGCCATGAACAGCGCCGCAGAGCGGCCTGTGGCGTGGCAGCCGGGCTGCTCCTCGCGCTCGAGCAGCAGCACCGAACCGTGCGGCGCCAGCCAGTAGCCGACGGATGCCGCGGCGATGCCGGCGCCGACGACGAGATAGTCCGCGTGCTGCGACATCGGAGGCATCGTAGTCGGCAGTTTGCGGATACGCAAATCGGAGTTTGCCCGATTGCGGCCGCGCCAGGCTCTGCGCAGACTCGGCGGCGTTGCAGCGCTCGCGCACAGCGCGAGCCACTTCGATGAAGACACCGACCTCTGCCTGCCCGCGCGTGCCGCGCAAGCCGGCCGGCGCCGCATGCGCGCCCGACCGCGAGGCGTTCGGCAAGCGGCTGCGTGCGGCGCGCAAGCAGCGCGGCTGGACCTTGGCCGAAGTGGCCCAGCGCTCAGGCGTCTCGATCACGACGATCTCCCGCGCCGAGCGCGGTCGGCTGGCGCTCAGCTACGAGAAGTTCGCGGCCTTGGCGCGCGCGTTGACGCTGGACATCGGCACCATGTTCGCCGAGGGCCGCCAGCCGCCGCCGCTGCGTGGGCCTGTCGTGACCCGCGCGGGCCAGGGGGTGGCGTACCGTGGTCCGGCGTTCAGCTACGAATTCCTCGCCGCGCAGGCCGCGCGCAAGCGGATGAGCCCAGCCCTCGGCACGGTCCATGCGCGTCGCATAGACGGTCCGGACGACTTCGCACGGCACGACGGCGAGGAATGGATCTACTTGCTCAGCGGCTCGGTGGCGGTGCACTTCGAAGACGGCCGGGTGGTCCGGCTCGCACGCGGCGACTCGCTCTATTTCGACAGCCGTCTCGGCCACGCCTACATCAGCACCAGCAGGCGGCTGGCCCGCATCATCGGTGCGACGACGAGCGAGCGCTGAGCGGCGAGCGATCCCAGGCCTGCAAGCATGGGACGGGGTCGTGAGGACGGCAGCGCACCGCCGGATGCCGCAGGCGGTCGCGCCCCGGCGCGCACGCTGCGCCCCTGCCGATCAGGGCTTGGGCGTGCGCGCGCTGCGAAAACCCAGATCCGACGCGCGGTACGAATGCGGCTGGCTCGTGCGCGCCGCCGAGCGGATGAGCGCCGGCGAGCTGGCCCAGCTGCCGCCGCGCACGACGTGGCGCGTGCAGTCGCCGTCGCTGCGCGCGCGGCCGTCGCGCGCGGCGCCGGCGTGGTTCGGGTTGGCGCAGTCCTGCGTCCACTCGGCGACGTTGCCCAGCATGTCGTACAGGCCGAAGTTGTTGCGCCCGAAATAGCCGCCCGGCACCGGGTAGGGGTAGCGGTCGTTGCAGTTGAACGTGGCCGGCCAGTCGAGCGTCGTGCGCAGCGTCTCGTCGGCGACGTTGGCGTAGCGGCAGGCGCGGCTGGGCGGCGGCGGCTGTTGCTGCGGCTGCTGGTCTTGCTGCGGGCCGGCGCTGCCGGGCCGGACGGTGTCCCACAGGCGGGTCCAGAAGCCGCCGGCGTCGCTCCAGGGCCGCGGCGACGTCGTGCCGCCGCGGGCGGCGAACTCCCATTCCGCTTCGCTCGGCAGCCGCAGCCGCTCGCCGCTGCCGGCCAGCCATTGCAGATAGGCCTGCACGTCGTTCCAGCTCACGCAGACGACCGGGTGGCTGTCGGTCTGCGTGTAGCCCGGCGCGCGCCAGTTCGCCGCCGGCTGCAGCTGCCATTGCCCGCCCTTGACCGGCACGGTGCAGCCGGGCTCGACCGCGCCCTCGGCTTCGGTGACGTAGCCGGTGGCCTCGACGAACTTGCGGAACTGCGCCACCGTGGTCTCGTAGTAGGCGAGCTCGAAGCCGGCGATCGCCACCGCGTGCTTGGGCTGGGCCGAGGCGTCGGGCTGGCCGTCCTCGCCGGGCTCGTCGGCATCGGCGCCCATCTGGAACTCGGCTCCGGTGAGGCGCGCCATGCTCAGCTCGCGCAGCGCCGCGCTGCGCAGCGCCTCGCGTTCCTCGGCAGTGCGCTGGCGCTCGGGCTCGGGGCGCACCTGGACCGGGCGCGGCTCGCGCAACGCCTGGATCGCCGCCTGCGCCTGCGCCGCGTAGCGCCCGTTCGGGTAGGCCTGCAGGTAGGCCTGGTAGCCGGCCTCGCTGCGCGCCTGCAGCGCCGCCTCCCAGGCCTGGGGTTCGGCGGCGGCGCGCTGCTCGGCCAGGCGTTCGGCGTCGCGCGCGGCATCGAGCCGGCGCAGCGCCGTGCGCGCGGCGGCGACGTAGCGGCCGCGCGGGTAGCGCTGCAGGTAGGCCTCGTAATGCTCGCGGCCGCCGCGCGCCTGGACGTCGCGCCAGACGAAGCCCTCGACGTCCTTGGTGCCGGCGGGCACCGGGGTGAGCAGGGCTGCCGGGGGCACGGCGGGCGCGTTGGCCGAGGGGGTGGGCAAGGTCGCGGCAGGCGCGGGCAATGTCGCCGGTGCGGCCGCGGCGGGCCGCGCCAGGGCGGCCAGCTTGATGCGGGCGGCCGCCGCGTACAGCCCCTTCGGGTACTCGTTCAGGTAGGCCTCGTAGGCCGCCGCGGTGCCGAGCGACTCGGCCGCCTGCCAGGCCGCCGCCTCGGGCGTCGCCGGCGCCTGCTGGATGTTGACGACCGCGCCGGGCTTGACGATGAAGTAGAAGTCGCCGGTGAGGCTGCCCTCCATCCACGGCTCCTGCTTGCCCTTGGTGGCCTCGCGCACGCGGATCGTGACGCGCTTGAGCGCGGTCTCGATCGGCACGCCTTCCTCGCCGATCTGCGCCAGCAGCGCCTCGGTGTAGGTGCCGTGCTCGCCGCGGCCGTCCTCGGCCACGCTGCCCGGGCGCGTGGCGTAGTGGATCAGCGTGCCGCTGGGCGCCTGCACGCGCGCCAGGCCCATCGGGGCCGAGCGGAAGCTGCGCGCGTAGGGGTTGTTGCGGCAGGCGTCGAGCAGCACGAGGTTGACGCCTGCCTTCGAGTCCTCCATCGTGTTGAGCACGGCGCCCAGGCTCAGGCTCTGCTGCGGCACGTCCTCCTCGCTGCCGATCTCGGCGTCGACGGCGGGCAGGTAGTTCTCGCCGCGCACCTGCACGCCGTGGCCGGCATAGAAGAACAGCGCCACCGCGCCCGGGCGGATGCGGCTGCGGAACTCGCGCAGCGCGCCGCCCACCTGCCGGGTCTGCAGGTTCTCGAAGTACAGCGTGTCGAAGCCCAGGCTCTTCAGCTTGTCGCGCATCGCGCGCGCGTCGTTGACCGGGTTGCGCAGCGGGGCGGCGCGGTAGGCCGCGTTGCCGACGACCAGCGCCACGCGCTGTTCGCTGGCCGGTGCGGGCTGGGCGGCTGCCGGCGCCGCCAGCAGCGCGCTGCCGGCCAGGTGGCACAGCAGCAGGAGGAGAAAGCGAAGCGTGCTCATCGACGGTTGCGCCGGGCGCCCTGCGCGGTGCGGGCCGGCCCGAGCCGGCAGCACCGCCGCGCGGCGTCGCGGGCGTCTTGCGTGCCGTGATTCTCGACCCCGGCGCGCGCCCTTGTACATCCTCCGCCCGGTGGGTGGGCGTGCCGGGCTTCTCGATCGGCGGCGATCGTGGCGCGGGCGCCGCGCTCGCTGCAGGGGCAGCGGTGCCGCAGCCGCAGTTGCAGCCGCAGCCGCAGCCGCAGCCGCAGCCGCAGCCGCAGCCGCAGCCGCAGCCGCAGCCGCACAGCAGGCATGTCGCGGCCGTGTCGCCGCCGTGCGGCGGCCCGATTGCCGAATGCCGTGCGCTGCGCATAGCATCACGCGCCCGGAGGTGGGGTGCGATGTCCGAACTCAGCGTCTTGCTCGCGGCGGCACGCCAGGGCGACAAGAAGGCCGCCGGCGAGGCCTTCGGCCTGCTCTACGAGGACCTGCGCCGCCTGGCCGCCGCAAGGCTGCGGCCGCACCGCACGCTGACGCTGCTGGGCACGACCTCGCTCGTGCACGAGGCCTATCTCAAGATCGTCGGCAGCGAGGCGCTGCCGGTCGACGACCGCCACCACTTCTTCGCCTACGCCTCGCGCGTGATGCGCTCGGTGATCGTCGACTACGCGCGTGCACGCAATGCCGAGCGCCGCGGCGGCGACGCCGAGCATGTGGTGCTCGACACGCTCATCGAGGGCCAGCTCGCGGCGCCCGAGAACGACGCGCTGCGCGTGCACGAGGCGCTGCAGGTGCTCGAGCAGGCCGACGCACGGCTGGCGCAGGTGGCCGAGATGCGCTTCTTCGGCGGCCTGGGCGAGGCCGAGATCGCCGATGCGCTGGGTCTGTCCGAGCGCACCGTGCGGCGCGACTGGGAGAAGGCGCGGCTGCTGCTGATCGCGGCGATGCAGTGAGAACCGGCGCCGGCATGAAGCGCGCCTGTGATTCGCGCCGGCCGCCGCGGCCGCCGTGTCTGCGTCGTCGCGCTGCAGCGCCGCCATGGCCGCTTCGGGCGCGGCCATGCGTATGACCGGCGTGGCCGTGTACGGTGGCGCCCGCGCCGTGCGTCGGCCGCACGATCGCGCATGAAGCTGGGTGCCGCCGAGCTGCAGCAGCTCTCGTCCTTGCTCGACGAGGCTCTGGCGTTGCCGGCGCCGCAGCGCGCGCGCTGGCTGCAGGGATTGCCGGCACAGGCGCAGCCGCTGGCCGGCACGCTGCGCGCGCTGCTGGCGCGCCACGCCGAGCTCGAGACGGGCGACTTCGCGGCGCTGCCCGGCCGGCTGCTGGCGGCGCTGCCGCCCGCCCCGGTCGAGCCGGCGGCGGGGCGGCTGGTGGGTCCCTACCGCCTGCTGCGCGAGCTGGGCCAGGGCGGCATGGGCGTGGTCTGGCTGGCCGAGCGCGCCGACGCGCTGATCGAGCGCAAGGTGGCGCTCAAGCTGCCGCATGTCGGCTGGTCGCCGGGGTTCGCGCGCCGCTTCGCGCGCGAGCGCGCCATCCTGGCCACGCTCGAGCATGCGCACATCGCGCGCCTGTACGACGCCGGCGTCGACGCGTTCGGTCGCCCGTACATGGCGCTCGAATACGTCGAGGGCGAGACCATCGACGCCTGGTGTGCGCGGCGCGCGCTCGACCTGCGCGCGCGCCTGGCGCTGCTGCTGCAGGTGGCCGAGGCGCTGGCGTTCGCGCATGCGCGTCTGGTGGTGCACCGCGACATCAAGCCGGGCAACGTGCTCGTCACCGTCGACGGGCAGGTGCGGCTGCTCGACTTCGGCATCGCCAAGCTGCTCGAGGGCGAGGCCGCCGACGAGACCGAGCTGACGCGAGCGGCCGGCCGCGCGCTGAGAGCCTGTGAAGCTATGAATCGCGCCCGCGTGGGGCCCCAGAAAGGGCCCAATCTAGGCGCGATGCGCAGCCGGGGTTGGGCCCCGGCGAGGCTTCGCAACGACGAGTGGGCCCTTTCTGGGGCCCCACCCGTAGGGCAGGGGTGCCAAAGGGCACTGCGCGGCGTTGCAACGCTTGCGCGGGCGGCCAGCCCGCGCTGCGCGTTGCGCCTTGCCCAGCGCCCTTTGGCACCCCTGCGCGGGCGCGATTCATAGTTTCACAGGCTCTAACGCCGCAGTACGCCAGCCCCGAGCAACTGCGCGGCGAGCTGATCGGCACGGCCAGCGACGTCTACTCGCTCGGCGTGATGGCCTGTGAGCTGCTGAGCGGCAAGCGGCCGCCGCCCGCGCAGGCCGGCGCGGGCGACGAGGCGCCGGCGGCGAGCACCTGGCCGCCGAGCCGGCGCGCCGCCGCGCGCTGCGCGGCGACCTCGACGCCATCCTCGCCAAGGCCCTGCGCCGGGCCGTGTCCGAGCGCTACGCCACGGTCGACGCGCTGGCGCAGGACTGGCGCCGCTTCCTCGCCGGCACGCCAGTCAGGGCGCGGCGCGAGGGCGCGCTGGCGCGCGGCTGGCGGCGGCTGCGCCGCCACCGCATCGCACTGGGCATTGCGCCGCCGTGGCGGCGGCCTTCGTGCTGGCGATCGGCGCCAGCGCCACGGCGCTGGTGGTGGCGGCGCTGCTGGGCGGCATCGCGGCGGCGCTGTGGCAGGCCGCCCCGGGCGCGGTCGCAGGCCGCGCTCGCCCGGCGCGCGGCCGAACAGGCGCAGCGCGATGCGCGGGGCGCGCAGGCCGCGCAGGACTTCGTGCTCGACATCTTCCGCGCCAACAGCACGCAGCAGCGCGACCTGCTGCAGGCGCAGCGCACCAGCGCGCGCGAGCTGCTCGACATCGGCGCCGCGCGCATCGGCGAAGCGCTGAAGGACGCCCCGAAGCGCAGCTCGAGCTGCGCGGCACGCTCGCCGACATGTACACCCAGCTCGGCCTGCGCGAACGCGCGCGAAGTGCACCGCGGCAGCGTCGACCTGGCGCGCGCCGCGGCCGGCACCGGCTCGAGCCTGGCCGACGTGCTGCTCGGTACGCGAGCAGCCTGCACGAGAGTGCCGAGCGCGCGCGTGCCGGCACTGCTCGACGAAGCCATGCGTGCTCGTGCTGGCCGGCGAGCGCGACTCGTTCCTGGGCAGCGCCGCCCCGTCGAGCGCGCGCCACCTGCGCCACGAGGGCTGCGCGCCGCGCGCAAGGCGGCCGACGCGGCGCTGGCGCATCTGCTGCAGCACCATCCGCAGCGCGCCACGCTGGTCACGGCGCACTGGCTGGCCGGCATCGCACGCACGACGGCGCGCGACGGCCTCGGTGCCGAGCCGCACATGCGCGCCGCCGTGGACGCGGCACGCCGGCGCGGCGGCGCGGCGGCGGCCTGGCTCATCGGCCCGCTGGCCGGTCGCGCCGAGGCGCTTGGGCTGCAGCTGCGCCTTGGCCGACGCCGAGGCGGCCTTGCGCGAGTCCGAGGCCCTGGCGCTGCGCACGCACGGCGAGCGCCACCGCGACACGCTGCTCAGCCGCATCAAGCTCGCCAACCTGTGGTTCATGCTCGGCCGTGCCGATGCGGCGCTCGCGCTGCACGACGCCGCGGCCGTGGTGCTCGACGCGCCCGACGCGCGCTGGGGCGAGCCCTTCGTGCGCATGGCGCGGGCGCTGGCGGCGGCGTCGTGGCCGGCGCGCGGCCGGCCCGACCTGGCCGAGCCGGCGCAGCGCGCCGAGGTCGAGGAGCAGCGCACGCTCGCGCCGCGCGCGCCGCCACGGCGCTGCTCGAGTGCGACTGGGCCCTCACGCTGCTCGGCATGCGCCGGCTCGACGAGGCCGAGGACGCGCTGCAGCAGGCGCGCGCACGCCGGGCCGAGGCGGGCGAGGAAGCGGCGCCGGCCCAGGGCATGTTCGTCCTCGCGGCCGCTGCGCTGGCGCTGGCGCGCGGCCGTGCCGCCGAGGCCTGGGCCGCGGCGACGGGCGTGCGCGCCACCACCGCCCGAGCTTCTGCGGCTCGAGCTCGTGCGCGCGCGTGCCGCGTCGCGCTCGGCCGCCGCGACGACGCCGGCGCGCTGGCGCGCGGCGTGCTGGCGCGGCTGGAGGAGTTGCCCGAGGGCTGGCGCCCGCTCGCCGAGCTGGCCGACGCGCATTGGCTGCTCGGCCGCGCGCTATGCAGGCGGGCGACGCCGCCCGCTGCCCGATCGGCCTGGGCCGGGCGCTCGCGCTGCGACGCCGCCACGACGCGCAAGGCAGCGTGTTCGTCGCGGCCCTGGAGCGCGCGCTCGCCAGGCCAGGGCTGGCGCCGACGCCCTGATCGCAGGCCCGCCGGGCGGCAGCGTCGGCGCACGCGGCGTACCTGGTCTGCCCAGCGCCTGCGGACCAGGCGACCCACGCGCAACGCCCGACGCGTGAGCTGGGTCCGGCACGTCCCGCACGTCCGGCGGTGTCCAGCGCATCCAGCGTGGCTTGCGTGGCTTGCGTGGCTTGCGGCTTGCGTGGCTTGCGTGGCTTGCGGCTTGCGGCTTGCGTGGCTTGCGTGGCTTGCGTGGCTTGCGTGGCTTGCGTGGCTTGCGTGGCTTGCGTGGCTTGCGTGGCTTGGGCTGCGGCTTGCGGCTTGCGGCTTGCGTGGTTTGCGCGGCTTGCGGCTTGCGGGCCGTGGCGCCTGCCAGGTGATCCCGGGGCGCGCCGCTGCCGGTCCTGCCGGCGCTTCGCAGCGTTCCTTCTGGCCGGTTCGAGGCGCGGCTTGCGTATGTCGGGGTGAAGGGCCGATGCCATCGGCACCGAGGAGAGCGACCCATGTCCCATGTCATTTGCCCGCGGCCAGCGCGGGCAGGTCGACCGGCGGCGTGCTGGGCCTGCGCTGCGCTGGCGACGGCGCTCGCCCTGGCCTGGCGCGCCCAGGCCAGACGCAGACGCAGGCGCAGGCGCAGGACGCGGTGCGGCTGGCTTCGGCCAGGCCGAATACGAGATCGGCCTACGGCGCGGCCTTCGACCTCTTCGCCGCCTGGCTCGACGACGGCGCCCGTGGAGGCCGCGCGCGTGGCGCGCGCGATGCTGCGCTACGGCCGCTTGCTCTGCGGGCATCGCGTTCGGACGCCGGCGGCGAGCGCGCTGGCGCTGGCGCGCGGCCGAAACCTGTGTCGCCATGGCGGCCGCGGCCGGCGTCGGCGCGTTGAGCGCCCATCCTTCGCGAGGAGCCCGCACCATGTCCAGGCACCACATGATTGCTTCGCCGTCGCCATCGGGCGAACGGCGTGCGACGCCGGCGTCGCGCCTGCTGCTCGCGGCGGCGCTGGCGTCGATCGTCGTCGGCTTGCTGCTGACCATGACGCTCGGCCGCATCGTGGCCGCGTCGCCCTCGCCGCGACGGCCCCCTGCCCAACTCGTGCCGCCCGCGCAGGCCGGCGCGGCCGGCCGCGGCGCCGGGTGATGCCTCGGTGCCCGATGCGGCGCGTGCCCTGGCCGGTCAGGCCGAGCCGCTGCAGGAGCCGGCGCCGACGTTCTGAACGGGTTGCGGCCGACGGCCGCCTGCGCGCGCGCCCGTGCGCGCCGCTGCGGCTGCGGGATAGCGTAAGTCCGGACTGCTGCCGTGCGCTGCCGGCAGCATCGGCGCATGGACCGCAAGCGCCCATCGTGCTGGTGCGGCGCCTGGGGCGGCGCCTGGATCCGGCGGCGTGCTCGAGCCGCTGCGCGCTGCGGGCCACGAGGTGCACGCCGTCACGCTCACCGGCGACGGCGAGCGCGCGCACCTGCGCGGCCGACATCGGCCTGGCCACGCATGCGGCCGATGTCGTCGGCCTGGTCGACGCCGAGGAGCTCCGCCCTGCGTGCTCGTCGGCCACAGCTACGGCGGCATGGTCGTCACCGCAGCGGCCGAAGCGCTGCTCGCGCGCGCTGCGGGCGGCGTGCCGTGCGCGCTGGCCTACGTCGATGCCGTGCCGCTGGCCGGCGATTCGTGGAGCAGCGGCCACAGCCTGGAGACGGCGCAGCGGCTGGTGCTCGCCGCGGCGCACGACCAGGCGCTGCCGCCGGCCGACCCGGCGATCTTCGGTCTCGAAGGCGCCGACCGCGACTGGCTGCTGCGCCGCCAGGTGCCGCATCCGTTCGGCATGTATCGCGAGCCGTTGCAGTTCCGCGCCGAGCGGCTGGCCGCGCTGCCGCGGCTGTTCGTCGACTGCACCGCGCCGGCGCTGGCCACCATCGACGCGTCGCGCGGCGCGTGCGCGCCCAGCCCGGCTGGCGCGTCGTCGAGATCGCGACCGGGCACTGCCCGATGGTGAGTCGGCCCGACGAGCTGGTGCGGCATCTGCTGGATTTCGCCGGCGCGTGCTGAGAGCCTGTGACGATATGAATCGAGCCCGCGCAGGGCCCCAGAAGGGCCCAATCGAGGCGCGAAGCCGAGTCGGGGTGGTGCCCCGTCGAGGCTTCGCAACGACGAGTGGGCCTTTCTGGGACCCTACCTGCAGGGCGGCACCCGAGGGCGTGGGCGTCGTTGCGCCGCTACCCGTGTCCCCGACACGGGTTGCGCGCCGCGCCTAGCCCACGGCCCTCGGGTGCCCCGGCGCGGGCGCGCTATCTTCACAGGCTCTGAGGCGGGTACCGGCGGCGACCGGCCGCGCTGCCGCGATGGCCGTTCGGGCCGCGCCGGTCCGTATGTGACGCTGCAGCCGCGGCCCGATGCGGCAGTGCCGGCGGCGACGGCAGGGTCGTTGCGCCGCAGGGAGGATCGCATGACGCTCGGCGCGGCCGAGTTGAAGCGGCTGGCGCCGCTGCTGGACGAAGCGCTCGAACGCGAAGGCGCTGCGCGCGAGGCCTGGCTCGAGCGGCTGGCCGAGGACGATGCCGCGCTCGCGCAGAGCCTGCGCCGCATGCTCGCCGCCGGCGCGTCCGACGCCTGGGCGGCCGTCGTCGATCGCGGGCCGGCGCTCGGCATCGCACGTGCCGCAGACCGCAGCGCCGCGCCTGCCCCGGGCGACTGCGTCGGCCCCTACCGGCTGCAGCGGCTGCTCGCACAGGGCGGCATGGGCGACGTGTGGCTCGCCGAGCGCGACGACGGCAGCTCGCACCGATCCGTGGCACTGAAGCTGCCGGTGCTCGGGCTGCGCCGCGGCGTTCTGGTGCAGCGCTTCGAACGCGAGCGCGCCATCCTCGAGTCGCTGTCGCACCCGCACATCGCACGTCTGTACGACGCCGGCTTCGCCGCGGACGGCCAGCCCTATCTGGCGCTCGAATACGTGCCGGGCGAGCCGATCGACCGCTACGTCGAGGCGCGTCGCCTCGACGCCCGCCGGCTGGTGCTGCTGATGCAGCAGGTGCTGGCGGCGGTGCAGTTCGCGCACGCCAACCTCGTCGTGCATCGCGACCTGAAGCCGAGCAACGTGCTGGTGACGCCCGAGGGGCACGCGATGCTGCTCGACTTCGGCATCGCCAAGCTGCTGCAGCCCGAAGACACCAAGGCCGCCGAGACCGAGCTGACGCGCCTGGGCGGGCGCGCGCTCACGCCCGACTACGCGGCGCCCGAGCAGGTGCGCAGCGAGCCGGTCAGCATCGCCACCGATGTCTGGGCGCTGGGCGTGCTGCTGTACCGGCTGCTGGCCGGCGCGCTGCCGTTTCACGGTGCGCACCGCGCCGAACTCGAGCAAGCGATCCTGTGCGCCGAGCCGCTGCGGCCGAGCCAGCACCGCCAGGGCGTGGCGGCGCGGCTGGCGCGGCACCAGGCCGCCGATCTCGACACCATCGTCGGCAAGGCCTTGCACAAGCTGCCGGCCGAGCGCTATGCGACGGTGGACGCGCTGGCCGAGGATCTGGGGCGCTGGCTGGCCGGCCAGCCGGTGCTGGCGCAGCCCGACCGGTTCGTCTATCGCCTGCGCAAACTCGTCGCGCGCCACCGGCTGGGCAGCGCCGCCGCCGCCGCCGCGCTGGCGGCCGTGGCCGTGGCCGTGGCCTCGGCGTTGTGGCAGGCGCGGGCGGCGCGCCAGCAGGCCGAGCTGGCGCGCCAGGAGACGCGCCGCGCCCAGGCCGTGCAGGACTTCTTGCTCGACATCTTCCGCACCAACAGCCGCGAGCAGGCCGATCCGATGCGCGCGCAGCAGACCACGGCGCGCGAGCTGCTCGACGCCGGTGCGGCGCGCATCGACCGCGCGCTGGCCGACGCGCCCGAGGCGCGGCTGCAGCTGCTGGGCGCGCTGTCGGATCTCCACCTCGAGGTCGGCCTGAGGCAGCGCGCGGTCGAGCTGGCGCGCCGGCGCGTCGAGCTCGCGCGCGCCGTGCTCGCGCCCGACGACGCACGGCGCGGCCATGCGCTGCTCGGGCTCGCGCGCTTCCTGCACGACGGCATGTACCGCGAGCAAGCGCGTGCCCTGCTGGCCGAGGCGCGCGCCGTGCTCGACGCCGGCGGCGGCGCGGATGCGTCGCTGCGCGGCCGGCTGCTGGCGCAATGGGTGCGCTTCTACCGCTACGAGTCGCTGCGCGAGTACATCGCCGGCGCCGACCAGGCGCTGGCCTTCGAGCGCGCCCATCCCGGCTCGGACCTGTCGCTGGTGCGTGCGCTGCAGGCGGCGGGGCTGGCGCACCTGTCGCGCCTGGACTACGCGCGCGCCGAGCCGCTGCTCGCCGAGGGCTACGCCGAGGCACGCCGGCGCGGCGCCGACCGCGCGCTGGCGATCGTGACGATCGGCGCCGACACGGCCGAGGTCTGGCAGTCGATCGGCCGCTTCGCCCAGGCCGAACAGGCCTTGCGCGACGCGATCGCCGGGTCGGCACGCATCAACGGGCCCGACAACGGCGTCACGCTGGTCCTGCGCAGCCATCTGGCCCACCTGCTGCTGCAGACCGGACGCAGCTCCGAGGGGCGCGACGAGCAGCGCGCGATCCGCGCCACGATCGCCGCCGCGGCCGACGAGCGCTACGACGCTTCGTGGCGGCGCAACATCGAATACCTGCTGGCGCGCCATCTGCTCGAGAGCGGAGCGCCCGCGCGGCTGGCCGCGGTGCTCGAGCCGAGCATCGGCCCGCTCGCCGACGATCTGCCGCGCTCGGGCGTGCTGGCGCACCGTCTGCGCCAGCTGGCCGAGGCCTACACCGCGCTCGGCCGCCTCGACGAGGCCGATGCGCGTCTGACGCGCGCCGAGGCGCTGTGGACGCAATACGCCGACGGCGCCGGCGCGCCCTGGACCCGCCTGAACCTGAGCCATGCGCGGGCGCGCCTGCTGCTGCGCCAGGGGCGGCCCGCCGAGGCGGCCGCCGTGCTCGAAGCGATGCCGGCCGCAAGGCTGCCGGCGGGCGCGCTGGACATCTACGCGCTCAAGCGTGACGTCGCGCTGGCCGAGGCGCGCCTGGCGACGGGCGAGCCGCAGCGGGCGCATGCGCTCGCACAGTCGGCACTGCAGCGTCTGGCAGCCCTGGCGCCGCCAGCGCGTCTGCCGCACCTGGAGTCGCTCGCCTGGCGCGCACTCGGCAAGGCCCAGGCCGCGCTCGGCGAACTCGCCGCGGGGCGCGACAGCCTGCGTCAAGCGCTCGCCATCCGCAGCGCCGAGGACGAGCCCTCGAGTCCCTGGCTGGCGATGCTGCGGGTCGAACTGGCCGAGATGTCCGCAATGCGTACGGTTCGGCGCTGAATGTGTTTATTTCAGGCGCTGTCGGGGCGGCCGATGTCCCCGCGCGATGCGCGTGCACGCGTCTGGCGGACACGGCGCCATGACCACCACCCTCACATCATCACCATGCTGGCGACGACCCGGCCGCTCGGGCGGGCCGTGCGTCGGCCGCGTGGCCCGTCGGATGCTTGGGCCCGCCATGGCCGCAGGGTGATCGGCAGCGCCGTGGCACGACCGTTGCATCAGAATCTCGGCTGCGGAGCGGATGTCCGCACACCAGACAACCGACCAGGAGATCCGAGATGAGCCTTGCAATTCCCGCATCGCGCCCGGGCGCGCGCCGCCATTGGCTGGCCTCGGCCGTCGCCTCGGCCCTGCTCGCCATGGCCGGCACGGCGCCGACGGCGGCCTTCGCGCAAGGCAAGGGCGAGGTGAAGATCGCCGTCATCCAGAGCAAGACCGGCGCGCTCGAGGCCTACGCCAAGCAGATGATCGTCGGCTTCAACATGGGGCTGGAATACGCCACCGGCGGCACGATGACCGTGGCCGGCAGGAAGCTGGTCGTGATCGAGAAGGACGACCAGGGCAAGCCCGACGTCGGCAAGGCGGCGCTGGCCGCGGCCTATGCCGACGACAAGGTCGACATCGCGGTCGGCCCGACCGCCAGCCCGGTCGCGCTGGCCATGCTGCCGGTGGCCGAGGAGTACAAGAAGATCCTGCTGGTGGAGCCGGCGGTGGCCGACAGCATCACCGGCGACAAGTGGAACAAGTACATCTTCCGCACCGGCCGCAACAGCAGCCAGGACGCCGCCGCCAACGCCGCCGCGCTCGACCAGCCGGGCAACGTCGTCGCCATCCTTGCCAACGACAACGCCTTCGGCCGCGACGGCGTGAAGGCGGCCAAGGAGTTCACCAAGAAGGCGAAGATCGTGCACGAGGAATACCTGCCCGTGGGCACGACCGATTTCACCGCCGGGCTGCAGCGCATCATCGACGCGCTGAAGGACCAGAAGGGCAACAAGTACCTCTCGGTGGGCTGGTCGGGCGCGCCGACGCCCTTCCCGAAGATCGCCGACCTCGATCTCGAAAAGCGCTACGGCATCAAGCTCGCCACCGGCGGCAACATCCTGCCGGCGATGGTGGCGTACAAGAACTTCCCCGGCATGGAAGGCGCGCTGTACTACTACTTCGGCATTCCGAAGAACCCGGTCAACGAGTGGCTGGTGGCCAACCACTACAGCCGCTACAAGAGCCCGCCCGACTTCTTCACCGCCGGCGGCATGAGCGCGGCCATCGCGGTGGTCGAGGCGCTGAAGAAGACCGGCGGCGACACGAGCACCAACAAGCTCATCGCCGCGATGGAAGGCATGAGCTTCGAGACGCCCAAGGGCAAGATGACCTTCCGCAAGGAGGATCACCAGGCGATGCAGGACATGTACCACTTCCGCATCAAGAACGACCCGGCCTTCCCCTGGGGCGTGCCCGAGCTGGTGCGCGTGATCCCGGCCAGCGAGCTGCAGATCCCGATCCGCAACAAACGCTGAACGTCCGAGCCGCCGGCCGCCTGGCGGCCGCCCCCCGAGGGGGCTGCCGAACCCGACCGGGGGACCCGGATCGGGTCCGGCCCGTTAACTGCATCGCCCCTGGTCGCCTGCGGCGACCGGTCCCAGAGGGACGGTTTGCGCCATTCCGACTCACGCATGCTCGAAACGCGAGACCTCACCATCCGCTTCGGCGGCCACGTGGCGGTGGACCATGTCTCGTGCCGCTTCGAGCCGGGCACGCTGACGGCCATCGTCGGGCCCAACGGCGCGGGCAAGACGACCTACTTCAACCTCGTCTCCGGGCAACTGCCGGCCAGCGAAGGGCGCGTGCTGCTGGCGGGCGAGGACATCACCGCGCTGCCGGCGGCGCAGCGCACGCGGCGCGGGCTGGGGCGCGCGTTCCAGCTCACGCAGCTCTTCCCCAACCTCAGCGTGCACGAGAACGTGCGCCTGGCCGTCCAGGCGCGCGCGGCCGGGCGCGGGCGCGGCGGGCTCGACATGCTGCGCGTCTGGCTCGACCACCGCGACTGGATCGCCGAGGCCGCGCAGATCCTCGAACAGGTGCGCCTGGCCGACAAGGCCCAGGTGCGTGCCAGCGCGCTGCCGCACGGCGACCAGCGCAAGCTCGAGGTGGCGCTGCTGATGGCGCTCGAGCCCAGGGTCTACATGTTCGACGAGCCCACCGCCGGCATGAGCGTCGACGAGGTGCCGGTGGTGCTGGACCTGATCCGTGCGCTCAAGAGCCGGCGCGACATCGTGATCCTGCTCGTCGAGCACAAGATGGACGTGGTGCGCGAGCTCGCCGACCGCATCGTCGTGCTGCACAACGGTCAGCTGGTGGCCGATGGCGAGCCGACCGCGGTGATCGCGAGCCCGGTGGTCCAGCAGGCCTACCTGGGCCTGGGCAGCGACACGGGGCACGAAGAGGCCGCCCGATGAGTGCGCTGCTCGAGCTGCGCGGCGTGCACACGCACATCGGCGCGTATCACATCCTGCACGGCGTCGACCTCGTCGTGCCCGAGGGCGAGGTGACGATGCTGCTGGGCCGCAACGGCGCCGGCAAGACGACGACGCTGCGCACCATCATGGGCCTGTGGGCGGCGTCGCGCGGCACCGTCGCCTTCCGCGGCCAGGCCATCGCCGGCCGGCCCACGCCCGAGATCGCCGCGGCCGGCATCGCCTACGTGCCCGAGAGCATGGGCATCTTCGGCGACCTCACGGTGAAGGAGAACATCGTGCTCGCCGCGCGCGGCGCGCGCCACGAGGGCGAGCTCGACGGCGAACGGCTGCGCTGGATCTTCGGGCTCTTTCCGGCGCTGCACAAGTTCTGGCTCTACCCGGCCGGCAAGCTCTCGGGCGGGCAGAAGCAGATGCTCGCCGTGGCGCGCGCGATCTGCGAGCCGCGCGCGCTGATCCTGATCGACGAGCCGAGCAAGGGCCTGGCGCCGTCGGTGATCCAGAACCTGATCGCCGCTCTGCGCGAGCTCAAGAGCCAGCGCACGACGATCCTGCTCGTCGAGCAGAACTTCCTCGTCGCCAGGGCGCTGGGCGACACGGTGGCGGTGATGGACGACGGCCGCGTCGTGCACAAGGGTGCGATGGCCGAGCTGGCCGAGGACGAGGCGCTGCAGCAGCGCCTGCTCGGCCTGTCGCTGGGAGCGCACCAATGAATGCCGCCGCCATGGCCCCGACCGCAACGACAGCGATTCCGAAGACCGCGTTCGACTGGAAGCCGGTGGCCTTGCTGCTGGCCCTCGTCGCCGCGGCGCTGCCGGCGATCGGCAGCACGAGCAGCTGGCTCACGCTTACCTTCGCCGGCTTGGCGATGGGGCTGATCATCTTCGTCATCGCCTCCGGTCTGACGCTGGTCTTCGGCCTGATGGACGTGCTCAATTTCGGGCATGGCCTCTTCATCGCCATCGGGGCCTTCGTCGCCACCAGCGTGATGGGCGGCATGGCCGTCTTCACCGACCAGGGTCTGGCGCAGACGCTGCTGGCCATCTGCGCGGCCATGCTGGCGGCGATGGCGGTCGCCGGCGCCGTCGGCTGGGCCTTCGAGCGCGTCATCGTGCGCCCGGTGTACGGCCTGCACCTCAAGCAGATCCTGATCACGATGGGCGGCATGATCGTCGGCGAGGAGCTGATCAAGGTCATCTGGGGCCCGCTGCAGATCGCGCTGCCGATGCCGGCGCCGCTGCGCGGCGCGTTCTATCTGGGCGACGCGGCGATCGAGAAGTACCGCGTGCTGGCCGCGCTGGTGGGCCTGGCGGTGTTCGCGCTGCTGGCCTGGACGCTGGCGCGCACCAAGGTGGGCCTCTTGATCCGCGCCGGAGTGCAGGACCGCGAGATGGTCGAGTCGCTCGGCTACCGCATCCGGCGCCTGTTCGTCGGCGTCTTCGTCGCCGGCTCGGCGCTGGCCGGCCTGGGCGGCGTGCTGTGGGGCCTGTACCAGCAGGCGGTGTCGCCGCAGATCGGCGCCCAGGTCAACGTGCTGATCTTCATCGTCATCATCATCGGCGGCCTGGGCTCGACCTTCGGCTGCTTCGTCGGCGCGCTGCTGGTGGGCCTGATGGCCAACTACACCGGCTTCCTGGCGCCCAAGGTGGCGCTGTTCTCGAACATCGCGCTCATGGTCGGCGTGCTGCTGTGGCGGCCGCAGGGCCTGTATCCCGTGACGAGCCGCTGAAGCGAGGCCTGCCGATGCTCGACCGCCTGCTCTCGCACGACCGTCCGCGCAGCCGGCTGCTGGCGCTGGCGCTGGTGGTCGTGCTCGTCGCCCTGGCCGTCGCGCCGTTCGCCTTCCCGGGCGCGAAGGCGCTCAGCGTGGCGGCCAAGATGCTGGTCTTCATCCTGCTCGTCGCGAGCTTCGACCTGCTGCTGGGCTACACCGGCATCGTGAGCTTCGCGCACACGATGTTCTTCGGCATCGGCGCCTACGGCGTGGCGATCGCCAGCACGCGCATCGGCGAGGGGCTGGCGGCGGTGCTGGCCGGCACCGCGGCGGCGCTCGCGGTCTCGCTGCTGCTGTCGCTCCTGATCGGCCTGTTTTCGCTGCGCGTGAAGGCGATCTTCTACGCGATGATCACGCTGGCGGTGGCGAGCGCGTTCCAGACGCTGGCCTCGCAGCTGGCCGAGCTCACCGGCGGCGAGGACGGCCTGACCTTCCGCAACCCGGCCTGGCTCGCGCCCGGCTTCGAGCCTTTCGACAATCCGGTGCTCGGTGTCACGCTCGACGGCAAGGTCTTCGCCTACTACCTGCTGTTCGTCGCTGTGGCGCTGCTCTTCCTCGCGCTGCTGCGCATCGTCAACTCGCCCTTCGGCCGCGTGCTGCAGGCGATCCGCGAGAACGACTTCCGCGCCGAGGCGATCGGCTACTCGACCGTCGTCTACCGCACCTGGAGCAACGTGCTGTCGGCGCTGTTCGCCACGCTGGCCGGTGCGCTGCTGGCGCTGTGGCTGCGCTACGTCGGGCCCGACACGACGCTGTCGTTCGAGATCATGCTCGACATCCTGCTCATCGTCGTCATCGGCGGCATGGGCACGATGTACGGCGCGGTGGTCGGCGCGGCGCTGTTCGTGCTGGCGCAGAACTACCTGCAGGATCTGCTCGCCTTCGGCGCCGGCGCGCTGGCGGGCGTGCCGCTGCTCGCACGCATCGTCTCGCCCGACCGCTGGCTGCTCTGGCTCGGCCTGCTGTTCGTGCTCTCGGTCTATTACTTCCCCGCCGGCATCGTCGGCCGCCTGCGCGCGACGAGGCAGGCGCGCGGGAGCGACGCATGACGGCGCCCACTTCCAACTACCTGAGCTGCCTCGGCCGCGAACTGCATTTCATGGAGTGGGGTGCGGGCCACGCCGAGACGGTGGTCGCCTGGCACGGCCTGGCACGCACCGGCCGCGACATGGACCCGATCGCGGCCCAGCTCGCGGCGCGCTGCCGCGTCGTCTGCCCCGACACGATCGGCCGCGGCCTGAGCCAATGGAGCCCCGATCCGGCGCGCGAATACTGCCTGGAGTTCTACGTGCAGCAGGCCGTCGCCCTGCTCGACCAGCTCGGCATCGAGCGCTGTCACTGGCTCGGCACCTCGATGGGCGGTGCGATCGGCCTCGCGGCCGCGGCCGGTGCGCTGCGCGGGCGCATCCGGCGCCTCGTGCTCAACGACATCGGCCCCGAACTCGCGCCGGCCGCGCTCGAGCGCATCCGCGCCTACGCCGGCAGCCCGCCCGCCTTCGCCACCGTGAGCGAGCTCGAGCAGTACTTCCGCACCGTCTACAAACCCTACGGTTGGCTGCCCGACGCGCAGTGGCGCGCGCTCACCGAGAGCAGCACGCGCCGCCTGCCCGACGGCCGCGTGACGCCGCACTACGACCCGGCGCTGGTGCAGCAGTTCATCCACCACCCCGACGACTACACGCAGTGGGAGGCCTGGGACCGGCTCGACATCCCCGTGCTCGTGCTGCGCGGCGAGACGAGCGACCTGCTGCTGCCCGAAGTGGCCGAGGCGATGCGTGCGCGCGGCCCGCGCGCGGTGGTGGCGACGATTCCCGGCTGCGGCCACGCGCCCGCGCTCAACACGCCCGAGCAGTACGCGCTGGTGGAGCGCTTCCTGGCGGCCTGAGGACGCCGGCGCGGCCGCGTCGGCGTTGCGGCCGCCGCCGAGTCACGCGCCTGGCGCGCGCCGCGCCAGATCGCCCGCCAGCACGTGCCAGGCGTCCTCGACCCAGTCGCACAGCACGCGGCGCGTCTCGCGCGGGTCGATGATGTCCAGCACGCCGAACTTCTCGGCCGTGCGAAAGGGCGAGGTGAGGTCGAGGTAATGCGCCTCGAGCGCGGCGCGCCGGGCGGCGGGGTCGGGCGCGGCCTCGATTTCGGCCTTGTGCGCGGCCATCACGCCGCCTTCGATCGGGATCGAGCCCCAGCGCGCCGAGGGCCAGGCGAAGCGGTGGTTGAGGCGATCGCCGCCCTTGGGCCCGTGCAGCGCGCCGGCCATGCCGAAGCAGCGCCGGATCAGGATCGAGATCCAGGGCGAGCGGCAGGCCGCCAGCGCCTCGCCCAGCCGCGTGGCGCCGAGCAGGGTGCCGGCCAGCTCGGCTTCGAGCCCGGTGGCGTTGCCCGGCTGGTCGACGAAGTTCACCACCGGCAGCCCGAACTGGCTGCACAGCTTGGTGTGGCGCTCCATCTTGTAGGCGGCCTGCAGCGTCATCGCGCCGCCGGCCACCTTGGGGTCGTTGGCGATCACGCCGACCGGGATGCCGGACAGGCGCCCGAGCATCGTCACCACCGAGCCGCCTTGCCAGCGGCCGATCTCGAACAGGCTGGCGCGGTCGAACACCGCCTCGAGGATCCGGCGCGGTTCGTAGATCTTGCGCCGGTCGTGCGGGATCGCGTCCTTCAGGCTGTCGTCGGCGCGGTTCGGGTCGTCGTCGCAGGGCAGCACCGGCGCCGGCTCGTACACGCTGCGCGGCAGGTACGACAGGAAGCGCTTGGCCTGCGCCAGCGCGTCGGCCTCGTCGGCCGCCTCGTTGTGCACGAGCGCGCTCTTGCGCTGCGCCTTCCAGCCGCCGAGCTCGTTCTTGTCGACCTCGACGCCGTAGGCCTGGCGCACGACATGCGGGCCGGCCGCCATGACCTGGGCCTGCTCGCGCACCAGCACCGAGAAGTGCGACGACAGCACCTTGATCGCACCCTGGCCGGCGCAGGCGCCGAGCGCGACGCCGACCACCGGCACGGTGGCCAGCAGTTCCTGCGTGGGCCAGGTGGTGTACTCGGGGATCTTGGTGCCGCCGATCTGCATGAGCAGGCGCACGCTGCCGCCGGCCGAATCGACCAGGCGCACGAGCGGCATGCGCAGCTGGTAGGCGAGGCGCTCGATGTAGATCCACTTGTCGGCGATCGTGCCCTCGGAGCTGCCGGCCTTGACGGTGAAGTCGTCGACGTGCAGCGCCACCTTGCGCCCGGCGATGCGGCCGGTGCCGACGATGGCGTTGGTGGGC
This sequence comes from Rubrivivax sp., assembly GCA_046348125.1. Taxonomy (GTDB): domain Bacteria; phylum Pseudomonadota; class Gammaproteobacteria; order Burkholderiales; family Burkholderiaceae_C; genus Rubrivivax. The sequence goes on from JAXMEV010000001.1 coordinate 313,856, forward strand.
TCGGTGTGCTTGTAGCGGCCCTCGGCGTCGTAGTGGCCCTTGCCGGCCAGCGTGCCCATCTCGTGGAAGCTGCCGGCGTCGAGCAGCGCCGCGATGCGCTCACGCGCATGCATGCGGCCGGCGGCGCGGAACTTCGCCAGCGCTTCGGGCCCGCCCATCGCCAGCGCGCTGGCGCGGCGCGCCTGCAGCTCGGCCAGCTCGGCGGCCCAGGCGCCGCCGGGCTCGAAGGCGGCGTCCCAGCGCACGCTCACTTCGCGGCCCCGAGGCCGAGCCGGGCGGCGAGCTCGCTGCTCGCCTTCCACTCGGCGAGCAGGTAGCGGTGCGAGTCGACGTAGCCGCGGAAGATCGGCCTGTTGCCCGACTTCTCCACCAGCGCGATCCAGGCCTTGTCCTGCGCCACCTTGCGCAGGGCGTCTTCCCAGAAGCGGATCTGCTCGGCGTTCACGCCCGGCGGCAGCATGACGCCGTTGTAGGTGACGTAATCGGCCGGCACGCCCTGCTCGCGCCAGGTCCTGACGCCGGCCAGTGCGCCGCTGCCGTGCTCGGCGGCGGCGCTGGCGAGGATGCGCAGCTTGCCGGCCTGCACCTGCGGCAGGATCACCGGTGCCGTCGCCGACACCACGTCGACATGGCCGCCGAGCAGCGCCGCCACCGATTCGCCCGACGAGCGGAAGGGCGCGATCGTCAGCTTGTCGATCGCCACGCCGGCGGCCTGCAGCGGCTTGGCCAGCGCCATGTGCGTGCTCTGCCCCAGCGCCGGGGCGACGGCGATGCGCAGCCGGGTCGGGTCGGCCTTCAGCGTGGCCACCAGTTCCTTGCCGTCCTTCAAAGGCGAGTCGGCGCGCACGGCGACGAGCGAGGTCTCCTCGACCAGCATCGCCACCGGCGTGAAGTCGCGCACGTCGGCGCGGATGAGGCCGGTCACGGCGCCGGCGATGGCGCCGGTGTGGAAGGTGCCGAGCCAGTGCGCGTTGCCGCGCATGCCTTTGAGCTGCTGCATCGCGATCGCGCCGCCGGCGCCGACCTTGTTCTCGGCCAGCACGGTCTGGCCGTGCACGAGCTTGAGCGAATCGAGGCCTTCCTTGATGCCGCGCGCATAGAGGTCGACCGTGCCGCCGGGAGCGACGCCGATCAGATAGGTGATGCGCTCGCTCGGCGTCCATTGCGCGCGCGCTGCGCCCGGCAGCAGGCCGAGGGCGGCGACGAAGACGGCCAGGGCGGTGGTCCAGGGGCTGGGCATGTCGGGGGTCTCCGTGCAGGGTGGCCGGACACGCGCCGCGCCGGCCGCGGTCGGCGCCGGTGCTCGGGTGGGCGGGCGGGTCGGCGGGTCGAATCCGGGCGCATTGAAGCACCCCACAATCAGATTGTCAACAATCGCAACGTCGGCTAGGATCGTGCCCCCGGCATCCTCCCGCAGGCTCCCATGGCCCAGATCACGCTGCAGTCCGAAGTCACCGGCACCGTCTGGAAGGTCGAGGTGCGTGAAGGCGATGCCGTCGCCGCCGAGCAGACCCTGGTGGTGCTCGAGAGCATGAAGATGGAGATCCCGCTCGTCGCGCCGCACGCGGCCACCGTGCTGCGCCTGCTGGCGCAGGAGGGCGAGGCGGTGAGCGAAGGCCAGGATCTGGTGGTGCTGGGGTGATCGCCGGCCGCCTGATCGGCTGGGCCGCGGCGCAGCATGGCACGCGCCCGGCGCTGATCGTCGGCGCCCGCCGCTGGACGCACGCCGAGATCGACGCGCGCAGCAGCCGCATGGCGCAGGCGCTGGTCGCGCTCGGCCTGGCTCCGGGCGAGCGGCTGGCGGTGCTGCTCGAGAACTCGGTCGAGAGCCTGGACAGCCTGTTCGGCGCCGAAAAGGCGGCGCTCGCCTACGTCGCGCTCAACGCGCGCCACACGCTGGCCGAGCACCTCGACATCCTGGCCGATGCCGAGGCCGCGGCGGTCATCGTCGGGTCGCAGTTCGCGGCGCTGGCCGCCGAGTTCGCCGCGCGGCGCGGCGGCGCGCTGCCGGCGCTGCGGTTCGTGCTCGGCTGCGGCCCGGCCTCAGACGCCGCCGGTAGTGCGGGCGCTGCAGTCGGCGCAGCCGTTGCCGCGCCCGGCATCGTCGACCTCGACGCCGCCTGCGCCGCCGCGCCGGCGCGCTCGCCGCAGATCGAGATCGGCCCGCAGCACCTGCTGCGCATCGCCTACACCTCGGGCACCACCGGCCGGCCCAAGGGCGTGGCCTACGACCTCGAGCGCTGGCAGGCGCGCCTCGCCAACCACTTCCTGGCGATGGAGTACGGCCTGTCGGTCGACGACGCCATGCTGCACGTCGGCCCGCTCACGCACGCGGCCGGCGTCTACCTCTTCCCCTGCTTCCTGCGCGGCGCGCGCAACGTCGTGCTCGAGCGCTTCGACCCGGCGGGCATGCTGGCGGCGATCGCCGAGCACCGCATCACGCACCTGATGGTGGTACCCACCATGCTCGCGCGCCTGGTCGACGCCATCGAAGGCGGCGCGCGCGGCGACTGGTCCTCGCTCGTGCGCATCCACTACGGCACCGCGCCGACGCCGGTGGCGTTGCTGCGCCGCGCACAGGCGATCTTCGGCCCCATCCTGCGCCAGCAGTACGGCATGACCGAGGCCGTGCAGCCGCTGGCCGTGCTCTACCCGCACGAGCATGTGGGTGCGAGCGAAGACGGCGCCGACGATCCGATCGGCTCCTGCGGCCGGCCCACGGCCAACGTGCGCATCGTGCTGCGCGACGCCGCCGGCGCCGAGGTGGCGCCGGGCGAGGTGGGCGAGATCACGATCGCGCACGAGGGCATCGGCCGCGTCGCGCTGTGGCGCCGGCCCGAGGCGATGGCCGAGGCGGTGCGCGACGGCTGGTACTACAGCGGCGACCTCGGCCGCCTCGACCGCCAGGGCTTCCTGCACATCGTCGGCCGCAACAAGGACATGATCATCAGCGGCGGCTTCAACGTCTACGCGCGCGAAGTCGAGGACGCGCTCGCCAGCCACCCGGCGGTGCAGGAGGCCGCGGTGCTCGGGCTGCCGCACGCCGAGTGGGGCGAGGTGGTGGCCGCGGCGGTGGTGCTGCGCGCCGGCGCCGCGGCCGACGCCGACGCGCTGGCCGCGCATTGCGCCGGGCGCATCGCCGGCTACAAGAAGCCGCGCCGCATCGCCTTCGTGCCGGCGCTGCCGCGCAACCAGGCTGGCAAGGTCGTCAAGGGGGAGTTGCGCGCCTGCTTCGGGGTTGAAGCGGCGGCGGGCTGAGGGCCCTGGCGGCAGCGGCCTTGGAGCGGTCGGGCTTATGCTCGTCCCCACCGACCGCTGCAATGCAAGGCATGTCACAGCCGTTCTTGACCGCGAACCCGACGCCCGATCAGATGCGTGCTCTCGTCAAGTACCTGAGCACCTACCGCGACGGCAGCGGCAACATCAGAGAGGACGATCCCGAGCGCAGCACGCGTGCCGATTCGCGCCAGATCGAGCGCTGTTTCGCCGAGCTGTTCGGCGTCAGGCCGCCCGAGAGCAAGTCCTACTACGACTTCGCGGTCGAGATCAACCGGGGCGGCGGTATCGTGATCAGTGCTGCTTCGGTGAAATCGAAGGAGACGGCGAACCTGCGCGACTTCAGGGATCGGGCCAAGCGCAGGGCGCTGCGTGCGTACCTCGAAATCGCGAATGCGAGCGCGAAGGACTGGGCACTGTGCCGCGAAATGGGCTTGCGCGAAGAGGACTTCCGCATGCACCGGCACGCGGACGAATTCGGCGTCGCCATTCTTCGGCGTCAGGCCGACGAACGTGCCGCTGCCGAGGCGAAGATCAAAAGGCAGGACAAGCACGGCGCGCCGCGCATGGTCGATCCGCAGGCGAGCGTGTTCCTGTCCGTGATGTACTCGCCGATGGACAAGCAGTACCAGCGCGACTATCTCGTTTCGTCGTACCCCATCGTCTTGCCGGCACCCGAACGTTGGGCCTTCCGTGGCAAGGCCCTGGTGGGACTCGACGAGCACGGCGAAATGCTCTTCGAGTGGTACGCGCTTTCGGGCAGCCAGTTCAAGTACTACCCGCTGATCGACGAGCGCAGGTACGGCTCGCCGCTCTTTCGGCTGTTGAAGCCCGCACAGGAATCCCTGCACCAGAAGGCGGTGCGGATGTTCGGGCACACATAGGCCGACGCTCGCCCCGCGGGATCACGCAAGCTGGGGGCCGCGCGCTTCACGCCTTGGCCCAGAGCACTTCCATGCGGTCGGCTTGCTTTTCGACCTTCGGAGGCTTGACGCGGACCTTCTTCCAGCCTCTCAGGTGCCGGTCGTAGATGGCGTTGTCGTAGCCCGAGAGCACGGCGGGACCGGGATGCGACGCAAGGACGTCCAGCATCTCCAGGTGTTCGTCCAGGCTCATCTCATGCGCGTACATCTTCTGCGTGCGCGTTTGCATGAGGTAGGGAGGGTCGGCGTAGATCAGCGTGTCCCGGGTGGCGAAGCGGCGCATCACCTCGAGGGCCGGCCGATTCTCGATCTCGGCATCGCGCAGCCGCTCGGCCAGTTCGGCGAGTTCGGACGGCACCCGCTTCCAGCGCACCGACATGCCGCGTGCCGGCTGCTTCGAGCCGCGGTTCTTCCAGCCGGTCTTCTTCGCGAGGTCGGATGCGTGCGCCTGCCAGATGCGCGTGACGAAGCGGCGCGCGTCTTCGAGTGCGTTGCCGCTTTGCATGTGGCTCTGGTCGTATTCGTCCCGGCTCCAGGGCGTCGTCTCGAGTGCGAACAAGAGCTCGTCGGTCCGCTCTCGCAGCACGCGAAAGAAGTTGACGACGAGGCCGTTCATGTCGTTGATCAGCTCGTGCGGGCTGACGGGCTTGGTGAAGAAGACCGCGCCCGAGCCGAAATAGGGCTCGACGTAGTGGTAGTGGTCGCCGAACAAGTCGACGATCTCATGCGCAAGCGACCACTTGCTGCCTGGGTACCTTAGTGCAGCGGAACGGCGTCTCGGGGCGGGGGGGGGCGCCGTGCCGCCCTCGAGTTCCAGGAGGCTCTGGGTGTTCATGATTGGGCTGTCTGCCAAGAGGCATCGACCTGTCTATTTGTCCAGTAGTGTCACCGCCCGTGCGGGACAAGTCAACGGCCTACGTCGCCGCCGCATCGGGACCTGCATTGTCCGGGCATGTCGTGCACGCGGGTTGCCGGCGGCAGAGTCCTGCGCAAGGGGCGGCCCCCATAAGCGCTAAGATAAAAATGTGTCCCGAGCGTCAGCCTGATAGCGCCGGCGCTTGCGGGGCGGCTCGCGCAGTGCAGCAGCCAGCTTGTTCCAGTCGCGCAGCCCTCCGCGCAGCGTTGTCGTTGGGTTCACGGCGCGGGCGAGGAGAAAACGCATCATCGCCACCTCACGCCAGCGACAGCGGCGCTCCTTGCTCGGCGGACAAGAAGTAGCCCCAAGGGGAAAAACGCTCGCCGACCGCGATCAGGGTTTCGATCAGAGTGGCTACGAATAACTTGCCCTGCAGCCACGCTTTGGCCCCCACTTGATCGGTCTTCTTCAGGTGACCGAGTTGAAGGAGCGACTTCAGGCGCTTGAACGCCAGCTCTATCTGCCAGCGGTGGCGGTACAGCTCCAGGATGTTCTGCGCAGACACCTCGCGCAGCGTCGTCAGGACCACAACGTACCCGGCCGCCTCGAGCGTGTCGGGCTGCAAGTTGCGTTGCTTCTTGGAGGCGACCTCGCGCAGCTTGTCCTGTGCCTTGCGCTTTTGTTCGGCGCTCTTCTTGAGCGCGCACACGCGAAGGGCGATGGTGCCCTGGTCGTCGCGCATGAATGCCGGCCATTCCCGAGCCTCGCCCACCTTCAGCTTGCGCAGCTTGGGCAGCAACGCCACCTCTTTTCCCTTGCCGTCCTCGAGCGGCACGCTGACCATGTTCGAGCGCATGATCACATCGCCGCCACCCGCAACGACGTGCCTGATGCCGCGTCGATGCGCCAGCCCCCGGTCGGCCATCAGGATGTCGTTGGCCCGCACTTCGAACCGCGTGAGCGTCTCTCCTTCGTCGGGCAGCGTGACCTGGAGTTGCTCGCACGCCAGCGTGCTCAGGTCGATCATGTAGTGAATCCGCCAGGTCGAACCCGTCGCACCCGGCTCACAGACCACGCTCGCGTCGACCAGCCGCACGCGCTTGCCGACCAATACGTCCTGCGTCGTCGTCGAAAGACGCCGGCTCATCTGCTCGACCATCCAGCGAAACCATTCGCCGCAACCGCGCAGCCGTCCCAGCAATGCAACATCGGACACGTCAGCCAGACCGCCAGCTTGGGCGCGCACGGCCGTCTCGCGAAGCGAGCATCCGTCGACCAAGTGAATCAGCATCACGCGCAGCAGCGATGCGGCGTCCTTGAATCCGCGCGTGCGCCGCAACGCACCGGTGAGCCGAGCTGCTTCCTGCCACCCATCGGGAAGAACACGTTCGATGACCTCCCAGTCCTCACTCAACCCTTCGAAGCGATCGTCCCAGTCACGATCGAAGTCGCTGCCATCGTCCATCGTCCCGCCCGCCACCGTTCTGTCGACGGGATGGCAGTATAGACGATGTCAACATTATCTTAGCGCTTATGGGGGCGGCCCCCCATAAGCGCTAAGATAAAAATGTGTCCCGAGCGTCAGCCTGATAGCGCCGGCGCTTGCGGGGCGGCTCGCGCAGTGCAGCAGCCAGCTTGTTCCAGTCGCGCAGCCCTCCGCGCAGCGTTGTCGTTGGGTTCACGGCGCGGGCGAGGAGAAAACGCATCATCGCCACCTCACGCCAGCGACAGCGGCGCTCCTTGCTCGGCGGACAAGAAGTAGCCCCAAGGGGAAAAACGCTCGCCGACCGCGATCAGGGTTTCGATCAGAGTGGCTACGAATAACTTGCCCTGCAGCCACGCTTTGGCCCCCACTTGATCGGTCTTCTTCAGGTGACCGAGTTGAAGGAGCGACTTCAGGCGCTTGAACGCCAGCTCTATCTGCCAGCGGTGGCGGTACAGCTCCAGGATGTTCTGCGCAGACACCTCGCGCAGCGTCGTCAGGACCACAACGTACCCGGCCGCCTCGAGCGTGTCGGGCTGCAAGTTGCGTTGCTTCTTGGAGGCGACCTCGCGCAGCTTGTCCTGTGCCTTGCGCTTTTGTTCGGCGCTCTTCTTGAGCGCGCACACGCGAAGGGCGATGGTGCCCTGGTCGTCGCGCATGAATGCCGGCCATTCCCGAGCCTCGCCCACCTTCAGCTTGCGCAGCTTGGGCAGCAACGCCACCTCTTTTCCCTTGCCGTCCTCGAGCGGCACGCTGACCATGTTCGAGCGTACGATCACATCGCCGCCACCCGCAACGACGTGCCTGATGCCGCGTCGATGCGCCAGCCCCCGGTCGGCCATCAGGATGTCGTTGGCCCGCACTTCGAACCGCGTGAGCGTCTCTCCTTCGTCGGGCAGCGTGACCTGGAGTTGCTCGCACGCCAGCGTGCTCAGGTCGATCATGTAGTGAATCCGCCAGGTCGAACCCGTCGCACCCGGCTCACAGACCACGCTCGCGTCGACCAGCCGCACGCGCTTGCCGACCAATACGTCCTGCGTCGTCGTCGAAAGACGCCGGCTCATCTGCTCGACCATCCAGCGAAACCATTCGCCGCAACCGCGCAGCCGTCCCAGCAATGCAACATCGGACACGTCAGCCAGACCGCCAGCTTGGGCGCGCACGGCCGTCTCGCGAAGCGAGCATCCGTCGACCAAGTGAATCAGCATCACGCGCAGCAGCGATGCGGCGTCCTTGAATCCGCGCGTGCGCCGCAACGCACCGGTGAGCCGAGCTGCTTCCTGCCACCCATCGGGAAGAACACGTTCGATGACCTCCCAGTCCTCACTCAACCCTTCGAAGCGATCGTCCCAGTCACGATCGAAGTCGCTGCCATCGTCCATCGTCCCGCCCGCCACCGTTCTGTCGACGGGATGGCAGTATAGACGATGTCAACATTATCTTAGCGCTTATGGGGCGGCCCCCGGACTTCGCCCCGGCGCCGCAGCGCTACCCCGCCCGGCCCTCGGCGTACAGCGCCTCGATCTGCCGGGCGTAGGCGGCGTGGATGCTTGCGCGGCGCACCTTCATCGTCGCGGTGACCTCGCCGTCGTCGTGGTCCAGTTCCTTGGCCAGCAGATGGAAGCGCTTGATCTGCGACACCGGCGCCAGCCTTGCGTTGCCGCGCGCGATCTCCTGCCCGATCAGTTCGCGCACCTGCGGCATTTCGGCCAGCGAGCGGAAATGCGTGAACGCCAGGCGCCGCCCCTCGGCCCATTTGGCGACGTTCTCGAAGTCGATCTGCACCAGCGCGCCGACGTATCTGCGGCCTTCGGCGACGACGATGCACTCCTTGATGTAGGGGCTGGCCTTCATCGTGTTCTCGATCTCCGAGGGCGTGAGGTTCTTGCCGCCGGCGGTGATCATGATGTCCTTGAGGCGGTCGACGATGCGGATCTGCCCGCCTTCCTCGCGCACCACGTCGCCGGTGTGCAGCCAGCCGTCGGCGAGCGCCTGCGCGCTCGCCTGCGCGTCCTTCCAGTAGCCCTCGAAGACCATATCGCCCTGAATCTGCAGTTCGCCGCCGGCGCCGATGCGATGGCGCACGCCCGCGGTCACCGGTCCGACGGTGCCGATGACGACGTCGTCCAGGCGCTGGCCGGTGATCATGCCGCTCGACTCGGTGAGCCCGTACACCTCCACCAGCGGCAGGCCGAGCGTGCGGAAGAAGCGCACCACCTCCGGCGCGATCGAAGCGGCGCCGCTGAGCGCCACCTGCGCGCGGCGCAGCCCGACGAAGTTCTGCAGCGCGCGAAAGACCAAGACGTAGGCGAGCGCGAAGCGCAAGCGCTCGCCCGGCGTCCAGCAGGCGCGCGGCTTGGCCGCCAGCGGCGCGCAGGCGGCGAAGGCGCGCTCGAACAGGGCGCGGCGCAGCGCGCCCGTCTCCTGCATCTTGATCGTGATCGCCGAGTGCAGCTTTTCCCAGATGCGCGGCACGCCCAGGAACATGCGCGGCGCGACTTCGCGCAGGTCCTCCTGCACGGTGCGGATCGACTCGCCGAAGTTGACCTGCGAGCCCAGGTACAGCGGCACGAAGGTCGTGAGCATCTGCTCGGCCACGTGGCACAGCGGCAGGTAGGACAGGTGCGAGGTGTCGCGGTCGATCTGCAGCCGCTCGACGATGCCGGGCACGACGCCGCGGATGTTGCGCCACGAGATCATCGCCCCCTTGGGGCGGCCGGTCGAACCCGAGGTGTAGATCATCAGCGCGATGTCCGACAGCCGCTGCCGCGCCAGCGCCTGGTCGATGCGGTCCTGGTGCGCGCCGCCGGCGCCGAGCGCCAGCACCTCGTCGAAGGTCACGATCAGCGCGCGCTGCTGCGGCGTAAGGCTGCGCAGGCCCTTGGTCTCGATGACGATGATGCGCGAGAGGCGCGGCAGCCCGGGCAGGGCCTCGAGGATCTTGTCGGTCTGCTCCTGATCCTCGCAGACGACGATGTCGACGTCGGCGTGCGCGACGACGTAGGCCACTTCCGGCGTCGGGCTGGTCGGGTAGACGCCCACGGTCACCGCGCCCAGCAGCCCGGCGCCCATCTGCGCCAGCACCCATTCGACGCGGTTCTCCGAGATCACGCCCAGGCGGCCGCCGGGCGGCAGGCCGAGCGCGGCCAGCCCGCCGGCGAAGGCGCTCGCGCGCTCGAAGTACTGGGCCCAGCTGATCGGCCTCCAGATGCCGAATTCCTTCTGCCGGATCGCCGGCCGCTGCGCGTCGCGGCGCGCCCGCTCGCGCAGCATCTGCGGCAGCGTCGCCTCGGGCAGCGCGGGGCCGGCGGCGCTCACGACAGCCACCGCTTGCGCCGCTTGTAATGCTTGACGGCGCGCAGGCTGCGCGCCTCGCCGCTGCCGCCCACCCCGAGGTAGAACTCGCGCACGTCGCGGTCGCCGCTCAGCCGCTCGGAGCTGCCGTCGATCACGATCTTGCCGTTCTCCATGATGCAGCCGTAGTGCGCCACCGCCAGCGCCACCGTCGCGTTCTGCTCGACCAGCAGCATGCTGGTGCCGCGCTCGGCGTTGATGCGCGCGACGATGCCGAAGATCTCTTCGACGAGCCGCGGCGAAAGCCCGAGCGAAGGCTCGTCGAGCAGCATCAGCTCGGGCTGCGCGACGAGTGCGCGGCCGATCGCCAGCATCTGCTGCTCGCCGCCCGAGAGATAGCCGGCCAGTCCCTTGCGCCGCTCGTACAGGCGCGGGAAGTAGCGGTAGACGGCGTCGAAATCGGGCCGCCCCGCCGACGCGCGGCCGGCCAGCGCATAGGTGGAGGCAACGAGGTTCTCCTCGACCGTGAGATCCTCGAACACGCGCCGCCCCTCCATCACGTGCGACAGGCCGGCGCGCACCAGCCGCTGCGGCGCGCGCCCGGCGGTGTCCTGGCCCTTGAAGCGGATGCTGCCGGAGGCGAGTTCGCCGTTCTCGAGCGCAAGCAGATTCGAGACCGCCTTGAGCGTGGTGCTCTTGCCGGCCCCGTTGCTGCCCAGCAGCGCCACGATCTGCCCGCGCGCCACGGCGAGCGAAAGCCCGCGCAAGGCCTGCACGGCCTTGTTGTAGACGACCTCGATGTTGTTGATCTCGAGGATCGGGGCGGGCGGCGCGCCCGTCATGCCGGCGCGGCCGCCGCTGGGACGAGGCGCCTGTGCCCGCGCCGGCCGCGCTCGCGCGCGTTCACAGCTTGATCCAGTCCGAGGCGGCGACCATCTTCTGCGCCTTCATGTCGGCCTTGTAGACGCGGCCGACGGCGATCGAATTGCCCGGGATGGAGATCGGCACGCCGATCAGGCCGCCGGTGTCGAAATCCTTGATCGTGTTGAGCGCCGCCTTCATGTGGTCGCCGCTGAGCGGCTTGCCCGCGTCCAGGCAGCGCTTGACCGACTCGAGGAAGAGCATCGTCGCCAGGAAGCCCTGCAGGTACGCGGTGCTCTGGTACTGCGGGCGCAGCGCCCGGATCTTCTCCAGCATCGGTGCGCGTTCGCCGTCGTAGTAGTAGCGGTAGGGCATCACGCCCATGAAGCCGTCGCCGTCGGGGCCCATCTTCATCACGGTGGAGCTGTCCATCGTCCAGAAGGTGCCCATCCACTTCGAGTGCATGCCCTGCTGCTTGCCCTGGGTGATGAACTCGGGGATGGGCGCGAGGATGTAGCCGTGGAAGATGGTGTAGTCGGGCGCGGCGCGGCGCAGCTTGATGACCTCGGTGGACACGTCGACGCTGCCCGGTGCGGTCATGATCTTCACCGGCACCGCGAGGCCGAGCTGCCTGGCCGCCGCCTCGCTCTTGTCGATCGGGTCGCGGCCGAACTCGGAGTCGGAGTAGACGAAGGCGACCTTGGCGCCCGGCTTCTCCTTGGCGATGTGCTTGAGCAGGATGCCGAACATCTCGGTGTAGTCGGGGCCGACGAGGAACTGGTGCGGGTACTTCTTCGGGTCGTTGAGTTCGCTCGCGAACGAGGCGCCGGCCATCAGGATGTTGCCGTTGCGGTCGAGCTCCGGGTTGATGGTCTTGGCGAAGCCGGTGGAGTCGCCGTAGTAGACGTTGACCTTGTTCTGGCTCGTGATCTTCTTGAACGCGGCCACCGAGACGTCGACCTTGTAGCCGGTGTCCTCGGGCACGTAGCGGACCTTGCGGCCCTTGATGCCGCCGGCGTCGTTGACGATCTTCACGTAGTCCTGGATGCCGTCGTTGATGCCGACGCCGGCGAAGGCGAACACGCCGGTCATCGGGATCGAGCCGCCGATCACGATCTCGTCGGCGCCCTGCGCGAGCACCGCGAGCGGCTGGGCGAGCGCGCCGGCGCCGGCGGCGGCCGCACCGGCGAGCAGACGGCGACGGCGGATGGGAGGGGCGGGGCGGATCGTCATCGAAGTCTCCTCGTTGCGTGTCGTCGAAGGAAAGGCCGCACGCCTCAATTGCGGAACGGCCACAGGTGGAAGAAGCGCCGCGTGCGCCGCCAGACCTCGGCCAGGCCCAGCGGCTCGAAGATCAGAAAGCCGATGATGAGCGCGCCGAAGACCACCAGCCGCACCGGCGAGAGGAAGACCGCGAGGTCGTGCCCGCCGCCGAGCAGGCCGGCGAGCAGCTTGAGCAGCTCGGGCACCATCGTCATGAAGGCCGCGCCCAGGATGCTGCCCAGCGTCGAGCCCATGCCGCCGACGATGATCGCGGCCAGGAAGAAGATCGACATCGACAGCGGGAAGCTCTCGGGCGTGACGACGCGGAAGAAGTACGCCCACAGCCCCCCGGCCACGCCGGCGTAGAAGGAAGACAGGCCGAACGACAGCAGCTTGTAGCGCAGCAGCGGAATGCCCAGCACCTCGGCCGAGATGTCGCGGTCGCGGATGGCGATGAAGGCGCGCCCGATGCGGGTGCGCAAGAGGTTGGCCGCGCCCAGCAGCATCGCCACCGTCAGCGGCACGATCAGCCAGTACAGCGCGAAGGAGGTGTCCAGCGCGACGCCGAGCAAGCGTGCCGGCGGCAGCGACAGCCCGGCGGTGCCGCCGGTGAGCGCGAAGTTGGCGAACAGGAAGTGGGCGATGAAGGTCGCCGCGATCGTCACGATCGCGAGGTACAGGCCCTTGACGCGCAGCGAGGGCACACCGACGACCACACCGCCGGCCATGGCGACGAGGCCGCCGGCCAGCAGGTTCAGCAGCGCCGGCGTGCCCAGGCGGATCTGCAGGATCGCCACCGTGTACGCGCCCAGGCCCATGAAGGCGGCCTGTCCCAGGCTGACGAGCCCGGTGCAGCCGGTGAGGATGTTCAGCCCGGCGCTGCTGGCGACGTTGATCGCCACCAGGCAGGCGAGGTAGAGCCAGTAGTCGTCGGCCAGGAACGGGTAGAGCACGAGCACGAGCAGCCCGAACGCCAGCCACGCCTGCTGCGTGCGCGAGTCGAACAGCGCCGCATCGGCGACGTAGCTTTCCTGGAGGGTTGCGATGCGCATGCGCCCGGCGGTTCAGAGCCGCTCGATCTCGTGCGTGCCGAACAGCCCGTAGGGCCGCAGCATCAGGATCGTCACCAGCACGATGAAGGTCGCCAGCAGCTTGTACTCGCCGCCGAGATAGGCGCCGGCGAGCCCTTCGACCAGGCCCACCAGCAGCCCGGCGACGAGCGCGCCGAGCACGCTGTCGAGGCCGCCGACGATCACCACCACCAGCACCGACAACCCGAACGCGCCCATCGACGAGGAGATGCCGCCGATCGAGCCGACGATGATCCCCGAGACCGCGGCGAGCATCGCCGAGGCCACCCACGACAGCGAGAACACGCGCGGCACGTCGATGCCCACCGCGTAGGCCGCGGCCTGGTCGCTGGCGGTCGCCCGCAGCGCCACGCCGCCGCGCCAATAGCGAAAGACGAGCAGGGCGGCGGCGATGAAGACGGCGGCGACTGCCGCGCCCCAGAAGACCTTGGGCGCGAGGTAGGCGCCGCCGATCATCACCGCCTGCGTCGGCATGAACTCCGGCAGCCGGCGCTGGTCGGCGCTCCAGATGATCTCGACCAGGCCCACCAGCACCGAGCCCAGGCCGATCGTCACCATGAACGCCGAGATCGGCGGCTGCCCGAGCAGCGGCCGGATCATCGTGCGCTCGATCACGCCGCCGAGCACGCCGCTGGCGAGCACCGCCGCCGGAATCGCCAGCCACAGCGGCAGCGCCCACATCGCGGCGAAGGTGAAGAAGAGAAAGCCGCCGGCCATCAGCATCTCGCCGATCGCCAGATTGACCACGCGCGTGCCCTTGTAGACGAGCACGAAGGCGAGCGCCGCCAGCGCGTAGAGCCCGCCGCCGGCGAGCCCGGTGAGGGCGATCTCGAACAGGTAGCCCCAGTCGATGCTGCCCATCATGCCGCCGCCGCCAGTGGTGCCGCAGCGGCGCGCAGCCGCCGGCGCAGTTCGTCGACGTCGCCGGCGCCGAGATACGCGCGGACGACCTCGGGGTCGGCCTGCACGGCGGCCGGCGGTCCTTGCGCGATGACCTGGCCGAAGTTCAGCACGACGACATGGTCCGAGAGGTCCATCACCATCGCCATGTCGTGCTCGACCAGCAGCACCGTCACGCCCCATTCCGCGCGCACGTCGAGGATGAAGCGCGCCATGTCCTCGGTTTCTTCGCGGTTCATGCCGGCCACCGGCTCGTCGAGCATCAGCACCTGCGGGCGCATTGCCAGTGCGCGCGCCATCTCCACCCGCTTCTGCAGTCCGTAGGGCAGCGCCGCGACCGGCGCGTGCCGGATGTGGTCGATCTCCAGGAAATCGATGATGCGCTCCTCGACGTCGCGGCGCAGCTCGGCCTCTTCGCGCCGCGCGCGGCCCCAGTACAGCAGCGCGTCGAAGACGTTGGTCCGCAGGTGTGCGTGGCGGCCGAGCTTGATGTTGTCCAGCACCGTCATGCCGCGGAACAGCGCGATGTTCTGGAAGCTGCGCGCGAGCCCGATCCTGGCGCGCTGCGGCGCCGGCAGGCGGCTGATGTCCTGCCCCTCGAAGCGGATGCTGCCCGAGCTGGGCCGATAGAAGCCCGAGATCGTGTTGAACAGCGAAGTCTTGCCCGCGCCGTTCGGGCCGATGACCGCCGTGATCGTCCCCGGCTGCACCGCGAAGCTCACGCCCGACAGCGCGTGCACGCCGCCGAAGGACAGGGTCAGCGCGTCGACCTCGAGCACCGGCGCGGGGCCGCGCGCGCGCGCGGGCGCCGCTGCGCTCACGGGACTGCCCTGCGCACGGCGTGCCGGGGGATTCGCGCGCGGGAGCGGCCCGGCGCGCTCATGCGCAGCCTCGCATCGGCCGCCGCCGCGCGCGGCGGGCGGGCGCGCCGGCGGCCGGCCGGGCGCAGCGGTGCCCGGCGGCGGCGCCGCCGGCGGCAGCGGGCGAGCCGCGCGGTTTCGCGGCCGGCCTGCACGTAGGTGGGCATTTCACGGCGCGCATCTTGCCGCAGACGCGGCGCTGCGGGCGGCCTGCCGGCCTTCGGGTCTTCACCGAGGCTGCGTGTGCGGCGCCGGCGCGCGCTCGAACGCGGGGCGCCTTCGGCCGCGCGAGGGCCGGCTGCTGCGATGCGAAAATGCGTCTTTCTTCCCGCTGTTCCGCCGCCGATCGAGGGTGCTCCGCCATGCGCTATGTCGTCTTCAACCAGAAGGGCGGGGTGGGCAAGTCCACGATCGCCTGCAACCTCGCCGCCATCGCGGCCCAGCGCGGCCGGCGCACGCTGCTGGTCGACCTCGATGCGCAGTGCAACTCGACGCGCTACCTGCTGGGCGACGCCGCCGACGAGGCGCACGAGACGGTGGCCGGCCTGTTCGACCAGACGCTGAAGTTCTCGCTGCGCTCGCGCGGCGCCGCCGAGTTCGTGCGCGCAACGCCGTTCGAGCGCCTGGCGGTGATGCCGGCCAGCCCGGCGCTGGACGACATGCACGGCAAGCTCGAATCGCGCTACAAGATCTACAAGCTGCGCGAAGCGCTCGACGAGATCGACGCCGCCTACGACGAGATCTACATCGACACGCCGCCGGCGCTGAACTTCTACACGCGCTCGGCGCTGATCGCCGCCGAGGGCTGCCTGATCCCGTTCGACTGCGACGATTTCTCGCGCCGCGCGCTCTATGCGCTGCTCGAAAGCGTGCAGGAGATCCGCGCCGACCACAACCACGACCTGGCCGTGGCCGGCATCGTCGTCAACCAGTACCAGTCGCGCGCCAGCCTGCCGCAGCGCCTGGTGGCCGAATTGGTCGACGAAGGCCTGCCGGTGCTCGAGCCGGCGCTGTCGGCGACGGTCAAGGTCAAGGAGTCGCACGAACGCGCGCTGCCGATGATCCATCTCGACGCGCGCCACAAGCTGACGCAGGAGTACCTGGCGCTGTATGCGGCGATCACGCGCCGCGCGGCGCGGCCGGCGGGGCGGGCGGCGGCACGGACGGCGGCACGCAGGCGCGCCTGAGCGAGGCCCGCGTTCGCGGGCGCCGGGCCGTGCCGGCGCGCGGTCGTCGCCGGCACGGGCGTGAGAGGCGTCAGAGCCTGTGACGATGCGAAGCGCGGGCGTGAGTCATGCCTTCACCGGCTCTCGGTCTGGCGCTCCGCCCAGCCGCCGCGCCGCCTCGTCGGCCGACTCCGCGCTGCGCTGGTGCGCCAGGCGCACGAGCTGCTCGACGTCGCCGCGCTCGAGCGCCTTGTGCGCCTGCGCCCACAGCCGCGCCGAGCGGCGGCGGCGTTCCACCGTGGCCAGGCCGAGCTTGCTGTAGCGCAGCGTCTGCAGCGACAGCGCGGCGATCATGCGCCGCAGCCGCTCGTTGCCGGCAAAGCGCGCCGCGATCTGGATCAGCCGGTGCGTCGTCTCGGCGTAGGCGCTGCCGCCGTCGTCGGCGTCGACGAGCGACTCCAGGCGGGCGACGCCGGCGCGCATCGCCGCCAGCAGCTCGGGGGCCCGCGCGGCCGCGACCTTGCGCAGCGCGATCTCGAACAGCCCGGCGCGGATCTCGAACAGCTCGCGCAGCTCGGCCGCCGACAGCTCGGTGACGACGGCGCCGCGCCGCGCCAGCACCACCACCAGGCCCTCGCGCTCGAGGATGCGGATGGCCTCGCGCACCGGGCCGCGGCTGACGGCGAACGCGTCGGCCAGTTCCTGCTCGGCGACGCGCGCGCCCGGCGCCAGCGCGCCGGCGATGATGCGGTCGCCCACCTTGGCCGCGATCTGCTCGGGCACTGTCAGCGTCGGTCCGGCGCTGTCGCCGAAGAGGCGGAAGTCGATCGCGCTTTCCCAGCGGGCGAAGGCGTCGGCGTCGCGCGTGCGCATCCGCGCATGCTAGGAGCGTGGGCGGCAGAAATCCAGCCCCGCGCCGTGGCGAGTCGCGGTGCCGGGCAAGGCGCGCGCGAGGCGCGTGGTGCGTGCCACGCAACGAGCGTGCAACACCGCCCGGCGCCGCGAATCGCCGCGGCCCGAAGGGTCGGCCCCGGCTGAAGGCCCATGCGGCGTTGCGCCGCTGGCCCGGGCGTCGAGCCCGGGCTGCGCGCCGCGCCTTGCCTGGGCCTTCAGCCGGGGCCGACGCGGGGCTGGATTTCTGCCGCCCACGCTCCTCGTCGCCAATGCGCTTGTCGACAATGTGCGCCGGGGCGCACAGCGGCGTTTCCGGCACGCCCCGGCACGCCCCGGCGCGCCGCGCGCACGCGTGCCGAGGCACGCCCAGCACCAGCGTGCACAGGTACGCCGCGCCGCCCGCCTGCCCTGCGCCCGCGGCGGCGCCCGTCAGCCGCTCAACGCACCGTGCCCTTCGGCCAGAGCAGCTCGACCTTGGCCGGGGTGCCGGCCTTGATCTGCACCTTCTCCTGCAGCGTCTTGCCGCCCAGCGTCGCGTCGATCGCGTAGGCGCCGGGTTCGAGCCGGGCGAGCAGGATCGGCCCCGCCTGCTCGACGCTCAGCACGGGCTGGCCCTTGGCGTCGCGGATGACGGTCTTGACGTTGGCGACGAACTCGCCGCGCTGGGCGGCCTTCTCGGCGAAGACGACGGTGAGCGGCCATTGCGTGCCCGCCTTCTCGATCGCGTGCGCCTGCTCGCTGCCGACGCCGCCGCTGATGTACTCGACCGTGCCGCTCTTGTGCACGGGCGGCAGTTCGGCCGCTGCGTGCGCCAAGCCGCTGGCGGCGATGAGGGCGCCGAAGGCGGCGGCAACGAGGCTGCGGGTGTAGAGGCGTTTCATGTCCTGACTCCTGGGTTGCGTGGATGGGGCGGCGGATCGATGCAGTGCGCCGCGCCTGGCACTGGGACGCCGGGCCGCTTCGGCTCGGGCCGCGCTGCGCTCGGCGTTTCGGCATGCAGACTAGCCCTGCGCGATGAGCGGCCGGTGAAGGCGAGGTGAGGCCAACATTAGGTCCAGCGGCTCGTCCCTGCCGCCGCAGCGGGTGCGCGGCCCGCTGCGCCGGCATGCCGCGATGCGCTGCCTAGAATGGCCGGTTCGGCCTTCGTCGCCGCTCTGCAAGAGACTGCTACAGCGCCATGTCCTCCGGCCTCATCCGCATCCGTGGCGCGCGCCAGCACAACCTCAAGAACCTCGACCTCGACATCCGCACCGGCGAGCTGACGGTGGTCACCGGGCCGAGCGGTTCGGGCAAGTCCTCGCTCGTCTTCGACACCCTGTACGCCGAGGGGCAGCGGCGCTACGTCGAGACCTTCAGCGCCTACGCGCGCCAGTTCCTCGACCGCATGGACCGCCCGGCGGTCGACAAGGTCGAGGGCGTGCCGCCGGCCATCGCCATCGACCAGACCAACCCGGTGCGCACCAGCCGCAGCACGGTCGGCACGATGACCGAGCTGAACGACCACCTGAAGCTGCTCTACGCGCGCGCCGCGCAGCTGTTCGACAAGGCCGGCGCGCTGCCGGTGCGGCACGACACGCCGCAGACGATTCACGCCGACCTCGTGCAGCGCGCCGCGGCCGCGGGCGACCCGCGGCTCGTCTTCACCTTCCCGGTCGAGCTGCCGGCCGACACCAGCGCCTTGCAGCAGGAGCAGTGGCTGGCCGCGAGCGGCTTCACGCGCGTGCAGGCCGAGCGCGTGGCGGGCGCGCGCAAGATCCTCGCCGTGGTGGCGGACCGCTTGCGTCTGGCCGGCGCCGACCAGGCGCGCGTGATGGAGGCGATCGAGCTCGCGCTCGCGCGCGGCGCCGGGCGCCTCGACGTCCACGTGGCACGCGATGCCGATGCCGCGCCTGCCACAGCGGACGTCTGGCGCTATTCGACCGGCCTGCATTGCCCCGAGAGCGACCTGCGCTACGCCGATCCGCAGCCCGGCCTGTTCAGCTTCAACTCGGCCTACGGCGCCTGCGAGAGCTGCCGCGGCTTCGGCCGCGTCATCGGTGTCGACTGGGGGCTGGTGATCCCCGACCACCGCAAGACGCTGCGCAACGGCGCCATCAAGCCGCTGCAGACGCCGGCCTGGGCCGAATGCCAGGACGATCTGCTGCGCTACGCCGGCGAGGCCGGCATCCCGCGCGACACCGCCTGGAGCCAGCTCACCGAGGCGCAGCGGCAGTGGGTCGTCGAAGGCTCGCCGCACTGGAAGGGCGACTGGCAGCGCCAGTGGTACGGCATCCGCCGCTTCTTCGGCTACCTCGAGGGCAAGGCGTACAAGATGCACATCCGCGTGCTCTTGTCCAAGTACCGCAGCTACACGCCGTGCCCGGCCTGCGGCGGCGCGCGCCTGAAGCTCGAGGCCCTGCTGTGGCGCCTGGGCAGCAAGGCCGACGCCGACGCGGTGCTGCCGGCGGCGCAGCGCTTCGCGCCGGTGGGCGTGGCGTGGACGCGTGCGCAGCTCGAGGCGCTGCCGGGGCTGGCGCTGCACGATCTGATGCAGCTCTCGATCGAGCGCCTGCGTCGCTTCTTCGAGGGCCTGACGCTGCCCTCGACGCTGCTCGACGAAGCGCTCGGGCTGCTGCTGGACGAGATCCGCACGCGGCTCAGATACCTGTGCGACGTCGGCCTGGGCTACCTCACGCTCGACCGCCAGAGCCGCACGCTCTCGGGCGGCGAGGTGCAGCGCATCAACCTGACGACGGCGCTCGGCACCTCGCTCGTCAACACCATGTTCGTGCTCGACGAGCCGAGCATCGGCCTGCACCCGCGCGACATGGGCCGCATCGTCGAGGCCATGCAGCGGCTGCGCGACGCCGGCAACACGCTGGTCGTGGTCGAGCACGACCCGGCCGTGATGCTCGCCGCCGATCGCCTGCTCGACATGGGCCCGGGCCCGGGCGAGCGCGGCGGGCAGATCGTCTTCGACGGCGCGCCCGAGGCGGTGAAGGCCGCGCCCACGCTCACCGGCGCCTACCTGGGCGCGCGCAAGCAGGTGAGCCTGGGCTTTCGGCGGCCGGTCGACGGCGCCACGCCGAAGCTCGTACTGCAAGGCGCGGCCGAGCACAACCTGCAGCAGGTGACGGTGGAGCTGCCGCTGGCGCGGCTGGTGTGCATCACCGGCGTCAGCGGCTCGGGCAAGAGCACGCTCGTGCAGGACGTGCTGTACCCGGCCCTGGCACGCCGCTTGGGCAAGGCGACCGAGGCGCCGGGCGCGCACGAGGCGCTGCTCGGCGCCGAGCAGCTGGCCGATGCGGTGTTCGTCGACCAGAGCCCGATCGGCAAGACCGCGCGCAGCAACCCGGCGAGCTACGTCGGCGCCTTCGACGAGCTGCGCAAGCTCTTCGCCGAGGCGCCGCTGGCGCGCGAGCGCAGCTACACCGCCGGCACCTTCAGCTTCAACGCCGGCGACGGACGCTGCCCCACCTGCGGCGGCTCGGGCTTCGAGCACGTGGAGATGCAGTTTCTCTCCGACGTCTACCTGCGCTGCCCCGACTGCGACGGCCGGCGCTACCGCCCCGAAGTGCTCGACGTGAAGCTGCTGCGCGGGCCGATGCGGCTCGGCATCGCCGACCTGCTCGAGCTCACGGTGGCCGAGGCCGCGCACTGGTTCCAGAACGACCGCGAGGTGGTGGCGCGGCTGCAGCCGCTCGTCGACGTCGGCCTCGACTACCTGCGCCTCGGGCAGCCGGTGCCCACGCTCTCGGGCGGCGAGGCGCAGCGGCTCAAACTGGCCGGCTTCCTGGCCGAGGCGGCGGCGCACCCGCGCCAGCCGCTGGCGAGGAAGGGCACGCTGTTCCTGTTCGACGAGCCGACCACCGGGCTGCACTTCGACGACATCGCCAAGCTGATGCGCGCGCTGCGCAAGCTGCTCGACGCCGGTCATTCGCTGGTGGTGATCGAGCACAACCTCGACGTCGTGCGCGCCGCCGACTGGATCGTCGACCTCGGCCCCGAGGGCGGCGAGGCCGGCGGCCGCGTCGTCTGCACCGGCACGCCCGACGACCTGAAGGCGCACCCCACATCGCACACCGGCGCCGCGCTGCGCGACTACGAGCAGGCGATGGGATTCGGCGCGCCCCGGGCCGAGGAAGGCCGCCCGTTGCAGGCCGCGCTGCGCGCGCGCCGCGCGCCGGCCGACGAGGCCATCCGCATCGTCAACGCACACGAGCACAACCTGAGGAACCTGAACGTCGCCATCCCGCGCGGCAAGTTCAACGTCATCACCGGCGTCAGCGGCTCGGGCAAGAGCACGCTCGCCTTCGACATCCTGTTCAACGAGGGCCAGCGGCGCTACCTCGAGAGCCTGAACGCCTACGCGCGCAGCATCGTGCAGCCGGCCGGCCGGCCCGACGTCGACGCGGTGTACGGCATCCCGCCCACGGTGGCCATCGAGCAGCGGCTGTCGCGCGGCGGGCGCAAGAGCACGGTCGCCACCGCGACCGAGGTCTGGCATTTCCTGCGCCTGCTGTGGGTCAAGCTCGGGCTGCAGCACTGCGTGAAGGACGGCGCGCCGGTGCGCGCGCAGAGCGCCGAGAGCATCGCCGCGCAACTGCTGCGCCCGCCCGAACAGGGCGGGCACCGCGGCGAGCATGTCGGCCTGCTGGCGCCGCTGGTCGTGCACCGCAAGGGCGTCTACACCGACCTCGCCAAATGGGCGCGCGCGCGCGGCCACACCCATCTGCGCGTCGACGGCGAGTTCCTGCCCACGCAGCCCTTCCCGCGCATCGACCGCTTCCGGGAACACACGATCGAGCTGCCGGTGGGCGATCTCGTCGTCGCGCCCGAGCGCGAGGCCGAGCTGCGCGCGCTGCTGGCCAGGACGCTCGAGCTGGGCCGCGGCGTGCTGCACCTGCTGCACCCGCTCGACGGCCTGGCGGCGACGATGGCCGACGACGCGCTCGCCGCGGGCAAGGGCATCGGCACGGTCAAGGTGTTCTCGACCAAGCGCGCCTGTCCGGCCTGCGGCACCAGCTACCCCGAGCTGGACCCGCGCATGTTCAGCTACAACAGCAAGCACGGCTGGTGCCCGAGCTGCGTCGGCACCGGCCTCGCGCTCACGCGCGAGCAGCGCCGCGCCTACGACGACACGCTGCGCGAGCGCGACGACAAGGGCCGCGAGCAGAGCTTCCCGGCCGAGGAGCCCGAAGTCGAGGGCCTGGTCGACGAACCCTGCCCCGATTGCCGCGGCGCACGCCTCAATCCGGCGGCCCTGGCCGTCACCTTCGACGGCCTCGCCATCGGCGCACTGGCGCGTCGCTCGGTGCGCGAGGTGCGCACCTGGATCGAAGGCCTGCAGCTCGAGGGGCGCGAGGCCGGCATCGCGCGCGACGTCGTCGCCGAGATCCGCAGCCGCCTCGCCTTCCTCGAGGAAGTCGGCCTGGGCTACCTCACGCTCGACCGCGCCGCGCCCACGCTGTCGGGCGGCGAGGCGCAGCGCATCCGCCTCGCCGCCCAGCTGGGCAGCAACCTGCAGGGCGTGTGCTACGTGCTCGACGAGCCGACGATCGGGCTGCACGCGCGCGACAACGGCATCTTGCTGGCCGCGCTCGGCCGCCTGGGCGAGGCCGGCAACACCCTGGTGGTGGTGGAGCACGACGAGGACACGATCCGCCGCGCCGAGCACCTGATCGACATCGGCCCCGGCGCCGGCAAGCGCGGCGGCACGCTCGTCGCCGAGGGTCGGGCCGAAGACCTGGCGCGCGCGCCGGCCTCCGTCACCGGCCGCCTGCTGGCCGCGCCGCCCGTGCATCCGCTGCAGCCGCGGCGCGCCGTCGCCGCCGATGCGCCGGCGCTCGAGCTCGGCGGCGCCGCGCTGCACAACCTGCGCGCCATCGACCTGCGCGTGCCGCTGGCGCGGCTGGTGGCCGTCACCGGCGTCAGCGGCTCGGGCAAGAGCACGCTGGCGCGCGACGTCCTGCTGGCCAACGTGCAGGCCGCGCTCGGCGGCGGCCGGGCCTGGACGGGCTGTGCCGCGCTGCGCGGCTTCGAGGCCATCGACCGCGTGCTCGAAGTCGACCAGACGCCGATCGGCAAGACGCCGCGCTCCTGCCCGGCCACCTACATCGGCTTGTGGGACGCGATCCGCAAGCTCTTCGCCGAGACGCTCGAAGCGCGCGCGCGCGGCTACGGCGCAGCGCGCTTCAGCTTCAACGTCGGCGCATCGGGGGGCAGCGGCCAGAAGGCCGGCGGGGGCCGCTGCCCGGCCTGCGAAGGCCAGGGCATGAAGACGATCGAGATGAGCTTCCTGCCCGACGTCAAGGTGCCCTGCGACGCCTGCCGCGGCGCGCGCTTCAACCCCGAAACGCTGGCGGTGAGCTGGCGCGGGCGCAGCATCGGCGACGTGCTGCGCATGGAAGTCGACGAGGCGGCGGAGTTCTTCGCCTCGATGCCCGCCATCGCGCACCCGCTGCGCCTGCTGGCCGACGTCGGGCTGGGCTACCTCACGCTCGGCCAGCCTTCGCCCACGCTGTCGGGCGGCGAGGCGCAGCGCATCAAGCTCGTCAGCGAACTCAGCAAGGTGCGCGACGACGTCGCGCGCCGCGGGCAGCGCGCGCCGCGCACGCTCTACGTGCTCGACGAGCCCACCGTCGGCCTGCACATGGCCGACGTCGAGAAGCTGGTGCGCGTGCTGCACCGCCTGGTCGACGGCGGCCACAGCGTCGTCGTCATCGAGCACGACCTGGACGTCATCGCCGAGGCCGACTGGGTCATCGACCTCGGCCCCGAAGGCGGCGCCGAAGGCGGCCTGGTCGTCGCCGCCGGCCCGCCGGAGGCGGTGGTGGCGGCCGGCACGCACACCGGACGGGCGCTGGCGCCGGTGCTGGCGCGCACCCGCTCGGCGCCCTGAGCGGCGCGGTCGCTCAGGCGTCCGCCAGCCGCCCCAGGCTCGGCAGCAGCGAAGGGTCGCTGCCGCGGTCGTTCGCGTCCGACATCAGGCGCAGGGCGCGGCTTTGCAGCAGCATCGCATCGTCGCGGTCGCCGCATTGCTCGAGCACCTCGCTCGCGCGCAGCAGCACGCGCGCTTCCCAGGCGCCGTCGGCCACGGTGGGCGCGAGGCGCGCGGCCTCGAAGGCGTGGTCGCGCGCACGCTCGCGCGCAACGCGGCGTGCGGCGCGGCCGGCGTGCGGATCGGGATCGGCGTCGGCCTCGAGCCCGGCCTTCAGCTCGAGCATCTCGCGCGCCGCGGTCTCGGCGATCTCGCAGTGCAGGTCGACCGTCTGATCGGCCGAGCCGCTCGCCTGCGCCCAGCGCAGCGCCAGCGCGAAGGCGGCTTCGGCGCTGCGCCGCGCGTGCAGCGCGCGGTAGCTGCGCGCCACCGCGGCGAGCGCCTGCGTCATCTCGAAGGGGATGGCGCGCGCCTCGGCGCGGTCGAGCAGCGCCAGCGCCAGGCGCAGCGCCTCGCGCGCACCCTCGTCGACGAGGGCGGGGTCGTGGGTCGTCGGTTGCGGCATCGCCATGGGGCCATCTGTTCGCGCCATGCTAGGCGGCTCGGGCGGGCGGCGACAGCCCCGCGTTCGCGGGAACGCCTGTGTCGGAACGCACGCGCCGGCCCGGCGCGTTCAGCGCGCGCAGCGCGCCCGCGCCCGCCAGGCGCGCCAGCCGAGCAGCAGCGCGACGATGCCGGCGTAGACGACGACTTCGTCGAAGTCGCGCTTGGCGGCGCGCATCCAGTAGAAGTGCAGCAAGGCGAGCGGCGCGATCGCGTACACCGCGCGATGCAGCGCGCGCCAGCGCGCCGCGCCGAGCGCCTTGATCGCGCGGTCGAACGAGGTGGCCGCCAGCGGCAGCAGCAGCGCGAGCGCGGTCGCGCCGACGAGGATGAAGGGCCGCTTGCCGATGTCGCGCGCGATGGCGGCGGCGTCGAAGCCCTTGTCCAGCCAGGCATAGGCGAGGAAGTGGCAGGCGGCGTAGAAGAAGGTGAACAGGCCCAGCATGCGGCGCCAGCGCGCGAGCGCCTGCCAGCCGGTGAGCCGGCGCAGCGGCGTCAGCGCCAGCGTCAGGCACAGCAGCCGCAGCGTCCAGTCGCCGCTGCGGCGGATCAGAGTCTCGGCCGGGTTGGCGCCCAGCGTGCCGGCGAGCGCGCCGAAGACGAGCAGCGCGAACGGTGCGCTCGCCAGCACGAAGAGGGTCGGCTTGACGGGGCGACGGGCGAGCCAGCCGCCGATGTGCGGCGCCGTCGCGGCCGCTGCGCTGCGCTGCGGCCGCTGCTCGGACCGCTGCTCGGACGCCGTGAGGAGCGGCAGGACGCGGACGCGATTCATCTCGCGACTTGCTCAGAACGCGCGCCGCAGGTCCATACCGGCATAGAGCGGGCCTACCTGCGCGGCATAGCCGTTGAACATCAGCGTCGGGCGGCGCCTGGCGAACAGCCCGTCTTCGCCGATGCGCCGCTCGTCGGCCTGGCTCCAGCGCGGGTGGTCGACCTGCGGGTTGACGTTGGCGTAGAAGCCGTACTCCTGCGGCGCGGCGAGCGACCAGCTGGTGGGCGGCTGCCGTTCGACGAAGCGGATGCGGACGATCGACTTGGCCGACTTGAAGCCGTACTTCCACGGCACCACCAGGCGCAGCGGCGCGCCGTCCTGGTTCGGCAGCACCTCGCCGTACAGGCCGAAGGCGAGCAGCGCCAGCGGGTGCAGCGCCTCGTCCAGACGCAGGCCTTCGACGTAGGGCCAGTCGAGCACCGACGAGCGCAGGCCGGGCATCTGGGCGCGGTCGGCCAGCGTCACGAACTGCACGAACTTGGCGTTGCCGGTGGGCTCGACGCGCCGGATCAGCTCGGCCAGCGAGTAGCCGATCCAGGGGATGACCATCGACCAGCCCTCGACGCAGCGCAAGCGATAGATGCGCTCTTCCATCGGCGCGAGCGCGAGCAGGCGGTCGAGGTCGAAGGTGCCGCCGCGGCGCACTTCGCCTTCGACCGTCACCGTCCAGGGCCGCGTGCGCAGCGCGCCGGCGTGGCGCGCCGGATCGCCCTTGTCGGTGCCGAACTCGTAGAAGTTGTTGTAGCCGGTGATGTCGGCATAGCTCGTCGGGCGGTCCATCACCACGGCGCCGGCGACGCTGCTGCGCGCGGCCGGCAACGGCGCCAGCTTGCCGGGCCCGGCGGCCTGGGCGCGCACGGGCAGGGCGAGCGTCGCGGCCGCGGCCAGCAGCCGGCGCCGTCCCTCGAGGAACAGGCCGCGCGGGGTGATCTCGGATGCGATCGGATGCGCGAAGCCGCGCTCCTTGATCGGCAGCATGGTCGAGCTCCCGGGGCCGATGAGCTCGGCCCGAGCGGGTCACGTTAGCGGACTGCACCCGCCCCTGCGGCCGGCGCGGGAACCGCGCCGCGCCGCCGGTCAGCGCAGGCCGGCGATGTAGTCGGCCACGGCCTTGATCTCGGCGTCGCTCATCTTGGCGGCGATGGCTTGCATCGGCGCGCTGTTGGCGCGCGCGCCCGAGCGGAAGGCGACCAGCTGGGCCTCGACGTACTCCTCGTGCTGGCTGCCGATGCGCGGGTACTGCGCCGGGATGCCCGCGCCCGTGGGGCTGTGGCAGCCCGAGCAAGCCGGGATCTTGCGTGCCGCCACGCCGCCGCGGTAGATCTGCTCGCCCAGCAATACGCTGTCCTTGTTGCGCGCAGCGCCGGACTGGGCCGACTTGCCCGCGTAGAAGGCCGCGATGTCCCGCATCTGCTCCTCGGTCAACGGCGCTGCCATCGCGTTCATGATGGCGTTCTGGCGCTTGCCCGCCTTGAACTCGCCCAGTTGCTTGACGATGTACTCGGGATGCTGGCCCTGCAGGATCGGGTTGGCGGCGACACCGCGCGATCCGTCGGCCAGGTGGCAGGCCTGGCAGGCGGCCGAAGCGGCCTGGCCGCGCGCCGCGTCGGGCTTGAATGCGGGCTTGGCGTCGACGGCCAGGGCCGGGGCAATGGCCGGCGCCGCGGCGAGCGCGGTCAGCAAGCGGAGGGCGGGCAACTTCATGCGGAGCTTTCGAGCGCAATGCCACGGATGCGGCGCCGGCGGGCCGACCCAGCGCGTTGGGCGGCTCGAGCGCCGTAACGCCGAACGTAACTCAAAATTTTACAATGCGCCGCCTATGAAAGCCCGGCGCAACGAAGCCCCCACCGGCGTGTCGGCGCGCGCGGCGCTGGCCTGGACGCAGGGCGCGCGCTTTCTCACGACGGCCAGCCGGCTCGAGCAGCTGCCGCCGCCCGACCTGCCCGAGATCGCCTTCGTCGGCCGCAGCAATGCCGGCAAGTCCAGTGCGATCAACGCGCTGGCGCAGCAGCGCCGCCTCGCCTTCGCTTCGCGCACGCCGGGGCGCACGCAACACATCAACCTGTTCGAGCTCGGCGCGCGCGACGCGCCCGACGCGCGCTTGGCCGATCTGCCCGGCTACGGCTATGCCGCCGTCGAGCGCAGCGCCAAGCTGCGCTGGCAGGCCGTGATGGCCGAGTACCTCGCGCAGCGCGAGGCGCTGGCCGGCATCGTGCTGCTGGTCGATGCGCGGCTCGGCTTCACCGCGCTCGACGAGCGCTTGCTCGCGCTCGTCGGCCCGCGCGTGGCCTCGGGCGAAGTGCGGCTGCTGGTGCTGCTGACCAAGGCCGACAAGCTCAACCGCAGCGAAGCCCAAGCCGCGCTGCGTCGCGCCGAGGCGCTGCTGGCCGGTGTCGCGAGCGAGGCGGCCGACATCGGCGTCGCCTTGTTCTCGGCGCAGTCGCGCCAGGGCCTGGCCGACGTGGCCGAGGTGCTGCACGGGTGGAGGCGCAGATGAATGCAGATGCCGCGCGCGTCGTCGAACGCGACCTCGCCCTGCCGGGCGGCATCACGCTGCGCTGCCGCGCGGCCGGCGCCGGGCCGCGGCGCATCGTGCTGCTGCACGGTTTTCCCGAGGCCGCCTTCGTCTGGGACGCCGCGATGCTGGCGCTGGCCGGCGAGGCTTGCTGCCTGGCGCCCAACCTGCGCGGCTACGCCGGCTCGAGCGCGCCGGCCGAGGCGGCCGCCTACCAGCCCAAGGCCCTGATCGGCGATCTTGTCGCGCTGGTGCAGACGCTCGGCGCCCCGATCGACCTGCTGGTGGCGCACGACTGGGGCGGCGTGCTGGCCTGGGCCCTCGCGGCGCGGCGGCCCGAGCTGCTGCGCCGGCTGCTCATCGTCAACGCGCCGCATCCGGCAGCCTTCCTGCGCGAACTGCGTGACAACCCGGCACAGTCCGCAGCCAGCGCCTACATGAACTTCCTCGCCCGCGACGACGCCGCGGCCTTGCTGGCGGAGCACGGCTTTCGGCGCCTGTTCGACATGCTCGAGCGCTCGGGCGCCGCCGGCTGGCTCGACGCGGCGATGCGCGAGCGCTATCGCGAGGCCTGGCAGCACGGGCTCGCGGGGCCGCTGGCCTATTACCGCAACTCGCCGCTGCGGCCCGGCGACGCGCTGCGCAGCATGCAGCTGCCCGACGCCCTGGTCGAGGTGCGCGTGCCGACCTGGGTGCTGTGGGGCGAGCGCGACCAGGCCTTGCTGCCGGGTCTGCTCGACGGGCTCGGGCAATGGGTGCCGCGGCTCGAAGTCGAGCGCGTCGCCGATGCCTCGCACTGGATCGTGCACGAGCAGCCGGCGCGTCTGTTGGCTGCACTGCGCCGCGCACTGGCGGCGCCGACCTGAAGCGCGCTACGCGGAGCCGGCGGCCAGCCGCTCCTGCACGCGCCGCGCGGCGCTGCCGACCAGCGAGCGCATCCGCATCGACTTGGCCAGGCCGGCGCCGTGCAGCATCAGCAGGGCACGGCGGCGGACGGCCCAGGTGGCGTCGGAGGCGCCGTCGCCGAACAGCCAGATCTGCCCCTTCTCGCCGGGCCACAGCAGTTGCGCGGCCACCCAGCGGCCGTGCAGCATGAGGCGCACCCAATAGCCGGGGCGCAGGGCCTCGAGCCAGGCCTTGCCGTCGTCGTCGGACGCGGCGCCGGCGGGCGTGTCGGGCAGCAGATCGGCCGGCACCGTGTCCATGCCCTGCGCGTCGAGCACGCCGTCGAGTGCCGCCGGCACCGTCGTGCCGGCATCGATGCGGGACTCGTGCTTCTGCAGCGCGCCGATCTGCGTCGCCACCGCCGCGCAGCGGCGCGCCAGGCGCTGGCGCAGGAACTCCTCGAGGTTCTGCAGCGCACGCCGGTACAGCGCGCCGCGCTGCTCGGTCTCGGCGGCGAGCTGGTCCACCAGCGCCTTGGCCAGGCGCAGCAGCCGCCGGCGCTCGGGGTCGGCGATGTCGGGCGCCATCTGCGCCTCGTGCGCGAGCAAGTCGATGAGGCGCCACAGCGGGTGCTCTTCCTTGTCGAGCAGGCTCGGGTCGCGCAGCGCCAGGCGCATCGCCGGGCCGTGCAGGCGCGACAGCACCAGGCTCACGTCCTCGGGCACGCGCTCGTCGGCGATCACGGCGTCGAACAGCCGGCTCACGAGCTCGATCGACTGGCGCTCGACCTGGCTGCCGGTGTTGCCGGCCAGCTCGCGCCAGCGCTCGCGCCGCCGTTCGGGTGCCGCCTGGCCCTGGTACGACAGGTCGGCCTCGACGTCGAGCGGCGCCGGCATCGTCTCGCGCATGCGCTGCAAGTCGGGGCTGAACGTCGTCTCGACGCCGCGCGAGCGGCGCGCGCCGCCGGGCTGGATCACCGTGCGGTAGGCCGCCGGCTCGACGCCCATGCCCTCGAGCCGCGAACAGGCGGCGGCGTAGCACTGGCGCAGCAGGTGCGCGAGCGGCGTGCCGGCCCAGCGCATGAAGGCCATGCGGTGGCCGCGCGTCAGCGTCAGGCCCTGCGCCGCGTCCCACAGCGCACGCACGTGGCTCTCGGGGCGGAACGGGTTGTGATCGTCGGCGACGTCCAGGTCGCCGACGAGGGCGGCGATGTAGCTGGCGAGCTCGCGCAGTTCGTGCTCGGCCGTGCTCTTGACGAGCTGGACCAGGTGCGACTGCTCGACCTCGAGGGCCACCGCCTCCTCTTCGACCAGGGCCAGCACCACCGGCTTGGCGGCCGGCCGGCTGGTCGTCGGCAGGGCAGGCCGCGACAGCTCGGCGCGCACCTGCGCGCGCAGCGATTCGACGAAGCGCTCGGCCAGCCGCGCGCGCTCGGTCTGCAGCGCGTGCATCGTCTCGGCGGCGGCGGAGCGCTCGAACGCCGACATCGTGGGCAGCGCGCGCCGCGCCTGCTCGAGCGCCCCCTCGAGCACCTGGTCGAACAGCAGCGGCGCGCGCAGCAGCTCGCCGTCGAGGTACTGCTCGAGCGCGGGGGACATCTTGAGTCCGGGCATGGCTGGCGGATTATCGAAGCCGGCCGGCCGGACCGATGAAGGAAAAAGGGCCCGGATTCGCATCCAGGCCCTTCTTTGACCGGCCCGCGACAGCGCGGACCGGTGGCGCGACGGCCCGCGGCCCGCGGCCGCGGCGACGCATGCGGACTTACATATCCATGCCCATGCCGCCCATGCCGCCCATGCCGCCGCCGCCGGGCATGGCCGGGGTTTCGTCCTTGGGCGCTTCGGCGACCATGCATTCGGTCGTGAGCATCAGGCCGGCCACCGAGGCGGCGTTCTGCAGCGCGGTACGCGTGACCTTGGTCGGGTCGAGGATGCCCATCTCGATCAGGTCGCCATAGGCGCCGGTCTGGGCGTTGTAGCCGAAGTTGCCCTTGCCCTCGAGCACCTTGTTGATCACGACGCTCGGCTCGTCGCCGGCATTGGCGACGATCTCGCGCAGCGGCTGCTCGACGGCGCGCAGCACGATCTTGATGCCGGCGTCCTGGTCGTGGTTGTCGCCCTTGAGCTTGCCCAGCGCGTGGCGTGCGCGCAGCAGCGCCACGCCGCCGCCGGCGACGATGCCCTCTTCGACCGCCGCGCGCGTGGCGTGCAGGGCGTCCTCGACACGGGCCTTCTTCTCCTTCATCTCGACTTCGGTGGCGGCACCGACCTTGATGACGGCCACGCCGCCGGCCAGCTTGGCCACGCGCTCCTGGAGCTTCTCCTTGTCGTAGTCGCTCGTGGCTTCCTCGATCTGGACGCGGATCTGCTTGACGCGCGCCTCGATGTCGGCGGCCTTGCCGGCGCCGTCGATGAGGGTGGTGTTCTCCTTGGCGACTTCGATGCGCTTGGCCTGGCCGAGGTCGGTGAGGCCGATCTTCTCGAGCGTCATGCCGGTTTCCTCGGCGATGACCTTGCCGCCGGTGAGGATGGCGATGTCTTCCAGCATGGCCTTGCGGCGGTCACCGAAGCCCGGCGCCTTGACGGCGCAGACCTTGAGGATGCCGCGGATGGTGTTGACCACCAGCGTGGCCAGCGCCTCGCCTTCGACTTCCTCGGCCACGATGAGCAGCGGCCGGCCGCTCTTGGCCACCGCCTCGAGCGCCGGCAGCAGCTCGCGGATGTTGGCGATCTTCTTGTCGTGCAGCAGAACGTAGGGGTTCTCGAGCACGCAGACCTGCTTCTCGGCGTTGTTGATGAAGTAGGGCGACAGGTAGCCGCGGTCGAACTGCATGCCCTCGACGATGTCGAGCTCGTTGTTCAGGCTCTTGCCGTCCTCGACGGTGATCACGCCTTCCTTGCCGACCTTGTCCATCGCGTTGGCGATGATGGTGCCGATCGACTCGTCGCTGTTGGCCGAGATCGAGCCGACCTGGCTGATCTCCTTGCTCGTGGTGGTGGGCTTGCTGACCTTCTTGAGCTCGTCGACCAGGCCGGCGACGGCCTTGTCGATGCCGCGCTTGAGGTCCATCGGGTTCATGCCCGCGGCCACGTACTTCATGCCCTCGCGCACGATGCTCTGCGCGAGCACGGTGGCGGTGGTGGTGCCGTCACCGGCGGCGTCGCTGGTCTTGGAAGCGACTTCCTTGACCATCTGCGCACCCATGTTCTGCAGCTTGTCCTTGAGCTCGACTTCCTTGGCCACCGACACGCCGTCCTTGGTGACGGTGGGCGCGCCGAAGCTGCGCTCGA
This sequence comes from Rubrivivax sp., assembly GCA_046348125.1. GTDB lineage: Bacteria > Pseudomonadota > Gammaproteobacteria > Burkholderiales > Burkholderiaceae_C > Rubrivivax. The sequence goes on from JAXMEV010000001.1 coordinate 345,707, forward strand.
GCACCACGTTGCGGCCCTTGGGGCCGAGCGTGATCTTGACGGCGTTGGCGAGGATGTTCACGCCCTCGACCATGCGTTGACGCGCGTCGGCGCCGAATACAACGTCCTTAGCAGCCATTTGCTGTTTCTCCGAATCTGTTGGGGATGGGGTATGCGTTGGCGGCCGGCCGGCAACCGGCCTGTGCGGGGTTCAGCAGCGTCCGCTGTCTGCGGACGCAGCCCACTGCGGGCCGCCCTGCGTGATTCACTTCTTCTCGACGACCGCGAAGAGATCCTCTTCGCGCATCACGAGCAACTCGTCGCCGTCGACCTTCACGGTCTGGCCGCTGTACTTGCCGAACAGCACGCGGTCGCCGACCTTGATGTTCAGGGCGACGAAATCGCCCTTGTCGTTGCGCTTGCCGGGGCCGACGGCGAGCACCTCGCCCTGATCGGGCTTCTCGGCCGCGTTGTCCGGGATCACGATGCCCGAGGCGGTCTTGGTTTCCTGCTCGAGGCGCTTGACGATCACGCGATCGTGCAACGGACGAAGCTTCATTTGATCTCCTTGTGGATGGGATGCGAGATGTTGCGCGCAGAATCTGAAGAGTGAATCCACGCTCACAGGTGCTGGAGGCGAGACGCCGATGCCACGCCACGTTAGCACTCAAGGCGGAGGAGTGCTAGCAGAACGATTATAGGTACTGGATCTGGCGCTTCAAGAGGCGGGCGATGTGCCATGTGGCCTGGGGAAAACCCTGATATCCGCCTCCCATGCGCTGCGCGTCACGCGGCGGACGAGAGGCCTCGCCCGGATCGCGCCGCGCTACGCGTCGGCTGCGGCGATCGGCTCGCCTTCGACGTACACCGCGCGCAGCGCCAGGCTTGGGTCGAGGACGACGAGATCGGCCCAGGCCCCGGCCGCGATGGCGCCGCGGTCGGCCAGACCGAGGTGACGCGCCGCGATCGTCGCCGTGCGCTGCGAGGCCTCGGCCAGCGGCAGCCCCAGGCCGACCAGATTGCGCAGCGCCTGATCCATCGTGAGGGTGCTGCCGGCGAGCGTGCCGTCGGCCAGCCGCACCCCGCCCAGGCAGCGCGTCACCGTCCGGCGACCGAGCCGGTATTCGCCGTCGGGCATGCCGGCAGCGGCGGTGCTGTCGGTGACGCAGTACAGGCCCGGGATGGCGCGCCGCGCCGCCAGGATGGCACCCGGGTGCACGTGCAGCAGGTCGGGGATGATCTCGGCGTGCGCGGCATGGGCCAGTGCCGCACCGGCCAGGCCCGGGGCGCGGTGGTGCAGGGCGCTCATGGCGTTGAACAGATGCGTCACGCCCTGCGCGCCGGCCTCGAATGCGGCCCGGCTTTCCTCGTAGCCGGCCGCCGAGTGGCCGAGCTGCACGACGAAACCTTGCGCGCGCAGCGCCGCCACCAGCGCCACATGGCCGGACAGCTCGGGGGCGAGCGTGACCAGCCGGATCGGCGCGATCGCATGCAGCGCCAGCACCTCGTCGAGCGTGCCTGCACAGGTGAAGTCGGGCTGCGCGCCGAGCTTGTCGCGGCTGATGTACGGCCCCTCGAGGTGCACGCCGAGCACGCGCGCGGCCTGTGCCGGGCGCCGGGCGACGCAGGGTGCCAGCGCGGCCAGCGCGGCCTCGATCTCCGCGCGCGGCGCCGTCATCGTCGTGGCCAGGAGCGAGGTGGTGCCGTGGCGTGCGTGCGTGCGTGCCAGCGCCGCTGCCGCGCCGCCGCCGGCCATCGTGTCGTGGCCGCCGCCGCCGTGCACGTGCAGGTCGACGAAGCCCGGCAGCACGATCGGCGCCGAGCTCGCGCGCACACGCGCCTCGTCGACCGCTTGCCCCGCGACGGCGACGATGCGTTCGTCGAATTCGACGCGCCCCTGCACGAAGCCGCCGGGCGTGAGGATGTGGCCGTCGATCGCTGTCAAGCGCGGCGTGGCTGTCGCCGAGTTCAGTGGCGCAGTGCGCCGGCGTCCGCGCCTTCGCCATCGCCGGGGTCGGGCGGGTTCTCGGCCGGCACGCGGAAGCGTTCGCTCGCCCAGGCGCCGAGATCGACACTGCGGCAGCGCTCGCTGCAGAACGGCCGCCAGCGGTTGCCCGGCCCGTACACCGCCGGCCCGCGGCAGCCCGGGCAGGTGACGATGCGTTGCGCCGCGCCGGACATGTCCGCCTTCAGCTGCACAGCGTCAGGTCGAATGCCGTGTCGGCGCCGACCGGACGCAGCCGGCCATCGGCGTCGGGGCGCATGAAGCGGATCGACACCAGCAGGCGGTGGCCGCTGATCTCGGGCACGATGCCCTCGTCGACGCGCACGCGCAGAAGCTGGTGCAGCCTGCCCTGGGGCAGGCTCTGCTGGTACTGGCCGCCGGGAGCGATCATGCGCTGCGCGCGGCCGCTGTCGCGCAGCAGGCCGAGCAGCAGCGCCAGGGCCTGCTGCAGCGGCGCGAGCGTCGCACGCCAGCCGGCCAGATCGGCGCGCCGGCGTTCGGCCGGATGCTGCTGCCAGGCGTGGTAGGCCGGCAGGTCGAACGGACAGGTGCCGCCCGGGATGCTGATGCGGCTGCGGATGCTCATCAGCCAATCGTTGCCGGCCAGCGCCTGCCCGGCCTTGCCGGGCAACTGGTTCAGGCGCGCGAAGGCCTCGTCGAGCCGCGCGGTGACCGCGTCCAGCGCCGCCTCGTCGAGGCCGGGGTGGCCGCGATAGGTCTGCAACTGCGTGTTGTGGCGCTCGAGCTCCTTGAGCAGGTCGCTCTTGAGGTCGGCGCGCGAGGCCACGTCCATGATCTCGAAGATCGTGGCGAGCGCGAAGTGGTGATCGACGGCGTCTTCGCGCGCGGCCAGCAGCTCGAGCCGCGCGAACAGATGCTCGAGCCGCAGCATCGTGCGGATGCCTTCGTGGAACGGGTACTCGTACAGGACCAAGGCGAAGCGGCGGCTGGCGCGCCGCGCCCGCGCCCCCCAGCGCGCCCGCACGGCACACGCAGCCATTGTTCCACAGCGTCCGCCGGCGCCGGCCGGGCTCTATGCGCCTTGCTCAGAGCCTGTGAAGATATGAATCACGCCCGCGTGGGGCCCCAGAAAGGGCCCAATCTAGGCGCGAAGCGCAGCCGGGGTTGGGCCCCGGCGAGGCTTCGCAACGACGAGTGGGCCCTTTCCGGGGCCCCACCCGTAGGGCAGGGGTGCCAAAGGGCGCTGCGCGGCGTTGCAACGCTTGCGCGGGCGGCCACAGCCCGCGCTGCGCGTTGCGCCTTGCTCAGCGCCCTTTGGCACCCCTGCGCGGGCGCGATTCATATCTTCACAGGCTCTCAGACGCCGCCCCCGGCAGCCACAGCGCGAGCAGCGCCGCGACTTCGGCAGCGAGCGCGGCGAGCGTGATGCCGTCGTTGTGGATCACGGCGTCGGCGATCGCGCGGCGGCGCGCACGCGCCGCCTGCTGGGCGATGACGCGGCGTGCCGCCTCCTCGCTCCAGCCCGGCCGCGCGGCCACGCGTGCGATCTGCGCGGCCTCGCCGCAGTCGACGACGACGATGCGGTCGACGCGCGCACGCCAGGGGCTCGATTCGGCCAGCAGCGGGACGTCGAACACCAGCGGCGCGTCGCCGGCGGCGGCCGCGCGCGCGCGGGCCTGCTCGCCGATCAGCGGATGCAGGATCGCCTCGAGGCGCGCCTTGGCGCCGGCATCGGCGAAGGCCAGCGTGCGCATCGCCTCGCGGTCGAGTGCGCCCGCGCGGTCGATCACGCCGGCGCCGAACGCAGCGGCGATCGGCGCGATGCCGGCGCCGCCGGCTTGCGTGAGTTCGCGCGCGATCGCGTCGGTGTCGACCAAGTGCAGGCCGCGCGCCACCAGCATGGCGGCCACCGTGCTCTTGCCGCTGCCGATGCCGCCGGTCAGGCCGATGCGCAGCGCCGCCATTCCGGGGCAAAGCCCTCAGAGACCGACGAGGGGCGCCAGCGCCGCGCCGAAGCCGCCCACGGCGGTCGGGAACAGGATGCCGGCCAGGCCGCCGAGCGCGAGGTAGGGCCCGAACGGAATCGGCACTTCGCGCCGGTGCCGGCCCAGCGCGATCAGGCCGACGCCGATCACGGCGCCCAGCGCCGCGGCGAGGAACAGCGCGCCGGGCACCGCCTGCCAGCCGAGCAGGGCGCCGATGCCGGCGAGCATCTTCATGTCGCCCTCGGCCATCGCATTGGCCTTGCGCAACGCGAGCTGCCAGAAGGCGCCGAAGGCCCAGAGCACGCCGTAGCCGACGAGCGCGCCGGCGGCGGCATCGTCCCAGCGCACCGGTGTCCAATGCAGCGCGGCCGCGGCCAGGCCGAGCACGGCGAGCGGGATCGTCAGGCTGTCGGGCAGCAGCGTGTAGTCGAGGTCGATCAAAGCCATCACCAGCAGCAGCGCCGCCGCGGCGCAGCCCACCAGTGCGTGGGCGCCGGGGCCGAACAGCCAGGCGCAGGCCGCGAACAGCAGAGCGGTCGCGAGCTCGACCAGCGGGTAGCGCAGCGCGATGCGCGTGCCGCAGGCCGAGCAGCGCCCGCGCAGCACGAGCCAGCTCAGGATCGGCACGTTCTCCTGCGGCTTGATGCGGTGGCCGCAGGCCGGGCAGCACGACGGCGGCCGCAGCAGCGACAGGGGCGTGAGCCGGTCGAGCTGCTGCAGCACGGCCCGGCTGGCGGCCTCCAGCTCGCGCGGCGGCTTGGCGGCCGCGCCGAACGCGGCCTGCCAGCTGCGCGCGTCGGCCAGCGCGAAGCCGGCGACGTCGTGGCGCCACCAGTCGCGCATGTACATCGCCGGCAGTCGATGGACGACGACGTTGAGGAAGCTGCCCACGAGCAGCCCGAGCACGCCCAGGGCGGGCGGCGAGAGCAGGAGTTCGATCAAGTTGCCGGCGCGGGCTGCGTCAGACCACCGCGCCGAGCTTGAAGATCGGCAGGTACATCGAGACCACGATGCCGCCGATCAGCACGCCCAGCACGACGATGATGAAAGGCTCCATCAGGCTCGACAGGCCCTTGACCATCTCGTCGACCTCGTCCTCGTAGAACTCGGCCGCCTTGCCCAGCATGTGGTCGAGCGAGCCGGATTCCTCGCCGATGGCCGACATCTGCAGCACCATGGTCGGGAAGACGCCGGTCGTCGTCATCGCCGTGGTCAGCGCCGAGCCGGTGGACACGTCTTTCTGGATCTGCTCGGTCGCCTCCTGGTAGACGGCGTTGCCCGAGGCGCCGCCGACCGAATCCAGCGCCTCGACCAGCGGCACGCCGGCGGCGAACATCGTGGCCAGGGTGCGCGTCCAGCGCGCGATCACCGACTTGTGGATGAGGTCGCCGAACACCGGCACCTTGAGCAGCAGCCGGTCCATCGTCTTTTGCATCTTCGGGCTGCGCCGCCAGGCCTGGAAGAAGAAGTAGCCGCCGCCGAACAGCAAGCCGAAGATCGCCCACCACCACTGCACGAAGAACTTGGACATGCCGATCACGACCAGCGTCGGCGCCGGCAGCTCGCCGCCGAAGGACTTGAACACCTCCTCGAAGGCCGGGATCACGAACAGCATGATCACGGTCAGCACGACGAAGGCGACGACGATGACCGCGATCGGGTACATCAGCGCCGACTTGATCTTCTGCTTGATGGCGAGCGTCTTCTCCTGGTAGATGGCGAGGCGGTCGAGCAGCGCCTCGAGAATGCCGCCCGCCTCGCCGGCCTCGACCAGGTTGCAGTACAGCGCGTCGAAGTGCATCGGGTGGCGGCGGAAGGCCGCCGACAGGCTGGTGCCGGTCTCGACGTCGTTGCGGATGTCGGTCAGCAGCTTGGTGAGACGCGGGTTCGTGCTGCCGCGCGCGACGATGTCGAAGGATTGCAGCAGCGGCACGCCGGCCTTCATCATCGTCGCCAGCTGGCGCGTGAAGATCGCGACGTCCTTCTGCTTGATCGAGCGCCCGCCGCTGGTGCGGCGCTTCTTGATCTTGCCCACCAGGATGCCCTGGCGGCGCAGGCTGGCGCTGACCATCGACTCGCCGCCGGCGCGCATCTCGCCGCGCACGACCTTGCCGTTCTTGTCGCGGCCCTCCCACTCGAAGAGGAGTTCCTTGGGCGCCTTGGCGGCGGCTGCTGCAGTGGCCATGGATCTTGCGTTCGGTGGGCGGTCGGACTTGTTCGATCACTCGTTGGTGACGGTGATCACCTCCTCGAGCGTGGTGACGCCGGCGCGCACCTTCACGAGGCCGGACTGGCGCAGGTCGCGCACGCCTTCGGCCTGCGCCTGCTTGGCGATGTCCAGCGCCGTGCCTTCGCCGAGGATGATGCGCTGGATCGCCTCGGTAATCGGCATGACCTGGTAAATGCCGAGCCGGCCCTTGTATCCGTTGTTGCAACTGCTGCAACCGACTGCACGGTAGGGCTTCCAGTTGCCGTCCAGATCCTCGGGCCGGTAGCCCGCCTTGAGCAGCGACTCGCGCGGATAGTCGGCCGGCTTCTTGCAGTTGTCGCACAGGCGCCGCGCCAGCCGCTGGGCCGTGATCAGCAGCACGCTGGCGGCGATGTTGAACGGCGCCACGCCCATGTTGGCCAGCCGCGTGAGCGTGGTCGGCGCGTCGTTGGTGTGCAGCGTGCTCATCACCAGGTGGCCGGTCTGCGCGGCCTTGATGGCGATGTCGGCGGTCTCGAGGTCACGGATCTCGCCCACCATGATGATGTCCGGATCCTGGCGCAGGAAGGCCTTGAGCGCGGTGGCGAAGTTCAGCCCCGCCTTGTCGTTGACGTTGACCTGGTTGATGCCCGGCAGGTTGATTTCGGCCGGATCCTCGACGGTGGCGATGTTGACGCCGGGCTGGTTGAGGATGTTCAGACAGGTGTAGAGCGACACCGTCTTGCCGCTGCCGGTGGGGCCGGTGACGAGCACCATGCCGTAGGGGCGCTGGATGGCCGCCATCAGGCGGTCCTTCTCGATCTTCTCGTAACCCAGCGCCTCGATGCCGAGCTTGGCGCTGCTGGAGTCGAGGATGCGGATCACGACCTTCTCGCCGAAGAGGGTGGGCAGCGTGCTGACGCGGAAGTCGATCGCCTTGGTGCCGAACTTGAGCTTCATGCGGCCATCCTGCGGGACGCGCTTCTCGGCGATGTCCATGCGGCTGATGACCTTGATGCGCGAGGCGAGCTTCTCCTTGATGGCCAAGGGCGGCTGCGTGATCTCGCGCAGCTCGCCGTCGATGCGAAAGCGCACCCGGTAGTGGTACTCGTAGGGCTCGAAGTGCAGGTCCGAGGCGCGCAGGTTGATGGCGTCGACCAGCATCTTCTGCAGGAAACGCACGACCGGCGCGTCCTCGACATCGGCGGCGGCTTCGGCGCTCTCCTGCGCCGAGGTGTCCTCGTCGCTGACGTCGAAATCGAAGTCGGTCGACGCGATCGACTCCAGCACCTCGTTGGCCGACGTGCTCTGCGCCTCGATCTGCTTGGCGAGCTTGTCGTGCTCGACGATCACCCATTCCGGCGTGAGCTGGGTGGCGAACTTGATGCGCTCGGCCGCCTCCTGGTCGGTGGGGTCGGCCGCGCCGATGAACAGGCGGTTGCCGCGCCGGCCCAGCACCACGAGCTGGTACTGGCTGGCGATCTTGGGGTCGACCAGGTTGCGCGGCAGGCGTTGCAGGTCGAGCGCGTTGAGGTCGAGCAGCGGCAGCGCGAGCGCGCTCGACAGCGTGTGCGCGAGCTCGTCGGGCTTGAGCACGCCCGTGCTCATGATCGCGGCGACGAAGCTGCTCTTGCGCTCGCGCGCCGTCTTGGCCAGCTCCTCGGCTGTCTTCGCCGTCAGTTTGCCGGCGTTGACGAGCACGCGCGCGACGCCCGTCAGCGACGACCTGGGGGGTTCGACGACGGTCTCTGCGGCCATCAAGTCACTTCGGATGCTGCATCGGCGCGGGGATCATCGCCGATCCGCCTGCAGGTGTAAACGCCGGAAAAAGCCGATTCCGGCGCGCCATCCGTGTCCGCTCGCGAGCCCGGCCGGCCGCAACGCCGCGCGCGGCGTTGCGCAGACCTGGTCGGGGTGAGAGGATTCGAACCTCCGGCCTCTACGTCCCGAACGGACGCCCCCACGCTGGAACGATGCTCCGATGAAATCGGCACTCGTTGAAAATCAATCACTTGCGCTGTCCTTCGCGTAGCTGCGCGCAGCTAAACGAAGGGGCGTGAAGCCGAAGTTTGGCACAGATTTGGCACAGAACCGCGGGGCGCAGCCACCCGCGCGGAGCCGTGGAAGCACGCAGGCGCACGCGCTTGGTCGATGGTTTCGCAGGCGACTAAAGCGCCTTCGCTACAGGTTGGACCTCAACTTCTGAAGCTCCAACATGACTGCCATCGCAGCCTTCAAGCCCATGTCGAAGAATGACGTGGCGGACGTGCTCGGCGTCTCCCTGCGCACCATCGAGAACTGGGTCAACGACCGCACGCTGCCCGCGCCGACCAAGCTCGGCAACCGCTGCTACTGGCACCCTGTCGCCTTCTATGCGTGGCTCGACCGCCGGCTGCTTGGCGATGGCGCGGCGGTGCCCGCGGCCGAAGTCTCAGCGCCTGCCGCGCCCACCCAGCCGCCTGTGGCCGACGATGCGAAGCCGGCCAAGGCGCCATCGGCAGCGCGTTGCAAGTCGGCCGCCAAGTCCATGCCGAGGGTGGACCGCATCCGTGTTGCGGAAAAGGCCCAGCTTCAGGCGCTGATGGCGTGATGACAGGAGCGGCGCGCAGCGCGCCGCCGTAAGCCCGACCGCTCAAAGAAAAAGCCGTGCAGGGCTTGCGCCTTGCACGGCTTGCAATGTCATCGCATCAGTTCAACCACTCGCCACGGATGATGCAGGCTTCACGCGAAACGGGCGAAGCGTCCACCGGCTGTTCGTTCTCGTCGTCATAGACGGGGCGGACGACCGAATCCGGCAGACGAACGACCACCACCTTGATGCTGTTCCCGGCTATGCGGGCCTGACCCTTGGCCGAGCCGGTCAGACGCAACAGAGCATCCTTCCAGCCGCCTCGTGCCCAGGCCGTGCTCTGGAACAGTTGACGCACACCGATGTGATGCTGGGACGACGCCACCGCCAGCTTCCAGACGCTGGTGTCGGCATCCGGAAGGGCGCGCACGCCCAGCATTTCCAACTGCGTTTCCACGGGGCGCCGAGCCCCCCCGGTCGCCTTGCAGGGCAACCAGCAGCCGGATGGCGTCGCGGATTCGCACGTGCGTCTTGACCCTCGCGCCGTCCTGCTCAGCGTGCAGAGCGAACTTCCGGTCAGGCGGGGCGTTCAAGCAGGCATCGCTGGGCGACTCCTGTTCGTTGGCCCTGACTTCGTTCAATCCCCACTCGGCAATCAGCGCCGCCAGAACCTGACGTTCCGGCATCGCATCGTGCTTGAGTGTGATGTATCCCGCCAGCAGCGCAGCGCGCCCCACTTCGCCTTGCTATAGCAGCCCGAGCAGCCGGGCCAGAAGCCTTCGCCAGCCCTTCAGGCGGCTCAGCCCGGCAGCTTCCAGTTCGAACGGGCGCGGCAGTGGCGGCGGGGCCGGAGCTGCGACCGCCGGTTTCGCGTGGGTCAGCGGTTCGGGCTGGGTTGTGGCAGTGGCAGGCACCGCCGTCGGCTTTGGAGCCGCGGCTGCAATCGCGGCCGTCAGGACATCGGCTAGCGACGCGCCCTGTTGGAGGTCCTTGGCGATGGCCTTCATGGCGGCGTGGGCCGCCAGGGGCACGACGACATTGAGCTGCCGGACGCCGGCGTCGGCGGCCTTCTGGCGCGACTTCCTGACGCGCGTCGCATTGGCACTGGACTTCGTGCGAATATACGCGGCGACCTTGACGAGGCCGCTGGCCGCGAGCGCGTCGTCGGACAGGGCCGCCGCGCAATCCATGGGCGCATCGGGAACCCGTTCGATAACGTCCGGTGCGGCGTTTGAGTTGCTGCTTTGCATTGTTCCTCCGGCTGCAGCGTGCTGGCATGTCTAGACCGTTTCTAGACACATCCGAAGGAGTGAAGCCACGGCTGTTTATTCGGCGCTTCCCAGGCGCAGTGCTCGCAAGCATTTCGTGTTCACCCGAGGCAGTCCGGCCGCCTTGCAGCGCTATCCTGACGGGCTAACAACGACGAACGGAAGGGAGACCTCCTTGGCAACCCAACGCAACGCACCCAGCCCCGCCAACGGACAGACCGCCGACTACCAGCACTGCCAAGAGGCCACCCAGCGCCCGGACGTGGGCGTGCAGGACCAGTTCACCACCAAGAAGCCGCCCAAGACCTACCGCTACGACAGCAGTCTGGACCCGGCGCTGAGCTGGGACGAGAACCGCGACCGCGACCTGGCCGAGTGGCTGATTGGGCTGGTGCAGCGCTGTGCCACCGAGGGTGAGGCAGCGGTCTTCGCCGCGCCCCAGGTGTGGGCTGGCGGCGGGGTGCAGGTGCAGTCGCTCAAGGCGGTGGCCGACCTGCTCAAGGGCCTGTCACAGCCCTCCCTGAACTGGGCGGGCAAGGCCGAGCGCCATCAAATCGACGTGCCCACCGTGCCGCTGTTCGTGCACGAGCGCCACTCGACCAAGGCGATTCTTCACGGCATCAAGAGCCGCAAGGCCAAGGGCACGACGCTGGACCTGTTCGGCGACGGAGGCCTGGACGTGACCGACAAGCTCGACGCCTACGAGCACAAGGGGCCGTGGCAGAACCGGATGATTTTGGGCGACAGCCTGCAAATCATGAACTCGCTGCTGGAGTTCGAGGGTTTGGGCGGGCAGGTGCGGATGGTCTACATAGACCCGCCTTACGGGGTGAAGTTTGGGTCGAATTTTCAGCCGTTCGTGCGCAAGAAGGAAGTCAAACACGGCAGTGACGATGAGATGACTCGCGAGCCTGAAATGGTTCGGGCGTATCGCGATACTTGGGAACTTGGACTTCATTCCTATTTGAGTTACTTGCGCGACAGAGTGCTGCTAGCCAAAGAGCTTCTCCATGAAACTGGGAGCGTCTTCGTTCAAATCGCCGATGAGAACGTGCATCACGTTCGTGAAGTTTTGGACGAGGTCTTTGGCGCTGAGAATTTCTGTTCAATCATCAACTTCAGAAAGACAAGCGGCGCCAGCAGTCCTCACGCAAAGACCAATGTCATTGGCAGTGTGTCGGACTACATCGTCTGGTACGCGAAAGATGCTTCCCGGGTCAAGTATCGCCAGCTATACGTCGAGAGGCAGTGGGAGCCCGGAACACCCTATCGCAATCTAGACTTGGGGAACGGCTTACGGAGAAAGATGAGCGCCGACGAGGTGAAAGGTAGCGTGCCGCTGCCCGAGAATTCTCGGGTGTATCGACTGGACCAGCTCTCAAATCAAAGCATCATTCCTAGCTGCATCTACCCAATCGAGATTGGTGGACGCTCTTGCATGCCCCCGGCAGGCCGTCACTGGGCTACTACTCCCGCTGGAATGCGGCGGTTGATGGAAGCCAATCGCGTCGAACTCTCCGGCAATACTCCATCGTATGTGCGTTTTCACGGGGACTTTGCCTACTCACCACTGGCGGCGTGGTGGGAGGACACAGGCATGGGAGGTTTTGTCGAAGAACGGCTGTACGTGGTGCAGACGAATGCAAAGGTAATTCAGCGCTGCATGCTTATGTGCACCGACCCTGGCGACTTAGTTCTCGACCCCACCTGCGGCTCGGGAACAACCGCCTACGTTGCCGAGCAATGGGGCCGCCGCTGGATTACCTGCGACACCTCGCGCGTCCCGTTGGCCCTCGCGCGGCAGCGCCTGCTGACGGCGACCTTCCCCTACTACCAGTTGAAGAACCCGCAGGCCGGCCCGGTCGGCGGCTTCGAATACAAGCGCCGCCAGAACCACAAGGGCGAAGAGGTCGGCGGCCTGGTGCCGCACATCACGCTCAAGTCCATCGCCAATGACGAGCAGCCAGCCATAGAAGTGCTGGTGGACCGCCCCGAGGTAAACGCGGGAGTCGTGCGTGTGGCCGGGCGATTCGTGGTCGAGGCCACCATCGCGCCGGCCCAGGTGGTGGACGACGAGCCGGTTGCCGTGACGCCGCCGGCTGCGCCGCAGTCGCTGGACGACGCCATCGGCGCGGCCGATGTCGCGAACGGCGGTTTGCCGTTGGCCGTGGCCGAGCCGGCCGCGCGCTATGGCGACCCGGCGACTCACATCGAGCGCATGACGCAGGTGCTGCGCCAGTCCAAGACGCTGCGCCTACCGGGCAACCGGGAACTGGTGCTAGCCGACACCCGCCGCATGAGCGACAGCGACGTGCTGCACGCCGAGGGCACCGATGCCGAGGGCAAGCGCTTCGCGGTGGTGTTCGGTCCCGAAGACGGGGCCATCTCGTCCGACGTGGTGTTCGAGGCGGCGCGGGAGGCCTACTTCCTGAAGTTTCCGCACCTGTACTTCTTCGGCTTCGCCATCCAGGCCAAGGCGCGCGAGCTGCTGGAAGACCGCACCAAGCTGCGGGTGCCCTGCACCTATGTCACGGTCACACCGGACGTGGCGATGTCCGACCTGCTGAAGACCAGCCGCGCCAGCGAGATTTTCTCGGTCACCGGCCTGCCCGACGCCGTGTTGCGCAAGACCGGCAAGAAGAACGACGACGGCGCTGCGCTCTACGAGGTGGAGCTGTTGGGGTTGGACATCTTCAACCCGGCGACGATGGAGCAAGAGGCCATCGAGGGCCAGAGCATGCCGGCCTGGATGCTGGACACCGATTACGACGGCCTGAGCTTCTACGCCACCCAGGTGTTCTTCCCCAAGACCGCCGCATGGGACAACCTGCAGAAGTCCCTGAAGGCCGAGTTCGACTCGTCGGTTTGGGCGCACCTGGCCGGCACGGTCAGCGAGCCTTTCGCGGTGGGGCCGAAGCAGCGTGTGGCCGTGAAGGTCATCGACGAGCGCGGTAACGAGCTGATGCGGGTGCTGGAGGTGAAGGCATGACCGCGCGGCTTCTGGTTCTCCGTGTCGGCTACATGGAGCGTTACGACGGGCCGGACACCATCACCAGCGGCGGCGCCTACATCGCCGCGAACGGTGTCGGGGGAGAGGTCTTCAACTTCAAGCCTAGCAGGGGCCGGTGCTACGGCTACGCGATGAGCCGGCACCTTGCCGGCCTGAACTTGCGCTTCATCGACGACTCGCAAGCTTGGCGCGAGGGTGATGAGCTGGCGGGCGTTGATGTGGTATTCATCGCCCGCCGGCCCGGCGTGGGCCAGATCGTGGTGGGCTGGTATCGCAATGCGACGGTATTCCATCGGCAGTACCGCGTCCGGCGTGGCTCCATCCCCGGCATGAACGAGGCCGTTCGCCGGTTCCTGTGCGTTGCCGATGCCGACGACGTGCGGCTGCTGCCGGAGGACGAGCGCACGTTTGACGTGCCCTACGCACCGGCAGGCTTCAAGGGCTTCCCGGGGCAATCGAACGTCTGGTATCCCGGCCACCACACCGACCAGCCGGGCGTGACCGCCTTCATCCGCAAGCTGACCAAGTACATCGACGCCACGCCTGGCGCTGAGCTGTCCGACGATGAGGCGCCAGAGCGCAAAGGCAGGGGCAAGAAGGGCCGCGCGAGCGCACCGGACGGCGCGCATAACGCGATGGTGGAAGAGGCCGCAGTGAACGCCGTCTGGGCGCGCTACGAGGCCGACGGCTACACGCTGAAGACGGTCGAGACCGAGTGCCTGGGCTGGGACCTTGAGGCGACCAAGGGGCGGCAGACATTGCGGCTGGAGGTCAAGGGCACGGCGGGCACTGCCATCTACTTCGAGCTGACCCCGAACGAGTACGCCAAGCTGAAGGAGCACAGCGCTGGCTTCCGTGTGTGCGTGGTCTGCGAGGCGCTGACCAGCCCGCGCATCTTTGACCTGAAGCCGGAAGCCATCGGCACCGGCTGGCGCCTCGTGTCCGAGCTGGGTGACGTGACGGTGCCGCTGATGGAACGCATTGCGGCCGTCGGCGCCGAAGTTGCGAAAGACGAGGGGGCGGCGGCATGAGCCAAATCAACGCGGTCGAAGCGCCCATCATCAACTCTCCCTACGACGAGCCGGCGAACCACTGGCACATCGAGGTCGCGAAGCAGCCCGAGAAGCGGCCAGGCCGGCGCTTGGCCTCCTACTTCTTCCGGGTGCCCGAGCGCGCGGCGCGCGGGCGCAAGGCCAAGGGACAGCAGTTGCTGCTGGACGATGCATCGAAGGGTGAGGAATACCTGCTGGACCTGGCGAACCTGATTCGCCAGCGGCTGAAGGACTGGCGAGCGCGCGACTACGCCGGGGCGACCAAGGTCACTCGGGAGTTGCTGGAGCTGTGGCGCTCGCCCGACCGGGCGCAGCGTCTCTTCTTCGCCCAGCTCGAAGCGGTCGAGACGGTGTTGTTCCTGGTCGAAGGGCCCGACGACCTGAAGCAGGGCGTCAACGTGCCCAGTGACGAGCCGGGTGACGATGCCAAGGCCGAGGGCTACAAGGCTTTCGTGCGCTACGCGCTGAAGATGGCCACCGGCTCGGGCAAGACAACCGTGATGGGCATGCTGTCGGCTTGGTCCATCTTGAACAAGGTGGCGCAGCCGCAGGCTGCGGCCTATTCGGACACCGTGCTCATCGTCTGCCCGAACGTCACCATCCGCGACCGCCTCCGCGAGCTGGACCCCAACCTTGACGAGCTGAGCCTGTACCGCACGCGACAACTGGTGCCGCTGCACCGCATGCCCGACCTGCGGCGCGGCGAGGTGTTCATCACCAACTGGCACAACCTCGAACGGCGCGAGCTTTCCGACGTGAACGGCACGACGGCCAAGGTGGTCAAGCGTGGCGTGCCGGTCGAGAAGGTCCGCACCGTCAAGCTCGGCGGGCGCGACGAGCTGACAGAGGCCGACATCCGGCAGCAGGCGCTGACCGGCGCCTTCGACATCCTGCGCGAGCTGCGCGACGCCAAGGACAACCTGACCGGCTTCGAGGTCAAGGAGGTGCGCTACTACGAGAGCGACACCGCCTTCCTGCGCCGCGTGCTGGGCAATCGCAAGGGGCGCAGCTCGGCCATCCTCGTGATGAACGACGAGGCGCATCACGCTTACCGGCGCGGCAAGCTCGACGCCGAGGATGTATTTGCGGTGGACGAGGAAACCGCCGAGGTTGATGCCCGCGAGGCCACGGTGTGGGTCGAGGGTCTGGACCGCATCAACAAGGCGCTGGGCGGACGTAGCAACGGCATCCGCCTGTGCGTGGACCTGTCCGCCACGCCCTTCTTCATCCAGGGCAGCGGCAACGAGGTGGGCAAGCCCTTCCCGTGGGTAGTGTCCGACTTCAGTCTGCTGGAGGCCATCGAAGCCGGCTTGGTCAAGATACCGCAACTGCCGACGCAAGACATCGGCGGCACCGAGACGCCGGCCTACTTCAACGTCTGGCGGTGGGTGCAGCAGATTGCCGAGAAGGACGGCGTAACCGGCAAGCTCACCCCCGACGTGCTGATGCGCTACGCCACCCAGCCCATCGCCCAGCTTGCCGACGAATGGCGGAAGACGGCCGCCGAGTGGCAGGCGCAGTTCCAGGCCGGGCACCGCAAGAGCAACGTGCCGCCGGTCTTCATCATCGTGTGCCGCGACACGTCGCTGGCGAAGGAGCTGTTCGACTGGCTCGCCAACGGCAAGAGCGACTATGGCGCAGCCCCCGAGCAGTTCCGCAACGCGCCCGGCCGTGAATGGACGGTGCGGGTCGATAGCAAGGTGGCCGAGGACATCGCCGAGGGCGGCGGCAAGAATGACGAGGCCCGGCGCCTGCGCTTCGTGCTGGAAACCATCGGCAAGACTGCCTGGCCCGGGGCCAAGGTGCCCGAGGAATACGCGGCGCTGGTGGACAAGCACAACCACAAGGCGCTGGAGGACGACGACAACGGCCTGATGACCATCGACGCCAGCGTGCCGCCCGGCCGCGACGTGCGCTGCATCATCAGCGTGGCGATGCTGTCCGAAGGATGGGACGCCACGACGGTGACGCATGTCGTCGGCCTGCGGCCCTTCGGCTCGCAACTGCTGTGCGAGCAGGTCGTCGGCCGGGCGCTGCGGCGCACGTCCTACGCTGTGGACGAGGCCACCGGCTTTTTCCGCGAGGAAACGGCCAAGGTGTTCGGCGTGCCCTTCGAACTCATCCCGTTCAAAGTGGAGGGCGGCGCCCAGCAGGCGCCAACCCCGCCGGCCAACCAAATCTACGCAGTGCCGGCCAAAGCGCAGCACGAAATCAACTTTCCGGTGGTGGAGGGCTACACCGACCCCGGTATCACGCGCCTGGCAGTCGATTGGGCCAAGGTGCCGACCCTGGTGCTCGACCCGATGGAAGTGCCCGACACGGTGCTGATGAAGGGGCTGACCACGCAGGACGGCGCGCTTGTGGCCTACGGCCCCGGCGCCGCCGCCGTGGTGACGCTGGACGCCTGGCGCAAGCGCGTGCGCGTGCAGCAGGTAGCCTTCACGCTGGCGAAGGTGATGGCGCAGCAGTGGCAGCAGGAGCAGGGCGACACCATCCCCATGCACCGGCTGTTCCCGCAGTTGCTGACCTACGCGCAGCGCTTCTTGTCGAGCAAGCTGGACTGCAAGGGCAACCGGGCCGCACAGGACGTGGCGCTGAACCCCTACTTCCAGCGCGCGGTGGGCATCCTGTTCGACGCCCTGCAGGCGGTAGACGAGCGCGGCCAGAACCAGGAACGCCCGGTTATCACGCCGGGGCCGGCCGGCGAGCGTTCAACCCGTCACGTCGAGTTCTACACCGGGCGCCAACCGTGGCCGGTGCAGAAGTGCCACCTGAACGCGATGGTGGCCGACACCAAGACGTGGGAGCAGTCGGCCGCGACCGCGCTGGACGCCCACGCTGCAGTGCGGCGCTGGGTGAAGAACGACCACCTGGGCTTTCAGGTGCCGTACCGCAAGGACGGCGTGCGCCGCCGCTATCTGCCCGACTTCATCGTCGAGCTGACCAGCGGTGAGCGGCTGATGGTGGAAATCAAGGGCCAGGTGGGCGACGCCGAGGTGAAGGCTGCCGCCGCGCACCGCTGGTGCAACGCCGTCAACAACGACGGCCGCTTCGGGCGCTGGAGCTACCACCTCGTTAAGCAGCCGCCGGACCTGATGAAGTTGCTGGACGGGCTGGCCGCGATAGCCTGAGCGGCATCCTTCACGCACGCGCCGGGGGCGCGTGACCCGGAGCGGCCGGACGCCTTGTCTGCGTGGTTGCCCCCGCCGTAACGACGGAACGTCGTAACGGCGCCCGTGCCGCTTGCTCGGCCGTGCTGCTGGCCGGGCGTTCCCCCGTTCCCGTGTTACCGCGTCGGCACATCGGACGACTGTGGCACGGGGCTGTGCGCCCAGGCCCAGGTCGGTGCACGGTGGCCCGCCTTGGGCCGTGCCGCAGATAGAACCCGTGTGCCTATACGGCTACGTCCATCAACCTCATGGAGTAGTCGAATGAAGCATCCCAAACTGCCCAGGCAGAGCCCTGGAGCGATACACACCCCTGCAATCTTCGATAGCGGGGCCCCGAGCGCGCAAACCCGCGCCAGCGTTGAAACTTCCGGGTCCACAGCCTGCCGCGAAGCGGTCCACATTTGTGGTGCGCTCCCCTCGCGACCCTGTATTTGCGCCGCTTCCCGCGATGGAGGCCGGTCATGAGCGAACGCAGCCGGTTCATCAAGGTGCGCGTGAGCGACGCGGAGTACAAGACGCTGCGGCAACGGGCAGACGCGCAGGGCGTGACGATGTCCGAGCACGTGCGTGCCGCGGTTGCCACGGTGCACAAGGACGTCGATGTGGCCGCCGAGCTTGCTAGCCTGCGGCAGCAACTTCGGCAGCCCTCCCCCGAGGCAGCGAGCGCCGGCAGTCGCTCGACCGACACCGAGCAGCGTGAAATGCTGCTTCTGTTGCGCGAGCTTGCGGCGGCGCGGGACGCGCAAATCCTTGCCCGCGTGCGGGCCCAGCTCGGCGCTCGCGCAGGCGGCCAGAACCAACAGCGGGGGACGGCAGCATGAGGACGCACGACCCGTTTCTCCGCCACATCCTTGCCGCCGTTGACCGCGTGATGGTCTGGACCGTCCTCGCCGTCATGCTCACCGCGCTGGTCTGGACCGCCGCATGGGAGCGCGGGCTCGGCCAGCCCGTCATCGACGGCTGGCGCGTGCTGGGGCTGGCGCTGTTGGGCAAGGTCGTCGACCGCACAGCGCTGACGCTGCTGGCGATGTCCGTCGCGCTCGGGATTGCCGGCGCCAGCCTGGTCGGTAGCTGGATGTTTCGGCGCTGGAAGCGCCGAGCCGACGTTGACACGATGCGCCTGCGCGGCGCGCGGTGGGAGGGCGGCCAATGATGCGCGAGTTCATGGAACGCATCCGCTCGGCACGAGCGCAAGCGGCAAACCCCGAGCCCATGCGCGCGGGGCATCGGCTCCTGACGCTCGGCGGGCATCCCTGGCCCGCCGAACTGGAAACCCTGCACCTGCTGGTGGCCGGCACCACTGGTGCCGGTAAATCGGTTCTTATCGAGGAGCTGTTGGACGGCATCCGCGACCGAGGCCAGCGCGCCATCGTGTGCGACCCCAACGGTGGATATTTGCGGCAGTTCGCGCAGGACAGCGACCGGCTGTTGAACCCCTTCGACGTGCGCGCCGAGGGCTGGACCGTGTTCAACGAAATGCGCGCCGACTACGACGCTGATCGCCTGGCCGCGAGCATCGTGCCCGCAGGGCATGGCGAGTCTGCCGCGTGGCACCACTACGCCCAAGTCCTACTGGCCGAGGTGCTGCGGGCGCTGGTGCGCAACGGCGAGGCGACGACAGAAGAGCTGCTGCACTGGTGCACCAGCGCACCCGCCCGCGAGTTGGGCGCCATGCTGGTAGGCACGTCAGCCGCCGGGTTGTTCGACGAGGGAGCCGACAAGGCGTTGGCCAGCACGCGCTTCGTGCTGACCGCTCACCTGTCGCCGCATCGGTTCATCAAGCCGGGCACGTTCAGTCTGCGCGATTGGCTGGAGCAGGAGCAGGGCAGCCTGTTCATGACCTGGCGCGCAGACATGCAAACCGCACTGGCACCACTGCTGGCGAGCTGGGCCGACATCGCCACCAGCGCCGTGCTGACCCTTCCGCCGGACCCGGCGCGGCGCGTGTGGCTCGTGCTGGACGAACTGGCCGCGCTCGGGAAGCTCAATGGCTTGGAAGCCGGCCTGACGCTCGGGCGTAAGCACGGCTTGGCCGTGATGGCAGGGCTGCAAAGCACTGCCCAACTGGACCGCCTCTATGGCCGCGAGTCGGCGACCGTGCTGCGGGCGTGTTTCCGCAATCTCGTGGTCCTGGCCATCGCGAAATCCGACCCAGCCACTGCGGACGAACTGTCCCGCGCGCTCGGTGAGCGCGAAGTCCTACGGCAGGAATTCAGCCGCAGCAACGGCGCAAGCGGGCTCGGCGAGTCGCAGAGCCTGCGCCACGCACAGGAGCGGCTGGTGTTGCCGAGCGAGATTGCCAGTCTTCCCAATCTCGCGGGCTATCTCGCCCTGGCTGGCGACGAGCCAGTGCGCAAGCTGCGACTGACGCCTCAGCTGCGCGATGAGGTTACCGATGCTTTCATGCCGGAGGCCGCATGTTGACTCTGGCCAAAGTCGTATCTGCCGAGTCCGCGGCCAGCTACTACGAGGCGGCGGATGACTACTACGGCGAGGAAGGGCGCGCGCCGTCGGCGTGGTGGGGCGCTGGCGCCGCCGCGCTGGGTCTGGACGGTAGCGTGGAAGCTGACCAATTCCGGGCGCTGCTGGACGGCCAACTGCCCAATGGCGAGGCCATGCACCGGGGCGGCGAGGGACCCAGGACGGCAGGGCTCGACCTGACTTTCAGCGCGCCGAAGTCGGTCAGCATGCAGTCGCTCATCGGCGGCGACCGACGCTTGCTCGATGCACATCAGGCCGCTGTTACCGCCGCGCTGCGCTACGCCGAAGCCAACCTGGCCGGCTATCGCGCCACCACGGAAGGCGAGACGCAGGCCGAGCTGAGCGGCAACCTTGTCGCCGCGCGCTTCGACCACGACCTGAGCCGGGAGGCCGACCCGCAGGTGCATACGCACTGCGTGGTGCTGAACATGACCCAGCGAGCCGACGGCCAGATGCGTGCGCTGGACGCCCGCCCGTTCTACGAGCAACAGAAGCTGTTGGGCGCCTACTACCGTGCGGAGCTTGCCCGCGCCGTGCAGGAACTGGGCTACGGCATTCGCCGCACGCACGAAGACGGCCGCTTCGAGCTGACCCACATTGACCAGCGCCAGGTCGAAGCCTTTAGCACCCGCAGCCGCGACATCGGCGCAGCACTGGCCGAACGCGGGCGCGACCGTGCCAGTGCGTCAGCCGCCGAGCGCGAAATCGCCGCGCTGGGCACCCGGCGCGCAAAGGACAGAACGGTGGACCGCGCTGCGCTGCGCGAGGGTTGGCAGGCCAAGGCCGCCGCGCTGGGCATCGACTGGGCGCCCACGCTTGCGGCCTCCCCGCCGATGGACCCGGCCGTCGCTGCACAAGGCGCCGTGGACTTCGCCGTGGCCCACCTGACGGAGCGCAGCGCCATCGTCGGGCGCTTGGCACTCGCACAGGTTGCATTGGCCCACGGCACCGGCCAGGTGGGCTTCGAGGACATGCAACGCGACATCGGCCGTCGTATAGCAGCCGGCGAGCTGACGGTATCGGAAGACGGGCGGCGGCTCACCACGCCGGCAGCGCAGGCGATGGAACGCGAGCTGCTGAGCATTGAGGCCCGCGGGCGTGATGCCCTGCCGGCGGCCATCTCCCCGCCCGCCCAGGGCGAACTGTTTAGCGCAACGGACGCAGCCGCGTCGTCGGGGCCGGCGCTGGATACCTCACTCACGGACGGTCAGCGCAAGGCTGTCGAACTGGTGCTGTCCACCCATAACCGCATCGTTGGCATCCAGGGACTGGCCGGCACCGGCAAGACCTTCATGCTGCGAGCGGTCTCCGAACGCCTAGGCCCAGACTACCACGCATTGGGGCTGACTCCCTCAGCCGCTGCTGCGCGTGAGCTGGCTGGCGCAGGAATTGAAGCATTGACCGTGGCCGGTTTCTTGGCCAGCGGGCGCGCTCTGGACGACAAGACACTCGTGGTAGTGGACGAGGCCAGCATGGTCAGCCTGCGCGACATGCACGCCGTGTTGTCGCTCATCGACCAAGCCGGCGCCCGCGCGGTGCTGGTGGGTGACACCGGCCAGCTCAAAGCTGTGGAGGCTGGCGCGCCTTTCCGCCAGCTTCAGGAACACGGCATGGCGACGGTGCGAATGGCGGACATCCTGCGGCAGCAGAACGAGAACCTGCGCGCCGCCGTGGCAGATGCGGCCGATGGCAAGGTGGCGGACTCGCTGAAGAAGCTGGCGGCGACCGTGGCAGAGGTGCCGCACGCGACCGAGCGCTACGAGCGTATTGCACGCGACTACGCCAGCCGCTTGCCTGAGGACCGAGCGAAGACGCTGGCCGTAGCGGGCACCAATCGCGCCCGGCGCGCGGTCAATGAACTGGTGCGGCAGCGCCTGGGGCTGGCTGGTGACGGCGTTACCGTATCCGTGCTGGAGGGGCGCGACTTGACGCGCGCCCAGGTGCAAAGCTCGTTGAGCTACACGGTCGGCGATGTTGTCGAGGCGCTGCGCCACTACGACAGCCTGGGTCTGCGACGGGGCGATACCGCCGCAGTAGTCCAGGCCGAACCAGGCTGTATCACGCTGCGCCGCAAAGACGGTGAGCTCGTGCAGTGGCGTCCAACTGCGATGCCGCACGTTGCTGTGCATCGGCTCGAAGAACGCGAGCTGGCAGTCGGCGACCGCGTGCGCTTCACTGCCAACGACTACGCCCGGGGCGTCGTGAACGGGCAGACCGGCACGGTTGAGGCCGTGGACGGGCCGGCCGGCCGGCTTGAACTGCGCGTCGATGCAGGCCAGGTGCTGACGCTGGACCTGAAGCAGCCGCTTCGGCTGGACCATGCCTATTGCACCACCGTGCATGCGGCACAGGGTCAGACTTGCGACCGCGTGCTAGTTGATGCGGACGTGTCCAGCGCGATGGCGAACCAGTCGCTCTACTACGTCGCCATCAGCCGGGCGCGTAACGCCGTAACGCTATACACCGACGACCGCGAGTTGTTGCC
The DNA here is from genome assembly GCA_046348125.1 of Rubrivivax sp. GTDB lineage: Bacteria > Pseudomonadota > Gammaproteobacteria > Burkholderiales > Burkholderiaceae_C > Rubrivivax. The sequence goes on from JAXMEV010000001.1 coordinate 367,860, forward strand.
GCTTGCGATGTCTCGATTGGACATCAAGAACGCCGCGCTGGACCTGTCGCGCAACTCGCGACATGGCATGAGCTTGTGAGCTGGCGGTTCGATGCCGCGGCGCGTCCTTGACGCTGTGCGCATCAGGGAGCGAGGCGCCGGCGGGCGCCTCGCCTGGTTCTTAGGGGTCTCCCCTCGCGTCGCGCAACCGTTCGCCCGCTGTCGCGTGCCCTCCGGCCGGCCTTCCCCATCTTCCTGGCGTGCAGACGGGGTCTGCCCCTGTCCGGCCTGCGGCGGTTGCCCTTTGCTACCCCCGGTCTCGCCGACGGGCACGGGGTGCCATCCGCACCCCCAGCCCTAAAGGAGAACACAGGCATGGACACCAGCAAGCAACCCCGTGACCTCTACGCCGAGGTCACCCGTCGCATCGTCGAGGCCATCGAACGGGGCGCCCGCCCTTGGTGCCGTCCCTGGAGCCGCGACCAATCTGCCGCTGGCATGGTGCCCCGGCGCCACACTGGCGAGGCCTACCGCGGTGTCAACGTGCTGCTTCTTTGGGCGGCAGCCCAGGAGCGCGGCTACACCGCGCAGACGTGGATGACCTTCCGACAAGCCCAGGCAGAGGGCGGCCAGGTCCGCAAGGGCGAGAAGGGCACGACGGTGGTGTTTGCGGGGCAGTTCACGCCTGCCGTGGCCATGAACGAGGACAGCGACGACGACGCGCCGACCCGCCAGGCGCGCGCCTACCTGCGCAGCTACACGGTCTTCAATGTCGAACAGGTTGACGGTCTTCCGTCCCCGCCTGCGTCGCAGCCGGCCGAGGTGCCGAAGGTCAGCGTTGCCGCGCAGGCATTCATCGACAGGACCGGGGCAACGGTGCATCACGGTGGCGACCGTGCGTTCTACGCGCCTGGCCCGGACGTGGTGCAGTTGCCGCATGTCCGTCAGTTCCGCGACGTGGCGGCCTATCTCGGCACGCTCACGCACGAGCTGGTGCATTGGACTGGTCACCCTGACCGTCTGGCGCGCCAGTTCGGGCAGCGCTTCGGCGACCATGCCTATGCGATGGAAGAACTGGTCGCCGAACTGGGTGCGGCCTTCGTGTGCGCCCGACTCAACGTCGGCGCCGAGCCGAGGGATGACCATGCTGCCTACTTGGCTGAGTGGCTGGCAGTGCTGAAGGCGGACAAGCGCGCGGTGTTCACCGCCGCCGCGCAGGCACAGCGCGCCGCCGACTACCTCCACGAGCTTCAAGCGGAGGCCGCAACGGCATAACGCCGATGTGCGCCTTGTCGGCGCACATCGGCGTCATGGGCGCGGGCGACCGGAGTCGGCAGCCCGCGAGAGCGGGTCAGGCGGCGCGCCGTTCCTCGGCGAACGGGTCAACGATGGTGGGGAAGTCCAGTGCGTCGAGCGTCGCCGGGCTGTCGTTGGCCGAGTCGGACTCGTCCATGGCACCCGCTTTGACGATTTCCGTCATCGTCACGCCCGCGCCCTTCTTCAGGCGGCGCACGCCGCGATGCGCGACCTCCTTCGGGTCGTCGCCGAAGGCCGCATCAAGACGCTTCGCCAGGCCACGCGCACACAGGTGCGCATAGCGCAGGAGCATGCGCGTGTCGCGGTGTCCGCTGAACGCCTGCAGGTCCACCAACGAGAAGCCGACGGCGCCGTTCGACTCGGTCGAGCGTCCACCTGCGTCTGCCACTCGGGAAATGGCCTCGTGGCGAAGGTCATGAATGCGCAGTTCGTGGTCGCCCACCAGCCCCGCGGCCTCGCACATCCGGGCCCATGCCTTTCGCAGGCCCTCGGGCGTTACCGGAAACACGCGGTCGCCGTCGCGCGGCAGGCCCTGAAGGAGGCGCACCAGCGCCATGCGCAGCGACAGCTTGCGGCTGCGCCCGTTCTTGGTTTCCGGCAGGAAGGCCGTCTGCTCGTCGAGGTCCACATTCGCCCAGGTCAAGGACAGCGTTTCGCCGCGCCGCGCTCCGGTCATGAGTTGGAAGTGAACGAACGTCTCAAACAGAGGCACGTGCACCATCGTCGCCTTGGCCTCGTCCATGTAGGCTTCACGCGCGTCATGAACGATTTTCTTGCGCCGGTAGGTGGTGCAAGCCTGGTCGGAAGCCTCGCGCTCGACGCTCATCAACTCCGCCAGTCGGCGGGCAAGTGACAGCTTCTCGTCCTCGGCGCGCGCCGCAGCCAGCAGACGCTGTTCCTCGTCGCCCTTCAGGCGGCGGTCGCGTTCATTGAAATACTTCGGGCGCTTCACGCCATCCATCGGCGACTTCGCCACCGGGATGCGCCAGGTGTCGATGGCAATGCGACACACGGCCGACACGATGTCGAGTTCACGGTCTACCGTCGCCTCGCTGACTGCCTCGCAGCGGTCGTCGATGTATTCGTTGATGTCGTCGGGCATCAGCTCGGCGAAGCGCTTACGCACCCAGTGGACGGACTCAGGCGGGGTGCGAACCGCCGCACCGGTGGACTGGCGCGGCTTCCAGTCGCGCAGCGACGGGTGCGGGTTCTTGTGCGCGGCGAAGACCTCGCCCAGGTCGATGCGGGGCAGGCCGCTGTCTTCCAGCATCGCGTTGATTTTGTAGCCGACCACCTCAAAGCTCTTGTGGCGCGGCGCTTCCTCGCGCAGGTAGCGCGTCAGCAGGTCACCGAACGTGACCTTCCAGCCCTTGGTGTAGTCGATGAACAGGCCCCGACGCCGTTCAGCTTCGATACGCTGTTCCAACTCGACAGCTTCGTCCTCGCTGCCGATGGTGAGGTTCATGTCGGGATAGCCAACCGTGCGGAACCGCACGAGGTAGGTGTCATTGAGACGCCCCGCCTTGGGCTTGAGGTTCGACGCCTTCAGCTCGGCGATGTACGCCTTGGCAGCTTCTTGAGCGTCGAAGGGAAACGTGCGGGTGAGGTCGTCGCGGTTCTTGACGCTGACGATGAACCGGGAGCGGTTCTCGATGCGGGCCATGCTTGCTCCATGCAATGAAGGAGCAAAGTCCAGCGAATTGTGTTTATCTGCGCTGCGCACCCGTGCCTTGAAGGCGCGCGGATTGGCACAGATTTGGCACAGACCTCTTAGCCCTGAACCAAGCGACTTAAGTAAGTCGTTGATTCAATTGGGAAATCTGGTCGGGGTGAGAGGATTCGAACCTCCGGCCTCTACGTCCCGAACGTAGCGCTCTACCAGGCTAAGCTACACCCCGATGTGGACACGCCCGTCCGCCCTGGCCCGATAGGCCAGCGCGCCGCCGGACGCTCCGCAACACGTCGGCCGGCTCAGGATGACCTGTGGACCGACCGAACACATAATTCTAGCAAAGCCTCGCGCGCCCTCGATGGTGGCAAGGCCGCGAGCAGCATGCGCGCCTGGTCGGCCTCGCGCGCCGCTGCGGCCCGCGTCGCTTCGAGCGCGCCGGTGCGCCGCACGACGGCGAGGATCTCGGGCAGCTTCTCGTTCTCGCCGTGCTCGATGGCGCGGCGGATCAGCACCCGGTCGTCCTCGGCGGCGCGCTCCATCGCCAGCAGCAGCGGCAGCGTCGGCTTGCCCTCGCGCAGATCGTCGCCGACGTTCTTGCCGAGCTCGTCGGTGTGACCCTCGTAGTCGAGCAGGTCGTCGACGAGCTGGAACGCAGTGCCGAGCGAGCGGCCGAATTCGGCGCAGGCTTCCTCGAGCGCCCGGTCGGCGCCGCCCAGCACGGCGCCCAGGCGCGCGCTGGCCTCGAACAGCTTGGCGGTCTTGTAGCGGATGACGCGCAGGTAGTCCTCGACCGTGATGTCGGGGTCGTGCATGTTCATCAGCTGCAGCACCTCGCCCTCGGCGATGACGTTGGTGGCGTCGGCCAGCACCTCCAGCACGCGCATGCTGTTCACCGAGACCATCATCTGGAAGGCGCGCGAGTACAGGAAGTCGCCCACCAACACGCTGGCGGCGTTGCCGAACATGGCGTTGGCGGTGGCGCGGCCGCGGCGCAGCGCCGATTCGTCGACGACGTCGTCGTGCAGCAAGGTCGCGGTGTGGATGAACTCGACGATCGCCGCCAGTTCGTAGCGCTCCGGCCCCTCGAAGCCCAGGGCCTCGGCGAACAGCAGCACCAGGCGCGGCCGAATGCGCTTGCCGCCGGCGCCGATGATGTAGCGCGAGATCTGGTCGATCAACGCCACGCGCGAGGCCAGCCGCTCGCGGATGAGGGCGTCCACCCGCTGCAGCCCGGCGTCGATCGGGTCCGCTGCGGCGGCGATTGAGGCGGCGATCTCGAGCAAGGGGGCGCGGGGCGGACTGCGGCTCATTATAGGAACGCCGGCCGGGGCGACCGGCGTGCGCCTGGAGCGGCGCTGCCGGGCGGCAGTCGCAAAGCGTGCTCGTGCTACACTTACCGGCTCTGCGCGCGCGGCGCATCCGCCCCACCCGCAGTCCATCCCGAGAGAGGTTTCACATGTACGCGGTCATAAGAACCGGTGGCAAGCAATACAAGGTCGCTGCCGGCGAAAAGATCAAGGTAGAACAGATTGCTGCGGACGTGGGTCAGGAGATCGTGCTCGACCAGGTGCTCGCCGTCGGCAGCGGCGCCGAGCTGAAGCTCGGCACGCCCTGCGTGGCCGGCGCCAGCGTCAGCGCGACCGTCGTGGCCCAGGGCCGGCACGACAAGGTGCGCATCTTCAAGATGCGCCGGCGCAAGCACTACCGCAAGCAAGCCGGACACCGTCAGCACTACACCGAGCTGCAGATCGGTTCGATCAACGCCTGAGGAGCAGGAAGCACCATGGCACAGAAGAAAGGCGGCGGCTCCACGCGCAACGGCCGCGACTCGCAGCCCAAGATGCTCGGCGTCAAGGCCTTCGGCGGGCAACAGGTCAGTGCCGGCTCGATCATCGTGCGCCAGCGTGGCACCAAGTTCCACGCCGGCACCCACGTCGGCATGGGGCGCGACCACACGCTGTTCGCGCTCGTCGACGGCGCCGTGTGTTTCGACACCAAGGGCGCGCTCAACCGCGCCACCGTGAGCGTCAAGCCGACCTGAAGGCCGCTCCGGCGCGCCCGCGAAGCCCCGGCTGCCGGGGCTTCGTCGTTTCTCGGGACCCGCGCCGCTACGATTGCCCCGTGAAGTTCGTCGACGAAGCATTGATCGACGTGGCTGCCGGCCACGGCGGCGCCGGCTGCGTGAGCTTCCGGCGCGAGAAGTTCGTGCCCTTCGGCGGCCCCAACGGAGGCGACGGCGGCCGCGGCGGCAGCGTCTGGGCGCTGGCCGACCGCAACCTCAACACGCTCGTCGACTACCGCTACGCGCGCCGCCACGAGGCGAGGAACGGCGAGCCCGGCCGCGGCTCCGACCAGTTCGGCGCCGCCGGCGCCGACGTCGAGCTGCGCATGCCGGTCGGCACGATCGTGCGCGACGCCGAGAGCGACGCCGTCGTCGCCGAGCTCCTCCTGCACGGCCAGCGTGCGCTGCTGGCCAAGGGCGGCGACGGCGGCTTCGGCAACCTGCACTTCAAGAGCAGCACGAACCGCGCGCCGCGCCAGAAGACGCCGGGCTGGCCGGGCGAGGCCAGGAAGCTGCGGCTCGAGCTGCGCGTGCTGGCCGACGTCGGTCTGCTCGGCATGCCCAACGCCGGCAAGAGCACGCTGATCGCGGCCGTCAGCAATGCGCGCCCGCGCATCGCCGACTACCCGTTCACGACGCTGCACCCGCACCTGGGCGTCGTGCGCGTCGGGCCGGAGCAGAGCTTCGTCGTCGCCGACATCCCGGGCCTGATCGAGGGCGCGAGCGAAGGCGCGGGCTTGGGCCACCAGTTCCTGCGCCATCTGCAGCGCACGCGGCTGCTGCTGCACATCGTCGACGCGGCGCCGTTCGACGAAGGGGTCGACCCGGTGGCGCAGGTGCGTGCCATCGTCGCCGAGCTGAAGAAGCACGACCCGGCGCTGGCCGCCAAGCCGCGCTGGCTCGTGTTCAACAAGATCGACATGGTGCCCGCCGACGAGCGCGAGCGGCGCCTGAAGGACTACCTGCGCCGCCTGCGCTGGCGCGGCCCCTGGTTCGCGATCTCGGCGCTGGCGCGCGAGGGCCTGCAGCCGCTGCTCGAGAAGGTGTACGAGCAGGTCGCCGCCGCGCAGCGCGAAGCGCCGCCGCCGGACCCGCGCTTCGCGTCGCCGGCCGACGAAGGCGAAGCCGGAGCCGCCGCGTGAGCGGCCTGCTGCAGGCGGCGCGCCGCATCGTCGTCAAGGTCGGCTCGAGCCTCGTCACCGACGAGGGGCGCGGTGTCGACGCGGCGGCCATCGACAACTGGTCGCGCCAGCTCGCCGAGCTCGCGCGCCAGGGGCGCGAACTGGTGATGGTGTCCAGCGGCGCCATCGCCGAGGGCATGAAGCGCCTGGGCTGGACGACGCGGCCCAGGGAGCTGCACGAGCTGCAGGCCGCGGCCGCGGTCGGCCAGATGGGCCTGGTGCAGATGTACGAGACGCAACTCGCGGCGCACGGCATGCGCAGCGCCCAGGTGCTGCTCACGCACGCCGACCTGGCCGACCGCGAGCGCTACCTCAATGCGCGCTCGACGCTGCTGACGCTGCTGGCGCACCGCGTGATCCCGGTCATCAACGAGAACGACACCGTCGTCACCGACGAGATCAAGTTCGGCGACAACGACACACTGGGCGCGCTCGTGGCCAACCTCGTCGACGCCGACGCCTACGTGATCCTCACCGACCAGCGCGGCCTGTATGCGGCCGACCCGCGCAAGGTCGCCGACGCGCGCTTCATCGAGCGCGCCACCGCCGGCGATCCGGCGCTCGAGGCGATGGCCGGCGGCGCCGGCAGCGGCCTCGGCAAGGGCGGCATGCTGACCAAGGTGCTGGCCGCGCGGCGCGCCGCACGCAGCGGCACCGGCACCGTGATCGCCTGGGGCCGCGAGCGCGACGTGCTGCTGCGGCTGGCCGCCGGCGAGGCGATCGGCACCCAGCTCGTGGCCGGCACCGCCAAGCTCGCGGCGCGCAAGCAGTGGATGCTCGACCATCTGCAGCTGCGCGGCGCCGTCGTCGTCGACGCCGGCGCGGCCGCCAAGCTGCGCGAGGCGGGCAAGAGCCTGCTGCCGATCGGCGTCGTCGAGGTGCAAGGCGAATTCGCGCGCGGCGACGTCATCGCCGTGCGCGGCGCCGACGGCGTCGAGTTCGCGCGCGGTCTGGCCAACTACTCGGCGGCCGAGGCGCGGCTCATCGCGCGCAAGCCTTCGGCGCAGATCGAGGCGCTGCTCGGCTACGCCAACGAGCCCGAGATGATCCACCGGACCAATCTGGTGCGGGTGTAGGCGAGCGGCGCCGGCGCGCACGCGCGGCCGCGCCGGCGGTGTGCGACGGCCTATGCGTCGCCGCTGCCGGGCGGCGGCGACGCGGGCTCGGGTTGCGCTTCGCCCGCGTGCTCGGCGTCATGGGCGCCGGCGCAGCGCTGCATGCGCAGGCCCGCGCGCAGGTAGCGGTTGTGGTGCGTGACGCGCGGCAGGAAGCGCGCCAGTTCGGTGAGCGCCATCTCGTAGACGCCGCGCTTGAACTCGATCACCACGTCCAGCGGCACCCAGTAGTCGTTCCAGCGCCAGGCGTCGAACTCGGGGTGGTCGGTGGCGCGCAGGTTCATGTCGCAGTCGCGGCCGACCAGCTTGAGCAGGAACCAGATCTGCTTCTGGCCCCGGTAGTGGCCGCGCGCATCGCGGCGGATGTAGTGGTCGGGCACCTCGTAGCGCAGCCAGTCGCGCGTGCGGCCGACGATCTGCACGTGCTCCGGACGCAGCCCGACCTCCTCGTGCAGTTCGCGGAACATCGCCTGCTCGGGCGACTCGCCGTACTTGATGCCGCCTTGCGGGAACTGCCAGGAGTGCGTCCTCAATCTCTTGCCCCAGAACACCTGGTTGCGCGAGTTGAGGAGGACGATGCCGACGTTCGGCCTGAAGCCGTCCCGGTCGAGCATAATCAAACCCCGATCTTTCGACTGGTTTCATTATTGCACCGGCCCGGTGCGGCGTGCGAACCCTCGCTAACCCGCATGGCTTGCAGGGCCGCTCGTTCGAGGGTCGCCGAGCGGGCGCGGTGCTCCGGATTCCCAAGCAGCGCCGCCCGCCATGAAAGCCTCAGCGACCTTCATCTCCACGCTCAAGGAAGCACCCGCCGATGCCGAGATCGTGAGCCACAGGCTCATGATGCGCGCCGGCCTCATCAAGCGGCTCGGTGCCGGCATCTACAGCTACATGCCGCTGGGCCTGCGCGTGATCCGCAAGGTCGAGGCGATCATCCGCGAGGAGATGAACCGCGCCGGCGCGGTGGAGCTGCTGATGCCTCTGGTACAGCCGGCCGAGCTGTGGCAAGAGACGGGCCGCTTCCAGGCCTACGGCCCCGAGCTGCTGCGCGTGAAGGACCGCCACCAGCGCGACTTCGTCATCCAGCCCACGAGCGAGGAAGTCGTCACCGACATCGCGCGTCAGGAGCTGCGCAGCTACCGGCAGCTGCCGCGCAACTTCTATCACATCCAGACCAAGTTCCGCGACGAGCGCCGGCCGCGCTTCGGCGTCATGCGCGGGCGCGAGTTCACGATGAAGGACGCGTATTCCTTCGACCGCGACAAGGCCGGCGCACTCGCGAGCTACCAGCTCATGTTCGACGCCTACAAGCGCATCTTCGACCGCTTCGGCCTGCAGTACCGCGCGGTGGCGGCCGATACCGGCGCCATCGGCGGCGACGCCTCGCACGAGTTCCAGGTCATCGCCGAAACCGGCGAGGACGCGATCGCCTACTGCCCGACGAGCGACTACGCGGCCAACGTCGAGCTGGCCGAGGCGCTGGCGCTGCTGCCCGAGCGGGCCGCGGCCGTGCGGCCGATGACGAAGACGCCGACGCCGGGCAAGGCCAGCTGTGAGGAGGTGGCCGCGCTGCTCGGTATCCCGCTTGCCGCCACGGTGAAGTCGCTCGTGCTCGCCAGCGACGACAGGAACGAGGCCGGCGATGTCGTGGGCACCACGCTGTGGCTGCTGCTCGTGCGCGGCGACCACAGCCTCAACGAGGTCAAGGCGGGCAAGCTCCCCGGGCTCGAGGGAGGCTTTCGCTTCGCCAGCGCGGCCGAGATCGAGGCGCACTTCGGCTGCCAGCCCGGCTACCTCGGCCCGGTGGCGACGCGCCGGCCGGTCAAGGTGGTGGCCGACCGCACGGTGGCCTGCATGGCCGACTTCGTGTGCGGCGCCAACGAGGCCGACTTCCACCTCACAGGCGTCAACTGGGGCCGCGACCTGGCCGAGCCCGAGCTCGTCGCCGACATCCGCAACGTCGTCGCCGGCGACCCCTCGCCCGACGGCAAGGGCGTGCTGGCGATCCAGCGCGGCATCGAGGTCGGCCATGTCTTCTACCTCGGCACCAAGAAGTACAGCGAGCCGATGCGCGCCACCTTCCTCGACGAGCAGGGCAAGCCGCAGCCCTTCGAGATGGGTTGCTACGGCATCGGCGTGACGCGCATCCTGGGCGCCGCGATCGAGCAGAACCACGACCAGCGCGGCATCGTCTGGCCGGCGGCGATCGCGCCCTTCGCGGCCGTGATCTGCCCGATCGGCTACGAGCGCACGCCGGCCGTGCGCGAGGCGGCCGAGCGGCTGCACGACGAGCTCGCAGCGCTCGGCGTCGACGTCGTGCTCGACGACCGCGGCGAGCGTCCGGGCGCGATGTTCGCCGACTGGGAGCTGATCGGCGTGCCCGAGCGCATCGTCGTCTCCGCGCGTGGACTCGAGGCCGGCAGCGCGGAAGTGCAGGGCCGGCGCGAGAGCGCGGCCGCGGCGGTGCCGCTGGCCGAGGTCGCGCGCGTCGTGAAGGAGCGCGTCGGCGCGTGAGCGGGGCATGACGCTCACGCGTCGCGCGACCCTGCTCGCGGCGGCCAGCGCCTGCGCTGCGGCGCTCGCTCCGGGCGCGGCGCGCGCCGGTGCCCAGATCGAGGAGCCGCTGGCCGACGCCGTGCGCACGGCGCTGTCGGCGTCGATCGCCGACGAGGCGCCGCCGCGGCTCGGCTTCGAAAGCATCGAGCAGCGCCTGGCCTACCTGCGCTGGCTGGGCGCGGCGAGCGAACGGCTCAGACGCCGCCAGAGCGAGCATCACACGCGCGTCGAGTTCCTCGAGGCGGTGGCGTACGAGAGCCGGCGCGCGCGCCTGGACACCGCGCTCGTACTCGGTCTGATCCAGGTCGAGAGCGGATTTCGCAAGTACGCCATCAGCCGTGCCGGCGCGCGCGGCTACATGCAGGTGATGCCCTTCTGGGCGCGCCTCATCGGCGACGGCGACGACCGGCGCCTGTTCCACCTGCAGACCAACCTGCGCTTCGGCTGCGTGATCCTGCGCCACTACCTCGAGCAGGAGCGCGGCGACGAGTTCATGGCGCTCGGCCGCTACAACGGCAGCCGCGGCCGGGCCGAGTATCCGAACGCGGTGTTCGCGGCGCGCCGGACCTGGGACATCCGGCCGACCTGAGCCGGTGCGCGCGGATCCGGCCGCGCAGGGGCGGCGCGCGCGGCTCTCAGCGCTTGGCCAGCAGCTGCTGCAGCTCGCCCGACTGGTACATCTCCATCATGATGTCCGAACCGCCGACGAACTCGCCGTCGACGTACAGCTGCGGGATCGTCGGCCAGTTGGCGTAGTCCTTGATGCCCTGGCGCACTTCCTCGTCCTCGAGCACGTTGAAGGTGTCGAAGTCGTTCACGCCGCAGGCCTTGAGCACCTGCACCGCGCGGCCCGAGAAGCCGCACATCGGGAACTGGGCGGTGCCCTTCATGAAGAGCATCACGCGGTGGCCCTTGACCAATTCGCCGATGCGTTGCTGCACGTCGCTCATCGCTGTGTCCCTGGAGGCGGTGTTTCGATGGGCGCGCAGTATGCGGCAAAGCCCGCACGCCCGGGCGCGCGGGGTCTTCGGCCGCAGGCTCTCAGAACGCGTAGCGCACGCCGAGCTGCAGCAGCGGCGCGAGGCGCAGCTCGCGCAGCGCGGCGTCCATCGCCTGCTGGCCGAACAGCGCACGGCCGACACCCGTCACGCCCGACGGCCGGCCGGCGACGAGGCCGAGGTCGGCCGTGACCGACAGCGTGCGCCACAGTGCCGGCGAGCTGTAGCCCAGGCCCAGATAGGGCTGCGCGCCGTTGTCGGCGCCGGCGGCCGGCGGCGCGTCGAGCAGGCCCAGGCCGAGCCGCGTGCCGGCCGCCGGCAGCAGCGTCGGCGTGCCGGCCAGCGTGCCCAGCACCAGGCCGCCGGTGGCACGCAGGCTGCCCAGCGGGTTGCGCACGAAGACGTAGTCGCCGAACAGTGCGCCGCCTTGCACGCTGCGCTGCGCCGCGGCTTCGCCGCGCAGCGCGAGCGCGGCGGCGGGCAGCGGGCCGAGCGGTGCGGTCTGCACCATGACGCGCAACTCCAGGGCCGGCCAGACCGCGTCCGAGGCCGGCGGCAGCAGGCCGTTCTGCGCCAGCGCCGGCAGCGCGAGCAGGCAAGCCGCGGCGGCGGCGGGTGGCGACGCGAAGCGGGCGATCCTCATGCTCGGCTCCGAAGGTTGCGTGAGAGCCGATGATGCGCCGATCGCGCGTTCTTGACATCGCCCGTGGCGGGTGATGCGGTGACAAGTTGGCAAGCCTTGCGTCGACATGAACGACACTGCGGCCGGCACGCCACTCACCCCGGCAGGCGACCTCCCGTGCAGCGCGGCAGCCGGGCCAGATCGCAGCGCGTCTCGACGGCCTCGAAGCCGGCGGCGCCGAGCAGCGCGCGCAGGGCCGGGCCCTGGTCGAAGCCGTGCTCGACGAGCAGCCAGCCGCCCGGCAGCAAGTGGGCGGGCGCGCCGGCGACGATCTGCCGCAGCGCGTCCAGGCCATCGCTGCCGGACGTGAGCGCGCACTGCGGTTCGTAGGCAAGCGCCGGCAGGTGCGGATCGCCGCTGGCGATGTAGGGCGGGTTGGCCAGCGCGAGCGCGAAGCGCCGGCCGGCAAGCGGCTGCCACCAGTCGCCGGCCAGCAGTTCGAGCGGCAGCGCCAGGCGCTCGGCGTTGCGCCGCGCGACGGCGAGGGCCGTCACGCTTGCGTCGCTGGCGCACACGCGCGCCCAGGGCGCGGCATGTGCGACGGCCAGCGCGATGGCGCCGCTGCCGGTACCGAGGTCGATCACGGCGCACACCTGCGACCGCGCCCGCCATGCCGCCAGGCGCTCGAGCGCCCAATCGACCAGCAGCTCGGTCTCGGGCCGCGGCACCAGCACGTCCGGCGTCACGGCGAGCACGAGGCCGTGGAATTCGCGTTCGCCGACGAGATAGGCGAGCGGCTCGCCGGCGGCGCGGCGCCCGAGCAGGGTGGCGAGCGTGTCGGCCGCGGCCGCGTCGAGCAAGGCATCGTCGTGCGCGATCACCCACTCGCGCGTGCGCCCGAGGTCATGCGCGGCCAGGCGCTGCGCGTCCAGGCGCGCCACGCCGGCGGCCTGCGCGCGCGCCAGCAGTGCGGCGAGCGTGGCGCTCACGCCGTCTCGCGGCCGCCGGCCTCTAGCTGCGCGAGCTGCTCGGCGAGGCGCGCGGCCCGCAGTGCCGCGACGACGTCGTCCAGATCGCCTTCCAGGATCGCCCCCAGCTTGTACAGCGTGAGGTTGATGCGGTGGTCGGTGAGCCGGCCCTGCGGGAAGTTGTAGGTGCGGATGCGGTCGCTGCGATCGCCGCTGCCGATGAGGCTCTTGCGCGTGGCCGCCTCCCTGGCCTGGCGCTCGCTGCGCTCCTTGTCGCGCAGCCTGGCCTGCAGCACCGCCAGCGCCTTGGCGCGGTTGCGGTGCTGGCTGCGGTCGTCCTGGCATTCGGCGACGAGGCCGGTCGGCAGGTGCGTGATGCGGATCGCGCTGTCGGTCTTGTTGATGTGCTGGCCGCCGGCGCCGCTGGCGCGGAAGGTGTCGATGCGCAGATCGGCCGGCTCGAGCGTGATCTCCTCGGCCGCGTCGGGCTCGGGCAGCACGGCCACCGTGCAGGCGCTGGTGTGGATGCGGCCCTGGCTCTCGGTGGCCGGCACGCGCTGCACGCGATGGCCGCCGCTCTCGAAGCGCAGCCGGGCGTAGACGTCCTCGCCCTCGACGCGCAGCACGAGTTCCTTGAAGCCGCCGAGCTCGGCCGCGCTCTCGCTCATGACCTCGGTGCGCCAGCCACGGCGCTCGGCGTAGCGCAGGTACATGCGTGCCAGGTCGCCGGCGAACAGCGCCGACTCGTCGCCGCCCGTACCGGCGCGGATCTCGACGAAGGCGTTGCGCGCGTCGTCCGGGTCGGCGGGCAGCAGCGCCTCTTGCAGCTCGCCGTCCAGACGCGCGAGGTCGGCCTCGGCGGCCGCGATCTCCTCGGCGGCCAGCGCCGCGATCTCCGGGTCGGACTCGGCCGCCTGCATCTCGCGTGCCGCCTCGAGGTCGTGCTCGCGCCGCCGGTACGAGCGCCAGCAGTCGACCGCGCGCTGCACCTCGGCGTGCTCGCGCGCCAGCGCGCGCCAGCGGCCGAGGTCGGCCGTGACCCGCGGATCGGCGAGCGTCTGCTCCAGCTCGGCCAGACGCAACGCGAGGCGCTCGAACTGTGCGCGGATCGTGGGGGTCATAGGGCGTGGGCGCGCGGCGGCGGCGCGGCGCGCGCGGGCAGGGGCCGCACGCGCGCTCGGCTAACGGCTTTCGCCGGGGCTGCGGCTGCTGGCGCGCAGGAACAGGCGCGAGACCGTCTCGACCAGCCGCTTGCGCTCGTCGCCCTCGGCGCTGTGCAGCTCGGCCAGCGTGCCGTGCAGCATCTTGTTGGCCAGGCCGCGGGCGAGGGCGTCGAGCACGGCTTCGGGCGCCTCGCCGCGCGCCAGCATGCGGCGCGCGCGCGCCAGCTCGACGCCGCGCCAGTCCTGCGTCTGCCGCTGCAGCGCCTGGATCAGCGGCACGGCGGCGCGCTGATCGAGCCAATGCGCGAAGCTCTGCACGCCGGCGTCGATGATGGCCTCGGCCTGCTGCACCGCCGCCTGGCGCTTCTCGCCGGCCGTCTGCACCAGGGCCGACAGGTCGTCGACCGTGTACAGGTAGGCGTCGTCCAGGCGCGCGACCTCGGGTTCGATGTCGCGCGGCACCGCCAGATCGACCATGAACATCGGGCGGCGGCGGCGCTGCTTGAGCGCGCGCTCGACGGCGCCCAGGCCGATGATGGGCAGCGAACTCGCGGTGCACGAGACGATGGCGTCGAATTCGTGCAGCCGCGTCGGCAGGTCGGCCAGGCGCATGGCCTGGGCGCCGAAGCGCGCGGCGAGCTTCTCGCCGCGCTCGAGCGTGCGGTTGGCCACCGCGATGCCCGCCGGCGAGCGCGCCGCGAAATGGGTGGCGACGAGCTCGATCATCTCGCCGGCGCCGACCAGCAGCACGTGGATGCGGCCGAGATCCTCGAACAGCTGCGCGGCCAGGCGCACGGCCGCGGCGGCCATGCTGATCGAGTGCGCGCCGATCTCGGTCGAGCTGCGCACCTCCTTGGCGACCGAGAAGCTGCGCTGGAACAGCTGGTGCAGCGTCGTGCCGAGCGTGCCCGCCTCGTCGGCCATGCGCACGGCCTGCTTCATCTGGCCGAGGATCTGCGGCTCGCCCAGCACCATGGAATCGAGCCCCGAGGCGACGCGAAAGGCGTGGCGCGCCGCTTCGCGGTCGTGCATCTGGTAGCTGTGCGCCTCGAGCCGGCTCGCCGGGACTCCGCCCTGTTCGGCCAGCCAGTCGAGCGTCGGGCGCGCCAAGTCCTGCGCCGGCGCGCCGGCGGCCACGTACAGCTCGGTGCGGTTGCAGGTGGAGACCAGCGCCGCCTCGGCGGCCAGGCGCGGTGCGCGCAGCGACAGCCCGCGCAAGGCGCCGCCGAGCTGCTCGGGGGCGAACGCAAAGCGCCCGCGCAGATCGAGCGGCGCGGTGTTGTGGTTCAGGCCGAGGGCGAAGACGCTCACCGTGGGCATTGTAGATTTCGGCTGCGCCGCGGATTGTCCTGCGTCAATTCGCCGTCACGCCATGCCGGCGGACCAACCCCCGAATCGAGCCAGACCATGGGCCCGCTCGACGCCCTGAACCACGTCGTCAACCTCCTTCTTCCCGCGCTCGCGCTCGGCGCGCTGGCCGCGGCGCTGGCCAAACTGCTGTGGCGGCGCGAACTGGCGGGCGTGCGCTGGCGCGCGCTCGCGCTGCCGGCGGCCGCCGGCGCGGCTGCGGCCGCGCTCGGCGGGCTCGTCGTCACCGGCCATGACGGCCGCATGGCCACCTACGGCGCGATGGTGCTGGCCTGCGCGTTCGCACTGTGGTGGCGCGGCTTCAGCCGCTGGCGCAAGTAGTCGCGCCCGCGCCGGCGACCGGCTCGCCGCGCAGCGAGTGCGGCAGTGCGGCCGTGATGCGCAGGTCGATCATGCGGCCGGCGAGCTGCCCCGCCTGCGGCCCGGCCGCGAAGTTGACGATGCGGTTGCACTCGGTGCGGCCCATCAGCTCGCGCGGATCCTTCTTCGAAGGGCCGGTGACGAGGACGCGCTGCACCGTGCCCACGCGGGCGGCGGAGATGCGGCGCACGTTGGCCTCGAGCGCCGCCTGCAGCTGCTGCAGCCGTGCCAGCTTGGTCTCGTGCGGCGTGTCGTCGGCCAGCCCCGCGGCCGGCGTACCCGGGCGCGGGCTGTAGACGAAGCTGAAGCTCGCGTCGTAGTCGAGCTCCTCGATCAGCCTCATCGTCCGCGCGTGGTCGGCCTCGGTCTCGCCGGGGAAGCCGACGATGAAGTCCGAGCTGAGGGCGAGCCCCGGGCGCGCCGCGCGCAGGCGGCGCACCAGACTCTTGTATTCCATCGCCGTGTAGCCGCGCTTCATGGCCATCAGGATGCGGTCGCAGCCGTGCTGCACCGGCAGGTGCAGGTGGCTCACGAGCTTGGGGCTGGCGGCGTAGGCCTGGACCAGGCGCGGCGTGAATTCGTTCGGGTGGCTGGTGGTGAAGCGGATGCGTTCGATGCCGGGCATCTCGTGCATGTATTCGATCAGCAGCGCGAGGTCGGCGACCTCGTCGGTGCCGCCCATGCGGCCGCGGTAGGCGTTGACGTTCTGCCCGAGCAGCGTCACCTCCTTGACGCCCTGCGCGGCCAGGCCGGCGATCTCGGCGAGCACGTCGTCCAAGGGCCGGCTCACCTCCTCGCCGCGCGTGTAGGGCACGACGCAGTACGAGCAGTACTTCGAGCAGCCTTCCATGATCGAGACGAAGGCGCTCGCGCCCTCGGTGCGCGCCGGCGGCAGGTGGTCGAACTTCTCGATCTCGGGAAAGCTCACGTCGACCTGCGCCCGCTGCTCGCTGCGGCGTGCCGCGATCATCTGCGGCAGCCGGTGCAGCGTCTGCGGGCCGAACACGAGGTCGACGTAAGGCGCGCGCGCGACGATCGCCGCGCCCTCCTGGCTGGCCACGCAGCCGCCCACGCCGATGAGCGCGCCGCCGGCCTTCAGGTGCTTGACGCGGCCGAGATCGCTGAACACCTTCTCCTGCGCCTTCTCGCGCACCGAGCAGGTGTTGAAGAGGATGAGGTCGGCCGCGCGCGGATCGTCGGTGCGCTCGTAGCCCTCGGCGGCGCGCAGCAAGTCGGACATCTTGTCCGAGTCGTACTCGTTCATCTGGCAGCCGAAGGTGCGGATGTAGACCTTCTTCGTGCCCGCGCTCACGGGCGCGTCCGGTGCGTCGGGCGCGTCGGGTGCGTCGGCCGCCTCGCGTGCCTCGGGGGCAGCGGCGCCGCTCATGGCCGGCTCCAGGTCTGCGCGACCGCGTCGAAGCTCCAGGCCGCGGCCTGTGCCGGCGTGCTCGGCCAGGGCCGGTTGGCACGCTCGGCGGCGGTGAGCACCCAGACCTCGAGCAGCGCGCCGCTCAGATCGAACGTGTAGTGCACGACGCGCCGCTGGCCGGCCAGCGCCGACTGCACCAGCAGCAGGTTGTTCTCGCCGCGGATGCGTGCGCCCGGCGCCAGCCGCGCCGGCCGGCCCTCGAGCAGCACCTCGGGCGGATTCGTGAAGACGAGTTCGCCGCGCAGTGCGGTGGCGGGGAAATTGCGCTGCGCCTGCGCCGGCGCGGGCCAGGGCAAGGCGGCAGCACAGAGAGCGAGCAGCGCGTCGCGTCGCGATCGGACACAGCGGGGCATGGTGTGGATCCAGGGGCTGCGAGACGACGGCCCCAGCAAACGTGGGGCGAGCCGGGAGTGCGCGGATTGTATGAATCGCATTGCACTGCGGCCAGGGGTGCCGGCGCGCAGGGGCCGACAGTGCAAGGGCAGGATCGTCGGCGTCGGCGCGCGCCTGGTGCGTCGATCAGGGCAGCAGTGCCTCGAACGGCTCGCGCTCCAGCTTCCACCCGATGAAGACGATGCGCGTCCTGCGGTCTGCCGAAGGCCAGGTGGGCAGCGTCACCGGTTCGTCGAGCAAGTGCTGCACCCCCTGCACGACCACCGGCGTCATGGGAGTCTCGTCGACATGGACGAGGCCCTTGACGCGCAGCAGGTTCGGCGACGCCAGTGCGGCCAGGTCCGCCCGGAAGCGCTGCAACTGCGCCTGCGTCAGCGGGCGATCGCGTACCAAGGCGATCGAGTGGATGTGGGCATCGTGCCGTCCGCTGCCCGGCGGATGCGATGCGCCGCCGCCGGCATGCGTGTCTCGTTCGCTCCCATGGTGGTGGCCGCGTTCGTCGTGGCCATGCAGGCAGTTCGGGTCACGGCATGGTTCGCCGTCGACGAGCGACGTTGGCGCCGGCCGCACGTCGTGCGCCGGCCGGCCGCCGAGCAGCGCATGCACGTCCACGCGCCCGCGGTCGGCGCGGAGCAGTTCGGCGCTCGGATTGAGGGTGCGCAGGCGCCGCGCCAGCGGCTCGACATCCTCCCGGTGGCCCAGACGATCGAGCTTGGTCAGCACCAAACGGTCGGCCAGCGCCGCTTGCTCCACCGATTCGGCGTGCAGGTCTAGGTTCTTCATGCCCAGCACGGCGTCGACCGTTGTGATCACCTTGTCCAGGACGTAGGTGTGCCGCACGCGTTCGTCTTCCTGCAGCACGCCGATGATCGGTCCCGCGTTGGCAAGCCCCGTCGTCTCGATCAGCACGCGCTCGAAAGCCGGCAGTTCGCCGCTTGCGCGGCGGTCGACGAAGCCGGCCAGCGTGGTGCCGAGGTCCTCGATCAACGTGCAGCACACGCAGCCGTTCGAAAGCTCGACCATCGTCTCGCCTTGCCGCGTGATGAGGTCGGTGTCGATCGAGATCTGGCCGAACTCGTTGACCAGAACGAGCGTGCGTCGCATGCCCGGGTCGGCCAGGAGCATGTTGACCAGCGTCGTCTTGCCGCTGCCGAGAAAGCCGGTGATCAGGAGCACCGGAATGCGCGCCTGGGCGCGGGAGTCTTGGAGGCCGTCGTTCATGGTCGAGTCCCGATGCCCGGGTTCACCTTTCGATATCGGCCTGCGGGCCGCCCGCGTTCAGCCGCTCGAGCTCGGCAGCATCGGTGACCACCATGTCCCCGTACTGGCTCAGCGCCATCGCCGCGAGCGTGCTGCCATAGCGCAGCCCGGCACGCAGGTCTGCGCGCAGCCAACCATGCAGCACGCCGGCGGCGAGCGCGTCACCGGCGCCGGCGCGGTCGAGGATGACGGTCGGGCGCGCTGCGCAATGCCAAGTGCCTTCGGGACCGTGAGCGACGACTCCAGCCGCGCTCGAGCTCATGACGACGCGGCGCGCACCGGTGCACTCGCACAGCCGCTCAGCGGCCACTTCGGCGCAGTCGTCGGCGCATCCGAAGACGCGGTGCGCGTCGCGACGGCTGCAGAAAAGCAGATCCACGCCGCGGCACAGCGGCAGCAGCGCGTCGCGGCATTGCTCGGCAGACCAGAGCTGGTCGCGATGGTTGATGTCGAGGCTGGTGCCGATGCCGGCGGCCTGCGCGCGGGCGAGCGCCTCGCGGATGATTTCGCCGGCATGCGGCGAGAGCGGATAGGTCAGCCCGCTCAAGTGCAGGTGACGGGTGTCCAGCAGGTAGGGCCAATCGACGTCGGCCGCGCGCATCTGCGTGAAGCAGGAGTCCCTGCGGTCGTACAGGACCGTTGTCGCCCGCGGCGGGAGCGCGTATTCGATGTAGTAGCAACTCAGCCGACCCTGGTCGCGCCAGCGTACGGCCGCCAGGTCCACGCCGGCGGCGCGCAGCGCATGGGCGACGCGCCGGCCCGGCCCGCTCGAGGGAAGGGCGCTGACCCAACCGCAGCGCCAGCCCAGGCGGACGAGGGCGCCGACGACATTGGCCTCGGTGCCGGCGACGTCGACGTCCAGCGAGTTCGTCGTCTCGAGGCGCCGACCGGCTGGCACGCTCAGGCGCAGGCCGCCCTCGCCGTAGGTGGTGACGTCGAACCGCGGCATGACCGATCAGGGGATGAGTCTCGCGTCGGCGGCAGCCGCTACGCCGCCGCCTCGGCCTGCGACTGCAGCCAGCGGCGCGCCCGCACAACCGTCTGCAGCGCGTCGGGGTCGCCCTCGTTCCACATTTCCACGACGTACGGGCCGTCGTAACCGCTGCCGCGCAGGGCGGCGAAAGCCTGGGCGAACGGCACGATCCCCGCGCCGAAGGGCACACGCCGGTACTCGCCGAGACGCGCGTCCTTCAGGTGAACGCCGGCGAGACGACCCCGGGCGGCACGCAACTCGGAGGCCACGTCGAGGCCGTTGGCGGCGAGGTTGCCGATGTCGGCGTAGACGGCGAGCCAAGGCGAGGCGACATGCCGCACGATCTGCATGGCTCGGCGTACGCTGGTGATGTCCCTGCCGTCCATCGTCTCCAGCGCGAGCATCACGCCCGCCGGGGCCGCCGCTTCCAGGCCGATGCGCAAGCCATCGATGAAGCGCGCGCGCGCGCCGGCCTCGCGCGGTCCGTAGTAGACGTAATAGCCGGGCAACTGCACGAGCCGCGCTCCGGTGTCCACAGCCAGGTCGATGCAGCGGCGCAGCATGTCGAGCGCCTTGGCGCGCGTCGATGCCTGCAGGCTGCCGAGCGGCGTCGCACGCTGCGCGCTCAGGATCCAGGTACGAACGGGCACTCCGGATGCGGCGACGGCCTCACGCAGCCGGGCGCGCTCGGCTGCGCTCCAGCGCAGGCGCGCCCGCCGCTCGTCGGACTCGTCGATGGCGAGCTCCGCGAACTCATAGCCGGCTCGTGCCGCCTGCGCCAGCAGCGTGTGCCAGCCGCCGTCCGCGCTGCGCGCCGGCGGTGGCAGCGCCTTCTCGTAGATGCCCAGACGCAGCGCGCCCAAGCTCGCCCCGCTAATCGAGCAGCGCGCGCAGGCGCTCGGCCTCGGCACGCGGATCGGTCGCCCTGACGATCGAACGACCGACGACGAAGATGGCGGCCCGCGTCGGCGTCAGCCCCGGAAGCGTATCGGCGTCGATGCCTCCTGCGGCCGTGACGGTGAATCCGATGTCGGCCAGGCGGTCGATGGTTGCCAGCGTGGCCGGCGTCCAGCCCGTGCCGCTGGCGTGAACCTCGGCGGTGCAATGGGCAATCACGTGCCGCACGCCCAGCGCGCGCCAGCGGCGCGCCTGGGCTTCGTCCCAATGCTCCGGCAATTCGATCTGCAGCTCGCCGCCGCGCTCGCGCGCCACGCGCAGGGCGGCTTCGAGTGTCTCGGTCGGCGCTTCGCCCACCGCGCTGACCCAGGTGGCGCCGGCATCGAAGGCCAACGCCGCCAGGTTGCGGCCGGCGCGCGCGATGCGGATGTCGGCGACGATGGGCTTGTCCGGGTACGCACGCCGCAGCGCGCGCACGGCGTGCATGCCCTCGGCCACACATAGCAGCGTGCCCGCTTCGAGCACGTCGACGCGGTCGCCGGCGGCAGCAGCGGCGGCGAGCGCCGCCTCGAGCGGGTGCATGTCCAGCGCCAGCTGCAGCATCCGGCGCGTCGTGCATGTCGCAGGCGTCACGGCGGCGGGCCTCAGCGAGGATCGACCATCGCGTAGATGCGCTGCGGGTTGTCGTGCATGAACTTGTGCACCACCTCGGGCGCGAAGCCCTCGTCGTTGATCAGGCGCGGCAGGAAGCGCTCCTTGATCCACGGCAGGCCCGGGCCGCCGCCGTAGACCTTGTGGTGGCTGCGCCGACCCATGTCGTTGCAGATCATCAGCTTGTCCTCGTAACCGTCCTTCACCAGTTGGCGCAGCACTTCGATGCGGATGCTGTCGGGGTAGTACTTCGCCTTGCCCGGGCCGTCGTAGATCAGGTAGACGCCGGTCTTGAGCATCTGGCGGTGGTACCAGACGTCCGGGTTGCGGTCGACGTGGGCGATGATCATCCGC
This sequence comes from Rubrivivax sp., assembly GCA_046348125.1. Classification (GTDB taxonomy): domain Bacteria; phylum Pseudomonadota; class Gammaproteobacteria; order Burkholderiales; family Burkholderiaceae_C; genus Rubrivivax. The sequence continues at coordinate 389,178 of JAXMEV010000001.1, forward strand.
TCCATGTCGAACTTCTCATCGCGCAGGATCTCGGTGATCTCGATGCCCATCGTGCCGTTCGTCGTGTGCGCATGCAGGGGCACGCCGGTCTTGGTGGCGGCACGTGCGCCGGCGCGGATGTACTTCTCCTCGTTCGGCGTGATGTGCATGTAGGCCGTGCCGACCTTGATCCAGCCCGCCTTGTGCGAGGTGGCATCCATGCCGACCGTGATGTCGTGGATCATCTCGTCGGCGATCTGGTTGATCGTCATGCCGCTGGTCTTCGGATCCATGCCGTGCTCTTCGCAGATCACGCCGCAGCAAGCGATCACGTGCACGCCGGACTGCTCCGAGCATTCGACCATCCCCGGGGTGTTGCGTCCCCAGGTCTTCGGCGTGGCTTCGACCAGCGTCCCCCCACCGGCGACCTTGTACTCGCGGCACATCGCGAGGCTCAGCTCAAAGACGTTGAGCGCGTGATCGGCACCCTCCTCCCCGATGGCCTTGCTGCCTTCGCCCTTGGGGTCGGTCATGATGTGCTCGTGCGGCATCGTGAAGCCGAGTTGCGACGCTTCGACGTCGCCCAGGATGGTTCGAACCTTGGCCATTCAGCGCTCTCCTTCATTGCGGCATCGGCGCGTCATTGCACCGCGGCGCCAGCAATCTGCCTGCAATTCTAATCGTGGCTTGCAATCTTTTGCAAGGTCGCCTACGATGCGGCTGCGCGTCCGGAGACGAATCAAGTCATGAGCAAGCCGCCAGTCAATGAATTGCGAGCTTCGCAGATGCGGCGTGCCGCGGAGCTGTATTACGAGCAGGCGATGGGCCAGGCCGACGTCGCTCGGATGCTGGGCTGCTCGACGGCCACCGTCTCGCGCCTGCTGGCGGGTGCACAGGAGCAGGGCATCGTGCGCATCCAGATCCAGCGCGCCGGGCAGCGTGTGCCCGAAGTCGAGCGTGCGCTGCGTGCGCGCTTCGGTTTGCGCGAGGCGGTCGTCGTACCCGGCAGGGGCAGTTCCGAGTCGGACTTGCGTGCCGTCGGTCAGGCCGCGGCCGAAGTGCTGCTCGGCTCGATCCAGCCGAACGTCAAGATCGGAATCACCTGGGGACAGACGCTTGCGCAGATGGTGCAGGCGCTGTACGAGAACGGTCGCGAGCCGGCCAACCTCGACGGCGTCGAGGTGCTGCAGCTGTCCGGATCGCTGGGAGAGGGCGATCCGTCGGTCGATGGCCCGCAACTGGCGATGCGCCTGGCCGACTGTTTCGGCGGCGTATGCCGCTTGGTGCCGGCTCCGGCACTGATGCACAGCACCGACTTGGCACGGGCGCTGCTCGAACAGCCGCAGATCCGGGCCGCGCTGGCGCGCGCCGCGCATCCCGACATCGTCGTGCAGGGCGTCGGCGCGCTCGATCCTGCGCTGTGCAGCTTGACGCGGGCGGGCTATCTGAGCGACGACGATCGCCGGCAGGCGCAGGCGGCCGGCGCCGTCGGGCACCTCTTCGCGCGCATGGTCGATGCGCACGGGGGCGAGGTTGGCGGCTTTGACAGCCGCGTCATCGCCGTGCCGATCGCGGCCATCCGGCGCGCCCGCATCTCGATCGGCATCACGGCCTCTGCGGCCAAGGTCCCGGCGATCCTCGCCGCTCTGCGCGCCCGTGTCTTCAACACGCTCGTCGTCGACGAGCCTTCGGCGCGCCAGGTTCTGAAGCTGGCCGACGCGCCGGACGCCGCCGACCGATCCACGCGTCTCGCGCTAGCGGAGTCCATCGCATGAATACGACCGAACTCGCACGTCCACAGGCGACGCCCGCCCCGTGGGCGGACCAGGCCAGGCACGTGGCGAACCGGGTGCGCCGTCGCGTGCTCGAGCTGACCATCGAGCGAAACGGCTGCTATCTGAGCCAGACGCTTTCCAGCGCCGATCTGCTGGCGACGTTGTACACGCGCACCCTGCGGCTTGGCCCGTCACAGGGCACGGCCATTCCGCCGCCGTTTCGCGCCGTCCCCGGTCGTGAGGGCGCCGGCTGCGGCGAGGGCGCGCTTTACAACGGCCCGCGCGCGCCCGAGTACGACCGGCTCCTGATCTCGCCCGCGCATTACGCGGTGGCGGTCTACGCCACGCTGGTCGAGACCGGCCGGATGGCGCCCGAGGGCCTCGCTCAGTTCAACGTCGACGGCAGCACGGTCGAGATGATCGGCGCCGAGCACTCGCCGGGCTTCGAGCTGACCACCGGATCGTTCGGCCAGGCGATCAGCCAGGCCGGCGGCATCGCGATGGCGCGCCGCCTGCGCGGCGAAGCCGGCCGTGTCTTCGTCTTCATGTCTGACGGCGAGCTCGAAGAGGGCCAGACCTGGGAGGCGTTGCAGGCGCTCGCCTTCTACAAGCTCGACAACGTGGTCGTCTGCGTCGATGTCAACGGCATGCAGTACGACGGCGCGACGAAGGACGTGATGAACATCGAGCCGATCGCCGCGCGCGTCGATGCGTTCGGCGGGGCCGCGGTTGCGGTGGACGGCCACGACCCGGCCGCCATCGACCAAGCCGTCACGGCGACGCCGCATGCCGGCAAGCCGCTGTTCGTGCTCTGCTACAGCGACAGCACCCGCGGCGTGCCGCTCCTCGAGCCGCGCAAGCCGCACCTGCACTTCGTGCGCTTCAAGGACGACGCCGAAATCGAGCGGTTCCGGCGCTTCGCGCGCAGCGGGCTGTCGGCCTCGCCCGCTGAGGAGGGCTGAACCATGGAACTGGTCAATCAGGTGCACGAGAGCAATCTGGTCCGCTGGGCGCGCAGCCGGCCGCGCGTGCTGGTGCTGTCGGGCGACCTCACGGCCTCGACCGAGATCGCGCTGTTCAAGCAACAGCTGCCCGAGCGCTTCTTCTCCATGGGCATGGCCGAGCAGAACATGCTCAGTTGGGCCGGCGGCTTGGCGCGCGAGGGCTTCGTGCCCTTCCTCCACACGTTCGCCGTGTTCCTGTACCGGCGCCCGCTGGACCAGCTCCAGATGTCCGTGTGCTACCCGAACCTGCCGGTCCGCCTGGTCGGGTTTCTTCCCGGCGTGAGCACCCCGGGCGGCGTCACGCACCAGGCGATCGACGACATCGCGGTGCTGCGCGGACTGCCGAACATGACGATTCTCGAAGTGGGCGACGCCACCGACGTCGAGACCGTGCTCGACGTGACCGAGCAGATCCCCGGTCCGGCCTACCTGCGCATGATGCGCGGCCAGATTCCGCGTCTGTTCCGCGCCGACGAGCCGATGCGGCTGAACCGCGCGCGCGTGCTCTGCCGCGGCACGGACGTGACCATCCTGTCCACCGGGCTGTGCACCGAGCAGGCGATTCGCGCGGTGGGCGCCATGCGCCAGCGCGGCGTGTCGGTCGAGCATTTGCACGTGAGCACGCTCAAGCCGTTCAGCGATCCCCAGGTCGTCGAGGCCGTGGCCAAGACGCGGCACGGCGTCATCACGCTCGAGAACCACACCGTCATCGGCGGCCTTGGCACGGCGGTGGCCGAGGTCATGGCCGAGCACGGCGTGGGGCGCAAGCTGCTCAGGCTGGGAGTGCAGGACACCTACTGCCAGGGCGCCTCGTTCGCCTACCTCACGCGCAAGCACGGTCTCGACGCACAGGCGCTCATCGAAGCCACCGAGCGTGTGGTCGGAGCCCGACTGGGCATCGGCGAGGCGGACCTCGCCGCGGCCAGCCTGCAGGCCACTGCCGGCGCCGACGTCGAGCGCCTGGAGGCCCTGTGACGCAGACTTCGCCGCTGGCCGCCTTGCGCCTGGCGGTGTGGGAGGCCAACTCCGGCCTGCCCAAGGCGGGGCTCGTGAAGTGGGCCCAAGGGAACGCGAGCGGACGCGATCCGCAGACCGGTCTGGTCGGCATCAAACCCAGCGGCGCGCGGCTCGATCGCCTGCAACCCGAGGACATCGTCGTCGTCGATCTGCAGGGCCGGGTCGTCGAGGGGCGCCTGAAACCCTCCATCGACACCGCCTCGCACCTGCATGTGTATCGCCATCGCAGCGACGTCCACGGCATCGTGCACACGCACTCCCCCTATGCCACGAGCTTCGCGCTGCGCGGCGAACCGTTGCCGGTGTGCTCGACGACCGCCGCCGCGCTCTTCGGCGGCGCGATCCCGGTGTCCGACTTCGCAACCATCGGCGAGGAGGCGATCGGCGAGCAGATCGTGCGCCGTATCGGCAGCAGCCACGCGATCCTGATGCGCAGCCACGGCGTCTTCACGATCGGCGGCACGCCGATGGAGGCCTTCAAGTACGCGATCTACGTCGAAGAGGAGGCCGAGATCCTGCACCTGGCGAGGCTGCGCGGCGCCGTCGCGCCGCTGGACCCGGCGACCGTCGCCGAGGCGCGGCGCATGTATCTCGAGGACTACGGGCAATGAGCGGCGGCGTGTCGCTGCAAGGCCTGGTCAAGCGCTTCGGCGCGGTGACCGTGATCGAGCGCATCGACCTGGCCGTCGAGCCCGGCGAATTCCTCGTCCTGCTCGGCGAATCGGGCTGCGGCAAAAGCACCTTGCTGCGCATGATCGCGGGGCTGGAGACCGTCACCGAGGGCCGGATCGCCATCGACGGACGCGACGTTACCCACACCGCGCCGATGCATCGCGACATCGCGATGGTCTTCCAGAACTACGCGCTGTATCCGCACATGAACGTGGCGCAGAACATGTCGTTCGCCCTGCGGCTGGCGCGCCGACCGGCCGGCGAGATCGAACAGAAGGTGCGCCAAGCCGCACGCGTGCTGAATATCGAGCGCTTGCTCGAGCGCAAGCCGCGCGAACTTTCCGGCGGCCAGCGCCAGCGGGTCGCGATCGGCCGGGCGATCGTGCGCGAACCGACGGTATTCCTGTTCGACGAGCCGCTGTCGAATCTGGACGCCAAGCTGCGCGGGCACATGCGCTCCGAGCTCGCCCTGCTGCACGGCCGGCTGGGCAAGACCACGATCTACGTGACGCACGATCAGGTCGAGGCCATGACATTGGCAAGCCGCATCGTGATCTTCGACGAGGGCCGCGTTCAGCAAGTCGGCCCGCCGAGCGAGGTGTTCGCATCGCCGGCTAACATCTTCGTGGCCGGGTTCATCGGCACGCCGAGCATCAATCTGTTCGACGCGGCTGCGCTGCCCGCGGGCGACCTGCTGCGCCTGCGCGGTGCAGCGGGCGATTGGCCGCTGCCGCCGGGACTGGCGCTGCAGGCTGGGCAGGCCGTGAAGGCGGGGATTCGACCGCAGGCACTGCGGCTGGCAACGGGCGCGCCGCTGCTGCGCGCGCGCGTGGACATCGTCGAATTCCTGGGCACCGAGACCGTGCTGACCGGCCGCGCCGCAGGCGACGACAGCCAGCGCGTGTGCGCCGTGCTGCCGGGCAATGCCGTCGAACTGCGCGGCCGCGAGGTCGGCCTCGAGTTCGATGCGGCGGAGCTGCATCTGTTCGATGCCGCCAGCGGGCGACGCTTGGCGCATTGCGGTTGAGATCGAGCCACAGGGCGTGCACGCATAGGAGACCCTTTCATGAGACGCAGAGACCTCGTCGGTGCCGTCGGCGCCACCGTGTTCGGAGCCGGCCTGCCCTTCTCGGGCAGGGCCGCCGCGGACCGCTACGCCAAGCACCGCGGCAGCACGATCGTCGTCAACTACCCGGCACATCCGCACTACGACGCGGCCGAGAAGCTCTTCGGCGAGTTCACCGCCGAGACCGGCATCAAGGTCGAGCGCGACAAGATGCAGTACCTGCGCATGAAGGATCGGCAGGTGCTCGAGATGGGCAAGCCGAGGGGCGGCGATTTCGACGTCGTCACGTATGTGGTCATGTGGAAGACGGAATACGTCGCCAAGAAGCTCATCGAGGATCTGACGCCGTATCTGGCCCATCCGACGCTGGCCGATCCGGCCTGGGATCAGAAGGACCTGATCACGGCCTACTGGGAGAACATCGCGCTGGTCGGCGGGCCCAAGGGCTACTTGGCCGGCCCTGGCGCCCGACCCTACGGCGTGCCCTTCGGCGCCGAAACGAGCGTGCTTGGCTACCGGGTAGACCTGCTGCAGAAGCACAACCTCAAACCGCCGCAGACCTATGAGCAGTTGTTGGCCGCCTGTCGGCTCATGAAGGACAAGGAAGGCATCGGCGGGCTGACCTCGCGCGGACAGACTGGGCACCAGATCACCGCGGCCTGGCTGATGCACCTGTCGCCCCTCGCCGGCAAGGTCTTCGACGAGAAATGGCGCGCCGCCTTCAACCGTCCCGAGGGCGTGCGCGCCGCCGAGGTGCTGCGCGAGATCGTCGAGACCGGGCCGGCAGGCATTCCCGCCTACGGTTTCGGCGAAATGCAGAACGCCTTCCTGCAGGGGCAATGCGCGTTCTATCTCGACTCGGTGGCCATCTTCGGACCGGCGCAGGATCCGGCCAAGAGCCGCGTCGCCGGGCGCATCGGCTACGCGCCGCACCCGCGTGCGGCGCGCCAAGGCGGCATGACCGGCGGCTTCGGGCTGGCCATCCCGAGCAACGCCAAGAACAAGGAAGCCGCGTTCCTCTTCATCCAGTGGATGACGAGCAAGGCCGCTGACAAGAAGGTGGCGCTGCTCGGCGGCAACGTCAACCGCTGGTCGACGGTGGCCGACGTGGACGTGGCGCGCAAGTATCCGGCCGAACTGCCCGTGCTGCGCGAGGCGTTGAAGATCGCCGACCCCGACTGGCGGCCCTTGATTCCCGAGTGGGATCACATCAGCCAGCAGATCCTCGGGCAGGCGCTGCCAGCCGTCATCAGCGGCAAGACGCCGGCCAAGCAGGCGCTCGACGCCGCGGTGCCTGCGGCCGAGGACGTGGTGCGCCAGGCCGGCCTGCTCAAGGCCTGAGCGCGCGCACGCGCGCTGCCCCTCCCCGCTCGCCACCGCGCGCCGCCGCGACAAGTACCAGACCATGGCGCGTCGCTCCGGGGGGCTGGTGCCCTATGCGTACGTGGCGCCGGCCGCCGCGATCACGGTGGCGGGGCTGCTCTACCCCATCGTCGAAGCGGCCAAGATCAGTTTCTACGACTGGGGCATGGGCACACCGTGGGGAAGCGCACGCTGGGTGGGACTCAGGGCCTTCTCCGAGACCCTGGCCAACCCGCAGGTCTGGACTTCGCTGGGCATCACGGGGGCCTTCGTTCTGCTGGCCGTGAGCATCGAGATGGTGCTCGGCGTCGCGCTGGCGCTCCTGCTCGAGAAGCCGGTGCGGGGCATGCGGCTCTACCGCACCGCCTTCGTGCTGCCGATGATGGTGGCGCCGATCTGCGTCGGGCTCATCTGGCGTTACCTGTTCGACGCCCAGTTCGGCCCCGTCAACCATCTGTTGGGCACCGTGGGCATCCCGCCTCAGGAATGGCTGGCCGTGCCGGGGCTGGCCTTCACCGCCATGGTCATCGTGGACGTCTGGCAGTGGACGGCCTTCGTCTTCATCATGGTGCTGGCGGCGCTGCAGGGCGTGGACGGCTCGGTCACCGAAGCCTCGCGCATCGATGGCGCCAGCACCTGGCAGCAGATCTGGCTCGTCAAACTGCCCATCATCCGGCCGCTGCTGGTGGTGACATTGCTGATGCGGATGATCGACGGCTTCCGCGGCCTCGAGGTGATCTACGTGATGACTTTCGGCGGGCCGGGGTTGAGTACCGAGCTGTTCTCGCTGCACCTGTACAAGGCCGCCTTCATCAGCCAGAAGCTCGGGCACGCGAGCGTGATGTCGATGCTGCTGCTGGCCATCGTCACGCTGCTGTCGCTGGGCATCCTGAAGCTCGCCAACCCGTTGGCGGCGCAACGCGCGCGCGGGGGGCCGCAGGTGCCATGACGACGCCGAATCCTCCGGCCGCATCGCCCGTCGCCGGCCCGCGCGCCGCGGCCGCCGCGCCGCTGCCGTTCGACGCCGTTGCCGTGTTGCGCCATGCGCTGCTCATGCTGCTCGCGCTGCTGTGCCTGGCACCCATCGTGGTACTCGCGTTCACCGCCTTCAAGACCGAGACGCAGATCTTCGACACCCGCTGGTCGTGGTTCTTCGCGCCGACGATGGCCAACTTCGAGGCCGTCGTCGGCGAGGGCAACATCCAGCGCAATCTCTACAACAGCCTCGTCGTCTCGCTGGTCTCCTCGGCTGTCACATTGCTGTTCGGCACTATGGCCGCGTACGGCCTGGCGCGCTTCGAGTTCCGCGGCCGCGGCGCCTTCGGCTATTCGACGCTCCTGCTGCGCACGATTCCGCCCGCCGTGCTGGCGGTGCCAGTGTTCACCATCTGGCTGGGCTGGCAGATCAACGACACCTTGAGCGGCGTCATCCTGGTCTACGTGGCGCTGAACCTGCCGTTCACCATCTGGCTGCTCTACGGCTTCGTCGAGCAGTTGCCCGAGGAACTGGAGGAGGCGGCGGCGATCGACGGCTGCGGCCCCTTTGCCGTCTTCTGGCGCGTCGTGCTGCCGCTCGTCAGCCCCGGGCTCGCGGCGGCGGCGATCTTCACGTTCCGCCTGGCCTGGAACGAATTCATCCTCAGCTTCATCCTCACCAACCGCCACACCCGCACACTGCCTGCTTCGATCTCGAACTACATCACCGACACCGGCGTCGAGTGGGGCAAGATCACAGCAGCCGGCCTCTTGATCGCGCTGCCCCCGCTCGTCTTCACGTTCGTGGCAGCCAAGCGGATCATCGCGGGCCTGACCGCCGGTGCGGTAAAGGGGTAGTTGCGCGCTGCGCGCCGATTGGTGCGTGGCCGAGCCCGAAGGCGCGAGCCCGTGTCGGGCAGCCCTACCGTGTCATGACGGCTTGCATTGACCGCTGCCCATCGACCACCGGGGTGGGGGGGCTGCATGCCCATAAGCGCTAAGATAAAAATGTGTCCCGAGCGTCAGCCTGATAGCGCCGGCGCTTGCGGGGCGGCTCGCGCAGTGCAGCAGCCAGCTTGTTCCAGTCGCGCAGCCCTCCGCGCAGCGTTGTCGTTGGGTTCACGGCGCGGGCGAGGAGAAAACGCATCATCGCCACCTCACGCCAGCGACAGCGGCGCTCCTTGCTCGGCGGACAAGAAGTAGCCCCAAGGGGAAAAACGCTCGCCGACCGCGATCAGGGTTTCGATCAGAGTGGCTACGAATAACTTGCCCTGCAGCCACGCTTTGGCCCCCACTTGATCGGTCTTCTTCAGGTGACCGAGTTGAAGGAGCGACTTCAGGCGCTTGAACGCCAGCTCTATCTGCCAGCGGTGGCGGTACAGCTCCAGGATGTTCTGCGCAGACACCTCGCGCAGCGTCGTCAGGACCACAACGTACCCGGCCGCCTCGAGCGTGTCGGGCTGCAAGTTGCGTTGCTTCTTGGAGGCGACCTCGCGCAGCTTGTCCTGTGCCTTGCGCTTTTGTTCGGCGCTCTTCTTGAGCGCGCACACGCGAAGGGCGATGGTGCCCTGGTCGTCGCGCATGAATGCCGGCCATTCCCGAGCCTCGCCCACCTTCAGCTTGCGCAGCTTGGGCAGCAACGCCACCTCTTTTCCCTTGCCGTCCTCGAGCGGCACGCTGACCATGTTCGAGCGTACGATCACATCGCCGCCACCCGCAACGACGTGCCTGATGCCGCGTCGATGCGCCAGCCCCCGGTCGGCCATCAGGATGTCGTTGGCCCGCACTTCGAACCGCGTGAGCGTCTCTCCTTCGTCGGGCAGCGTGACCTGGAGTTGCTCGCACGCCAGCGTGCTCAGGTCGATCATGTAGTGAATCCGCCAGGTCGAACCCGTCGCACCCGGCTCACAGACCACGCTCGCGTCGACCAGCCGCACGCGCTTGCCGACCAATACGTCCTGCGTCGTCGTCGAAAGACGCCGGCTCATCTGCTCGACCATCCAGCGAAACCATTCGCCGCAACCGCGCAGCCGTCCCAGCAATGCAACATCGGACACGTCAGCCAGACCGCCAGCTTGGGCGCGCACGGCCGTCTCGCGAAGCGAGCATCCGTCGACCAAGTGAATCAGCATCACGCGCAGCAGCGATGCGGCGTCCTTGAATCCGCGCGTGCGCCGCAACGCACCGGTGAGCCGAGCTGCTTCCTGCCACCCATCGGGAAGAACACGTTCGATGACCTCCCAGTCCTCACTCAACCCTTCGAAGCGATCGTCCCAGTCACGATCGAAGTCGCTGCCATCGTCCATCGTCCCGCCCGCCACCGTTCTGTCGACGGGATGGCAGTATAGACGATGTCAACATTATCTTAGCGCTTATGGGCTGCATGCCCCGGCGCGGCACCACGCCGTATACCATGCAACAAAGCCTCGAGTGCTTGATTCACTCGAGGCTTCTTGCTCCCGACTGCTGCAGACTGCGGCATCGGGTGGTGGCGCTTCAGGGACTTGAACCCCGGACCTGCGGATTATGATTCCGTCGCTCTAACCAACTGAGCTAAAGCGCCAGGAGCCCGCGATTATAGCGGCGCGCGGTCTCGATCGATGTTCAGCTTCTTCCGCAAGAAGGCGCCCGCCGCGCCGCCCGAACCCGCTGCGGGCCTGACGAGCCCCGCGAGCGCAAAGCCCGCGGCCGCGGTGGCGCCTGCCGCCCCGGCAGCGGTCACGCCGAGCGCAGCGGTTGCGCCGAGCGCAGGGCCTGCTCCTGCGGCCGCGCGCACGCTGACCGCAGGGCCGTCCGCGGCAGCGCCTGCGGCTGCCGAATCCGCGTCCGCCGAGCCGCCGGCCATCGAACCGGCGCCCGAGAGCCCGCCCGAGCCGCCGCGTGCGAGCTGGCTGGCGCGGCTGCGCCAGGGCCTGCGCAAGACCGGCAGCGACATCGCTCAGGTCTTCACCGGCGCGCGCATCGACGATGCGCTGTACGAGGAGCTGGAAGCGGCGCTGCTGATGGCCGACACCGGCGTCGCGGCGACGCAGGCGCTGCTCGCGGATCTGAAGCGCCGCGTCAAGGACAGCAAGGCCACCGAGGCGGCTGCGGTCAAGGCGCTGCTCGCCGACGCGCTGGCCGAGCTGCTGGCGCCGCTGGCGCGTCCGCTCGTCATCGGCGAGGCGCGGCCGACGGTGATCATGGTGTGCGGCGTCAACGGCGCCGGCAAGACGACGACGATCGGCAAGCTCACCTGGCACCTCGCCGCCGGCGGCTGCAAGGTGCTGCTGGCCGCGGCCGACACCTTCCGCGCCGCGGCGCGCGAGCAGCTCGCAGTGTGGGCCGACCGCACGCGCGTCGAGGTGGTGGCGCAGCAAGGGGGCGATCCGGCCGCGGTGAGCTTCGACGCGGTGACGGCGGGCCGCGCGCGCGGCTGCGACGTCGTCATCGCCGACACCGCCGGGCGCCTGCCCACGCAGCTGCACCTGATGGAGGAGCTGAGGAAGATCCAGCGCACGATCGGCAAGGCGCTGCCCGGCGCGCCGCACGAGGTGCTGCTGGTGGTCGACGGCAACAGCGGGCAGAACGCGCTGGCGCAGGTCAAGGCCTTCGACGCCGCGCTCGGCCTCACCGGGCTCGTCGTGACCAAGCTCGACGGCACGGCCAAGGGCGGCGTGCTGGCGGCCATCGCGCGCTGGGGCGCCGAGCAGGGGCGCGTGGTGCCGGTCTACTTCATCGGCGTGGGCGAGAAGCTCGAGGACCTGCAGACCTTCGACGCGCGCGAGTTCGCGCAGGCGCTGCTGCAGTAGCCGGTGCCGTCGCCGCCGCGGCGGTGCGCGCGCTTGCGGGCGCGCTTGCGGGCGCGGTTGCGAGCGCGGTTGCGAGCGCGGTTGCGAGCGCGGTTGCGAGCGCGGTTGCGAGCGCGGTTGCGAGCGCGGTTGCGAGCGCGGTCGCCGCCGCGGCTGCGCTGGCCGTACTGCGCGCGAAGCGGCGGCCGACCGCGCGCTCAGCGCGCCGCGGCGGGCTCGAAGTCTTCGAGGAAGCCCGAGGGCATCGGCTCGAGTACCTCGGCGGCCGCGGCCAGGCGGTCGCCTTCGGCCAGGATCTCCTCCATCTCGGGCACCGGGATGAGCGGCGCCGGCCGCGCGTTCGTCGTCGGCACGGCGGCCTTGGGCGGCGCCAGCAGCGGCGCGAGTGCGTTGCGCACGTTCTGCGCGCTCGGCAGGTCGCCCTCGCGCCAGGTGATGACCTGCACGCCGGCCGCCCCGAGCACGCGCGCCATGCGTTCGTGCCGGCGCCGGCTGCGCGCACTCTCCTCGGCGGCGCGGATGTCGACCACGGCCAGCACGCGCGAGCCGGCGTCGCACACCACCAGATCGGCGGCGAGCGAGCCCGCGCGCTGCATCCAGTCGGCGTAGGAGTGGCGCATCGGCACGCGCAGGAAGCGCGCCAGCGGCACCTGCGCCAGCACCAGCAGCCCGGGCAGCGCGCGCCGCAGCAGCTCGTGCGCCTGGCGCTCGTCGACCGTCAGCACGCGTGCCGCTTCGGGCGGCCAGCCGGCGACCGTGTCGAGCGCCTCGCGCTCGGGGCTGCGCGCGGCGCGCTGGCGCCGGCGCAGCACGAACCAGCCGAGCATCAGCGCGAGCGTTGCGGGAACGGCGAGCGAATCGATCGGGGGCAGGAAGTCCATTGCGGCGGGCAGACGGGCACGAATCCGCACCATCGGCACGCCGCCTGCGCAGATGAAGGCGCCGGGGCACAACAGGCGTATCGAGGCGTATCGGGGCGCATCGGGGGAGCCGCTGCTTGGCCGCACCGGCGTGCCTGCGTGGCGGCGCCTCGGCCGCGCGGCGGCGGCTTCGCGGGCGACTTCGTGGCGGCTTCGCGGCCGGCTTCGTCGCCGGCTTCGTGCCGGCTTCGTGCCGGCTTCGTGCCGGCTTCGTCGCCCCGCGCCCGCGGCGCGCGCCTCAGCGCGGCATGCCGGGGAAGCCGCCGCCGGGCCCGCCGAGGCCGCCGAGGCCACCCATGCGGCGCATCATCTTCATCAGGCCGCCGCCCTTCATCTTCTTCATCATCGCCTGCATCTGCTCGAACTGCTTGAGCAGGCGGTTGACTTCCTGCACCGGCACGCCGGAGCCGGCGGCGATGCGGCGCTTGCGGCTGGCCTTGATGAGCTCGGGCTTGTGTCGCTCGGCCGGCGTCATCGCGTTGATGATGCCCTCCATGCGCCGCACGTCGCGCTCGGCGCGGTCCATGTCGGCGCCGGCGGCCTTGCTCGCGATCTGGCTGGGCAGCTTGTCGATCAACGTGGACAGCCCGCCCATCTTCTTCATCTGCGAGATCTGGGCCTTGAAGTCCTCGAGGTCGAAGCCGGCGCCGCTCTTGACCTTGTCGGCGAGCTTCTTCGCTTCGTCGAGGTCTACGCCCTTTTGCACTTCCTCGACCAGCGCGACGATGTCGCCCATGCCGAGCACGCGCCCGGCATGGCGCTCGGCGTCGAACACCTCGAGGCCGTCGATCTTCTCGCTCGTGCCGGCGAACTTGATCGGCGCGCCCGTGACCTGCCGCACCGACAGCGCCGCGCCGCCGCGCGCGTCGCCGTCGAGCTTGGTCAGCACGATGCCGGTGAGCGGCAGCGCCTCCTTGAAGGCCTTGGCGACGTTGACCGCGTCCTGGCCCTGCATGGCGTCGACGACGAACAGCGTCTCGCTCGGCGCCAGCGCCGCGTGCAGGGCGCGGATCTCGGCCATCAGCGCCTCGTCGACGGCCAGACGGCCGGCGGTGTCGACGATCAGCACGTCGAAGTAGTGGCGCCGCGCGTGGTCGAGCGCGGCCAGCGCGATGGCGCGCGGCGTCTGCTCGGCTGCGCTCGGAAACCACTCGGCACCGGCCTGCGCGGTGACGGTCTTCAGCTGCTCGATGGCCGCCGGCCGGTAGACGTCGGCCGAGACCGTGAGCACCTTCTTCCTGCGCTGGCGGATCAGGTGGCGCGCGAGCTTGGCGCTGGTGGTGGTCTTGCCCGAGCCCTGCAGGCCGGCCATCAGGATGACGGCCGGCGGCTGCACGGCGAGGTCGATGTCGGCCGGGGGCCTGAGCGCGCCGGCGGCATCCACCTCGCCCATCGTGGCGGCGAGCTCCTTGTGCACGATGCCCACCAGCGCCTGGCCTGGGTTGAGCGAGCCGACCACCTCCTGACCGAGCGCCTTGTCCTTGACGCGGGCGACGAAGTCGCGCACCACCGGCAGCGCGACGTCGGCTTCGAGCAGCGCCAGGCGCACCTCGCGCAGCATGTCGGCGACATTGCTCTCGGTGATGCGGGCCTGGCCGCGCATCGTCTTGACGAGGCGCGACAGGCGTTCGGTGAGGGTGGAAGCCATCGCGGGCCCCGGTCCGTGCGCGGGGCCGGGTGGGTACACTGTGGGCCGATGATTCTATCGAGCGCCCCCCCGCTGCTGGCCCCGGGCGGCGGCCCGCTGCTCGCGCTGGCGGCGATGCTGCTGTACCTGGCGGCGGCGCTGCCGCTGGCGGCGCTGCAGCGCGTGTCGGCGGGCGCCTGGCTCGGCGCCTGGCTGCTGCACCTGGCGCTGCTCGTGATCGACATCGGCGGCTTCGGCCAGAGTGCGCCGGGCGCGCGCCTGGGTTTCGGGCCGGTGCTGTCGATCACGGTGTGGCTGCTGATCGCGGTGCACACCGTCGAGAGCCGGCTGCTGCCGCTGCCCGGCGTGCGCCTGCCGCTCGGCGTGGCCGGTGCGCTGGCGGTGCTGACCGCGCTCGTCTTCCCGGGCGAGATGCGGCCGATCGAGCACCGGCTCGCGCCGCTGCACTTCGCGCTCGGCGTCGCCTCCTATGCCTTGTTCGCCGCGGCCGTGCTGCACGGCGCGCTGCTCGACGCGGCCGAGCGGCGCCTGCGCGCCGGCACGGGCGCGGCGCAGCCCGGCGGCGCGGCGCTCGGGCTGCCGCTGCTGCAGCTCGAGCGCATCACCTTCCGCTTCGTGCAGGCCGGCTTCGTCGTGCTGACGGCGACGATGATCCTCGGCGCCAGCAACGTCGAGCGCTGGCGCTGGGACCACAAGTGGGTGTTCTCGGTGGCGGCCTGGTGCGTGTTCGCCGCGCTGCTCGCCGGCCGCCGCCTGCGCGGCTGGCGCGGGCGCAAGGCCACGCGCTGGCTCTACATCGGTGCCGTGCTGCTGCTGCTGGCCTACGTCGGCTCGCGCTTCGTGTTCGAGGTGCTGCTGGGCCGGATGCCGGGCTGAATGGCCGGCGGCGCGCGACCATGAAGTACCTGGTGCTGCTCCTCGTCGTCGGCGTCGTGCTGGCCTGGCTGTCGATCGCGCGGCGGCGCAGCCGCGGCGAGCGGAGCGGCCCGGGCGGCGCCGGTGCCGGGCCGCGCCGCGACGCGCCGACGGCGATGCTCGGGTGCGTGCATTGCGGCGTGCATCTGCCGCGGCCCGAGGCCCTGTTCGACGCCGCCGGGCGCCCGTACTGCAGCGAGGCGCACCGCCTTGCCGGCCCCCGCTGAGACCCCGGCCCAGGCGGCGCGCGCGGCCGCGAGCGCCGAGCGCGGCGAGCGCCGGCACAGCAGCGACCGGCGCGGCGCCGAGCGCCGCCGCGTGCACGGGCGGCGCCGCGACGACGCGCTGTTCGGCGCCGACACCCAGGGCAGCGAGCCCTTCTTCGACCCCGGCTGGCTGGCCGCGGGCGACGTGCCGCAGGACAGCCGGCTGCTGCTGCACCAGGTGCGGCGGCTGGCGGCGGCGCAGGACACGGCGCTGGCGCGCGTGTTCCGCACCTACGCCGCGGCGCGCGCGGCGATCGGCGTCGGCCTCGTGCTGCTGCTGGGCGCCGGCAGCCTGTTGGGCGAGCGCCGGCCCGAGCTGAGCGTGCTCATCGCGCTGGCCTACGCGGCGCAGGCGATCACGCTGTGGCTGCTGCCGCGCTTTCGGCCGCTGGCCGCGCCGCAGGCCACGCGCGCGCGCCGCCGCCGCCAGTGGCTGGCGACCATCGGCGTCGACCTCGCCGCCTTCACCGCGCTGCACCTGCTCGAGCTGGGTTCGAGCTTCAACTTCGCCGCGCTGCTGGTGCTGCCGGTGCTGATGGCGGGCGTGCTGACCTCGCGCCTGGTCGCGCTCGGCACCGCGGCGGCGGTGTCGCTGATGCTGCTGGCGGTGGCCTGGCGCGTCGCGCACGGCGGCGTGCCCGCGCCCGGGCCGATGCTGCAGTCGGGGCTGGCCGGGCTGGGCCTGTTCATCATCACGCTGCTGGCCGCCGAGCTCGCCGGGCGCCTGGCGCGCGAGGAGCTCGCCGCGCGCGGCAGCCTCGGGCTGGCGCGCCAGCAAGCGCAGCTCAACCGCCTGGTGATCGAGGAGATGGCCGACGGCGTGCTCGTCGTCGACCGCAAGCTGCGCGTGCGCGCGGCCAATCCGGCGGCGCGCGCGCTGCTGGTGGAGGCCGGGCTGGCGCCGCCTGCCCCCTTCGGCCTGGCCGACCGGCCGGCCTGGGCGACGCTGCTGGCCGCGGTGCAGCGCGCGCTCGCCGAGGGCGATTGGCCCGAGGCCGGGCGCGAGGTCACGCTGGCGCACGCCGGCGGCGCGGGCTGCACGCTGCGCGTGCGCGTGCGCTTCATGCGCGAGCGCGCCCTCGAGCTCGGCGAGAGCGACCCGGCGCCGCAGGATGAACGCGACGACCCGCTCGTCGTGCTGCTGCTCGAAGACGTGCGCACGGCGCTGGCACGCGTGCGCCAGGAGAAGCTGGCGGCGATGGGCCGCGTCTCGGCCGGCATCGCGCACGAGTTCCGCAACCCGCTGGCCGCCATCGCGCAGGCCAACGCGCTGCTGATGGAAGACGAGCTCGCACCGACGCAGCGCCGCCTGGCGCGCATGGTGGCCGACAACGTGCAGCGGCTCGAGCGCATCGTCGCCGACGTGATGGAAGTGGCCCCCGGCGCGGCGCCGGTCTCGCAGCCGGTGGACGCGCACGCCGTGGTCACGGCGACGGCGGCCGAGTGGGCGGCCGGCGTGGGCCTGGCGCCGGGCCCGGCGAGCGCGCTGCGCGTCGACGTCGGCGCGCGCGCGCTCGGCGTGCGCTTCGACGCCGAGCATCTGCGCCGCATCGTCGTCAACCTGCTCGACAACGCCTACCGCCACGCCAGCCGCGGCGCCGGTTCGATCGTGCTGGCCCTGGCGCCGCGCGCGGGCGGCGGGGCCCGGCTCTCGGTGCTGTCCGACGGCCAGGCGCTGGCGCCCGAGGTCGAGCGGCGCCTGTTCGAGCCGTTCTCGTCGACGCGCAGCCGCGGCTCCGGCCTGGGCCTCTACATCTGCCGCGAGCTGTGCGAGCGCCACGGCGCGAGCATCGAGTTCCACCGGCGCGCGCTGGCCGGGCGGCCCGGCAACGAGTTCGTCGTGAGCCTGGCGGCGGCCGCGCTCGAGGCGAGCGCGCTGCCGCTCGAGGAGCGCTGAGCGCATGGGCCCGGCCGTGCCGAACCCGCGCCTGCTCGTCGTCGACGACGAGCCCGACCTGCGCACGCTGTACGAGCTGACGCTGATCCGCGAGGGCTATGACGTCGACTGCGCCGGCAGCGTCGAGGAGGCCTGGACGCGCCTGCAGGAGGGCGGCTACCAGCTCGTCATCACCGACATGCGGCTGCCCGACGGCAGCGGGCTCGATCTGCTGCAGCGCATGGAGCAGGCCGGCCGCAGCGAGCGGGCGATGGTGATCACGGCCTACGCTTCGGCCGAGAACGCGGTCGAGGCGCTCAAGGCCGGCGCCTACGACTACCTCACCAAGCCGGTCGATCTGCGCCAGTTTCGCGCCGTGGTCGGCTCGGCGCTCGGCCGCAGCGGGGCCCAGCGCGACGCCGCCGCCGGCGCGCGCACGGCGGCGTCGCGTGCGCAGACGGCGCCGGCGGCGCCGGTGCACGCGGCCGCGCCGGCCGCGCCGAGCGCAGCGCTGGCGCGCCTGGCCGGCGACTCGCAGGCGATGCAGCAGGTGCGCGCGCTCGTCGCCAAGGTGGCGCGCAGCATGGCGCCGGTGCTGGTGGCCGGCGAATCGGGCACCGGCAAGGAGCTCGTCGCGCGCGCCATCCACGAGCTCTCGCCGCGCGCGGCGGGCGCCTTCGTCGCCGTCAACTGCGGCGCCATTCCCGAGGCGCTGCTCGAAGCCGAGTTCTTCGGCTACCGCAAGGGCGCCTTCACCGGCGCGAACGAGGACCGCGAGGGCTTCTTCCAGGCCGCGCAGGGCGGCACGCTCTTTCTCGACGAGATCGGCGACCTGCCGCTGGCGATGCAGAGCAAGCTGCTGCGCGTGGTGCAGGAGCGCGCCGTGCGGCCGCTCGGCGCCGTGGCCGAGACGCCGATCAACGTGCGCATCGTCAGCGCTACGCACAAGGACCTGGGCGCCGAGGTGCAGGCGGCGCGCTTCCGCCAGGACCTGTACTACCGCCTGAACGTGATCCGCATCGCGCTGCCGCCGCTGCGCGAGCGCGCCTCCGACCTGCCGCTGCTGTGCCTCACCTTGTTGGCGCGCATTGCGCGCGACGCCGCTGTCGCGCCGCCGCCCGCGCTGGCGCCGGCGGCGCTGGCCCGGCTCGAGCGCTACCCGTTCCCAGGCAATGTGCGCGAGCTCGAGAACCTGCTGCACCGCGCGCTGGCGCTGGCCGCCGGGCAGTGCATCGAGCCCGAGGATCTCGGCCTGCCCGAGGGGCTGCTCGGGGAGGCCGACGCGACCGAAGCCGAGCCGCCGATCCGGACACCGTTGGCGCCGCTCGCGCCGGCCGAGGCGACGCGCGCGCAGGCCCAGGCGCTGCCGCGCGATCTCGCGGCCCACCTCGACGCGGTCGAGCGCGACATCCTCGAACGCGCGCTCGCGCTGCACCGCTACAACCGCACCGCGGCCGGCGCGAGCCTGGGCCTGTCGCTGCGCCAGATGCGCTACCGCATGGCGCGCCTGGGCATCGGCGCGGGCACGGCCGACGCCGCGGCCGAGCCGAACGAGGGCGACTGAGAGTGCCGGCGCGCGCCGCGCGCGGTGCCGGGCCGCCGTGGCGCCGCGGCTGGTGGGACGCGGCGCGTGCCTGCCCTTCGCCCAACTTCGGCGCGCGCTCGGCAGGCAGCGCGATCACGCTCGTCGTCGTGCACAGCATCAGCCTGCCGCCGGGCGCGTACGGCGGGCCCGACGTCGAGCGCCTGTTCACGAACACGCTCGACTGCGACGCCCACCCCTACTACGAGGCGCTGCGCGGCCTGCGGGTGTCGGCGCATTTCTTCCTGCGCCGCGACGGCGAGCTCGTGCAGTTCGTGTCCTGCGACGCGCGCGCCTGGCACGCCGGACGCTCGCAGTGGCGCGGGCGCGGCGAGTGCAACGACTGGTCGATCGGCGTCGAGCTCGAAGGGCTCGAGGGTCACGGCTTCGAGCCGGTGCAGTACCGCCGGCTGGGCGAGCTGCTGCGCGCGCTTGCGCGCCGCTATCCCATCGCCGAGGTCGCGGGCCACGAGCACGTCGCCCCGGGGCGCAAGCAAGATCCCGGTCCGGGCTTCGACTGGGCGCGCCTGGCGCGCACGCTGCGCCGCCGCCGACCACGCCTCGCGCCGCTCGAGGCGGCGCCGGGCGGCACTGCGGGAAGGTCCTGAGCCGACACTACCCCTAGTGGCTTGTGGGGCGTCCAGACCCCAGATATAGTGTTCCCTGCGCGAAACGCGGCAGTCTGCCGCAAGGCGCGCGCAGCGGCGGCGGCGCCGAGCCCGCCCGGCGCGGGTCCGTTGCCGCGCAGCCCGGAACGCGGGCGCAACGTCCTCACCGAACGCCACCGCACCTCCGCAGGGGATCCATGCAAGTCCACGCCATCCAGACCCACGAAGGCGCGCCGGCCCGAGGCGGCGCCGCCGCGCCGCTCGCCGCCGCCGCATCGGCCTTCGACGGCTACCAGATCATCCGCCGCAATGGCGCGGTGGTCGTGTTCGAGCCGGCCAAGATCGCCGTGGCGCTGATGAAGGCCTTCCTGGCCGTGCACGGCACGCAGGGGGCCGCGTCGGCGAGCGTGCGCGAGACGGTCGACGGGCTGACGGAAGCCGTGGTGCGCGCGCTGCTGCGCTCGCGCCCGGGCGGCGGCACCTTCCACATCGAGGACGTGCAGGACCAGGTCGAACTCGGCCTGATGCGCGGCGGCCACCATGAGGTGGCGCGCGCCTACGTGCTCTACCGCGAGCGCCGCGCGCAGGAACGCGCCCGCCAGGTGCCCAAGGCCGTGCCGGCCGAGCCGGCGCTGCACGTCACCGACAACGGCCAGCGCGTGCCGCTCGATTTCGGCAAGCTGCAGGCGCTGGTGGAATCGGCCTGCGCCGGCCTGGGCGCAGACGTCAAGGCCGAGCCGGTGCTGGCCGAGACCAAGCGCAATCTGTACGACGGCGTGCCGATCGGCGAAGTGCACAAGGCGGCGATCCTGGCCGCGCGCACGCTGATCGAGAAGGACCCGGGCTACACGCGCGCCACCGCGCGGCTGCTGCTGCACACCATCCGCCGCGAGATCCTGGGCGAGGAGGTGACGCAGGCGCAGATGGGCGAGCGCTATGTCGAGTACTTCCCGCAGTTCGTCAAGAAGGGCGTGCAGGCCGAGCTGCTGGACGACAAGCTGCTGCAGTTCGACCTGGCCCGCCTGGGGGCGGCGCTGAAGCCCGAGCGTGACCTGCAGTTCGACTACCTGGGCCTGCAGACGCTGTACGACCGCTACTTCCTGCACGTCGACGACGTGCGCATCGAGATGCCGCAGGCCTTCTTCATGCGCGTCGCCATGGGCTTGGCGCTGAACGAGATCGACCGCGAGGCGCGCGCCATCGAGTTCTACGACGTGCTGTCGAGCTTCGACTTCATGAGCTCCACGCCCACGCTGTTCAACAGCGGCACGCGGCGCAGCCAGCTGTCCAGCTGCTACCTGACCACCGTCTCCGACGACCTGGACGGCATCTACGAGGCGCTGAAGGAAAACGCGCTGCTCAGCAAGTTTGCCGGCGGCCTGGGCAACGACTGGACCAACGTGCGCGCGCTGGGCTCATATATCAAGGGCACCAACGGCAAGAGCCAGGGCGTGGTGCCGTTCCTGAAGGTGGTCAACGACACCGCGGTGGCCGTCAACCAGGGCGGCAAGCGCAAGGGCGCGGTCTGCGCCTATCTGGAAAGCTGGCACCTGGACATCGAGGAGTTCCTCGAGCTGCGCAAGAACACCGGCGACGACCGGCGGCGCACGCACGACATGAACACCGCCAACTGGATCCCCGACCTGTTCATGAAGCGGGTCATCGAGGACGGCGACTGGACGCTGTTCAGCCCCAGCACCTGCCCGGACCTGCACGACAAGTTCGGCAAGGCCTTCGAAGAGGCCTACACCGCCTACGAGGCCAAGGTCGACCGCGGCGAGATCAAGCTCTACAAGCGCATGCCGGCCAAGGACCTGTGGCGCAAGATGCTGTCGATGCTCTTCGAGACCGGGCATCCGTGGATCACCTTCAAGGACGCCTGCAACGTGCGCAGCCCGCAGCAGCACGCCGGCGTGGTGCACAGCTCCAACCTGTGCACCGAGATCACGCTCAACACCAGCGACAGCGAGATCGCGGTGTGCAATCTGGGCAGCGTGAACCTGGCGCAGCACCTGAAGGACGGCGCCGGCGGCCGCGAGCTCGACCTGGCCAAGATCGCGCGCACGGTGTCGACCGCCATGCGCATGCTCGACAACGTCATCGACCTCAACTACTACGCCGTGAAGAAGGCGCGCGACAGCAACCTGCGCCATCGCCCGGTGGGGCTGGGCATCATGGGCTTCCAGGACTGCCTGTACCAGCTGCGCCTGCCCTACGCCAGCGCCGAGGCGGTGGCCTTCGCCGACCGCTCGATGGAGGCCGTGTGCTACCACGCCTACCGCGCCAGCAGCGAGCTGGCGGCCGAGCGCGGCCGCTACTGCAGCTGGCGCGGCAGCCTGTGGGAGCGCGGCATCCTGCCGCCCGACACGCTCGATCTGCTGGCCGCCGAACGCAACGCCGGCGGCGGCGACTGGGTGCAGATCGACCGCTCGGCCACGCTCGACTGGGACGCCCTGCGCGAACAGATCCGCCGCCACGGCATGCGCAACAGCAACTGCGTGGCCATCGCGCCCACGGCCACCATCAGCAACATCGTCGGCGTCGACGCCTCGATCGAACCGAGTTTCGGCAACCTCGCCGTCAAGAGCAACCTCTCGGGCGAGTTCACGGTGCTCAACGAGTACCTCGTGCGCGACCTCGAGCGCCTCGGCCTGTGGGACGACGTGATGGTGATGGACTTGAAGCACTTCGACGGCTCGCTGCGCCCGATCGACCGCGTGCCCGAGGAGTTGAAACGCCTGTACGCGACCGCCTTCGAGATCGAGCCGGCCTGGCTGGTCGAGGCCGGCGCGCGCCGGCAGAAGTGGATCGACCAGGCGCAGAGCCTCAACATCTACATGGCCGGCGCCTCGGGCAGGAAGCTCGACGAGACCTACAAGCTGGCCTGGCTGCGCGGACTCAAGACCACCTACTACCTGCGCACGACGAGCGCCACGCACGCCGAGAAGAGCACCGTCGCGGCCGGCGCGCTGAATGCGGTGGCCGGTGCAGCGGCAGCGCCGCAGGCCGCGAGCGACCTGCGCTCGTGCGCGCTCGACGCGCCCGACTGCGAGGCCTGCCAGTAGCGGCGCGCGCGCACGACGCCACACGACGCCACACGACGCCGCACGACGCCGCACGACGCGAACGAACGCTGCGAAGGCCGAGACGACGATGAGCTCCGCGTGCCGTGCGCATCGAAGCGCGATGCCTCGCGCTTCGATGCATGGCTGCAACAACAAGCGCTCTTCGATGTCAACCAGCGCTTGGCGTTCACGCGCAACACTCCGATAATTCGCTGCACAGGAAGCGCTCACATGCTGGTCTGGGAAGACGAACACCACATACCCGACACCGCGACGCCCCCGCACATCGAACGGGGCGCGAGCCCGGCTCCCTCGCTCTCTGCGCTGTCTGCGCTCTCTGCTCCCTCGGGGCTTTCTTCGCTTTCGAGCACGCCCGGCGCGAAGGCCGCCGCAGCGCAGGCGCTGCCCTCGCCGATCACCGCGCAGGCGCCGCGCCCCTCGCTGCCGGAGCTGGCCGCGCTCGCCGCGCCGCAGACCGCGCGCGTCGCCGCCGAGTCGGCGCGCCGCGTCAACGTCGCCGACAAGCGCATCATCAACGGCCGCACCGACGTCAACCAGCTCGTCCCCTTCAAGTACAAGTGGGCCTGGGAGAAATACCTCGCCACCTGCGCCAACCACTGGATGCCGCAGGAGATCGCGATGTCGCGCGACATCGCGCTGTGGAAGGATCCGAACGGCCTGAGCGAAGACGAGCGCCGCATCGTCAAGCGCAACCTCGGCTTCTTCGTCACCGCCGACTCGCTGGCCGCCAACAACATCGTGCTTGGCACCTACCGGCACATCACGGCGCCCGAGTGCCGCCAGTTCCTGCTGCGTCAGGCCTTCGAGGAGGCGATCCACACCCACGCCTACCAGTACATCGTCGAGAGCCTGGGCCTGGACGAAGGCGAGATCTTCAACGCCTACCACGAGATCCCCTCGATCCGCGCCAAGGACGAGTTCCTGATCCCGTTCATCGACGCGATCATGGATCCATCCTTTCGCACCGGCACGCCCGAGGCCGACCGCACGCTGCTCGAGAGCCTGATCGTCTTCGCCTGCCTGATGGAGGGCCTGTTCTTCTACGTCGGCTTCACGCAGATCCTCGCGCTCGGCCGCCAGAACAAGATGACGGGCGCGGCCGAGCAGTACCAGTACATCCTGCGCGACGAGTCGATGCACTGCAACTTCGGCATCGACGTCGTCAACCAGATCAAGCTCGAGAACCCGCAGCTGTGGACGCCGGCGTTCAAGGCCCGCGTGCGCGAGCTGTTCGAGCGCGCCGTCGAGCTCGAGTACCGCTACGCCGAGGACACCATGCCGCACGGCGTGCTCGGCATGAACGCCTCCATGTTCAAGGGCTACCTGCGCTACATCGCCAACCGGCGCGCCGCGCAGATCGGCCTGGATGCGCTCTTCCCGAACGAAGACAACCCCTTCCCCTGGATGAGCGAGATGATCGACCTGAAGAAGGAACGCAACTTCTTCGAGACGCGCGTCATCGACTACCAGACCGGCGGCGCGCTGGCCTGGGACTGAAGGCCGCGCCGTGCAGGCCCGTTCCCCCATCCGCCGATCGCCCCGGGCCCGCGCGCCCGCCGGCGGCGACGGCGTCCACGCGAAATCGAGAATGGCGAATCCCGGCATGCCGCAGAGCAGGAGGCCGCAAGGTCATCCCGCCGGGTTCGTGTCCCCATTCACCGCACCGAGACGAGCGCCGCGGGGCCCATGCCCCGCAGCCGGAGCCCGGACGGTGAATCCCCGCGCCGCATCCAGCGACGCGGGGTCTTTCGCAACTTGATCAAGGAGATCGTCATGGCAACTGCGAAGAAGGCTGCGGCCAAGAAGGCCCCGGCCAAGAAGGCCGCCGCGAAGAAGGCGCCCGCCAAGAAGGCCGCCGCGAAGAAGGCGCCCGCGAAGAAGGCCGCGGCCAAGAAGGCGCCGGCCAAGAAGGCGCCGGCCAAGAAGGCGCCCGCGAAGAAGGCGCCTGCGAAGAAGGCCGCCGCGAAGAAGGCGCCGGCGAAGAAGGCGGCGGCGAAGAAGGCGGCGCCGAAGCGGCCGAGTGCGAAGAAGAAGGCTGCCAAGAAGGCCGCCCCGGCGGCCCCGGCTGCCCCTGCGGCCCCCGCGAAGACCACGTTGAATCCGGCAGCGGCTTGGCCGTTCCCGACTGGGAACAAGCCCTAGTCAGCCGCGAACTAAGGTGGCGCTCCCCGCGCCGCCTGACAGCCAAGGGGCCTGATTTCGATCAGGCCCCTTTTCCATGCGCGTTCGCCAGAATGCAGGTCCTGGCTCCGAAGTAATGGAGAATCGCTCAACAGTCACGCCTGGAGGAAGCGATGGACTCGCCGTACGAGTTGCGCATGCGTCGAGGCCTGAACGAAGCCTGTAATCCCGTCGAGCGCGCAGTGCTGCAAGCGGAATACGCCGCTTATCTTGCCCGCATTGGGGCCTTCGCGGATGCCGAGGCCATACTGTCGGAACTCCGTCGAGAGTTCGGTGGCGGCAAGAGTGGCCGCGTCACGGTCATGCTGATGCTAGCCGAGGGTCTTCTGGCGTACTTTCGGGATCTTGATCCCCTGGCGCAGGATCGAGTGGGCCGGGCTCACTTGTTGAGCGTGGCCGCCAGAAGCGGACCCCTGTCAGCGTTGACCTCCGCGTGGATGGCGCACGTTACGTTCAACCTGCATCGACATGAGGCGATGGGACGTGCGATTCGCAGTTGCATAGATACAGTTTCGGCAGGTGACGTGCAAGCGAAGTGCCGACTGTCGTTGACACTCGGTGATGCATTTCTGGTCTCGGAACAGCGTGCGATATCTCGCGCTTGGTACGCGCGCGCACGGGACTCCGCAATTCAGCTCGGCGACCATGCCGCCATTGGCGCGCTCACCTATAACCAAGCGGCACTGTCCGTGTTTGGTTGTCGCCTTGCAAGCCTAGCTTCGCCGCTCGAGTCGGCGGTCGTTCATAGCGCCGCAGCTGAAGTCAGGAGCGCTATGAACTACCAAGGGATAGCGCAACTGACTTCCTTGAATCATCTGTTAGATGACGCAATGGCATCGATATTGGTCCTTCAGCAAAGATTCGGCGAAGCCTTGGCGCGGCTCGAGCGGGTCATCGAAGCGAATTCGCCGGTGAGTCCATCCGGACATATGGTCACCACCCTGTGCGATGCCGCACTTTGCCAGGCGAGCTTGGGGCGTGGGGATGAGTTCGACGGCTTGGTCAGCCGTATCGATACGGCACAACTGGACCGTCGGACTGCCGATGACCGCGCCGTTGGCTATGGTGCGCTTAGCCAGGCGTACGCGGCCCTCGGACGTGACGCGGAGGCGCTGATGTATCAACGAAAAATGACCGACAGCATCACCGAACATGATGAGCAAATCGGTGCTCTTTGTGGGATTTTGGCTCCATTTCGCGCGCCGGAAATCCTCGACGGACGGTGATCATTGGCGATTGCGAAACGCACCGGCGGTAATGATGCAATGCGGCGAAATGGCGGACTTCCAGATCGATCGATGGACAAATCGTGATGCCAGATACACACATCGCCCTCCTCATGGGCTCCTCCTCCGACTGGGACACCCTGCGCGCTGCCGCCGAGGTGCTCGAGGAATTCGGCGTTGCCTACGAGGCGCGGGTGGTGTCGGCGCACCGCATGCCCGACGACATGTTCCGCTTCGCCGAGCAGGCCGAGGCGCGCGGGCTGGCGGCGATCATCGCGGGCGCGGGCGGGGCGGCGCATCTGCCGGGCATGCTGGCGGCCAAGACGACGGTGCCGGTGCTGGGCGTGCCGGTTGCGAGCCGGCATCTCAACGGGCTCGACTCGCTGTATTCGATCGTGCAGATGCCCAAGGGCGTGCCGGTGGCCACCTTCGCGATCGGGCCGGCGGGAGCGGCGAATGCCGCGCTCTTTGCGGTGGCGATGCTGGCCCGCGACGACCCTGCGCTGCGCGAGCGCCTGGCCGCCTGGCGCGCGCGCCAGACCGAAGCCGCGCGCGCCATGACGCAAGAGCTGAAGAAGTGAATCCCGGCACGAGCCCAGGGGCAGCGAGCGCGCGTCCGCTGCCGGCGTCGGACCCCGCAGCTGCGGCATCCGGTGGATCCCGTGGATCGGGCGCATCCGCTGCAGCCGTCGAATCCGCCGCCTGCGGCCCGGCGGCCGCCTGCGCTGCAGCGCAGGCATGCGCTGCCCCCGCCGCCTGCGCCATCGCCCCCGGCGCCACACTCGCCGTGCTCGGCGGCGGCCAGCTCGGCCGCATGTTCGTGCACGCGGCGCAGCGGCTGGGCTACCGCGTGCTCGTGCTCGAGCCCGACGCCGCGTCGCCCGCCGGCGCTGCCGCCGATCGGCACCTGCGTGCCGCCTACGACGATGCGCAGGCGCTGGACGAGGTCGCGCGCTGCGCGGCGGCCGTGACGACCGAGTTCGAGAACGTTCCGGCCGCGGCGCTGCGCCGGCTCGCGCAGGGCGGGCCGCGAGCCGCTGGGCTGCCGCTGGCGCCGCCTGCCGAAGCCGTCGAGATCTGCCAGCATCGCGCGCGCGAGAAGGCACTGTTCCAGCGCGCCGGCGTGGCCTGTGCGCCGCACGCCGTGATCGAGCGCGCGGCCGATCTGGATGCCGCCGCGCTCGACGCGCTGCTGCCCGGGCTGCTGAAGACCTCGAGCCTGGGCTACGACGGCAAGGGGCAGGCGAGGGCGGCGACGCGCGCCGAGCTGGCGGCCGCCTGGCGCGCCCTGGGCGGCGTACCCTGCGTGCTCGAAAAGCGCCTTGCGCTCGCCTGCGAGCTGAGCGTCGTCGTCGCGCGCGGCCGCGACGGCCGCTGCGTGCACCTGCCGCTGCAGCAGAACCTGCACCGCGAGGGCATCCTCGCGGTGACGCAGGTGCCGGCGCCCGACGTCGATGCCGCCCATGCGGCCGCGGCCGTGGCAGCGGCCGAGCGCCTGGCCCACACGCTGTCGTACGTGGGCGTGCTGTGCGTCGAGTTCTTCGTGCTCGCCGACGGCTCGCTGGTGGCCAACGAGATGGCGCCGCGGCCGCACAACTCCGGCCACTACAGCATCGACGCCTGCGACCTCTCGCAGTTCGAGCTGCAGGTGCGCACGCTCGCCGGGCTGCCGCTGGCGGCGCCGCGCCAGCACTCGGCGGCGGTGATGCTCAACCTGCTGGGCGACCTGTGGTTCGCCGCCGGCGCCGCCGTGCCGCAGGCGCCGCAATGGGAGCGCGTGCTGGAGCTGCCCGGCGTGCACCTGCACCTGTACGGCAAGACCGAGGCGCGGCGCGCCCGCAAGATGGGCCATCTCACGGTCACCGCGCCCGACGCGCGCCGCGCGCGCGCCGTGGCGCTCGAAGCCGCGGCGCGGCTCGGGCTGCCGGCGTTCTGAGTCCCGGCCCTGCTGGCATGCCGATCCGCCCCGCATGCGCAGGCCGAGGGTACGCAGCCGCGCGTGCCGCGGCCGTGCAAGTCGTGCGATGACGGTGCTTGCAGCCGACTCGCCCGGCGCGATCGAGCACGCGGCCGAGCGCTTGGCGGCCGGCGGCCTGGTGGCCTTCCCCACCGAGACCGTCTACGGTCTGGGCGCGCGGGCCGACGACGATGCCGCGGTGGCGCGCATCTTCGCCGCCAAGGGGCGCCCGGCCGACCACCCGCTGATCGTGCACGTGGCGAGCGTCGAGAGCGCCCTGCACTTCGCGCCGCAACCGGGTGCGGCGGCGCGCGCGCTGATGGCCGCGTTCTGGCCCGGCCCGTTGACGCTGATCGTGCCGCGCCACGCAGCGCGCGCGGCGGCGGCGGCGGGCGGGCAGCCGAGCGTCGGCCTGCGCATGCCCTCGCATCCGGTGGCGCTGGCGCTGCTGCGCGCCTGTGCGGCGCGCGGCGTGGCGGGCGTGGCCGCGCCGAGCGCGAACCGCTTCGGGCGCGTCAGCCCCACCACGGCGGCACATGTGGCGGCCGAGTTCGGCCCCGACTTGCTCGTGCTCGACGGCGGTGCCTGCGCCGTCGGCATCGAGTCGGCGATCGTCGACTGCACGCGCGCGCCGCCCGCAGGGCCGGCGCTGCTGCGCCCGGGCCAGCTCGGGCGCGCGCGCATCGAGGCCGTGCTCGGCGTGCCGCTGGCTGCGCCCGCCGCCGATGCGCCGCGCGCCTCGGGCACGCTGGAGGCGCATTACGCGCCGCGCGCGCCGGTGCGCCTGTTCGCGCGCGCGGAACTGGCCGAGCGCGTGGCCGCGCCGCCGGCCTCGGCGCATGCATGGGTCGCGGTATATTCGCGCCTCGTGCCGGCTGCGGGCTGGCGCCATCGCCGGATGCCCGACGATGCCGCCGCTGCAGCGCGCGAGCTGTTCGCCGTGCTGCGCGCGTTCGACGATCAGGGCGCGGCGGCGATCTGGGTCGAGCAGCCTCCCGCGCAGCCCGCGTGGGAAGGCGTGCAGGATCGCCTGCGGCGCGCCGCGGCCGCGGCGCCCGCCGCCGGCTGCGGCGAGCCCTGACCGCCGGGCGCGAGGCCCGCATTCCCACGCCGCCGCCACTGCCGCCACACCTGCCGATCGCGCTGCCTCGCGTACCTTTCCCCCGGAGTCCCGATGACCTCTTGCGATCTCGTGCCGCGGCTGCCCTGGCGCGGCGCGGCCGCCGCCCTGTGTGCCGCGCTGCTGGCCCTGCTGCTCGCCGGCTGCGGCGGCGGCACCTCGCAGTACGACCCCTTCGTGCCCGCACGCCTGTTCAGCTTCGGCGACGAGGCGAGCACGATCAACCCCGACGGCAGCACCTACAGCGTCAACGGGCTCGACGCCTACGGCAACTTCGACTGCACCGTGCTGCCGATCTGGACCGAATCGCTCGCGGCCAGCTTCGGCCTCGTCTTTGCGCAGTGCAACCGCGACAACATCGCCGACCCGCAGGCCCGGAGCTGGGCCGCGCCGGGCGCCAAGGTGGCCGACGTGGCGGCGCAGATCGACACCCAGATCGCCGCCGGAGGCTTTCGCGACCGCGACCTGACCACCGTCTTCGTCGGCATCAACGACGTCCTCGAGCTGTACGCGCAGTACCCGGTGCGCAGCGAGGCCGACCTCGCCGCCGAGGCCAGCGCGCGCGGCGAGCAGGCCGCGCAGCAGGTGAACCGGCTGGTCGCCTTCGGCGCCAAGGTCATCGTCGTCAACCTGCCCGATCTCGGGTTCACGCCCTATGCGGCCAACCAGAACCTGCTCAACTCCGACACCGACCGCGCGGCGCTGCTCTCGCGCCTGACGGCGGCCTTCAACCAGCAGCTCGGCGTGAAGATCCTGCTCGACGGCCGCTACGTCGGTCTGGTGCAGCTCGACCAGCGCTCGCAGGTGCTGGCGCGTGCCGGCACCGCGCTCGGCTTGGACAACGTGACCACGCCCGTCTGCACCGTGGCGCTGCCCGCCTGCACGACGGCGACGCTGATCCCCGGCGGCAGCGCGGGCGGCTACCTCTGGGCCGACGACCGCTGGTTCGCAACCGGCGGCCAGAACCAGATCGCCACGCTGGCCATCGACCGCGCGCGCCACAACCCGTTCTGAGTGCCCCCAGGTCCGGGCCGTTGCCCGGCCCGCCCGCCGAGGGGGGCGAGGAACTCGGGAGCGGCCCTTCGTTCCTCGAGAGAGGAGAGCGCGGCGGCGCCGCGCCTGTGCGCACGCGGCACAGCGCTGCGGGTTTCACCCGTGCCGGCGGCCGCGAGGGCGCGCCGTATAGTCCCCGACGCCCGATGGCGAACGGCGGCGCCCGACCTGCGCCGCCCGGACTCATCCACCGCGAGGAGACAGCATGATGCGATTGCGATCCGGTTCCCTGGCGCTGCTGGCGTCGGCGGCGCTCGCGGCCTGGCTCGCCGGCTGCGGCGGCGGCGGCGCCGACACCACGCCGCGCGCGAGCGTCGCGGCCGTCAAGGTGATGGGCGACAGCCTGGCCGATGTCGGCACCTTCGGCGGCGTGAAGGCGACGATCCAGGGCAACGACATGTACCCGGAGCGCATCGCGCAGACCTACGGCCTGGGCAAGGGCTGCAACTTCTTCGCCTTCAACGGCACCACCTTCGTCGCCAACGGCAAGGCCGGCTGCACCAACTACGCGATCGGCGGCGGCGTCATCAACCCGGCCAGCGGCAACCTGGCGGCAGCCGACCCGCGCGGCATCGGCGTGCAGTTCGCCACCGCCACCGCGGCGGGCAACTTCGCCGCCGGCGACCTGCTCGTCGTCGACGGCGGCGGCAACGACGCCTCGGCACTGGTGACGGCCTACCTGCGCGCCGGCCAGCCGGCCCCGGCCGGCGACGGCGGCGCCTCGTACCTGGCCCTGATCGGCACGCAGCTCAGCGCCGCGCAGGTGCAGGCCGCCGCTGCCGGCGGCGCCGCCGGCCTGGCCGCGGCCGGAGCCACCTACATGACGGCGCTGGCGGGCAGCTTCTACTCGATGATCAAGACCGGCGCGCTCGACAAGGGCGCCACGCGCATCGTGATCGTCAACATGCCGGCCATCACCGTGACGCCGCGCTTCCAGGCCGTGCTCAACGGCATCGCTGCGGCCAACGGCGCGAACGGCGCGACCGCGCGCGCGCAGGCCGAGGCCCTGTTCAAGAGCTGGTTCGAGGCCTTCAACGCCGAGCTGGCGCGGCGCTTCGCGGGCAACGCCAACGTGGCCATCGTCGACGCCTACAAGGCCTTCAACGACATGGTCACGACACCGGCGCAGTTCGGCTTCACCGACGTCGTGCACACCGCCTGCCCGGCCGTCGGCGTGGGCTCCGACGGGCTGCCGAGCTACAGCTTCCCGACCTGCACCGACGCCGCGCTGCAGGCCAATCCGCCGGCCGGCGCCGCCGCCGGCAGCAAGTGGTACGCGACCTGGGCCTTCTCCGACGGCTTTCACCCGACGCCCTACGCGCACCAGCAGATCGCGCAGCTGATTGCGCTCGAGCTGGCGCGCGCGGGTTGGCTCTGAGCCGCTCCGACGCAGGAGACCCAAGACATGACCCAACGCTTCAACGTCGCCCGCACCGCTGCCCTCGCTGCCGCGGCCACCGTCTGCGCCGCCGGCGTGCACGCGCAGTCCGCCGGCGCGCTGCTCGGCCGCATCGGCGCCACCCAGATCGCACCCGACGTCGCGAGCGGCGACCTCACGCCGCCCAGCCTGGCCGGCACCAAGGCCGACGTGAAGTCCGACACCCAGCCGAGCGCCGGCCTGACCTGGATGTGGACCGACAACGTCTCGTTCGACCTGCCGCTGGCGCCCGGTTTCAAGCACGACATCATCGGTGCCGGCGCCATCGCCGGGGTGGGCAAGATCGGCGAGGTGCGGGCACTGCCGATCACGCTGCTCGCGCAGTACCGGCTGCTGGCGCCCGACGCGCCGCTGCGGCCCTATGTCGGCTTCGGGCCGACCTATGCGCGCTTCTACAAGGCGCGCAGCACGGCCGTGCTCACCGGCCTCACCGGCGCGCTGCCGTCCAACCCGACCACGCTTTCGGTGCAGTCGAAGTGGGCCTACACCGCCCAGCTCGGCGTGGCCTGGGCGTTCGCGCCGCGCTGGTACCTCGACGCGGCGGTGATGAAGACCGCCCTGAAGACGCGCACCACGTTGTCCACCGGCCAGACGCTCGACATCAAGCTCGACCCCTGGAGCTACACGCTCGGCGTCGCCTACCGTTTCTGACGGCGCGCGCTGGCCTGGGCGCGCCGGCTCTCGCGCAGCTTGACGGCGAGGATGGTCGCCGCCAGCGCCAGCGTCACGGCATTGGCGACGATGATCGGCCATTGGCCGAGCACCAGCCCGTAGGCCAGCCACAGCCCGACGCCGAGCGTGAAGGCCGAGTACATGGCCAGCGAGATGCCGCTCACGTCGCGCGTGCGCAGCGTGAGCGCGGCCTGCGGCACGAACGAGGCGGTGGTGAGGGCGGCCGCGCTGAAGCCGATCAGGTCGTTCAGGGTCATGGTGGATTGCCGTCGGGGTGCGCCGCGCCGGCTGCCGCGCCGGCGCGCTGCGGCGCGCGCGCCAGCGCCCACTGCACGAGCGCCTCGAGCGCGGGCCGCGCCGCCTGCGCGTTGGGGTGGTTGACGATGGCCGCCAGCACGAGCCGTCGGCCGTCGGCCGGCAGCAGGTAGCCGGCGACGCCGGCGACGTCGCGCAGCGAGCCGGTCTTGAGGTGCGCGCGGCCCAGCGCCACGCGCGAGCGGCGCAGCGTGCCGTCGGCGCCGGCCAGCGGCAGCGAGGCCATCAGCTCGGGCATCACGGGGCTGGCGAACAGCGCCGCCAGCAGCCGCGCCAGCGCGCGCGTCGGCAGCCGCGCCTCGCGCGACAGGCCCGAGCCGTTGTCGACCGTGATCTCGCCGGCCGCCTCGCCCAGGCGCTCGGCCAGCCAGCGCTGCAGCACCGCGCGCGCGGCCTCGGGCGTGGCCGGCCGGCCCGGCTCGGCCTCGGCGGCGAGGGTGAGGAAGAGCTGCTCGGCCATCACGTTGTTGCTGAACTTGTTGATCTCGCGCACGACCTCGGCCAGCGCGGGCGAGCGCAGCTCTAAGCTGGGCGCCGTGGCCGGCGCGGCGCCTTCGCGCACGCGCCCGGCGAGCGTGCCGCCCATCTCGCGCCACAGGCCCTCGAGCAGGCGCGCGTCGTAGCTGGCCGGCGCCGGGTCGGCCAGCGGCCAGGACTGCTCGCCGCAGGCCAGCGCGTAGCGCCCGGCGAAGCGCGTGCGGCCGTCGGCGTCGAAACTCGCCTGCAGCGCGCCGCGCCAGTCGCCGCAGGCGCCGGCGGCCAGCGGCACCGTGCGCTCGAGCGGCGCGCGCGCCAGCGGCGGCTCGGCCAGCACGCGCGCGACGCCGGCGGCGGCGTCGGGCACGAAGGTGTAGACGACGGCGCGGTAGTTCAGCAGCAGCGCCGCCGGCCGCACGTTGTAGGGGCGCAGCGGCTCGCCGTCGAAGCTGCCCGGCGGCGTGTCGGGCAGGGCGAACGCGCTCTGGTCGAGCACGATGTCGCCGCGGATCTCGCGCACGCCCAGCTGCTGCAGGCGGCGCAGCAGCAGCCACAGGCGCTCCTGCACGAGCTTGGGGTCGCCGCTGCCCTTGAGGTGCAGCGCGCCTTCGAGCACGCCGTCCTTCACCGGCCCGGCCAGCCACACCGGCGTGCGCCAGTGCCAGGCCGGCCCGAGCCGCTCGAGCGCCGCCGCGGTGGTGAGCAGCTTGGCCAGCGAGGCCGGGTTGCGCGGCGCCTCGCCGCGCCAGTCGGCGAGCGTGCGGCCGCTGGCGGCGTCGAGCAGCGTTGCCGAGAACGCGTCGTCGGGCACGCCGGCGCCTTTCAGCGCGGCACGCACGGTGGGCGGCAGGGCGGCGGCGTGCGCGGCGGCCGCCGTGCAAAGCGAGAGCGCGGCTGCCGCCGCCAATCGCGCAAGCGCGGCCGTCGCCGTGAAGCGGGCGAACGCGGCCGCCGCACGCGGCGCGGCGGCGGCTAGCGCGGACCGACGGGTCGCAGTTCGTGCGCGCAGGGCGGCCGTTGGCATGGCGGCCGATGATCGCACGGCTACACTGCCCGGCATGGGCGACACCCAGGGCAACAGGCTGCCTGCGCGCGCGAGCACGGCCGCACGCGCGCCCGTACGGCTGGCGGGCGCCGGTCCGGCGCCCGCTGCGCGCCACAGGGCGGCGCGACCGCAGCGGCGGCGATGAAGCTGCTCGCCTTGGACACCTCCACCGAGACGATGGTGCTCGGCGTGAGCGTGCAGGGCCGGCGCTGCACGGCGCTCGCGCCCGGCGGCGCGGCGGCCTCGGCGACGCTGCTGCCGCGCATCGAGGCGCTGCTGGCGCAGGCCGGCCTGGCGCTCGGTGCGCTCGACGCCATCGCCTTCGGGCGCGGGCCCGGCGCCTTCACCGGCCTGCGCACGAGCTGCGCGGTGGCGCAGGGGCTGGGCCTGGGCCTGGCGCGGCCCCTCCTGCCCATCGACAGCCTGCTCGTCGTCGCCGAGGACGCGCGCGCGCAGGCCTGCGGCGGCGCCGTGCCCTGCGAGGTGGCGGTGGCGATGGACGCGCGCATGGACGAGGCCTACGCCGCGCGCTACCGCTTCGACGGCAGCCGTTGGCACATGCTCGACGCGCCGGCGCTGCTGACGCCGGCCGCGCTCGAAGCGGCCTGGCGGCACGCGGCGCCCGCGCTCGTCGCCGGCTCGGCGCTGGCCGCTCTCGGCACGCGCCTGCGCTGGCCGCAGGGCGCCGTGCATATCGAGCGCGAGCACGATCGCGCCGCCGCGCTGCTGCGCCTGGCCGAAGACGCCGCGGCGCGCGGCGAGGCGGTGGACGCCGCCGCCGCGCTGCCGCTGTACCTGCGCGACCAGGTGGCCCTGACGAGCGCCGAGCGCGACGCCGCGCGCGCCGCAGCCGAGGCTGCGCGATGAACGCGCTGCCGCTGCCCGCCGTGCCGCAGCGCCGGCCCATGAGGCTCGCCGACCTCGACGCGGTGGCGGCGATCGAGGCCAGAGCCTACGCCTTTCCGTGGAGCCGCGCCAATTTCGTCGACGCGCTCGGCGCCGGCAACATCGCCGAGTTGCTCGAGGCCGACGCGCTCGTCGGCTACTTCATCGCGCTGGCCGGCGTCGACGAGATGCACCTGCTCAACATCACGATCGCGCCCGCCTGGCAGGGCCGCGGTTGCGGCACGCAGCTGCTCGACGCCGTCGCCGCGCATGCGCGTGCGCGCGCGCTGTCCAGGGTCTGGCTCGAGGTGCGCGCGAGCAACGAGCGCGCGCAGGCGCTGTACCGGCGCCGCGGTTATGCCGCCCTCGGCCGCCGCCGCGGCTACTACCCGGCAGCCATCGGCCGCGAGGACGCCGTGCTGATGGGCCTGCACCTGCCGCCCGAAGCGCCGTGATGGCCTGGAGCGAACGCCAGCTCGCGATGCTGCGCGCGATGGGCGTGCGGCTGTTCGTGCCGCCGGCGGCACCGCTGCCTGCGCCCGCGCCGGCCGCGCCGAGCGCGCGCGCCGCAGCGGCTGAGGCGCAGTCCGCGCCGCTGCCGCCGTCGAACGCGAGCGCGACGGCGGCGGCGACGGCGACGGCGACGGCGACGGCGACGGCGACGGCGACGGCCGTGCCGGCGGCGCCGCCTTCGGCCCACGCGGCCGGCGCGGCCGGCGCGGCCGGCGCGCCGACCGCCACCCGCGCGCCGCCCGGCGCCGCCGCCACGCTCGACTGGCCCGAGCTGCGCGCCGCCGTCGCCGCCTGCCGCGCCTGCCGCCTGTGCGAAAGCCGCAGGCAGACGGTGTTCGGCGTCGGCCACGAGCAGGCACACTGGATGGTGGTCGGCGAAGCGCCGGGCGCGCAGGAAGACGAACAGGGCGAGCCCTTCGTCGGCGCCGCCGGCCAGCTGCTCGACAACATGCTGCGCGCGCTCGAGCTCACGCGCGCGGCCGCGGGCGATCCGGCGCGCCGCGTCTACATCGCCAACACGCTCAAGTGCCGGCCGCCCGGCAACCGCAATCCGCAGCCCGACGAGCTGGCGCAGTGCGAGCCCTTCCTGCTGCGCCAGATCGAGCTGGTGCGCCCGCGCGTCATCCTCGCGATGGGCCGCTTCGCCGTGCAGTCGCTGCTGCGCACGAGCGAGGCCATCGGCCGCCTGCGCGGCCGCGTGCACCGGTTCGAGGGCGTGCCGCTGGTGGTCACCTACCACCCGGCCTATCTGCTGCGCAACCTGGGCGACAAGGCGCGCGCCTGGGAGGATCTGTGCCTGGCGGCGCAGGTGGTCGAACAGGCGCAGGCGGCGGCCGGCTGAGTGACTGCCGCCGCCGCGGCCGCTTGCCGCCAAGAGCACCGCTCGCCCCGCCAGTCCCAGCGCCGCCGCAAGCTTGCGGCCACCCAGGCAGGGCCGGCGCCATGCGATGCTTGGTGCCATCCCCGCAGGCCCGAGGCCCGGATGCCACACATCGCCGCTGCCATGACCGCATCCACCATCTTGCTCGCTGTCACCGGACTGAACCCGCAGGTCGTCACCGAGACGCTGTACGCGCTGGCCACGCGCAGCCCCGCGCTCGTGCCGCGCGAAGTGCATGTGCTCACCACCGCCGAGGGCGCCGAGCGCGCGCGGCTGACGCTGCTGTCCGAGCGACCGGGCTGGTTCCGCCAGCTCCTGCACGACTATCGGCTGGGCGAGGTCGCGTTCGGCACCGAGCACATCCACGTGCTGCGCGACGCGGCCGGCGCGCCGCTGGCCGACATCCGCAGCGCCGAGGACAACCGCGCCGCTGCGGATCAGGTCGCCGAGCTGGTGCGCACGCTGACGCGCGACGAGGCGAGCGCGCTGCACGTCAGCCTGGCCGGCGGGCGCAAGACGCTGGGATTCTTCGCCGGCTACGCGCTCAGCCTGTGGGGCCGGCCGCAGGACCGGCTCAGCCACGTGCTCGTCGACGAGCCGTTCGAGTCGAGCTGGGAATTCTTCTACCCCACGCCCTACGAACGCATCATCCAGACGCGCGAACACAAGGTGGTCGACTGCGCCAAGGCGCGCGTGACGCTGGCCGAGATCCCCTTCGTGCGCCTGCGCCACGGCCTGCCGCGCGCGTTGCTCGAAGGTCGCGCGCGCTTTGCCGAGGCGGTCGAGGCCGCGCAGGGGCAGCTCGGGCCGCCGTCGCTCGAGATCGACCACCAGCGCCAGCGCATCGTCGCCGCCGGCCGCGCTTTCGCGCTGCCGCCGGCCGAACTGGCCTTCCTTGCCTGGTTCGCGCGCCGCGCCGCGGCGGGCGCACCGCCGCTGCCCTGCCCGAAGGACGGCGTGCCCGAACCGGCCTACCGAGACGCCTACCTGGCCGAATACCGGCGCATCATCGGCACGCTCGGCGACGACGAGCGCACGCGCCGGCGCTACCGCGACGGCATGAGCAAGGCCGACTTCGAGGAGCGCAAGTCCAAGCTCAAGCGCGTGCTCGCCGAGGCGCTGGGCGCGGCGGCGTTGCCTTACATGGTTCACGGCAGCGGACGCAACCCGATGCGCTACGCGTTGGCGCTGCCGCCGACCGCGATCACGTTCGGCGATGCGCACGCCGCGCAGGTCGTCGGCGCCCGGCCCGTGGGTGGCGGCGAGCGCGGCGGGGCAGGCTCAACGCGCCCCATCGTGAGTACCGGACCTGCCGGCCCGACAGGCGCGGCGCGCCCGCCGCGGACCTGAGCGCGCGCTCTCAGCCGCGCAGCAGCCTCAGCCCCGGAACGACGCCCGCGATGCACTCGAAATCGCGATCGTCGTGCAGAAGCGGCACCCCGCCTGCCAGCGCAGTTGCGGCGATCAGAAAGTCGTGCGGGCTACGCGGCGTCACGCCCGCCCAGCGGCAGCGCGCGCACAGCGCGCCCGCGTCGGCGTGCAGGGCGAGCGCGCCTTTGGGGGCGAGCACCGGCAGCGCAGCGAAGCGCCGACGCAAGATCAGCAGTGCAGCGGCATCGGCGGCACCCTGCAGCAATTCCTGCAGGATCAAGGGCGCCAGCGCGGCTTCGCCGTCGTCGAGCGGGGCATCGATCCGCGCGACCGGCGCGCCCGCGCGCTCGCGCAGCCAGTCGATCCAGACCGTGGTGTCAACCAGGACTACCGCCCATCGCGCGGCGCACGGCCCGCACGTCGTACTCGGGTGCGATCAAGGGCTTGCCGCGCAAGCGCCCGAGTTGCCGCGAGCGATGGCGCGCCACCAGCTCTTCGAGCGCGATTTGCACCGCCTTGGGCTTGGTCCGCGCGCCGCTGAGCTCCATCGCCTGCTGCAGCAACGCATCGTCGAGCACGATGTTGCTTCGCATGTACACCGCGCGATGTGTATCACCGATCCGATCGTAGGGGCCGGCGCGCGGCAGCGGCGTCGCGACCCGGGGGCGCGGTCGAAGCGCGCGGGCGCCGGCGAGCGCCGGCTGCTCGAATGCTTCGCCGCCGGCGCGACGCGATGACCCGCTGCCTGCTCAACGCCCCGGTGCTCACCGCCTACGGGCGCTGGCGCTTCGACGGGCCGCTGTCGATCGAGGCCGCGCGCGCGTTCGTGCGCGCGCCGGGCGTCGTCAGCGCGATCGGCCACGCCGCTACCGCCGAGTGGCTGTCGGCCGCGCTGGGCGCGCCGGTGGCCTGCGCGCGGCGCAGCGTCGCGATGCAGCCCGGCGACGAGGCGCTGGTGCTGCGCCTCCTGCAGCGC
Source organism: Rubrivivax sp. (assembly GCA_046348125.1). Lineage (GTDB taxonomy): Bacteria > Pseudomonadota > Gammaproteobacteria > Burkholderiales > Burkholderiaceae_C > Rubrivivax. The sequence goes on from JAXMEV010000001.1 coordinate 427,829, forward strand.
CTGCCCGAAGGGGCGCTGCTGACGGCGGCGGACATCGAGCGGGTCGGGGCGGAGTTCGGGGTGTTGACGCGGGAGGGGTGACGCGGCCTGCGTGCGTGGCGCCGACCCCGGCGCGTTCACGCCGGGGCGCGCACCATCGGGCTACGACCTCTCGCCTTCGCCCTTGCCTTCGAAAAGGTCGAGCAGATCCGTCGGGCAGCGGCTCGAAGAACCGGCACGCAGCACTGCCCTGACCGCGGGAGCGGGGAGCTGAAGATCATCACGGCCTTGCGCTCTTCGGCGGCCTTGTGTTCGAACAGCACGACGCCGGTGGGGCGGTGCAAGATCTGGATGAGCGGTGTGCGCCGTGCGCGACTTCCCAGCGGGCGAGCTGACGCTCGACGAGATGCGGCCCCGCCGCCAAGGGCCGGGCGCGCGAGGCAGGGCAAGACCGAAGCCGCCCAAAGCCGCGCCTGCCGCGGCAAACACATGCCCACAGGCCGCTTGACGCAAGGCATGACCACAAGCTTGCCGCCTTCGCCCTTCCTGTCGCGCACACGCACAATCCCGCCACCCGCCGATTCCCGATGGCCATGCTGACGCGCACCTTTACGCTTCGTTTCGCTACCCCGGCCTTCTTGGGCAACGCCGAGCAGCAGGCGCAATGGCGCACGCCGCCAATCAAGGCGCTGATACGGCAGTGGTGGCGGGTGGTGAAGGCGCCGGAGCTGGGTCGCAGTGTGGGCGCGCTGCGCCGTGCCGAGGCCGAACTGTTCGGCATTGCCGCCGATGACGGCCCGAACGGCTCGATGCAATCGAAGTTGCGCATTCGCCTCGACAGCTGGGCCGACGGCAAGCTGCGGCAATGGCCGGCTGGCGAGCCGCGCGAGTTCCATCCCGAAGTCGGCCGCCCGGTTGGCAGCGATCTGTACCTGGGATATGGGCCGCTGGACTACGACAAGGCCGCGAAGCAGGTGCGGCTGGGCACCGCCAAATCGAGCGGCAAGGAACGTACCGCCATCGACGACAGAGTCCAAGCGGAATTGCGGTTGCGCTTGCCCGCGGCGGCAGCGCGAGAGATCGACTCGGCACTCGAGCTTGCGCATTGGTTCGGTACGCTGGGTTCGCGCTCGCGCAACGCCTGGGGATCCTTGGAACTGGAGCGCAAGGACGGCCCGACGCTGCCGAGCCTGAACGCCGCAGCGCTCGCGCCCTATCTGCGCCCGCTGCACCAATGCCTGGATCTCGACTGGCCGCATGCCATCGGCAGCGATGGCCGCCCACTGGTCTGGACGACGCCGGAACGCGCCACCTGGCGCGAAGCGATGAGGGACCTTGCACGCATCAAGATCGTGTTTCGGACTCAGGCTGCACCGTTTCCAGACACGCGCCCAGGTGGCTTGGAAAGCCGGCACCTGATGGGTTACCCGGTGACCAATCACGAAGTTGCGTTGGAAGGGTGGGGCCGCAACGCGCGATGGCCGAATCAGTTGCGATTCAAGCTTCAGCGGGTGGCGGGCAACAATCTGCGCGGCGTGATCGTTCACCTGCCGTGCCGTCTTCCGCCGCGGTTGGCCGAGGCCGTGCGCGATCGCATCCCAGACCAACTGACGCTGTGGCAAGCGGTGCATCGCGTGCTCGATGAGCCGAAGAACCTTTCGACTCGGCTGGGCTGACGCATGACACCCGACCTCTGGAAGCGCAAGCTCGCCGCCTGGCTGCACGACCCGGCGGAGAAGGCGCTGGTGCTGATGCGCGACGTGGACAACGCCGGCCAGCGCATCGGCCATGAAGAAGGCTCGGTGGCTGAACTGCGCGCCGCGCTGGGCATCCGCAGAAGCGATTTCGACCAACGGGCCGACCACTGGGCCGCCGCGGCCGACCGGCCGCAGTGGCCCTGCGAGGACGGCCGCCCGAGGCCGGCCTGGGCCAATGTGCGCTTCGTCGATCAGCCGGTGCTGATCCATCCTCTGTCGGGCGAGCAGATTTCGCTGTCCAAGCTGACCGAGGTCCACGCGGCGCAGATTCGCACCGCCAGTCTGGACCACTTCAGCCAATTGATCGAGCGCCGTGCCGACGGCGAACCCGATCACCGGCTGACGCATTTGGCGTTCTGGCGCTTCGGCCCCGAGCCGGCGCTGGTGGCGCCCGAACTGGGCGAGCTGTGGCGGCTGCTGCCCGCCGATACGCGCGTGCCCGACCACAGCATCTGGCAGCACCTGGACGTCGTGTCGGCCCTCAGCGGCGCCACGGCGGGCGGTGCCGCACCGGCACTGCTGACCATGAGCTTCGGTCCGGTGCAGGGCTTCATCGCGCAGGCGCGCTCGACGTCCGACCTGTGGGCCGGCTCGCACCTGCTCTCGTCGCTGGTCTGGCAGGGCCTTGCCGTACTCTGCGAGGTACTCGGCCCCGACGCCGTGCTGTTTCCCAACCTGCGCGGCGTGGCGGCGGTGGACCGTTGGCTGCTGCAGCAGGCGCCGCATTGGCGCGAACGATTCGAGACCATCGATGCGCCGTGGCTCGACAAGCCCAGCGATGCCAACCCCTTGTTCGCCGCCACCCTGCCCAACAAGTTCATGGCGATCGTTCCCGCCGGGCGCGCGCGCGAGCTGGCCGGCGAGGTGACCCGGGCTGTGCGCGACAAGGCATTGGCCTGGGCCAACCAGGCGGCTGGCTTGGTGTTCGCAAAGGCGGGTCGCGATCTCGGCGCGGATGCGCACTGGCATCGGCAGATCGCCGAGCAGGTGCACGGCTTTCCGGACGTGCACTGGTCCGTGGCCGAGTGGCCGACGGCGACCGACGACGAAGGCTTCCCCGACGCCGACGCGCTGGAACAGGCGCTCGCGGCCTTTTACCCCGCCGACTGCGCGGCTCCCGGCTTCTTCGCCGACCCGTTCTGGGGTCTCGTCTCCAATGCGGACAGGGTCGAGATCCAGGGCCGGCGACGCACTTTCCGCAGGCTCAGGTTGCCCGACGGCGAGGAGTTCTTCGTTCCCAACCCCGGCCTGCTCTATCCGGCCGTGCATGACTTGGCCGAGCGCGGCCTGGCTGCGGCCAAGGCGCTGCGGCCGTTCGACGCGCTGGCGCAGCGTGGCTTTCGCTGCACGCTGAGCGGCGAACATGAATGGCTGACCGACGACCCGAGGCAGCTTGCGCTGCCGCCCAAGGCGCGACAGTCCGTCTCGGCGTGGGGCCAGGCAGCGGGCAGCTTCGGCATCAAGGCGGGCGAACACCTGGGCGCCATCGCCACGCTCAAGCGGCTGTGGCCGACGCTGTTCGCCGCGCAGGTCTCGGATGTGCTGCAGGGTGAGAAGGTCAGCCGCTTTGTCGTGAGTACGCACACGATGGCGCTGGCGACGCCGCTGGCGCGCCTGGCTGGGCGCTTCGATGGCGCGGCGCAGGCCGGGCTGGCCGCGCTGGAGGGCGAGCTCGAAGCCTGCGATCCGGCGGTGCTGCCGGCGAGCCTGGCGGCATCGCTGCACCGCTTGGGCCCGGCTTCGGCCCGCGCCTTGCGCCGCCTGCCCGCGATGCTCGACCATGCACGCGAAGCTGGCGACGAAGGGCTGCAGCGCCGCGTCGGTGAGCTCTTTGGCAATGAGCGCCCGGAGACCTACTACGCATTGATCCAGATGGACGGCGATCGCATGGGCGCCTGGATGGCGGGCAACGAACCGGGCTTTCAGCGCCGCTTTGCCGACACCTGGCACCCGCAGGTGCGCGCGGCGGTGACGCACAAGTTCGGTCATCTGGCCGACGTCGAGCGCTACCTCGAATCGTGGCGCCCCGCGTCGCCGGCACGCCACGCGGCGATCTCCGCCGTGCTGAATGACTTTTCGACCCATGTGGCGCACCACATCGTCGAGCAGGTGTTCAAGGGCAAGCTGATCTATGCCGGTGGCGACGACGTGCTGGCGATGGTGTCGGTGGACGATCTGCTGCCCTGCATGCTGCTGCTGCGCGCGGCCTACAGCGGCGTGGGCGAGTGGTCGTCGCTGCCGGGCTTTGGCGACCTGAAGCGCCTGGCGCTTCGGCGCGGCTACGTGGCGCTCGGCGACCGGTTGCTGCCGATGATGGGCACCCAGGCCAGCGCATCGATGGGAGCGGTCGTCGCGCACCACCAGGCACCGCTGGCGGCGGTCTTGCGCGAACTGCGGCGCGCCGAACAGCAGGCAAAGCGCCACCGGGGAGGCGGGCGCAACGCCTTTTGCCTGCGCGTCATGAAGCGCGGCGGCGGCGAGGTGGGCGTGACCAGCCGCTTCTGGAGCCGGACCGACGAACCGCCGCCGCTGCAGGATTCGGCGTTGGGCTTGATGCTGCGCTTTTCGCAGACCCTGGGCGACAGCGAGATGTCGCGCCGCGCCGTCTACAACACGGCAGCCTGGCTGGCCGGGCTTCCCGCGCGCGATTCGATGTGCGACCCCGATTGGCGGGACATGGTGGTCAGCAACCTGGCCATGCAGCTGGAGCGTCAAGGCGGCGTGCCTGCGCAGGCTGCCGAGTTGGTGAAGCTGGCCTGCGACGAGAGCGCCGCGCCCGCCACGGCGCGCATGCTCGAAGAGTTGCTGGTCTGCGCAGAGTTCTTCGCCCGCGAGGGGCGGGCCTTCGGCCTGCGCAAGCCATGACGACCCGCTACTACTTCATCGAGCCCGTCGGCGTGCTGATGCTGCGCGGCAACCGCAGTTTCGGTGCCGACGGCGAACATGGCGAAGCCTTGTTGCCGCCCTGGCCGTCGCTGTTCGCGGGCGCCTTTCGCTCCGCGCTGCTGGCCGGCGACGCTCGACATCTGGCCGCGTTCACCGCCATCGCCAGCGGCGGCTTCGCCGATGAATCGCAGCGTGGCGAACGCATGCGCGAACTCTTGGGCGCCCCTTTGTTCGCGACGCTGGGCACGCCGCAGCAGCCGGGCACGTTCCGCATCGCCTGGGCGTCGCTGGCAATCCGGCGTGACGAGGCGGTGCAGCCGGTGCTGCCGCTGCCGGCCGACCTGGTGGCGCTGGAAGATGCCGAAGCGACCCACCTCGCGGCACTGCAGCCCCGAGCGCTGCCGGCCGGACTGAGCGGGTCGACCTGCCTGCCGATGACTGCGTCGATGCGCTGCGCAAAGCAAGTCAAACCGGCTGAAGGGCATTGGCTGGCGGGCGACGGCCTGACTGCGCACTTGAGCGGCAACCCGCCGGCGGGGACGCTGCGCACCGAAGCGCTGTACCAGCGCGAAACGCGCCTGGGCATTGCGCTCGACGCTGCGTCGCGCAGCGCCAGCGACGGCGCGCTCTACACCACTGAAGCCGTGTCGTTCCTCGAGGATGCCGGTTTCCTGGTAGGCATCGACGGCGCCGGCTCGCTCGCGGACGAGGGTCTGTTGCGGCTGGGGGGCGACGGTCATGCCGCGCGTTGGCGCCGCGCGGACTTTGCGCGGCCCGCCGCGCCAACCGTCGTCCAAGGCGGCCGCTTCAGGCTGCTGCTTGCAACCCCCGGCGTATTCAGCGGCGGCTGGCTGCCCGCATGCGTGACCCGCGAGGCCGACGATGTGGTCCGGCTGCGTGGCGAAGGCTTCACCGCCCGGCTGGCCTGCGCCGCGTTGCCGCGCCACGCCGTGGTGTCGGGATGGGACCTGGCGCAATGGGCGCCCAAGACCGCGCAGCGGGTCGCATCGACGGGAAGCGTGTACTGGTTCGATCAATTCGAGGGTGACGCCGGCAAGCTTGCGGCCTGGGCGGCGGGCGGCCTGTGGCCGGACAATGCCGCCATGCCACTCGAACCCGCCCAACGTCGTGCCGAAGGGTTCAACAACGCGCTGATCGGTCAGTGGCGATAGGCCATCGACCGGGGCGCCATACCGAGGCAACTGGAACCACCATGCTGCACACCGTCAAGCTCGAGGCCGTCGTCGACCAGACCCACCAGTTGCACTTGCAACTGCCGCCCGACACGCCTGCCGGCAAGGCCGAGGTCATCGTCATGGTCACCCCCAGCGCTGCGCCCGCCAATGCGGCGCCGATGGTGTCGCTGCGCGCCTTCTTCGCCGAGCTCGATGCCAGGCCGTTGCGCAACCCGCGCAGCAAGGAAGAGATCGAAGCACAGATCGCCGAAGAGCGCGCAAGCTGGGATTGAGGCCGTGAACATCTACTGGGACAGTTGCGTGGCCATCTACCGCGTCGAGAACGTGGACCCCTGGGCCGCGACGCTGGTGCAGTGGCTGGACGAACTGGACACGCATGCGGGGCTGCGGGTCAGCGAACTCACGCGCATGGAGTGCCGCCTCGCGCCACTGCGCACGGGCAACGAAGAATTGCTGCAACGCTACGACGACTTCTTCGCGCTGCCCGACATCGCCATCGTGGATCTGTCGCGCGCCGTGTTCGACCGCGCCACCGAGCTGCGCGCCAGGCATCGGCTGAAGACGCCGGACGCGATTCACCTCGCGGCGGCGATCGAAGCGCGCTGCGATCAGTTCTGGACCAACGACAGGCGTATGTCGGCCGCGGCGGCGGCGCACCTCGAAGTGCGCGCCCTGGTTCCCTGACCCGTCACCAGCTTCCATAGGGCGACCTCATGTTCCAAGCCCAGCAACTGGTTTTCTACAGCTGCCTGAGCCCCGTCCACATGGGGGCCGGCTCGGCGGTTGGCGCGATCGACAACCCGATCCAGCGCGAGGTCCACACCCAGCATCCTCTGATCGCAGGCTCCGGCCTGAAGGGCGCCGCACGCCACCACTTCACGCGCACCTGGGCCGATCGCGAGATGGTCAACCGCTTGTTCGGACCCGAGCGCGATGCGTCCGAGCACGCCGGCGCGATCGCGTTCAGCGACGCCCAACTGGTGGCGTTTCCGGTGCGCTCGCTGCGCAACACCTACGTCTATGCGACCTGCCCCACCGCGTTGGCGCGCCTCAAGAGGCTGGCCGGCGATGCGGCCGGGTGGGAGGTGCCGTCCGTCAAGGAGGGCGCGGCATTGGTGCCCGGCACCGACGCCCAGAGTCAGGTCAGGCTGGTTCTCGAGGCTTTCGACTTCACCGCGCAGGAGCACCCGGGGCTGAAGGCAGTGGCCGCCTGGCTGGCGCGCCACGCGCTGCCCGCAGGGTCTGCGCACCGGTACTTTCGCGACAAGATCGGTGCCGACCTGGTGCTGTTGTCCGACACCGAGTTCAGCCACTTCGTTCGCCATGCGACGGTGGTGGAAGCGCATGTGCGCATCGACAACGATACCGGCACCGCGTCCAGCGGCGGCCTGTTCTACACCGAGAACCTGCCGCCCGAAACGCTGCTGGCCGGGCTGGTGCTGGCCAGCGTCGAGCGCCAGTCGATGAAGAGCCGGCGCGAGCAACCGCTGGACGCCGAGGCGGTCTTGAAGGCCGTGATCGGCGGCCACGACGGCGCACCGGGGCTGACGAGCGGGCCGTTGCAGGTGGGCGGCGACGCCGCCACCGGGCGCGGCCTGGTGGCGATCAGCGCCATGGGAGCGGCGTGATGGCGCAGACGCTGGATCAGCAGCGCGCCGCCTTTGCCTGGGACGTGGCCAAGCGGGCACGAGCGTCACTGCCCGAGTTCGCCGACTTCAAGAACCTGGCGAAGGGCGCACCGGCGCTCGTCATGGGCAATGGGCTGATGCCGGCGCTGGCGTTCTATGCGTCGCGCGACAAGCGGCACGCGAGTGCACTCAACGACGCCATCAATGGTTGGCTGGCGACGCGCTTCAGTGCCGACCCTTCCTTCAGGCCTTTGCCGAAGACCTACGCCGACGTGATGGAACGGCTGCTGAAGTCGCCTTCGTCGTTCTACATGCATGCCACCGACGAAACACTCGCGATGCTCAAGTGGCTGCGCCAGTTCGCCGACGCGCTCGACAAGGAGCGGGGATAGATGGCGCGCGCTGCGGTGCCGGCCTATGTCGGCCAGGACTTCTCGGCCTGCCCGCCGGGGCATCGCTTCAACCTCTACTTCCGCGTCTGGACCGATCAGTGGAAGAAGGAGGAAACCAGCACGGCCGCGCTGCGCGATGTGCTGTGCTTACCGGCGAACGCGCGCGCGTTGCTCGATGCCCTGATCGAGCGCCAACTGCAAATGGCGCAGGCGATTCCCGCCGAGCAGCTTTGCGTCATCGACGCGCAAGCCACGTCGCCCTTCGCGACCGGCCTGGGCCTGGAGCACCCGATCGAGAACGGCTTCGCGTTTCTCGCGCCCTACGGATTGCCCTACCTTGCCGGGAGCGCTGTCAAGGGAGTGCTGCGCCGCGCAGCCGAGGAGCTTTGTGCCGATGGCGAACCCGACTTCGACCCCGCACTGATCGATGCGCTGTTCGGGCCGGAGGACACTTTGGCGGCGCGCCGCGGCACGCTGACCTGCTGGGACGTGCTGCCGCAGTTCGACGCCATGACGCTCGACATCATGACGCCGCATCAGAGCGGCTACTACCAGGGCAACGAGTCGCCGCACGACGCCGGCAAGCCGACGCCCATCCCCTTTCTTGCGCTGCCTGCGGGCGCGAAGTTCCGCTTCGTGCTGCGCTTCGAGCCGAGCCTCGTGCCCGCAGCCTCCCGCGCCGCGCTGGCCGACTGGCAGGCGGTGGCGCTGCGCATCGCCCGGCATGCGTTCGACTGGCTGGGTTTCGGCGCCAAGACCGCGGTCGGCTACGGCGCGATGGCGCTCGATCGGCAGGCTGCCGCCCAGCGTGCCGCTGAAGTCGAAAGCGTGCGCCGGAAGCGCGCCGAGCAGGCGAAACGGGCCGCGCGCGTCGCCGAGATCGACGCAATGGAGCCCGTGCAGCGCGAGCTCGAGCAGTTCTTCGACCAACGCCTGGACAAGAACCAAGGCAAGCGATCCGTGTACTTCAACGCGCTGAAGAAGGGCGAGTTCAGCGGCGAGGTCAAGCGCGCCGCCGCCGAGCGCGTGCGGCGGCTGATGCAGGCCGAGAAGTGCTGGAAGGAGCAGTCAACGAAGAAGAACCCCGACAAGGACCACGACTACCAGGACACGCTGCTGGTCAAGAAGTGGTTGAGCGAGAGTTGACGCCGCCGCCAACGAGTCGGTCGTGAGTCCCACCCCCCTCGACCCCGCCGCGCCCTTCCCCGCGCAGCGCTACCGCCTCGAATACACCGTCGAGCGCCCGCTGCACCTGCCCGAATACGCCGGCTCGGCGCTGCGCGGCCTGTTCGGCCGCGCGCTGCGCCACGCGTCCTGCGTCACCCGCGCGCCCACCTGTGACGGCTGCCCGCTGCGGCGCTCGTGCCCCTATCCGGCGATCTTCGACACGCCCCCGCCGCCCGACGCACGCCGCACCTACACCCAGGTGCCGCACCCGTACGTCGTCGAGCCGCCGCCCTGGGGCGAGCGCGTGCACGAGGCCGGTGCGCCCTTCGCCTTCCACCTCGTTCTGCTCGGCCCCGCGCTCGCGCAGTTGCCGCTCGTGCTCGCCGCCTGGCAGCGCGCGCTCGCGGCCCGCGTCGGGCCGGCCGACGGCGCGGCGCGCTTCGAGCGCCTGCTCGTCGCGGCCGACGCGAGTCCGATCGCCGGCGCCGACGGCGAAGTCCGCGCGCACGCGCAGACCCTGCCGCCCGCGCCGCCCGCGCCGCCTGCGCCGATCACGCTCGAATTCACGACCCCACTGCGCCTGACGCGCGACGGCCACGCGCTCCGCGCCGCGCACATCGGCGCACCCGAGCTGCTGATGGCGTTGCTGCGCCGGGTGGCGGCGCTGAGCGAGATGCAACTGCGCCGGCCGCTGGCGGTCGACTTCGCGGCGCTCGCGGCCGCGGCCCAGCGCATCGAGACGCGCAACGAATTGCACTGGCGCGACTGGACCCGCCGCTCGGCGCGCCAGCAGCAGGCGATGACGGTCGGCGGCGCAGTCGGGCGGCTGACGCTGCACGGCGACGACACCGACCTGCGCGTCTGGTGGCTGCTGCTGCACCTGGGGCAATGGCTGCACGTGGGAAAGCTCGCGAGCTTCGGGCTCGGAGGGTATCGCCTGCTTCCTGCGCTCGCCGACAGGATCGAGGGTGCACCGCTGCGCGCGGCGCGGGTTCGCATGGCAGCGAGTACGACGGCGGCACGCTGACCATGGTTGCGCGAGTCCCCGTCAGGCCAGCCAGCCCGGCCCTGCATCTGATGATCGCCACTGGCCAGAACCTAGTACAACATCCCGGAAATCGCTTTACATGCCAGAGCGCTGCAGATAAGCTTGCCACTCGTGAGTCGAGGCCGGCAAGCGCCCATCGTCAAGTTGTCGAAGCAGGAGCGAGAGTCGCTCCAGGCGCTGATCCGTCGCAGCACGGCGGCCCAACGTGATGTGTGGCGAGCCAAACTCGCGCTGATGGTCCACGAGGGGCATGCGACATCGGCGATCGCCTCGGCGCTGGGCCTGTCGCGACCGACGGTGACGCTGTGGCGCGAACGCCTGGCGTGCTTCGGGCTGGAGGGACTGCAGGAGGCGCCGCGCCCGGGCCGGCCGCGGCGCATCGCCGAGGCACAGCGGCTGCAACTGCTGGCGCTGGCGTGCGAGCCAGCCGAAGAGGGCGGTCGGGCCACGCCGACGCTGGACGAGGTGTGCGAGCGTGCCGTTGCGCAGCACGTGGTCGAGCGCATCAGCCGCAGCCACCTGCATCGCATCTTGCAAGCCGGTGATGTGCGCCCGCATCGCGTGCGCCAGTGGCTGCACAGCCCCGACCCGCAGTTTCGCGAGAAGGTCAATGCGATCTGCGAGCTGTACCGCCGGGCGCCCAGGGATGCGGTAGTGCTGAGCATCGACGAGAAGACGGGCATCCAGGCCATCGAGCGCAAGCACGCGGACCGCGCGCCGGCCCCCGGCCGCGCGCGCCGGCGCGAGTTCGAGTACATCCGCCACGGCACACAGGCGCTGACCGCGGCGCTGGACGTGCATTCGGGCCGGGTGCTTGCCTGCTGCAGCGACCGGCGCACGCAGCACGACCTGGTCGCCTTCATGGAGGAGGTCGCCGCCGCGTATGCGACGGGCACCGTGCACGTCATCTGGGACAACCTGAACACGCACCGCGCGCAAGCCGTATGGGACGGCTTCAACGCCCGGCACCACGGGCGCTTCGTCTTTCACTTCACGCCGCTGCACGCCAGCTGGGTCAACCAGATTGAGCTGCTGTTCGGCATCTACGCCCGCCGCGTGCTGCGCCACGCCAGCCATGTCTCGACCGAGCATTTGCGTGAGCGCACCCAGGCCTTCGTCGCCCGGCGCAACGCCGCGCCGCGCCCGTTCAAGTGGACGTTCGCCGGCTTCGAGCTGCAAACGGGCGAACCCAAACGCCTCGCCAAACATGCCTGCACCCCTGGCCCGCGCCAACGCCGCTGAACTGCAGCGCCACCTCGCCGAGCTCACCGGCCGCGCCGCTGCGCACGTACGGCCCTATGGCAAGCAGCTGCTGATCCAGATGCACCGCGACGACGGCGTCGACACCGTAGCGCGCCTGACCGAAGTCGCCCGCAACCAGTACACCGCGGCGTTTCGCAGCCATACCGGCCGCTGGGAGCCCTTGCCCGCCCCTGCGGCCGACCTGAAGCAATCCGCCAAACTCGTCGCCACTCTCCTGGCTCCCTACCTGGAGCCTTGATATGTAAAGCGATTTCCGGGATGTTGTACTAGCCAACCTGATCCCCGCATTGCAGTGCGGCGCGACACAGGCCTGGGTGCTGCAGACGCCTGCGATGCACGCCAGCGCCGCCCACCTTGCTGCGGCGCTGAAGGCCCGCGGCATCGAGGTGCAGCGCATCGACTTCGACGACCGCGACGTGGGCACACTGAGTGCGCAGGCCGAGGCGATCGCGCAGCGGCTCGACGGCCGGCCGGTGACGATCAACTTCACCGGCGGCACCAAGCCGATGACGCTGGCGCTGACGCAGACGCTGGCGCCCTACCTCGCCACCGGCAGCGACATCGCGCAGCCGCACCTGGTGTACTGCGACACCGCGCACCAGCGGCTCGACTGGCTGGCGCCGGTGGCGCGCAGCGAGCCGATGGCCGAAGTGCTGCGCATCGACGACGTGCTGCTCGCCCAGGGCTACCGCCGCCAGGCGGGCAGCGGCGGGGCCGAGGCGGCCGAGCGTCAGCGCGCAGCGATCGAACGCGAGGCGATCACGCGCTGGACCGGCGCGCGCATCGCGCCGCTGGCGCGCTTCTTCGGCGTGATGAATGCGCTGGCGGCGAACGCCCTGCGTGAGCGCTTCGCCGCGTCGCAGCAATTGCAGTTTGCGCCCGGCGGCGTCGGCGCCGAATGGCTGCGCTATTGCGCCGCCGGCGGTCTGGCCCACTGGGACGGCGAAGTGCAGGTCGTCTTCGGCAGCGCCGAGGCGGCACGCTACCTCGGCGGCGGCTGGGTCGAGGAGTTCGCGGCGCTCAAGATTTCGGGCGCGCGGGCACACGACCATGCCGTCTCGATCCGCGTCGAGCACGTGGACAGCCGCACCGGCAACGAGATCGACGCCCTGGTGGTGCACCGCAACCGCGTGCTGGTCGTCGAATGCAAGGCGGCCCGCCCGGGCGAGGACGACGGCGACTGGATCTACAAGCTGAGCCAGCTCGCACGCGCCATAGGCGGCGCCTTCGCCACGCCCTTGCTGCTGTCGGCGCGCACGCTGCCCGAGCACCACCGGCGGCGCGCGCGCGAGTACCACGTCGAGTGGCTCGACGGAGCCGAGCTCGCCCGCCTGCCGGCTTGGCTGCGCGGCTGGATGAACGGCTGAACAGCGCGCGGCCGCAAGCTTGCGGACTCTCCGGCGCGGGCCACCGCGCCCTACAGTGCGCCACAGCACCTCACCGCACCTCGCACCCCGGCTCCTTCGCACCCGCCATGCTGCGCCACCTCTTCCTCGTCGGCTACGACATCGCCTCGCCGCGCCGGCGTCGGCGCGCGCTGGCGGCAGTGAAGGGGCACGCGATCGGCGGCCAGAAGTCGATGTACGAGTGCTGGCTCACCAGCGGCGAGCTGCAGCAGGCGATGCACGAGCTGCGCGCGCTCGTCGATGCCGATGCCGACCGTATCGTCTTCGTGCGGCTCGACCCGCGCGCGGCGATGCACATGCTCGGCACCGCCGTCGCGCCGGCCGACGGCGAGTTCTTCTACCAAGGCTGAAGGGCAGGCGCGCGATGGGCACGCTGTACGTCGACCGCGCCGGACTCGAGTTGCGCGTGCAAGGCGGCGCGATCGAGCTGCGCGTCGAAGGCGAGCGTCTGCGCAGCCTGCCGGCCGCACTCGTCGAGCGCGTGGTGCTGCGCGCCGACACGCGGCTTTCCAGCGCCGGCATCGTCGCGCTGGCCGAAGCCGGCGTGGGCCTCGTGGCGCAGGGTGGGCGCGGCGGCCAGCGCGTGGCGCATGTGCTCGGCCGCCCCGCCAACGACTGCCGCGCGCGCATCGCGCAGTGCCGGCGCCTGGGCGACGAAGTCTGGGCCAGCGCCTGGGCGCGTCGCATCGTCGAGGCCAAGCTGGGCGCCCAGTTGCGGCTGCTGCGTGCGGCCCAGGCACAGCGGCCCGACCTGCGCAAGCCGCTGCGCGACGCTGCCGCCACGCTGCAGGCGGTGCGCACGCGCTGCGCCGGCGCCGCCGACCGTGCCGCGCTGCGCGGGCTCGAGGGCGCGGGCGCCGCCGCCTACTTTCGTGCCTACACCGCGCTCTTTGCCGACGCCCTGGGCTTCACCGCGCGCCGCCGCCGCCCGCCGCCCGACCCGGTGAATGCATGCCTGTCGCTGGGCTACACGCTGGCGCACGCGCAGGCTGTGCAGGCCTGCTGGGCGACCGGGCTCGACCCGATGGTGGGCCTGATGCACCTGCCTGCCTTTGGCCGCGAGTCGCTCGCCTGCGACCTGGTCGAGCCCTGGCGCGCGCAGGTCGACGCCTGGGTGTGGCAGCAGTTCCGCGAGCGCCTGCTGCGCCCCGAGCACTTCGGACGCGACGGCGCCGGCGCCTGCCTGCTGGGCAAGGCTGGGCGCTCGCACTTCTACGCCGCTTTCACGCCGCTGCAGCAGCTCTTGGGGCGCGCGCTGCGCCGGCACGCGCAGTTGGCCGCGCGCGCCCTGGCCGGCGCCTGCGACGTGCCGTTCGAAGACCTCGTCCCCGAGAGCGCGGGCGAGGAAGACGAGTCCGCCGCGCCCGCGGCCGGCGCCGCCTGATGCTGCGCCCGCTGTACCTCGACCGCGGAGTGCCATGGCAGGTGCGGCTGGACGCCGGGGTCGCGCTCAGCGTGGCCGCCGAAGGGCGCGCGCGCAGCCTGTACCCGCTGCGACGCCTGTCGCGCGTGGTGTGCGGGCGCAACGCGCGCTGGCGCACCGACGCGCTGGTGGCATGCCTCGAGGCCGGCGTGCCCATCGTCTTCCACGGCGCCCACGACGAGACCGTCGGCTGGTGCTTCGGCGCGCGCCGGCGCGAGACCACGCTGGCGCAACTGCTGCGCGAGGGCCTGGCCGAGCCCGACTGGCCCGAGCGTTTCGAGACCTGGCGCGCCGCGCTCCAGCGCCGCGAGATGCGCGCAGCGCTCGCGCAGCTGCGGGTATGCGCTGCGCACCACGCGCCAGCGCACGTGCGCGCGCTGCTGTGCAACCGCCACCGCCTGCGCCTGGGCGTGCCCGTCGGGCCCTGGCTGCGAGCGCTCACCCAGGCCGCAGCCGGCCTGGCGGCCGAGGCAGCGCAGCGGATGGTGGGCGACCCGGCCCTGCTCGCCTTCGCGCGGCCGGGTCTGCATCTGCCGCAGATACTGGCCGGCCTTCTCGAGTGGCGCTGCCACCGCCTGTTGCACGGTGCCTCGCTTGCCAGTCTGCGCGCCGCCGCGCCGGGCAAGGCGGCGGCCACGCTGCTGGACTGTGGCCCCGCGCTCGTGCAGCGCGGCTGCGGTGAGTTCCTGGGCGCGCTGGAACTCGACCTGCGGGAGTGGCTGCTGTGAGCGCCGCCGAAAGCAAGTCCTGGCTCGTGTGCTACGACATCCGCGCCCCGCGCCGGCTGCGCCGCGTCCACCGCTTGCTTCGCAAGCGCGGCGCGACGCTCCAGTATTCGGCCTTTGTCGTGCGCGCCGACGACGCCAGGCTGCAGGGCCTGCTGTCGCAACTGCGCCGCGAAATCGACGCGCACGAAGACGACCTGCGCGCTTACCATGTGCCCGCGCGGTGCAAGGTGTGGACGCTCGGAGCGCAGGATCTGCCCGACGGCATCGAGGTCGACGCCGAGACGGCTTCGGCGCTGCTGCTCGAAGGCAGCGCCGGCACGTTGCATGCGCCCGCCGACCTCGGCCTTGCATGAGCCGCCGCGCGTTGGCAAGAGCAGCGCCAAGTACCCGAACCGACAGGCGTTTCCGGCACGAGCGGAAACACGAACAGCCCCGATATCGAGGGGATTAAGACAGTCGCTCGTGCGGCGTGCCTCGTGGCAGCGCCAGAAACACGAACAGCCCCGATATCGAGGGGATTAAGACCGCGGATTCGGACGCAACTGCTGGGAGCGGTGTGAAACACGAACAGCCCCGATATCGAGGGGATTAAGACTTGAGCGGCATGCCTGCCGCTCGTAGCGCCGGAAACACGAACAGCCCCGATATCGAGGGGATTAAGACGCACGGTTACGGTCCAAAGCCTGTATTGACAGAAACACGAACAGCCCCGATATCGAGGGGATTAAGACCGGTCTTTGTTTCGCCGTCGAGCGCGGCGGCGATGAAACACGAACAGCCCCGATATCGAGGGGATTAAGACCGACGCGGCCGCGGAAGTCGGCCGGATCGCCAGAAACACGAACAGCCCCGATATCGAGGGGATTAAGACATAAGCCGCTCGGCCGAGCGGCCGACAGTGGGGGAAACACGAACAGCCCCGATATCGAGGGGATTAAGACCTACTGACAGTTGTACGCCGCAGCAAGGGCCTGAAACACGAACAGCCCCGATATCGAGGGGATTAAGACAGCAATAGAAGTTAGCAATAGACTGCGGGGGTGCGAAACACGAACAGCCCCGATATCGAGGGGATTAAGACCTTTTGTTCCACCCTTTTTCGGGCGTTTTCAGAAACACGAACAGCCCCGATATCGAGGGGATGAAGACATGCCACACACACGCGGGGTCCACGCGTACAGAGAAACACGAACAGCCCCGATATCGAGGGGATTAAGACCCGATCAGCCGCTCCGTCGCTCGGCCGACAGGAAACACGAACAGCCCCGATATCGAGGGGATTAAGACCACCAAGACCTGATGCCGTACTCGCAGGCTCCGGAAACACGAACAGCCCCGATATCGAGGGGATTAAGACTGCGGGTGGCAGGTTCAAACGTGCAGCGCGGGTCGAAACACGAACAGCCCCGATATCGAGGGGATTAAGACCCGCGCGGCGGCATGATGCGGCGCCCCGGCCGGAAACACGAACAGCCCCGATATCGAGGGGATTAAGACCGTGGACGGCCAACCTGCAATCGGTCTCGATGTGAAACACGAACAGCCCCGATATCGAGGGGATTAAGACCACACAAAATATCACTAGCGGCGCGGTACCGGCCGAAACACGAACAGCCCCGATATCGAGGGGATTAAGACTTCACGACGTCGTTGACGCCGACGCGGACGTAGGAAACACGAACAGCCCCGATATCGAGGGGATTAAGACAGTGAGCACCGGCACGTATCCCAGGCGCCGTGGAAACACGAACAGCCCCGATATCGAGGGGATTAAGACGCACGGCCGAAGCCGCGTTACCCCTTCCTTGGGAAACACGAACAGCCCCGATATCGAGGGGATTAAGACCCAGTCGAGGAGGTCGAGTTGATCCAGGCCGACAGAAACACGAACAGCCCCGATATCGAGGTGATTAAGACAGCCGCTCGTGCGGCGTGCCGCGTGGCAACGCCAGAAACACGAACAGCCCCGATATCGAGGGGATTAAGACGATGCGCTGCCCGCGGCGTAGTCGATACCGACAGAGAAACACGAACAGCCCCGATATCGAGGGGATTAAGACACATCGACAAGCGGCCCGATGGGTAGGCGGCGTGGAAACACGAACAGCCCCGATATCGAGGGGATTAAGACCGAATACGGACGTAGCTGCGAGGCGCGGTGTTTCGGAAACACGAACAGCCCCGATATCGAGGGGATTAAGACAGGTCACTCGGAACCATGCCGATCGAGAACGCGAAAACACGAACAGCCCCGATATCGAGGGGATTAAGACCGGCCGCGATCTTCGACCGCAGTCCATCGAGGAAACACGAACAGCCCCGATATCGAGGGGATTAAGACAAATACGGCAGCAGTCAAGCGTCAATGTGTAAACGAAACACGAACAGCCCCGATATCGAGGGGATTAAGACTCACGTTCCCCGGCCTGGTCAAGGCGCCGCCCTGAAACACGAACAACCCCGATATCGAGAGGATTAAGACCTACGCGGGCCGTTCGGATCGATCGGTCGGTTCGGAAACACGGACAGCCCCGATATCCAGTACCTGGATCCGTGACCCTCCGACCGGGCGGCAACGCCAAGTCGTTGACGTGATTGGGTAAACGGGCAGGGTTGGTCCTGACATCGGAGCACCCTGCGGGTGAGTTGTGTGGGGGAATCGATTCGATCTCGCCCAGCGCCCGCAGACCATGCGCAAACTCATCGTCCAGCAACTCGACTACGACCTCACGCCGGTAGCGGGCCTTTCGTTGGTGGGCCACTGCCTGAACGCGTTGCGGCCGAACTTCAGACGGCTCGATGCGGCGCTGCCGATCAGGGGCGGCGTGGCCAACAGCGACATCGTGCGCAGCTACATCGGCCTGCTCGCGCAAGGCAAGAGCGACTTCGACGCCATCGAGAACTACCGCGGCGACGCGTTCTTCAAGCAATCGCTGGACATCGCGCTGCTGCCTTCGAGCCCGACGCTGCGCCAGCGCATGGACGCCAAGGCCAGTGCACTGTTCGACTTCGTGCCGCCGATGATCGAGACGCTGCTGGGCGGCCAGCGCCCGGACTACGGGGTGCTGCCTTGCGGTTGGCTGCCGCTGGACGTGGACACCTTTGCGATGGACAACGGCGGCACGCTCAAGGAGGGCGTGGGGCGCACCTACGCGGGCGTGGACGGCTACTGCCCGCTGGCGGCGTATCTGGGCAGCCATGGGTTTTGCCTGGAACTGGCACTGCGCCCGGGCGTGCAGCACTCGGCCTCGGAGACCGACTTCAACCTCGAGCGCGTCATCCCGATGGCGCAGCGTCTGAGTGCGGCCGGGCCGCGGGCGCCGATCCTGGCACGCCTGGACTCGGGCTTCGACTCGGCGCGCATTGCGCGCGCTATCGAAGCGTGCAACAAGCCGGGCCTGCCGCGGGTTGATTTCCTCATCAAGTGGAACCCGCGCAAGACCGACGTGGGCGCACTGGGCGCACGGCTGGGTGCCGAGGCCAGCACATGCTGGGAGCACCCGCGCGAGGGCAAGCGCGTGACGACCTGGGAAGAGCCCGTCGCAATCGAGGGCATCGAGCGGCCGGTGCGTCGGGTGTTTCGTCTGATCGAGCGCGCCATCGACGCCCGTGGCCAGGTGCTGCTCGTGCCCGAGCTGACGCTGGAGGGCTGGACGACGAGTCTGCCGGCCGCGCAGTTCAGCGCCGCGGCGATCATCGCGCTGTATGCCGACCACGGCACGCACGAGCAGTTCCACTCCGAGTTCAAGACCGACCTCGACCTCACGCGGCTGCCCTCGGGCAAGTTCGACACCAACTACCTGGTGTGCCAGCTCGCGGCGCTGGCGATGAACATCCTGCGCCTGATCGGTCAGCGCGGCTTGCTCGGGCCCGATGCACCGGTGCGGCACAACGCCAAGCGCCGGCGCATCAAGACGGTGATGCAGGAGCTGATCTACCGGGCCGGCCGACTGATCGCGACCGGCCGGCGCGTGATCCTCGGGCTGGGCGCCAACGACAAGGCAGCCAAGGCCTTCATCCGCCTGCATGCGCAGTTCGCACCGACGGCATAACGCCACATCGCAGCGGCTGGACTGCCGCGCGAGCCCGCTCATCCAGTACCCGGCCCTGCCGAACACCGTCCACGGCAGCCTGGGCCGTGCCCGCCGACGCTCGAAACCGGCACGATCGGCACGCCAGCACCGCCTGCGGCCCGAAATCCGAGGCCGATCGACCTTCGGCGGCATCGCGGAACGCGCCAAACCAATCAAATCGGGCATGGCAGAGATAAATCGACCGAACAGTATGGCAACCGAGTCGGGATGTTCACGGATTCAGGCAGTAGATCGGGAGCCGATGGGTCTGCCCTCGACGCCGTCCGGTCTCGACGCCGCGGCGCAGAGATCGGGGGCTGCATCTGGGGCGCGGAGCCGACCGTCCGCGATCATGGGGCGCAGCTGCGCAATGCCCGGCATCGGTATGCCCGATGCCTGTTGATGCGTGACGCGACGGGAGGCGCACATTGTGCTGCCCGCCGCGAGACGATTGCATGCGCGCGCCCGGACTCCGGTCCACCGGCGCAGCGGGACCGCGCGGTTCAGCCCTGCTTGGGCGCCTTCCGCGGCCGCTGCCAGCCCGCGACCGTGACCTGGCGCGCGCGCGCCACGGTGAGCTGGCCGGCCGGCGCGTCCTTGGCGATCGTCGAGCCGCCGCCGATGGTGGCGCCGGCGCCCACCGTCACCGGCGCCACCAGCACGCAGTTGCTGCCGATGTGCGCGTCGGCGCCGATCACGGTGCGGTGCTTGTGGGCGCCGTCGTAGTTGGCGGTGATGCTGCCGGCGCCGAAGTTGACGCGCTCGCCCACGCTGGCGTCGCCGAGATAGGCGAGGTGGTTGGCCTTGGCGCCGGCGGCCAGGCGGCTGTTCTTCACCTCGACGAAGTTGCCCACGTGCACCTCGGGGCCGAGCTCGGCGCCGGGGCGCAGCCGGGCGTAGGGGCCGACGAGGGCGCCCGCGCCCACCGTGGCGCCTTCGATGTGCGTGAAGGGGTGGATCACGGCGCCGGCGCCGATTTGCGCGTCGCGCAGCACGCAGTGCGCGCCGATGCGCGCGCCGTCGGCGAGCGTGACTTCGCCTTCGAAGATGCAGTTGACGTCGATCTCGACGTCGCTGCCGCAGGCGAGCGTCCCGCGTACGTCCAGCCGCGCCGGGTCGGCCAGGCGCACCCCGGCCTCTAGCAGCGCATCGGCGTGCCGGCGCTGCAGCCGGCGCTCGAGGTCGGCCAGTTGCGCCGGGCTGTTGACGCCTTCGACCTCCATCGGCTCGGCGACGCCGTGCGCCACCACCGGCATGCCCTCGGCCACCGCCATCGCCACCACGTCGGTGAGATAGAACTCGCGCTGCGCGTTGTCGTCGCGCAGCGCGCGCACCCAGCGCACCAGCGCCGCCGTGGGCGCGGCCATGATGCCGCTGTAGACCTCGCGGATGGCGCGCTCCGCGGCGCTGGCGTCCTTGTGCTCGACGATGGCGCGCACCGCGTCGCCGGCGCGCACGATGCGGCCGTAGCCGCTGGGGTCGGCCAGCTCGACGGTGAGCAGCGCGAGCCGCTCGCCGCCGCAGGCCGCCACCAGCGCGGCGGCGGTCTCGCGGCGGACGAGCGGCACGTCGCCGTAGAGGATGAGCGTGGTGCCGCAGGCGGGGTCGAGCGCGGGCGCCGCCTGCTGCACCGCGTGCCCGGTGCCCAGCTGCGGCTCCTGGCGCACGCAGACGGCGCCGCTGCCGGCGACGCTGGCTTCCACGGCTGCCGCGCCGTGGCCGGTGACGACGACGGTGCGCCCGGCGCCCAGGCCGGCAGCGCAGTCCAGGACATGCTGCAATAGGCTGCGCCCGGCCAGCCGGTGCAGCACCTTCGGCTGAGCCGACTTCATCCGCGTGCCCTTGCCCGCGGCCATGATCACGACGTTGAGTGCCATGCAGTTGTCCCGTCTTCCGCCCATGCTGCGTTGCCTGCCGCGGCGGATTATCCGTGTGCGCCTGGCGGCCGTGCTGGCGCTGGCAGCGGCGCTCGTCACGCTGGCCGGCTGCAGTGCGCTGCGCCTGGGCTACAACAACGGCCCGCAGCTCGCCTGGTGGTGGCTCGACGGCTATCTCGACCTGCCGCGCGAGCCGGCCGCCGCGGCGCGCGGCGCGATCGACCGCTGGTTCGAGTGGCACCGCGCGAGCCAGCTCGGCGGCTACGCGGCGCTGCTGGCGCAGATGCAGCAGCAGGTGCTGGAGCCGACCGACGCCGCCGCCGCCTGCCGGCTGTGGGCGCAGTGGCGCGAGCAGCTCGAGCCCGCGCTCGAGCGCGCGCTGCGCGCCGGCGCCGAACTCGTGCCCGCACTCGGCGAGGCGCAGCTGCGCCACCTCGAGCAGCGCTACGCGAAGAACATCGACGACCTGCGCGAAGACCACCTGCAGCCCGACCCCGCGGCGCGCCAGCGCGCCGCGTTCAAGCGCGCGCTCGACCGCGCCGAGCAGGTCTACGGCACGCTCGCCGCGGCGCAGCGCAAGGTGCTGGCCGACGCGGTGGCGGCCTCGCCCTTCGACCCCGAGGCCTGGATCCGCGAGCGCCAGGCGCGCCAGCGCGACACCGTGGCGATGCTGCGCCGCCTGGTGGCCGACAAGGCCGACCGCGACACGCGCCTGGCCGCGCTGCGCGCGCTGGCCGAGCGCAGCGAGCGCTCGCCCGACCCCGCCTACCGCGAGCGCCAGCGCCGCCTCACCGACTACAACTGCGGCCTCGTCGCGCGCCTGCACAACGCCACCACGCCGGCGCAGCGCCGGCAGGCGCGCGAGAACCTCGCGGGCTGGGAGCAGGACCTGCGCGCACTGATGGCGGCGCCGGCGGCGGCGGCGCCGGCGGGCGCGCCCTGATGGGCGCTTGTCTCGGACTGCAGGGCTGGTCCGCCTGCGACCGGCCGCGGAGAATGTCGATCGGTCCGGCCGCGGCGCTCCTGCGTCGGCGCTTGCCGCCTGCGCGCGCAGGGGGCTGCCTTGCGGTCTGAGCAACGGCGCGCGCTCGGCTGGCTGTTCGCCGGCATCCTCCTGTTCGCGACGATGGATGCGGCGGCGAAATGGATCAGTCGCAGCTATCCGATCGCGGCCGCCGTGTGGCTGCGCTACCTGGTGCCCACCGTGCTGGTCGGCGCCCACCTGTCGCGCCGGCACGGCTGGCGCTTCGCGCGCAGTGCGAACCCGCACCTGCAGTTGCTGCGCGGCGTCACGCTCGTGGCGAGCACCCTGAGCTTCTGGACCGCGCTCTATCACCTCCCCCTCGTAGAGGCGGCGACGGTGTCCTTCATCTGCCCGACGCTGGTCGTCGTGCTCTCGTCGCTGCTGCTCGGCGAGCGTCCGCGGCGCGTGCACTGGTGGGCGCTGGCGACCGGATTCGCGGGCGTCGTCGTCGCGCTGCGCCCCGGGCTCTCCCAGCCCGGCATCGGCGCGATCGCGGCACTGGCATCGGCGGCCCTGTATTCCTTGTACCTGGTGCTCACGCGCAAGCTCGCGGGCGAAGAGGACGCACTCACACTGCTCTTTCATGCCAATGCGATCGGCGCGCTCGTCCTGACCTTGCTCGCGCCGCTGAGCGCGCGGCTGCCGATGGGTTGGACGGAGTGGCTGATCCTGCCCTTGCTCGGCGTGTTCGGCACGCTCGGGCACTGGTGCATGATCCGCGCCTACGAGCGCGCAGACGCTGCCACGCTGGCGCCCTTCATGTACGTGCAGCTGTTGTTCGCGACCTTCTATGGCTGGGCCGTGTTCGACGACCTGCCCGACGGCTTCGCGTTGCTCGGCATGGTCTGCATCCTCGGCAGCGGCCTGGCCGTGCTCTACGAGACGCGCCGCTTCGGCCGGCTGGATTCCCGCGCAGCTGCAGTGGCTGCGCCGGAATAGGGGGCCGCGTTCGCAGCCTGCAGCGGCAGTTCGCGGCTACCGCGCCGCCTCGGCCGGCGTCACCACCACCCGCCGCGGGTTGATGCCGGTCTTCGGGAAGTCCACCAGCGCCGCCTCGAACATGGCGGCCAGCGTCTCGTCGCCGGCGGCTGTGCCGCCTTCGTTGCTGGCGCGCGCCTCGAACAGCGGCTTGCCGCTGGCGCGGTCGCGGATCAGCAACGCCACTTCGCGCTCGTAGCGGGTGGCGTCGTAGCGCATCGACAGCGACCACGACGGGCCCATCCAGGGCCCGTGGCGCCAGTAGCCGAAGCCGCCGTGCCACCACAGCGGATCGGCCCAGGGGTAGAGGTCGGTGCGCGTGATGCGCGCGCCCACCTGCACCAGCACGTCGGGCGCCTGGCCCGCGGCCGCCGGCACGAAGCCGGCCTTGGCCAGCGCGGGGCGCGCGGCGTTCTCGATGCGCTCGGTCTCGGCTGCCTGGGCCTGCTGCGACGGCAGGCGGTCGAAGGCGTAGCTGCCGGGCTTGCGCTCGGCCGGCCAGTCGCCGAAGGTGGAGACGTCGCTGGCCACGCTGCGCAGCGCGGCGCAGCCGCCGAGCGCGGCGGCGGCCAGCGCCAGCGTCGTCAGTGCCAGGCCGGCGCGCAGCAGGCTGCGCCGCGGCGCGGGATCGGTGTGCGGGTGCTTCATGGCCGTCATTCCTCGTCGGCGCCGCGCTGCGCTGTCGGCAGCGCCACCACGGCCTCGGCGGCGGGCGGCGCGCAGGGCTCGTCGTCGAATGCGATGTCGCCCATCGCGTCGGGCACGCCGGTCGGTTTGAGCGTGGTGAAGGGGTACAGGTTCCGGTCCATCAGATGCGAGGGCACGACATGCGCCAGCGCGCGCAGCATGTTGTCGCTTCGGCCCGGGTACTGGCGCTCCCACTCGCGCAGCATCTTCTTGACCTGCACGCGCTGCAGGTTGTCCTGGCTGCCGCACAGGCTGCAGGGGATGATCGGGAAGGCGCGGTGCGCCGCCCAGCGCTCGAGGTCGGTCTCGGCCACGTAGGCCAGCGGCCGGATCACGACGTGGCGGCCGTCGTCGCTCACCAGCTTGGGCGGCATGGCCTTCAGGCGCCCGCCGAAGAACATGTTCATCAGCAGCGTGACGACGATGTCGTCGCGGTGGTGGCCGAGCGCGATCTTGGTCGCGCCGAGCTCGCTCGCCACGCGGTACAGGATGCCGCGGCGCAGGCGCGAGCACAGGCTGCACATCGTCTGCCCCTCGGGCACGAGGCGCTTGACGATGGCGTAGGTGTCCTGGTTCTCGATGTGGAAGGGCACGCCACGGCCGGCCAGGTACTCGGGCAGGACATGCGCCGGGAAGCCCGGCTGCTTCTGGTCGAGGTTGACGGCGACGAGGTCGAAGGGCACCGGCGCGCGCGCGCGCAGCGCGAGCAGGATGTCGAGCAGCGCGTAGCTGTCCTTGCCGCCCGACAGGCACACCATGACCTTGTCGCCGGCTTCGATCATGGCGTAGTCGGCGATGGCGCGGCCGACCTCGCGGTGCAGTCGCTTGGCGAGCTTGTTGGCCTCGAAGGCCGCCTTGCGAGTCCCCGACGGATTAGCATCGTACTGGGGGACCGAATTGCGAGAGGGTTCAACTGCGGGGGACGGCATGGATGCGACGGTTTGGCTCGAATTCGCTTCGAAGGTTGGATCGGTGGCGATTCCGCTGGTGGGCACCGTGTTCACCATCTACTTCAAGCGCGCCCAGGATCGGCAGGCTGCAGCGCAATACATCCAAAGCGTCCGCGAAGCGTGGTTGCGCATCGACGAGGTCGCACTCACCAATCCGCTTGTCCTCCGGCACATGCATAGCGTGCTGGCACCAAGCGACCGAGGGCTCAGCGACGAACAGATCATGCGCAAGTGGGCAGCCTACATGATTCTGAACGCGGTGTATCTCGACTTCCTCGGTGCGCAGGTCGGGCTAGGCCACGCGGAGACGATGTCCAACGTTGAGGCGACGCTCCAGATGATCGTTGCTCAGACAGACTTGTACCCGCTGACCCAGACAGGTTATCGGCGTGATTTTCATGCGCTGGCTCGCCGGCTATACGAGCGTGCCGTAATTGGCGGGGCAGCGGTTTCAGCACCTTCGGCCCATCCAGGTTGAGCGTCCTCCCGGCTGCGGCCGTTGGCATCCCTAGAGCCCTTGGCGACTGCGGGCGTCATGGATGTGGGACTCCTGCGGTTGCCAATGGCGCGGAAAACTGGCAAGCACGTCAAGCACCGGGTGTTTGGGTTGCGCGCGGGACCAGGAACGCGAAATCCCGTGGCTCACGTACCAAGTGCTGACCTGCATCGACCAGCAATGTCGCGCCGGTAATGGAGCGGCACTCCATCATGAAGCGTACGGCACGAGCGATGTCGTCTATAGCTGGCAGGCGCAACAGCGGTTGCATGCGTTCGAGCGCCTCTAGTGCATCTGGATCGATGAGGCTGCTGCCGAGCGTGAGGCCCGGTGCAACGCCACACACGCGCACCTGTGGCGCGAGAGCCTGCGCGAGCAGCGTTGTGGCTGACTGGAGTGCAGCCTTTGACAGCGTGTACGAGAAGTGGTCGGGGTTCGGATTCCAAAGCTTCTGATCGAGTAGATTGACGACGCAGCCCTCGGCGTGCCGTGAGCGTACGTGTACCGACAACGCTTGCGCGAGCAGCACGGGTGCTGCCGCGTTGGCACTCGAGTGACGCAGCATCGCGGCCGTGCTGAAGCTCGCGGTGTTGTCGTATTCGAACAGCGATGCGCTGTTGACCAGCGAGTCAACCCGGCCGAAGCGTGCGACGACCTGTGGCACCAACGCACGGCAGGCGTCCTCATCCGCAAGATCTGCGGCTAACGATGCGGCCCGCACGCCCAATGCGCGTGCGTCGGCGACGGTTGCCTCGGCCTCCTTTTGCGAGAGCCGGTAGTGGATCGCCACGTCCCAGCCGTGCGCGGCCAGCTCGAGCGCGATGGCGCGGCCGATGCGCTGCGCGGCGCCGGTGACCAGGGCCACCGGGCGCTCGGACATGCGGACTGGGCTGGGTTCCATGCTTGCTACGATCCCGGCGTGGACGACGCGGGGCACGAGGCCGGGGCCGGCAGTTTATCGGGGCGGCTGCGCCAGCGTCTCGCGCAGGCGATCGCCGGCGCCGGCGGCTGGCTGCCCTTCGAGCGCTTCATGTCGATCGCGCTGTACGAGCCGGGCCTGGGCTACTACGCGCGCGGCGCGCCGGTCTTCGGCACGATGCCGCAGGACGGCAGCGATTTCGTCACCGCGCCCGAGCTCTCGCCGCTGTTCGCGCGGGCGCTGGCGCGCCAGCTCGCGCAGGCGCTGGCTGCCGTCGCCGGCCGCGGCGGCGCCGGCGAGCTCTACGAGTTCGGCGCCGGCTCGGGGGACCTGGCCGCGCAGTTGCTCGAGGCCCTGGCCGCGCTCGGCGTGCCGGTGGCGCGCTACACGATCGTCGAGCTCGCCGGCGCGCTGCGCGCGCGCCAGCGCGAGCGCTTGGCGCCCTACGGCGAGCGCGTGCGCTGGCTCGACGCCTGGCCCGAGCGCATCGAAGGCGTGGTGCTGGGCAACGAGGTGCTCGACGCCATGCCGGTCACGCTGCTTGCCTTCGACGGCAGCGCCTGGCACGAGCGCGGCGTGACGCGCGACGTGGCCGGCGGCTTCGCCTGGGTCGATCGTCCCACCACGCTCAGGCCGCCGCTGGACGCGCCCTTCGTGCCCGGCACCGTGACCGAGATCCACCCGCAGGCCGAGGCCTTCGTGCGCTCGCTCGCGCAGCGCCTGGTGCGCGGCGCGGCCTTCTTCGTCGATTACGGCTTTCCGGCAGCCGAGTACTACCTGCCGCAGCGCCACATGGGCACGCTGATGTGCCACCGCGGCCACCGCGCCGACGCCGATCCGCTGGTCGATGTCGGTGCCAAGGACATCACCGCGCATGTCGACTTCAGCGGCATCGCGCTGGCGGCGCAGGACGCCGGGCTCGAGGTGATCGGCTACACCTCGCAGGCGCGCCTCCTGCTCAACTGCGGCTTCGCCGAGCTGCTGCAAGGCGCCGACCTGCGTGCGCGTGTCGGCGCGCTGCGGCTCGTCGAGGAGCACGAGATGGGCGAGCTGTTCAAGGTGATCGGCCTGGCGCGCGGCCTGGCGCTGCCTGCCGGCGCGGACTGGATCGGCTTCGTCGAGGGCGACCGCACGCACCGGCTCTGAGCGCCCCCAGGGCCGGGCTGCGCCCAGCCCGCCCCCCGTGGGGGTCAAGCAAAGTGGCAGAGCCACATTTGCTTGAGAGCCCGGGCTGCGTGCCGCGCCTTGCCTGGGCCTTCAGCCGGGGCCGACGCGGGGCTGGAGTTCGGCGCCTGGCGCATCGGGCGCGAGCGGCTCGTCGTCAACGGCGCGCTCACCGTCGCCGGCCTGTGGTCGATTGCCCGTTCGCGGGGTGTCGCCGCGCCCCGCTCGGCGTTAGAGTGAGCGCCTCGTCGGCAAGCGCAGCAGGGGGGCGGTAGATGACGGTCGTCTGGACCCTCGAAGGCGTGGCCGCCGACGGCTCGCACGTGCTGCACGATGTCGTCGCGCTGCCCTTCACGATCGGGCGCGACGCGGGCAACCACCTCGTCGTACCGGCGCTCGGGCTGAGCCGGCGCCATGCCGAGCTGAGGGCCGACGCGGCCGATGTCGGCGGCGCTGCCGGCGCGCTCGTCATCGCCGACCTGGGCAGCACCAACGGCACCTTCGTCAACCGCGAGCGCCTGACGGCCCCGCGCCGGCTGGCCGAGCACGACGTCATCCACTTCGGCAACGCCGAGTTCCGCGTCGGGCGGCGCGCCGGCGCCGAGCGGCCCGGCGACGGTCGCACGCAGCTCGTGCCGCCCGGCACCACGCTCGCGTCGCACTTCGTGCCGCACGAGCGCGAGTTCATGGAACTGCTCTCCGGCCAGGGCCTCACCGGTGCGCTGCAGCGCATCGTCGACGCGCGCAGCGGCCAGCCCTTCGCCTACGAGCTGCTCGGCCGCTCGGCGCATCCGGTGCTGCCGCCCTCGCCGGCGCACCTGTTCCACCTGGCCGAGCGGCTCGGGCTCGAGGCGGAGCTGTCGCATGCTTTCCGCGACCACGGGCTGAAGGCGGTCGCCCGGCGGCTGGCCGGCAAGACGGTGTTCGTCAACACGCATCCGAAGGAGACCTTCGAGCCGGCCTTCCTGGCCGCGATCGAACGGCTGCCGCGCGAGGGCGTGGACCTGCAGCTCGTGGTCGAGGTGCACGAGTCGGCGGTGATGGAAGTGGCGCGCATGCGCGAGCTGGCCGCGCGGCTCGCTGCGATCGGCGTGCGCTTCGCCTACGACGACTTCGGTGCCGGCCAGGCGCGCCTCAACGAGCTGGGCGAGGTGCCGGCGCACTTCGTCAAGTTCGACATGGGCCTGGTGCGCGGCATCGACGAGGCGCCGGCCACCAAGGTGAAGGTGGTGGGCGACCTCGTGCGCCTGGTGCACGAGCTGGGCGCGGTGGCGCTGGCCGAGGGTGTCGAGACCGAGGGCGAGGCGCGCGTGTGCCGCGAACTCGGCTTCGACCTGATCCAGGGCTACCTCACGGGGCGGCCGGTGCCGATCGCGCAGTTCTGAGCGCCTTCGGCGCGGGGCCGCTCACCGCTGCGCGACCCTTGCGGCGAGCGACGCGGCAGCGCGGCGAGCGCGGGCCCACGCCGTGCGCCCGCCGTGCTCACCCGCCGGGCTGCAGCGCCTCATGCACGGCGCGGATGCGCGCCTCGTGCACGGCCGCGCCGATGGCCGGGCCGCGCGCGCCGCGCGCCGCGGCGGCGGCGGCCACGGCCGCGGTGTCGACGCCGCGCGCGGCGGCCAGGAGCGGCGGCAGGCGCCGCGCCGGCGCGTAGTCGAGCTCGGAGTGGCCGCCGCGGCCGCGCGCGTCGCACTCGCAGCCCTGCAGCAGCAGCGCGAAGCGCTCGGGCCGGCGCCAGGCGTCGCAGCGGTCGAACAGCCGCACCAGCGCGGCGGCACCGAAGCCCGCGCTCTGGTGCACGTGCACATGCTCGCGCGCCAGCAGTTCGGCCAGCTCGCGGCAGTCGACGGGCACGCGCAGCCGCTCGTGCACGCCGCGCAGCAGCCGCACGCCGCGCTCCTCGTGGCCGAGGTGGCGCGGCCACTGCGCGCGCGGCGTCGTGCCCTTGCCCAGGTCGTGGCCCAGGCAGGCCCAGCGCACGGCCAGCGGTGCCGCGAGGCGCGCGGCCATGTCGAGCACCAGCATGACGTGCACGCCGCTGTCGATCTCGGGGTGGTGCTCGGGCGGCTGCGGCACGCCCCAGAGCCGGTCCAGCTCGGGCAGCAGGCGCGCCAGCGCACCGCAGGCGCGCAGCAGCGCGAACATGCGGCTGGGCCGCGGCGTCATCAGGCCGCGCGCCAGCTCCTGCCACACGCGTTCGGGCACGAGGGCGTCGACCTCGCCCGCGGCCACCATCGTCGCCAGCAGTTCGGCCGTCTCGGGCGCGAGCACGAACTCGGGCCAGCGGGCAGCGAAGCGCGCCACGCGCAGCACGCGCACCGGATCCTCGGCGAAGGCCGGCGAGACATGGCGCAGCACCTTGGCCTCGAGGTCGCGCCGGCCGCCGAAGGGGTCGATCAGCGTGCCGTCCTCGGCCTGGGCGATGGCGTTGATGGTGAGGTCGCGCCGCGCCAGGTCCTGCTCGAGCGTGACGTCGGGCGCGGCGTGGAAGACGAAGCCGTGGTAGCCCGGCGCGCTCTTGCGCTCGGTGCGCGCCAGCGCCACTTCCTCGCCGGTGTCGGGGTGCAGGAAGACCGGGAAGTCGCGCCCGACCGGCCGGTAGCCCTGCGCGACCAGCGCCTCGGGTGTGGCGCCGACGGCGACCCAGTCGCGATCGTGCGCCGGCAGGCCCATCAAGCGGTCGCGCACCGCGCCGCCGACGACGTACAGGCGCACGGGGCCCGGTGCGCCGCTTCAGCGGCTCTTGCGGTAGGGCTCGTCGTCGGGCACGAACTCGGCTTCGGCGAGCGCCCCGGCGATCCAGGCCGCCGCGCCAGGGGCCGCGAGCAGCCGCTCGGCAAAGTCGTGCGTGGCCGGCGCCACCGGCACCGCGTAGGTGCGCAGGCGCTGCGCGACCGGCGTGTAGAAGGCGTCGGCGGCC
Organism: Rubrivivax sp.; assembly: GCA_046348125.1. Lineage (GTDB taxonomy): Bacteria > Pseudomonadota > Gammaproteobacteria > Burkholderiales > Burkholderiaceae_C > Rubrivivax. The sequence goes on from JAXMEV010000001.1 coordinate 457,790, forward strand.
GACCAGGCGCCGAAGAGGTACGGTCCGCCGCTGGCCGCCAGCGCCTCGGCCCACATCGATTCGATGCGCGCGAGGTCCTTGCGCAGCGCCGGCTGCTCGGCCAGCGCACGCGCGCCGATCTCGGGCAGCGCGGCCTCGACGTTCATCGGGAAGTTCGAGCGCAGCGCGGCGAAGCCCGAGTGCATCTCGGCGGCCAGCGAGCGTGCACGCGCGCGCTCGCGCAGGCCGGCCGGCCACACGCCGCGCTCGGGGAAGCGCTCGTGCAGGTACTCGACGATCGCCAGGCTGTCCCAGACCGCGAAGCCTTCGTCGAGCAGCACCGGCACGCGCCGCGCCGGGCTGTAGCGCAGCATGGCCTCGCCGAAGCCGGCGCCCATGCCGAGGTTGAAGCTGAGGCGGATCTCGTCGAACGGCATGCCGAGCTGCTTCATCAGCACCCAGGGGCGCATCGACCACGACGAGTAGTTCTTGTTGCCGATCACGAGCTGCATCGAAGTCCTCCGGGGTGCGCGAGACAGCGATCGTACGAGCCTCGGCGAAGCCCTGGGCCCGGCCGTGCCGGCCGCGTGTCAGCCGCGGCCGGCACGGCCACGCCAGCGGTCCAGGCGTGCGCAGCCGCGCTCGCGCGCCAGGTACAGCGGCGCCACCGCTTCGAGCGCGGCCGGCGCGATGCCCAGCGCCTCGAGCCCCGGCAGGCGGCCGCTCGCCACGTTGGGTACGCGCATCGAGTCGAGGTTGTCGCGCGAGAGCAGCGGCTCGCCGGGCAGCCGTTCCATCGCCAGCGCCTGCAGCCGCGCCGCCGGGGGCGGCAGCGCGAGCTGCGGCCGTTCGTGCCCCGACCAGCGGCCGGCCAGACGCACCAGCTCGGCGAGCGTGTAGGTGCGCGGACCCACCGCCTCGTACACGAGGCCGATGCGGGCCGGCCGCTCGAGTGCGCGCACGATGGCGCCGGCAACGTCTTCCACCCACACCGGCTGGTAGCGCGAATCGCTGCCGGCCAGCGGCACCAGCGGCGCGAGCGCCTGCAGGCGGGCGAACAGGTTCATGAAGCGGTCGCCGGCACCGAAGATCACCGAGGGCCGCAGGATCGTGAGCGCGAGGCCGGCGGCGCGCAGCGCCTCCTCGCCCGCCCATTTGCTGCGCAGGTAGTGCGAGGGCGCGTCGGCGCCGACGCCGAGGGCGCTCAGGTGCACGAGCCGGCAGCCGGCCGCCCGGCAGGCCGCCGCGAGGCGGCGCGGCAAGGCCGCATGCGTGCGCTCGAACGCCGCCGCGCTGCCGTGCAGGATGGCCACCAGGTTGACCACCGCGTCGGCGCCCGCCAGCAGGCGCGCCAGCGCGGCCTCGTCGTGCACGTCGGCCTGCACCAGATCGAGCCCGGGCAGCGTGCGCAGCGCCTGGTCGTGCGGCGCGCGCCGGGTCGGCACGACGAGGCGCAGGCCGCCGCGCCGCGCCAGCCGCTCGCACAGCGAGCGCCCGACGAAGCCGGTGCCGCCGAGGACGACGATGCGTTCCATGGCGGGGGCTCCGGGTGCGCGATCAGTGTCCGCGCAGACATGAATCGCGGGCGTGATTCATGGCTTCACGGGCTCTCAGGGCAGCTCGCCGTCGGCGGCCGGCGCGCCCGGCGCGCGCGGGCCGATGAGGGCGCCCAGGCGCGCCTTGAGCGGCGGCGCCGCCGGCGCGCCGAGCACGACGCTGTAGACGAGCGCGTTGGCGAGCACCTTCTTGACGTAGTCGCGCGTCTCGGCGAACGGAATGCCCTCGACCCAGGCCGCCGGCTCGAAGCTGCCGCCCTCGCGCCAGCGGCGCGGGCGCCCCGGGCCGGCGTTGTAGGCGGCGGCGGCCAGCGCGACCGAGCCGCCGAAGTCGTCGACCAGCAGCTTGAGGTAGCTCATGCCGAGCTTCAGGTTGACGTCGCGGTCGGTGATCAGGTTCGGACGCCACTCGAGCCCCACCTTCCTGGCCGTCCAGCGCGCGGTGGCCGGCATCAGCTGCATCAGGCCCGAGGCGCCGACGGCGGAGCGCGCGTCGAGGATGAAGCGCGACTCCTGGCGGATCAGGCCGTAGACCAGCGCCGGGTCGATGCCGACCTCGCCGGCCTTGGCCAGCACCTGCTCGCGAAACGGCGTCGGGTAGCGCTGCCCGAGGTCGATCTCGCCGCGCGTGCGCTCGCTGGTGTTGATGCAGCGGTCCCAGACCTCGCGCTCGCAGGCCCATTGCGCCGCGGCCAGCAGCTCGCGCTCGCCCATGCCGCGCAGCGTGAAGTTCCACTCGCGCACGCCTTCGGAGCGCAGCCCGAGCGCGACGAGCTGCAGTGCGCGCGCCAGCCCCGGCTGGCTGCGCGCGGCCTCGCGCTCGGCCGGCGTGGGCGCCGCCGGCGGCGCCGGCAGCGGCGTGCGCGCGCCCAGATCGTCCTGCGCCAGCTGGCCGTAGAAGGCGAGCGGCGAGGCGATGCCCTGCAGCGTGAGGCGCGCCAGCGCGCGTGCGCCTTCGCCCTCGGGGCCTGCAGGGGCCTGTGCCTGCAGTGCGCGCGCGCGCCAGTACTGCCAGGCCGGCTCGCGCTGCTCGGCCGCGCTCATCGCGTCGATCGAGCGCTGCACCACGCTCCAGCGCGTGCCGCCGTTGCTGCGCAGCGCGGCGCGCACCAGCCAGGCCAGCGTTTCGTCGCTCCAGGGCGGCGCCGGCTGGGCCTGGGCGGACTTGCCGGCGCGCTCGTTCGTGCCCGCGCCGGCGCGCTCGCCCGTGCGGTCGGCCGTGCGGTCGGCCGTGCGGTCGGCCGTGCGGTCGGCCGAACGCTCCCAATAGCGCCAGGCGGCAGCGGCCATGTCGCCGGCGCGCGGGTGCAGCCGGAACGCCGCCTGCCGCGCCACGCCGGCCCAGGCGTCGGCCAGCTCGCGGCCGGACAGCAGGCCCGCGAACTGCTGCTCGATGCGCGCGGCGGCGTCGTCGACGTCGGCGGCGGCCAGCCGCCACAGCGCGAACACGACGAGCAGCTCGCCGGCCTGCGTCTGCGGCTCGCGCCGCTCGCGCAGGTAGCGCGCCGGGTCCTTGAACAGCGCGTCGATGCGCGCGGCGAAGGCGCTGCCCAGCAGCGCGGCGGCGGCGCGCGCCGCGCGCGGACGGTTGGCCTCGACCGCCAGCCGCACTTCGTGCCAGACGTCGTCGCGCGTGAAGCGGCGCGCGTCGAACATCGTCTGGCCGAGCAGCTGGCAGCCGTCGTCGCCGTCGCGCTGCGCGTACCAGGCGGCCTTGGCGGCCTCGCGCAGGTCCTGGCCCTCGGCGTGCTGCGCGACGAGCGCGTAGCAGGCGACCTCGCGGTCGTCGTTCATGCGAAAGCGCGGGTGCTCGGCACGGAAGTTGGCCCAGTCGCGCCGCCGGCCGAGTTCGAGCAGCCAGTCGTTGCGCAGCCGGTCCTCGACGTAGCTGCCGGCCCAGCGCGCGGCGAAGGCGTCGAGCTCGGGCTGCTGCGCGTCGGCCAGGCGGTTGTTCAGCTCCCAGTAGGCCACCCAGCCGGCGAGCGGATGGTTCGCCGCCTCGGCCGCGGCACGCAGGCTGGCCAGCCGGGCGCGGTCTCTCAGGCGATAGGCGTCGCGCGCCTGCAGCGCGAGGTCGGCGGCCGCGGGCTGGGCGTTGCTGGTGCCGTTGCCGGCGGTGGCGCCGGCGGCGTTGCCGCCTGCGGCGCCGCTGGCCTGCGCGCGCGCCGCCGGTGCAGGCGCGGCCAGCGCCGCCGCGGCGAGCGCGAATCCGGCCAGCGCGACGAGGCGGCGCTTCATCTCGGCCAATGTAGGCGTGGACAGCAGCGGCATCGCGGCGAATTTAGCTCAGGTGCGGCAGCATTTGTCGGCGCTGCGGCGCTGCGGCCGTGCGGCCGTGCGGCCGTGCGGCACGCCGCGTGGTCGCCCGCTGGGGCCGTGGCCGGTGCGGGTCGGCCGGGTTCGCTGCACGCGCCGGCGCAGCGCAACTGGATGCCGTCGCAGCCTGGCGCGACAATCGGCGGCCGCACGCCAACCCGTGCGGCGCTCCTGACCTCTTCGAATCGCCGATGACCCTGACGCTCCCGCCGCTCGAGCCCTCGCGCGACAAGAAGGCACTGCGCCGCCAGCTCCAGGCCGAGCGCATGAACCTGGTCGACCGCCACCAGCGCTCGATGCAGTTGCAGGAAGTGCTGCGCGTGTGGCTGGTCGGCCGGCGCGAGCGCACGATCGGCGCGTACTGGCCGATCAAGGGCGAGTTCGACGCCCTGCCGGCGCTGTACCGCTGGAGCGAGGCCGACCCGAGGCGCCGCATCGGCCTGCCGTTGATCGACAGGCAGACCAAGCAGTTGCGCTTCCGCGTCTGGTACCCGGGCTGCGAGATGGAGGAAGACGCCTACGGCATCCCCAAGCCCAAGGGCACCGAGGCCTTCCACCCCGAGTTGCTGCTGGTGCCCTGCGTCGGCTACGGCCCGCGCGGCCTGCGCCTGGGCTACGGCGGCGGCTTCTACGACCGCACGCTGGCCGCGCTCGTGCCGCGGCCGGCGACGGTGGGCGTGGCGTACGCACATGGCTTCGTGCCCTGGCTCGCGGCCGAGGCGCACGATGTGCCGCTGGATGCTCTGCTCACGGACGAGGGGCTGGTCTGGGAGGCGAAGGCGTAGCCGCGGCGCCGGCCGTGCGACGGGCCGTGCGACGATACGCGGGCCGCGCTCGGCGCATCGCAGAAGAACCGAAGGAGACCCCGTGGACCGTCACGTCATCGCCCCCAATGCGCTCGCCGAGGCCATCGACCGCGCCGCCGCCGCCATCGAGCCGCAGCTCGTCGCCTGGCGGCGCGACCTGCATCAGCACCCCGAGCTCGGCAACCGCGAGTTCCGCACCGCCGGCGTGGTGGCCGAGCATCTGCGCGCGCTCGGCCTGGACGAAGTGCAGACGGGGGTCGCGCACACCGGCGTCGTCGGCCTGCTGAAGGGCACCAAGGCCGGCCCACCCGGCCCGGTGGTGGCGCTGCGCGCCGACATGGATGCGCTGCCGGTCAGCGAGGAGGTGGACCTGCCGTTCGCCAGCAAGGCACGCGCACGCTGGAACGGCGAGGACTGCGGCGTCATGCACGCCTGCGGCCACGATGCGCACACGGCGATCCTGATGGCGGTGGCCGCGGTGCTGGCGGGGCTGCGCGCGCAGTTCGCCGGCACGGTGAAGTTCATCTTCCAGCCCGCCGAGGAGCGCCCGCCCGAAGGCGAGCGCGGCGGCGCCGAGCTGATGATCGAGGAGGGCGCGCTGCGCAACCCCGAGCCCGACGCGATCTTCGGTCTGCACGTCACCTCGCGCCTGAACAGCGCGACGATCGGCCTGCGTACCGGCCCGCTGATGGCCAGCGCCGACCAGTTCCGCATCGCCGTGCGCGGGCGTCAGACGCACGGCGCTGCGCCCTGGGCCGGCGTCGACCCCATCGTCACGGCGGCGCAGGTCGTGCTCGGCCTGCAGACCATCGTCGCACGCCAGCTCGACATCACGCGCGAGGCGGCCGTGGTGACGGTGGGCGCCATCAAGGGCGGCCTGCGCCAGAACATCATCCCCGACAAGGTGGAGATGCTGGGCACGGTACGCAGCTTCGACGAAGCGATGCGCGAGGACATCCACGGCCGCATCCGCGACACCGCCGAAGGCATCGCCAGGGCGGCGCGCGCGCAATGCGAGGTGTGCATCGAACGCGGCTACGACGTCACCGTGAACGACGCCCAGCTGACCGAGGCGATGCTGCCCACGCTGCGCCGCGTGGCCGGCGCCGAGCGCGTGCAGATCGTGCCCAAGGTCACCGGCTCGGAGGATTTCTCCTGCTACCAGAAGGTGGTGCCGGGCATGTTCTTCTTCGTCGGCGTCACGCCGCCGGGGCACGATCCGGCCAAGGCCGCCCCGAACCACTCGCCGCGCTTCTACGTCGACGAAGCGGCGCTGCTGCTGGGCGTGCGCGCGCTGGCGCACCTGAGCTGCGACTACCTCGAAGCGCCCGAGGCGCTGCGGCGCATCGAGTAGCGCCCACGGCTTGCGCCCGTGGCGCGCCTCGGCGCCGCCCGAGCGGCGGTCGGCATGCGCCCGGAGGCCAGCGCTCAATACCCCAGCCGCCGGCAGATCTCGAGCGACAGCGCGCTCTGGTTGAGCGTGTAGAAGTGGATGCCCGGCGCGCCGCCGGCGACGAGCCGCTGGCACAGCTCGGTGACGACGTCGAGGCCGAAGGCGCGGATCGAGGCCGCGTCGTCCATGAAGCCTTCCATCTTCAGCGCCACCCAGCGCGGGATCTCGATGCCGTCGCGCGCCGCGAACTGCGCGATGCGCGCGTAGTTGTGGAAGGGCATGATGCCGGCCACGATGGGCACCTGCACGCCCAGGCGGCGCACCTCGTCGACGAAGTGGAAGTAGGCGTCGGCGTTGTAGAAGAACTGCGTGATCGCCGCGTCGGCGCCGGCCCGCACCTTGTGCGCGAAATGCTCGAGGTCGCGGCGCGCGTAGCGCTGCTGCGGGTGGTATTCGGGGTAGGCGGCGACCTCGATCGTCCAGTCGCTGCCCTGCGTGCTGCGGATGAAGGCCACCAGCTCGCTGGCGTAGCGGAACTCGCCCGCGGTGACGGCGCCGCTGGGCAGGTCGCCGCGCAGCGCCACCAGGCGGCGGATGCCCTGCGCGCGGTAGACGGCCAGCAGCTCGGCGATGCCCTGGCGCGTGCTGCCGATGCAGCTCAGGTGCGGCACCGCCTCGTGGCCGAGCCCGGCGATGTCGCGCACCGTGGCCAGCGTCTTGTCGCGCGTGCTGCCGCCGGCGCCGTAGGTGACGCTGAAGAACTCGGGCTTCACCGCCGCCAGCTCGGCCACCACGGTGCGCAGCTTTTCGCTGCCCACGGGGGTGTTGGGGGGGAAGAACTCGAAGCTGATGGGGGGCGATGCGGTCATCGGTCGGATGCGGCTCTTGTTTCGTCGGCGTCGGTGCGCAGGCGCTGCGGCCCCGAGCCGGGGACGTGGATCATGATCTCAGCCGCGGCTGGCCAGGTGGCGCTGCGCCGCCTCGAGCAGCCGCTGGTCGAGCGTGGCCAGCGGCGCCTGCACGCTGGCGGCCACCCAGAGGTAGGCCGCGTCGTAGGCGCTGAGTTCGCACGCCAGCGCCAGCGCGTGCAGCGCAGCCACGGGCACCGAGTGCAGTTCGATGCGCAGGTCGGCGAAGGTCTGCAGCGCGAGCTCGACCTTGCGCGCCGGCGCGCCGGCCTTGGCCTTGCTGCGGGCGACGTTGGCGAATTCGAACGGCAGCAGGGCCGGCGCGTGCAACGAATGCCCCGCCATGGCCTGCGTGTTGTTTTCGGCTCCGGCTTCCTCGAACAGCGCCGCGACGAGCACACTGCAATCGATCACCAGCGCCGGCCGGGCCCGCCAGACGGCGGTGGGCTCGGCGATCATCGGCGCGGTGCTGCGCGGCATGGCCTCGTCGCTCGGGCCCGCTTCAACGCCGGTCGCGATCGGCGCGGACGATGTCCACGCCGCGCGGCAGCCGGGCCATCGCCGGGTCGGGCTTCCAGCCGGCGGCCTCGCGTTCGGCCACGAGCTGCTCGATGGTCTTCCAGCCCTGCGTGCGGCTGGAGCCGGGCGCGGTCTGCCGGCCTTCGTCGGCCTCGGCGCGCGCAGCCTGTTCGACGATGGCCATGAGTTCGCCCTGCAGCGACCTGTGGTGACGCGCGGCACGCCGGCGCAGCCGTTCGGCCACGTTTTCGGGCACGTCCTTGATCGACAGATTGATTCCCATGCAGCGCCTCCGAAACGGATCCATGGAGGCATTTTGGATCCAATCACTGAAGCCGGTCAAGCCGGCCCCGGTCGCCTGCGGCTCAATACCGATAGCTGTCGGGCTTGTACGGCCCGGCCTTGGGCACGCCGATGTAGGCCGCCTGCTCTTCGCTCAGCTCGGTGAGCTGGGCGTTGAGCGTCTTCAGCTGCAGCCGCGCCACCTTCTCGTCGAGGTGCTTGGGCAGCACGTAGACCTTGCCCTGCTCGTAGAAGTCGGCGTGCGTGAAGAGCTCGATCTGCGCGATCGTCTGGTTGGCGAACGAGCTGCTCATGACGTAGCTCGGGTGGCCGGTGGCGCAACCCAGGTTCACCAGGCGCCCCTTGGCCAGCAGGATGATGCGCTTGCCGTCGGGGAAGATCACGTGGTCGACCTGCGGCTTGATCTCCTCCCAGCGGTACTTCTCGAGCGCCGCGACCTGGATCTCGTTGTCGAAGTGGCCGATGTTGCACACGATGGCGTTGTGCTTCATGCGCGCCATGTGCTCGTGCGTGACGACGTCCTTGTTGCCGGTGGCGGTGACGAAGATGTCGGCCTTGTCGGCGGCCCAGTCCATGGTCACGACGCGGTAGCCCTCCATCGCCGCTTGCAGCGCGTTGATGGGGTCGATCTCGGTCACCCACACCTGCGCCGAGAGCGCGCGCAGCGCCTGCGCGCTGCCCTTGCCGACGTCGCCGTAGCCGGCCACGAGCGCGATCTTGCCGGCCACCATGACGTCGGTGGCGCGCTTGATGCCGTCGACCAGGCTCTCGCGGCAGCCGTAGAGGTTGTCGAACTTGCTCTTGGTGACGCTGTCGTTGACGTTGATGGCGCGGAACAGCAGCGTGCCCTTGGCGCTCATCTCCTTGAGGCGATGCACGCCGGTGGTGGTTTCCTCGGTCACGCCGATGATCCCGGCGGCCTTGCGGCTGTACCACGTCGCATCCACGGCCAGCTTGGCCTTGATTGCGGCATAGAGCTCGCGCTCCTCCTCGCTCGTCGGGCTGGCGATCACGCTCGCGTCCTTCTCGGCGCGCTTGCCCAGGTGCATGAGCAGCGTGGCGTCGCCGCCGTCGTCGAGGATCATGTTCGGGCCTTCGCCCGCGGAGCCGGCCGCGCCGAACTCGAAGATGCGGTGCGTGTAGTCCCAGTAGTCCGCGAGGCTCTCGCCCTTGTAGGCGAACACCGGCGTACCGGCGGCGGCCAGCGCGGCGGCGGCGTGGTCCTGGGTGCTGAAGATGTTGCACGAGGCCCAGCGCACCTGGGCGCCCAGCGCCTGCAGCGTCTCCACCAGCACCGCGGTCTGGATCGTCATGTGCAGGCTGCCGGCGATGCGCGCCCCCGCCAGCGGCCGACTCGCCGCGTACTCGCGGCGGATCTCCATCAGCGCCGGCATCTCGTGCTCGGCGATGCCGATCTCCTTGCGGCCCCAGTCGGCGAGCCCGAGGTCGGCCACGGCGTGCGGCGCGGCGGGGTTGGGTTTGAGGATGGCGTTCATCGTCGGACTCCGGTCGGTGGGGATGGGCCCGCACGCCGGCGACGGAACAAGGGGGAGGGACGGATCCCGGGTCACCCCCGACGTCGTCGTGCGGGTGAGCGCGGTTGCAGGATCGGTCCGAGCCTGGCCCCGGTCGCGAACGGACGGGGGTTGCAACGCTCCTCGGAACGCGCGGATTCTATCGGCTGCGCGCGCTCGGCCGGCAGGCGCGCCGGCCGGCGCCGCCTCAGCGCTCGCTGATCGGTGCGACGAATTCCTCGTTGCGGCTGTTGACCAGCGCCGCGCGGCCCACGAGCAGCGGGTCCACCGTACCGATGACGCCGCTGTCCTTGTTGGCGTAGGGCATCCGGTGCAGCAGGTAGCGCATCGCGTTCAGGCGTGCGCGCTTCTTGCAGTCGCTCTTGATCACCGTCCACGGCGCGTCGCTGGTGTCGGTGTGCAGGAACATCTGCTCCTTGGCGACGGTGTACTCGTCCCACTTGTCCAGACTGGCGAGGTCGACCGGACTCAGCTTCCACTGCTTGAGCGGGTGCGCCTTGCGCTCCTTGAAGCGGCGGCGCTGCTCGCCGCGGCTGACGCTGAACCAGAACTTGAACAGGTGCACGCCCGAGCGCACGAGGTGGCGCTCGAACTCGGGAGCCTGGCGCATGAACTCGTCGTACTCGCCCGGCGTGCAAAAGCCCATCACGCGCTCGACGCCGGCGCGGTTGTACCAGCTGCGGTCGAACAGCACGATCTCGCCGCGCGTGGGCAGGTGCTCGACGTAGCGCTGGAAGTACCACTGGCCGCGCTCGACCTCGCTCGGCTTTTCGAGCGCCACCACGCGCGCGCCGCGCGGGTTGAGGTGCTCCATGAAGCGCTTGATGGCGCCGCCCTTGCCGGCGGCGTCGCGGCCCTCGAACAGGATCACGACGCGCTGGCCGGTCTCCTTGACCCAGGCCTGCAGCTTGAGCAGTTCCACCTGCAGGCGGTACTTCTGGCGCTCGTAGCGCTTGCGCGACAGCAGGTTCTTGTACGGGTAGCCGCCCTCGCGCCAGCCGGCGGCGAGTTCCTGGTCGGGGTCGACGCCGGAGGCGGCCGGCGCCGGGCGGGCGAACAGCAGCCGGCGCAGCGCCTTGGCCTCGTCGGGCGATGCGCCCTCGATCAACGCCTGCAGCTCGCGCAGCCATTCGCCGGGCGGGCCGTCGCCGAAGCCGCGGCCTTCGGCGTGCGCGGCCAGCAGATCGCCCAGCGCGAGCGCGCGCACGGTGTCGGTGCGCGTCTGGGCGCGCTCGACGCGGTCGCGCTCGAGCGTGCGGCCGTCCAGTGCCGCCGGCGTGTCGCCCGCCGCCACCGGGCGCGCCGCCGCTTCGGCGTCACGGTGCGCCAGTGCGCGACCCGCGTGCGTCTTGGGCGCGGCGCGGCGCGCCTTGCGCTTGACGGCGGCGGCGCGGGTCTTCGAGGGGCTTGCGGCAGAATGTTTCGTCATGGGTCGCGCATGGCGTGGATGAACCGGAAATGATCGACAGCAGCGGCGGGCGGCCGCTTGACGATGCTCAATGCGTGCGTCGCCGCCCGCGTCGCTGGGCCGATCTGCCGCCGCCCGAGCTGCGCCGGGTGCTCGGCGTGATGACCGACATCGACGATACGCTCACGCGCGAAGGCGCCATCGAGCCGGCCGCGCTGGCCGCGCTGGCGCGCCTGCACGCCGCCGGCGTGCCGGTGGTCGCGATCACCGGGCGGCCGATGGGCTGGAGCGAGGGCTTCGCGCACGCCTGGCCGCTGGCGGCCATCGTGGCCGAGAACGGTGCCGTGGCACTCATCCCGGGCGCCGGCGGTGTCGCCGTCGAATACGCTCAGGACGCGGCCACCCGTGCCGCCAACGCCGCGCGCCTGGCCGACGTCGCCGCGCGCATCCTGCGCGAGGTGCCGGGCGCGACGCTGGCGCGCGACAGCGCCGGCCGCGTGACCGATATCGCCGTCGACCATTCGGAGTTCGCCCACCTCGCGCCCGCGGTCATCGAGCGCGTCGTGGCGCTGATGCGCGAGGCGGGCATGACGGCCACCGTGAGCTCGATCCACGTCAACGGCTGGTACGGCAGCCACAGCAAGTGGAGCGGCGCCTGCTGGATGAGCGAGCGCCTGTTCGGCCGCGCGCTCGCGCCCGAGGTCGGGCGCTGGATCTACGTCGGCGACTCGACCAACGACCAGCCGATGTTCGAGCGCTTTCGCCTCAGCGTCGGCGTGGCCAACCTGCTGCGCTTCGCGGCCGAGCTCGAGGTCTGGCCGGCCTACCTCACCGAAGGCGAGCGCGGCGCCGGCTTCGCCGAAGTGGCCGACGCCGTCCTCGCTGCGCGCGCGTCATGAGCGCAGCCGGCGGGCCGTGCGCGGACGGCGGGCCGGGCGGGCCGCGTGGTCCGGGCGACGCGGGCGACGCGGGCGACGCGGGCGCGGTCGGCGGGGCAGCCAATGCGAGCGGGGCAGCCAATGCGAGCGGGGCAGGCGAGGCGGGCGACGCCGGGGCGGCAGACGAGCCGCCGGCCGTGCGCCAGGCGCCAGGCCTGGGCGCCGCGTTCGGCCTGGCGCTGGCCGCCGCCGTGTCGCTCGGGCTGGCGCGTTTTTCGTACGCGCTGCTGCTGCCGCCGATGCGCGCCGACCTCGGCTGGAGCTACTTCACCGCCGGCGCGATGAACACCGTCAACGCCGCCGGCTACCTGGCCGGCGCGCTGTTCGCGCCGCGTCTGCTGGCGCACCGCGACGCGCGCGCCGTGCTGCTGGCCGGCGGCGCGGCCGCCGCGCTGCTGCTGGCCGCGCACGCCGCGGTGCGCTCGGACGCTGCGCTGATGCTGCTGCGCGCCCTCACCGGCGTGGCCAGCGCCGCCAGCTTCGTCGGCGGCGGGCTGCTTGCCGCGCGCCTGGCCGGCGTGCATGCGGCGCGCGCCGGCCTCGTGCTCGGCATCTACTACGGCGGCGTCGGCCTCGGCATCGTCGCCTCGGCGCTCATCGTGCCGGCACTGCTGCCGGCCGCGGGAGCGCAGGCCGCCGGCGCGGCGCGCGCCGCCGCGCACTGGCCCGCCGCCTGGGCCGCGCTGGGCGCCGCCGCCCTCGCGGCCACCTTCGCCACCGCGGCGGCGACGCGCGCGCTGCATGCGCCGCCGGCGCCGGGCAGCCGGCCGGCGCCGTTCCCGTGGCGGGCCTTCGTGTTCGCGCTCGCCGGCTATGCGCTCTTCGGCGTCGGCTACATCGGCTACATGACTTTCATCGTCACGCTGCTGCGCGAGCAGGGGCAGGGCGCCGGCGTCGTCGTCGCGTTCTACGTGCTGCTGGGCTGCGGCGTCGTCGCATCGTCGTGGCTGTGGTCGGGGCTGCTGCAGCGGCACCGCTCGGGGCGGCCGCTGGCGCTGCTCAACGCGCTGCTGGCGCTGGCCACCGCGCTGCCGGTGCTGTGGACGGCATGGCTGGCGGTGTTCGCCTCGGGCCTGCTGTTCGGCGGCGTCTTCCTCTCGGTGGTGGCGTCGACGACGGCGCTGGTGCGCCACAACTGCGCCAGCGCCGCCTGGCCGGCCGGCATCGGCGCCTTCACGATCGTGTTCGCCGCCGGGCAGATCGTCGGCCCGAGCCTAGTCGGCCTGATCGCCGACGGCCCGGGCGGCCTCGAGCGCGGCTTCGTGCTCAGCGCCGCGGCGCTCGCGCTCGGCGCGCTGCTGGCGGCGCTGCAGCGGCCGCTCGCGCGCTGAGGTGCGGCCGGCCGCGGGTCGCCGGCGCGCACGGCGTTTGTCCGGCGCAGGTGGCGCCCGCTCCGCCCGCAGGCCTCGTCCACCTGCGCCGGTTGCGACACGTCGGCGTGCACGGGGCGTACGCGCTCGGCGTCGGCCGTCAAGCCATCAAGGATTGGGCTTGTCGCGCCTGCGCGCCGTCATGCCCTGGCCGCGCGGCGCGAGCGCGAACGGCGCCTTCGCGCCCGCGCGCAGCCAGCCGGCCTGCAGCCGCTCGCCGCCGTCGCCGTCGCCGTCGCCGTCGCCGTCGCCGTCGCCGTCGCCGTCGCCGTCGCCGTCGCGCCAGCCGGCGATCAGCACGGCGCCGCCGCGCGGCTCGAGCGCCGCGCGCGCGTCGCGCAGCGCTTCGCAGGCATAGCCGTTGCACACCGGCGCGCGTGCCTTGCGCGGCAGCACGCAGCCTTGGGCGCCGTGGTACAGGCAGGAGTGACGGATGTGCCGCGGCGGCAGCCGCGCGGCGTACCAGGCCGCGGCGTCGGCCAGGCTGCCGCCGCGTGAAACCGCGTGCCGCTGCAGCATCGCGCCGTCGATGAAGGCGTGCCGCGCCCGGCCTTGCCCGCAGCAGCGCCCGCTGCAAGAGGCGCACACCGGCGCATCGGCCCCATGCGCGCGCTGCGCTCGCGCTGCGTACGCGTGCACCGGCTCGCGCGCGAAATCCTGCGGCGCGGCGGCAACGCGCTCGAGGAAGGCCAGATGCTCGGCGCGCTCGTCTTCGGCCAGGGCGACCGGCTCCGGCTCGATCGGGCGCAGCCACACCACCGGCGCGGCGGCGACGCGCGCCCGCAACCGCGCCGGCGCCGCCGCGCGGCAGCGCTCCAGCGCAAACGCCGCCCGCTCGCGCCGGCGCTGCAGATCGGCGCGCAGCCGGCAGCCCGCCGCGCCGCAGCAGTCGCCATTGCGCTGCTGCAGCGCATCGAGCGCGCGGCCGCACCAGCGGCAGGCGGTTGCGCGCGCGAGCGGCACAGGCATGTGCACATGATGCCGCGCAGCGGCCGCGATGCACAGGGCCGTGGCGCGACGGCCGTGTCGAAGTCGCGCCGCTGCGCCTGCGAAGATGTGCGCCGCTGTCTGCCGGCGCGCGCGCCGCGCAACGGTGCCCAGGCCGCGCCTGCGCAAAGCGCCCGAGGACGACCCGGCGCGTCTGCGCGACAAGGCACGCTGAACGGCACGCCCGGCGCCGCAGGCCGCCATGACGACGGTACCCGTGGCGCCGCAGGTGCCGACGCGCGAACGCGGGCGCATCCACGACCCGCTCGTCGCCGACGCGGCCGCGGACGCCCTGACCCATCTTCGACACTTCGAGCCCCCGCGTCCTTCGTAAGTCATTGATTCGTATAGCGGCGAGGTCGGTTTCGTCGAATTTGTAGTGTCACGCCGTCCGTCTCTTATGGTTGATTTGCTATGTGCAGATCGCCTACATTTCGCCCATCGACGTAATGGCACCGCCTCGTGTTCATCCGCACCCAGACAACCGCCGGACGGACCTACCTGCTGCTGGTGGAGAACGAGCGCGTCGAGGGCCGCATCAAGCAGCGCGTGCTGCTGCGATTGGGCCGGCTCGATCAGCTCCAGGCCTCGGGGCAGCTCGACAGCCTGCTGGTGTCGCTGGGGCGCTTCTCCGACAAGCTCGCCGTCCTCGACGCGCACGCTCGCGGCGACAGCGTCACCACGCACACGCGCAGCATAGGCGCTGCGCTGATCTTCGAGCGGCTGTGGGCCGAGTGCGGCATAGGGTCCGTGCTTCGCGACATGCTGCGCGACCGGCGCTACGAGTTCGCGCTGGAGCGGGCGGTGTTCATGACGGTGCTGCATCGCCTGTTCGTCAGCGGCAGCGACCGAGCTGCCGAGCGCTGGATGCAGGGCCAGGCCATCGCCGGCACCGAGGAGCTGTCGCTGCACCACCTGTACCGCACGATGGGCTTCCTGGGCGAGCCAGTGCACGAGCAGCCGCCGCCCGATGTTCCGGTCGCCGCCAAGGGCAAGGCCGCCAAGACCGACAGCCGCGTGTTCGATCTGCGCACGCGCAAGGATCTCATCGAGGAAGAACTCTTCGCTCGGCGGCGCGATCTCTTCACCGATGTGGAGCTGGTGTTCTTCGACACCACGTCGATCTACTTCGAGGGCGAGGGCGGGCAGGACATCGGCCGGCACGGCCATTCCAAGGACCACCGGCCGGACCTGAAGCAGATGGTCGTGGGCATGGTGCTGGACAACGCCGGCAATCCGCTGTGCAGCACCATGTGGCCGGGCAATACCACCGACGTGACGAGCCTGGTGCCGGTGGTCAAGCGATTGCAGCGGCACTTCGGCGTGCAGCGCGTGTGCATCGTCGCCGACCGCGGCATGATCAGCGACGCCACGATGGCCGAGATCGACTCGCGTGGCTGGCTCTACATCCTGGGCGTGCGTATGCGGCGCAGCAAGGAGGCCCGCAACGAGGTGCTCACGCGCGGCGGCCGCTACCGGACCGTGCACGCCAAGAGCGACGACCCGAAGGCGCCCTCGCCGCTGCAGGTCAAGGAGGTCTTGGTCAGCGACGACGATGAACAAGCCGCGCAGCGGCGTTACATCGTCTGCCGCAACGAGGACCAGGCCACCAAGGATGCGCACGACCGGCTGGCGATCATCGAGGCGCTCGTGCAGGCGCTCAAGCGTGGCGACAAGTCCCTCATCGGCAACAACGGCTTCCGGCGCTTCGTCGCCGGCACCGGCGGCCACTGGCGCATCGACGAGGCCAAGGTCGTCGAAGAAGCGCGCTACGACGGCAAGTGGGTGCTGCGCACCAACACCGACTTGAGCGCCGCGCAGGTGGCGCTGAAGTACAAGCAACTGTGGACGGTCGAGGCGATCTTCCGCACGATGAAGAGCCAATTGCACACGCGGCCGATCTTCCACAAGACCGACGACACGATCCGCGGCCACGTGTTCTGCAGCTTCCTCGCACTCGTCTTGCGCAAGGCATTGCAGGATCGACTCGAAGCGGCCGGGCACGGACACCTCGAATGGGATCACGTCATCGACGATCTGGCCGGACTGCAGGAGATCGAATTGCACGTGCAGGGCAAGGGCTATCGGCTGCGCACGGAAACGAAGGGCACGCTTGCCGCGGTATTCGGCGCTTGTGGCGTCGCATTGCCGCCGACGTTGCGGCCGATGTGACCACCGGCAAAGTCGCCGCCGCAGTCTCGGCGGCGTGACACTACGTCTGTAACAGCGTCGCAAGTGCTTGATTCAGAAAACGCTTGTCCGAAGAGGTGTCGAAGATGGGCCTGATCGTGCGCGCCATCCGGGCGCGGCGCGAGGCGGGCCGGGCGCGCAACGATCGAGGTACGCACCGCCTCATACGGTCTCGCATCCAACGCGCTGACGGCGTCGCTTCGCCTCGCCGTGCTTCAGCACCGTCTTCGGCTGCGCGCCTTGTTATCGCATTGGATGCGAAGCCGCATCAGCCCCTGGGCCGGCGCTGCTCGGGCCGCAGCCGCGGCGCGAAGAGCGCCTCGGCCGCGTCGCCGTCGACCGCGCGGCCGGCGCCGTCGACGAGCGGCTGCTCGGCGTCGTTCCAGCCGCGCAGGCCGGTGGCGAGCGAGTGCACGTCGGTGTAGCCGAGCTGCTGCAGCGTGTCGGCGGCCAGCAGCGAGCGCTTGCCCGAGCGGCAGACGACGACGATGGCGCGCGCGCTCTGCCCCGCGAGCGCGGGCTCGGTCTCGTCGTGATCCCATTCGCAGGCCTGCTCGAGCACGCCGCGCGGCACGTGCAGCGCACCGGCGATGTGCGCGGCGGCGTATTCGGCCGGCTCGCGCACGTCGAGCACGAGCGGCGGCTCGGCCGCCGCGAGCTCGGCGGCCAGGTCCCAGGGCATCAGCTCGCGCACGCGGCTGCGCGCCTGCGCGAGCAGTTCCTCGTAGCGCCGGGCCATGGCGTGGCGTTTCGGCGCGCGTCGTCGGGGGCGGGCCGGCGGCGCGCTGCGCGCCTACAGCCCCGCGGCGGCCCGGAGCGCCTCGGCCTTGTCGGTGCGCTCCCACGAGAACTCGGGTTCCTCGCGGCCGAAGTGGCCGTAGGACGCGGTCTTCTCGTAGATCGGACGCAGCAGGTCGAGCATCTGGATGATGCCCTTGGGGCGCAGGTCGAAATGCTCCTGCACGAGCGCGGCGATCTTCTCGTCGCTGATCTTGCCGGTGCCCTCGGTGTAGACGGTGACGTTCATCGGCCGCGCGACGCCGATCGCATAGGCCACCTGCACCTGGCACTGGCGCGCGAGGCCGGCGGCGACGACGTTCTTGGCCACGTAGCGCGCGGCGTAGGCGGCCGAGCGGTCGACCTTGCTCGGATCCTTGCCGCTGAAGGCGCCGCCGCCGTGCGGGCAGGCGCCGCCGTAGGTGTCGACGATGATCTTGCGCCCGGTCAGGCCGCAGTCGCCCTGCGGGCCGCCGACGACGAAGCGGCCCGTGGGGTTGATCAGGAAGCGCGTGTTCTTCAGCCACTCCGCGGGCAGCATCGGCCTGATGATCTCCTCGATCACCGCCTCGACAAAGGCGGGCTTCATCTTGTCGCCCAGGCTCCACTCGGGCGCGTGCTGGGTCGACAGGACCACGGTGTCGATGCTGTGCGGCTTGCCGTCGACGTAGCGCATCGTCACCTGGCTCTTGGCGTCGGGGCGCAGGTAGGGCATGCGCCCATCCTTGCGCACCAGCGCCTGGCGCTCGACCAGGCGGTGCGCGTAGTAGATCGGCGCGGGCATCAGCACCGGCGTCTCGTCGCAGGCGTAGCCGAACATCAGGCCCTGGTCGCCGGCGCCGGTGTTGAGGTGGTCGTCGCTGGCGTGGTCGACGCCTTGCTTGATGTCGGGGCTTTGCTTGTCGTAGGCGACGAGCACGGCGCAGCCCTTGTAGTCGATGCCGTAATCGGTGTTGTCGTAGCCGATGCGCTTGATGGTGTCGCGCGCGACTTGGATGTAGTCGACATGCGCGTCGGTGGTGATCTCGCCGGCCAGCACCACGAGGCCGGTGTTGCACAGCGTCTCGGCGGCCACGCGCGTGTGGTGCAGTGCCTCGGGCGGCGCCTTGCCTGCGGCCACCGCAGCCTGCGTCTGCGCGAAGATCGCGTCGAGGACGGCGTCCGAGATCTGGTCGGCCACCTTGTCGGGGTGGCCCTCGGAGACCGATTCGCTGGTGAAGAGGAAGTCGTTCGCCACGGTGTGTTGCTCCTGTGAGGTTGCACTCTGACTCGCGTCGTCGCCGGTCAGGTGGTGTTCTGGAGCCGCGGCGAACGCTTTAGCGGATTTGTTGAGTGCGCGCCACGCGGCGCCGTGCCGCATGGTGAGTGCACCCGGCGGGGCTCGCTATGCTTGCCACCCCGCGGATCGCCCCGCAAGTTGTCCTTTAACTCGGCGATAACGCGAATTATACGAACGATGACTTTCGTGCTCCGCTGGCTGGCGCGCCGTTCGCTGCGCCTTTTGCACGCCTTGGGCGCCTTGCTCGGCTGGCTCGTGTGGGCGGCGGCGCCCGGCTACCGCCGGCGGCTGACGGCCAACGCGGCGGCGGCCGGCGTGAGCGCGGCCCAGCGCCGCGCCGCGGTGGCCGAGGCCGGCCGCATGTCGCTCGAGATGCCGCGCCTGTGGCTGCGCCCGCCCGGCGAGCCGATCGCCGACCCGGTGCGCTGGAGCGGCGCCGAGCATGTCGAGCGCGCGCTCGACGCCGGCCGCGGCCTCGTCTTCCTCACGCCGCACATGGGCAGCTTCGAGCTGTGCGCGCAGGCCTATGCCGAGCGCTTCGGCGCGCGCCAGCCGGTGACGGTGCTGTACCGGCCCTCGCGCAACGCCTGGCTGCGCCGGCTCGAGGAGACGGCGCGCGCGCGCCCGCACCTGTTCACGGCGCCGGCCACGCTGGCCGGCGTGCGCCAACTGCTGCGCGCGCTGCGCCGCGGCCAGACGGTGGGCCTGCTGCCCGACCAGGTGCCGCCCGAGGGCATGGGCGTGTGGGCGCCGTTCTTCGGCCGCGACGCCTACACGATGACGCTGGCCGCGCGCCTGGTGCGCCAGAGCGGCGCGGCGCTGTACGCCATCTGGGGCGAGCGGCTGGCGCGCGGCGCCGGCTACCACGTGCACGTGCTGCCGATGCCGGTGCCGCTGGTCGACGCCGCGGCGCTGCCGGCCGACGAGGCCGCGGCGCAGCGCCTGGACGCCAGCGCGATCAACCGCTCGATGGAGGCGCTGATCGCGCAGTGCCCGTCGCAATACCTCTGGGGCTACCACCGCTACAAGAGCCCGCGCCGGCCGGAGGCCGCGTGAAGGGCGCGCTGGCGCGCCTGGCGCTCGCGCTGGCCTGGCTCGGGCAGTGGCTGCCGCTGCCGCTGCAGTCGCTCGCCGGCGGGCTGCTCGGGCGCGTGCTGCACCGGCTGGCCGGCGCGCGCCGGCGCGTCGCGCTGGCCAACGTCGCGCTGTGCCTGCCCGAGCTCGGCGTGCGCGAGCGCGCGGCGCTGGTGCACGCGCACTTCGTCTGGCTCGGCCGCAGCCTGCTCGAGCGCGCGCTGCTGTGGTACGCGCCGCGCGCGCGGCTCGAGCGCCTGATCCAGATCGAAGGCGACGTCCACCTGGCCGAGCGCAGCGCGCGCCCGGTGATGTGGCTGGTGCCGCATTTCCTGACGGTGGACGTGGCCGGCACGGCGACCCAGCTGTTCCAGGCGCGCCCGGTGTGCAACGTCTACACGACGCAGAGCAACCCGGTGATCGACGCGGCGCTGAAGAAGGGCCGCGGGCGCTTCGGGCGCGCCCGCATGTTCGCGCGCAGCGAAGGTGCGCTCCCGCTGGTGCGCGCCATCCGCGGCGGCAGCGCCTTCTTCAACCCCTGCGACATGGACTTCGGCCTGCGCGACGCCGCCTTCGTGCCCTTCTTCGGCCAGCCGGCGGCGACGCTGCTCGCGCCCGCGCGCCTGGCGCGCAGCCTGGGCATGGTCGTGCAGCCGGTGACCGGCGAGATCCTGGCCGGCGGCCGCGGCTACCGCATCCGCTTCCACGAGCCCTGGACCGATTGGCCGAGCGACGACGCCGAGGTCGACGCCGCGCGCATGAACCGCTGGATCGAAGGCGAGATCCGGCGCAACCCGGCGCAGTACCTGTGGGTGCACAAGCGCTTCAAGACGCGGCCGCCGGGGGCGGCGCCGCTGTACTGATTCCCGAGCGGGGTGTCCGGACCGCGGCGGCCGCTGCCCGCCGAGGCGCAGCCGCGCCGCCGATAATGCCGGCGTGCGAGTCGAATTCACCAAGATGCAAGGCGCGGGCAACGACTTCGTCGTGCTCGACGCCATGCGCGGGCCCGTGCAGCTCACGCCCGAACAGGCGCGCCGCCTGGCCGATCGGCGCCTGGGCGTCGGCGCCGACCAGATCCTCGTCGTCGAGCGCGCCAGCGCACCGGGCATCGACTTCCGCTACCGCATCTTCAACTCGAGCGGCGACGAGGTCGAGCACTGCGGCAACGGCGCGCGCTGCTTCCTGCGCTACGTGCGCGCGCGCGGCTACACCGACAAGGCGGCGGTGAAGGTGGCCACCGTGAACAACGTGCTCGAGCTGCGCGAGCAGCCCGACGGCCGCGTCACGGTCGACATGAACCGGCCCTGGTTCGAGCACGCGCGCATCCCGTTCGACGGCGCCGGCCTCGAGCCGCGGCGCGTCGGCGGCTTCGAGCTGTGGCCGCTCGAGGATGCGGGCGGCTTCGAGTTCGCGGTGCTGTCGATGGGCAACCCGCATGCGGTGACGCGCGTCGTCGATGTCGCGCGCGCGCCGGTGGCCGAACTCGGCGCGCGCATCGAGCGGCATCGGCGCTTCCCGCGCAAGGTCAACGTCGGCTTCCTCGAGCTGCTCTCGCCGCGCGAGGTGAACCTGCGCGTGTACGAACGCGGCGCCGGCGAGACGCTGGCCTGCGGCACCGGCGCCTGCGCCGCGGTGGTGGCCGGCATCCGGCTGGGCTGGCTCGAACGGCGCGTCGACGTGCATACGCGCGGCGGCGAGCTGGCCGTCGAGTGGCCCGCTGCCGGGGCCGAGGGTGGCGCCGACGGTGGCGCCGGCGGCGCAGCGAACGACGGCGCCGGCGTGCTGCTGACCGGCCCGGCTGAATTCGTGTTCGAAGGAGCGATCGAGCTGTGACGACGACCATGGGCGGCACCCCCGGGGTGCAGGGCATCACCGAGGGCGATATCGCCAACTACCTGGCCAACACGCCGGGCTTCTTCGAACGCCATGCCGAGCTGCTGGCGAGCATCCAGCTCACCAGTCCGCACGGCCAGCGCGCGGTGTCGCTGCAGGAGCGGCAGATGGAGATGCTGCGCGATCGCATCCGCGGCCTCGAGCACAAGATCGTCGAGATGATCCGCGCCGGCCAGGAGAACGTGGCGCTGGCCGACCGGCTGCACCGCTTCGTGCGCCAGATGCTGCGCACCACCGACCGCAGCCAGCTGCCCGGCGTGATCGTCGAGACGCTGCAGGACGAGTTCCTCATCCCGCAGGCAGCGCTGCGCCTGTGGGGGATCGGGCCGACCTTCGAGGCGGCGGCGTTCGCGCGTGCGGTGAGCGAGGACGTGAAGAGCTTCGCCGCCAGCCTGGCGGTGCCGTACTGCGGCATCAACGCCGGCTTCGAGGCTGCGCACTGGCTCGACGACGCGGCCAGCGTCAAGTCGCTTGCGATGATCCCGCTGCGCCCGCACGAGGCCGGCGCGGCCAGCTTCGGGCTGCTCGTGCTCGGGTCGCCCGACCCGACGCGCTACATGGCGGACATGGGCACCGAGTTCCTGGCGCGCATCGGCGAGCTGGCAGCGGCGGCGCTGATGCGACTGCGCGCGGGCTGATCCAGGGGGCGTGCGTGAGGCCATGAATCGCGCCGGCGTGATTCATGGCGCCGCGGGCTGCGAGCGCGGCGCGAGCGCGCCGGCGGGCAGCGCGCTCGCGCCCGAGCTCGAGCGCTACCTGCAGCACCTGGTCGTCGAGCGTCGGCTGGCGGCGCGCACGGTGTCGATCTACCGCGAGGCGCTGGCGCGGCTCCAGACTGCGGCGGCGGCCGCCGGCCTGGCGCTCGAGCGCGCCGAGCCGCAGCACCTGCGCGGCTGGGCCGCGCAGCTGCGCGGCCGCGGCTTGGCGCCGCGCAGCATTGCGCTCGCGCTTTCGGCCTGGCGCGGCCTGTATCGCTGGTGGGGGCGCCAGGGTGTCGTCGCGGCCAATCCGGTGGCCGACCTGCGCGCACCCAAGGCGGCCAAGCCGCTGCCCAAGGCGCTGTCGGTCGAACAGGCCGTCGGCCTGGCCGAGCATCGGCCGGCGCAGGGCGACGCGCTGCTGCTGGCGCGGGACCGTGCGATCGTCGAGCTGCTCTACGGCGCCGGGCTGCGCGTGGCCGAAGTCGTCGGCCTGGATCTGCAGGCCGGTGCCGCGGCGGCCGGCTGGATCGACCGTGCCGAGGGCAGCGCGCATGTGCTCGGCAAGGGCGCCAAGCGGCGCAGTGTGCCGGTGGGGCGCGCCGCGCTCGCGGCGCTCGCGGCCTGGCTCGAGCTGCGTGCGCGCCTGGCCAAGGCCGACGAGGCGGCGCTGTTCGTCAGCCGGCACGGCACGCGGCTCACGCCGGCGCAGCTGCGGCTGCGCCTGAAGCAGCGCGCGCTGGCCGCGGGCCTGCCGACGCACGTGCACCCGCACATGCTGCGCCACAGCTTCGCCAGCCACCTGCTGCAGTCCAGCGGCGACCTGCGCGCGGTGCAGGAGCTGCTCGGCCACGCCAGCATCACGACGACGCAGGTCTACACCAAGCTCGACCACCAGCACCTGGCGCGCGTGTACGACGCCGCGCACCCGCGGGCGCGCCGGCGCAAGGTCTCAGGCGCATGAAGCGCATCCGCCTGCACGAAGGCAAGGAGCGCTCGCTGCTGCGCCGCCACCCCTGGGTGTTCCAGGGCAGCATCGCGAGCGGCCGCGCCGATGCCGGCGAGACGGTGCGCGTGGAGGCGCACGACGGGCGCTTCCTGGCCTGGGGCGCCTACAGCCCGAGCTCGACGATCCGCGTGCGCGCCTGGAGCTTCGACGAGGCCGAGCGCATCGACCGCGCCTTCTTCGAGCGCCGGCTGGCGCGCGCGCTCGCGCTGCGCGCGCGCCTGCCGATCGCCAGCGACGGCCTGCGCCTCGTGCATGGTGAGGCCGACGGGTTGCCGGGGCTGATCGTCGACCGCTATGGCGAGCTGCTGAGCGCGCAGTTCCTCGCCGCCGGCAGCGAGCGCTGGAAGGCGACGATCGCCGACGCGCTGCTCGCCGCCACCGGCTGCACGCGGCTGTACGAACGCAGCGACTCGGGCTCGCGCGCGCTCGAGGGCCTGGCGCCCGCGGCCGGCTGGCTGCGCGGCGACGGCGTCACCGAGTGCGAGATCGCCGAGCACGACTGGCGCCTGACGCTCGACGTGGCCGGCGGCCACAAGACCGGCTTCTACCTCGACCAGCGCGACAACCGCGCCGCCTTCGCGCGCTGGATGCGCCACTTCGGCTGCGCGCGCGTGCTCAACTGCTACTGCTACACGGGCGGCTTCAGCGTCGCCGCGCTGGCCGGCGGCGCCGCGCAGGTGACGAGCGTCGATTCGTCGGCGCCGGCACTGGCGCGCGTGGCCGCACACGTGGCGCGCAACGGCTTCGAGGCGGCGCGCAGCGAGGCGGTGCAGGCCGACGTCAACCGCTTCCTGCGCGACGCGCTCGCCGCCGGGCGCAGCTTCGACGCCATCGTGCTCGACCCGCCCAAGTTCGCGCCCAGCGCGGCGCATGCCGAGCGCGCCGCACGCGCCTACAAGGACATCAACCGGCTGGCGCTCAAGCTGCTCGCGCCCGGCGGGCTGCTGCTCAGCTTCAGCTGCTCGGGCGGCGTCGGCGCCGAGCTGTTCCACAAGATCGTCGCCGGCGCGGCCAGCGATGCCGGCGTCGACGGCGCGATCCTGCAGCGTCTGGAGGGTGCGCCCGACCACCCGACGACGCTCGTCTTCCCCGAAGGCGAGTACCTCAAGGGGCTGGCGATCCTGAAGGCTTGATGCGGCGCCTGCGCCGCGGCCCGAGGCGTCGCGCGGCCTCTCAAGCAAATGTGGCTCTGCCACTTTGCTTGACCCCCACGGGGGCCGGGCTGGGCGCAGCCCGGCCCTGGGGGCGCTCAGGAAGGCGGCGGTCGCCGCAGCACGAGCCGCGGATCGAACTTCGCGCGCTTGACGGCAAAGTAGGCCTTCACGTTGCGCACGTTGGCGTCCTGCGTGAACAGGCGCTGCGCCAGCGCGTGGTAGCCGGCCATGTCGGCACAGTGCACGACGAGCACGAAGTCGGGCCCCGGCGACACGCGCCACAGCTGCTGCACCTCGTCGTCGGCGGCCACGCGCTGCTCGAAGGCGTCGAGGTGCTCGGCGCCCTGGCGGTCGAGCGAGATCTCGACGATGGCGGCCAGGCCGGCGCCGATGCGGTCTGCGCTGAGCAGCGCCACCTGGCGCTCGATGACGCCGGCGTCGACCAGGCGCCGCACCCGGCGCAGGGCGGTCGCCGCCGAGGTATGCGCGGCGGCGGCCAGATCCTGGTTGGAGCGCGCGGCGTCCTGCTGCAGCAGGTCGAGCAGGCGCAGGTCGGTGGCGTCGAGCTTCATTGGGCGAAATATATCGTCATCTAATAACTTGATATGACGGAATAGATCGTCAGAATTCACACGTGCAATTTTAGCGAAAACATTGACAGTACTTCGTTCTAATATTGCATGCACTCATGCCTACGATCGCGCGATCGCAGGCTCCGGAGCAGCTCCCATGTGCGGCATTGTTGGCGCGGTCAGCACGCGCAACATCGTCCCCGTCCTCGTCGAGGGCCTCAAGCGCCTCGAATACCGCGGCTACGACAGCTGCGGCGTCGCGGTACATCAGGCCGGCGAGCTGCGGCGCGCGCGCAGCACCGCGCGCGTGGCCGAGCTCGAAGCCAACGTGCAGCGCGAGCAGGTGGCCGCCGGCACCGGCATCGCGCACACGCGCTGGGCCACGCACGGTGCGCCGGCGGTGCACAACGCGCACCCGCACTTCAGCGCCGGCCCCGGTGCCGGCGAGGCGGCCAGCGGGCGCATCGCGCTCGTGCACAACGGCATCATCGAGAACCACGACGAGCTGCGTGCCGAGCTGCAGCGCTCGGGCTACGTGTTCCTGAGCCAGACCGACACCGAGGTCATCGCGCACCTGGTCCACAGCCTGTACGACGGCGACCTGCTCGAGGCCGTGCAGCGCGCGCTGCCGCGGCTGCGCGGCGCCTACGCGATCGCCGTGTTCTGCCGCGACGAGCCGCACCGCGTGGTGGGCGCGCGCGAGGGCTCGCCGCTGGTCGTGGGTCTGGGCGCCAAGGGCGCGGGCGAGGCCTTCGTCGCCAGCGACGCGATGGCGCTGGCCGGCGTCACCGACCAGATCATCTACCTCGAGGAAGGCGACGTCGTCGATCTGCAGATGGGCAAGGCCTGGGTCAGCCACGCCGACGTCGCGGGCCGCTGGCTGCCCGTCGAGCGCCCGGCGCGCACGGTGGTCGCGCACAGCGGCGCGGCCGAGCTCGGCCCCTACCGCCACTACATGCAAAAGGAGATCTTCGAGCAGCCGCGCGCGCTGGCCGACACGCTGGAAGGCATCGAGCGCGTCGGCGCCGAGCTGTTCGGCGCCGGCGCCGAGGAAGTCTTCGCCCAGGTCGACCGCGTGCTCGTGCTGGCCTGCGGCACCAGTTACTACGCGGGCAGCGTGGCGCGCTACTGGCTGGAGGGCATCGCCGGCATCCCGGCCAACGTGGAGATCGCCAGCGAGTACCGCTACCGCACCACGGTGCCCGACGCGCGCACGCTGGTGGTGACGATCAGCCAGAGCGGCGAGACCGCCGACACGCTGGCCGCGCTCAAGCACGCGCGCACGCTGGGCATGCCGCACACGCTGACGATCTGCAACGTCGCCACCAGCGCCATGGTGCGCGAGTGCCGCCTCGCGTACATCACGCGCGCCGGCGCCGAGATCGGCGTCGCCAGCACCAAGGCCTTCACGACCCAGCTTGCCGCGCTGTACTTGCTGACGCTGGCGCTGGCGCAGGCGCGCGGCCGGCTCGACGCGTCCGCCGCGGCCGAGCAGTTGAAGGCGCTGCGCCACCTGCCGGCGGCACTGCAGGCCGTGCTCGCGCTCGAGCCGCAGGTGATCGGCTGGAGCGAGGACTTCGCACGCCGCCAGCACGCGCTCTTCCTCGGCCGCGGGCTGCACTACCCGATCGCGCTCGAAGGCGCACTCAAGCTCAAGGAGATCAGCTACATCCACGCCGAGGCCTACCCGGCGGGTGAGCTCAAGCACGGGCCGCTGGCCCTCGTCACCGAGGAGATGCCGGTGGTGACGGTGGCGCCCAACGACGCGCTGCTGGAAAAGCTCAAGAGCAACATGCAGGAAGTGCGCGCCCGCGGCGGCCAGCTCTACGTCTTCGCCGACGCCGACACCCGCATCGAAAGCGGCCCGGGCGTACACGTCATCCGCATGCCCGAGCATTACGGCGCCCTGAGCCCCATCCTGCACGTCGTGCCGCTGCAGCTGCTCGCCTACCACACCGCCTGCGCACGCGGCACCGACGTCGACAAGCCGAGGAACCTGGCCAAGAGCGTGACGGTGGAGTAGGGGTGGCGTCGTGCCGGACGTGAACGCCGAGGGCGTTCGCGGCGGCAACTCCCGGGCGGCGGAGCGGCTCTACACCGTCGACCGTCGAGGGCGCGGTTCCAGGCGCTGCGCCGATCGTTGCGGCGCGCGCCTGCGGCCGCCGCGGCGCACCCGGCGCCGCCCGGCGCCGCCCGGCGCGCGATCGTGGCACGATATCCGTCATGAACAAGCACAAAGCCCTGCGCTCGCTGCTCGCCGCCGCGCTGCTCGCTGCCGCCGGCCTTGCTGCCGCCGGCCTTGCTGCCGCAGCGGAGCCGGCTGCTGCGCCGCTCTCGGCCGAGCAGATCGCCGCCATCGTCGCCAGCCCCGAGCGCAGCGACGCCGACCGCACGAACGACCGCCGGCGCAAGCCCGAGCAGATGCTCGGCTTCATCGGCGTGCGCCCGGGCATGGTGGCGCTGGACATCGTGGCCGCCGGCGGCTACACGAGCGAGCTGCTGGCGCGCGCCGTCGGCCCCACGGGGCGCGTGTATGCGCAGGGCACGGCGCCGCCGCGGCCGGCGCTCGCGGCGCGCATCGCCAAGGCGCAGCCGGGCAACCTCGTCGCCGCGGTGCGGCCGTTCGACGACCCGGCGCCGCCCGAGGCCGCCGGCGGGCTCGACCTGGTGACGCTGATGTTCAACTACCACGATCTGGTGGCTGCCGGCGTCGATCGCGAGCGCATGAACCGCGCCGTCTTCGCCGCGCTGAAACCGGGCGGCCTGTACATCGTGGCCGACCACTCGGCGCAGCCCGGCAGCGGCGCCGCGGCGGCCAAGACGCTGCACCGCATCGACGAGGCGCTGGTGCGCACCGAGGTCGAGCGCGCCGGCTTCAGGCTCGCCGCCGAGGGCGGCTTCCTGCGCAACCCGTCCGACCCGCGCGAGCGCGAGACGCCCGAGCCGCCGATGCCCAAGGACGAGTTCGTGCTGAAGTTCGTCAGGCCCTGAGCGAAGCGCGCTGCGGCGCCGCGGTGCGCGTCGTGATGAACGCTGCGCGCTCGCAACAGACGTGCGATGGCGCAGCGGCGGACGAGCGCCGCATGCGA
Source organism: Rubrivivax sp. (assembly GCA_046348125.1). GTDB lineage: Bacteria > Pseudomonadota > Gammaproteobacteria > Burkholderiales > Burkholderiaceae_C > Rubrivivax. The sequence continues at coordinate 485,543 of JAXMEV010000001.1, forward strand.
TAGTGAGCGCCCTCGTCACAGCCGCATGTGCCCCGCATGAACCTCCCGCAGACGCGCGCAGCGCGGCACACGAGGGCCGCGGCCTTGGCGCTCGGCGCCCTGGGCGTGGTCTACGGCGACATCGGCACCAGTCCGCTCTACACGATGAAGGCCGTGCTCGACCCGGCCAATGGCGTGCAGCTGGCAGGCTCGGACATCGTCGGCGCGGTGTCGGCCATCCTGTGGGCGCTGATGCTGGTGGTGACGCTGAAGTACGTGACGCTGATCCTGCGTGCCGACAACCGCGGCGAAGGCGGGATCATGGCCCTGACCGCGCTCGCCGTGCGCGCGGCCGGACACAGCGCCGCGCGGCGGCGCGCGCTGCTGCTCACCGGCGTGTGCGGTGCGGCGCTGTTCTACGGCGACAGCGTCATCACGCCGGCGATCTCGGTGCTGAGCGCGGCCGAGGGCCTGGAGACGGCGACGCCGCTGTTCAGGCCTTTCGTCGTGCCGATCACGCTGGTGGTGCTGGCCGGGCTGTTCCTCGTGCAGCGGCACGGCACGGCGACGGTGGGGCGCTGGTTCGGGCCGGTGATGCTGCTGTGGTTCGCCGTGCTGGCGGCCGCAGGCGCGATGCAGGTGGCGCGCGAGCCGGCCATCCTGGCCGCGGCGAACCCGCTGCACGCGCTGGCCTTCCTGCAGGCGCGCGGCCCGTCGCTCTTCCTCGTCATGGGGGCGGTGGTGCTGGCGCTCACCGGCGCCGAGGCGCTGTACGCCGATCTCGGCCACTTCGGCCGGCGCCCGATCCGCCTGGCCTGGGGCGGCGTCGTGCTGCCCGCGCTGGCGTTGAACTACGCCGGCCAGGGCGCGCTGCTGATGCGCGAGCCGGCCGCGCTCGACAACCCCTTCTTCCGGCTGTTCCCGGCCGCCATGCTGCTGCCCGCCGTGCTGCTGGCGACGTTGGCCTCGGTGATCGCGTCGCAGGCGGTGATCTCGGGCGCGTTCTCGCTCACCAAGGAGGCGGTGCAACTCGGGCTGCTGCCGCGCCTGCGCGTCGTGCACACCTCGGAGCAGACGATGGGCCAGGTCTTCCTGCCGGCCATCAACTGGGTGCTGCTGGTGGCGGTGCTGCTGGCGGTGCTGGGCTTCGAGAGCTCTTCGGCGCTGGCCGCCGCCTACGGCATCGCGGTCACGATCACGATGTTCATCACGTCGGTGCTGATGTACGTCGTCGTGCGCCATGCCTGGGGCTGGCCGCGGCTGCGCGCATGGGCCGTGATGGCGCCGCTGCTCGTCGTCGACGGCGTGCTGGTCATCTCCTGCACGCTCAAGTTCGTGCAAGGCGGCTGGTTCCCGCTCGCGCTGGGCCTGGGCCTGTTCGTCGTCATGGCGACCTGGCGGCGCGGCCGCGAGTGCCTGGCCGAGCAGATGCGCGGCAGCGATCCGCCGCTGCTGCCGATCATCGAATCGCTGGCCGCCGACGGCGCGCTCGTGCGCGCGCGGCGCATCGCCGTCTACCCCACGAGCCACCTCGACACCGTGCCGGCCGCGCTGCTGCACAACCTCAAGCACTACCAGGTGCTGCACGAGCGCAACGTGCTGGTCATGGTACGCATCCTGGAGCTGCCGCGCGTCGCGCCCGAGGAGCAGCTCGCGGTCGAGGCGCTGCCTGCCGGCTTCTGGCGCGTGCGCGTCGACTGCGGCTTCAAGGAGGAGCCCGACATCCCGGCCGCGCTCGCGCGCTGCGGCGCGTACGGGCTGCAGTTCGATCCGTTCGAGGCCTCGTACTTCCTCAGCCGCAACCTGGTCGTGCCCTCCGGCGCACATGGCATGGCGGCCTGGCGCAGCCGCCTGTTCGCGACCATGGCGCGCAACGCCGGCAGCGCGGCCGACTACTTCCACCTGCCCGACAACGGCGTCATCGAGCTGGGCTCGCGCGTGCAGCTCTGAGCGCGCGGGGCAGCGCACCTGCCCACGCTCCTAGGCCGCCATGGACCGCGAATGCCCCGGCTTCAACCAGGCTCGGGCGGAGTCCAGACGGCGCGCTGGCCGAAGCCCCGGGCGTTGTCGATCAGCATGGCGCGCTCGATGCGGTAGCCGAACCAGGCGACGCGCTCGAGCGCGCGCGCCAGTTCGGGGCTGGCGTCGCGATCGGCGAAGGGAAAGCGCGCCGCGTACCCGCGGCGCGCGCGCTCGAGTTCGTCGCCCGCCAGCCGCTGCACGCGGCCGGCGAGCTGCAAGCCGAGGATCGTGCGCCAGTCGCTCGCCTCGGCGTGGATCTCGCCGGCCGGGCGCTCGTCGCAGGCCAGGGCGCGCACGTGGCGCGAGCTCTCCGAAGAGCAGAACACCAGCTCGTGTCCCATCGCCGCGTAGAACACCGCCGCCGCCCAGCAGCCCCCGGCGTCGCGGCAGGCGAGCGTAAGCACGTGCTGGCGGCCGAGCAGTTGCAGGATGCGGGGGGCGACCCCGCCGGCGTCGTGGAGATCAGGCATGGTCGGGGCCCGCGACGCGAGCGGGCCGGTCGGCGCCGCGGCGAGGCCGGATCCAGGTCGGCATCGACGGCAGCGTACACGAATCGACGCGCCCGAAGCCGGCGCCGCCGAACTGCCCGCACGGCGCCCGGGCGCGAGCATTGACAGCCCCGGCCCGCTCCGATAAGGTTCGCGCAATGATTTAGTCCGGACAATATGATCCGGTCGCTGGGTACGGCGGCCAGGTCGCGCAGGACGCAGCGCTCGGGCAGCGTTCAGCAACAAGGCATCGCCCGCGCACCCTGGCGGTTCGGCTGCCTTCCGACGGAGACATGGCAGATGAAGGGACTCATCGACATCGAAGCGACGATCGCGCGGCTGCAGAGCGAAGGCGATCTGCTGCGCATCGAGCGCCAGGCCGACCCCGACCTCGAGCTGGCCGCGGTGCTGCGCGCCACCGACATGGGCCCGGTGGCTCTGTTCGAGAACGTGCGCGGCTACCCGGGGCGGCGCGTCATCGCCAACATCTTCGGCAGCCGCGCGCGCATCGCCCGCTGGTGCGGCGTGGCCCCGGAATACCTGCCGCGCTTTCTCGCCGACGCGGCCAAGTCGCCGCTGCGTCCGGTCGAGATCGGCCGCGGCGCGCCGTGCCAGGAGGAGGTGCTCACGGGCAGCCAGGTCGATCTGTTGGGTGCCGTGCCGGTGCTCAAGCAGACCGAGGAAGGCGCCGGCGCCGTGATCACCGGCGGCCTGATCCTCGCGCGCGACCCCGAGACGGGCGAGTTCAACGGCTCGTACCACCGCATGCGCGTGCTCGGGCCCGACAGCACCTCGATGGCGATCCAGGCCGGCCGCCACCTGCTCGAGATCGTGCGCAAGTTCCGCAAGATCGGCCGCGCGCGCGTGCCCGTGACGGTGAACGTCGGCGCCGGGCCGGCCACGTTGCTGGCCTGTTCGGGCAGCACGCAGCAGACGCTCACGCCGCTGGGCTACGACGAACTCGGCCTGGCCGGCGCACTGCAGTCCGAGGCGGTGCGCTATGTGGCGGCGCGCACGCAGCCGGGGGCCTACGCATTGGCCGACGGCGAACTGGTGCTCGAGGGCTACATCGACACCGAGCAGATGGTGTCCGAGGAGGAGTCGGGTCTGGACGGCCTCAAGCCGATGATGCCCGAGGCCGGCGGCTACATGGGCCGCGCCTGGCGCGTCTGGGAATTCAAGGTCACGGCGATCACGCACCGCAGGGAGTACGTCTACTGGGCGCCGCTGGCGATCAACGCCGAGACCGTCAACCTGATGGCCATGCCCGCCGAGGCCTCGGTGTTCGACGCCTGCCGCCGCATCAACCCGCGCCTGTTCGACACCTGCTGCGCGCTGCCCGGCATGCGCGGCTGCTTCGGCATCGTGCTGCGCATCACGCGCAAGAGCTACCGCGACGAGGGCGCGCAGACCAACCTGATCTTCGGTGCGCTGTCGGCGCACTCCGACATGGGCTGGGTGGTCGTGGTCGACGAGGACATCGACCTGACGAACGCCGACGAGGTGCTGTGGGCGATGATCACGCGCACCGACGTCGGCCGCGACATCATGGTGACGCCGCGCGCCAAGGTGAGCGGCATGCTCTCCGAGGGCGACGCCACCGGCACCGCGCAGAAGATCGCCTTCGACGCCACCGCCGGCTTCCAGTCGCGCGAACGCTATGCACGCGCCAAGTTCATGCCGGTCGAGCTGGATGGCTGGCTGCCGGAAGCCGATCGCGCCCGCGTACGAGCCGCGCAGAGCGACTATCTGCGCTCGCTGCTGGCGCGCGGGCTCTGAATCGCCCGCACTCCACTTCCACCATCGCAAGGAGGCCGACCATGGACGAACCCGTCAAGGAAAAGAAGCCCTTCAACTGGGCCAAGTTCCAGCAGAACCTGGGCTACAGCGACGCGGAGATCGAGGGTTTCAAGAACGATCCGCGCCGGCGCCGTGCCGCCGAGGCGCTGCTCGAGGCGAACCGCAAGATGGTGGTGGCCGAGGTCGTCGAGAGCCACGGCTGCGCCGCCGGCTACAAGTGCGGCGACCGCATCGAGGTCACCGCCGCAGGGCTGGTCAAGAGCCAGAACACCTGCATCTTCGCGCTCGCGCCGATGACGATCCACGCCGCGATGGCCTACGACCGCGTGATGGAAGGGCTCGATCCCGACGGCATGTGGTTCAACCACTTCACCTGCCAGGACGCCGGCTACTGCAACGGCAGTTGGGGCCGCGTGGCGTTCCGGGTCCGCGTCGAGTGAAGCGCCGGCGCGTGCGGCACTCGGCGCACGCGCGGTCTCTTGTTCCATGCCGGCGGTCGACGCCGGCGCAGCCCGGTCGCGCCCCGTGAACGCCCCACCCGCACCGCCCTTGCTTCCGATCCGTCCTCTCGACGTCTCGATCCGGCTCGCCGAGCCCGTGGAAGTGGCCGAGGGCATCCTGCTGGTGCGGCTGCCGCTGCCCTTCGCGCTCGATCACATCAATGTCTACCTGATCGACGACGAGGGCGGCTGGACGCTGGTCGACTGCGGGCTCGACACCACGGCCAGCCGTGCGGCCTGGGAAACGGTGCTGGCGTCGCCGCGGGTTGGCGGGCGGCCGCTCCGGCGCATCGTGGTCACGCACCACCACCCCGATCACATCGGGCTCGCCGGCTGGCTGGCGCCGCGTTTCGACGCGCCCCTCCTGATGACGGCCGGCGAGCGTGCCGTGGCGGGCCGCTACACCGATCCGGGGCGCGATGTGGTGTCCGAGCGCATGGGCTTCTGGCGCGAGCACGGGCTGCCGGTGCAACTTGGGGCCTGGCTGATGGAGCGCATGCCGCGCTATGCGAAGCAGGTGCGTGGACTGCCGGCCGACGTGCAGGCCCTCGATCCGGCTGCGCCGTTCGCGATCGGCGGCCGGCGCTTTCGTGCGGTGATCGGCCGCGGCCATTCGCCCGAGCACCTGAGCCTGTTCGACGCCGCAGGCCAGGTGCTCGTCGGCGGCGACCAGATCCTGCCCGAGATCACGCCCAACATCGGCGTCTGGCCCGGCGGCGACCAGGATCCGCTGTACTCGTACCTCGCGTCGCTGCAGCGCTTTGCCGAGCTCGAAGGAGACCCGCTGCTGCTGCCCTCGCACCGCCAGCCGCTGCGCGGCCTGCACGCCCGCGTCGAGGAATTGCGGCATCACCACGACGCGCGGCTGCAGGCAGTGATCGCGCATTGCACGGAGCCGCGTACCTGCTACGAGCTGCTGGACGCGCTCTTCGGCCGCGCGCTGCGCAACGAGGAGCTGGGCTTCGGCCTGAGCGAGGGCGTGGCCCATCTCAACTACCTGCAGGGCCTGGGTCGGCTGCGTTCGGCTTTGGGCGCAGACGGCGCGCGCCGCTTCGAGCGCGTACCCGGCCAGGAGAGCGCATGATGACGACCACCCCGGAACCTGCAGCCGGCGCGGCGCGCGCCTTCGATCATCCGCTGCTGCCTCTGTTCCGCCCGCGCTCGATCGCCTTCATCGGCGCCTCGGAGCGCGCCAACACGCCGGCCTCGCGCGGACTGCGGCATTGCGCGCGGCTGGGTTTCAGGGGCGCGCTGTACCCGGTCAATCCCAAGCACGCCGAGCTCTTCGGCGTGCCCTGCCTGCCGGCCCTGGCGCAGGTGCCCGGCGCGGTCGACCTGGCGATGATCGCGCTCGGCGCCGACGCCACGCTGGAGGCGGTGGCCGAGTGCCGGCGCCTGGGCGTCAAGGCGGTGGTCGCCTGCAGCGCCGGTTGGGAGGAGACCGGCACCGACGAGGGCCGCGCACGTGCCGCGCGCCTGCGCGCGCTGCTCGCCGGCGCGCCGATGCGGCTGCTCGGCCCCAACTGCATGGGCACCGGCAACCCGGCGCTGGGCATGTGCCTGGGCTACAACAGCTCGTTCGAGTCGATCGCGTTCAAGCGCCCGGGCCGCGTCGGGCTGGTGACGCAAAGCGGCGCCATGCTCGGCGGCGTCGTGCTCAACGGCGAGGATTGCGGCGCCGATATCGGCCTCTTCGCGCATGTCGGCAACGCCACCGACGTCGGCATGGAAGAGATCATGGAGTACATGGTCGACGACCCCGACGTGCGCGTGCTGGCGTTGATGGTCGAGGGCATCCACAAGCCGGCGGCGTTCGCGGCCGCGGCCGCACGCGCGCACGCGGCGGGAAAGCCGGTGGTCGCCTTCAAGGCCGGCAGCTCTGAAATCGGCCGCCAGGCGGTGCAGTCGCACACCGGCGCGCTGGCCGGCTCGGACCAGGTCTTCACGGCCGTCTGCCGCGAGCTGGGCATCGTGCGCGTCGAGGAGTCCGAGGATCTGATGAGCATCGCCGGCGCGCTCGCCGCCTGGAGCGACAAGCGCCCGGTCGGCCAGGGCCGTCTGCTCGTCTACACGCTGTCGGGCGGCGCCGCCTCGATCATGGCCGACGAATGCCAGCGCGTGGGCGTGCCGATCCCGCCGCTGGCCGATGCCACGCTCGCCGGCATGGATGAGGTGCTGCCCTCGTACGTGAGGGCGGGCAATCCGCTGGACGTGGGCGGCGGCGTGTTCTCCGACCCCGACCTGCCGCGCAAGACGCTGGCCATCGCGCTGGCCGACCCGGGCATGGACGTCGCGCTGTGGGTCGGCGTCGGCGCGCCGCGCGACGAGCGTTCGCGGCTGATGCTCGATCAGGCGCTCGACGCCTTTGCCGCCAGCACGCTGCCGACGATGATCGTGCCGGTGTCGGGCCACGCGCAGGAGCCGGGCTTCGAGCGCGCGCGCGCGCTCGGCATCCCGCTGCTGCGCAGCCTGCGCGCGGCGGCCCAGCTGGTGGCGCACGCGGTGCAGCTGTCGCGCCCGCTGCCGCCGCCGGGCAAGCCGGCACCGGCGATGCCGCCTCTGCCAGCGCAGGGCCTGGTCGACGAAGTGCAGTCCAAGGAACTGCTGGCGCGCATCGGCCTGGCCGTGCCGCCATCGCGCTTCGTCGAAAGCGCGCGCGACGTCGCCGCCGCGGCCCAGGCGCTCGGCTGGCCGGTGGTGGTCAAGGGTCGCGTCGCAGGCGTCGCCCACAAGAGCGAGATGGGCATCGTCAAGCTCGGCATCGCCTCGGCCGCGGCGGCAGGCGACGCCGCCGACGACATCGCGCGGCGCTGCGCCGGCTACGCTCTGCAGGGCTTCCTGGTCGAGAAGATGGTGCGCGGCGGCGTCGAGGTGGTGCTCGGCGTCAAGCGCGACCCCGGCTTCGGTCCGATGCTGATGTTCGGACTGGGCGGCGTGGCGGTCGAGCTGTTCGGCGACGTCGCCTTCGGACGCTGCCCGCTCAGCACGACGGGCGCGCGTGCGCTTATCGAGCAGACGCGCGCGGCGCGGCTGCTGCGCGGCTTTCGCGGCCAGCCGCCGATGGACGAGGCGGCGCTCGTCGACGCGATGGTGCGGCTGTCGCAGTTCGCCGCTGCGCATGCCGACACGCTCGACGAGATGGACGTCAACCCGCTCGTCGTGCTGCCGCAGGGTGAGGGCGTGTGTGCGCTCGACGCGGTCATCCTGCCCCGCCAGGCTTGAGCCCTGGCCGTGCTGACCGCGTTAGCGCGCGGCAGCGCGCAGCCCCCCATCGCGCAATGGGAGTCTTGGCGTGGGCGCGCTCGGGCAGGCGCAGGAGTCGGCCGCGCCGCCCCGCCGGCGGCCTGCGCCATCCCCCCGCTCGACTGGTCGGCTAGCATGGCGATTTGTCCGGAGAAGCCGATGGTCGGTACGAGAACGCGACCCCGCAGCGAGGCCGGCGCAACCGCGCCCGGACTGCCGCGCTACCAGGACCTGGCGGCGGAGCTGATCGCGTCCATCGAGAGCGGAGCCTACCCCGTAGGCAGCCAGTTCCCGTCCGAGCCGCAGCTGTGCGAGCGCTTCGGGGTCAGCCGCTTCACGGTGCGCGCCGCGCTGGACTCGCTGCAACGCAAGGGCTACGTGTCGCGGCGCCCGAAGATCGGCACTGTGGTGATCGCCGATCGGCCGCTGGCGCGCTACAGCATCTCCGTCACCGGCACGGCCGACCTGCTGCGCTTCTCGCGCGAGATGAAGTACCGTGTGCTGCAGTCGCAGGATGTCACAGCCGACGTGACGCTCGCGCGCGATCTCGAGTGCGCGGTCGGCGAGACCTGGCTGCGCGTGGCCGGCTGCCGGGTGACGCCGCAGACCGAGCTCGTCGTCTCGCTGGCCGACTACTTCGTGCGGCCGGAGCATCGCCGCGTGCTCGCCGGAATCGAGGCCGCCGGCGCACGCGGGGCGCCGATCTACGCGCGCATCGAGCAGGCGGCGGGCGAGCCGGTGCTGGAGATCCGGCAGGAGATCAACGCCTGCTCGATGGCCAGGGAGCAGGCGCAACTGCTCGGCATTGCCGAGGGCAGCGCCGCGTTCCGCATGGTGCACAAGATGTTCGGTGCCGAGGGCTCGCGACCGCTGTACGCGATCGTCAGCACCTTCCCGGCCGAGCGCTTCTCGTTCACGCAGACGCTCAGGCTCGAGACCTGAGGCGCGACCCGGCGGCGCGCGCCTGCACGACGGAGCGACATCCGATGCACGATCTGTGCGATGACCTGCTCGCCGAGTGCGAGGAACTGGCGGCAACGTGCGCGACGCTCGATGCGCGTACCTGGACCTCGGCCACCGCCTTCCACGGCTGGACGCCCTGGGACGAAGTGGCGCACCTGCTCTTCTTCGACGAGGCCGCGCTGCAGTCGCTGCACGAGCCCGCCGCCTTTGCGTTGCACGCGCAGGTGCTGAACGCGGGCATGCAGGCCGGCGTTCAGATCAGTGCCCTGGCGCGCGAGCGCTATCGCCATCTCGGTGCGCCGGAGCTGCTGGCCGCCTGGCGTGAGCGCGGCCGCAGCCTGGCGGCGGCGCTGCGTGCGCTCGATCCAAAGGCGCGCCTGGGCTGGTACGGACCGACGATGAGCGCACGTTCCTTCGCCAGTGCGCGGCTGATGGAGGTCTGGGCGCATGGACAGGACATCTGGGACCTGCTGGGTCGCCGCCGCCCGGCAACGCCGCGACTGCAGCACATCGCGCACATCGGCGCCACGACCTTCCGCTGGACCTTCGTCAATCGGGGCTGGCCGGTGCCCGAGCCCGAGCCCGGCGTCGATCTGGCCGGGCCCGCGGGCCAGCGCTGGACCTGGGGTGAGCCGTCGTCGGCCGCTTTCGTGCGCGGCAGCGCCGAGGATTTCTGCCTCGTCGTGACGCAGCGCCGCCATGTCGACGACACGGCGCTCGAGTGTCGCGGCGAGGCCGCGCGCCGATGGATGCGGTGGGCGCAGTGCTTCGCCGGCGAGCCGGCCGATCCGCCGACCCGCGGTCTGCGCGTCGGCCCGTGACGGATCCGCCGGCCGCGGCGTGCGCTGCATCCGAGGTCGGCCTGCCGCTGACGCAGGCGCTGCGCGCCGAGATCGCCCCCTTGATCGAGCGGCTCGCCGCGGATGCCGGCCCCGAGCGCCTGTCGGAGCACTCGTTCACGAACCTGCTGCTGTTTCGCGACGCGCACCGCTACCGTTACGTGCGCGGCGAGCTGCCGCACATCCTGGGCTCGACCTACGACGGCGTGCCGCACCTGATGCCGCTGGTGGCGCCGCGGCCCGAAGTGCTGCAAGCGCTGCGGCACGCCGTTCCCGCCGGTGGCTGCTTCTACCCGATCGCCGATTGGCAGCTGCCGGCGGCCGCGGCCGCGCGCTGCGAGGCGCAGGCGCTCGCCGCCGATGCGGACTACCTGTACCCGGCGCAGAACTTCCTGCACTATCGCGGCACGCTGCTCAACAAGAAGCGCAACCCGATGCGCCGGCTGCGCGCGCAGCATGCGCTGCACGCCGAACCCTATGCGGCGCCGCTGCACGCGGCCGCGCGCGAGGTGCTGGCGGCCTGGATGCAGGACAAGGGCCTGGAGCGCGGCGGCGCCGACGAGATCGAGTGCCTGCAGGCGCTCGCCGAGGCCGAGGCGCTCGGGCTTGCGGGCTTCGTGCACTTCGCGGACGGCGTCGCCGCGGGCTTCGTCCTCGGCGAGCGGCTGGCGGCCGGGGTGTACGTGATCCGCTTCGCCAAGGGCTGCGTCCGCTTCACCGGGATCTACCCGCACATGTTCCAGCACTTCTGCGCCGCGGCCGGCGAGCCGGTGTCGTGGTTGAACTTCGAGCAGGATCTCGGGCGGCCCGGCCTGCGGCGCACCAAGCAGTCCTTCAAGCCCGGGCGCATGCTGCGCAAGTGGCGGCTGCGGCCGGTCGAGGCGGTGCCGAAGGCGCGCGGTTCGGCGCCGTAGCGCGGCGCAGGGCCAGCCCGCGCGCGCCGGGCCCGGCTTCATGCAGGTAACCCCGAGTGCCGCCGCAGGGCCGGGCGCATCTCGTTGACAGCGGTCGAAGGGCGGTGGTAACGTGCATCGCGTGGTCCGGACAATTGCTGGAACGCGGCCGCCGGCCCCGAACCCATCCGAAGAGGAGAACCCCCGTGAACCTGCTGCTTCGCATCCTGTTCGTGTGCCTGGCCGTCGTCGCCGGTGCCGCCTCGGCCCAGGCGCCGGCCTTTCCCAGCAAGCAGGTCACCTTCATCGTGCCCTGGGCCGCAGGCGGCGGCACCGACATCGTGGCGCGCAAGTTCGCCGAGCAGTTGCAGGCGATGTGGAAGCAGCCGGTCGTGGTCGAGAACGTCGCCGGGGCGAGCGGCATCATCGGCGCGCAGCGCGTGCAGCGCGCCGCGCCCGACGGCTACACGCTGATGATGACGACCAACGGTGTGCTCACGGGCAACCGCTTCCTGTTCAAGAAGCTGCCCTACGACCCGGACAAGGACTTCGTGCCGGTGACGCAGTTCACCGACATCGACATGTTCATCCTGGCGCGGGTCGGCCTGGCGGCCAACAGCCTGCAGGAGCTGGTGGCGCTGGCCCGCAAGGAGCCCGGCCGCGTCAGCTACGGCTCGTACGGCAAGGGTTCGCAGCCCGAGCTGCTGTTCGGCCTGCTCGCCCGGCGCGAGAAGCTCGAACTGATCCACGTGCCGTACAAGGGGGTGGGCCCGGCGCTCACGGCCGTGATGGGCGGCGAGGTCGACGTCACGCTGACCGGGCGCGGCACCGGGTCGGCCGCCATCGCGTCGGGCAAGACCAAGCTGCTGGCCTACATGTCGGGCGCGCGCGACCCGGCGCTGCCCAACGTGCCGACTTCGGCCGAGGCCGGCTACCCCTATGTGCGCGTGCCGACCTGGCACGGCCTGTTCGCACCCGCCGGAACGCCGCAGGCGGTGATCGACAAGATCCAGCGCGACGTCTCGGCCATCGCCGCCCGGCCCGACTTCCGCAAGGACATGAACGACCGCGGCTACCAGCTCCCGGCCAACACCTCGGCGCAGTTCGCGCAGGTCATCCGCGACGAGGTCAAGCTCACCGCCGAAATGGTGGAAGCGGCCGGACTCCAGCCCGACTGAAACCCGCGCCGCGCCCGGCGGCGTGAAGCGCTGCCGCGCAGGCGGCGGCGCGACGAAGCCCGACGCGCGGCACGCACATGCCCGTCATCGACTCCGCGATCTCGCCCGGCGGCGCGGCCTTCGGGCAGCGCCGCGCCGGCATGCTGGCGCTGCTCGAGCAGGTGCGGCAGCACGAGCGCCGCAGCGTGCAGCGCTCGGCGGCGTCGCGCGAGCGCTTCGCCCGGCGCGGCCAGCTGCTGCCGCGCGAACGCCTGGCTCTGCTGCTCGACCGCGGCGCACCGTTCCTCGAGCTGTGCGCGCTGGCCGGTCTGGGCCACGACGATCCCGATCTCGAGCGCAGCACGCCGGGCTGCGGCGTCATCGCCGGCATCGGCACGGTGAGCGGCGTGCGCTGCATGGTCAACGTGTCGGACTCGGGCATCGACGCCGGTGCGCTGCAGCCGGTCGGTCTGGACAAGATCCTGCGCGTGCAGGAGCTGGCGCTCGAGAACAAGCTGCCGTACGTGCAGCTCGTCGAGAGCGCCGGCGCCAATCTGCGCGCCTACCGCGTCGAGGACTTCGTGCGCGGCGGCGGCCTGTTCCGCAACCTGGCCCGGCTGTCGGCTGCCGGCCTGCCGGTGCTGACGGTGACGCACGGCTCGTCGACCGCCGGCGGCGCGTACCAGACCGGGCTGTCGGACTTCATCGTGATGGTGCGCGACCGCACCCGCGCCTTCCTGGCCGGACCACCGCTGCTCAAGGCCGCGACCGGCGAGGTGGCGAGCGAGGAGGAGCTCGGCGGCGCACTGATGCACACCACCGTCTCGGGCCTCGGCGACTACCTGGCCGAAGACGACCGCGACGCGCTGCGCATCGCGCGCGAGATCCTGGGGCGCATCGACTGGCCGCGCACGGCCGCACCGCCGCGCCGGTTCGAGCCGCCGCGCTTGGACCGCGAGGAGCTGCTCGGCATCATGCCGATGGACCTGCGCGAGCCGGTCGACATGCGCGAGGTCATCGCGCGTCTCGCCGACGGCTCCGACTTCCTCGAGCTCGGCGCCGGTTACGGCAGCGCCACCGTCTGCGGCCACTTCCGTCTCGAGGGCTGGCCCGTCGGCGTGGTGACCAACAACGGCCCGATCGACGCGGCCGGCGCGAGCAAGGCCACGCACTTCATCCAGGGCTGCTGCCAGACGCGCACGCCGATCGTCTACCTGAACCACACCACCGGCTTCCTGGTCGGGCGCGCGGTCGAGGAGGCCGGCATCATCAAGCACGGCGCGAAGATGATCCAGGCCGTGAGCAATGCCAGCGTGCCGCAGGTGACGATCCACTGCGGCGCCTCGTTCGGCGCGGGCAACTACGGCATGTGCGGACGCGGCTTCCAGCCGCGCTTCTGCTTCTCGTGGCCCAACGCGCGCACCGCGGTGATGGGCCCGGAACAGGCCGCCGAGACGATGGTCATCGTCACCGAGAACGCGATGCGGCGCAAGGGCGCGGTCGATCGCGCGCAGCTCGACGCGCTCAGGCGCTCGATCGTGGCGCAGTTCGAGCGCCAGATGAGCGCGCTGGCCACCAGCGCGCTGCTGCTCGACGACGGCATCATCGACCCGCGCGACACGCGCGCCGTGCTCGCCGAGGTGCTGGCCATCTGCCGTGAAGGCGACGCGCGCGCGCCGCAGGCCATGCAGTTCTCGGTGGCGCGGCCGTGAGCGCCGCTGCGCCCGCGATGAGTCTCGCCACGCCCTTCGCCAAGCTGCTCGTCGCCAACCGCGGCGAGGTGGCGCTGCGCATCATGCGCAGTGCGCGCCGCCTGGGCCTGCGCACGGCGGCGGTGTACTCGGACGCCGATGCCGATGCGCCCCACGTCGAGGCGGCCGATCAGGCGCTGCGCATCGGCGGCGCGCTGCCGGCGCAGTCGTACCTCGACATCGATGCCGTCGTTGCCGCAGCGCGCCGCTGCGGTGCCGACGCCGTCCATCCGGGCTACGGCTTCCTGGCCGAGAACGCCGCCTTTGCCGCAGCCTGCCGCTCGGCCGGCCTCGTGTTCGTCGGGCCCTCGCCGCAGGCGATGGAGGCGCTGGGCCACAAGGCGCTGGCCAAGCGCCTGATGCGCGCGGCCGGCGTGCCCTGCATTCCCGGCTGCGAGGGCGGCGGTCTGTCCGATGCGGCGCTGCTCGCCGCAGCCGAGCGCATCGGCTGGCCGGTGATGATCAAGGCCACTTGCGGCGGCGGCGGCCGCGGCATGCGCGTGGTGCGCGAGTCGGCCGCCTTCCTGGCCGAGCTGCGCCTGGCGCGGACCGAGGCGCAGGGTGCGTTCGGCAGCCCGGACGTGATGCTCGAGAAGGCGCTGCATGCGCCGCGCCACGTCGAACTGCAGATCCTCGCCGACCGGCACGGACGCGTGCTGCACCTGGGCGAGCGCGACTGCTCGGTACAGCGGCGCCACCAGAAGCTCGTCGAGGAGGCGCCATCCCCGGCCGTCGACGACGCGCTGCGCCGGCGCATGGGCGCCGCTGCCGTGGCCGCCGCGCGCGCCGTCGGCTACGAGGGCGCCGGCACGGTCGAGTTCCTGCTCGACGGCGGCGGCGACTACTACTTCATCGAAGCCAATACGCGGCTGCAGGTCGAGCATCCGGTCACCGAGGCCGTGACCGGGATCGACCTCGTCGAATGGCAGCTGCGCATCGCCGCCGGCGAGGCGCTGCCGTTCGGCCAGGAGGAACTGCGGCAGCGCGGCCACGCGATCGAAGTCCGCCTGTGCGCGGAAGACGCCGCGGCCGGCTTCGCGCCCAGCAGCGGGCGGCTCGCGGTCTGGGAGCCGCCCGAGGACATCCGCGTCGAACACGCGCTGCGCGACGGCTGCGCGATCACGCCCTGGTACGACTCGATGATCGCCAAGCTCGTCGCCCACGGCCCGACGCGCGAGGAGGCGCGGCGCCGCCTCGTGCTGGCGCTCGAGCGTACGCTGGCGCTCGGACTCGCCACCAACCAGTCCTTCCTGCGCCGCTGCCTCGAGCACCCCGCGTTCGTGCGCGGCGAGGCGACCACCGCCTTCGTCGCCGAGCATGCCGCCGCCCTGATCGCGCCCGCAGACGAGGCCGGCCGCATCGCGACGGCCGCGGCGCTGCTGCTGCAGGCCGGGCCCGAGGCTGCGCCGTCGCCGCCCGGCGCGCAGCGCCCGCGGCCGGCGCTGGCCCAGACGCTGCGGCTGCGCAGCGGCGGCCGCGATCTGGACGTGGCCGCCAGCGGCGCGCCCGACGCGTCCCTGCGCCTCGAACTGGACGGGCGATCCTTCGAGCGCCGCGTGCTCGCCTGGCAGCCGCCGCACTGCCGCGTGCGCTGCGACGGCGTCGACGAGCAGGTGGCCTGCTGGCGCGAGGGCGATCGCCTGTGGCTGATGCAGGGCGGCGAGGTGCTCGAAGTGCAGGACCGCACGCACGCGCCGGCCGCTGCCGGGCGTGGCACCGCGCGCGACGAGCGCGTGCGCGCGTCGACCGCGGGCCGCGTGGTCGCGCTGGCCGTCGTGCCGGGCGAGCGCGTCGCCCGCGGCCAGCCGCTGGTCACGCTCGAAGCGATGAAGATGCAGCATGTGCACGCGGCCGGCGCGGATGGGGTCGTGCGCGCCCTGCACGTCGCCGTCGGCGACCAGGCCGCCGCCGGCCGCACGCTGGTCGAGCTGACGCTCGATGGCGGGCCCGATGGCGTGGGCGCCGCCCGCGATTGACAGTCTGCGCATCAGGCGATATTGTCCGGACATAAATGGGATGCGACGGAACATGGGCGAGCTCCTCTACGCGCAGCGCGACGGCATCGCCACGATCACGCTGAACCGCCCGCAGCGGCTCAACGCGCTGGGCCGCACGACGACGGTGGATCTGTGCGCCCTGTGCGAGCAGGCGATCGCCGACCCCGAGGTGCGCGTGCTGGTGCTCACCGGCGCGGGCGAGGCCTTCTGCGCCGGCGGCGACTACAAGGACACCTTCGAGCCCGGTTTCGCGCAGAGCGCCGCGCAGTGGCGCGCGCGCGTGCGCCGCGGGCCCAACCGCTTCGTCACGCTGATGCAGGGCTGCGAGAAGCCGGTCATCGCCGCCGTCAACGGCATCGCCGTCGGCGGCGGCAGCACGATCGCGATGGCCTGCGACCTGCGCATCGCCTCCGAGCGCGCGCGCTTCGGCATGGCCTTCGCGAAGGTGGGCGTGACGCCCGAGTTCGGCTCCACCTACCTGCTGCCGCGCCTGGTGGGTCTGGGCAAGGCGATGGAGCTGATGCTCGGCGGCGAGATCATCGACGCGCGCGAGGCCGAGCGCATCGGCCTCGTCAATCGCGTCGTGCCGCACGAGCAGCTGCACGAGACGGTGATGGCGCTGGCGCGCGCGCTCGCGGCCCGGCCCGCGGGCTCGCTCGGCCTGATGAAGTCGATGCTGTACCGCGCGCTGTCGATGGACCTGCCGGCGGTGCTGGAGATGGAGGCGCTGGCGCTGAGCGCGGCCGTCAAGACCGAGGAGCACCAGGCCATCGTCAGGGGCTTCCTCGCCGAGCGCGCGGCGCGCACGTAGGGGCCCGGCGCGCCCGGGCGGATACCGCAAGGAGGATCGCGATGGAGTTCGGCTTCACCGAGGAACAGAACCTGCTGCGCGAGTCGGTGCGCCGCTTCATGCGCAAGGAGTGCACGCGCGAGTACGTGCGCGAGTGCAGCCGCAACTACCGCTTCCCGATCGAGCTGTACGACAAGATGGCGGCGCAGGGCTGGATGGGCATCCCCTTCCCCGAGAAGTACGGCGGCGCCGGCCTCGGGCCGATTGAGCTGGCCATCTTCCTCGAGGAGGCCGGCTACGGCTGGTACGGTGCCGGCACCTCGTACTTCAGTTCGGTGGTGCTGGGCGCCTACAACATCTGGCTCTACGGCGCCGAGTGGCAGCGCGAGCAGCTCATCCCGCAGATGATCCGCGGCGAGATCAAGTTCGCGTTCGCGCTCAGCGAGCCCAACGTCGGCTCGGATGCGGCGGCCGTGGAGCTGCACGCACGCGACGACGGCGAGCACTTCACGCTCAACGGCACGAAGATGTTCACCACCAACGCGCATGTCGCCGACTACATCGTCACCGTGACGCGCACCGACCGCCAGGCCGCGCGCAAGCACGACGGCATCACGATCATGCTGGTCGACGCGCGCGCGCCCGGCCTGACGATGCGGCCGCTGCGCCAGCTCGGGCGCACCGCCACCCACACCAACGAGCTGCGCTTCACCGACGTGCGCGTGCCGCGGCGCAACGTGATGGGCGAGGTGGGCGGCGGCTGGGCCAGCCTGACCAAGGGGCTGGGCGTCGAGCGCATGAGCGTGGCCATGATGTACGCCGGCACCTCGCAGGCGATCATCGACTACGCGGTCGCCTACGCCAAGGAGCGCAAGCAGTTCGGCCAGAGCATCTCCAAGTTCCAGGCCATCCAGCACAAGCTGGTGGACATGCAGGTCAAGGCCGACCAGTCGCGCCTGCTCGGCTACCGCGTGGCCTGGATGCTGCAGCAGGGCATCCCCTGCTTCAAGGAGATGTCGATCGCCAAGTTGCACGCCTCGGAGGCGCTGTTCGACATCGCCAACCAGGGCGTGCAGGTGATGGGCGGCTGGGGCGTGCTCGAGGACTACGACATGGAGCTGCACTTCCGCGACTCGCGCATCGGCATGATCGGCGCCGGCGCCTCCGAGATCCAGAAGTCGATCATCGCCAAGCAGATGGGGCTTTGAGGGCCGGAGCCGGCCGCGAGGAGAGATCCGATGAGCAGCAGCAGCAGCGCCATGCCGGCCGTCGGCTCGGCCGAGGACTTCAAGCGCGTCGCCTCCGAGCTCGAGCGCGTGCTCAAGCTCAAGGCGCTGCCCTTCGGCATGAAGCTGTGCGAGACGGTCGAGGAGATGCAGGCGGTGCCGCGCATCCGGCGCCCGCAGGCCATCTACACGCTCGACCAGCTGGTGGGGCAGGCCGCGCGCCTGGGCTGGACGCTCGGCGTCACGGCAGACGACCTGGTCGGCGAGCAGTGTCGCGCGGTGGTCGGCCTGGGCGGCCAGGACCAGGACTGGTACGAGGCCAGGAACATGGTCGGTGTCTGGTACGCCACGCCCGAGGACACCGAGCGCCACCAGCGCGCCATGCACCTCGTGCCCAAGGGGCGGTATCGCGCGCTCGTCATCGCGCCGCTGGCCCGATGGGGCCGGGCCGAGGGCCCTGCGGCGGCCGCGGCGATGGACGCGCCGGACATCGCGCTGTTCTACGCCACGCCGGGCGCGATGATCTACTTCATCAACGGACTGCAGTGGCAGGGCTACGAGCGCTTCGACTGGACGGTGGTGGGCGAGTCGGCCTGCGCCGATTCCTGGGGCCGTGCGCTGGCCACGCGCCGGCCTTCGCTGTCGCTGCCCTGCTTCGCCGAACGGCGCTACGGCGGCGTGCCCGACGAGGAGATGCTGATGGCCGCGCCCGTGGAGTACATGGCCAAGGCGCTCGCCGGCATGGAGGCACTGGGCCGCAACGGCCTGCGCTACCCGTTCCCGCCCTGGGGCATCCAGCAGGACGTGCGCGCGGGCATGGCGGTGAGCTATCCGAAGAAGCCCTGAAGGGCCGCGGCGCAGGCCGATGCAGCTTCGAGCGAGGCGACGATGGGGCCTCTGAGCGGCGTGCGCGTCGCCGACTTCTCGCACCTGATGGCCGGCCCCTGGTGCACGATGACGCTGGCCGACATGGGCGCCGAGGTCGTCAAGGTCGAGCCGCCCGAGGGCGATCCGACGCGTGGGCTGATGCGCGCGCCGGGGCGCAGCGAAAGCGCGTTCTTCCTCGGCATCAACCGCAACAAGCTCGGCATCGTGCTCGATCTGCACAGCGCAGGCGGGCGCGCGGCGGCGCTCGACCTCGTTGCCGCCAGCGACGTGCTGGTCGAGAGCTACGCCAGCGGCGTGATGGAGCGCCTGGGTCTCGGCCACGAGCTGCTGTGCGCGCGCCATCCGCGCCTGGTGTACTGCTCGGTCTCGGCCTACGGGCGCGAAGGGCCGTTCGCGGCGCGCGCCGGCTACGACCCGATCGTGCAGGCCGAGACCGGCCTCATGCATCTGAACGCGCACGCCGACGGCGAGCCGCACAAGTCGGCGGTGCCCATCGTCGACCTGGGTGCCGGCATGTACGCGGCGCAGGCGGTGCTGGCGGCGCTCTTCGCGCGCGAGCGCAGCGGACGCGGCCAGCGCATCGACGTGCCGCTGTTCGACACCGCGGCCAGCTTCACCAGCTTTCACGGCATGGCCTGGCTGGTCGACGGACGCGACCCGCAGCCGGTGGGCAACGGCAGTGAGGTCGCGGCGCCGGTGGGCCTGTACCACGCGGCCGACGGCAGCTTCTACATGACGGTCGCCGGCGAGCGCGTCTGGGGCAAGCTGGTGGCGGCGCTGGGACGTCCGGCCGTGCTCGCCGAGGCGCGTTTTGCCGACAACCCCGCGCGCGTGCGCCTGCGCGCCGAACTCGATGCCCTGCTGCAGCCGCTGTTCGCCGAACGGCCGCTCGCGCATTGGCTCGATGCGCTGCGCGCCGCCGGCGTGCCGGCCGCGCCCGTGCGCAGCATCGCCGAGGCGGCCGCCGCGCCGGAGTGGCAGGGCAGCGGCTGCGTCGTGGCGGCGCCGCACGCATTGCTCGGCCAGCTGCCGCATCTGCGGCTGCCGATGCGCCTGTCGGCCACGCCGCTGGCTCTGCGGCACGCCGCGCCCCTGCTCGGCGAGCACACGCGCGCGGTGCTCGGCGACCTGCTCGGCTACGCGCCGCAGCGCGTGCAGCAGCTGCTCGACAGCAAAGAGGCGCAGGCATGCAGCCTTTGAGCGGCGTGCGCGTCGTCGAGCTGGCCGCGCTCGGACCGGTGCCCTGGTGCGGCATGCTGCTCGCCGGGCTGGGAGCGCAGGTGGTCCGCATCGAGCGGCCGGCGCCGCAGGGCCTGCCGCTGCCGCCGGCCTCGCGCTTCGAGTTCACCGACCGCGGCTGCCATCGCCTCGCGCTGGACCTGAAATCGGCCGCGGGCGTGGCCGCGGCGCTGCGCCTCGTGCGCCATGCCGACGCGCTGATGGAAGGCATGCGTCCCGGCGTGGCCGAGCGCCTGGGGCTGGGCCCGAAAGCCTGCCACCGCGTCAACCCCGCTCTGGTGTACGGACGCATGACGGGCTGGGGTCAGCACGGGCCGCTGGCGCAGCGCGCCGGCCATGACATCAACTACCTCGCGCTGTCCGGCGCGCTGCACGCCATCGGCGCGCGCGACGGCCCGCCGGCGCTGCCGCTGAACCTGGTCGCCGACCTGGGCGGCGGCGGCGCCTTTCTCGCCATCGGCCTGCTCGCGGCGCTGCTGCAGGCGCGCCGCAGCGGCGCGGGCAGCGTGCTCGACGTGGCCATGGTCGACGGCGTGGCCAACCTGATGGCGATGCCGTACGGACGCCTGGCCGCCGGGCGCTGGCGCGACGAGCGCGGCAGCAACCTGCTCGACGGCGGCACGCCCTGGTACGACGTGTACGAAACGGCGGATGGACGCTACATGGCGGTGGGCGCGATCGAGCCCGCCTTCTACGAGGCCTTCGTGCGCGGCCTGGGGCTGGATCCGGCCGCGCTGCCCGACCGGGCCGATCGCGCCTGCTGGCCCGAGCTGCGCCGACGTTTCGCCGCCGCGTTCGGCCAGGCCGGGCGCGACGAGTGGCAGCGCCGCTTCGAGGGGGTCGATGCCTGCGTCACGCCCGTGCTGTCGATGACGGAGGCGCCGCACCATCCGCACCACCGGGCGCGCGGCACCTTCGTCGAATGGGGCGGCGTGCTGCAGCCGGCGCCCGCGCCGCGCTGCACGTCCGCGCACGCGACTGCCGAGGCGACCGGCCTTCGAACCGCCGACTTCGGCGGGCTGGATTCGCTGCTGCGCGCCTGGGGCATGCCGGCCGACGAGATCGACGCGCTGCGCGGGTCGGCGGCCGCTGCGTCGGCCGACGGGCCCGGCCCTGCGTGATGCATCATCCCGTTCCACGCGAGGGGCAGGAGCGGCAAGAGCCGGGGGACATCATGCGCAGGATCATCGTCGGCATCTCGGGCGCCTCGGGCGCCGCGCTCGGCGTGCGCGCGCTGCAGGCGCTGCGCGGCGTGCCGGAACTGGAAGTTCACTTGGTGATGTCGCCCGCCGGCAAGCGCACGCTGCTCGAGGAGACGGACTGGAGCGTCGACGCGGTCGAGGCGCTGGCGCATGTCGTGCACCGTCACGCCGACATCGGCGCCTCGGTGGCGAGCGGCTCGTTCCGCACGCAGGGGATGATCGTCGCGCCCTGCTCGATCAAGACGCTGGCCGAGATCGCGCATTCGCACAGCGCCAACCTGCTCACGCGCGCGGCCGACGTCTGCCTCAAGGAGCGCCGCCGCCTGGTGCTGCTGGTGCGCGAGACGCCGCTGCACCTCGGGCACATCGACCTGATGGCTCAGGCTACGCGCTGCGGCGCCATCGTGATGCCGCCGGTGCCGGCGTTCTACACCCGGCCCGCGTCGCTCGACGAGGTGGTCGACCACACGGTGGGCAAGGCGCTCGATCTGTTCGATCTGCCGCACCGCCTGGTCAAACGCTGGAAAGACCCCGAGGACGGCACGGCCGCGTCGCAGCCCGATGCCTGAGCCGGCCGCACAAGGCAAGCCCGCGATTGACACTGCCGGAGTGCATCGCTTATTGTCCACACAAATCACCGACGCTGGAGGCAAGGCATGGCATCGACACTGCGCAGGAAGATCTGCGGCGCCGGCACGCTGCTCGGCATCGCGCCGCTGGCCGGCATCGCGACGGGCGCGTCGGCGCAATCGCGTCCCGAGACCCTGAAGGTCGGCGTGGCGCTCGCGTTGAGCGGCCCGACCGCGCCACTGGGCCAGGCCGCGCTGCAGGGGCTCAAGCTGGCGGTCGAGCAGTACCAGGAAGCGGGCGGATTCGAGGTCGCCGGCAGGAAGTTCCTGCCCGAACTCCTCGTCAACGATACCGGCGGCTCGCCCGCGAACGGCGTCGCCCAGGCCGAGAAGCTGGTGCTCAAGGAAGGCGTCAAGCTGATCTTCGGCTGCACCTACAGCCCCGCGGCCGTGCCCATGCTCGCCGTCACGCAGCGCAACAAGGTGATCCAGATCTCGAACGCGGTGTCGTGGGAGGAGCACCTCGGCAAGCCGGGCAACGACTACATGTTCAAGCTCGTCGCCTCGCAGGACGACACCGCGCGCCAGTACATCCCGTTGGTCGTCAAGAAGCTCGCCATCAGGTCGGCGACGATGATCCTGCCCAACAACGACGGCGGCCGCGCCTACGAGGCGACCTATCGCTCCTACGGCGAGAAGAACGGGGTCAAGATGCTGGAGACCTTCTTCTACGACCCCAAGCTCAGCGACTTCTACCCGATCCTCACCAAGATCAAGGGCCTGAATCCGGATTCGCTGTGGATCGGCTACACGAACGAGTCGGCCTCGGTGATCGTGCGCCAGGCCAAGGAGCTGAACCTGCCGGCTTCGCTGGTGGCGCTGGGCACCGGCATCACGGGCGTGGCGGCCAACCTGCCGGGCGGCGGGCGCGCCGAGGGCTTCGTCTTCGCGACGCAGTTCAACCCCGAATCGAGCAACGCCGGCCAGGCCGACCTGATGCGCCGCTTCGAAAAGATGTTCGCCAAGAAGGTGACGAGCGACTTCAACTACGTGCTCTGGTACAACCAGGGCCTGCACCTGCTCGTCGATGCGATGAAGAAGACCGGTACCGTCGGCGACACGACGAAGATCATGGCGGCCGTGCGCAACAGCGACTACGAGGGCGCCTACGGCTACCCCTGGCACGTCGACAAGACGGGGCTCAACCACTACGGCTACTACCTCGGCGAGGTCAAGGGCGGACGCGACACCTACACGCTGATCCGCTAGGAGCGTGGGCGGCGGCGGCCGCCGCCGCGGCGCGAGGGGTGTGCCGGCCGGCCCTCACATGCCCAGGTAGGCCTTGCGCACCCCGCTGTCGGCGAGCAGATCCGCCGCGCTGCCGCTGATCACCGTGCGGCCGGTCTCGAGCACGTAGCCGCGGTCGGAGATCCGCAACGCGGCCCGGGCGTTCTGCTCGACGAGCAGGATCGCCATGCCTTGCTCGTGCAGCCGGCGTACGATGCGCAGCACCTCCTGGCTCATCACCGGCGAGAGGCCGAGCAGCGGTTCGTCGAGCAGCAGCAGGCGCGGCTGCAGCATCAGTCCGCGCCCGATCGCCAGCATCGACTGCTCGCCTCCGCTCAGGGTGCCGGCGGCCTGCTGCAGGCGTGACTTCAGCACCGGGAAGTGCTGGCACACGAACTCGAGGCGCTGCGCGACGCGCCTGCCGTCGCGCAGCAAGAAGGCGCCCATCTCGAGGTTCTCGAGCACCGTCATGTGCGCGAACACCTGGCGCCCTTCGGGCACGTGCACGACGCCGGCCTCGATCAGGCGGCGCGGCGACCAGGCGAGCGTGTCCTGGCCGTCGAGCAGGACGCGTCCGCCCGCCGGCTTCATGATGCCGCTGATCGTCCTGAGCGTCGTCGACTTGCCGGCGCCGTTGGCGCCGATCAGCGTGACGAGCTCGCCGGCTTCGACCTGCAGCGCGATGTCGCGCAGCGCCAGCACGCTGCCGTAGCGGGCCGAGACCTGCTCGAGCGCGATCAGCACGCCTCGTCCTCCTGGCCGAGGTAGACGCGGATCACCTCCGCGTCGTTGCGCACCTGCTCGGGCGTGCCCTGGGCGATCAGGTTGCCGAAATTCAGGCACAGCACGCGGTCGCACAGGCCCATCAGGAACTTCATGTCGTGCTCGATCAGCAGCTGCGTCACGCCGCGTGCCTTGATCCGGCGCAGCACGTCGGCCATCTCGGCCGATTCGGTCTCGTTGAGGCCGGCGACCGGCTCGTCCAGCAGCAGCAGCTGCGGGTCGGCCGCGAGCGCCAGCGCAACCGAGAGCTTCTTGCGCTCGCCGTAGGGCAGGGTGTCGGCGACGACCTCGCGCCGCGCCGCGAAGCCGAAGAAGGCCAGCAGCGAGTCGATGCTGCGCGCCACGGCAGCGGCGGCGGCGCCACCGCCGCCGCGCTGCAGGTGATGCGCGATCTCGAGGTTCTTCTGGATCGACAGGCGCGGGAACACGCGCGTGATCTGGAAGGTGCGCACGATGCCGCGGCGCGCGATCTGGTCGGGGCGCAGGCCGGCGAGCGATTCGCCCTTCCAGAGCATCTGGCCGCCGCTGGGCTGGGCGCAGCCGGTGAGCAGATTGAACAGCGTCGTCTTGCCTGCGCCGTTGGGCCCGATGATGCCGAGGAATTCACCCTGCCGCACCTCGAAGCTCAGGTCCGAGATGGCCTGGATGCCGCCGAAGCGCTTGGACAGGTGCCGGGCCTGCAACAGGTTCATGCATGCCGCCTTGCGTTCGTGCCGGATGGGGTGCTGCGACAGGTGACGGTCCGCGCGTCAGGCGCCGGACGCCGAGCCGGCGCGGCGGCGGCCGCGCAGGGTGTTCGACAGCCGCCGCCCGAGTTCCATCAGCCCCCCGGGAACGAGGATGATGAAGACGATGAAGAACAGGCCGTAGACGATCATCCGGTGCTCGGGGACGACGTTGAGCAACTCCGGCACGACGACATTGATGGCCGAGCCGACGATCGGGCCGAGCAGGGTGCCCGAGCCGCCGATCAGCAGCACGATGACCATGTTCAGCGATTCCATGATGTTGAACATCTCGGGTGTCAGGAAGCGCAGGTAATGCGCGTACAGACAGCCGGCGACGGCGGCCAGCACGGCGGCGGTGACGAAGGCGTAGGTCTTGTAGCGCATCACGTGGATGCCTTGCGCCTGCGCCAGTTCCTGGTCCTCGCGGATGGCGACGAGGGCGGCGCCGGCGCGCGTGTGCATGAGCCGGACGATGAAGCCGATCGACAGCGCGAGCAGGGCCAGCACGAAGAAGTAGTAGTCGAGCCGCTCCGACAAGTCGATCCGGTCCAGCAGGTACAGCGGCAGCCGGGCCGGCGCCTCGATGCCCTGGATGCCGCCCGGGCCGTTGGTGACCGGGATCCAGTTGTTGAACGTGATGAAGGCGATCTCCGACAGGCCGAAGGTGCACACGGCGAAGTAGTGCGACACCAGACGCAGCGTGATCACGCCGAGCAGGGCGGCGAGCAGCGCGACGCCCAGGACCATCACCGGCGCCGCCAGCCAGAACGACCAGCCCAGGCGCAAGGTCAGCACCGCCGAGCCGTAGGCGGCGATGCCCATGAACGAGGCCTGGCACAGCGCGGCCAGGCCGGTGAAGCCCAGCGCGACGTTCAGGCCGCTCACCGCGATGCAATAGATCCCGGTCAGCACCAGCATGTGCAGGTAGTACGCCGGCACCAGGAAGGGCAGGACGACGAGCACGACCGCGGCGGCGCCGACGCCGAGCGTTCGCATGGCTAGGTGCCCTCCCCGAAGATGCCCTTGGGCTTGAAGATCAGGATCAGGATGAACACGATGTAGCCGAAGATGTCGGCCCAGGCCGAGGACACGTAGCCGGCCGCGAGGCTGTCGACCAGTCCGATGATGAAGGCGGCGACGAAGGCGCCGCGGATGCTGCCGAAGCCGCCCAGCGTGATGATGACGAAGGCCTTCATCAGCGGCGCCCCGCCCATGTGCGCCGTGACGACGAACAGCGAGCCCAGCGCCACGCCGGCGGCAGCGGCCAGCGCGCAGCCGATCGCGAACGCCAGCCCGATCACGCGGTCGATGCCGATGCCCATCAGCCGCGCGGCGAAGGCGTTCTCGGCCACCGCCCGCATCGCCTTGCCCGAGCGGGTCTTCTTGACGTAGAGGTAGAACAGCGCCAGCAGCGCCGAAGAGGCGCAGAAGACGAAGATGCGCTGCGTGGCGATGACCACGCCGCCGATGTCGACCGTGCCGGCGAACAGCGGCGCGATCGCCTTGTTGTCGGGGCCGAAGAGCAAGATGGCCGCGTTCTCCATCACGTAGATGAGGCCGATCGAGATCATCAGCCCGTTGATCGGCTCGTTGCGGGCGAAGCGGAACGTGAAGCGCTCGACGGCCAGGCCGAGGAGCCCGATCGCCGCCATCGACGCCGCGCCGGCGAGCAGGAAGGGCATGCCGTACAGCGTCGTGAAGTAGTAGGCGGCGAAGCCGCCCGCCATGACGAAGGCGCCGTGCGCGAAGTTGACGATGCCCATCAGGCCGAAACTCATCGTCACGCCCAGCGCCACGAGCCCGTAGATGCTGCCCATGATCAGCCCGTTGACGAGTTGCTGGACCAACTGGATCATGCAGGCACTCCCGAGGGCTGCGGCGGTCGCCTGCGGCCGCTCGACCGGCAGGCGCGCCCAGGGCTCGACGGCGCACGTGCATCCATGTACGGACAAATGTACCGCATCGATGCGCGTCGCGGGATGCGATCACGAATCCGGCTGCGGCCCGCATCCCGTGCCGGCCTGCGGCGCCGGCCGGAAGCGCGCGCACGCGCCGCCCGGTCCGATCGCCGCGGCCGCGTCGCGGTGTCGGCGACGCCGCCGTTGCCGGGAACCCTGGGCGTGCACGCCGCCGGTCCTCGCCGTGCGCGCCGAGCGGCCACCCATGCCGCCCTCAGCAGCCGCTAAGTCGCGGCGTTCAGTCTCGGGGCTGCGCAAATCCCTGCGCTGTCATCGGAGCACCCTCATGAACCGCAACATCACCCTGGCCGTCGCGGCCTTCGCCTTCGCCGCCACCGCCGCGGTGGCCTATGCTGCCAAGGCCGCCGTCGAGAACGACGCGCTGGCCGCGGCGCAGGCCAAGGTCACGCTCGTGCAGGCGATCGCCGCTGCCGAGCAGCACGCCGGCGGCAAGGCGACCAAGGCCGAGTACGAGCACGCCAAGCAAGGCAGCTTCTACGAAGTGGAAGTGATGGCCGGCAGCAAGGTGTTCGACGTGAGGGTCGACGCCGACAAGGGTACCGTCGTCTCGTCGACGGAGGACAGGAACGACTGATGCCGGCGCCGCGGCCCCGCGGGCCGCGGCGCCGCCGGCAACGGGACCGGACGATCGCATGGAAGCATTCAACCGCACGCTCTTCCTCTGGCTCAACGCGCCGGCGCAGCCCGATGCCTTCGTGCTCGCGCTGGCGCTGCTGGCGGCGCGCTGGCTTGCCTGGCTCCTGCCGCTGCTGGTCGTCCTCGCCTGGCTGCGCGGCGACGCGGTACTGCGCCGCTCGCTGCTCGTCGCGCTGGCGGCGATGGCGCTGGGCCTGCTCGCCAATCTGGCCATCCGCTGGCTGTGGCCGCATCCGCGGCCGTTCATGATCGGTCTCGGCCATCAGTGGATGCCGCACGACGCCAGCGCATCGTTCCCGAGCGACCACCTGACGCTGTGGTGGGCCTTCGCATTCGGCCTCGCGCTGCAGACGCGCACGCGCGGGCTCGGGTTGGCACTCGCGCTGCTCGGCCTGCCGATTGCCTGGGGCCGCATCTACGTCGGCGTGCACTTCCCGCTCGACATGCTGGGCTCGGCCGGCGTCGCGCTGCTCTGCGCCGGGGTCGCGCGGCGCGCGGCGCGCTGGTACCTGGCGCCGGCGTATCGGCTCGCGCTGGCGGGCTACGGTCGCCTGTTCGGCCGCCTGATCGCGCGCGGCCGGCTGCGTCGCTGAACCGCCTGCGGCCCTATGCCGGGCCTAAGTCGGCAGGCGCAGATTGGCGGCCTCGTCGATCGGCCCGTGCAGGGCGCAGGAGATACGGATGAACGGCATACCGGCCAGGCCAGCGCGCGAATGGCTCGTCAAGGTCCCGCAGATCACGCTCGCGTTCTGGATCGTGAAGATCATGTGCACCACGGTCGGCGAGACCGGCGCCGACTACCTGGCCGTCGGCGCCGGCCTGGGCCAGGGACCGACGCGCGTGCTGATGGCCGCGCTGCTGCTCGCGGCGCTCGTCGTGCAGATGCGCAGCCCGCGCTACCAGCCCTGGATCTACTGGCTCACCGTGGTGCTGGTGAGCGTGGTCGGCACGCAGATCACCGACCTGATGACCGACGGCCTGGGCATCAGCCTTTACCTCAGCACCTCGGCCTTTGCGCTGCTGCTGGGAGCCATCTTCGCGCTGTGGTGGCGCGTGGAGCACACGCTTTCCATCCACGACATCGAGACGCCGCGGCGCGAGCTGTTCTACTGGGCGGCGATCCTCTGCACCTTCGCGATGGGCACCGCTGCCGGCGACCTCGCCACCGAGGCACTGCAACTGGGCTTCACGCGCGGCGCCGTCGCGTTCGGCGCGCTGATCGCGCTCACCTGGCTGGCCTGGCGGCTGGGCGGCAACGCGGTGCTGACGTTCTGGATCGCCTACGTCCTCACGCGCCCGTTCGGCGCCGCGTTGGGCGACTTGCTCACGCAGGCCCGGGCCGACGGCGGCCTGGGCATGGGCGCGACCTGGACCAGCGCGCTCTTTCTCGCCGTGATCGTGCTGCTGGTCGGCATCGAACAGTGGGGCGAGGGCGGGCGCCGGACGGCCGAGTCGACGCGCTGACCGGGCGGCCCATGCAGGCGGCGGCCTGGCGGCGGGCACAAGTGACCAGGCGAGGACCTGCGGCACTTCAAGGCGAAGCGCGGCGGCGCCGGAGTCGCCCGCGCAGCCAAGCGGCAAGGGCATGAACGCGCACAGGAGGAGGTCGGCGTGGACATCGCGGCCCTGATCCACTCGTACGGCTATGCGGCCGTGGCACTGGGCGCGTTCCTGGAAGGCGAGTCCGTGCTGCTGCTCGGCGCGGCGGCGGCCGCACGCGGCCAGCTGTCGCTGCCGGCGGTGATCGCGGTCGCGGCGCTGGCGAGCTTCCTCGGCGACCAGCTCTTCTTCCAGGTCGGCCGGCGCTACGGCAACGCGCTGCTGGCGCGCTTTCCCACGCTGCGGCCGCGCGCCGAGCGCGTGCGCGAGCTGCTGCAGCGCCATCACCTGCCGCTGATCCTGTCGATCCGCTTCCTCTACGGGCTGCGCATCGCGGGCCCCGTTGCCATCGGCATGAGCCGCGTGCCCTGGCCGCGCTTCATGGGGCTGAACTTCGCCGGCGCGGCTTGCTGGGCACTCTCGATCGCCGGACTGGGCTATGGCATGGGCCGCGTGCTCGGCCGCCTGCTCGCCGGCGTCGATGCCGACGAGCTCTGGGGCGCGGCGCTGCTGGCCGCGCTGCTCGCCGGCGCGTGGTGGCTGACGGCGCGGCGCGGCTCTGCGCCGGCCAAGGCAGCGGGCAGGCCCCGAAGGTGATCGAAGCCGAGTGCACGCGCTATCGTTGTGAGCGTCCCGCAGGCGCCGGCGGCGCCGGCAATCCATCGAACGACGCGAGACTCGACATGCGCGTCCTCCTCGTCGAAGACGACCCGATGATCGGCGCGGCCGTGCACGCCGCGCTGCGCGACGCGGCCTACGCCGCCGACTGGGTGCGCGACGGCCGCGTGGCCCTCGACACGTTGGCCATCCAGCACTACGACCTCGTGCTGCTGGATCTGGGTCTGCCGGGCAAGGACGGGCTCGAAGTGCTCGCCGGCCTGCGTGCGCGCGCCGACGCCGTGCCGCTGCTGATCGTCAGCGCGCGCGACGGCCTCGAAGAGCGCCTGCGCGGCCTGGACGGCGGCGCCGACGACTACCTGGTCAAGCCCTTCGATCTGGCCGAGCTGCTCGCGCGCATGCGCGCCGTGCTGCGCCGCAAGGGCGGGCAGGCGGCGCCGCGGCTGGGCAACGGCGTCGTCGCGCTCGACCCGGCCACGCGCGAGGCCCAGGTGGGCGAGGCAGCGCCGGTGCAGCTGTCGCAGCGCGAGTTCGCGCTGCTGCAGGCGCTGCTCGTGCGTCCGGGCGCCATCCTCTCGCGCAGCGAGCTGGAAGACCGCATCTACGGCTGGGGCGAGGAGGTCGAGAGCAACGCGGTCGAATACCTGATCCACGCCCTGCGGCGCAAACTCGGCGCCGATGCCATACGCAACGTGCGGGGGGTCGGATGGATGGTGGCCAAGAGCGGCTGAGCCCGTCGATCGAGCGGCGCCTGGCGCTGGCGCTGACGCTGGGCATCGCGTTCGTCGCGCTGCTGGCGGGCGCCTTCTCGTTCGCGGCTGCCTACGACGAGGCGCGCGAGCTGCAAGACGACATGCTGCGCCAGGTGGCGCTGCTGGCGGCTGCCGGGCGCATCGCGCCGGCGCCGCCGGCGGCGGACGCGCATTTCGAGGCGCACGACGACGCCGCGCGCATCGTCGTGCAGCGCCTGGGCGAGGCGAACCCGCAGGGCCTGCCTGTCGACCAGGGCGGAGCGCTCGCGCTCGTGCCGACGCTCGCCGACGGCCTGCACACCCTCGAGCTCGGCGGCGAATCGTTCCGCGTGCTCGTGCGCACCGGCGCCGGAGGCGCGCGCATCGCCGTCGCGCAGGAATCGGACTTCCGCGACGAACTGGCGCTGGGCAGCGCGCAGCGCACGCTGCTGCCCTTCCTCGTCCTCGTGCCGATCCTGCTGCTGCTCGTGGTGTACCTGGTGCGCACGATGTTCAGGCCGATTGCCGCGCTGGCGCGCGAGGTCGACGCGCGCCGCGACGAAGACCTGCGGCCGATGGCCGCCGGCGCGCTGCCGGCCGAGCTGCGCCCCTTCGTGGCGGCGATCAACCGGCTGCTCGCGCGCGTGGCGCAGGTGCTGGCCGGCGAGCGCCGCTTCGTCGCCGATGCGGCGCACGAGCTGCGCTCGCCGCTGGCGGCGCTGTCGCTGCAGGCCGAGCGCCTCGGCCAGACCGAGCTGAACGACGCCGCGCGCGAGCGGCTGGCTGCGCTGCGCCAGGGCATCGAGCGCGGGCGCCGGCTCGTCGGGCAGTTGCTGACGCTGGCGCGCGCGCAGTCGGCAGCGCCGGCCGCCGCGCCGGACGGAGCGCCGCCGCCGGCCGCCGCGGTGTCGCTGCCGCAGGTCATCCGGCAGGTGCTGGAAGAGGCGCTGCCGCTGGCCGACGCGCGCCGCATCGACATCGGCGTCGAAGGCGCCGACGAGGCCATGGTCCAGGCCGCTGAGAGCGACCTGTTCGCGCTCGTGCGCAACCTGGTCGACAACGGCTTGCGCTGCACGCCGGCGGGCGGCCGGGTCGATCTGGCGGTGCGCGCGCTGGCCGCGGGCACCGAACTGTGCGTGCGCGACAGCGGCCCCGGAATCGCGCCGGCCGAGCGCGAACGCGTGTTCGACGCCTTCTACCGCCTGCCCGGCAGCGACGAGACCGGCTCGGGCCTGGGGCTGGCGATCGTGCGCGCCGTGGCCGAGCGCATCGGGGCGCGCATCCGCGTGGACTTCGCCGACGAGGCGCGCGAGACGGGGACACGCGTGACGGTCGTCTTCCCCTAGTACTCCGGCACAGGGGTTTCGGAACATGATGAAAGCGATGGATTCGGGTCGAGGGCAAGGCGCCGGGCGCAGCGATAGCGGGCGGTATCGCGAGCATCGGCAACGCCGCCATCGGCTCGAAGACGCGCTTTCATGTTTCGAAATTCCTGTGTCGGAGTACCAGGAGCGTGGGCGGCAGGAATCCAGCCCCGCGCCGTATGGGCGCGCGCCGACTTCGGCGCTGGCGCTCGGCCGGCTCGAGCCTGCCGACATACGGGCGCGTGCCGCCGGTTCCGGTGGTCCTGGGCGCCGCCGGGGCCGGCAGGGCGACGGCAGGCCAGCGGTGTCGGCGGCCGCGGAAAAGGGCCGCGCAGCGCCCGGTTCTCGCGCGCTGCGAACCGGCGCGGCCTGAATAACATCGGCAAGGTATGACTGCCATGCTCGGCCTTGCCCCACCTGAACTGCGGCCGCCGGCCACGACCGGTGCGCCGGGCCGTTCGCAGTCGGAGTGGCTGGCGGCGCTGCGCGAACGGCTGGCCGACGGCAGCGCCGACGCCGGAGCATTGTTTGCGCAGGCTCAGTCGGCGCTCTGCGCGTGCGAGCCGCGCCGGCTGCGGGCCGAAGGCGTGGAGGCGCTGATGTTGATCGCCCGCCGGCACTACGACCGCGCGCGAGCGCAGGACGGCATCGAGCCGGCGGCGCAGGCGCTGGCCGGCGCGCGCGCGCTCGCCGAGCCCCGCCTGGTCCGCCGCGCTGCCACGTTCCACGGCGTCATGAACGCCGAGACCGGCAACCTGCCGGCGGCGGTCGCCAACTACGCCGAGGCGCTGGATGTGGCGCGCGCGCTCGGCGACCGCACGGCGCAGGCGGCGGTGTGGAACAACCTCGGGCTGGCGCTGCAGTACGCCGGGCAGCATGCCGATGCCGTGCGCTGCTACGACCAGGCGCTGCGCGACCCCGGTGCAGGCGCCGCGCGCGAGCTCGTCGAATGCGCCGCGCTGACGAACACGGCGCAGGCCTGCCTGCTGGTGCGCGATCTGCGCCAGGGCATCGCCGCGGCGCGGCGCGCGATCGAACTGCTGCCCGATCCGCAGGAGCCGAATCTGTGCAGCTACCGCGCCGCGGCCGAAACGCATCTGGCCGGACTGCTGCTCGAGATCGACGAGCTGCGCGGCGCACAGACCCACGTGCCGCTGGCGCGCCGCTTTGCCGAACGCTCGCGCCAGCCGCGTGCGCAGATTCTGGCCCAGCTCATCGAAGGCCATGCCGAGGTCCGCAGCGGCCTGCAGGAGATCGGCCTGGCGCGGCTGAAGGAAGCCCTGGCGAGCGCACGCAGCGCCGCGCAGGAACTGCTGCGCGACGCGCTGGCCGCGGCGGTCAAGGGCTACGAGGAGGCGGGCCAGCCCGACGTGGCGATCGTCTACCTGCAGGAGCTGCTCGCCCTGAACCGCGCGGCCACGCAGCAGCTCGTACTGATGCACCACATGCGCCACCTCGACGAGGTGGAGCGCTCGCGCATCAGCGTCGAGCTGCAGCAGGAGGCCGAAGGCAAGCTCGACGCGCGGCGCTCGGCGCTGCGCCTGCAGCTGGGCGAGCGCGAGCTGATGCAGTCGCGCATCGCCATGCTCGAGCAGCAGTCGGTGGCGGCCGAACTGCACGACGACACCACCGGCGAACACTGCTACCGCGTGGGCCGGCTGGCGTCGATCCTGGCGCGCGAGTATGGGCTCGAGGACGATGTCTGCTTCATGATCGACCTGGCCGCGCGCATGCACGACATCGGCAAGCTCGCCGTGCCCGATTCGATCCTGCTCAAGCCGGGCCGGCTGACCGACGGCGAGCGCGCGATCATGCAGCAGCACACGCTCGCCGGTGCCGAGCTGCTGGCGCAGTCGAACATCCCGCAGATGCACGTGGCCGAGGAGATTGCCCGCCACCACCACGAATGGTGGAACGGCAAGGGCTATCCGCAGCGGCTCGCCGGTGCGGCCGTGCCGATCGCGGCCCGGATCACTTCGATCGTCGACGTCTTCGACGCGCTGACCCATGCGCGCCCGTACAAGCCGGCCTGGCCGGTGGCGCAGGCGATGCACGAGATCCTGACGCTGCGCGCGGTGCAGTTCGATCCGGAGCTGACCGACCTGTTCATGCGCCTGGTGCCGCGGCTGCAGCGCGAGGTCGGCGACCTCGACGCGTATCTCGGCGCCGAGGCGCGCAACTCGCCGTTCATCCAGGCGCGCGCGAAGATCGCCCACGCGCTCAAGGGCGAAGACGGGCAGGGCGTGCGCGTGAACTTCGACGCGCGTCGCTGAGCGCGGCGGCGGCAGCAGCGGGCGCAATGCCGCGCCCGGCCGCACCGGGCGCTCGCTCCGCACAGACCCAGGCTCGGGCCGACACGAGGCGATGGGCCGGCGTCGCCCATATACTGAAA
Source organism: Rubrivivax sp. (assembly GCA_046348125.1). Lineage (GTDB taxonomy): Bacteria > Pseudomonadota > Gammaproteobacteria > Burkholderiales > Burkholderiaceae_C > Rubrivivax. The sequence continues at coordinate 519,206 of JAXMEV010000001.1, forward strand.
CGCCGGAAACAAGGTCCAATAGGTTCAACGCTCGGCGCGTCGGCGTGCTCCGCAGGTGAGCTCAGGCTGGGCGGCGCGCGCTCACAAGCCGCCGACATGTCGCTGATCGAGCTCGACAACATCGCCAAGTCCTGGGGCACGACGACGGCGCTGCACGACGTGAGCCTGCGCATCGAGCCGGGCTCGTTCTGCGTGCTGCTCGGCCCTTCGGGCTGCGGCAAGTCGACCACGCTGCGCATCATCGCCGGGCTGGAGGAGGCGAGCGCGGGCCGGCTGCACATCGACGGGCGCGACGTCACCGCGCTGCCGCCGGCGCAGCGCGGCGTGGCGATGGTGTTCCAGAACTACGCGCTGTTCCCGCACCTGAGCGTGGCCGACAACATCACCTTCGGCCTGTCGGTGCGGCGCGTGCCGGCGGCCGAGCGCGCCGAGCGGCTGCGCGAGACCGCGGCGCTGCTCGGGCTGACGCCGCTGCTGCAGCGCAAGCCCAGCCAGCTCTCGGGCGGCCAGCAGCAGCGCGTGGCGCTCGGGCGCGCGCTGGTGGCGCGCGCGCGCGTGTGCCTGATGGACGAGCCGCTGTCGAACCTGGACGCCCAGCTGCGCCAGGAGATGCGGCGCGAGCTGCGCGAGCTGCAGCAGCAGCTCGCGCTCACCGTGGTGTACGTGACGCACGACCAGGCCGAGGCGATGAGCATGGCCGACCAGGTGGTGCTGCTGGCCGGCGGCCGCGTCGAGCAGAGCGGCGCGCCGCGCGCGCTGTACGCGCGTCCGGCCACCACCTTCGCCGCGCGCTTCATCGGCACGCCGCCGATGAACCTGGTGGCGCTGGACGCCGGGCGCATCGCCGGCAGCGCGGTCGATGCCGGCGCGCCCGCGGCTGCCGCCACCATCGGCCTGCGGCCGGAAGACATCGCGCTCGATGCCGGTGCCGACCCCGAGGCCGGCGTCGCCGCCGTCGTGCGCAGCGCCGAATACCTGGGCGCCGACCTCGTGCTCGCCTGCGAAGTCGGCAGCCAGAGCCTGCTGGTGCGCACCGGCGGGCGGCAGCGCGCGACGCCGGGCGAGCAGGTGCACCTGCGCTGGGCGCCGCACGACGTGCACGCGTTCGACGCCGCCGGACGACGCATCCACTGACCCGCAAACCGATCGGACCCACGAAGAGGAGAACCTGCCATGCGACGCATCACCTTCCTGCGTACCTTGATCGCCGGCGCCGGCCTGCTGCTCGCCGGCGCCGCGCAGGCGCAGGCGCCCACCGAGGTCTCGTTCTACTACCCGGTGGCCGTCGGCGGGCCGATCGCCAAGATCATCGACGGCTTCGCCGCCGACTTCATGAAGGAGCATCCGTCGATCAAGGTCACGCCGATCTACGCCGGCACCTACCAGGAGACGATCGTCAAGGCGCTCACCGCGCACAAGTCGGGCACGCCGCCGGTGACCTCGGTGCTGCTGTCGACCGACATGTTCACGCTCATCGACGAGGACGCGATCGTGCCGATCGACGGCTTCGTCAAGAGCGCCGCCGACAAGGCCTGGCTCGCGGGCTTCTACAAGGCCTTCATGCTCAACAGCCAGAGCGGCGGCAAGACCTGGGGCGTTCCGTTCCAGCGCTCGACGGTGGTGATGTACTGGAACAAGCAGCTGTTCAAGGAGGCCGGCCTCGACCCGAACAAGCCGCCCACCACCTGGGCCGAGCTGAAGGACATGGCCGGCAGGCTGACCAAGAAGGACGCCGCAGGCAAGGTCACGCAGTACGGCGTGCAGATCCCGTCCAGCGGCTTTCCGTACTGGTTGTTCCAGACGCTGACGACGACCAACGACGCGATCCTCGCCAACGACACCGGCACCGCCGTGCGCTTCGACGACCCGAAAGTGATCGAGGCGCTGCAGTTCTGGGTCGACCTGGGCAAGGCCGGCTTGCACCCGCAGGGCGTCGTCGAGTGGGGCACGACGCCCAAGGACTTCTTCGAGAAGAAGGCGGCCATCATCTACACGACGACCGGCAACCTGACCAACATCCGCAAGAACGCCGGCTTCGACTTCGGCGTGGCGATGATCCCCGGCAACAAGCGCAGGGGCTCGCCCACCGGCGGCGGCAACTTCTACATCTTCAAGAAGAGCACGCCGGCGCAGCAGCAGGCGGCGTTCCAGTTCATCCAGTGGATCACGCAGCCCGAGCGCGCGGCGCAGTGGAGCATCGACACCGGCTACGTCGCCGTCTCGGCGGCGGCCTACGAGACCGCCGCGCTCAAGAAGTACGGCAGCGAGTTCGCGCCCGCGCTGGTGGCGCGCGACCAGCTGCCGGTGTCGGTGGCCGAGTTCTCCACGCACGACAACCAGCGCGTGACCAAGGCGCTCAACGACGGCCTGCAGGCCGCGCTCACCGGCACCAAGTCGGCCGAGCAGGCGATGAAGGACGCGCAGCGCGAGGCCGACCGGCTGCTGCGCGGCTACAAGTGAGCTTCGCTGCGGCGCAGGCGCACCGGGCGGCGGCATGACGCGCGCTGCGGCCGGCGGCCCGTCGCTGCGGGCCGTGCACGCCTGGCTGCTGCTGCTGCCGGCGCTGGCATTGCTGGCGCTGTTCACGCACTGGCCGACGCTGGCGACCTTCGTCGACAGCCTGTACTCCACGCCCAAGGGCGGGCGCGCCGCCGTCTGGGTGGGGCTGGAGAACTACCGCGTGATGACCGACGACCCGGTGTTCTGGAAGGCGGTGCGCAACAACCTGTGGTTCGCGGGCGTGACGATCCCGCTGTCGATCGCGCTGGCGCTGGCGATGGCGCTGTGGGTCAACGAGCGCATCGCCGGCCGCGCCTTCCTGCGCATGGCCTACTTCACGCCCACCGTGCTGCCGATGATCGCGGTGGCCAACATCTGGCTGTTCTTCTACACGCCGCAGTACGGGCTGCTCGAGCGCATCGCCGGCGCGCTCGGCCTGGCGCCGCACAACTGGCTGGGCGATCCGGCCACCGCGCTGGGCGCCGTGACGCTGGTGGCGATCTGGAAGGAAGCGGGCTTCTTCATGATCTTCTACCTCGCCGCGCTGCAGTCGCTCAACCCGAGCCTGCGCGAGGCGGCGGCGATCGAGGGCGCCTCGCGCTGGTATTTCTTCCGCCGCGTGCAATGGCCGCTGCTGATGCCGACGACGCTGTTCGTGCTCGTCAACTCCTTCATCAACGCCTTCCGCATGGTCGATCACCTGTTCGTGCTCACGCGCGGCGGGCCCGACAACGCGTCCACTCTGCTGCTGTACTACCTCTACGAGGTCGGTTTCGGCTTCTGGGACACGGCGCAGGCCGCCGCGATCACCGTGCTGCTGGTGGTGGTGCTGGCCGGCATCGCGTTGCTGCAGTTCTTCGTCTTCGACCGCAAGGTGCACTACCGATGAGCACGCGCGCGGCCGACGGTCTGGCCTGGAACGAGCCGAAGGCGCTGGACACGGCGGCGGCTTGGCTGCTGGCGCTGCTGTGGATCCTGCCGCTGGCCTACGCGGTGTGGACCGCGTTCCACCCGGCGGCCTACTCCACGCGCTTCGAGCTGCTGGCGCCGCTCACGCTGGAGAACTTCCGCCGCGCCTGGGAGGCGGCGCCGTTCGCGCGCTACTTCTTCAACACCACGCTGCTGGTGGCGATGATCCTCGCCGTGCAACTGGTGCTGTCGACGCTGGCCGCCTACGCCTTCGCACGCTGGCGCTTCCGCGGCCGCGGCCTGGCCTTCGCGCTCGTGCTGCTGCAGCTGATGGTGATGCCCGACATCCTGCTGGTGGAGAACTACAAGACGATGGTGCGCCTCGGGCTGGTCGACACGCTGCTGGCGATCGGGCTGCCGTACTTCGCCTCGGCCTTCGCGATCTTCCTGCTGCGCCAGACCTTCATGGGCATCCCCAAGGAGCTCGACGAGGCCGCGCGCATGGAGGGCGCCGGCGCGCTGCAGACGCTGTGGCGCGTCTACGTGCCGCTGGCGCGCCCGGTGTACACCGCGTTCGCGCTGGTGTCGGTGAGCTACCACTGGAACAACTTCCTGTGGCCGCTGATCGTCACCAACAGCCAGAACGCGCGCCCGGTCACGGTCGGGCTGCAGGTGTTCTCGTCGGTCGACCAGGGCGTGGACTGGTCGGTCATCACCGCGGCCACGCTGATGACCGCGGCGCCGCTGCTGCTGGCCTTCCTGCTGTTCCAGCGCCAGTTCGTGCAGAGCTTCATGCGTGCGGGGATCAAGTGAAGCTCGTCACCTGGAACACCCAGTGGTGCTGCGGCCTCGACGGCGTGGCCAGCCCGCGGCGCATCGTCGAGCAGGCGCGCGCGCTGGCCGATTTCGACGTGCTGTGCCTGCAGGAGATCGCCCAGGGCTACCCGCGGCTGCAGGGCGCGCCCGGGGACCAGCCGGCGCAGATCGCCGCGCTGCTGCCGGGCTACCGCTGCTTCTTCGGCGCCGCCGTCGACGAGTTCACCGCCGACGGCCGGCGCCAGCGCTTCGGCAACCTGATCGCCACGCGCCTGCCGGTGGCCTGGGTGCAGCACCACGCGCTGCCCTGGCCGGCCGATGCGGGCGTGCGCTCGATGCCGCGCATGGCGAGCGTGGTCACCGTGCTCGAACCGCTGCTCGGCGCGCTGCGCGTGACGACCACGCACCTCGAGTACTACTCGGCGCGCCAGCGCCTCGAGCAGGCGCGGGCGCTGCGCGCGCTGCACGACGCGCAGACCGAGTTGGCGCTGGCGCCGCCCGAGGCCGCCGACGACGGCTCGCCGTTCCAGAGCAAGCGCCACACGCCGCACGCGCTGCTGTGCGGCGACTTCAACGCCGCCGCCGACGACGCCGCCGTGGCCGCGATCTGCGGCCCGCCGCCGCACGGCCTGCGCGACGCCTGGCCGCTGGTGCACGGCGGCGCGCCGCGCGCGCCCACCTTCCGCCTGTTCGATCGGACCTACGGCCCGGAGCCGGTGGCCTGCGACTTCGTCTTCGTCAGCGAGTCCGTGGCGGCGCACGTGCGTCGCCTCGAGGTCGACCTGCACACGCAGGCGTCGGATCATCAGCCGGTGCTGATCGAACTGGGCTGACCGCGCCGGATCGAAGCCGCGGCCGGCGACGGCGCCGGCCGCGGCACGCCCGGCCGCCGGTCACGGCGGCACGAACCGATGGCCGGCCGACGCGGCGCGGCGCGCAGCCGCACAATCGCGCGGCGAGGCGGCAGGCTGCTCCTGCGCAGCCGGCGCGCGTCGTCATCTGTCCAGGCACGAGGAGCGCAGCCATGGCCGAGCCGTTCGAAAACCCGATGGGACTCGCGGGCTTCGAGTTCGTCGAGTTCGCTTCGCCCACCCCGGCCCTGCTCGAGCCGCTGTTCGAGAAGATGGGCTTCGCGCAGGTGGCGCGTCACCGCAGCAAGGACGTGCTGCTGTACCGGCAGGGCGACATCAACTTCATCGTCAACCGCGAGCCGCGCAGCCTGGCGGGCTACTTCGCCGCCGAGCACGGGCCGAGCGCCTGTGCGATGGCCTTTCGCGTGCGCGACGCGCACCGCGCCTACGCACGCGCGCTCGAGCTGGGCGCGCAGCCGATCGACGTGCCCACCGGGCCGATGGAGCTGCGGCTGCCGGCGATCAAGGGCATCGGCGGCGCGCCGCTGTACCTGATCGACCGCTTCGAAGACGGCAAGAGCATCTACGACATCGACTTCGAATGGCTGCCCGCGTTCGCGGACCCGGCGCTGCGCCACCCGCGCGGGCACGGCCTGCGCCTCGTCGACCACCTCACGCACAACGTCTACCGCGGCCGCATGGCGTACTGGGGCGGCTACTACGAGCGCATCTTCGGCTTTCGCGAGCTGCGCTATTTCGACGTCAAGGGCGAGTACACCGGGCTCACCAGCCGCGCGATGACGGCGCCCGACGGCCTCATCCGCATCCCGCTCAACGAGGAGGCCGGCCGCGGCGGCGGCGGGCAGATCGAGGAGTTCCTGATGCAGTTCGGCGGCGAGGGCATCCAGCACATCGCGCTGCTCGCCGACGACCTCGTCGCCAGCGTCGACGCGCTGCAGATGGCCGGCGTGCCGCTGATGACGGCGCCCAACGAAATCTACTACGAGATGCTGGCCGAGCGCCTGCCCGGCCACGGCGAGCCGGTGGCCGCGCTGCGCGCGCGCGGCATCTTGCTCGACGGCAGCACCGCCGGCGGCGAGCGGCGCCTGCTGCTGCAGATCTTCAGCGAGCCGCTGCTCGGGCCGGTGTTCTTCGAGTTCATCCAGCGCAAGAACGACGAGGGCTTCGGCGAGGGCAACTTCAAGGCGCTGTTCGAGAGCCTCGAGCGCGACCAGATCCGGCGCGGGGCGATCCGGGTCTGAGGCGCACAGGCGCTGGCGCCTCGGCTGGCGCGGGCGCTTCCTGGGAGGGCTTCGCACTCGAACGGGTGCTGCACCTGACGCAGCCCGACGAGGCCTGCTTCTGGGCCGCGCGCCAAGGCGCCGAGCTGGATCTGCCGATGTGGCGCTGCGGCAGGCGCGCCGGCGTCGAGTTCAACCGCATCGACGCGCCGCCGCTGGATTCGGCCGTCGCGTCGAACCCTGGCGTCGCGCAGTCCCGCGCCTGCGCGCGCCGGCCTCGCGCGGGCGCTCAAGGATGCGCCAGCGCCGCCGCCGGCACTGCCTGGCGCAGGACGAGGGTGGACAGCGCCTCGGTTTCGGCCAGCGACAGAACCGGCGGCCGCCCGGATCCGGTGGGCAGCGTGGCGGCGTCGTCGGTGGCGACGGCGACGATGTCCGGCTGCTGCGGCCACAGCGGCGCTCGCCCGGGCGCGGCGCGCCAGACCTCGAGCTTGGGGAAGCGGTCGCGCTTGAAGCCCTCGACGAGCACGAGGTCGCAGCCGCGCAGCCGGCCCACCAGGTCGGCCAACGGCGGCTCGGGGGCGCCGCGCAACTCGTGCATCAGCGCCCAGCGGTCGTGACCCAGCAGCAGCACGTCGCGGCAGCCGGCCTCGCGCAGGCGCCAGCTGTCCTTGCCCGGACGGTCGATCTCGATCGACTTGTGGCTGTGCTTGATGAGCGAGACCACCAGACCGCGCGCGGCGAGCGCCGGGATCAGACGCTCGAGCAGCGTCGTCTTGCCCATGCCGGAGTGGCCGGTAATGCCGAAGAGCCTCATGTCGGATGCGTTCGCCTGCCCGGCGCGTCGAGGTGCCGCGATTCTCGCCCGGCGCGCGTGCCGGCTCCTGCCCGCGATGGCGCAGGCGCGATTGGGCGCCGCAGCGATGACGCCCCGTGCTCGGCCCGCGCATCGAGCCGCCCACGCTCCTAAAGCCGACCGCACCGCCGGTCGGGCAGATCGCGCCGCTCACCGGCCGTGCAGCAGCTTGACCTCCTCGCCGGGAATCGGCGTGTAGCTGCTGCCGCCGCGCTGCAGGATCTTCTGTGCACCGCCATGGCGCGCGATCAACCTCGCCTGATCGGCTTTGGCCCGCGCGTCGGTGGCCTGCGGATCGCAGATCGACCGCAACTCGGCCTCGAAACCGTCGACGACGCTCCCGTACTCGGGGCGCGGCGCCAGATCGCTCAGCTCTTCGGGGTCGTCCTCGAGATCGAACAGCTCCGGGGCGAAGCCCGTGTAGTGGATGTACTTGAAGCGGCCCCGGCGCAGCATGTAGGCCGCGCTCGGGCTGCCGGCGGCGTGATACTCGCTGAGCACCGAGCGCTCGGGATCGTAGGGTTCGCCGGCGATGTCGAACAGCGAGCGGCCGCGCAAGGGCGGCTCCATGCGGCAGCTCGCGCCGACCGCCTGCACGAAGGTCGGGAAGCAGTCGATGTGCGAGACCGGCGTCTTCACCCTGCGGCCGGCGGCGACGTCCGGGCCGGCCATCAGCATCGGCACGCCGGCCGACTCCTCGTACATCGTCGACTTGCCCCACAGGGCGCGCGCGCCCAGGTTGTCGCCGTGATCGGAGACGAACATCACCCGTGTGTCGTGCAGCCGCCCGCACGCCTCCAAGGCCGCGAGGATGCGGCCCACGTTGTGATCCAGGAACGAGCACAGGCCGTAGTAGGACGCGACGGCGATGCGACGCTGGGCATCGGAGTCGAAGTACGAGTCGAACCCATAGCAGTCGTTCCAGGCCTGGATCCACGGGTGGTAGCCGGCCGGCATCTTCGTCGACAGCGCGATATGCTCGGGCGGATACAGCGCGAAGAACTCGGGCGGCGCGATCAGCGGCGAGTGCGGCGCGATGAACGAGGCGAACAGCACCCAGGGCTTGCTGCGCCGGCCCCCGCCTTCTTCGCGCAGCCACTGCACGGTCCGAGCGGTGATGTCGCGGTCGTAGCGCGTGTAGCTGCTCTCGCCGGGCCCGATGCTGCGCGCGAGATCGGCCGACTGGTGGCGCTTGGGCAAGGGATCGCGGATGAGTCCGTACAGATCGCCGACGCCGGCTTCGATGTGCATGGGGATGATCTGCTGCGTGAACCCGCCGTCCACCTCCTGGTCGGCGTAGTGCAGCTTGCCGATCGACACCACGTCGTGGCCGGCGTCGCGCAGTTCGTGCGCCCAGCTGCGGACCCTGCCGTCGTAGGCGATCGCGTTGTCCCAGCAACCGGTCTCGTGCACGTGGCGGCCGGTCGCGAACGACGCCCGCGCGGGCACGCAGATGGGCGAGGCGCAATAGGCGTTGTCGAACACCGTGCCCGCCGCGGCCAGCTTGTCGAGGTGGGGCGTCTTGACGACCGGGTGGCCGTTGAACCCGAGCACCTTCTTGTTGTGCTCGTCGTCCATGATGACGAGCAGGTTGGTGGGCCTCACGCGCGCCTCACTTGCCCTGGCCGGCGCCCGAGGCCTTGGCCAGCGCGGCCCAGCGTTGCGTCTCGGCGGCGACGTACGCGGCCAGCTCGGTGCCCGTGCCGGCCCGCGGCTCGGCGCCGAGCTTCTCGAACTGCGTCTTCACGGCCGAGCTTTGCAGCGCGGTGCGCAGCGCCCGCTCGAGCGTCGCGCGGATGTCCGGCGGCAGCCCGGCAGGAGCGAAGAGGGCGTGCCAGTTGTCGACCTCGAAGGACGGCAGTCCGACTTCGGCGGCCGAGGGCACGTCCGGCAGTGCCGGTGAGCGCCGCGACGCGGTGACGAACATCGGCACGATGCGCTTGCTCTGCAGCAGCGGCCCGGCGGCCGGGATGCCCGCGAAGGCCAGTTGCGTCTCGCCGCCGGCCACCGCGGTGAGGGCCGCGCCGCCGCTCTTGTATGGGACGTGCAGCAGCTTGGTCGACAGCTCGCGCTCGAGCAGCACGCCGGCCAGGTGCTGCGGGCCGCCGATGCCGGGCGACGAATAGGCATACTCGGTCTTCGATGCCTTCAGCTTGGCGCGCAGCTGGGCCATGTCGGCGGCCCCCAGGTTGGTGGAGGCGACGAGCACCAGCGGCACCGACGCCACCATGCCGATCGGCGTGAAGCTCCCGCCGGGCTTGTACTTGATCGGGTAGAACGAGGGCGCGAGTGCGATGTTCGAGACCGTTCCCATCAGCAGCGTGTAGCCGTCGGCCGGCGCCTGCGCGACGGCGGCCGCGCCGACGGTGCCGGCGGCACCGGCGCGGTTTTCCACCAGGATGGTCTGCTTGACGAGCGGCTCCATCTCCTTGCCGATGGTGCGCGCCAGCACATCGGGCGCGCTGCCCGCCTCGGAGCCGACCACGAGCTTGATCGGCTGGCTGGGATAGGCCGACTGCGCAAGGGCCGGAGCGGGCAGCGCCAACGCGCAGACGGCGCCGACCAGGGCGGGCAGGAACTTGAAGGCCATGCTGGATCTCCGGTGATTCCCCGCGACGAAGGGCAGCGTGCCGCGGCGACGTCGGATGCGCCCGCCGCGGGCGCATGCGGGCATGCTAGGGGCGTTTCCCATGCGCGCACGAATCGTTTCCGCTCACGTATGGATATCGCTGCAGCCATGAAGAACTCGAGCGAACGCGCGCGCAGGGCATTGAAGCGGGTGCGCATGCATCGGCTCGCGCCGCTGCTGGCGCTGCACAGAGAACGCTCGGCGCCGCCGCGCGCGAGGTCGGCATGACGCAGCCGGCGGCGAGCAAGATGCTGCGCGAGCTCGAGGCGGCATCGAACTGCACTCTGTTGGAGCGGGTTTGCCGCAGCCTGAAGGTCACGACCGCCGGCCGGACGGCGCTGCCGCACTTGGCCGCGGTTCGCGGCGCGCTCGAGGACTTGCTGCGCGGACCGATGCGTGCCCGCGGCAGAGGGGATGGCCGAGCACTCGGTCGGAATTGATCCATGTCGAAGACGAATTCGATCCGATTGGTCGAGAATAGCGCAAGAGAACGATCACATTGATATTATCCGCTTGATCATGCAGTTCGAGAAGCAGTTCCTGACGGGGATGAATCGCTGCTATGCCGCGGCCCACATCGTCGTCGACGGGCGCACGCGCATCCTGCTCGCCACCGAGGGCGAGGGGCCCTGTCTGGCTTGGGAGGGGCCGGTCTACGAGCGGGCGCAGACGGTGTGGGACGGCCCCGGCGGCACGATGTCGATGGTGCCGGTGCCAGGCACCAATGGCGAGTTCCTCGCGGTGCAGTTGTTCCTGCGCATGTTCCAGTGGGAGCAGGCCAAGATCGTGCACGTGCGCCCCTTGCCGACGGGCGGCTATGCCGTGAGCGACCTGCTGCACCTGCCCTACATCCATCGCTTCGACCTGCTCGAGTCCGGCGGCCGTGTGCACTTCATCGGCTGCACGCTCGCCGACGCCAAGGACAGCAAGGAGGACTGGAGCCGCGCCGGCAAGGTCTATGTCGGCGAGTACACGGGCGCGGGGCCGCTGGCAGTGCGGGTGCTCCAGGCGGGCATCACCAAGAACCACGGCTACAGCCGGCTGACGCGCGAGGGTCGTATGTGCAGCCTCGTGACGGGCGAGGAGGGCGCGTTCGAGGTCACGCCGCCGGCCGCACCCGGCGCCGACTGGAGCGTGCGGCAGTTCATGGACTGGCCGATCAGCGACATCGCGGCCATCGACATCGACGGCGACGGCGAGCTCGAGTACGCCACCATCGAGCCCTTCCACGGCTCGCACTTCCGCGTCTGGAAGCGCAGCGGCAGCGGCTGGGCGCTGGTCTTCGAGCACCCCGAGGTCTCGGACTTCTACCACGTGGTGGTGGCTGCGCGCCTGCGCGGCGAGCCGGTCTTCATCGGCGGCTGCCGCCGCGGGCGCCAGCAGCTGTTCGTGCTGCGCGCCGTGCAGCGTGCGCCGCTGGTGCTGCAGCCGCAGCTGATCGAGGAAGGCGTCGGCCCGAGCAACGTGCACGTGGTGCACGAGGCCGAGCGCGACCTCATCGTGTCCGCCAACCGCGAGAAGGCGGAGGCGGCGCTCTATATCGTCACTTGAACCGGCAGCGACGGGGCCCCGCCATGAACCTCACCCGGCATCCTCTGGGCATCTACGAGAAGGCCTTGCCGCGCGCGCCCGACTGGCCGCAGCGCTTTGCCGCCGCGCGCGAGGCCGGCTACGACTTCATCGAGATGTCGGTGGACGAGACGCCCGAGCGCCTGGCGCGGCTGGACTGGCCGCTGGCCGAGCGGCTGGCCTTCTTCCGCTCGTCGCGCGAGGCCGGCGTGCCGGTGCCTTCGATGTGCCTGTCGGGGCACCGCAAGATGCCCTTCGGCAGCGCCGACGCGGCCTTGCGCGCCGCCGCGCACGAGCTGATGCGCAAGGCGATCGACTTTGCGCTCGATACCGGCATCCGCGTGATCCAGCTCGCCGGCTACGACGTGTACTACGAGCCGCCGCACGCCGGCTCGCGCCAGCGCTTCACCGAGGGGCTGCAGCGCGCGCTCGAGCTGGCCGCGCAGGCGCAGGTGATGCTGGCGGTGGAGATCATGGACACCACGTTTTTGAACTCGATCACCAAGTACCTGCAGCTGCAGCGCGAACTGGGTTCGCCCTGGTTCGGCGTCTACCCCGACCTCGGCAACCTCAGCGCCTGGGGCAACGACGTGCGCGCCGAGCTGCGCGCCGGCGCCGCGCACATCGTGGGCGTGCACGTCAAGGAGACGCGGCCCGTGGCGCCCGGCTTCGCCGGCCAGTTCCGCGACCTGCCCTTCGGCGCGGGCGCGGTCGACTTCGTCGAATGCTTTCGCACGCTGCGCGAGATCGGCTATGCCGGCCCGCTGCTGGTGGAGATGTGGACCGAGAAGGCGAGCGACCCGCGCGCCGAGATCCGGCACGCGCGCGACTGGGTGCTGGAGCGCGCGCGCCAAGGAGGCCTGGCATGAGTCTCGAGGCATTGAAGGAGCGTGTGCTGGCGGCCAACCTCGAGCTGCCGCGGCTCGGCCTGGTCGCCTTCACCTGGGGCAACGTCAGCGCGCGCGACGCCGCCAGCGGCGCCGTCGTCATCAAGCCCAGCGGCCTGCCCTACGAGGCGATGGGCCGCGACGACATGGTGGTGGTGGCGCCCGACGGCCGCGTGCTCGAGGGCCGGCGCAAACCTTCGTCGGATCTCGCCACGCACTTGGCGCTGTACCGCGCCTGGCCGGCCATCGGCGGCATCGTGCACACGCATTCGACCTGGGCCACCGCCTGGGCGCAGGCCTGCCGCGACATCCCGGCACTGGGCACCACGCACGCCGACTACTTCCACGGCCCGGTGCCCTGCACCGACGCGTTGAGCGAAGCGCAGACGCGCGGCGCCTACGAGCACGAGACCGGCGTGGCCATCGTCGCGTGCCTGCGCGCGCGCGGCATCGATCCGGCGGCGATGCCGGCGGCGCTGGTGGCCCACCACGGGCCCTTCAGCTGGGGCGCGGACGCCGAAGCCGCGGTGCACAACGCGGCGGTGCTCGAGCTGGTCGCCCAGATGGCGCTGCTCAGCCTGCAGCTGCAGCCTGCGCTGCCGGGCATGCCGCAGCATCTGCTGGACCGCCACTTCCTGCGCAAGCACGGCCCGGGCGCCTATTACGGCCAGGGTTGAGAACCTGTGAAGTTATGAATCGCGGGCGCGATTCATATCGTCGCAGGCTCTCGAGCCGGGCCGGTGTCGGGCCGGCGGCGCCGCGGCAGCGGCGCCGCGCACGGCGGTCGGCCCGGAAGGCGCGGCCTACCCGGCGTCGGCGCGGTGCACGGTGAGACCGGCGGCGCGCAGCTCGTCGCAGAACGGCTCGGGCGTGGCGCCGTCGGTGACCAGCGCGTCCACGCGCGCCAGCGGGCAGGTGAGGAAGCTGGACACGCGGTTCATCTTGCGGTGGTCGGCCGCCACCACCACGCGCCCGCTGCTGTTGTCGATCATCGCCCGGTTGACGGCCGTCTCGGCGTGGACGTCGGTGGTGCAGCCGCGCTTGGGGCTCAGGCCGTTGATGCCGAGCACGGTGACGCTCGAGTACAGGCTCTGCAGCGCGGCGATGGTCATGCCGCCCACCAGCGAGCGCGACTGCGGCCGGTAGTCGCCGCCGAGCAGGATCAACTCGACCTCGGGGCCCGGCTCCAGCAGCAGCACGGCGGCGTTGTTGGTCACCACGCGCACCTTGCGCCGCGCGAGGTGGCGCATCACCTCGAGCGTCGTCGAGCCGGCATTCAGGAACACGGTCTCGTGGTCTTCGATCAGCGCGGCCACGAAGCGGCCGATCTGCGCCTTCTCGCGCTTGGCGCTGTGGTCCTTGGTCTCGAAGATCTCCTCGACCCCGAGGTCCGACAACGCCAGCGCTCCACCACGCGTGCGTTCGACGAGCTTGTGCTCGGCCAGTGCATCCAAGTCGCGCCGGATGGTGATCTTGGAGACGTCGAACTCGGCGGCCAGCTCGTCGGCCGACACCGACTTCTGGCGGTAGACCATCTCCAGGATCTTGCGCTGCCGGTAGTTCGACACCGAGGCGATCGAGCGGCGTGGGTGTTCCTTCATCTGCGGGTCGGGCTTGTCTGCGGCGTGCGCAGCGCGCGCTGCTTGCACCGGGGCGTCCATCGGCGTGCGCTCAAGGAGCGGTGCGGCCGCGCAGTGCCGCCAGCGCCCGGTAGATGTTAAGGGCGTCGTCGCGCAGTTGCCGGTAGTCTCGGGCGCGCCGCGGGTCTGGCGTGAAGGTCTGCGGCGGCCGGCGCCGCTCGAGGCGCTGCAGCGCCTCGCCATGGCTCGCGGCCAGGCCGCTGGCCACGGCGCCGGCGACCCAGGCGCCCTGCGCGGTGGCCTCGGCATCGCCGAAGGCCAGCGTCGGCCTCTCCATCATGTCGGCCAGGATCTGGGCGAACAGGGGCGAGCGCGTCATGCCGCCGGCGGCGCGCAGCGTGTGCACGGGCGCGGTCAGCTCCTGCACGGCGTCGAGCCCGCCGCGCAGCTCGGCGGCGATGCCCTCGAGCAGCGCGCGCGCGATGTCGCCGCGCGTGTGGTCCAGGCTCAGGTTGAGCAGGGCGCCGCGCGCCGCCGGATCCCAGTACGGCGTGCCGGCGCCGCGAAAGTGCGGCAGCAGGCGCAGGCCGCGTGCGCCGGGCGGCGAGGCAGCGGCTTCGGCGTCGAGCCGGGCGAACAGCGCGTCGTCGTCGCAGCGCTCGTCGAGCAGGCGCGCGAACCACCGGTGCACGGCACCGGCGGTGAGGATGCTGGCCTCGACGATCCAGGCCCCCGGCAGCGCGGACACGTTGCAGGCCACGCGCATGCGCTCGTCGAACACCGGCCCTTGGGCATGGCCGATCAGGTAGCAGCCGGTACCGACGTTGGTGACCGCGCGATCGGCCCCCAGCAACCCCAGGCCGAGTGCGGCGCATTGCTGGTCGCCGCCGGCGCTGATCACCGGCAGGCCCGCGCGCAGCCCGGTCGCCGCGGCCGCCGTGCGCTGCAGGCCGCCGGCCACGGTGCCGGGCGCGATCAGCTCGCACAGGCGTTCGCGCGGCACGCCGAACAGCGCCAGCAGCTCGTCGTCCCAGCGGCGAGCGGCGAGGTCCATCAGGTTGGTGCGGCTGCCGAACGTGTGGTCGGTGACATAGCGCCCGGTGAGCTGCCGCACGGCCCAGTCCTGCACGCCCAGCAGCTTGTGCGTGGCGGCCCAGACGGCGGGCCGCTCGCGCCGCAGCCAGGCCATCTTGGCGGCCGAAAACACCGGCGAGATGCGCATGCCGGTGCGGCGGTAGACCGCGCCGTCGTGCGCCGCGGCCAGCGCCGCGGCGAGTTCGCCGCTGCGCGTGTCCTGCCACATCAGCGCCGGGTGCAGAGGATGCCCGGCGGCGTCCACCGGCAGCACCGACGAGCGCTGCGATGTCAGTGCGATGCCGGCCGGCGCCAGCCCCGCCGACGCGGCGGCCTGGGCGCACTCGCGCAGCGTGGCGATCAGCGCCGCATGCCACACCGCGGCGTCTTGCTCGACGCAGCCGCCGTCGCGGTAGCTCGGCGCGCACGGGCGCGCCGCGACGTGGTGCGTGGCGCCCTCGGCGTCGAAGAGCAGGGCGCGCAGGCTGGTCGTGCCGATGTCGACGCAGATCAGTCCGTCCATGGTGCGTGCGCGGCTGCTGCGGTGTCCCGCTGCGCAGGTGCCCGGGCCGGCCGGCCGCCGCTCATCCCTTGACCGCCCCGGCCGTCAGCCCGGTGATGATCTGGCGCGCCGCGACGAAGGTGAACACCAGTGGCGGAATCGCGATCAGGCTGCCCAGCGCCATGATCTTGCCCCAGTCGACGCCGATGTCGGTGATGTACAGCGAGGCCGCGACCGGCAGCGTGCGCGTGGCGCGATCGGTGAGCACGAGGGCGAGGATGAACTCGTTCCACGCGATGCGGAAGGTGAAGATCGCCGCCGCCGCCAGCCCGGGCTTGATGAGCGGCAGCACGACGCGCAGGAACACGCGCAGCGGCCCGCAGCCGTCGATGGCCGCGGCCTCCTCCAGCTCGATGGGCACCTGCAGGATGAAGCCGTACAGCAGCCAGATCGTGAACGGCAGGTTGACCGCCACGTACAGCAGCACCAGCCCGGTGAGCGAGTTGATGAGTCCGACGCGGCTCCACAGCATGAACACCGGCACCGCCAGCACCGCCAGCGGCACGGTGCGCAGCAGCAGCGTCGTGTAGGCCACGGCGGTGCGGCCGCGGAAGCGAAAGCGCACCAGCCCGTAGGCGGCCATGGTGCCCAGCACCAGCGTGAGGGCGGTGGAGACGATGCCGACGACCAGGCTGTTGCTCAGGTAGCGCGCGAAGCTGCCCTCGCCCAGCACGGCGCGGTAGTTCTCCAGCGTGGGGGTGAAGAAGATCTCGATCGCGGTGTTGAAGATCTGCGTCTGCAGCTTCAGCGAGGTGGCGAACATCACGACGATGGGCGCCACGCACAGCAGCGCCATCACGACCAGCGCCGCGTAGTGCGCTGAGGCGAGCGCCGGGTGGCGCCTCATTCGCGCTGTCCTTCCTTCAACGGATTGGACAGGCTGAGCGCGGCCCAGGACAGCGCCGCCACCACCGCCAGCAGCAAGACCGAAATGGCCGCCGCGCTGCCCAGGCGCTGGCCGACGAAGGCGGTCTTGTAGATGTGCAGCGACAGGATCTCCGTGCTGTCGCCCGGGCCGCCGAAGGTGAGGATGTAGATCACCTCGAGCACGCGGAAGGCGTCGATGAGCCGCATCAGCAGCGTGATGGCGATGACGTGCACGACCATCGGCAGCTTGACGCGCATCGTCGTCTGCCACCAGTTGGCGCCGTCGATGCGCGCCGCCTCCAGCACCGCGGTGTCGACGTTGGCCAGCCCGGCCACCATCATGATGAAGACGAAGGGCGTCCACTGCCAGATGTCGGCGACGACGATGGCGGCGAAGGCCGTGTGCTCCTGCGCCAGCCAGGGGATGGGGGCGATGCCCGCGAGGCCGGCGAGCGCGTTGAGCAGGCCGAACTGGGCGTCGAACAGATAGCGCCAGGTCAGGCCCACCGCGATGGGCGCGATCATCATCGGCAGGATGAACAGCGTGCGAAACGCCGCCATGCCGCGCACCTTGCCTTCCAGCGCCAGCGCCAGCGCGATGCCCAGCGTCATCTCGGCGACGACGCAGACGAAGGCGAAGACGAGCGTCGTCACCAGCGAGCGCCACACCGCCGGGTCGCGGAAGGCGGCGACGAAGGCGTCCAGGCCGACCCACTTCGCCTCGCTCCAGGGCGTGCCCATGCTCCAGTCGTAGAAGCCCAGCTGCAGCGCCGCCAGCAGCGGGTACAGCGAGGCCACGGCCATGACGCCCACCGCTGGGCCCAGGTAGACGAGCGGAACCCAGGACGGCGTGCGCATGGCGGGGCGGGTCTCGGCCTCGGGCGGCGGCGCGACGGAGCTGGCGGCCTTGCTTCGGGCCCTCAGGCCTTCAGGTAGCCGCCGCGCTTCATGATGTCGGTGACCTTGGGCACCATGCCGTTGAGCGCATCCTCGGGCGACTTCTTGCCGGTGAGCGCTTCGGAGACGGCCACACCCAGGGCCCGGATGTTGATCTCGTCCCACTCGGCGATGATGGGCCGCCAGTCGGGATCGGAGTACTCGATCTGCTGGCGCAGCGTGATGTACTCCGGGTACTGGCGTACGAGATCGCGGTCGCCGATGGTCGAGGTGCGCGTCGGCACGCCGCCGACCTTGCATACGGCCTTGTCCTGTTCCTTCGACGTGAGCCACTGCAGCAGCAGGAAGGCCGCGTCGGCGTTCTTCGCGTTCTTCGGGATCGCCAGGCCCAGGCCGCCGGACTGCGAAGCGTAGCGCACGCCCTTGGGGTGCACGACGTAGCTGACCAGGCCGCCGATCTTGGAGACCGCCGGGTTGTTGACCTGGCCGAAGATGAGCGTGCTGTCGAGGTACATCGCCGCCTGCCCCTGCAGGAACGAGGTGATCATCTCGCCCTGGCCGAAGCCGGGGATGCCGGTGGGGCCGGTGTCGGAGACGAGCTTGAGGAACTTGAGCGCCTTGACGCCGACGGCGTCGTTGAAGCGCGGCTTCCACGCGTCGTCGAACACCTTGCCGCCGAGCGGATTGAGGTGCAGCAGCCAGGCGTGCACGCACTGGTGGCCGGCCTGGCCGCGCGAGGTGAGCGCGCCGATGCCGGCCTTGTCCTTGACGAGCGGCAGCAGCTTTTCGAACTCGGCGTAGGTCTGCGGAGGCTGCAGGCCGTGCTTTTCGAAGATGTCGCGCCGATAGGCGAGGATGGAAGTCTCGGCGCCGTAGGGCAGCCCGTACAGCTTGGCGCCCGGGCCCCTGAGGTAGCCCTTGGGGCCGCCCACGAGACCGATGTTCTCGACGTAGCGCGGCACCAGATCGCCGAAGTCGTAGGCCGGGTCGGCGAGCGCGGGGTTCTTGAAGAAGGGTTCGAGCTCGCGCACCAGGTTCTTCTTGACGTACTCACCCTTCCACATCACGACGTAGCAGGCGAGGTCGTAGTCGCCCGCCGGCTTGGCCATCTCGAGCAGCTGCTTGTCCTTGAGCCGCGCCATCGCCAGGCGGTCGGTCTCGACCTTGATGCCGGTCTGCTTCGTGAACTCGGGCAGCAGCTTGAGCATCGCGTCGTAGTGCGGGTGGGCCGGGATGCTCATCACCACCGTCTGGCCCTTGTATTTGCTGTAGCGGTCCTGCGCGCGCGCCGACCACGGCAGCCCCGCGCCCACCACGCCCAGCGCGCCCAGCGCCGCACCGCCGGCGCTCTGCATCAGCGTCCTTCTCTTCATTGCAGTCTCCTCGGGTAGTTCACAGTGGCAGAGTCAGTCAGGCCCCGACGCGACGGCCGGTGGCCTTGTCGAACAGGTGCAGCTCGGCCGGGTCGAAGTCCAGCGCGAGCGTGCGTCCGGCCGCGTCGCCGGGCTGCCCGGGCAGCACCGCGGTCACGCGCTCGCTGCCGCCGACCAAGTGCCCGACGAGCAGCGACTCCACGCCCAGGTACTCGACGACGTCGACCTGAAGCTGCAGCAGCCCGGCACCGGCGGCGGGCCTGAGCGCCTGCGGCCGTAGGCCGGCCACCAGCTCGCGGCCCTCGGGCAAGGTGTCGGCCTCCAGCGGCAGCGGCCACGCGAAACCCGGCCCCGCCAGCAGCGGCCGCCCGTCGCGCCAGGCGACGCGGCCCTCGAGCAGGTTCATGCTCGGCATGCCGATGAAGGCGGCCACGAACAGGTTGGCCGGCCGGTTGAACACCTCGTGCGGCGTGCCCACCTGCTGGATGCTGCCCTTGTCGAGGATGACGATGCGCGAGGCCAGCGTCATCGCCTCGACCTGGTCGTGCGTCACGTAGACGGTGGTCTTGCCCAGGCGCGCGTGCAGCATCGCCAGCTCGGTGCGCATGTGCGCGCGCAGCTTGGCGTCCAGGTTGGACAGCGGCTCGTCGAACAGGAACACCGAGGGCTCGCGCACGATGCAGCGGCCGATGGCCACGCGCTGGCGCTGCCCGCCCGAGAGCTCGCGCGGCTTGCGCGCGAGCAGGTGGCCGATGTTGAGGATCTCGGCCGCCTTGCGCACGCGCTGCTCGATCTCGGCCTTGCCGGCGCCGGCCAGTTCGAGCGCGAAGCCCATGTTGTGCGCCACGTCCATGTGCGGATACAGCGCGTAGGCCTGGAAGACCATGGCGATGTCGCGGCGCATCGGCGCGAGCTCGGTGACGTCGCGCCCGTGGATGAAGATGCGGCCCTCGCTCACCTCGTCGAGCCCGGCGATCATGCGCAGCACGGTGGACTTGCCGCAGCCCGAAGCGCCCAACAGCACCACGAACTCGCCTTGCTGCACCGCGAGATCGAGCTCCTGCACCACGCGCACTGCGCCGAAGGCCTTGCCGACGCCTTTGAGTTCCAGGCCGCTGGCGGTGGATTGCACGCTGTCGCCTCACTCGGATGGTGGTGGTGCCGGTCGTCGCCCTGGCGTCCCGCCTGCCGCCGGTTGCGGCCGGCACGCCGGTGCGCTGCCGGTGCGCTGCCGGTGCGCTGCCGGTGCGCTACAGGAACGACGGGAAGGGCAGGTCGGTTTCCTTGGTGAACACGTCGTCGAAGCCGCGCTCGTAGTGATACTCGAGATCGTCCTTGTCGTCGGGGTAGACGAACTTGCCGCCGACCTGCCAGATGAAGGGCTTGAAGCGGTACTTCAGCCGGTGCCGGCGCATCTTCCACAGCGCCAGGATCTCCATCGGGTCGGCGAGGAAGTTCGACCAGATGTCGTGGTGGTAGGGGATCACCACCTTGGCGTTGAGCGCCTCGCCCATGCGCAGGATGTCGGACGAGGTCATCTTGTCGGTGATCCCGCGCGGGTTCTCGCCATACGAGCCCAGGGCCACGTCGATGGCGTGCTCGTTGCCGTGCTTGGCGTAGCCGTTCGAGTAGTGCGAGTCGCCGCTGTGGTAGATCGTGCCGCCGGGTGTCTTCACCAGGTAGTTCACGGCCACTTCGTCCATGTCGACCGGCAGCTTGCCCTTGGCGCTCTGCTCCTTGGGCAGCGTGAGCGCCATCGTGCGGTCGAAGGCCTCGAGGGCGAGGATCTCGACGTCGCCCACCTTCACCGCGTCGCCGGGCCGCACCTGGACGATGCGCTCGGCCGGCACGCCCCACTTCTTCCAGACCTCGGCCGAGGAGCGGGGGCCGATGAAGGGCACCTTCTTGTCGACGTTGCGCAGCACCGCGGCGGCGACGTTGATGTCGATGTGGTCGTTGTGCGTGTGCGTGGACAGCACGGCGTCGATCTCGCGGATGGCGAACGGGTCGATGACGAACGGCGAGACGCGCAGGTTGCGCTGCAGCTTCACGCACCCGCTCATGCGCGCCATCTGGTGGTGCGGGTCCATCAGCGGGTTCTTCATCGAACGCTTGCCGGTGCCGCACCACAGGTCGATCGAGAGGTTGGTGTTGCCCTCGGTCTTGACCCAGATGCCGGTACAGGCCAGCCACCACATCGCGAACGTGCCCGGGCGCACGACTTCGCGCTCGATCTCCTCGTTGAGCCAGGTGCCCCACTGCGGGAACGTGCCCAGGATCCACGACTCGCGCGTGACCTCTTCGACCTTTGCCATGCCTTGCTCCCGCTGAGGCAGGACGATTCGATCATCCTGCGCGAACGGTGGGCATGTTAGCCGGGCAAATGGCGAAAAACAAGATCAACTTGATCGGCTGAGCGGCCAAGAAAGATCGAATTGATCCAAATCAATCCCGTCACGCGGCCCGCCGCCGGCGGTCGCAGTGCCCCCGGATAATCGCCGGCCCAGGTGCGGTGACACGAGGCGCAGCGATGGCCCGGGTGCAGGCAGTCGTGTTCGACATGGACGGCGTCCTCGTCGACTCCGAGGATCTGTGGCAGGCGGTGCGGGTCGAGTTCGCCGCACGTTACGCGCGCCGCTGGAGCGACGAGGACCAGGCGGCAACGATGGGCTGCAACACCGCAGGGTGGTCGCGCATCATGGTCGAGCGCCTGTCGCTGCGCGAGCTGGGCCTGGACGAAGCCGGCGTGGCGCGCATCGTCATCGACGGCCTGCGCGAGAAGTACCGCCGGCACCTGCCGGCGCGCGACGGCGCCGTGGCCGCAGTGCGCCGGCTGGCGGCGAGGTACCCGCTGGCGCTGGCCTCGGGCTCGCCGCGCGCGGTGGGCGATTTCGTGCTCGAAGCCATGGGGCTGGCGCCGCTGTTTCCCGTGCGCGCCTGGGGCGACGAAGTCGAGCACGGCAAGCCTGCGCCGGACCTGTATCGGCTCGCGTTGGCGCGGCTGGGCGTCGCGGCGCAACACGCCGTCGGCATCGAGGATTCGGGCAACGGTGTGCGCTCGCTGCACGCTGCCGGCATGGGCATCGTCGCCGCTCCGCATCCGCTCTACCCGCTGCGGCCCGAGGTCGCGGCATTGGCTGCGGTGCATATCGGGCACCTCGACGAGCTCGATGCGGCGGTCGTCGAGAAGGCGGCGCCGGCAGGCCGGGATCGAGCGTGAGCGCGCCGGGCCGTCGGTCGCATGCGGGCACGGCGGATCCGGCAGCGCGGCGGCGCCGCAGCCGACCAACGCGTTGTCGAGCACCACAGGAGCAACCCTCATGAACCCCAAGGCGATCATCTTCGACGTCGACGGCACGCTGGCCGACACCGAGGAAGGCCACCGCCAGGCCTACAACTGCGCCTTCGAGGAGGCCGGCCTGCCCTGGCGCTGGGACCAGGCGCTGTACGCCAGGCTGCTCGCGGTCACGGGCGGCAAGGAGCGCATGCGCTATTTCGTCGCCGACTTCGCGCGCGGCTGGGCCGCGCCGGCGGACCTGGACGATCTCATCGTGCGTCTGTACCGGCGCAAGACCGAGATCTACACCGCCATGGTGCGCGCCGGCGGCATGCCGTTGCGGCCGGGGATCGCGGAGTTGATCGTGCGCGCACACGCCGCCGGCATCAGGCTGGCCGTCGCCACGACCACCGCGCAGGACAACGTCGCCGCGCTGCTGGACGCCAACCTCGGCCGCAGCTGGCCGCGGCTGGTCGGCGTGCTGGGCTGCGGCGACCAGGTTCCGCACAAGAAGCCGGCGCCGGACATCTACCTCTGGGTGCTCGGGCAACTCGGCCTGGACGCCGCGGAGTGCCTCGCGCTCGAGGACTCCGAACTCGGTCTCGCCGCCGCACGCGCCGCCGGACTGCGCACCTTCGTCACCGTCAACGCGTACACGCGGGCGCAGGACTTCCGCGGCGCCGAGGCCGTGTTCGAGGATCTCGCCGACCTGGACGCGTTCGTGCGCGCGGCCGGGCTGGAATTGCCGGCCCTGGAGTGAAGGCGCGTGGCCGCGCGCCGCGCCCGGCGGCGTGGCGCTCCTGCGCGGCGATGAAGCCACGAGAGTGCGCCCGTCGTCGCGCCTGCCGGCGACGGCGCGGGTTCCTTGCGCGCGATCGGCGCGCCGACCTCGCTCAGCTGCCGCCGACGTAGGGGTTGTGGCGCCGCTCGTGCCCGAAGGTGCTTTCGGGGCCGTGGCCGGGGATGAACACGGTGTCGTCGCCCATCGGCCACAGGCGCTCGCGGATGCTGGCGATGAGCGTGTCGTAGTCGCCGCCGGGCAAGTCGGTGCGGCCGATGCTGCCGGCGAACAGCACGTCGCCGACGAAGGCGCGCCGGGCCTCGGCGCAGTGGAAGACGACATGGCCGGCGGTGTGGCCCGGGCAGTGGCGCACCGCGAGCACGCTCTGGCCCACCTCGACCGCGTCGCCGTCGGCCAGCCAGCGCGTCGGCGTGAAGGGCTCGGCGGGCGGAAAGCCGAACTGCCTTGCCTGCATCGGCATGCCCTCGATCCACTGCCGGTCGCCCGGGTGCGGGCCGACGATGGGCAGCGCCAGCATCCTGGCCAGCGTGCCGGCGCCGCCGGCGTGGTCGATGTGTGCGTGCGTGAGCAGGATCTGCTCCAGGCGCACGCCCAGCCGCTCGGCTTCGGCGCGGATGCGTTCGACCTCGCCGCCGGGGTCGATCACGGCGCCGGCCCGCGTGCGGTCGCACCAGATGATGGAGCAGTTCTGCTCGAAGGGGGTGACGGGGATGATTTCGTAGCGCAGCATGGATGCGTGTCCCTTGGCAATCCGGTCACGGTATGTGGTGCTTGGCGAGCACGGAGGCATCGACGATCGCGCGCGAGCGGATCAGGAGCGGATCGCCGATCGCGTCGCGTCGCCTCGGCGCGACTCGGCGCGCCTCGGCGCGAAAGGCCGCGGCCAAGGGCAGGTGCGCGCGAGGCGCGCCCGACGGCCTGCGCGCCCGGCGCCTGCGCCGGCGCGTCCGGCGCTTCCGGCGCTTCCGGCGCTTCCGGCCCTGGGCCGCGCCGCCGGGCCGCCGGGCCGACAGCGCGGCCCGCGGCGATCACGGCCCGGGCCTGGCGCCCCGGCGCACGATCTCGATCAGCGCGTTGAGCGCGTCGGTGGCGGTGAAGATGCCGAGGAAGCGCCCGTCCTCGCCGTTGACGATCACGCTGCCGACCTTCTTCGCCGACATCGCCAGCGCCACTTCGTCGAGCGGGGCCGAGGCGCTGACCGTCAACGGCTCGCCGGCCATGATGTCGCCGGCCTGCACCTGCAGCTTCTCCGAGCGCGTCAGGCCGGCCACGAGCCGCAGGTCGCGCTCGCTGATCAGGCCGACGACGGTGTCGCCGCGCAGCACCGGCAGGTGGCGGATGCGGTGCCCGTCCATCAGCGTGCGCAGTTCGTCGATCGTCATGCGCTCGTGCGCGGTGACGGTGTCCTGGGTGGTGTATTCCTCGACCGGCACGCGGGTCGGTTGCATCGGCGATCTCCTGGTGGAGTTGGGTGGACTCGGGCTCTGGCCGCAGATTACCTCATCCACTGCCCACTGCCCTTGGCCGCGACGGCCCTGGTGCCGAGGGGCGATCCGGGCGGCGGCCGGCAGCGGCGTCGTCCGGCGGTCGCGGCGGCTACTTCGGCGCCGCGCGCCGCGCGCGCTCGAGCCGCTCGGCGAGCGAGGCGTCGAGCCGGGCCGCGTCGTCGAACTCGGGCGTGGTGTCGGGCACGCCGCGGTAGAAGACGACGAGGCCGGCGGCGTCGGCCGCTGCTGCCGGGTCGGCGAGGAAGCGCCACTGCGTCTGCGGCA
Organism: Rubrivivax sp.; assembly: GCA_046348125.1. GTDB lineage: Bacteria > Pseudomonadota > Gammaproteobacteria > Burkholderiales > Burkholderiaceae_C > Rubrivivax. Next base: position 543,667 of record JAXMEV010000001.1, read on the forward strand.
GCTCGGCGAAGTGCGCACGCGCGATGCGCACCGTCACCGGTGCGGCAGCGAGCGCGACGCGCGCGGCCAGCGGCGCGCGCTGCCCGGTGAACGGGTCGAGGCCGACGATGTCGAGCGCACGCCAGCGCGCCGGATCGGCCTCGATGCGCACCAGCACCGTCGTCGACGCCTCGTCCTTGCCGCGCAGCACGCCCCAGGCCAGCGCCACGCCCTGGCCGGCGTAGGCGTCGAGCGCGCCATGCTCTTCGAGCGTCGCGGCGGGCGGCAAGGCAGCGGCCACCGCAGCGGCGGCCGCAGCCGCAGCCGCAGCCGCGAGACCGGCCTGCAGCCAGGCTCGGCGTCTCATGCTCGCGACGGCAGGCTCTGCGTGAAACACGTGGATGGATCGATGCGACCGGGCGGCGCGGCTCTTCGATTCGCGTGCCAGGCGCGCGCCCGGGCAAGCCGATGCCGGGAACCCTGCCGCCGCGGCGCGAGCCGTGACAAGGCAGGAAGTATCGCAGCCCGGGGGCGTTGCCGCCCACGCTCCCAGCAGGCGGGATTTCTGCCGCCCACGCTCCCAGCGCGCCGGCCGCGTGTCCGGCCTACCCTCTGCGGCAGAAGTCGGCGATGCTGGCCGCCGTCTCGCGGCTGATGTCGGGGCACATCGGCACGAAGATCTCGGTGCCGTGGATCGTGCCCATCACCTGGCGGCAGCGTGCGCGCACGCCGGCGCGCAGCAGCAGCCGGTAGAACGCGATGCCCTCGTCGCGCAGCGGATCGAACTCGTTGACGCTGATCACCGTCGGTACCAGGCCGCGCACGTCCTCTTCGGCGGCAAAGCCGGGCCAGGCGAGGGGGTCGCGCGCGCGCAGCGCCTCGATGCCGTAGGCCATTGCCCCGTAATTGTTGTGCAGATCGAGCACGATGCCGTTGCAGGTGCGCGACGACGGGTAGCGCTCCTGCGGCCATTGCCCTGCGATGTAGGGGCACAGCGCATACAGCCCCGCGATCGTCCCGAGCCGCCCGTCGCGCTTGAGCCTGAGCGTGCTGGCGATGGCGAGGTTGCCGCCGCCGCTTTCGCCGGCCACCACGATGCGCGCGCCGTCGATGCCCAGCCGCGCCGCGTTCTGCGTCAGCCACAGCAGGCCCGAGACGCAGTCGTTCAGCCCCGCCGGGTAGGGCGCGACTTCGGGCACCGACGAGGGCGTGACGGCGTTGCGGAAATCGACCATCGCCACCGCAACGCCGTTGGCGGCAATGAGCTTGCCCCAGGCGCGGTAGCAGCCGTCGTAGCACGACATCGTCTGCATGCCGCCGCCGTGGATGTAGTACACGCCGGGCAGCGCCGCGGCACTTTCGGGCCGGATGAAGCGGATGCGGCAGCGGTTGCCGTCGGGCGCGGAGACGAACTCGTGTTCGCTCACCTGCAGCCCGGCCGAAGGCGCGAACGCCTCGTTGTCGCAGAACTCCATCATCTGCTGCATTGCCGCGCGCGCCTGCCGCGCGCCGGCGCTGTTCGCCTCCGCAAGCAGTTGCGCGCGATCGGGAAAGTCGCGCATCGCAGCCGGCGGCATGGTGCCGAGCATGGCCTTGATGCGCGGATCGATGCCGTCGATGCTCAGGCCCGGGTTGCTCATCGTCGTTGCTCCTCGGCGAAGGGGTTGCGGAAGACTGCGTCCCGGGCGCCGGCGATCCCGCATCAGGCTCCGGCGGCAAGGGACCGTATCGCCGCGATGGCCTGGGCATGGGCGGCATCGTCGGCGGGGCGCTCGGGGACGGTGAGGGTGATGCGTCCCACCAGGCCGGCGAAGCGTGCCACCAGGGCCTCGGGCAGCTCGGCGTAGCCGGCACAGACCAGGAATTCGTCCACCATCGGGTCGGTGAGCAGGCCGGGCATCTCCTGCCATCTGCTCTGGCGGGCGAGTTGCAGCAATTGCGCGCCGACGGCCTGCCAGCCGAACATCTCCAGGCTGGGCCAGTAGGCGGGCGTGGAGAAGAGGAAGCCGAGCAGGTCGCGCAAGCGCGCTCGTTCCTTGGCCACCGTCGCGGGGTCGGGGCCGGTGGCCACCAGTTCGTTGGCGCAGATCAGCGGTGTGGCCAGGGCCGGGTCGCGCCTGGCGGTGCCGGCGGCCACCTGGGGCAGGATGGCCTCGCGCAGGTATCGGCTGGACGTGTTGGTCGGATGGGTGTGCATGCCGTCGGCCGCCTCGCCCACCAGGGCGAGCATCCTCGGACCGACGGCGCCGAGCATGATGGGCACGTCCGGCGCGTCGATCGGACCCGGGTTGAAGAAGGGCTGCAGGCGGTTGAAGCGGTAATGCGCGCCGGCGTAGTGCAGCGGCGCCCCGGTGCGGAAGCTGCGGAAGATCGCCCGCAGCGCACCGATGTACTCGCGCATGCCGGCCGCGGGCGGCAGCCAGCGCGCCGAGTAGCGCTCCTCGATGTTCTGCCGGATCTGCGTCCCCAGGCCCAGCTCGAAGCGCCCGCCTGAGAGCTGCTGCAGATCCCAGGCGGCCAGGGCGACGTTCATCGGGCTGCGCGGGAAGGCCACCAGCACCGAGATGCCGACCTTGATGCGTTCGGTGCAGGCCAGGGCCTGGCCGGCGAGCAGCAGGCCGTCGTGCACGGCATCGGGCACGAACAGGCCGTCGTAGCCCATCGCCTCGACCCGGCGGGCGAACGCGCCCACGGCGTTCAAGCCGAGGTTCTCGGGGGCGGTGGCGAAGATCTGGAACACCGGCTTGCGCCTGCGCGCGGCATGCGCACCATGCGTGCGGCTGCGCACTCCGTTGCCGATCGGCTGCGCCCGTGCTTGCTCTCAGCGCGCGTCGACGAGCGTGCCGGCGCCGGGCAGCACCTGCAGGCCCACGCGCTGGCCGGGCGCGAAGCGCGGCGCGCCGCCCAGGCTCGGGCGCACCACCTGCAGCGTCCGGCCGCCACAGTCGAGCAGGTACTCGACCTTTTCGCCGAGGAAGCTGCGGCTCTTCACGGTGGCTTCGACGGCGGCGTCGTGCGCGCCGGCGGGCGCGAGCGCCAGCGCTTCGGGGCGCAGCAGCAGCAGCCCGCGCGAGCCCGGTGCCGCGCGCCCGGCGCCGGGCACGACCGTGAGGCGCTGCCCGAGCGCCTCGACCTCGAGCTGCTCGCCGTTGCCGCCCACGACCAGCGCCTCGACGAGGTTGGCGCGGCCGATGAACTCGGCCACGAAGCGCGTGCGCGGCCGGTGATAGAGCGCCTCGGCGCCGCCGATCTCGACCAGGCTGCCGGCATTCATCACCGCGATGCGGTCCGACACCGCCATCGCCTCCTCCTGGTCGTGCGTGACGTAGACGGTGGTGATGGCCAGGCGCTTTTGCAGCGCGCGGATCTCCTCGCGCATCTGCACGCGCAGGCGCGCGTCGAGGTTGGACAGCGGCTCGTCGAACAGCAGCACGCGCGGGCGGATCACGATCGCGCGCGCCAGCGCCACGCGCTGCTGCTCGCCGCCGGACATCTGCGCCGGGAACTGCCGCTCGTAGCCGGCCAGGCCCACGAGCTCGAGCACTTCGCCCACCGCGCGCGCGACGGCCGCGCGCGGCTGCCCGCGCACCTCGAGCCCGTAGGCCACGTTCTCGGCCACCGACAGGTGCGGGAACAGCGCGTAGTTCTGGAACACGAAGCCGATGCCGCGCTCGTTGGCCGGCAGCTGCGTCACGTCCTGGCCGGCGAACGCGATGCGGCCCTCGTCGGGCGTCTCGAAGCCGGCGATCATGCGCAGCGTCGTCGTCTTGCCGCAGCCCGAGGGCCCGAGCAGCGTGAGGAACTCGCCGGCTGCGATGTCGAGCGTGACCTCGCGCGCGGCGTAGACCATGCCCTTGACGGCGTGCCGGAAGCGTTTGCCGACACGCTCGACGGTGACGCCGATCGCGGCCGGCTGGGGCGCTGCCGGGGCGTTCATGTGGCGAGCAGCCCGGCCACCGGCTGCGTGCCGGGCGTGCGCATGCGCCGCAGCAGGCGCGCGATCGTGCCGACGACGATGAAGACCAGCAGCACGACGACGACCGAGAACGCCGCGGCCACGCCCAGCTGCAGCTCGGTCATGTTCTCGAGGATCTTCACCGTGACCAGCGTCCACGAGATCGAGACGAGGAAGATGGTGGCGCTGATGGCCGTCATCGAGCGGATGAACATCACGCCCAGCCCGGCGAAGAAGGCCGGCAGCACGAGCGGCAGCGTGATGCGCCGGAAGGTCGTGCCGCTGCCCGCGCCCAGGCTGGCCGACGCCTCCTCGAGACCGGGGTCGATCTGCTGCAGCATCGCCATCGTGGCGCGGATGCCGGTGGGGCCGTAGCGGATGACGAAGCAGGCCACGAGGACGAGCGCGCCGCCGGTGAGCACGATGGGCGGATCGTTGAAGGCGATGAGATACGCGATGCCGACGATCGTACCCGGCAGCGCGTAGTCGATCATCGAGGTGAGCTCCATCGCCGTGCGGGCGAAGAAGCGCCGGCGCACGACCAGCCAGCCCAGCAGCACGCCGTACAGCCCGCCCAGCGGCGTGGCGAAGGCGGCGATCGTGAGCGTGTCGCCGAGCACGCGCAGCCCCTCGGTGAAGACGACGCGGTAATGCGCCAGCGTGAGCGCGTGGTTGGCGCCGAAGGCCTGCACCAGCGAGGCATAGAGCAGCAGCGCGTACAGGTAGACGACGAACAGCGTCACCGCCACGCACAGCGCCACGAGCAGCCAGCGCAGCGCCGGCGTGACGCTGGCGAACGGGGTCTGCCCGGCCCCCTTGCCGCTGACGGTGACGTAGCTGCGCCGCCCGACCCAGAAGCGCTGCAGCAGGAACACCGCCAGCGCCGGCACCAGCAGCACCAGCGACAGGGCGGCGCCGCCGCGCAGATCGAACAGGCCCGTGATCTGCAGATAGGCCTGCGTCGGCAGCACCGGGAACTGGTTGCCGGCGAGGATGAGCGGGGTCGCGAAATCGGCCAGCGAGGCCGCGAAGAGCAGCAAGAAGGCGTTGGCCAGCCCCGGCGTGCACAGCGGCAGCGTGACGGTGCGGAACACGCGCGCGCGCGACGCGCCCAGCGACAGCGCCATGCCTTCGATGTTGGAGTCGATCGCCTGCAGCATCGGCCGCAGCGTCAGATAGGCGATCGGGAAGTAGGTGACGATCTCGGCCGTGAGCGTGCTCCACATGCCGTACACGCCGACGTTGGCGATGCCCAGCAGGTCGTAGGTGATGAGACCGCGCGGGCCGAACGAGAACACGTAGCCGATCGCCGTGGTGAAGGGCGGCGACACCAGCGGCAGCAGGACCGAGATGTCGATCAGCCGCACGACGCCCGGCGCCAGCCGGCAGCGCGCCGCCGTGAAGGCGAACAGGAAGCCGAGCAGGGTGCCGCCGGCGCCGACCAGGGTGCCCAGCACGAGGCTGTTGCGCAGCGCCGCGAGCTGGTGGCGGTCGGTCAGGATGGCGGCGATGCCCTCGAGCCCGAAATGGCCCTGGTCGACGAACACGCGCGCCAGCAGCATCGCCAGCGGATAGACGACGAACAGCGCCAGCAGCAGCCACAGCACGAGCACGGCCGCGGCCAGCGCCGGCTCGGCGCGCAGCCGCGCGGCCCAGCCCGGCGCCGCGGCCCGGTGCGCGCTCATCGGACGGGCGGCCCCCAGCCTCCGGCGCCGCGCATCACGCCGGCGCGATCCATCGCGTCACCGCCTCAGGGATTGAGGATCTCGGCGACCCAGCGCTCGACCATCTTCTTGCGGTTGGCGCCGGCGTAGGCGTCGTCGATCGGGAAGATCTTGGCGCCGGCGAGCACGGCGGCCAGGCTCGGCTCGACCTTCACCTCGGGGTCGGCCGGCACGAAGTTGATCTTGTGCTTGGCAAACAGGCCCTGCATCTGCGCTGACGTGGCCCAGTCGATCAGCTTCCTGGCGGTGTCGGGGTTCCTGGCGCCCTTGATGAGCGCGATCGCCTCGGCCGAGGTGCCGATGCCTTCCTTGGGAAAGCTGATCGTCACGTCGTAGCCCTTGGCTTTGGTGTCGAGCGCGTCGACGATGAAGAAGATGCCGCCGCCGGCCTGGCCGATGCCCACCGGCAGCGTGCCGCCGCCGCCGCTCTTGGTGAACAGCTGCACGTTCGGGCGCAGCTGCTTCATGTAGGCGAAGGCCTTGGCCTCGTCGCGGCCGTTCACCTCGAGGATGCTGAAGATGCGCGTCACCGCCGTGCCCGAGGTGCGCGCGTCGGCCATCTGCAAGGAGTTCTTGTACGCCGGGTTGAGCAGATCCTGCCAGGACTGCGGCGGCGCGAGCTTGTGCTCGGCGAGGAACTTGTTGTTGGTCATGAAGACCAGCGGGTCGTCGGCGATCGCCGTCCACTGGCCGTCGGCATGCCGAAAGCGCGCCGGCAGCTTGGCGAAGGTGGGCGGCTTGTAGGGCTCGAACACGCCCTCGGCGATGCCGGCGGCGAAGGTCTCGACCGGGCCGCCGAAGAGCACGTCGACGCGCGGGTTGTTCTTCTCGGCGATCACGCGCGCCAGCGCCTCGCCCGACGAGAAGCGCACGAAGTTCACCTTGATGCCGGTGGCCTTGGTGAACTCCTCGAACATCGGCCGCGCCCAGTTCTCCGGCCAGATCGAATAGGCGTTGACCTCGGCGGCGCGCGCCGGCAGCGCGCAGGCCGCAGCGGCAAGGGCGAAGGCGGCGGCCGCACGCCAGGCGGCGTGCAGGCGATGGCGGAGCGGCGACATCGGGATTCCTCCTGCAGTGATGCGAAGCGAACATGCGCGCCCGGCATCGACGCGCGGCGCAGCGGCTTGGCGGCGGGCTACTGTAATCCCGGGCGCTGCGGCGCGCGCCGCGGCCTCGCATCCGGGCTTGCCCGGGGGGCGCGGCGGGAGTTCGGGGGGTGACGCTCGGCTGCCGTTGGAACAGAATGCGCGCGGGCTTGCCTCGTGCCGGCACCTGTGCCGGACGATGTCCCACCCCACCGCTTGCCGCCGCGTGCGCCCGTCGCGCGCCGCGGCTTGGCTCATGACGAGGAGACCGCGATGACCATTTCCCTCTCGCTCACGGTCAACGGCAAGGCCGTGACGGCCGCCGTCGACGCGCGCACGCTGCTCGTGCAGTTCCTGCGCGAGCACTTGCGCCTGACCGGCACGCACCAGGGCTGCGATACCGCCCAGTGCGGCGCCTGCACGGTGCATCTCGACGGGCGCCCGGTGAAGTCCTGCTCGCTGCTGGCCGTGCAGGCGCAGGGCTGCAGCGTGACGACGATCGAGGGCCTGGCGCCCGAGGGCGAGCTGCACCCGATGCAGGCCGCGTTCAACGAATGCCACGGCCTGCAGTGCGGTTTCTGCACGCCGGGCATGGTGATGACGGCGACCAAGCTGCTCGAGGCCAACCCGAATGCCAGCGAAGCCGAGATCCGTGCCGGGCTCGACGGCAACATGTGCCGCTGCACCGGCTACCACAACATCGTGCGCGCCGTGCAGCATTGCCAAGCCAGCGCCAAGGCCGCCGCCTGAGCCGCGAGGAGAGCCCGTCATGACCGACCTGTCCAACGCCCCCAACTCCCCGATCGGCCAGCCGCTCAAGCGCCGCGAGGACCAGCGCTTCCTCACGGGCGCCGGCCAGTACACCGACGACATCACGCTGCCCGGCCAGACCTGGGGCGTGTTCCTGCGCTCGCCGCACGCGCACGCGCGCATCCGCTCGATCGACCTCGCGCGCGCCAAGGCCGCGCCCGGCGTCGTCGCCATCTTCACCGGCGAGGACGTGGCTGCAGCCAAGGTCAACGGACTGCCCTGCGGCTGGCTGATCCACAGCAAGGACGGCTCGCCGATGAAGGAGCCGCCGCACCCGATCCTGGCCGTCGGCAAGGTGCGCCACGTCGGCGACCAGGTGGCGCTGGTCGTCGCCGAGAGCGCGCTGCAGGCGCGCGACGCGGCCGAGCTGATCGAGGTCGACTACGAGGAGCTCGCGCCGGTGATCGACATCCGCAGCGCCGACGGCGCGGCCAGCGCGGTGCACGACGAGGTGCCCGGCAACGTCTGCTACGACTGGGGCCACGGCGACAAGGCGGCGGTCGACGCCGCCTTCGCCAAGGCGGCCCAGGTGAGCACGCTCGAGTTCAGCAACAACCGCCTGATCCCCAACGCGATCGAGCCGCGCGCGGCCAATGCCGTGTACAGCCGCCACGACGACAGCTGGACGCTGTACGTCGCCAACCAGAACCCGCACGTCGAGCGGCTGCTGATGTGCGCCTTCGTGCTCGGCATCCCCGAGAGCAAGCTGCGCGTCGTCGCGCCCGACGTGGGCGGCGGCTTCGGCTCCAAGATCTTCCTCTACGCCGAGGAGACGGTGCTGGTGTGGGCGAGCAAGAAGGTCGGCCGCCCGATCAAGTGGACGGCCGAGCGCAGCGAGTCGTTCATGGCCGACGCGCACGGCCGCGACCACGCCACCAAGGTGGAACTGGCCACCGACGCGCAGGGCAACTTCCTCGCTCTGCGCGTGCACACCATCGCCAACATGGGCGCCTACCTGTCGACCTTCGCCTCGTCGGTGCCGACCATCCTCTACGCCACGCTGCTGGCCGGCCAGTACAAGACGCCGGCCATCTACGCCGAGGTGAAGGCGGTGTTCACCAACACCGCGCCGGTCGACGCCTACCGCGGCGCCGGCCGTCCCGAGGCCACCTACGTCGTCGAGCGCATCGTCGAGCAGGCCGCGCGCGACCTGAAGATGGAGCCGACCGAGCTGCGCCGCCGCAACTTCATCACCAGCTTCCCGTACGCGACGCCGGTGGGCCTGACCTACGACACCGGCAACTACGCGGCGCACCTCGACAAGGCGCTGGCGCTGGCCGACGTGGCCGGCTACCCCGCGCGCAAGGCCGCCTCCGCGGCCCGGGGCTTCAAGCGCGGCCTCGGCTACAGCTGCTACATCGAGGCCTGCGGCCTGGCGCCGTCCAACATCGCCGGCGCGCTGGGCGCGCGCGCCGGCCTGTTCGAAGCCGGCGAGGTGCGCGTGCATCCCACCGGCTCCGTCACCGTCTTCACCGGCTCGCACAGCCACGGCCAGGGCCACGAGACGACCTTCGCGCAGGTGGTGGCCGGACGTCTGGGCATTCCGGTCGAGAGCGTCGAGATCGTGCACGGCGACACCGGCCGCGTGCCCTTCGGCATGGGCACCTACGGCAGCCGCTCGCTGGCGGTGGGCGGCACCGCCATCGTCAAGGCGGTCGACAAGGTGATCGCCAAGGGCAAGAAGATCGCCGCCCACCTGCTCGAGGCCGCCGACGGCGACATCGAGTTCGAGGGCGGCGAGTTCAAGGTCAAGGGCACCGACAGGAAGCTGCCTTTCGGCCAGGTCGCGCTCACCGCCTACGTGCCGCACAACTACCCGCTCGACAAGCTCGAGCCGGGCCTCAACGAGAACGCCTTCTACGACCCGACCAACTTCACCTACCCCTCGGGCAGCTACGTGTGCGAGGTGGAGGTCGATCCGCAGACCGGCGTCACGCGCGTCGAGCGCTTCACCGCGGTCGACGATTTCGGCAACCTCGTCAACCCGATGATCGTCGAAGGCCAGGTGCACGGCGGCCTGGCGCAGGGCCTGGGGCAGGCGATGCTCGAAGGCTGCGCCTACGACCCCGAGAGCGGCCAGCTGCTCACCGGCAGCTACCTCGACTACGCGATGCCGCGCGCCGACGACCTGCCGAGCTTCAAGATCGACCATACCGTCACGCCCTGCACGCACAACCCGCTGGGCGTCAAGGGCTGCGGCGAGGCGGGCGCCATCGGCTCGCCGGCGGCCTTCATCAATGCACTCACCGACGCGCTCGGCGTGCGCGACATCGCGATGCCGGCCACGCCCGAGCGCGTGTGGCGTGCCGCGAACGGACTGGCCTGAAACGAACGAGGAGCGGAGCATGTATCCCTTCAACTACATCCGTGCCGCCGACGTCGCCGCGGCCGTGCAGGCCTGCAGCGGCGAATCGCGCTACCTGGCCGGCGGCCAGAGCCTGGTGCAGTCGATGAAGCTGCGCCTGGCCTCGGCCGAGAACCTGGTCGATCTGGGCGGCATCGCGTCGCTGCGCGGCATCCAGGTCGATGCCGCCGGCGTGACGATCGGCGCGATGACCACGCACGCCGAGGTCGCCGCCTCGGCCGAGGTGCGCCAGGCGATCCCCGCGCTGGCGGCGCTGGCCGGCGGCATCGGCGACGCGCAGGTGCGCGCGCTGGGCACGATCGGCGGCTCGGTGGCCAACGCCGACCCGGCCGCCGACTACCCGGCCGGCCTTCTCGGTCTGGGCGCGACGGTGCGCACCAACAAGCGCACGATCGCCGCCGATGCCTTCTTCAAGGGCCTGTTCGAGACCGCGCTCGAGCCCGGCGAGCTCGTCACCGCGGTGCAGTTCCCGCGTGCCGCCAGGGCCGCCTACGTGAAGTTCAAGCAGCCGGCCTCGCGCTTTGCGCTGGTGGGCGTGTTCGTCGCCCAGGGCGCGGGCGGCGTGCGCGTCGCGGTCACCGGCGCCAAGGCGGCGGCGTATCGCGAGCCGGCGCTCGAGGCGGCGCTGGCCCGGAGCTTCACGCCGGCGGCGGCGCAGGCCGTCAAGCTCGCTGTCGAGGGCATGAACGCCGACCTGCACGCCTCGGCCAGCTACCGCGCGGCGATGGTGTCGGTGATGGCCGCGCGCGCGGTGGCCGCGGCCAACGGCTGATGGGGCAGCGGGCACGGGAGGCGCCGGCGCGATGACCACGCCCGAGGGCGAGCGCAGGCGCCGCGTCGCCTGCGTCGGCGAAGTCATCGATCTGCTCGGCGCGCAGAACTACGTCTGCGACCGGCGCCTGGCCACCTCGCTGTACCTCGCGCTCGAGCTGCAGCGCCCGCTCTTCCTCGAGGGCCAGCCGGGCGTCGGCAAGACCGAACTGGCCAAGGCGCTGGCGGCGGCGCTCGACGCGCCGCTGCTGCGCCTGCAGTGCTACGAGGGCCTGGACGTCGCGCAGACCGCCTACGAGTGGAACGTGGCGCGCCAGATGCTCGAGATCCGGCTCGCCGAGGCGGCGCACGAGGTCGACCACGATCGCCTGGCCAAGTCGCTCTACGACCGCTCGATGCTCATCGAGCGCGCGCTGCTCAAGGCGCTGACGCAGCCGCGCTCGCCGGTGCTGCTGATCGACGAGCTCGACCGCGCCGACGAGCCCTTCGACGCCTTCTTGCTCGAGGTGCTGGCCGAGAACCAGATCACCATCCCCGAGCTCGGCGTCGTCAAGGCCGAGGCGCCGCCCGTCACGCTCATCACGAGCAACCGCACGCGCGAGATCCACGATGCGCTGAAGCGCCGCTGCCTCTATCACTGGGTCGAGTACCCGACGGTCGAGCGCGAGCTGCAGATCGTGGCGCTGAAGGCGCCGGGCGCGGGCGAGCGCCTGTCGCGCCAGGTGGTCGAATTCGTGCAGCGCATGCGCGGGCTCGATCTGTTCAAGACGCCGGGCGTGGCCGAGACCATCGACTGGACCAACGCGCTGGTGGCTCTGAACACGATGAATCTCGACCCCGACGCGGTCGACGACACGCTGGGCGTGCTGCTCAAGTACCAGGACGACATCGCCAAGGTGCAGGGCGGCGCCGTCGGCCAGCTGCTCGACGAGCTGCGCGCCAAGGCGCTGCTGTAGCCGGAGCCGCGCCGGCGCCGGGCACCACGCGCGCTTGACGCACCCCTGCACCGGCTCGCCCGCCATGCTGGTCGACAACCTCGTGCAGTTCGGCCGCGTGCTCAGGCGCGCCGGCCTGCCGGTGGGGCCCGACCGCGTGCTCGCCGGCGTGGCCGCGCTCGAGGCGGTGGGCGTGGCGCGACGCGAGGACGTGCACGCGGCGCTCGCCGCCGTGCTGCTCGACCGCCACGAGCAGCAGGCGGTGTTCGACGCCGCCTTCGAGGCCTTCTGGCGCGACCCCAAGCTGCTCGAGCGCATGATGTACCTGCTGCTGCCCAAGATCGAGCGGCGCGGCGCCAAGGAGCCGCCCAGGCGGCCGCAGCGCGTGGCCGAGGCGCTGGCGGCCGGCAAGCCGCCGGCGGCCGACGCCAGGCCCGAGGCCAAGGGCGAGGAGCAGAGGCAGTTCGAGGTCACGCTCACCTTCAGCGAGCGCGAGCGGCTGCAGCACGCCGACTTCGAGTCGATGAGCGCGGCCGAGTTCGCGGCCGTCAAGGCGCTGGTCGAGCGCCTGCCGCCGCCCTTCGCGCCGGTGCAGCGGCGCCGGCGCGAAGCGGCCGCGCGCGGCAGCCCCGACCTGCGCGCCACGCTGCGCCGCATGGCGTGCACGCCGCACACGCTGCAGCTCGCATACGCGCGCCCGCGCGCCGAGCTGCCCGCGGCCGTCGTGCTGCTCGACATCTCCGGCTCGATGGAGCGCTACGCGCGCATCTTCCTGCACTACGCGCACGGTCTCATCCAGCGCCGCCACCGGCTGCAGGTGTTCACCTTCGGCACGCGGCTCACCAACGTCACGCGCGCGCTGCGCCTGCACGACCCCGACGCCGCGCTGGCCGCCGCCGCGGCACAGGTGCCCGACTGGCACGGCGGCACGCGCATCGCCTCGTCGCTCGACGAGTTCAACCGCCGCTGGGCGCGTCGCGTGCTCGCCGGCAACGCGGCGCTGCTGCTCGTCACCGACGGCCTCGACCGCGACGAGCACGGCGACCTCGCGCGCGCCGCCGCGCAGCTGCGCCGGCTGGCGCACGAGATCGTCTGGCTCAACCCGCTGCTGCGCTTTGCCGGCTTCGAGCCGCGCGCGGCCGGCATCCGCGCGCTGCTGCCGCAGGTCGACCGTTTCCTGCCCGTCCACAATCTGGCAAGCTTGGCCGATCTGGGCCGCGCACTCGCGGCGCCCGCCCGGCGCCCCGGAGCCACGACATGGAACTGAACGGCGAACGCATCATCCCCGCGCCCATCGAACGCACCTGGGCGGCGCTGAACGACCCCGAGGTGCTCAAGGCCTGCATCGCCGGCTGCGAGCAGTTCGAGCCGGCCGGCGACAACGCCTACGCCGCGCTGCTGGCGGTGCGCGTGGGGCCGGTCAACGCGCGCTTCAAGGGCAATGTCCGCCTGAGCGACATCGTGCCGCCGACGAGCTATACGATCGCCTTCGACGGCCAGGGCGGCGTCGCCGGCTTCGGCAAGGGCTCGGCGCAGGTGACGCTGGCGGCCGAGGGCGCGGCGCAGACCAAGCTGGGCTACCGCGTGCAGGCGCAGGTCGGCGGCAAGATCGCACAGGTGGGCTCGCGCCTGGTGGATGCCGCGGCGGCCAAGGTGGCGGGCGAGTTCTTCGACGCCTTCGAGGCGCGGCTGCGCAGCGAGGGCGCCGGCGAGGCGGCGCCGCCGCCCGCGCTGCCGGCCGCGCGGGCGCTGCCGGCTTGGCTCTGGCTGGTGGGCGGCGCCGTCGTGCTGCTGCTGCTGTACCTGCTGATGCGCTGAGCGCGTCCCCGAATTGCAAGGAGGTCGGGACATGGACAGTCTGGATCTCGAAGTGCTGCGCCAGGCGCGGCAATGGCACGCCGAAGGGCACCGGGTGTGGCTGGTGACCGTGCTCGAGACCTGGGGCAGCGCGCCGCGCCCGCCCGGCGCGCTGCTGGCGATGCGCGACGACGGCCAGGTCGTCGGCTCGGTGTCGGGCGGCTGCGTCGAGGACGATCTGATCGATCGCGTGCGCAAGGGCGAGCGCGTGGCGCGCCCCTCGCTCGTGAGCTACGGCGTCACCAAGGACGAGGCGGCGCGCTTCGGCCTGCCCTGCGGCGGCACGCTGCGCCTGGTGCAGGAGCCGCTGACCGACGCGCGCTGGATCGACGAGGTGCTCGCGCGCACCGCGCGCCACGAGCTGGTGGCGCGCCGGCTCGTGCTGGCCAGCGGCGAAGTGACGCTCGAGCGCGCCTCGCGCGACGACGCCTTCGCCTTCGACGGCCAGGTGATGCGCGCCACCTACGGGCCGCGCTGGCGGCTGATGATCGTCGGCGCCGGGCAGCTGTCGCGCGCGGTGGCCGAGATCGCGCTGCTGTGCGACTTCGAGGTCATCTGCTGCGATCCGCGCGAGGAATACCACCTCAGCTGGAACGTGCCCGGCAGCACCTTCAGCAAGGCCATGCCCGACGACCTCGTGCTCGAGCTCAAGCTCGACGCGCACAGCGCCGTCGTCGCGCTCACGCACGACCCCAAGCTCGACGACATGACGCTGCTCGAGGCGCTCAAGTCGCCCGCCTTCTACATCGGCGCGCTCGGCTCGCGCGTCAACACCGCGCGGCGGCGCGAGCGGCTGGCGCAGTTCGAGCTCACGCCCGAGCAGATCGCGCGCCTGCACGGGCCGATCGGCCTCGACCTCGGCGCCAAGACGCCGGCCGAGATCGCCGTCGCCATCCTGGCCGAGATCATCGCCGTGCGCCACGGCGTCGCGCTGGCGCAGAAGAAGCCCGGTTCGGCCTATCCGGCCGCGGGCGAAGCGCCGGCACTGGCCGAAGGACCTGCCTGCGGCGCGACGCGCGGGCTGGATTCCGTGAAGGCATGAACCGGAGCGTGACCGATATCGTCACAGGCCCTGATGGCGAACGCCAAGACCTGCCGATGAACGCGCTGCAGCCGCCCGAACAGGAGCTGCAGGTCGCTGCCGCCGCGATCCTTCAGCGCGCCGGCAGCGATGCCGATGCGCTGCTCGCGCAGGCGGCGGCACGCCAGCGTGCGCTCGGCCGCCGCGTGCGCGGGCTGCTGATGACCTACCCCGAGCCGGCGGCGGGCTGCGCCGGCCCGATGGTGCTGGTCGACCTGCACGAGGGCACGCGCTTTCTCGTGTCGCAGCCGATGGGCCCGGGCTCCGGCGCCTGCCGCGGCGATCCGCAGGGCTTCGCCCAGGCCAGCGGCGTGCTGCGCGCCGCCGTCGACGAAGCACCCGACCTCGTCGTCGTCAACCGCTTCGGTGCACTTGAGGCCGAAGGCGGCGGCTTCGCGGCCGAACTGCTCGAGCTGCTGGCGCGCGGCGTGCCCGTGCTCACCGCCGTGAACGAACGCCATCTGCCGGCCTGGCAGCATTTCAGCGGCGGCGCCGCCGTGCTGCCGGCCGACCCCGCGGCCGTCGACGCCTGGCTCGACGCGGCGCTGGCGTCATAGTCGATGGGTGCGTAGCCGCAGCTACAGCAGCCCGGCGGCGATGTTGATCGCCAGCGCCAGCAGCGTCGTGTTGAAGAAGAACGCCAGCACGCAGTGCAGCGTGCCCACGCGGCGCAGCGCGCTCGTGGCGAACGACACGTCGGCCGTCTGCGCCGAAGTGCCGATGACGCAGGAGAAGTAGAAGAAGTCGCCGTACCCCGGATCCTGCGTGCCCGGGAACTGCAGCGGATCGACCCGGTGCCGCGCGCGCGCCGCGTAGAAGTCGTGCGCGTAGTGCAGCGCGAACAGCGTCTGCGTGAAGAACCACGAGGTGGCCACCGTGAGCGCCGCCAGTGCCACGTGCAGGCGGTGCAGCGTGCCGTGCAGATCCTTGGCTGCGGTCAGCTGCGAGGCCACCGCGAGCAACACCGCCGCGGCGGCCGCCACCACGAGCACGAGCACGACGACGCGGCCCTCGTCCTCGCGCAGCGCGCGCCGGCGCATGCTCTCGAGGTCGGCCCGCTGCGCCATCAGCGCGACCAGCGCCAGGTACAGCAGCGCACCGGCGTTCCACGCCACCAGCGCGCGCGGCGCGGCGTGCACGGCCAGCGCCGCGGGCAGCAGCAGGTACACGAGCAGGCCGACCGCCGCCGAGCCGAGCAGGCGCGGCCGCGCCCGCAGGCCGCGCAGCGCGCGATGCCAGGCGTGGCGATGCGGGGCGGGGGCTTGCGGGAGGGCCATGTCGGAGCGCGCAAGTATGGCGCGGCGGGCTCGCGGCGCTGCACGAGTGCAAGCCCGAACTCGAGCCGGGCAGGCCGCGCTGCGCGTGCTGCGACACGCGCAGCCGTTCGATCGGCGAACAGGTCCGCGCAGGCGGACCTGTACGGCCGATCTCAGCCTTGCAGGCCGCGCTGCGCGCGCAAGACACGCGCAGCCGTTCGATCGGCGAACAGGTCCGCGCAGGCGGACCTGTACGTCCGATCTCACCCCGCGCCTAGGGCCAGGGCGGCGCGGTAGGTGAGGAACGATGCCGCGTACGCGAGCGCGAACAGGTAGCCCACGAGCAGCGCGGGCACGGCCCAGCCGTTGGTCTCGCGGCGCACGGCGGCGATGGTCGAGATGCATTGCGGCGCGAACACGAACCAGGCGAGCAGCGCGTAGGCGGTGGCCGCGCTCCAGTCGTGTGCGATGACCGGCGCCAGGGCCCGTGCGGCGGCTTCGCTGCCCTCGGCGCCGCCGAGCGCGTAGACCGTGGCGAGCGAGGAGACGACGACTTCGCGTGCCGCCATGCCGGGCACCAGCGCCACGCTGATCTGCCAGTTGAAGCCCAGCGGCGCGAACAGGTGCGCGAGCGCGCGCCCGAGCATGCCGGCCACGCTGTACTCGATGGCCGGGCCGGTGGCGCCCGCCGGCGGGGCCGGGAAGCTGGCCAGGAACCACAGCGCCAGCGTCATCACCAGGATCACGCCGCCCACGCGGCGCAGGAAGATCTTCGCGCGCTGCACCAGGCCCAGGCCGACATGGCGCAGCGTCGGCCAGTGGTAGGCGGGCAGTTCCATCATCAGCATGCGCGACTGGCCGCCCGCCGTGAGCAGCTTGAGCAGCCAGGCGACGCTGAACGCGCCGACGATGCCGGCGACGTACAGCACGAACAGCGCCACGCCCTGCAGCCCGAGCCCGCCGGCGAGCGTGCGCGCGGGCACGAAGGCGCCGATCAGCAGGGTGTAGACCGGCAGGCGCGCCGAGCAGGTCATGAGCGGCGCGATCAGGATCGTCACCAGGCGGTCACGCCGGTCGGCGATCGTGCGCGTGGCCATGATGCCGGGGATGGCGCAGGCGAAGCTCGACAGCAGAGGAATGAACGAGCGCCCCGACAGGCCGACGCCGCCCATCAGGCGGTCGAGCAGGAAGGCCGCGCGCGGCAGGTAGCCCGACTCCTCGAGCACGAGGATGAAGAAGAACAGGATCAGGATCTGCGGCAGGAACACGAGCACGCCGCCCACGCCGGCGATCAGCCCGTCGGCGAGCAGGCTGCCGATCCAGTGCCACACCGCGCCCTGCGGCAGCGCGGCGGCCAGTGCCTGTGCGAGCGCACCGGTCGACGCCTGGATCAGATCCATCGGCCGGCGCGCCCAGGCGAAGACCGCCTGGAAGACGAGGAAGAGCACGACGGCCAGCAGCAGCGGCCCGGCGAGCGGATGCAGCACGATGCGGTCGACGCGCTCGGTCATGCGGTCGGGCTGCAGGTCGGCCAGGGCCAGCCGATCGAGCAGCGTGCGCAGGCGCTCCTCGTCGTGCGATGCGTCGGGCTGCGCAGGCGGCGGCGCCGGCCAGCGGCTGCGCTCGGCGATGAGGGCGCGCAGCGCCGCATCGCCGCCGCGCTGCACGCCCACCGTCGGCAGCACGGGCACGCCGAGTTCGGCGGCCAGCGCCTCGGCATCGACATGCAGGCCGCGCCGCTCGGCGACATCGCTCATGTTCAGCGCCACCACCACCGGCAGCCCCTGGCGCAGTACGCCCAGCACGAGGCGCAGGTTGCGCCGCAGGTTGGTGGCGTCGACCACGCAGACGACGAGGTCGGGGCGCTTCTCGCCCACGGCGCGGCCGGCCAGGACGTCGGCGGTGACGCGCTCGTCGGGCGAGCGCGGGTACAGGCTGTAGGCGCCGGGCAGGTCGAGCACGCGCGTCGTGCGCGCCGGGCCGCCGCCCTCGTTCACGAGCCGCCCCTCCTTGCGCTCGACCGTGACGCCGGCGTAGTTGGCCACCTTCTGGCGGCTGCCGGTCAGCAGGTTGAACAGCGCCGTCTTGCCGCAGTTCGGGTTGCCCACCAGCGCCACCAGCGGGCCGGCGGGGTGGACGTGGATGACCGCGGTGCTCACGTTGCCGTTGCGGCGGGCAGCGGCAGCACCTGAACGCAGGCGGCTTCGGCGCGGCGCAGCGCGAAGCTGGAATGGCCCACGCGCACCACGAGCGGATCGCCGCCCGGCCAGGCGCGGGCCAGCACGCTGACGATCTCGCCGGGCACGAAGCCGATGTCGGCGAGCTGCGCGGCGCGCTCCGCGGGCTGGTGCGCGCCGGCGGCGTCGACGCGCTCGACCAGTGCGCCGCGGTGCGCGGGCAGGCGATCGAGCGCGATGCCGTGTGTCGCTTGGCCAACTTTCATGATTCCGCCATCGTACATCGAATGCGAATCATTCGCAACAATTGACGTAGATCAATTCCGTGGCTCCAGGCTCCGGCCTGTGCAACGAACTGCACTGGTGCGCGAGGGCGAGCGCCGCCCTGCAACAGCGTGCCGGCGCCGCGTCGGCAGGCCGTCTCGGTGCGACACTCCAAAGTCGCTTGCAACCGGGCCGTCGCCCCGTGCCGAGCGCAGCCCCTGGCCTGGAGCGCTGCATGGTTTCGAAGGACAACATGATCGCCATTGCCCGCATCCTCGCCGACGGCCGCCGTGGCGATGCGCCGCGCGGCAGCGGTGCCAACGCCCCGTGCCGAGCCTCGAGCGCCGCGGCACCGTGCTCGCACTCGGCACGGCGTAGAGGCTGGCCTGGGCGTCGTCGTTCCACCTGCCGGCGGTGCTGGCCACGCCGATGGCGAGCGGGCTGGGTCTGGCGACGCCCAGCGTGTACGCGGCGTTTTCGTTAGCGCTCGGTCTGGCCGCGCTCGGTGTCGCTGCCGGGCCATGGACGATGGCGCTGGCCTGGCTGGTGATCGGCCTGGCGATGGGAGCGGGTCTGTACGAAGCGGCCTTCGGGACGCTGGTGCGCCTGTACGGCAGCGCGTCGCGCGACGCGATCACCGGCATCACGCTGATCGCCGGCTTCGCGAGCACCGTCGGCTGGCCGTTGTCGGCGTGGATGAACGAGGCCTGGGGTTGGCGCGGCGCCTGCTTCGGCTGGGCCGTGCTGCACCTGCTGCTGGGGCTGCCGCTGCACCTGTGGCCTGCGCCCAGCACGCCGACGGCCCGCGCCGTGACCTGATTACCCGCTGACCACCTGGGGTCGGGCCCAGCGGAGTTTGAATCTAGTCGGACAGGATTGGGGGTTGGGCGTCACTTGCCCGCAACTTCAAGAAGTGCTCTTGGATTCCGGTTGGCGATGGCCAAGAGGGTCCGTGCAGCACCGCTCGGTTGTTTGCGGCCCTGTTCCCATCCTTGGAGCGTGCGAACCGATACGCCGAGCAACGCCGCGAACTGAGACTGCGACAGTCCGGTCTTCTTCCGCGCCTCGATGACCGGAGATGAAACGACTTGAACCTGCCCGGCCTTCATTTCGCGCACGGCCTGCAGCAAATCGGCGGCGAGGTCGCGCTTCGCCTCGTAGGCGGCGAGTTCCTTCGGGCCGAGAGGCTTACTCTTCGAGGGCACGACGAATCTCCTTCAACTTTGGTCCGGTGAGGTTGTCGGTCTTGGACTTTGCGTACAACGTGAGCAAGACCACCTCGCCTTCGGAACAACGGGTGAAGTAGATGACCCTTGGCGTTGTCCCGATAGCTGTTGAACGATAGCCCGGCGGCGGCTCCAATTTGGCGATGTTACGCGGCGACTTGTGGATCGCGCATTTCGGCGGCTTGGAGTTTTTCCGCGTGCGAATTCAATGCGGCAACCAAGGCTTTCATTTCCTTGTGCCCACGCAGCTTTCTGAACCGGCCCTTGGCATCGTGCAGCGCGCTGGCAACCCAGCGCTGGGCCATGCTGGCGTCCTTCCAGCGCTTGACGTTGCGCGTGTAGCGCGCGATCGAGCCGTTGAGGTTCTCGATCGGGTTGGTGGTGCGCAGCGTGCGGTACAGCGCCCCCGTGATGCCCAGAGCCTGCACCGTCAGCGTCTCGGCCAGGCCTTCGCGCAGGCTGGCCGCCGCCCCTGGGTGCTGGGCCTGCAGCGAGTTGGCCAGTGCCTGCAATCGCTTGGCCGCCAGCGTCGCGTCGTGGCCGTCCCAGGCCTGGCGCATCGCCTTGCTGGTGCCCTGTTGCATCGTCTCGGGCAGGTGCTCGAGGACGTTGCGGCGCTTGTGCTCCTGGCAGCGCTGCACCAGCGCCAGGCGACCGAAGCACTCCATGATGCCGCGTCGCAGCGCCTTGCCCCCGTCGACCACCCACAGCCTGGCGCGGTCGGCCTGCAGGCCCCGCTCGATCAGATCCGACAGCAGCGCCTTGACCACGCGCGCGTTCTCGCTGGAGCCCTCGCGCAACCCCAGCACATGCTTGTTGCCCTGGGCGTCGATGCCCAGCGCGATGAGGATGACGCTGTCGGCCAGGTGGATGCCGTCGATCATCACTACCGGCAGATCCAGCCCGGCGATGGAACGCGACAGCCATTCGTGCAGTTGCCGCTCGCTCAGCGCCACGAAGCGCCTGGACACCGTGCTCTTGGAGGTGGAGTCGGCCGCGGCGCGCAGCACCTCGGGCAGCTCAGGCCCATCTTCGACACCTCTTCGGACAAGCGTTTTCTGAATCAAGCACTTGCGACGCTGTTACAGACGTAGTGTCACGCCGCCGAGACTGCGGCGGCGACTTTGTCGGTGGTCACATCGGCCGCAACGTCGGCGGCAATGCGACGCCACAAGCGCCGAATACCGCGGCAAGCGTGCCCTTCGTTTCCGTGCGCAGCCGATAGCCCTTGCCCTGCACGTGCAATTCGATCTCCTGCAGTCCGGCCAGATCGTCGATGACGTGATCCCATTCGAGGTGTCCGTGCCCGGCCGCTTCGAGTCGATCCTGCAATGCCTTGCGCAAGACGAGTGCGAGGAAGCTGCAGAACACGTGGCCGCGGATCGTGTCGTCGGTCTTGTGGAAGATCGGCCGCGTGTGCAATTGGCTCTTCATCGTGCGGAAGATCGCCTCGACCGTCCACAGTTGCTTGTACTTCAGCGCCACCTGCGCGGCGCTCAAGTCGGTGTTGGTGCGCAGCACCCACTTGCCGTCGTAGCGCGCTTCTTCGACGACCTTGGCCTCGTCGATGCGCCAGTGGCCGCCGGTGCCGGCGACGAAGCGCCGGAAGCCGTTGTTGCCGATGAGGGACTTGTCGCCACGCTTGAGCGCCTGCACGAGCGCCTCGATGATCGCCAGCCGGTCGTGCGCATCCTTGGTGGCCTGGTCCTCGTTGCGGCAGACGATGTAACGCCGCTGCGCGGCTTGTTCATCGTCGTCGCTGACCAAGACCTCCTTGACCTGCAGCGGCGAGGGCGCCTTCGGGTCGTCGCTCTTGGCGTGCACGGTCCGGTAGCGGCCGCCGCGCGTGAGCACCTCGTTGCGGGCCTCCTTGCTGCGCCGCATACGCACGCCCAGGATGTAGAACCAGCCACGCGAGTCGATCTCGGCCATCGTGGCGTCGCTGATCATGCCGCGGTCGGCGACGATGCACACGCGCTGCACGCCGAAGTGCCGCTGCAATCGCTTGACCACCGGCACCAGGCTCGTCACGTCGGTGGTATTGCCCGGCCACATGGTGCTGCACAGCGGATTGCCGGCGTTGTCCAGCACCATGCCCACGACCATCTGCTTCAGGTCCGGCCGGTGGTCCTTGGAATGGCCGTGCCGGCCGATGTCCTGCCCGCCCTCGCCCTCGAAGTAGATCGACGTGGTGTCGAAGAACACCAGCTCCACATCGGTGAAGAGATCGCGCCGCCGAGCGAAGAGTTCTTCCTCGATGAGATCCTTGCGCGTGCGCAGATCGAACACGCGGCTGTCGGTCTTGGCGGCCTTGCCCTTGGCGGCGACCGGAACATCGGGCGGCGGCTGCTCGTGCACTGGCTCGCCCAGGAAGCCCATCGTGCGGTACAGGTGGTGCAGCGACAGCTCCTCGGTGCCGGCGATGGCCTGGCCCTGCATCCAGCGCTCGGCAGCTCGGTCGCTGCCGCTGACGAACAGGCGATGCAGCACCGTCATGAACACCGCCCGCTCCAGCGCGAACTCGTAGCGCCGGTCGCGCAGCATGTCGCGAAGCACGGACCCTATGCCGCACTCGGCCCACAGCCGCTCGAAGATCAGCGCAGCGCCTATGCTGCGCGTGTGCGTGGTGACGCTGTCGCCGCGAGCGTGCGCGTCGAGGACGGCGAGCTTGTCGGAGAAGCGCCCCAGCGACACCAGCAGGCTGTCGAGCTGCCCCGAGGCCTGGAGCTGATCGAGCCGGCCCAATCGCAGCAGCACGCGCTGCTTGATGCGGCCCTCGACGCGCTCGTTCTCCACCAGCAGCAGGTAGGTCCGTCCGGCGGTTGTCTGGGTGCGGATGAACACGAGGCGGTGCCATTACGTCGATGGGCGAAATGTAGGCGATCTGCACATAGCAAATCAACCATAAGAGACGGACGGCGTGACACTACAAATTCGACGAAACCGACCTCGCCGCTATACGAATCAATGACTTACGAAGGACGCGGGGGCTCGAAGTGTCGAAGATGGGCCAAGGCAAGCACCGTAGCCGCCGACCTGCCGCTGCCGAGCCGACGCCGAAGAAGACGCACCCCAACGCGAAGAAGATGCGTCAAAGACGCCGACCCGAAGAAGACCGACGGCGAAGAAGATGCAACTTCATACCGACCGAATCAGTGCAGATTCGGATCGGCGCTCACAGGTGGCTTCGTTCAGTCGCGCCCCGGCGTAGACGAAGCCTGCAAAGTGGTAGCAGGCGTTGAGCAGCCGGGTGAGCAACATGGCCGACTCCCGTGCCAGCGATGATGACGCGCCCATTCTCGCGCCGCGCGATGCGCAGCGCCTTCGCCAGGCCTGCCCCGACCTGGACGACTGGCCAAGGTCGTGGCACGTCGAGCCGGCCGACATCGCCTTGGGCCAACAGATCGTGACGGTGTTCGCGCCGTTCCTGCTGCATCTGTTGGACCGGGGCCTGCCCAAGTCGACCGTGCGCAGGCATCGCGACAACCTGTGGCTGCTCGGCGGGGAACTCATCCGGCGCCGATACGACGACGACGAACTCGCCCGGCGCGGCGTCGACGCCGGCATTCGACAACTCGTCCAGGGCGACGGCGGACCGCTGATCTACCCCCGCATCACCGAAGCCGAACAAGACTCGTTGGACGCCACCTGTCGAAAGTTCGAGCGGTTCATGCGCGATCGGGACCCGACGCAAGAACCCGGTTGACGCAGCAAACGCAGCCCGGCACTGCCGCCAGACCGCAATGTCCTCGGTGCAGAGTTGTCCACGGCGGCGCGCGGGCGTCGCATGCGACGAACGCACGTCCGCCGCGGTGGGCAACTCGTCTCAGACGCTCAGGATGGACGTTTGACGCCCACAAATTGTCCGGAAGACCCGAATGATCTTGCTGGCTGCCCAGGGGCTGGGCAATGACGAGATCGCAGCGCGGCTCGATACGCGCCGGGAGGTCGTCAGCGAGTGGCGCAAGCGCTTCTTCCGGCACCGATTGCCCGGGCTCGAAGAGCGGCCTCGCCCAGGGCGCCCCCGGGCCTTTCCCCCATAAGCGCTAAGATAATGTTGACATCGTCTATACTGCCATCCCGTCGACAGAACGGTGGCGGGCGGGACGATGGACGATGGCAGCGACTTCGATCGTGACTGGGACGATCGCTTCGAAGGGTTGAGTGAGGACTGGGAGGTCATCGAACGTGTTCTTCCCGATGGGTGGCAGGAAGCAGCTCGGCTCACCGGTGCGTTGCGGCGCACGCGCGGATTCAAGGACGCCGCATCGCTGCTGCGCGTGATGCTGATTCACTTGGTCGACGGATGCTCGCTTCGCGAGACGGCCGTGCGCGCCCAAGCTGGCGGTCTGGCTGACGTGTCCGATGTTGCATTGCTGGGACGGCTGCGCGGTTGCGGCGAATGGTTTCGCTGGATGGTCGAGCAGATGAGCCGGCGTCTTTCGACGACGACGCAGGACGTATTGGTCGGCAAGCGCGTGCGGCTGGTCGACGCGAGCGTGGTCTGTGAGCCGGGTGCGACGGGTTCGACCTGGCGGATTCACTACATGATCGACCTGAGCACGCTGGCGTGCGAGCAACTCCAGGTCACGCTGCCCGACGAAGGAGAGACGCTCACGCGGTTCGAAGTGCGGGCCAACGACATCCTGATGGCCGACCGGGGGCTGGCGCATCGACGCGGCATCAGGCACGTCGTTGCGGGTGGCGGCGATGTGATCATGCGCTCGAACATGGTCAGCGTGCCGCTCGAGGACGGCAAGGGAAAAGAGGTGGCGTTGCTGCCCAAGCTGCGCAAGCTGAAGGTGGGCGAGGCTCGGGAATGGCCGGCATTCATGCGCGACGACCAGGGCACCATCGCCCTTCGCGTGTGCGCGCTCAAGAAGAGCGCCGAACAAAAGCGCAAGGCACAGGACAAGCTGCGCGAGGTCGCCTCCAAGAAGCAACGCAACTTGCAGCCCGACACGCTCGAGGCGGCCGGGTACGTTGTGGTCCTGACGACGCTGCGCGAGGTGTCTGCGCAGAACATCCTGGAGCTGTACCGCCACCGCTGGCAGATAGAGCTGGCGTTCAAGCGCCTGAAGTCGCTCCTTCAACTCGGTCACCTGAAGAAGACCGATCAAGTGGGGGCCAAAGCGTGGCTGCAGGGCAAGTTATTCGTAGCCACTCTGATCGAAACCCTGATCGCGGTCGGCGAGCGTTTTTCCCCTTGGGGCTACTTCTTGTCCGCCGAGCAAGGAGCGCCGCTGTCGCTGGCGTGAGGTGGCGATGATGCGTTTTCTCCTCGCCCGCGCCGTGAACCCAACGACAACGCTGCGCGGAGGGCTGCGCGACTGGAACAAGCTGGCTGCTGCACTGCGCGAGCCGCCCCGCAAGCGCCGGCGCTATCAGGCTGACGCTCGGGACACATTTTTATCTTAGCGCTTATGGGCCTTTCCCCCCAGAGCTCACGGTTGAGGTCAAGGCGCTGGCGTGCGAGCTGCCCTCGACGCTGGGAGTGCCGTTGTCGCGACTGAGCGTTGCCGACATCAGGCGCGAGGTCGAGCAGCGCGGGCTGGTGGCGCGCATCAGCAACAGCACCGTGTGGCGCTGGCTTCACGAGGATGCGATCCGTCCTTGGCAGCATCGATGCTGGATCTTCCCGCGCGATCCGCAGTTCCAGCTCAAAGCGGGTCGCATCCTGGATCTGTACGCACGGTGCTGGCAAGGCGAGGCTGGTTGACGACAATTATCTTGGCCGGCGTGTTGCCTCACGAAGGAATGTTACCCGGCGGGTGGTTGTCGCTTCATCTCGGTTCTCTTCGACTTCATTCTTTGTCGAGGGCTGTGGGCATGTGGGCGAAGGCGGCGGCGGTGGGCAACGCAGCCGCGCAGCGGCGCGTTGTCCACGGACGCCGCCGGTGCGCCGTCAGGCGCATCGTCCATATGTCCATAGCCCTGCCGGGCGCGTAGCGCCCGGCCCTCTTGGATCGCAAACATGCCCGCATGCCGCCTATTGATGTTCGGCGGTGTTGGCGCCGGCTTTGCGCAGGCTGCCCAGGACCATCTCTTTGGCCCGCTCTGTGCGCCACTCCCGAACCCGGCGTTGGAGCGTGCGAAGCTGCGCCTTGCTTCCATAAACTTCAGGAATCATCGCGGCCAGTCGCTCCATCAGTTCGTTCGCGCTGGCGGAAGGCTCGGCCTGCAGCCAGCCTTCGATGACGGGCCAGGCCTCGGCAAACGGATTCACGCGGGTGCGCCACCAACGCGGGGTATTGGACTTCTTGCGATGCGTGGGCCGCGCCGGAACACGCCGGTCCGTCGACTGCGGCCATTGGGGTTGAACGCAAAGTGGTCAAAGTGGTATCAGGCGCGCCGGCGCGGCGTCGTTCGCTCGCTCGCAGCGCGGCCGAACTGCTGCCGGTGCCAGCGCGAGAAGCTGCTCGGCGACGAGAAGCCGAGCAGCGCGGCGATCTGCGCCAGCGGATGCGAGCCGCCCTCGAGATAGCGCTCGAGCAACTCGGCGCGCAGCTGGTCGACCAGCGCGCTGAAGGTCGTGCCTTCGCTGCTCAGGTGGCGGGCCACCGTGCGGCGGTCCATGCCCAGGTGCTGCGCGACCCGCTCGACCTGGCAATGGCCGCGCGCCAGCAGCAGCGCGACGATCTGCCGTACGCGGCCGGCCATCGACGCTTGCGCAGCCTCGTTGTCCTCGAGCAGCCGCCTCGTATAGCGGGCCATGACCGGGTCGGCGCCGGGGTTGGGCGCATCCAGATCGGCGGCGTTGCAGACGATCCCGTTGAACTCGTGGCCGAATTCGATCTTCCTGCCGAACACGCGCCGGTGCACCGCCAGACTCTGCGGCGCGGCGTGCGTGAAGCACAACAACCGAGGTTCCCAGCCCGCGCCGAGGAACACGCTGAGCACGCGGAACATCACGCCGACGGCCAGTTCGATGGCCTGTCGCACCGGCCGTCCGCTCTCGGTGAGCATCTCGGCACGGATGATGACCAGGTTGCTGACCTGCTCGACGCGCAACACCAGCGCCTCGTTGTGGACATGCATGTGGCGCACCAGCGCCTCGAGCGCCGAGCGCAGCGTCGGCTCGTCGCGGATCAACAGGCCCAGCGGGCCGAGGTTCGACAGGCGCCGCGACTCGGCCAGCCGCAGCCCGAACGCCGGCTCGCGCCCGCGCGCGGCCGCCAGTTCGAGCAGGCGCGCCGCCGCGGCGGCCGGCACCTTCAGGTCGGGCTCGTCCAGGCAACGCGCGGGCAGGCCCACTTCGCGCACCAGGGCCGGCCCGTCCAATCCCAGCTCGGCGGCGACGACCGCGAAGTTGGTCAGGGCGGCACTGCGCGCGTAGGTGGGCATGACGGCCTCGCTCAGTCAGAACGCCGCATGGTAAGGCCTGTCTCCGAAAGACAAGTCGGCTCCCCGCAGCAGCGCGACGAGCGTCCGCGTCGCGGCAGTGCCCCGGCGCTTCAGCCGATGGCCGCCAGCGTCCCTTCAGCCTGCGCCGCAATGCGCTGCATCAGTTCGACGATGCGGTTGATCGCGCCGGTGAAGCGCAGCAGCCGCATCAGGTCGCCGGCAACGAATACCTTGCGCATCGTCAGTGCCAGCACCGCGTTGGTCTTGCCGGTGAGCACGTCGTGCATCACTTCGTACGAGGTGGTCATCGTGTAGGTCGGCTTGTCGTGCTTTCCCATGCCGAACTGCGTGCACTCCGGGAACGTGATCCAGAAGGCGCGCGGCTCGCCACCGGGCTGATCCTTCGGCGCCTTGACCACATACTGGTAGACGGCGTCGAAGCCGCGCGCCTTCTTCTGGAAGACCCCGTCGGCGGCAGACAGGCGGGCCAGCTCGGCAACCCATTCGGTGTCATAGAGAATCATCTCGTTGGTCCTCGGTTCGTCTCGGGGGGTCAGCGTGCAGCGCGCCACGCGGCGATCCGCGACAGCACGGCATCGGGCGGGGCGTCGTCCGGCACGCAGGCGACGACGAACGGCGCGGGCGCCGACGCGTCGCGCCAGCCGGCTTCGGCGAGCCAGCGGCCTTGGCCGGCGGCAGGGTCGCGGCAGGCGAGCGCGTCGAACCCCTCCAGTGCGCCCGGCAGCGCAGCGGCGCACAAGGCGCACGGCCAGCCGTGGTGCCGGGCGGCGTTGGTGAGCGCGGCAAAGTGCTCTGCGGCGTCGGCAGGCACCTCGCCCGCCTGCTCGACCACGACCGCGCCGATGCCGCTGCCGGCGAGCCCGTGCAGCAGTGAGGCGAGGTAGACCAGCGCCTCCTCGGCGTCGTCGACGTCCGCCGCGTCGTTGCCGGCCCAGGCGAGCCACTGCGCGCCGCCCGCGAGCTGCAGCGCCAGGCCCGCGCCGCCGATCGCTCCTTGCAGCGCGCGCAGCACGTCGGTCAGTGCCGCGCGCAAGGCGGGGTCTTCGAGGCGCTGCTTCAGGGTGCGCAGCGCGCTGCGTGCGACACCGGCATCGGACCGGCGCGCCGACCACCAGGCGGCCGCCCAGTCGAGCAGGGGCAGCAGCACCCAGTCGGCGCGCAGGCCTTGCTGGGCCTGTCGCTGATGCGCCATCAGCGTGGGCGTGTCGAACCACTCGGGCTCGCAGTTGCCGAAGACCCGCCGCGCATAGGCCGTCAGGTCCAGGCACAGCGCCGCGGCGCCGGCGGCAGGCACGCCCGGGAACGCCTCGCCGCTCATCGCTCAGGCCCTTGCGCGCCGCGAAGCGCGGCCACTTCGGCCTCGAGCGCGCGGATGCGCACCAAGCGCGGGTCGTCCATCGTCACCGGCTGCAGCGCGTCGGCGGGCGAAGGAACCTCCTCGTTGCCGACCCAGATCTGCGCGGGGTCGTTCCAGCAGCCGAAGTACGGTGCCGGCAGACCCTGCGGACCCGGCGTCGTCCACTCGGCGGTGAACTCGGCAAACGGCTTCCCGCGCGCCAGCCGCCGGGCGCGAACGGCCTCGCGTGCCGCCAGCGTCGCCGCCTCGTCGATCGCATGCGTCTGGGCATCGACCGCCACCGCATAGACCTCGAGCGCCACCTCGGCCGAGATCACGCCGTCGCGCACGTCGCGCGCCACCGCGGCCGCCTCGCGCTCGAGCACGTCGCCCCAGCCGCCCCCCGCGCCCTGGCTCATCAGGTAGATCTCGCCGCGCTGCGCGAGCTCGAAGGGCATCGCCATCGACTGCGTCTCGTAGCGCGCGCCCTCGATCGGACGGCCGTTCATCACCTCGGCGACGTCGTAGCTGGCGAAGGCCTTGGGGTCCTCGTCGATGCGCTGGAAGATGTCGACCCCGCGAACCTTGCAGATCGGGTAGGTGCCGCAGCCGTAGCCGCCGAACAGGCCCGACACGTTCGGGTACGACGAGCCGTTGGCCACCGCCGCGAAGCCCCACAGCGGGCTGTCCTTGGGCGAGATCGCCCACTGATAACCCGAGCCGCCGCGGAACTTGCCGAAGCCCTGGTTGTCGCGCAGCAGCTTCTTGCCGATCAGGCTGATGTACGGCACCTCCTCTTCCTGCACCTCGATCTCGGGCAGGTCGCCCATGATCGAGAACAGCGCCGCGATCGAGTGCTCGCCGTCGGCGCCCTCGCGCGCACCGCCGGGCATCGCGTTCACGTTGGCGCTGATGCTGGCGATCATCTGGCCGCGCTGGTTGACGCCGCCGTAGACGTAGGTGTTGATCATGTTGTACCAGGGCGCCAGCGCTCGACTGCGCACCTGCGGCGTCGCGTACGCGAGCTTGGCCAGCGCCACCTGCGTAGCCGTGAAGGTCGGGAACAGCGTCAGCATGCTGATCGTGTTCGGCGTCTCGAAGGCCGAGGCCAGGCACGAGCCGCGATCGACCTCGAACTCGATCGGCGCCAGCACCGCCTGGTTGCGCGGCAGGTCGGGCCAGACGAAGCCGCACAGCAGGTTGCCCACCGCGGCCTTGGTCGAGCCGAGCACCGAGTTGAGCGTGCGGTTGGCGAACTCCGGGCTGCTGCCGCGCAGGTCGACGACCAGCCGCTCGCCGCTCTTGCGCAGCGTGACGTTGGCCTTGACGTAGGCCGGCTCGCGCAGCGTGCCGTCGCCGAAGGCGATCGCCCGCGTCGTGCCGTCGGGCATCGCGGCGATGCGGCGCCTGACTTCGGCCAGCACGTCCTCCAGTCCCAGGCGCAGCATCGCGACGAAGGCGTCGACGCCGAACTCGGCGATCGCGTCGCCCACGCGCACCGCGAGCTGCTTGCACACCGTCAGGCGCGCCTTCATGTCTTCGAACATCAGCGCGCGGTCGCGCACCATGTTCTGGCAGAACGTGACCAGGTCGCGCTTGAGCTCGCCCCCCTCGGCGATCTTGATCGGCGAGATGCGCAGCCCCTCGCCGTAGACCGACTCGGCCATCGCCGAGAGGCCGCCGGGCTCGATCGCGCCGTTCTCGCCCAGGTGCTCCGACGCGCCGACCCAGCACACCAGCTCGCCGTCGTGGAACACCGGCATGAAGGTCGCGAAGTCGGCCGGGTGGATCGAGCCCCAGCGCGCGTCGTTGTGCATGAAGGCGTCGCCCTCGTGCACGCCGATCGACGGATCGTGGCGCCAGTGCTTCATGATGTGGCGCAGCGCGTAGTGGGTGATCGACGCGAAGCCGAGCACACCGCCGGTGGACACTACCGCCAGATCGCCCGAGGCGGTCCAGATCGCGGTGATCGCATCGCCCCACTTGGCGCCGGGCGACGAGGCGATCTGGGTCATCACCTCCCAGCTCTCGTTGCAGTTGGAGATCAGCCGATCGCGCATCAGGCCGGCGCGGCCGCGGTCCCAGGGGCGTGCGAGCAGTTCGCCTTCTCGCTCGCTGCGCGGCGCGAGGCCGTGGTCGGCCATGATCTCGGGGTCGGGTCCGATGAACACGGTCTGCTTCTTCAGGAAGTCTTCCACCGCGCCCAGACGGTTCGGATCGAGGTCGTTCTTCATGCTGCGGTCTCCTTCAATGCGCACGCGTGATCCAGCCGGCGCCTTCGTGGCCGAGCACGAAGCTCCACTGCGGCTCGACCAGGATCGTCGTCACCCGCGACACCATGACCGCCGGGCCGTCGATGCGCTGGCCGGGCTCGAGCGACTCGAAGGCGTAGACCGGCGTCTCGACGCCCTCAGGACGGGCCTGGAAGTGGCAGTTGCGGCGCGACTTCGAAGTCGGCGCGCCGCGCCCTTCGGGCACCGCGGCGCGCAGGCCGCCGAAGTCGATGCGTCCGCCGTCGGCATGCGTGACCACGCGCACCGAGGTCACCACGACGCCGGCCTGCGGCTGCGCGCTGCCCGGGCCGAAGCGGCGCTGGTAGTCGCTCGCGAAGCGCTCGATCACGCCGAGCGCGTCGTAGGTTCCTTCGAAGCGCGAGATGCCCGCCACCACCGAGGTCTGCGCGAGCTGGTTGCCGTAGCGCATGTCGAGCTCGAGGCGGTGGCGCACGCGCTCGGCGGCCACGCCCTGGCGCAGCATGTCCTCGCGGCCGCGCGCCTCGAGCGTCTCGATGATCGCGTTGATCGTGTCGAAGTCGCTCATCACCTCCTGGTACTGCGAGTCGTAGAGCCAGAAGACCTGGCTGTGCTCATGGATGTGCGCCTGGTCGATGTTGCCGGCGCCGAGCGCCGAGAACACCGCGCTGAACGGCGGCACGAAGACGCGCTTCATGCCGATCGCATCGGCGATGCCGCAGGCGTGCAGCGGGCCGTTGCCGCCGTAGGCGAGCATCGTGAAGTCGGCAGGCTCGTAGCCCTTGGCGCGCAGCTCGCGAGCGATGCCGATGCCCATGTTGGCGTCGACCTTGGCCTTGATCGCCAGCGCTGCCTGCACCACCGTCAGGTCCATCGCCTCGGCGACTTCGGACTCGATCGCGCGCTGCGCGCGCTTCAGGCTGAGCTTGATCGCGCCGGCGGCGTAGTCGGCCGGGTCGAGGTAGCCGAGCACGAGATCGCTGTCGGTCACCGTCGGCTGCGTTCCACCCTGGTTGAAGCAGGCCGGACCGGGTTCGGAGCCCGCGCTCTCGGGCCCGACCTCGATCGTGCCGAACATCGGATCGACGCGGGCGATCGAGCCGCCGCCGGCGCCGAGCGACAGCAGGTGGACCATCGGCGTCGTGCACAGCCAGCGGTCGATCACCGGGTTGAAGTCGTAGAACTTGACGTCGCTGCCGACCACCAGGCTGATGTCGAAGGAGGTGCCGCCCATGTCGGCGCACACCAGCCGGTCGATGCCGGCCTCGGTGGCCAGGCGCTCGGCGGCGCTGATGCCCGCCACCGGTCCCGAGTGGATGGTCTGCAGCGCCGAGGTGGAGTTGAGCTGCGCCATGCCGCCCGAGTTGTGCACCAGCATCATCGGCCGCGTGAAGAGCGCGTCGCGAAGCTGCTGCTCCATCGCCGCGAGGCCGTGGTACATCACCGCGTGCAGGTAGGCGTTGATGATCGCCGAGGTGGTGCGCGCGTACTCCGCCTTGCGCCCCGAGACCTGGTGCGACAGCGTCACCGGCAGCGAGCCCAGCATGTGCGAGGGGTACTCGTCGAGGATGATCTCCTCGACCCGGCGCTCGTGCTCGGGGTTCGTCACCGAATTGGTCAGCGCGACGACGAAGGCCTGCGCGCCCTGGTCGACCAGCTCGCGCAGCTGCAGCCGCAGGTGGTCCTCGTCGAGCGGGATCACGACGATGCCGGCGCCGTCCATGCGTTCGCGCACGCCGCGGATCAGCGTCACCGGCACCAGCGGCTCGGGGCGCGTGGCGTTGGCCAGGTCGCGCTGCACCGCGTCGGGCATGCCGTCGCCGTAGCCGCGGCCGCGCGACAGCGGCACCGTGGCCTCGAAGCCGGCGGTGACGAGCAGCCCGACGCGCGGGCCGTCGCGCTCGATCAGCGCGTTGGTGCCCAGCGTGGTGGCGTAGCGGATCGACTCCAGCTCGGCGAGCGACTGTTCACCGTCCGCGCCGGCCTCGGCCAGCGCGTTGCCGAGCGCCTTGTGGAAGCCCACCGCCAGGTTGTGGTGGGTGGTCAGCGCCTTGCCGCCGACCTTGCGGTCGTTCCAGACCAGAAAGCAGTCGGTGAAGGTGCCGCCGATGTCGACCGAGACGCGCTTCATGGCCGGGCTCCCTGCACGCAGGACGCGCCGCCGCTCTCGGCGAGCGCGCGCAGGCGAGCGAGGTCGAACTGCATGTCGTCCAGCGGCGGGTGTCCGGGCGGCAGGTACTCGGCCTCGACCAGCAGCGCGCACTGCGGGCAGTAGTACTCGACGATGCGCACCCACTCGGGTTGCGGGGCGAAGGTGTTGCGGTACCGGGCCGCGTCCAGGATGGGGCGGTGCACCTCGCGCGGGTCGCGCGCGTAGGCCAGCAGCCCGTGCTTGTAGTTGCGCTCGGCGCTGCCGTGCTCGTGGCCGCACTTGCGGCACACCCAGCTCGACCGGTCGAGGTCGATCAGCAGGGCGTCGGTCATCGCGATCTTCATCGATGCTCTCCTCGGGGTCTCAGTTCAGCGGCCGTCGCGGGTCAGCAGCAGGTCGCGGTTGCCGGTGACTCGAAAGCGCCAGCCGGGCAGCAGGCGCACCGTCGTGTAGGCGTCCTCGAGCACCGCCGGCCCGACGCCCTCGGCGCCGGGCTGGAGCGTGTCGAGCGGGTACAGCGCCAGCTTGTGCCAGCGGCCGTCGGGCAGCAGGCATTCGCGCTGGCGCGTGGTCTGCGCGTCGTGCGCCTGGACTTCGCCCACGTCCGCCACCGGGAACGAGCGCAGGCGCCGCACCACGTCCAGGCGCAGCCGCGTGCCGGGCGCGATCTCGCTCGGCCAGCCTTCGCCGTCCAGCGGCCGATCGGGCGCGCCGTCGCGCAGCAGCGTGCGCGTGAGCTCGCAGTCCTCGATCGCGTAGCCCTCGGCGCGCACCTCGCGCGCGGCGCGCTGCACCAGCGCCTCGAGCACGGCCTGCGCGTCGTCGTCGATCGGCGCCTCGTGGCGGTAGCGAAGGTCCGAGAAACCGATGCCGTAGGCGCAGAACACCGACGCCGCGTGCGGCACGATCACCTGGCCGACGCCCGCCATCTCGGCGACCCGGCAGGCGCTCATCGGGCCGGCGCCGCCGATCGCCATCAGCAGCGTGCCGGCGTCCAGCCGCGCATGGCCGAGGATGGCATCGGTCATCGCCCGGTGGTAGGCCTGGTCGAGCGCGAGCAGCGCCGCCTCGTCGTCGATGCCGGCGGGCGCGGCCACCTGCTCGCGCACCGCGGCCGCGGCGAGCGTGGCGTCGATGCGCAGCCTGCCGCCGAAGTAGGTCTCGGGGTCGAACCAGCCGCCGAGCAGGTAGACATCGGTCATCGTCGGCTTCTTGCCGCCGCGGCCGAAGCACGCCGGCCCCGGCGCCGCGCCCACGCTCTCGGGTCCGACCTTGCAGCGGCCCGCGGCGCCCTTTCCCTCCCAGCCGAGCACCGAGCTGCCGCCGATGCCGGCGCTCAGGATGTTGCACAGCGGGAACGCGGTGCGCACGCCTTCGACCGGACCCAGCGCCTGCTCGTCGATGTCGTCGGCGCTCGCGACGCCGATGTCGGTGGTGGTGCCGCCGACGTCGAAGCTGAGGATGCGCGCGGCGCCGGTGGCCTTCGCGTAGGCCTGGGCGTAGGCGCGCGCACCTTCCATGCCGCCGCGCGGGCCCGAGCTGTAGGTCTTGAGCGCCACCGTCTTGGCGACGCGGCTCGCGTTGCCGTCGTTGCGGAACACCATCAGCGGCCGGCTCATGCCGCGCTGGCGCAGCTCGCCCTCGGCGTGATAGAGGAAGTGCTCCATCGTCGGGTGCAGGAACGCGTTGAGCAACGCGGTCCAGGCACGACGGCCGAACTCGGCGTGGCCGCTCAACTGGTGCGCGAGCAGCAGCGGGACCGCGCCGAGGAAGTGGCGCGGGAAGCAGCGCAGGAACTCGCGCCGAAACGCGAGCTCGCGCTCGCCGCGGTCCTCGCCGTCCAGCGCCAGCACGATGCGGTTGCAGCCCTTGTGCAGCAGCGCGTTGACGACCGCGATCACTTCCTCGCCGCCGACCGCGCGGCCCAACGTCGCGACGCGCTCGCCGACCAGCGCCGCGAACAGCTCGTGCTCCTTGGGGGTGGCGAGCAGCGCGTCCGCTGCGGTGCCCTCGGGCAGCAGCAGCCCCAGGCGCGGCCCCTTGTCGCGTGCCTGCACCAGCGCATTGGTGCCCTGCGTGGTCGAGTAGCGGATCATCTCGGTCTCGCCGAGCAGCCGCTCCAGGGCGGTCTCGCCGTAGATCTCGCGCGAGAGCGCCGCGATCGACTCGACGAAGCACTGGCTGAGGTCGTGCGGGGTGGTGATCGACTTGGCGCGGAAGAAGCGTCCCTCGCGCACGGCGATCGCGTCGGTGAGCGTGCCGCCGTTGTCGACACAGATCAGCGTGGAAGACATGGTGGTTGGACCTGGGGTCTGTCGTTGGTGGATGAGCGCGCGTCAGATCGCGCGGCTGCGGCCTTCCCAGTAGCGGGCGCGGATGTCCTTCTTCAGCACCTTGCCCACGGTGCTGCGCGGCAGGTCGGGCCAGATCTCGACCGTCTTGGGCGCCTTCACGCTGCCGAGCACCGACTTGGCGTGCTCGATCAGCGCCGCCTCATCGGCGCTCGCGCCGGGCTTGAGCTGCACGACGGCCTTGACCGCCTCCCCCCACTTGTCGTCGGGCACGCCGATCGCCGCGCAGTCGAGCACCGCCGGGTGCGACTGCAGCGCCTGCTCGACCTCGGCCGAGAAGATGTTGAAGCCGCCCGAGATGATCATGTCCTTCTTGCGGTCGACGATGTGGAACCAGCCCTCGGGGCTGCGGGTGCCGATGTCGCCGGTGCGGTGCCAGCCGTTGCGCGAGGCATCGGCGGTGGCCGCTTCGTTCTTGTAGTAGCCGACCATCACGAGGTCGCCGCGCACGACGAGCTCGCCGGCTTGGCCGTCGGGCAGCAGCTCGCCGTCGTCTCCCATCACGGCCACGTCGACGAAGGGGGTGGCGCGACCGCAGGAGGTCAGGCGCTCGTCGCCGGCGGGCCGGCCGCTCGCGTCGAGGTGCTCGCGCGGGGCCATGGAGGTGCAGATCATCGGCGCCTCGGTCTGCCCGAATGCCTGCATCATCACCGGGCCGAAGACGGCCAGCGCCTCGCGCAGCTTGGCCGGCGACATCGGCGCCGCGCCGTAGAGGAAGTAGCGCAACGACGAGTAGTCGAACTCGCGCACGTTGGGCTGGGCCAGCAGCGCGTAGATCACGGTGGGCGGCAGGAAGAGGTCGGTGACCTTGTGCTGCGCGATCGCGCCGAGGATCGCCTGCGGATCGGGCTTGGCCATGATCACGTTGGTGCCGCCGCGGCCCATGATCGGGAAGCACAGCGCTCCCGCGGCGTGCGTCATCGGCGCGACCACCAGGTGCACCGGCGCCGAGTCGGCCGGCGTCAGGGCCATGAAGGCGGCCGAGAAGGCGAGGAGGTTCCGGTGCGAGAGCATCACGCCCTTGGGCACCCCGGTCGTGCCGCCGGTGCCTGCGATCAGCGCCAGCGCAGCCGGATCGGTGTCGCGCGGCACGGGGCCCGCGGGAACGCCTTCGAGCCACGTCGCCAGCGCCGGGATCTCGCCCTGCTCGCGGTCGATGCAGACGAAGGCGCGGATCCGCGACAGCGACGGTCTGAGCGCGTCGACCAGATGCGCGAACAGGCTGTGGAAGACGAGCACCTCGACGTCGAAGGCGTCGAGCACGTAGGCGAGCTCGGCCGGCGCGCTGCGCGGGTTCAGCGGCACCCAGACCGCGCCGGCGCGCAGCGTGCCCAACACGCACGAGAACGCGTCGCCGCTGTTGACGCTGAGCACGCCGACCTTGCGGTCGCGGGCGATGCCGATGCTCTGCAGCTTGCGCGCGATGCGCTCGGTGAGCGCCTGGGTCTCGCGGTAGCTGGTGCGGCGCTCGCCTTCGACGAAGCAGGCGCGCTCGGGGTCGAGTGCGGCGCCGTGATCGAACAATCGGATGAGGTCCATGCGGATGTCTCCTGTGACGGTCAGCTGCCGAGAATCGTGATGCAGGTGACCGCCTCCTCGACGCCGATGAGGCCGCCGCCGTTCTCGGCGATCGCCAGTCGTGCGTCGGGGACCTGACGACCCTGCGCCGTGCCGCGCAGCTGGTGCGCGAGTTCGTAGACCTGCGCCAGGCCGGTGGCGCCCAGCGGGTGGCCCTTGCTCTCCAGGCCGCCCGAGGGGTTGACCGGCAGCCTGCCGCCGAGCCGCGTCTGGCCGGACTGCGCGAGCGCACCCCCTTCGCCCGGGGCGCAGAAGGCGAGGCATTCGGTCTGCACGATCTCGCCGAACGCGGCGGCGTCGTGCACCTCGGCGACGTCGATGTCGGCCGGGTCGACGCCGGCCTGCTCGTAGGCCTGCTGTGCGGCGAGGCGGCAGACGTGGTTCGCGTAGTCGCGCGGCTCGCGCCGGCTGCCGGTGCGCAGCACGCTGGCCAGGAGCCTGAGCGGCCGCTCGGCCTGCAGGCGCTGCACGCCTTCGGCCGACGCCAGCACCGCGGCCGAGGCGCCGTCGCTGAGCGGCGCGCACATCGGCAGCGTCAGCGGGTCGGCGACGAGCGGCGCGGCGAGGATCTCGTCGATGCTGAACGCGCGCCGAAACTGCGCCTTGGGGTTGAACACCGAATGCCAGTGGTTCTTCTCCGCCACCGCTGCGAGCTGCGCCCGCGTCGTGCCGTAGTGCTCCATGTGGTGGCGGGTCATCATCGCGTACAGGTCCATGAACAAGGACCGCCTGCGCCCGCCTTCGAGCAGATCGCCGATGTCGAAGCAGCCGGCGCTGAGCTCGCGCAGGTTGCGCTGCGGCTGCTCGACGTCCCAGCCCGAATCGAACAGCGCCAGGGCGCGTGCCTTGTCCTCGATCACCATCTTCTCGACGCCGAGCGCGAGCACGATGTCGGCGGCGCCGCTGCGGATGTGCTGCGCCGCCAGGTGCAGCGCGGTGCTGCCGGTGGCGCAGGCATTCTCGACGTTGACCACCGGGATCGCCTCGATGCCGAGCGAGCGCAGCACCACCTGGCCGCGGATCGCGTGCTGGCCTTGCAGCGCGCCCTGGGTGGCGTTGCCGAAGTACGCGGCCTGCAGGTCGGCCCTGGCGGCGCCGGCGTCGGCCAGCGCTTCGTCGAGCGCCATCGCGGCGAGCTGCCTCACCGAGAGTTCGCGGTGGGCGCCGAACGGCGTCATGCCCACCCCTGCCAACCACACCGCACGCGTCATTTTCGAGCCTCTCTCCGAGGGTTCGTTCGCGGCGGGAGGGCCGCGGATCCGAAGGCCGCCAGTGTTCCGATCGCCGACGCCGGGCGCGCCGTTCGAAAGGGTGGAAATCGGCGGGCGGCGAGCCTGTCCGGACGGACAGGTACCGCCGGCCGGTGGGCGCGAGTCGGCTCGAAGCGGCCGGCGCCGCCCATGCCGCCCCCGGATGTCAAGAACTTGCCCCGAGATGTCAAGGCGCGGGTCCGCGGCCAGGCGTAAGGTTGCCGCCTGCACTGGGAAACTCAGGCGCGCGTTCCCGGCATGGCGAAGGAGCCCGCGCAGCCGACAAGGTCCAGGGAGACACGACGATGAACGCACCGGAACGCTTCACTTTCCTTTCCGCGCAGGAGTCCGCGCTGGCGGCGGGCCGGCGCGCCGTCCACGACAACGTCGGCGAGCGCGCGCTGCGCCTGTTCGAGCGCGCTCGCCGGTCAGGGCAGCCGCGCGTCGCGCTCGAGCGCGCCGTCTATTTCACCGAGTCGTTCAAGGAAACCGAGGGCCAGCCGATCGTGCTGCGTTGGGCCAAGGCGCTGCTGCACACCACGCGCCGCATCGGCGTGCACATCTTCGACGACGAGCTGATCGTCGGCCGCCCCGCGAGCTGGTTCGGCAAGCACGGGATCATCTATCCCGAGCTGGACGGCAGCCTGATGGTCCCGGCGATCGACGTCTTCCGCAAGGCGCTCGCCGACGGCAAGCCCGACGCGGTAGTGATCACCGACGAGGACGAGAAGGTGATCCGCGAGGTGCTCTCGCCCTACTGGAGCGGGCGCGACTTCACGCCCGCCTTCATCCGTGCGCTGCCCGAGGATGCGCGCCGGTTCAGCTTCGGGCCGGACAGGAGCAACATCTTCCGCCAGACCGCGGTGATCATGAGCACGCAGTCGATGCGCTCGTCGCAGAACTGGGTGATCGACCACGGCAAGCTGATGCAGCGCGGCTGCAAGGGCATCCGCGAGGACGCGCAGGCTCGCCTCGCCGCGCTCTCGAACCCGGTGGAGCGGACGACGAAAGCACCCTTCCTCGAGGCGGTGATCCTTACCTGCGACGCGATGTCGACCTGGGCGCGCCGCCACGCCGACAAGGCGCGCGAGCTGGCAGCCGCCGAGACGCGCGCGCAGCGCAGGGCCGAGCTGCTCGAGATCGCCGACGCCTGCGATTGGGCGCCCGAGAACCCGTGCCGCACGTTCCGCGAGGCGCTGCAGGTGCAGTGGTTCTCGCAGTGCATGTCGCGCCTGGAGGAGATGATCGGCGGCGACATCAACCAGGGGCGGATGGACCAGTACCTCTACCCCTACTACCGGGCCGACCTCGCGGCCGGACGGATCACCGAGGAGAGCGCCACCGAGTTGTTCCACTGCCTGTGGATCAACATGATGCAGTACATCCAGCTGAACCTGTCGCCAACCGCGGCCGCCGGGCGCGAGGGCTTCTCGCACCACGAGACGGTGACCATCGGCGGTCAGACGCGCGAGGGCGACGACGCGACCAACGAGCTGACCTACGTCCTGCTCGAGTCGACGCGGGCGCTGCGCACGAGCTACCCGGAGCTGGCCGCGCGCATCCACGCCAACACGCCCGAGCGCTTCCTGCACGCGGTGGCCGAGGCCAACAAGGACGGCAAGGGCAGCCCCAAGATCATCAACGACGAGTACGTCGTGCCGTTCTACCTGCAGCACGGCGTGGCGATCGCCGACGCGCTCGACTACGCCGTCTCGGGCTGCATCGAGTCGCGGCTGCCGAACATCGAGACGCACAAGACCGGCAATTCGGCGATCAACTACGGCTCGGTGGTCGAGATGACGCTGCGCAACGGCCGCGTCAAGATCTTCGGCGACCTGCGCTTCGGCCTCGAGACCGGCGAGGCGCGCGACTTCCAGAGCTACGACGAGCTGTGGGCCGCGTTCAAGCTGCAGCTCGAGAACGTCGTCGCGAACATCATGATCCAGGGCGCCGTCGGCCGGCAGCTCAAGCCGCGCCATTTCGCCGCGCCCTACGCGTCGATGCTGCACGACCTCGCGAGCCAGGCCTGCATGGACCTGCAGCGCCACGACGAGCCGATCCCCGGCGCACTCGACCTGTCGTGCATCGACGGCATAGGCGGCTTCGGCACCGCGATCGACTCGCTGGCGGCGATCAAGACGCTGGTCTTCGACGAGAAGAAGCTGACTTGGGCCGAACTTCTCGACGCGCTCGAGCGCAACTGGGAAGGCCGCGAGGCGACCCGCCAGCTGTGCCTGAACGCGCCCAAGTACGGCAACGGGATCGAGTGGGTCGACATGATCGGGCGCGACATCCACCGGGTGGTGCTCGACTGCGTGCATCGCAACGCCAAGCCCAACGGCCAGAGCACGATCGTGCGCATCATCCCGATTACCTTCCACGTGCCCGCGGGCAAGGTCACGATGGCCACGCCCACCGGCCGTCCGGCGGGCGAGTACCTCTCCGAAGGCATCTCCCCGGCGCACGGCATGGACGTCAAGGGCCCGACCGTCAGCCTGACGTCGATGGCGCGCGCGACCGGGCTCGCGTACAAGGAGAAGGGCGCCAACCTCATCAACATGAAGTTCAGCCCGGCCAACCTCGCCGGCGAGGCCGGCACGCGCCGCCTGATGCAGCTGATCCGCTGCTGGTGCGACCTCAAGCTGTGGCACCTGCAGTTCAACATCGTCAACCGCGACACGCTGCTGGCGGCACAGCGCGAGCCCGAGAAGTACCGCGACTTGGTCGTGCGCATCGCCGGCTACTGCGCCTACTTCGTCGAGCTGACGCCCGCCCAGCAGGCCGAGATCATCGCGCGCACCGACGAGGCCGCCTGAGCGTCGCGTACGCCCCCGATCCGGAAGTGAACCGCGTGTCGAT
The DNA here is from genome assembly GCA_046348125.1 of Rubrivivax sp. Lineage (GTDB taxonomy): Bacteria > Pseudomonadota > Gammaproteobacteria > Burkholderiales > Burkholderiaceae_C > Rubrivivax. The sequence continues at coordinate 584,295 of JAXMEV010000001.1, forward strand.
GCCGCCGCGCGGCGGCCCGACCGGGGTCGTCGTCGACATCCAGCACTTCTCGACCCACGACGGGCCGGGCATCCGCACGACCGTCTTCCTCAAGGGTTGCTCGCTGCGCTGCGCGTGGTGCTGCAACCCGGAGACGATCGCCGACGCGCCCGAGCTCGCCTACAAGCCGGAGCTGTGCATCGGCGAGGCCGAGTGCGGTCGCTGCCTGCCGGTGTGCCCCGAGAACGCGCTGCAGGCGCAGGGCTCCGAGCGCCACGTGCGGGTGGACTGGGACCGGTGCCGCAACTGCGGCCGCTGCATCGAGGTGTGCCCGGCCAAGGCGCTGTCCAACCATGGTCGCACGATGAGCGTCGAGGAGGTGCTGGCCGAGGTCGAGCGCGACGGTGCCTTCTACCGCGAGTCGGGCGGCGGCCTGACGCTCTCGGGCGGCGAGTGCCTGAAGCAGCCCGCGTTCAGCGCCGCCCTGCTGGCCGAGGCACGGCGGCGCGGGCTGAACACCGCGATCGAGACCGCCGGCTACGTGCCCTGGTCGGCGATGGCGCGGGTGCTGCCGCACGTCGACACGGTGCTTCACGACTACAAGCTCGCCGACGACGACGCCCACCGGCGTTGGACCGGCGCCGGCAACGCACGCATCGTCGAGAACTACCGGCGCGCCTACCGCGAGTTTCCCGCCACGCGGTTCATCGCCCGCATGCCGCTGATCCCCGGCGTCAACGACGACGAGGCTTGCATCGATGCGGTGATCGACCTGATCGCGCCGCATCCGAACGTCGTCGAGCTGGAGATCCTGCCCTACCACGGCTACGGCGACAGCAAGTACGCCTTTCTCGGCCGCGCCCGCGCGCCCGGCCAGTTCTCGCCGCCCCCGGCCGGGCAGCTGCAGGCGATCCGCCGGCGCGTCGCTCAGCGCTTGGCCGAGCGCCGCAGCCTCACGCCACCATCCCCGCCTGCCGGGCGATGAACACCGCGTGGGTGCGGTTGCGCGCACCGAGCTTGGCATTGATGTTGCGCAGGTGAAACTTGACCGTCGGCTCCGAGATGTGCAGCCGCGCCGCGATACGCTTGTTCGGCAGCCCCTCGACGATGCATCGCAGCACCTCGAGCTCGCGCTCCGAAAGCGGCTCCAGCGGGGCGGTCGCAGGCGGGGGCGCCGCGGGCCATGAGGCAGCTGGCGGCGAGGCCTTCGCGGCGGCGCCTTCGAGGGCGCGCTCGAGCACGCCGCGCGCCGGCGAGCCCGGCGCCCAGCGGCGCGACGCAAGCAGGCGCGCGCACAGCGCGAGCAGCGGCGGGCCCTCGTCCTGCAACGCGGCGACCCCGATCGCTTCGGCGTGCGCGTCCAGCAACTCGCCCAGTGCGCGCAGCGCCTCGTCGTGCCGGCCGAGCGCGGCCTGCGCCTGCGCGCGCAGCAACCGCAGTCGCCAAGCCAGCCGCTCGCGGCCGTGCTGCAGCGCCAGCGGCAGTGCGGCGTCGATCGCCTCGCATGCGGCCTGGGCGCCGGCGCTGCGCAGCAGCAGGCGCAGGCGTGCGGCCAGCGGCTGCTCGACGTCGTTGGCCGGCGCGAGCCGCCCCTGCCACTGGGTCCACACCGGGTCGTCGCCGGGCCACGCCGGCAGGCGGTCGAGCCGGCCGTGGTCGAACTGGTGCACCACCTGGTACAGCGCCTCCAGCCGCATCGCCGCCACCACGCGTGCAAGGCCCAGGCGCTGGCCGAGTTCGGCCGCGGCCTGCGTGGCCTGGGTGGCTTCGGGATAGTCGCCCGCGCGGCAGGCCAGCCTCGACAGCAGCCGGTGGCAGACGATCACCGTGTCGACGATGCCCGAGCTGCGCACGGCATCGACCCGCGGCGCGAGCAGTTTCGCGGCGCGCTCGAAGTCGCCACGCTCGTAGCAGCTTTCGGCCAGATAGACGCCGACGTGCGCGCTGCCCGCCGCCCCGGCGTCGCCGTGGCGCAGGAGGTCGTCGAGCGCAGCCTCGAGCAAGGCGAAGGACGCCGCGCGTTCGCCGCGCGCCAGCAGCGCGTGCGCCTCGAAGCCGATCGCGAAGGCCTGGCCGTAGTGGCCGCCCAGCGCCGCAAAGCCCGCACGCGCGGCGTGCGCGTCCGCCAGCGCGGCGTCCCAACGCTGCGCGGCCAGGGACACGAAGGCGCGTACGTTGAGCAGCGTGCAGCCCGAGTAGCTCGCGTCGAACGCGTCCTGCGGCGTGCTTGCGAGCGCCCGTTCGGCATCGTCCAGGCGCTCGACCAGACCGAGCGTCATCGGCTCGAGGACGCGCAGTTCAGGTTCGTCGCGCGTCGCGGGATCGCTTCGCAGCTCGGCGACCAGGGCTTCGGCCTCGGCGTAGCGGTGCTGCAGCACCTGCGCCCAGCCGAGCGCGGCCCGCAGCGTTGCCGGGGTGGCGGCCCGGGGCAGCGCCGACAGCCAGCGCGACACCAGCGCCAGCCGGCCTGCCAGCATCGCCGGCCACACCCGCGGGGCGAGCCACCCGACCGCGCTGTCGGTGTCGCCGCCGGCCAGCGCGTGGTCGATCGCGGCGGCGAAATCGCCCTGCGCCTCATGCCAGGCCGCGGCGCGCCGGTGCAACTGCGCGGCCCGCACCGGCGACTCCTCGCGCAGGCGCTCGCGCAGGAAGTCGCGAAACAGCGGGTGGCAGCGCAAGGCGTCGGGCTGCAGCGCATCGCGCTGCACGAACAGGTTGCGCCGCTCGAGCTCACGCAGGCGCGCCGCGCTGTCGGCGATGCCGACCGTGGCGTTGGCGAGCGGCGCCGTCAGCGCATCCAGCACGCTGGTGGCGAGCAGGAATTCGCGCAAGTCCTGCGGCAGCGCACCGTAGACCTCCTGCAGCAGGTACTCGGCGATGTCGGCGTCGGCGGCGCAGAAGCGCTCGATGAAGGCCGCGCGGTCGGGACTGGCGTCGAGCGCGAGCGCGGCCAGCTGCAGCCCGCTGGGCCAGCCCTCGGCGGCGCGCCGCAGGCGCGCCACCTGCGGCGGCGCCAGGCCGAGCTGGTGGCGGCGGTTGAGGAACTCGTCTGCCAGCTCGTCGTCGAAGGCGAGTTCGCGCGTGCCGATCTGCAGCAGCCGGCCCTGCACCTTCCAACGCACCAGCTTGAGCGGCGGCTGCGCGCGTGCGGCTATGAACACGCGCAGCTGAGGCGACATCGTCTCGAGCATGCGCTGCACGAGCTGCAGCAGCGGCGGCGACTGCAGGTGGTCGAAGTCGTCGATGAACAGCGCCAGCGCCTGGCGCGGCCTGGCCAGCGCGTCGAGCGCGCGCTGCGCGGCCTGCGCACCGGCGAGCGACGAGTCGAGCAGGGACGCCGGCTCGATGCCCGCGTCGGCGACGCCGAGCGCGTCGAGGATGCGCGCGGCGAAGCGCACGAGGTCGTCGTCCTCGGCGGCGAGCGCGATCCAGGCCGTGGCCAGCCGGGCCTCCTGCATGCGCTCGCGAAACGCGTGCAGCAGGGTCGACTTGCCGTAGCCTGCCGGCGCGACGACGAGCACGATCGCCGCGCCCGCGCTCTCCTCGACCCAGGCCGACAGGTGCGGGCTGTCGACGCGGTAGCGGGCGGCGCGCGATCCGTGCACCATCGTGCTCAGGTCACCATCCCGCCGTTCGGGCTGATCGTCTGGCCGACCAGGTAGGCGGCCTCGTCGCTGGCCAGATACAGAGCCAGCGATGCGAACTCGTCGATCGTGCCGATGCGCCCGGCGGGAATGAGCTGCAGCAGCCGGGCACGCACGTCGGGGCCGACGGCTTCGAAGAAGGTGTTCCAGCCTTCGGTGGCGACGCCGCCGGCGGCGATGCAGTTGACGTTGACGCCGGCGCCGATCACCTCCAGCGCCACCGAGCGCGTCAACGCCACGACGCCGCCCTTGGACGCCGAGTAGTGCGGGCTGTGGAACGACAGGCCCGAGATGCCGGCGATCGACGCGATGTTGACGATCTTGCCGTAGCCGCGCGGTTCCATCAGCGCCAGCGCCTCGCGCGTGCAGAAGAAGACGCCGTTGAGGTTGACCGCCATCGTCGCGAGCCAGGTCTCGTCGCTCATCGCGCGGGTGACGCCGAGCGAGCGCTTCGGCGCGGTCGTGGTGGTCAGGTCGAGGTAGGCCCGCCGCGCCTGGGCGCCGGCAGCATCGCTCGGGGTGAGCGCCGCGTTGTTGACGAGCACGTCGATGCGGCCGTGGCGCTCGCCGATCGCATCGACCATCGCGCGCACCTGGTCACTGCGCGAGACGTCGGCCGGCGCCGGGTAGGCGACGCCGCCGCCGGCGCGGATGCGCTCGACAGCGGCATCGATCAGCGCGCGGCGCCGGCCGTTGACGGCGACCTGCGCGCCCTCGGCGGCGAAGGCCTTGGCGATGCCCAGGCCCAGCCCCTCCGACGCGCCGGTGACCAGCACCACCTTGTCCTTGAATCTCATCGTGGCTCCACGGTCCGGGCACCACCGCCCGCGGCGGCGCTCGAGGAATTGGCAGTGATCCGATCGTAGGTGCTGCCCCGGCTCGAGGCATGTTCGTTTCGGGGCGTCGACTTGTCAAATCGGGGCACACGCAAAGCGACTGCCCAGCGTTCGCGTTCGGTCGTTGGCCGTGGCTCGCCGCGTGATCGACCGTTGGGCTGCGGGCGCCGCAGTGGTCGGCTTCTCTTGTCCCGAAATGATCATTCGCTGCGACGAAACGGCAAGACTCCATGCGCGCAAGGGCGGAAGAATTCGCCCCTGTCGAAGTGACGCGAGAAGAGCCTTGCGGCACGCCCGGAACAAGCCTTGACAGGAGATCGTCGACTTGACCCAGCCCGAGCAATCCCAGACCCCGACCCCGATCTGCGACCGCCTGCGGGCGGTCGGCGAGTGGAACCCGAACTGGGAGCCCTTCTACCAGCTGGACCCAGCCTGGACCGAGGGCTTCATGGCCACCGGCCTCAAGCCCATGCTCGCCAAGGTGCTCCATCCGAAGACGGTCGAGTTCATCGCCATCGCGGTCGACGCGTCCTGCACCCACATGTACGCGCCCGGCGTGCGCCGCCACATCCGCAAGGCGCTCGAGCTCGGCGCCACCCGCGAAGAGATCGCCGCCGTGCTGCAGCTGACCAGTGTGCTGGGCATCCACACGATGAGCCTGGGCGCACCGATCCTGCTCGAAGAACTCGCGGCGCGCGAAGGCGCCGCCCAGGCCTCGCTCTGAACCCGCTGTCCCACACATCTTCCAGGAAAGACTCCGACATGCAATTCCTCGACGACTCCCTGTTGCCCGAGAACCAGCAGCCCCTGGTGATCCAGGCCGCTCCGTACGGCCCCGAGTTCCTGCCCGGCGACTCCGACGACATTCCGGTGACGATGGCCGAGCAGGTGCAGAAGGCCGTGGACTGCTGGAACGCCGGCGCCACCGTGCTGCACGTGCATTGCCGCGAGGCCGACGGCAAGGGCAGCAAGCGCCTGTCGATGTTCAACGAGATGCTCGACCGGCTGCGCACGGCGGTGCCCAAGATGCTGCTGCAGGTCGGCGGCTCGATCTCGTTCGCGCCCGAGGGTGAAGGTGCCGACGCGAAGTGGCTCGGAGACGACACGCGCCACATGCTGGCCGAGCTGACCCCGAAGCCCGACCAGGTGACGATCGCGATCAACACCAACCAGATGAACGTCTGCGAGCTGATGAGCGCCGACGACGTCGCCGGCACCTCGCTGGCGCTGCCCGCGTACCAGGCGGCCTATAGCGAGATGACGATCCCCTCGGGTCCGGCCTTCGTCGCCGAGCACTTGAAGCGCCTGCAGGACAGCGGCATCCAGCCGCACTTCATGCTCGGTGATGCCGGCCAGCTCGAAACCGTCGAACGCCTGATTCGCCGCGGCATCTATACCGGCCCGCTGGTGCTCAACTGGGTCGGCATCGGCGGCGGCGCCGACGGCCCGAATCCGTACAACATGATGGAGTTCATCCGCCGCGTGCCTGCCGGTGCGGTGCTGACGATCGAATCGATCATGCGCAACGTGTTGCCGCTGGGAACGATGGCCATCGCGATGGGGCTGCACGTGCGCTGCGGCATCGAGGACAACCTGTGGGGCCGCAAGGGCGAGCGCATGACGAGCGTCGAGCAGGTCGAGCAGATGGTGAGCGTCGCGCGTGGTCTCTACCGCGAGGTCGCCACCGGCGAAGAGGCGCGCGCGATCTACCAGATCGGCACGCACTACAGGACGGCCGACGAGACGCTGGCCAAGCTCGGCTACGCGCCCAACCGCAAGCTCGGCGAGCGCGGCGCGCCGCTGCGCCTGGCGGCCTGAGCGCCACGGGCCAGGGCCGCTTGCGCGAGGCCTTTGCAGCGAGGAACCCGATGACGACGACCGTCGACGTGCTGGCACTCGATGAACTCCCGGCGCAGCGCGGCCGCCTGGTGTGCGCCGCCGGGTGCGCGATCGCGCTCTTTCGCCGCGGCGGCGTCGACCGCCCGAACACCCGTGTCCATCCCGTGCTGATCGTCGATGGACGCATCTGCGTCGCGATCGATAACTGACTTTCGGGTCGCCGCATCGCCTCTCGGAGCGAGGACGGCGCCGCACCCGGCAAGGAGACAAGAGGATGCACCTGCCCCCCGACGACGCCGCGCACGCCGGAGACGACGACTTCCTCGTCTCCAGGCGCTACGCCTGGTTCGTGTTCGCGATGACCTTCGCGCTCATGCTGTTCGACTACATCGACCGGCAGATCGTCGTCTCGATGTTCCCCCACCTGAAGGCCGAGTGGGACCTCTCGGACAAGCAACTCGGTGCGCTGAGCTCGGCCGTCGCGCTCACGGTCGCGCTCGGCTCGGTGCCGATCTCGTTCGTCGCCGACCGCTGGAGCCGCGTGAAGAGCGTCGTCGTGATGGGCTCGGTCTGGAGCCTGGCCACGATAGCGTGCGGCTTCGCACGCAACTACGGCCAGCTTCTCGCGGGGCGCGCGGCGATCGGGCTCGGCGAGGCGGGATACGGAGCGGCTGCGGGCGCACTGCTCGCGAGCCTCTTCCCGGTACGGCTGCGCAGCACGGTGATGGGCGCCTTTCTCGCTGCGGCATCGCTCGGCATGGTCCTGGGCGTGGTGCTGGGAGGGAGCATTGCCCAGCACTGGGGCTGGCGCGCAGCCTTCGGCGTGGTCGGCCTGCCCGGGCTCGCGCTGGCGCTGCTGTTCCTCGTCGTGCGCGACTACAAGACCGTCCCGCTGCGAAGCGGCCCGAGCAACCAGGCCAGCGCGTCGCGCGGCACCCTCCGCGTGGTCGCCGCCGCGCTGCTCGAGCCGCGCACTGCCGTGCTCGTGTGCCTGGGCAGCGCGTTGCAGCTCTTCGTGTTGTCGACGATCTACACCTGGATGCCCAGCTACCTGAACCGCTACTACGGCCTGGCGACGGACCAGGCGGGTATCAAGGCGGCGATCGTGATCCTCGTCGGCGGCGTGGGCGCAGTGGTCTGGGGCAACCTGGCCGATCGTGCCGGGCGCGGGCAAGCGCGCCGCAAGCTGCACGCCATCGCCGCCGGCTGCCTGCTCACGCTGGCGTTGCTGAGCTTCGCGTTCGGCGCCATGCCGCCGGGCAGCCAGCAGTTCGCGCTGATCGTCGCCGGCGGCTTCGGACTGACCTGCACGGTCGGCGCCGTCCCGGCGGTGGTGATGGACGTCGTCCACCCCGGCCTGCGCGCCACCGCGGCGGCGATGGTCGCGCTGATCCAGAACCTGCTCGGCCTGGCGGCCGGCGCCTTCGTCGCCGGCGCGCTGTCGGACTCGCTCGGGCTGCAGGCCGCGCTGGCAGTGATCCCGCTCGCCAGCCTCGGCGCGGCGCTGCTGTTCGTCGTCGCCGCGCGCAGCTACGAGTCCGACATGCAACGCCAGGCCGGCATTCGCCTGAGCGTCGACGCAGCCTTGCCGCGGGGTGCGGCAGCCGTCTGATACGGCTTCGCATTCAACGCGCCAACCGCGTTGCTTCGCCTCGCCGTGCGTCAGCACGGTCTTCGGCTTCGCGCCTTGTCATCGCATTGAATGCGAAACTGTATGAGGACCGAGATCCACGCGATGACGAGAGCCCGGGATTCGGGACGCCCGCGATGAACACCGGCGCCGTCAGCGCCGTCTCGCTGGCCGCGCAGCGGCGCGGCGCCTTCGGGCACGCCTTGCACGCGAGGCTGGACGCACGGCCGGAGGACGAGCGGATCGAGAAGCGCCGCTTGAGCGCCTTCATGCCCGAGGGCTCCGACCTCGCGCGGCGGTTGTGCGCATGCGGCTGCGACACGGTGGTCATCGCCGGGGCAGCGACCAATGTCCGCTGCGAGTCCCCGGCACGCGACGCCGCGCGGATGAACTTCCGCACCATCATGGCAAGCGACGCCAGCGCGTCGATCGACCACGCGGCGCACATCGGCGCGCTGGCCACCTTCCATTCGATGTTCGGCGACGTCATGCGCGCGGACATGATCGTCGCGGCGCTGGGCCCGGCCGCCGGCGCGCCGGGCGAGACCGGTGCCGGCGGCGCCGCAAGCGGCGCGAGGCGCTCGCGGCTCCGCGGCTTCACAGGCCCTCAGCCGAGCAGCCGCTCCACCCGTGCCGCTGCGCGCTCGGCGGTGAGGCCGAAGTGGCGGAACAGCTCGGCCGCAGGCGCGCTTTCGCCGAAGCGCTCGACGCCCATCACGTCGCCCGCCAGGCCGACGTACTTGCGCCAGAAGTCGGGTTGCGCCGCCTCGATCGCGAGCGCCGGCAGCGCCGGACGCAGCACCTGCTCGCGCCAGGCGCGCGGCTGGCGGTCGAACACCGAGGTGCAGGGCATCGACACCACGCGCACCGCGATGCCGCGCGCGTGCAGCAGCGCCTGCGCTTCGACGGCGAGCGCCAGCTCCGAGCCGGTGGCGATGAGGGTGGCGCGCGCGTCGGGCGCCTCGGCCAGTACGTAGCCGCCGCGCGCCACGTCGGCGGCGCGCTCGGCGCCCACCAGGGCCGGCAGCGCCTGGCGCGACAGCGCCAGCGCGCTCGGGCCGGCGGCTTGGCCTTCGCGCGCCAGCACCGCGCCCCAGGCCACCGCCGTCTCGACGCCGTCGGCCGGGCGCCAGACGTCGAGGTTGGGAATGAGGCGCAGCGAAGGCAGCTGCTCCACCGCCTGGTGCGTCGGGCCGTCCTCGCCCAGGCCGATGCTGTCGTGCGTGAAGACGTGGACGACGCGCTGCTTCATCAGCGCCGCCATGCGGATGGCGTTGCGGCTGTAGTCGCTGAAGACGAGGAAGGTGCCGCCGTAGGGCGTGAAGCCGCCGTGCAGCGCGATGCCGTTCATCGCCGCCGCCATGCCGAACTCGCGCACGCCCCAGCTCAGGTGCCGGCCTGGCCGTTCGGGGGTGTGCGTCGTGCAGCCTTTCCAGTCGGTGAGGTTGCTGCCGGTGAGATCGGCGCTGCCGCCCAGCAGCTCGGGCAGGCGCGGCGCGATGGCGTCGAGCACGAGCTGCGAGGCCTTGCGCGTGGCCACCTTGCCGGCGCCGGCGAGCCGGCGCACGGCGTCGGCGACGACGACGTCGAAGTCGGCGCTGCGCCGACCGGCGACGCGGCGTTCGAACTCCTCGGCCAGCGCCGGAAAGGCCGCGCGGTAGGCGACGAAGCGCGCCTCCCAGGCGGCGCGCGCGGCCGCGCCGCGTGCGCGCGCGTCCCAGGCGCTGCGCACCTCGTCGGGCACCTCGAAGGGCGCGTGCGGCCAGCCGAGCGCGGCGCGCATGGCGGCCAGCGTCTCGGCGCCGAGCGGCGCGCCGTGCGTGTCGGCGCTGCCGGCCTTGCCGGGCGCGCCGTGCCCGATCTCGGTGCGGCAATCGATCAGCGTCGGCCTTCCGTCCTCGCGCACGGCTTCGGCCTTGGCGGCGGCGATGGCGGCGGCCACGCGCCCGCTGTCGTGGCCGTCGAGCGGGCCGATGACGCGCCAGCCGCAGGCGGCGAAGCGCGAAGGCGTGTCGTCGCGGAACCAGCCGCGCACGGCGCCGTCGATCGAGATGCCGTTGTCGTCGTAGAGCACGATCAGCTTGGACAGGCCGAGCGTGCCGGCCAGGCTGATCGCCTCCTGCGCCACGCCTTCCATCAGGCAGCCGTCGCCGGCGAAGACGTAGGTGTGGTGGTCGACGATGCAGTGCCCCGGGCGGTTGAACTCGGCCGCGAGCAGCTTCTCGGCCAGCGCCATCCCCACGGCGTTGGCCAGGCCCTGGCCGAGCGGGCCGGTGGTGGTTTCGACACCGGGCGTCATGCCGTGCTCGGGGTGGCCCGGCGTGCGGCTGCCGAACTGGCGGAAGCGCTCGAGCTCGCGCCGCGGCAGCGCGTAGCCCGTGAGGTGCAGCAGCGCATACAGCAGCATCGACGCGTGGCCGTTGCTGAGCACGAAGCGGTCGCGGTCGGGCCAGGACGGGAAGGCCGGGTCGTGCTTCAGGTGCCGGTGCCACAGCGCCTCGGCCATCTCGGCCATGCCGAGCGGCGCGCCGGGGTGGCCGCTGGCGGCGGCCTGCACCGCGTCGGCGGCGAGGAAGCGCAGCGCATCGGCCAGCGGCAAGGCGGCGCTGCGCGGCGGCTTGGGCGGCGGGGCGGCGGTTTCGGCGAACGGGCTGTCCATGTGCGGGGTTCCTGGGCCAGTGAGGCGATGCGGTCGGCCTTGGGCGCCGAGGGGCGCGCGGCGGCGGGGCGCAACGGCGCGCTCAGAGCGCGCCCAGCGCGCGCCGGCGCCGTTCGAGCATGCGCCAGATGAAGGGCGTGAAGATGAGCTGCATCGCCAGCTCCATCTTTCCGCCCGGCACGACGATGGTGTTGGCGCGGCTCATCCAGGAGTCGTGGATCATGCCGAGCAGGTAGGGGAAGTCGATGCCCTTGGGGTTGGCGAAGCGGATGACGCAGATCGACTCGTCGGCGCTCGGGATGTCGCGCGCGATGAACGGGTTGCTGGTGTCGACCACCGGCACACGCTGGAAGTTGACATGCGTGCGGCCGAACTGCGGCACGATGTAGTTCACGTAGTCGGGCATGCGGCGCAGGATGGTGTCGGTCACCGCCTCGGTGCTGTAGCCGCGCACGTTCTTGTCGCGGTACAGCTTCTGGATCCACTCGAGGTTGATGACCGGCACCACGCCGATCAGCAGATCGGGCCAGCGCGCCACGTCGACCTCGGGCGTGCACACCGCGCCGTGCAGGCCCTCGTAGAACAGCATGTCGGTGTCGGCGGGCAGATCCTCCCAGGGCGTGAAGGTGCCCGGCTCCTGCCGGTAGGGCGCGGCCTCGCCCGGATCGTGCAGGTACTTGCGGCGGCGCCCGCCGCCGCTCTCGGCATAGCTGCGGAACAGCGCCTCGAGCTCGGCGAACAGGTTGTTCTCGGCGCCGAAGTGGCTGAAGTGCTTGTTGCCCGCGCCCTCGGCCTCGGCCTGGCGCAGGCGCATCTCCTTGCGGTCGTAGCGGTGGAAGCTGTCGCCTTCGATGACGGCGGCCTTGACGTTCTCGCGCCGGAAGATGGCCTCGAAGGTGCGCGTCACGCTCGAGGTGCCGGCGCCGCTCGAGCCGGTGATGGCGATGATGGGGTGGCGTTCGGACATGGTGGCGTTCCCTCAATCGCGGAACAGGCTGCGCTCGGCGAACAGCGGCGTGCCCGGGTCGCGCGTGGCCGGCTCGCGGTGGTAGCGCTCGATGCGCTCGACTTCGTTGCTGCTGCCGAACACGAGCCCGATGCGCTGGTGCAGCGCCGAGGGCGCGACGCCGAGCACCGGCTGGCGTCCGGTGCTGGCGCGGCCGCCGGCCTGCTCCATCACGAAGCCGATCGGGTTGGCCTCGTACAGCAGACGCAGCCGGCCCGGCTTGGCCGGATCCTTGGTGTCGCGCGGGTACATGAAGACGCCGCCGCGCATCAGGATGCGGTGCGCCTCGGCCACCAGGCTGGCGATCCAGCGCATGTTGAAGTCCTTGCCGCGCACGCCGCCGCGGCCGGCCAGGCACTCGTCGACGTAGCGCTTGACCGGCGGCTCCCAGAAGCGCGCGTTGCTGCTGTTGATGGCGAACTCGGTGGTGTCGGCGGCGACGCGGATCTCGGGGTGCGAGAGCACGAACTCGCCCAGGCTGGGGTTCAGCGTGAAGCCGGCGACGCCGTTGCCCACCGTGAGCACGAGCATCGTCGTCGGCCCGTAGATCGCGTAGCCGGCGGCCACCTGCGCCGCGCCGGGCTGCAGGAAATCGGCCTCGGCCGCGTCGCGCCCGCTGGCCACCGCGTCGTCGGGCGCGCGCAGGATGCTGAAGATGCTGCCCACCGCGACGTTGACGTCGATGTTCGACGAGCCGTCGAGCGGGTCGAACACCAGCAGGTACTTGCCGCGCGGGTAGCTGGGCGGGATCTGCGCCGGCGCGTCCATCTCCTCGCTGGCCATGCCGGCGAGGTGGCCGTTCCACTCGTTCATGCGCACGAAGATCTCGTTGGAGATCACGTCCAGCGGCTTTTGCACCTCGCCCTGCACGTTGAGAGCGCCGCCCGCCGGCGTGCCGTTGGGCAGGCCGAGGCCGGGCGCGTCGGCGACGGCGCCGAAGGCGACGATGCGCGCGATCGCCTTGCAGGCCAGCGCCACGTCGAGGATCAGCGCGTTGAGGTCGCCGCTGGCCTGCGGGTAGCGGCGCCGCTGCTCGATCAGGTAGCGCGTGAGGGTCCAGCGTCCGGTGAGCGGCATGGCAGGCTTTCGTGGGGATCGGGATCGACTCTCAGGACGCGAACACGCGGCTGGCGCGGACGTCGCTCTCGGCGATCGTCGTCAGCGCCTCGGTGTCGAGCACGCGCTCGCGCTCGGCAAACAGGCGCGAGGCCTGGCGCAGACGCGCGCGGTCGAGCGCGTTGCGCACGCTGCGCGCGTTGGCGAAATGCGGTTGCGCGATGCGCCGCGCGAGGTATTCGGCGAAGGCGCGCTCGGCCTCGGGCGCGAAGCGGTAGGCCATGGCGGCGAGCATCTTGCCGGCGATGGCCTCGAGCTCGGCCGGCGTGTAGTCGGGGAAGTCGATGTGGTGCGCGATGCGGCTGCTCATCCCCGGGTTGCTCTGGAAGAAGCGCTCCATGCGGTCCTTGTAGCCGGCCAGGATCACCACCAGGTCGTCGCGCTGGTTCTCCATCACCTGCAGCAGGATCTCGATCGCCTCCTGGCCGTAGTCGCGCTCGTTCTCGGGCCGGTACAGGTAGTAGGCCTCGTCGATGAAGAGCACGCCGCCCATGGCCTTGTTCAGCACTTCCTTGGTCTTGGGCGCGGTGTGGCCGATGTACTGGCCGACGAGGTCGTCGCGCGTCACCGCGACCAGGTGGCCTTTGCGCACGTAGCCCAGGCGGTACAGGATCTGGGCCATGCGCAGCGCCACCGTCGTCTTGCCGGTGCCGGGGTTGCCGGTGAAGCACATGTGCAGGCTGGGGCTGGCGGCGGCGAGGCCGTGCGCGGCGCGCAGCTTGTCGATCACCAGCAGCGCGGCGATGTCGCGGATGCGCTGCTTGACCGGCGCCAGGCCCACCAGATCGCGCTCGAGCTCTTCGAGCACGGCCTCGACCTGGCTGGCGCGCAGCACGTCGGCGACGGTGCGCGGCGCGCTTTGGGCGTCCGCGCCCGCCGGCGCCGGCGCCGGCGCGGCGGGCGGCGCCGGCACGGAGCCGGGGATGGCGTAGGTCGGGGCGTTCATCGGCGTGTGCGGCAGCGGTCTTTTGCCAGCGGGCACCGCCTCCTCGAGGGGCGGCGCCGGAGGCGCTTCGCGGGTGGGCCTAGTAGCGTTCGCCCTCGGGCCGGTCGGTGGCGTAGCTCACCACCGTGTAGCGCAGCGTGCGGCCCGCCGCCTCCTGGCGCGCGAGGCCGAAGCCGGGCTCCTTGGCCGGGCGGTTGACGATGAAGCTCATCGCGATCGACTCGACGCCGCGCGTGCTGTCGAAGGCGACGAGCCGGATGTAGTGCTGCGCGAAGGTCTTGCGGCACTCGGCCATCTCGCGCAGCACGCCGGCGGCGTCGCGCAGGTCGAACATCGGCATGCCGTACATCTCCCAGTAGGTGTTGCGCGGATGCGGGTCGTCGGTGTACTCCACGCTCCAGGCGTAGCCCTTGCCGAGGCCGTACTCGACCTGGGCGCGGATCTCGTCGTCCGTGAGGTCGGGCAGGAAGCTGAACTGGCCCTGTGTCAGGCGGCCGGTGGGGTTGGTCATCATGGTGCGGTGCTCCTCAAGAGACGGCCGGCGTGACGGCGTAGTCGGACTGGTCGGTGCTGGCGTAGTTGAAGGACACGTCCTTCCAGGTGTCGAGCGCCTGCGCCAGCGGGGTGCAGAAACGGGCCGCGCGTTGCAGGATCGCGGGGCCTTCGGCCTTGATGTCGCGCCCTTCGTTGCGCGCCTTGACCATCGCTTCGAGGGCGACGCGGTTGGCCACCGCGCCGGCCTGGATGCCGGCCGGGTGGCCGATCGTGCCGCCGCCGAACTGCAGGATCACGTCGTCGCCGAAGAGATCGATGAGCTGGTGCATCTGCCCGGCGTGGATGCCGCCCGAGGCCACCGGCATCACCTTCTTGGTGTCGGCCCAGTCCATGTCGAAGAACAGACCGCGCGGCAGGTCTTGCTTCGTGAAGCCGTCGCGGCAGACGTTGTAGTAGCCCTGCACGGTGAGCGGGTCGCCCTCGAGCTTGCCGACCGCGGTGCCGGTGTGCAGGTGGTCGCAGCCGGCCAGGCGCAGCCACTTGGCGATCACGCGGAAGCTGACGCCGTGGTTCTTCTGCCGCGTGTAGGTGCCGTGGCCGGCACGGTGCATGTGCATGATCATGTCGTGCTTGCGGCACCAGTTGGCCATGCTCTGGATCGCGGTCCAGCCGATCACCAAGTCGACCATGATCACGACCGAGCCGAGCTCCTTGGCGAACTCGGCGCGTTCGTACATGTCCTCCATCGTCGCGGCGGTGATGTTGAGGTACGAGCCCTTCACCTCGCCGGTCGCGGCGCTGGCCTTGTTGACGCCGTCCATCACGTACAGGAAGCGGTCGCGCCAGTGCATGAAGGGCTGCGAGTTGATGTTCTCGTCGTCCTTCATGAAGTCGAGGCCGCCCTTGAGGCCCTCGTAGATCACGCGGCCGTAGTTGCGGCCCGACAGGCCCAGCTTGGGCTTGGTGGTGGCGCCCAGCAGCGGCCGGCCGTATTTCTCGAGCCGCTCGCGCTCGACCACGAGGCCGGTGGGCGGCCCCTTGAAGGTCTTCACGTAGGCCACCGGGATGCGGATGTCCTCCAGCCGCGCCGCCTTCAGCGGCTTGAAGCTGAAGACGTTGCCGATCAGGCTGGCCGTCATGTTGGCGATCGAGCCCTCCTCGAACAGGATGAGGTCGTAGGCCACCCAGGCGAAGTACTCGCCCGGCCGGCCCGGCACCGGCTCGACCTTGTAGGCCTTGGCGCGGTAGCTGTCGCAGGCGGTCAGGCGGTCGGTCCAGACCACGGTCCAGGTGGCGGTGCTCGACTCGCCGGCCACCGCGGCGGCGGCCTCGATCGGATCGACGCCTTCCTGCGGCGTGATGCGGAACAGGCAGATCGTGTCCGTGTCCTTGGGCTGGTAGTCGGCGTTCCAGTAGCCCATCTGGCGGTATTTCAGGACGCCGGCGCTGTAGCGCTGCTTCTGGTCCTTGATCTCGGCCGTGCCGGCCAGCCCCTGATCGACCGGGTTGTTCATCACTGTGCTCCTCGCGGCGTTGGCGGTTCGGTGCCACTCTAGGCAATGCGATGATTCAGGGGAAGTCAGATGTTCTGATCCGTGAGTTAAGCTCCGCTGAATGAAGAACGCCACGCTGCGCCAGTTCCGCGTGTTTGCCGCGGTCGCGCGGCACCTGAGCTTCGCGCGCGCCGCCGAGGAACTGCACCTCACGCCGCCGGCGGTGTCGATGCAGATCAAGGAGCTCGAGAGCGAGGTCGGCTTGCCCCTATTCGACCGCGGCGGGCGCAGCGTCTCGCTCACGACCGCGGGCGAATACCTGCTCGCCTACACGCGCCGCGTGCTGGCCACGCTCAAGGATGCCGAGGATGCGCTGGCGCGCTTCAAGGGCCTGGCCGGCGGCGAGGTGACGGTGGGGCTGGTGAGCTCGGCCAAGTACTTCCTGCCCAGCCTGATGGCGCGCTTTCGCGACGAGCATCCGGGCGTCGAGCTCGGCATGAAGCTCGGCAACCGCGAGCAGCTGGTGGCGATGATGCAGCGCGGCGAGGCCGACCTGGCGATCATGGGCCGCCCGCCCAGGGAATGGGCGACGCGCGCCGAGCCCTTCGCGCTGCACCCGCATGTGCTCGTCACCTCGACGCAGCATGCCTTCGCGCGCATGGAGCAGGTGCCGGCGGCGGCGCTGGCCGGCGAGGGCTTCATCATGCGCGAGAGCGGCTCGGGCACGCGCGCCGCAGCCGAGGAGTTCGCCGCCGCGCACCGGGTGCACCTGCGCGTGGTGATGGAGATGTCGAGCAACGAGACCATCAAGCAGGCCGTGATGGCCGGCATGGGCGTGAGCCTGCTGTCGCTGCACACCATCGCCTTCGAGCTGCGCCACGGCGCCATAGCCACGCCCGAGGTCGAGGGCCTGCCGGTGATGCGCCGCTGGCATGTCGTCAACAACCTCGGCAAGATGCTGTCGCCGCCCGCGGAAGCGTTCCGCTACTTCGTGCTCGAGCACGGCCAGCGACACCTGGCGGCGATGCTGGGCGAAGGCGGTGCGCCCGACGCGGCGCGGCCGGCGTCGTGAGTCCGCCGGGCCGCCGCGACCGCGCGCGTCGCGCAGCATGCAAGCCAGGGCCGTCGAGCCAGTTCGTGGCGACGCAGCGCTTCGCTGCGGGTCGCGCCCCGCGCAGCCCCGACCTGGGCTGGCTCAGAACGGCACGACTTCGACGCGCAGCCCGCGCGACTGCAGCGCGACGCGCATGCGTTCGGCGTCGCGACGCTCGGCGTAGGGCCAGCTGACCGCGCGCCAGTCGCTGCCGACGGGCAGTACTTCGAAGCGCAGCGCGGCGGCCTGTTCGTCGCGCGCGGCCACGTCGCGCATTGCCACCAGCATCTGCTCGGACTCGAAGCGCGTGCGCAGGCTGCGCGTGGACAGCGCCCAGGCCGACGGCGCGGACGGCGTCGTCGCTGCCGGCGCCGCGCCGCGCGCGGCGGCCTGCGTCGTCGTCCTTGCGCCGCGCGCTTCGCGTGCCGCTGCCACCAGGGCCCGGGCCTGCGCCTTGGCGGCTTCGTCCAGCGCCGGGGCAAGGCGCGGGCGCACGCCGTAGTCGGGGGGCCGGCGCTGCGTCGAGCGAGGCGGTGGCAAGGTCGTGGGCGGCGGCGCCGGCCGCACCTCGGAGCGGGCGGCGAACGGTGCCGGTGCGGCGAACGCGGCGGGCGTGTCGCGCGGCGTGCTCGTCCCCACGGCGGCGATGACGGCATCGGAACCGGGATGTGCGGGCAAGGCCGCAGAGGCGATCGCCGTCTGCGGCTTCCCGGCTGCTCCCGTCGCAGCCCGCGATGCGCTGGCCGCCGTCACCGCCGTCGCCGTTACTGCAGACGCCGCTGCTGCAGACGCGCTTACGGCCGCAGCGGTTGCCGCAGTGGCGACTGTCGCCGGAGGATCCAACGGCCGCACCGGTGCCGCGCTGCGCGGCTGGGCCACAACGGTTGCTCGTGCGTGGAGCGGGGCAGGGACGCTGCGCGTCGCGAGCCCGACCGCCGCCGCCAACGCGAGCGTCGACACCGCAGCGGCGACACTGCTGCGCGGCCTGCTCCACACGCGCGGCCCGATGGCGCGCGGTGCGTCCCCGGGCGCCAGCAGTACGCGAACGCGGCGCGAGCCGCGCTCGATCGCTGCGGTCTCGAGCCACAGCGTCGCCGCCACGCCATCGCGGGTGAGCGGCAGCGCGATCTGCACTTCGCGCACCGGCAGCCCGTCCTGCGGGGCCGCCTCGACGCCATGGCGTGCGGCGAAACGCGCGATGCGTGCGGGCGCGAGCGGCGCGACGAAGTCCTCGGTGAACGCGGCCTTCCAGCCGCGACGCGGCGCGGCCGCGCGCGCTTTGGGCGTGCCGGCCTCGACGGCATGGGCCTCGGAGGGACTCGCCCCGACGGCACCGGTTTCGCCTGCGCCCGCTTCGGTCGCAGCGGCTTCGGTCGCAGCGCCCGGCGCGCGGAAGGGCAGCGCGACCCAGCCCATCGCGTGCACCTGCTGCAGCGTGATGCGCTCGGCCAGCGGGTGGCGGTTGTGCCAGGCCACCACGCGTGCAGCCAGATCCTGGGGACGCTCGTCTGCCACGATGCGCCGATTCTTCCCGGCCAGAGCCGGCATCGAGCCGGCGAATTGGCCGGTCGGTCGCGATCAAATCCGCGTCTTTCGGTCAGCGCGGCTGCAGCGCTTTCGAGGCGGCAGGGGCGCGGCGGCAAAGGTACGCGGCGACAGAAGTGCGCAGCGGCAAGAGTGGGCAACGGCAAGAGCGCGCGGCGGGGCGGGCGTGGCTTCGCGCTCAGACCGCTGTCGCGACCGTGCCGCCGACGTTGCCGAGCCCGATGCGCGTGGCGCCCGGCCCTTCGCACCAGGCGCACAGCACCACGGTGTCGCCGTCTTCCAGGAAGGCGCGCTGCTCGCCGCCGGGCAGCGCGATCGGCACGCGCCCGCCGCGCGTGAGCTCGAGCAGGCAGCCGCCTTGCCCGGCGTCGGGCCCCGACAGCGTGCCGGTGCCGAACAGGTCGCCGATCGCGAGACGGCAGCCGTTGCTCGTGTGGTGCGTGACGAGCTGCGCCGCCGTCCAGTACGCGTCGAGCGCGTTGCTCTGCGACAACCGCACCGGCCCGATGCCAGCCGCGCGCATGCGCGCCGTCTGCAGCCAGGCCTCGAGCCGGATGTCGAGCGCGCCATGGGTGCGATTGAAGGCGCTGTCGAGATAGGGCAGCGGCTGCGGGTCGCCGGCCGGACGCACGAAGGGCCGGCGGTACGGCGCGAGCGCCTCGAAAGTGACGACCCAGGGCGACACCGAGGTCGCGAAGCTCTTGGCGAGGAACGGCCCGAGCGGCTGGTATTCCCAGGCCTGGATGTCGCGCGCCGACCAGTCGTTGAGCAGCGTGATGCCGAACAGGCGGTCCTCGGCCGTGTCGATCGTGACCGGCTGCCCGAGCGGGTTCGACGCGCCGATCCACAGGCCGAGCTCGAGCTCGTAGTCGAGGCGGCGCGTCGGTCCGAAGCGCGGCGGCCCGGCGCTCTCGCTGCGCGTCTGTCCGCTCGGGCGCACGATGGTGCCGCCTTCGACGACGACCGTCGATGCGCGGCCGTGGTAGCCGATCGGCAGCCACTGGTAGTTGGGCAGCAGCGGCTGGTCGGGCCGGAACAGGCTGCCGGCGGCGCGCGCGTGGTGGATGCCGGCGTAGAAGTCGGTGTAGTCGCCCACCGCGCAGGGCAAAGTGAATTCGGCCTCGGCCTGCGGCAGCAGGCACAGCTCGAGGAACGGGCCTTGCACGCTGCCCTCGGCGAGCGCTTCGGACAAGGCGGCACGCATCGCCTTCCAGGCCGCGCGGCCGAGCGCCATGAAGCCGGCCAGGTCGCCTTGCGCGAGCGGCGCGAGCAGTGCGTCCACGTCCGCGCCCCAGGGCGCCTGCCGTGCCGCCAGCGCCAGGTCGAGGATCTGCTCGCCGATCGCGACGCCGATGCGCCAGGCCTCGTCGCTGCCGGCACGCCGAAAGCGCGCGTACGGCAGGTTCTGGATCGGCGTCGGGCAGCCCGGCGCGTTGGCGCTTTCGACCCAGCTGCGCAGGTTCGGGTCGTGGGTGGCGTCGGTGAGCATCGGCAGGCGGCTGGGTTGGGTGATGGAAGCGGGCGTTGCGCGCATCAGCACGCCGGCGCATCGTGGCCCGCGCGCGCCGTGGCCCGGGCCCTGTCGCGCGCGCGCAGGTCGCCGAGCACGACGCCGGAGTTGGGGCCGCCCTCGGCGGCGCAGGCCCGGGCTTGCTCGGACAGCTTGGTGAAGCCGACCTGCTTGTCCTGCAGATCGACCTCGCCGGCGAAAGCCTTGGCGGGCGCGTTCATCGGCTTGGCTCTCCCCGAAGGCGACTTGCGGCACCGGCCGCTGCGTCATCGGCCCCGGTGGCCGCCGCAGCCCTGCGCTGCGCGCATGCTACGCGGCGTCGCGCCGCGCTGCGCTGCGGCTCGGCAGCGCGCGGGTCGCCCGGTTGACTGCGATCAAGGCGCCGGGACGCGCGTGCGCCGACGATCGGGAGCACCCACAGCCGTCGCCCGATGCATCCGCCGGCAAGGCGGTCGGCGGCGCGCGTTGCACCCATCTCCGTGAGCCGCATCCTGCCCCCGTCGATCATCCCGCCGGCGGCGCGCGCCTGAATCCCGAGCGAACGAGCCCCTTCGATGCCCGAACCCGATTCCACACGTAACCCCGGGGGTTACAAGACGGGCCTGCCGGCCGATGGCGAGCGCATCGTCGTGCTCGGCATCGGCAACCTGCTCTGGGCCGACGAGGGCTTCGGCGTGCGCGCCGTCGAGGCGCTGCAGGCGGGCTGGAGCTTCGCTTCGCAGGTGCAGCTCGTCGACGGCGGCACGCAGGGCCTGTACCTGCTGCCGCTGGTGCAGCAGGCGACGCGCCTGTTGATCCTCGACGCGGTCGACTACGGTCTCGCGCCGGGCACGATCCGCCTGGTGGAGAACGACGAGGTGCCGCGCTTTCTCGGCGCCAGGAAGATGAGCCTGCACCAGACCGGGTTCCAGGAAGTGCTGCTGCTGGCGCAACTGACGCAGTGCTATCCGCGCGAGGTGCTGCTGATCGGCTGCCAGCCCGAAGTGCTCGACGACTACGGCGGCAGCCTGCGCGCGCGCACCAAGGCCGCGCTGGCGCAGGCCGTCGCGCTGGCCGTCGAGCGGCTCGCCGCCTGGGGTGCGGCACCGCTGGCGCGCAGCGCGCCGCCCGCGCCCGGCGAGGCCCTCACCGCACCGGTGCTCGCGCTCGCCTCCTACGAGGACGGCAGGCCCGACGCGGGCCAGGCCTGCCGCATCGGCGACGCGCGTTTCCTGGCGGGCAGGCCGGACTCCGCGAGGTGAATGTCATGTGCATCGGGTTTCCCATGCGTGTCGTCGAGGCCTGGGCCGGGCAGGCGCTGGTGCAGGGCCGCGGGCGCAGCGAGACGGTCGACACGCGGCTCGTCGGCGACTGCGCCTGCGGCGACTGGCTGCTCGTGTTCAGCGGGGCCGCGCGCGAGCCGCTCGACGCGCGGCGTGCGGCCGAGATCGACGCCGCGCTCGACTTGCTCGAGGCGGGCCTGGCGGGCGACAGCGCGGCCGCTGCCGCCGACCCCGGATTCACGCTGCCCTCGTCGATGACGGCCGAACAGCTGGCCGCGCTCAACGGCCCGCACGCGCCGCAGCG
The DNA here is from genome assembly GCA_046348125.1 of Rubrivivax sp. GTDB lineage: Bacteria > Pseudomonadota > Gammaproteobacteria > Burkholderiales > Burkholderiaceae_C > Rubrivivax. The sequence continues at coordinate 605,652 of JAXMEV010000001.1, forward strand.
CGGCAACGGAGATCCGCGATGAGGCTCCATCCGCTCGTCGAGCGGCTGCTCACGCACCATGGCGCCGCCGCCGTCGGCGCCGACACGCTCGACGCCTGGCTGGCGCAAGGCGGCGAGCAGGTGCTCTTTCTCGCCGGCGACCCGGTGCGCTTCGCCGAGGGGCTGGACGTGGCCGTCGTGCTGCCCGAGCTGCAGGCCGCATTCGGCGGGCGCTTCGCCGTCGGCGTCGTGCTGCGCGAGCACGAGGAGGCGCTGGCGCGGCGCTTCGGCGTGCAGCGCTGGCCCTCGCTCGTCTTCCTGCGCGACGGCCATTACCTGGCCGCGCTCGGCGGCATGAAGGACTGGGAGGTCTACCGCCAGGAGGTGGCGCAGGTGCTGGCCGCGCCCGCCAAGCGCGCGCCGACGGTCGGCATTCCCGTCGTCGCCGCGGGCGGCAACGGGTCCTGCGGCTGAAGCGCGCGCTGCGGACGAGTCCGCGATGAACGCGCATGCAGGGCCATCGCCCGCGCCCGCCGCCGCCGCGGACGCGGCGGCGCTGCGCGGCGGCGTGGCGCCGCTGCCCGAGCGCGTGGCGGCGCTGCGTGCGCTGTTCGAGCGCGTGGCGCACACGCGCATGGCCGGCCTGGGGCTGCTGCACCCGGGCCTGGCCGTGCACGCCGAGGGCTTCGAGCCCGAAGCCGACGGCCGCTGCGCCTGGGGCGTGCTGCTCACACCCTGGTTCATGAACCTCGTGCGCCTGCCGCTCGTGGCCGACGCGCCGATCGCGCCGCCCGGGCGCAGCTGCGCGCGCGTGGTGGGCTGCGAGCGGCTCGACTTCATCGGCGCGCACGACGAGGGCTTCGGCGCCTACGAGATCTGCTCGCTGTTCTCGCCGATGTCGGCCTTCGTCGACCAGGCCGCGGCGGTGGCCACCGCGCAGGCGGTGCTGGCCGAGCTGCGCCGGCCGCCGCCCGAGCCCGGGCCGGCGCCGGCGCGGCGCGCGCTGCTGTTCGGCCGCGGCGCCGACAGCGCGCGGGGTGCCTGATGCCGGGCGACGCGCTCGTCGGCCGCCTGACGCTGCGCCCCGGCGCGGTGCCGGCCATCGTCTGCGCGCGCCCGATGGTCGGCGCCGCATTGATGCGCCGCCTCACCGCCGGGCGGCGCGCCAGCCTGCTGCCCGATCTGATCGCCACCGTCTTCACGCTCGGCGGCACGGCGCAGCGCGCCACCGCGCGCCGTGCCGTGCGCGCCGCGCTGGGCGCGCACGACGACGCGCGCACGCGCACGCACGACGGCTGCATGCTCGCGCTGTACACCGCACGCGAGCATCTGCAGCGCCTGGCGCTCGACGTCCCGACACGCGCTCCGTACGGCGGCGTCGCGCCCGACGCCGGCTGGTTGCGCGACGCGCCCGTGCTGGCGCTGCCCGCGCAGGGGCCGGGCCCGAGCGACCTGGCGCTCGACGACGTGCAGGCGGGTCTGGCGTCCTGGCTCGAGCGCAGGCTGCTCGGCATGCCGGCGGCGCACTGGCTCGAGCGCTGGCAGGCCGACCCGGCCGGCTGGCTGCAGCAGTGGAGCGAGGGTCGCGCGCACCCGGTGGCGCGCTGGCTGGCGGCGGCCGCGGCGAGCGCGCAGTCGATCGCGCTGCCTGGCCGCCGGCTCGACTTGCTCGACGCGGGCGAAGCCGGCCTGCGCAGTCTGGCCGCGACGCTGGCCGGCGAGCCCGACTTCGCCGAGCGGCCGACATGGCAGGGCGCGCCGGCCGAGACCGGGCCCTGGACGCGCCGCGGCCACGCGCTGGCCGTAGCCACGCCCTGGGAGCGCCTGGGCGCGCGCCTGGCCGACGTCGCCCGCATCGCGCTCGGCGGCCGGCTGGGCTACGGTGCGCTGCAGGTGCAGCCGGGCGAGGGCATCGCCTGGAGCGAGATGTCGCGCGGCCTGCTCGTGCACTGGGTGCGCCTCGAGCCCGGTGCGCCCCAGCCCGACGCGGCGCGCGCCGAGGCGTACCGCGTGCTGGCGCCGACCGAGTGGAACTTCCATCCCGACGGCGCGCTGGGCGCGGCGCTGGGCGCGAACCGGCTCGACGAGACGCAGGCGCGCCTGGCCGCGGTGGCGCTCGACCCCTGCATCGAATTCGACGTGGCGGCGCGCGCATGCACGAGATGAGCCTGGCCGGCGGTATCCTGCGCATCGTCGAGGAGGCGGCGGCGCGCGAGCGCTTCGGGCGCGTGCGGCGTCTGGCGCTGGAAGCGGGGGTGCTCGCCGGCGTCGAAGTGCGCGCGCTGCGCTTCGCGCTCGAGGCGATCGCGCCCGGCACGGTGCTCGAAGGTGCGACGATCGACATCGACGAGCCCCCCGGCAGCGCCTGGTGCATGGCCTGCAGCGACACGGTGCCGATCGCCTCGCGCGTCGACCCCTGCCCGCGCTGCGGCCGCTTCCAGCTGATGCCCAACGGCGGCACCGACCTGAGAGTGCGCGAGCTGATCGTGCACGATGCCTGAAGACGAGCGAAGGAGAGCGAGATGTGCGTGGTCTGCGGCTGCGGCAACCCCGAGGCAAGCCCGGGCGTCGGCGAGGGCCCGGCGGTCAGCGCAGGCACCGGCGACCTGCATTTCGGGGCCGGCGCGGCGCGCGTCTCGGTGCCGGGGATGAGCGCCGAGCGCGCGATCCGGCTCGAGGCCGACGTGCTGGGCGAGAACAACCGCCACGCGGCGGCCAACCGCGCGCATTTCCTGGCGCACGGCGTGACCGCGCTCAACCTGGTGTCCAGCCCCGGCTCGGGCAAGACGACGCTGCTGGTGGCGACGATCGAAGCGCTGCGCCGGCGCGCGCCGGCGGCGGGCGTGGCCGTGATCGAGGGCGACCAGCAGACCAGCCAGGACGCCGACCGCATCCGCGCCACCGGCGCCCCGGCGATCCAGGTCAACACCGGCAAGGGCTGCCACCTCGACGCGCCGATGGTGGCCGCGGCCTTCGCGCGCCTGCCGCTGCACGGGCCCGAACATGGGCCGGGCGATGGCCACGGGCATGCGCATCCGCATGAACACGCGCACGAGCATGGCCACGCGCACGAGCACGGGCATGCGCATGGCCCCCACGACCCTGGGCTTGACCACGGCCATGCGCACACGCATGCCCACGGCCGCACGCAGGGCCGGGCGCACGACGAGGCGCATGCGCGGGGCCAGGCGCACGAGCACGGCCAGGGCCATCACCACCACGACCCGGCGTCGCTGCTGTTCATCGAGAACGTCGGCAACCTCGTCTGCCCGGCGCTGTGGGACCTGGGCGAAGCGGCCAAGGTCGTGATCCTGTCGGTGACCGAAGGCGAGGACAAGCCGATCAAGTACCCCGACATGTTCGCCGCCGCCCGCCTGATGGTGCTGCACAAGGTCGACCTGCTGCCCTATGTCGACTTCGACGTCGCGCGCTGCATCGCGTACGCGCGCCGCGTGAATCCGTCGATCGAGGTGCTGCTGGTCTCGGCGCGCAGCGGCCAGGGCATGGACGCCTGGCTCGACTGGATCCTCGAGGCGGCGCACCAGACGGCGCACCACGGCGCCGTGCCGGCCAAGGCGACGCCGGGCGCGGTGGCCGCCGAGGCCGCCGCCACCGAGGCCGCGCTGCGCCGGCGCATCGAGGAGCTCGAGGGGGCGCTCGCCGCGGCGCGCATGGGCGTCGAGGCGAGCCGGCAGGCGTAATCGATGGCAACCGTCCTCGCGCTCGGCGCCTACCTGAAGAACGCCGCCTGCCTGCGGCGCGACGACGGCCGCGTGCACTGGTCGGCGCTGCACGGCGACCTCGGCACGCCCGCGGCCTGCGCGGCCCTCGAGGCTTCGGCCGAGGAATTGCTGCAACGAGCCGGCGGCCGCGTCGACGCCATCGCGCACGACCTGCACCCCGACTTCCACAGCACGCGGCTGGCGCTGGCGCTGGCCGCCCGGCTCGGCGTGCCGGCGCTCGGCGTGCAGCATCATCAGGCGCATGTCGCCGTCGTCGCCGCCGAGCGCGCGCTGGCGGGTCGGGTGGTCGGGCTGGCGCTCGACGGTGTCGGGCTGGGCGGCGACGGCACGGCCTGGGGCGGCGAGCTGCTGCGCCTGGAGGGCGCCGGCTTCGAGCGCGTGGCGCATCTGTGGCCGCTGGCCCTGCCCGGCGGCGACGTCGCGGCACGCGAGCCCTGGCGCATGGCCGCGGCTGCCCTGCACGCGCTCGGCCGCGGCGACGAGATCGCGCCGCGCTTCGGGCCCGGCGTCGGCGCGCCGCTGGCGCGCGGCGTGGCGCAGATGCTCGCGCGCGGCCTGCACTGCCCGCCCACCACCAGCGCCGGGCGCTGGTTCGACGCCGCCGCCGCCGCGCTCGGCCTCGGCCTGCGCCAGACGCAGGAAGCCGAGGCCGCGCAGGCGCTCGAGCAGGCGGCCACGCGCTGGCTGCAAGGCCAGGCGCCGGCGCCGCCGGACGGATCGACACGGCGCGACGACGCCGTGCGCTGCAACGACGCCGTGCGCTGCGACGACGCGCTGCGCTGCGACGACGCGCTGCGCTGCGACGAGCTGGCGCCGCGCGACGCCGCCGGCCGCATCGACCTGCGGCCGCTGTTCGCGCGCCTCGTCGAGCTCGGCGCGCACCACGACGCCGGCCGCGGCGCGGCGCTGTTCCACCTCGTGCTGGCCGAAGCGCTGGCGCGTGCCGCCGGGGACGCCGCCGCGGCGTCCGGCGTCCGGCAGGTGGCGCTCGCAGGCGGCTGCCTGTTTAACCGCCTGCTCAGCGAGCGCCTGACCGTGCTGCTCGCGCGCCGCGGTCTCGAGGCCATGCTGCCGCAGAGCGTGAGCTGCGGCGACGCCGGCCTCGCGCTCGGCCAGGCCTGGGTGGCCGAACGGCGGCTGGCCGAGTCGTCCGCATCCACGCAGGAGAGTGCCGCATGTGTCTAGCCATCCCGGCCCGCGTCGTCGAGCGCCGCGGCGAAGACGAGGCCGTGGTCGACCTGGCCGGCGTGCGCAAGACCGTCTCGCTCGCCCTCGTGCCCGAGGTGCAGGTGGGCGACTACGTCATCGTGCACGTCGGCCACGCCATCGGCCTGCTCGATGCCGACGAGGCCGAGCGCACGCTGGCGCTGTTTGCCGAACTGGCCGCCGGCGAGCAGGCGGCCGCGCGCGAGCTTTCGTCTTGAAGTACGTCGACGAATTCCGCGACGGCGCGCTGGCGCGCGGCATTGCGGCGCGCATCGCGGCCGAGGTGCAGCCGGGCCGGCAGTACCGCTTCATGGAGTTCTGCGGCGGCCACACGCACGCCATCTCGCGCTACGGCATCGCCGAGCTGCTGCCGCCGGCGCTGCGCATGATCCACGGCCCCGGCTGCCCGGTGTGCGTGCTGCCGATCGGCCGCATCGACCTCGCGATCGATCTGGCGCTCGAGCGCGGCGCCATCGTCTGCACCTACGGCGACACGATGCGCGTGCCGGCCTCGCAGGGCCTGTCGCTGCTGAAGGCCAAGGCGCGCGGCGGCGACATCCGCATGGTCTACTCGGCCGCCGACGCGCTGAAGATCGCCGCTGCCCACCCGGCGCGCGAAGTCGTCTTCTTCGCCATCGGCTTCGAGACGACGACGCCGCCGACCGCGCTCGCGATCCGGGCGGCGGCCAGGCAGGAGCTGGCCAACTTCAGCGTCCTGTGCTGCCACGTGCTGACGCCCAGCGCCATCACGCACATCCTCGAGGCGGCCGAGGTGCGCGCCTACGGCACGCTGCCGATCGACGGCTTCGTCGGCCCGGCGCACGTGAGCATCGTGATCGGCAGCGCGCCCTACGAGCATTTCGCCGAGGAGTACGCGAAGCCGGTGGTGATCGCCGGCTTCGAGCCGCTGGACGTGATGCAGGCCATCCTGATGCTGGTGCGCCAGGTCAACGAGGGCCGCGCCGAGGTGGAGAACGAATTCAGCCGCGCCGTCACGCGCGCGGGCAACCTGGCGGCGCAGAAGGTGGTGGCCGAGGTGTTCGAGCTGCGCTCTTCGTTCGAGTGGCGCGGCCTGGGCGAGGTGCCGTACAGCGCGCTGAAGATCCGCCCGGCCTGGGCGCGCTTCGACGCCGAGCGGCGCTTTCGCCTCGCCTATCGCCCGGTGCCCGATCACAAGCAATGCGAATGCGGCGCCATCCTGCGCGGCGTCAGGCGGCCGGCCGACTGCAAGCTCTTCGGCACCGTGTGCACGCCGGAGAACCCGATGGGCTCGTGCATGGTCAGCAGCGAAGGCGCCTGCGCGGCGCACTACAGCTATGGGCGTTTCCGCGACGCCGGCCGCGATGCCGGCCGCGACGCGAACCACGACGCGCAGGCCGCACCCGCCCCGGAGTCGGCATGAAGAAGGACTACCTGCGCCCGATCGACTTCCGGCACGGCCGCGTCGACCTCAACCACGGCGCCGGCGGGCGCGCCGCGGCACAGCTGATCGAGGAGCTGTTCGCGCCGGCCTTCGACAACGAGTTCCTGCGCCAGGGCGACGACGGCGCGCTGCTCGCCGCCGTGCCCGAGCTGATGGAGGGCGGGCGCCTGGTGATGAGCTGCGACGGCCATGTCGTGACGCCGATCTTCTTTCCCGGCGGCGACCTCGGCTCGCTCGCGGTGCACGGCACGGTCAACGACGTCGCCATGCTCGGGGCGCGGCCGCTCTATCTGGCCGCCAGCTTCATCATCGAGGAGGGCTACGCGCTGGCCGATCTGCGGCGCGTCGTCGCGTCGATGGCCGCGGCCTCGCGCGCGGCCGGCGTGCCGGTGGTCACCGGCGACACCAAAGTCGTCGAGCAGGGCAAGGGCGACGGCGTCTTCATCGCCACCACCGGCGTCGGCGTGGTGAGCGCGGCGCTGGCGCGCGCCGGCGGCGTGGGCGGCGCCAATGCGCGGCCGGGCGACCGGCTGCTGCTCTCGGGCACCATCGGCGACCACGGCGTGGCGGTGCTGTCCAGGCGCGAGTCGCTCGAGTTCGAGACCACGATCGAGAGCGACAGCGCCGCGCTGCACGGCCTGGTGGCGGCGATGCTGGCCGCGGCGCCGTTGGGCGCGGTGCATGTGCTGCGCGACCCCACGCGCGGCGGCCTGGCGACCACGCTCAACGAAATCGCGCGCCAGAGCGGCGTCGGCATGCGCCTCGAGGAGGCGGCGATTCCGGTCAAGCCGCAGGTCGACGCCGCCTGCGAGCTGCTCGGGCTCGATCCGCTCTACGTCGCCAACGAAGGCAAGCTGGTCGCCGCAGTGGCGCCCGAGGCCGCCGACGCCGTGCTGGCCGCGATGCGCGCGCACCCGCTCGGCGCCGACGCCGCGTGCATCGGCGAGGTGGTGGCCGACCCGCACCGCTTCGTGCAGATGGACACGCGCTTCGGCGGCCAGCGCGTGGTCGACTGGCTGAGCGGCGAGCAGCTGCCGCGGATATGTTGATCCCCCCCGAAGCGCCTGCGGCGCCTCCCCCCCAGGGGGGCGCCGCCAGCGGCCCGGCGCAGCCGCTTCCGCGGCGGCTGCCTGGCTGCGACGCGGGCGCGCGGGGAGCACAAGTCGTCGGGCGCCTTGCGATCCTCGGCTGCCGCTGCGACGCGGGCGCGCGGCGAGCACGCCGCCCTCCGGCACGGCCCATGGCCGCGGCGCGGCAGGCGTGAAGATCCTGCTGCTCACGCACCTGTTCAACAGCCTCGCGCAGCGGCTGCACGTCGAGCTGCGCGAATGGGGCCACGAGGTGACGGTGGAGTTCGACATCGCCGACGCCGTCACCGAGGAGGCGGTGGCGCTGGCGCAGCCCGACCTCGTGCTCGCGCCCTTCATGAAGCGGCGCATCCCCGAGAGCGTGTGGAGCCGGCATCTGTGTCTGGTCGTGCACCCGGGGCCGCCGGGCGACGGCGGGCCTTCGGCGCTCGACCACGCCATCCTCGACGGCGAGCGCGACTGGGGCGTCACCGTGCTGCAGGCGACGGGCGAACTCGACGCCGGCCCGGTCTGGGCCTGGTCGGGCTTCGCCATGCGCGAGGCCGGCAAGGGCGATCTGTACCGGCGCGAAGTCGTCGACGCCGCCGTGCGTGCGGTGCGCGACGCGCTCGCGCGCTGGCGGCCCGGCTGCAGCGCGCCGACGCCGGCGCCCGCACTGCCCGCGCGGCGCGGCCGCTGGCGGCCGCTGGTGCCGGCGGCCGAGCGCGCCGTCGACTGGGCGCGCGACGACACCGAAGCCGTGCTGCGCCGCATCCGCTCGGCCGACGGCGCGCCGGGCGTGCAGGCGCAGCTGGCCGGCCGCGCCTGCCGCCTGTACGACGCGCACGGCGCGAGCGCGGCCGCGCTGGCCGCGGCGCTGGCGGCCGCGCCGCAGGCCGCGCCGGGCGCGCTGCTCGCGCGCCGCGGCCCGGCGCTGCTGGTGCGCACGCGCGACGCCGCGCTCTGGGTCGGCCATGTGCGCACCGGCGCCGCCGCGCCGGCGCGCCCCGAGCTGAAGCTGGCCGCGACGCGCGCCTTCGCCGCCGAGGCGGCGGCGCTGCCCGAGCTCGCGGTGCCGCTCGAGCGTGCCGCGGGCGAGTGGGACGAGCTGCGCTACCGCGAGCTCGGGCCCGCCGGCGCGCGCGTGGGCTGGCTCGAGTTCGACTTCCACAACGGCGCGATGAGCACGCGCCAATGCGAGCGCCTGCGCGCCGCGCTCGACGAGGTGCGCGCACGCCCGACCCGGCTGCTGGTGCTGGCCGGCGGCGCGGGCTTCTTCGGCAACGGCATCCACCTGCACGACATCGAGGCCGCCGCCGACGCCGAAGACGACAGCGCCGCCGACGCCTCGTGGCGCAACATCAACGCCATCGACGACGTGGCGCTGGCGCTGATCGGGCTCACCGACCGCCTGGTGGTGGCCGCGCTGCGCGGCAACGCCGGCGCCGGCGGCTGCTTTCTCGCGCTCGCGGCCGACGAGCTGTGGGCGCACGCCGGCGTCGTGCTCAACCCGCACTACAAGAACATGGGCAACCTGTACGGCAGCGAGTACTGGACCTACCTGCTGCCGCGGCGCGTGGGCGGAGCGGCCGGCGACGGCGCCTGCCGCCGCATCATGCAGGGGCGGCTGCCGATCGGCGTGCGCGAGGCCTGCGCGCTCGGGCTGGTCGACCGCTGCCTGGCCGACGATGCGGCGGCCTTCGAATCCGCGGCGCGCGCGGCGGCGCTGGCGCTGGCGGCCTCGCCGGAGCTCGGCGCGCGCATCGCCGCCAAGGCCGCGCGGCGCGCCGCCGACGAGGCCGCCAAGCCGCTGGCGCAGTACCGCGCCGAGGAACTCGAGCGCATGCAGCGCAACTTCTACGGCTTCGACCCCAGCTACCACGTCGCGCGCCACCACTTCGTGGCGCGCAAGCCGCAGGCCTGGACGCCGCGTCATCTGGCCGTGCACCGGGGGCATGCGAGCGCGCGTTGAGCCGGCGCCGGCCTGCCCCGCCGGCGCCAGGGCGCGCGCTTCGGGAGCAAGCTCCAGCGGGCGCGTGCGCGCGGCCGCACAATCGCAACGCCTGCCGCAGCGCCTGCCGCAGCGTCTTGCGCGAGGAGTTTGCGCGCAGCGGCCGCAATCTGCGGTGGAAGCGAGGAAGCCATGGACCGCAGCACCGAAGACATCGCCATGACCTTGCGCGACGCGCTGGCGCTGCAGCGGCGTGCCTACCGCGCGCACCCGGTGCCCACGCTGAAGGAGCGCAAGGCCGACCTGCGCACGCTGCGGCGCTTCGTGCGCGAGAACACCGACGCCCTCTGCGCGGCCATCAGTGCCGACTACGGCCATCGCTCGCGCCACGAGACGCTGCTGGCCGAGATCCTGCCCGCGGTCGACGGCGTCGACGACGCGCTGAGCCACCTGGCCGAGTGGATGAGGCCCCAGCGCCGCAAGGTCGACCGCATGGTGTTCGGCCTGGCGCGCAACCGCGTCGTGCCGCAGCCGCTGGGGGTGGTGGGCGTGATCGTGCCGTGGAACTTCCCGCTCAACCTGAGCATCGTGCCGCTCACCGCCATCTTCGCCGCCGGCAACCGCGCGCTGGTGAAGATGAGCGAGAACTCGCGCCACCTGGCGCGCCTGCTCATCGAGCGCATGCCGGCGTACTTTCCGCCCGAGAAGCTGCAGTTCTTCGACGAGACGGGCGGCGTCGGCATCGAATTCAGCCGGCTGCCCTTGGACCACATGCTGTTCACCGGCTCGGGCGCCACCGGCCGGCTGGTGATGGCCGCCGCGGCCGACAACCTGTGCCCGGTGACGCTGGAGCTCGGCGGCAAGGCGCCGGCCGTCGTGTGCGACGACTTCCCGCTCAGGACGGCGGCCGAGCGCATCCTCCACGTGAAGCTGCTCAATGCCGGCCAGATCTGCACCACGGTCGATCATGTCTACGTGCCGCGCGCGCAGGTGCCGGCCTTTGCCGCGCAGGCGCAGGCCATCGTGCCGCGCCGCTATCCGCGGCTGGACTGCGACGACTACACCTCGATCGTCGACCGGCGCTCGTTCGAGCGCCTGGTGGCCGCGCTCGAAGATGCGCAGGCGCGCGGCGCCCAGCTGATCAACCTGCTCGCCGGCCCGGCCTGGGACGCGGCCACGCGCAAGATCTCGCCGCACCTGGTGCTTGACGCGCCGCCCGACTGCGCGCTGATGCAGCGCGAGATCTTCGGCCCCATCCTGCCCGTCGTCGCCTACGACACGCTCGACGAGGTCATCGAGCGCATCAACGCCGGCGCGCGGCCGCTCGCGCTGTACCCCTTCAGCCACGACGGCCGGCGCATCGAGCGCCTGCTCGAGCGTGTGATGTCGGGCGGCGTGTCGATCAACGACGCGCTGTTCCACGTCGGCCAGCACGACCTGCCCTTCGGCGGCATCGGCGAATCGGGCATGGGCCACTACCACGGCTACGAAGGCTTCCAGACCTTCTCCAAGCTGCGCCCGATCTTCCACCAGGCGCGCTGGGCCGGCACCAGGCTGCTGTACCCGCCCTACGGCAAGCTGGCCGAGCGCATGCTGGCGTTCCTCATTCGCTGACCCGGACCGGCCGACCGACCGATCCGCCGCCGACGCCGGACGATGCAACGCCTGACGATGTCGCTCGATGACGATCTGGCCGAGGCCTTCGAGGCGCTGGTGCGCGCGCGCGGCTACGGCAACCGCTCCGAGGCCTTCCGCGACCTGCTGCGCCAGGACCTGGGTGCGGCGCGCCTGCGCGAGCGCCCCGACGCGCCCTGCGTGGCCACGCTCAGCTACGTCTACAACCACCACCAGCGCCAGCTGGCCATGCGCCTGACGGACCTGCAGCACGAGCACCACGAGCTGACGGTGGCGACCACGCATGCCCACCTCGACCACGACCACTGCATCGAGACCGTGATCCTGCGCGGCCGCACCGAGCAGGTGCGCGCCTTCGCGCAGTCGGTGATCGCGCAGCCCGGCGTCAGCCACGGCCAGCTGCACCTGGTGCCGATGGCTGCACGGCATGCGCACGGGCACGAGCACCTCGAGCCGGCCACCGCGGCCGCGCCGGCGCGCCGGCGGCGGCGCTGATCGCGGCGGCCGGCCGCCGGCCGCGCGCAGCGGGCCGCGGTGCCCGCGCTGCGCCCTGCGGACCGCGCCGCAGCGTGCCCGATCGGGCGATTGATCCTGCGCAAGGGCAGGGCAGATCGCGCGGGCGCGGTGCGCCGCGGCTCTTGTATGAAGAGTTCGTCGAACCTCATACTCGCGCGTCGCCTGCGCGGAGCGCCGTCATGCACGATCTTCCTGCCGACTGGGGCGCGCTGTGCGCGCTGGTGCTGCTGCTGGGCCTGCGCCACGGGCTGGACGCCGACCACCTGGCGGCCATCGACGGCCTGACGCGGGTGGGTGCGCGCCAGCGCCGCGCGCACGCGCGCTACAGCGGCGCGCTGTTCTCGCTCGGCCACGGCAGCGTGGTGATGGCGATCGCGCTCGGCGCCGGCGTGCTGGGCTCGCAGTGGATGCCGCCGGCCTGGTTCGAGACCGTCGGTGCGGTGGTCTCGATCGGCTTTCTCGCCCTCATCGGCGTCGTCAACCTCGAGGCCGTGCTGCGCGCCGCGCCCGACACCGTGGTGCCGCTGGTGGGCCTGCGCGGCCGGCTCGTCGAGCGCCTGCTCGGCGGCGTCGGCCCCAGGAGCGGCCCGCTGGCGGTGATGGGCGTGGGCGCGCTCTTTGCGCTGTCGTTCGACACGCTCAGCCAGTCGGCGCTGTTCGCGGTGATGGCGGTGCGCTTCGGCGGCCTCGAGCACGCCGCCACGCTCGGGCTGCTGTTCGTGCTCGGCATGCTCGCTGCCGACGGCGCCAACGGCTGGTGGATCAGCCGCCTGATCGAGCGCACCGACCGCCTGGCCGTGCTCGCCTCGCGCGTCATGACGATGGCGGTGGCCGGCGTCAGCCTGCTGGTGGCCGCGCTCGGCACGGCGCGCCTCGTGTCGGCGCGCTTCGAGCAGTGGAGCGACGGCAAGGAGCTCGCCGTCGGCGTCGGCGTGATCGCGCTCGTGGCGCTGAGCTATGTCGTGGCCTGCCGCGTGGCGCGGCCGGCGCTGGCCGGGGCGGCCGCGGATCCTGCCGCGTAGGCCGCATCGTCGTGGCACCGCACGATAGGCGCGCTGCCCGGGCTGCTGCGCCGCCGATGGAGCGCTGCGCCCTGTCTGCCGGCGCTGCCCGTCTTGCCGCGCTCGCGCTCGTCGCTTGCGGGCCCGCCGCCTTGGCCCCCGCGCGTGCCGCCGACACCATCGAAGTCACCGGCCGCCACTACGACAACGCCGTCGGCTCGAGCGACGCCGCCTCGCAGGGCGCGATCCGCGCCGAGCTGCTGCGCAGCCGCCCGGCGCTGCGCCCGGGCGAGGTGCTCGAGTTCGTGCCCGGGATGATCGTCACGCAGCATTCGGGCGACGGCAAGGCCAACCAGTATTTCCTGCGCGGCTTCAACCTCGACCACGGCACCGACTTCGCCACCACCGTCGACGGCCTGCCGGTGAACATGCCCACGCACGCGCACGGGCAGGGCTATGCCGACCTCAATTTCCTGATCCCCGAGCTGGTCGAGCGCATCGCGTACCGCAAGGGCCCGTACTTCGCCGACCACGGCGACTTCGCCGCCGCCGGCGCGGCCGACATCGCCTACCGCCGCACGCTGGCCGCGCCCTTGGCCGAGTTCACGCTCGGCGCGCGCGGCTTTCGGCGTGCGCTGGCCGGCGCCTCCACCGCCGTCGGCGCCAGGACGTCGCTGCTCGCCGCACTCGAGCTGCAGCACAACGACGGTCCCTGGGTCGTGCCCGAGCGCCTGCGCAAGAGCAACGCCTTGCTCACGCTGGCCGGCGGCGACGCGGGCAGCGGCTGGAGCGCCAGCCTGATGGGTTACCGCGCGCACTGGAGCGCCACCGACCAGATTCCCGAGCGCCTGATCGCGGCCGGCACCTACGAAGGCCGGCCCTTCGGCCGCTTCGATTCGCTCGACGCCAGCGACGGCGGGCGCACGCGGCGCAGCAGCCTGTCGGGCGAGTGGCACCGGCAGGAGGGCGGCAGCCGCACGCAGGCCGCGGCCTATGTCGTCGACTACGGCCTGCAGCTGTGGTCGAACTTCACCTACGCGCTCGAGCGCCCGGCCACGGGCGACCAGTTCTCGCAGAAGGACGAGCGCCGCGTCGTCGGCGCCAGCGCCAGCCACGCCTTCGAGCACACGCTCGCCGGATGGCCGGCGCGCAGCGCGTTCGGCCTGCAGCTGAGGCACGACCGCATCCGCGTCGGGCTGTTCGACACCGAGGCGCGCCGCCTGCTCGGCACCACGCGCGACGACGCGGTGCGCCAGACGCAGGCCGGTGCCTACGTCCAGACGGCCGTCGCGTTCGCGCCCTGGCTGCGCGCGGTGTTCGGCCTGCGCGCCGACGGCGCGCGCTTCGCCGTCGCCAGCCTCGCCGATGCCGCGAACTCGGGCCGTGCCGCCGACCACCTGGTCTCGCCCAAGCTCGCGCTCGTCTTCGGACCCTGGCGCCGCACCGAGCTCTTCGTCAACGCCGGGCGCGGTTTCCACAGCAACGATGCGCGCGGCACGACGGCGCGTGTCGACCCGAAGAGCGGCGAGGCCGTGGCCAGGGTGCCCGGCCTCGTCGCCGCGCGCGGCTTCGAGCTGGGTGCGCGCAGCGAATGGCTGCCCGGTCTGCAGAGCTCGCTCGCGCTGTGGCGGCTCGACTTCGACTCGGAGCTGGTCTACGTCGGCGACGCCGGCGCCACCGAGCCCAACCGCCCGAGCCGGCGCCGCGGCGTGGAGTGGAACAACCGCTGGAGTCCGCGCCCCTGGCTGCTCGTCGACGCCGACCTGGCGTGGACGCATGCGCGCTTCGCCGACGACGACGCGGCCGGCAACCGCATCCCGAACGCGATCGACAAGGTGGCGTCGGTCGCGCTCACGCTGCGCGCGCCCGGCCCCTGGTCGGCGAGCCTGCAATGGCGCTGTCTCGGCGCGGGCGCCCTGGTCGAGGACGACAGCGTGCGCTCGCGCAGCTCGGTGACGACCAACCTGCGCGTCGGGCGCAGGCTGGGCGCGCGCGCCGAGCTGACGCTCGACGTCTTCAACCTGCTCGACCGCAAGGTGAGCGACATCGAGTACTTCTACACCAGCCGCCTGCCGGGCGAGGCGGCTGCGGTGGCCGACCGCCACCTGCATCCGGCCGAGCCGCGCGCGCTGCGGCTGACGCTGCGGCTGGCGCTCTGAACGCTCCTAGACCGGCGCGAGAATCGGCCTGCGCGCAGAACCGGGCTGCGGCGCCCGCGGCCGATCATCCGGAGCATCCGCATGAGCCCCACAGCCATGAGCGACCAGGTCTTCGACATCGCCATCGTCGGCGCCGGCATCGTCGGCGCATCGATCGCCTGCCACGCCGCGCCGCGCGCGCGCGTGCTGCTGCTCGAGGCCGAGGCGGCGCCCGGCTGCCACAGCACCGGCCGTTCGGCGGCACTGTTCGCCCCGAGCTACGGGCCGTCGGCGGTGCGCGCGCTCACGCGTGCCAGCCGCGCCTTCTTCGAGACGCCGCCGGCCGGCTTCGCGCCCGTGCCGCTGCTGCGGCCGCGCGGCTGCCTGCTGGTGGGCGGCGCGGCGCAGCGCGGCGAGGCCGAGGCCTTGTGCGCCACGCTGCGGGCCGAGGGCAGCGCTGCCGAGCTGCTCGACGCCGACGCCGCGCGCGCCCTGGTGCCGGTGCTGCGGCCCGAGGCGGCGGCGGTGGCGCTGCGCGACCCGGCGGCCTTCGACATCGACGTCGATGCGCTGCTGCAAGGCTTCCTGCGCCGTGCGCGCGCGCACGGCGCCGTCGTCGCCACCGAGGCGCGCGTGCGCACGCTGGTGCACGACGGCGGCCGCTGGCGCATCGGCCTCGCCGACGCTCGCCGCTATGCGGCCAGCATCGTGGTCGATGCCGCCGGCGCCTGGGCCGACGAAGTGGCCGGCCTGGCCGGTGCGCGCAGCGCGGGCGTCGAGCCGCGCCGGCGCAGCGCGTTCCTGTTCGACCCGCCCGCCGGTGTGGCCAGCGCCGACTGGCCGGCCGTCATCGCGCTCGACGAGAGCTGGTACTTCAAGCCCGACGCCGGGCTGCTGCTCGGCTCGCCGGCCAACGCCGACCCGACGCACGCGCACGACGTCGTGGCCGAGGAGCTCGACGTCGCGCTCGGCATCCACCGCATCGAGCAGGCGACGACGATGACGATCCGCCGCCCGCGGCGCACCTGGGCCGGGCTGCGCTCGTTCGTTGCCGACGGTGAGCCGGTGCTGGGCTTCGAGCCGGGGCTGCCCGCCTTCTTCTGGGCCGCCGCGCTCGGCGGCTACGGCATCCAGAGCAGCCCTGCGCTGGGCGCGCTGGCGGCGGCCTGGCTGCGTGGCGAAACGGCGCCCGAGCCGGTGGCTGCGCAGGCCGGCGAGGCCGAGCTGCGCCGCTGGCTGCAGCCCGGCCGCACGTAGCGGCGGCTGGCGCCTCAGTGCTTCATGCCGCCGTGGCCGCCGGCTGCCGGGGCGCCGCCTTCGAGCGGCCGCACGAGCGCCTTCACTTCGACGTTCTCGCGCTTGCCGCCGGCTTCGACCACCAGCGTCACCGGCACCATCTCGCCGGGCTGGAGCTGCCGCTCGAGGCTCATCAGCATGACGTGGTAGCCGCCGGGCCTGAGCTCGACGGCCTTGCCGGCCGGCAGCTCCACGGACGGCACGGCGCGCATCTTCATCGTGTTGCCTTCCATCTTCATCTCGTGGATCTCCACCACGCCGGCCACCGGCGAGCTGGCGGCGACGAGCTTGCCGCCGGCCGCCGAGGTGATGCGGGCGAACATGCCGGTGGCCTTCTGCTGCGCCACGGTGCCGCGGATCCAGGCGTCCTGGACGCTGGTCTGGGCCCAGGCGGGCAGCGCGGCGAAGGCGGCGAGCAAGGTGGCGGTGCGAAGCGGGCGTCTCATGACATGGGCTCCTGGTGCAGGGTGGGGAAATTGTCGCGGCGCGTGCCGCGGGCGAAAGGGCGGGCGAAAGGGCGGGCGCGGCGCAGCCGCCGCCAGCCGCTGACGAAGGCCGTGAGGCCGAGGCCGAGCCCGGCCAGGCTGAAGCCGATCATCCATGCGTCCCAGGCCGGGCGCGCGGCCAGCAGCTGCGGCAGGTCGAAGCTGTGCAGGAAGGCGAACAGCCAGCGCTCGACGCGGCGGCGGCGGTCGCTGACGGCGACGATCTCGCCGCTCGCCGCCTCGATGGTGACCCAGGTGCCGGCGGCGTCGTCGAACGCCAGCCGCCAGACCGGCAGCGGACGATCGCGCTGGCCGCCCATGGTGTGCGGTTCGCGTGCGTAGTAGTAGCGGTCGTAGGCCGTGAGTTGGTCCGCGGCGACGATGCGTGCCTGCGGCAGCAGCCTGGGCGCCGCGGCACGCCATGCGGCTGGCGGCAGCGCGGTGGCCACCTGGCCGTCGGGCATGACGAACCAGCGCCCGCCGCGGCCCAGCGCGGCGACGTGGCTGAGGCCGCCGACGCGCCGCCACTCGAGCTCCTGCGCCGCCACGCCCTGCGCGCGCAGGCGACGCAGCACGGCGCGCGCCTCGGGTGCGGCGTCCGCCGTCATCGGGCCGCCGGCGTAGGCGGCGCGGTCGGGCTTCGGCGCGCGCGTGTCGAACACCCGCCACGGGTTCACCGACAGCAGCCCGCTCAGCACCCAGGTGAAGGCGAGCACGCCGCCGGCCAGTCCGAGCCGGTGATGCCAGCGTGCCACGAAGCCCGCGTACGGCGTGCGCCGCCCGCTCTTGTAGCGGCCGCGCCAGCGCCAGCGCCAGACGCCGACCACGAGGCCGCCGAGCACCGTCGCGGCGCCGGCGATGGCGGTCCAGACCACGAGGTCGTGCCACCAGGCGTCGAGCGCGCCGCCGCGGAACATGTACAGCCAGTGCAGCCAGGCGCCGAACCAGCCCCAGCGGCGCTCGCCGAGCGTGGCGTCGCGCACCACTTCGCCGGTGCGGCTGCTCACGTACAGCCAGCGCCGGGCCTCGTCGTCCACCGCCACGAGGTGCAGTGGGCGGTGCGCGTCGAGCGCGCGCGAGTGCGTCCAGGCGTCTTCGTCGACAAGAGCGAGGTGTCGGCCGGCAGCGCCGCCGGCGAAGTGGCGCGCGGCGGCGACTGCGTCGTCGGCGCCGACGGCGCCCAGCAGCGCGCCGCTGCGCGCATCCACCGCCGCGACGCGCCGCGCACCGAGCGCGAACACGTAGCGCGGCGCGCCGGCCACGCTGGTCAGGCGCCAGGCGCCGCTGCCGGCTTCGCTCGTGCCGGCGGCCGCGAGCGCCGCAGCCAGCGGAACGCAGCAGTCGGCGTCGGCCAGCGCGGGCAGCGCGGCGCGGCGTTCGGCGTCGGTGAGCTTGGGATAGCCCACGTAGAGCATGACGATGCCCGACAGGAACCAGGCCGCCATCGGCACCGCCAGCGCGATGCCCAGCCAGCGGTGGGCGAGGTAGAGCCAGCGCTTCACGCCGGGGCCTGTCAGAAGCGCCGGTCCAGCGCGAGCTGCGCGGTGCGCGGTGCGCCCAGCACGGCCAGGTTGCCGCCCGCGCTGGCCGCGTAGCTCTCGTCGCCGGCGTTGTACACGCGCGCGCCCAGGCTCCAGCCGGGCGCGAACTGCCAGCGCGCGCCGAGATCGAGCAGCGTGTATCCGTCGGCCCACACCGTGTTGGCGTTGTTGCCGTAGCGCCTGCCGACGTGGCGCCCCTGGGCCGACAGCGTGACGCGGGCCACGGGCTGCCAGGCCAGCGCCAGGCCGGCCACGAGCTCGGGCACGTTGGGCGGACGCTTGCCGGCACGCGAGACGGTCTGTGCGCCCAGGGTCTCGGTGAAGTCGTCGTACTTGGCGTCGGTCCACGCCAGCTGCAGCCCGAGCTGCCAGGCGCTGGCCGGGCGCCAGCGCGCCGCGAGCTCGACGCCGCGGCTGCTCTGGCGGCCGACGGCCAGGGTGCGCGTGCGGTCGGCCGGGTCGGTGGTGGCGAGGTTGCGGCGCACGATGTCGTACAGCGCCAGCGTCGCCTCGCCGCGACCGTTGTCGAAGCTCGCCTTGCTGCCGATCTCCCACTGGCGGCCGCGCGTGAGGTCGAAGTCGCGCAGCGCGGAGAAGCCGGCCGTGCTCAGGATGCCCGCGGGCGGGTCGGCCGCGGTGCTGTACTGCGCATAGGCCTGCCAGTCCGGCGCCAGGTCGACCACCAGGCCCAGGCGCCCGGTGAGCGGCCGATAGCGGGCGTCGAAGTACTCCGGGTTGGCCGCGCTGGGCGCGCGCAGCCAGTGGCGCGACAGGCCGATGACGTCGGCGCGCAGCGCGCTCGTCAGCGCCCAGCCCGGCGCGAGTACGGTGCGGTTCTCGGCGAACAGCGCCGCCATGTGCAGGCGGTTGGTGGCGTCGGGCGTGAGCGTGGGCGTGACGCCGGGCGTGCGGTAGAAGCAGGTGTCGGTCGGGCGGTAGGGGTCGGTGCGGTCGAAGGGCCCGGCCACGCTGAGCGGGTACCGCGTCTGGCGGTTGTAGGCGTAGTCCCAGCCGAAGGCGAAGTCGGAGCGCCGCGCGCCCAGGCGCGTGTGCAGCGTCAGCTCGGCGCGGCTGCCCCAGACCTGCTGCTCGTGCCGCTGCCGCAGCGCCGCGCTGCGCTCGACCTGCGTGTTGCCGTTGACGAAGGAGTAGACCTCGACGTTCTCGTAGTCGCGCAGCGCGTCGTAGAGGTAGAAGGTATGCGTGGCCTGCAGCGCGGGCGAGATCGCCCAGCTCAGGATCGATCGGCCCCAGGTCACGTCCTGCCGGTAGCGGCCGTCGACGGCGTTGTAGTTGACGCCGCGCGTGCCGGGGTCGATGCGGATCGCGCCGACCACCGCGTTGGCCGCGTCGCGCAGGAGCGGCGTGCCCCAGTAGGGCTGCGTCACACGCTCGTGCTGGCGCTCGACGGCCAGCGTGTGCACGAGGGCGCGTCCGAGCGCGGCCCGCCATGACAACGCGGCCTGCCAGGCCTCGCGCTCGCGGCCCATCGCCCAGTGCGTGCCGCGCGTGGCGTTGAGCTCGACGCGCAGCACATGCTCGGGCGCGCCGCTGCCGGTGCCGAAGCCGCGCTGCAGCCCGAGCGCGAGCTGCCGGGTGTCGCCGGCCGCGGCACGCCACTGCGTGAGATCGCCCTGCAAGTCGGCGATCTTGGTGATGACGTCGATCGTGCCGCCGACGGCGCCCGCGCCGTTGAGGAAGCTCGACGGCCCGCCGATCGCCTCCACGCGCTCGACGATCCAGCTGTCCACCGGCCGCGCCGAGATGGCGTCGTACTGCACCGAGATGCCGTTGTACAGCTGCGCCACGCTCGCGGCGCCGAAGCCGCGATAGAACACCGAGCCCGGGGCGCCGGGCTGGCTCGACCAGCTGAGGCCGGGGATGGCGGCCAGCACCGACTGCGTGTCGAGCGCACCCATCGCCTCGATGTCGGCGCGGTCGACGACGGTGACGCTGGCCGGCGTCTCGCGCACGCTCGCACCCAGGCGCGAGACGCCGCGGGTGGGCGCGTCGAGCGGGCCGGCGGCGGCCGCCGCCGCCGCCGTGACGACCACGGTCTGCGCCGCCCCCGCCGTGGCGGCCGGCGTGGCGGCGAACGAAGGGGTGGACGAAGCGGCGAGCAGTGCGGCCGGCACGGCCGCGATCAGCGGGGCGAGGGCGCGCCGTCGGCGCGCGCGGTTCTTCTGCAAGGGTGTTCTCCTGGCGCCGGGCGGGCGGCGCGGCGCCGGCGGTGCATGGCGAGGTCATGCGTCGCGGCCTGGCGCGACGCACGAGCGGCGGTCAGCGCGTCTCAAGCAAATGTGGCTCTGCCGGCTTGACCCCCACGGGGGGCGGGCTGGGCGCAGCCCGGCCCTGGGGGCGCTCAGGAGAACGAGGGCGGGGCGCGCGGCTGTGCGCTGCGCCAGGCGTGCAGCGTGTGCGGCGCGTGCAGGAACAGCGCCGGCACCCCGGCGTCCGCAGCGGCCGCCGGCGGCAGCGCAAGCGGCGCCGGCGGCAAGCCGAGGCCGCCGAAGGAGGCCGCGCAGTAGGGGCAATGCTCGAGGTAGGCCGCCGCGGCCGTGCCCGGCGCCTGTGCCGCGCGGTCGGCGTCGGCATCGAGCACGACCAGCCGCGCCCCCTGCGTGGTGCAGACCTCGGTCCAGGCCGACTGGCCGCGCAGTTGCGCCAGCGCGTGCGACACGCCGGGCACGAGGGCCAGCGCCAGCATCGCGAAGATCGCGAGCCAGGTGACGCGGCGCAGGCGGGAGGCGTGCATGGGCGGCGCAGTGTAGCAAGGCCCCGCGGCGCGTCGGCACGGCACGGCGGCACGGCGGCACGGCGCCGGACGCGCCGGGCGCCGGCGGCCATCGTTCTTTGGTAGTAGGTCGCGCGGGCCGCCATCGTCCGTTCGGCGCGCGCGCCGCATGCCGGCGGAGGATGTACGGCGCGGCCGCCGTTGCGCACGATGGCGGGCGAGCAAGAAGCTGCGAACAAGGAGAACCGATGTCTTCCGCCCCGCGCCCCGCCGCCGCCGACGCGCAGGCGCACTCGCGCCAGGCCTGGAGCGTGCTGATCGTCAGCACGCTCGGCTTCACCGTCTGCTTCATGGTCTGGATGATGTTCGGCGTCATCGGCATCCCGATCAAGAAGGCGCTCAACCTCAACGCCACCGAGTTCGGGCTGCTCACGGCGACGCCGGTGCTCACCGGCTCGCTGATCCGCGTGCCGCTGGGCATCTGGACCGACCGCTACGGCGGCCGCATCGTGATGGCGGTGCTGATGGCCGTCACGGTGCCGGCGATCTGGCTCATGGCCTACGCCACCCAGTACTGGCATTTCCTCGCGATCGGCCTGTTCGTCGGCCTGGCCGGCGGCTCGTTCTCGGTCGGCACGCCCTACGTGGCGCGCTGGTTCCCGCGCCAGCGCCAGGGCATGGCGATGGGCGTGTACGGCGCCGGCAACTCGGGCGCCGCGGTCAACAAGTTCGTCGCCCCGGCGCTCGTCGTCGCCTTCGGCTGGACGATGGTGCCGCAGGTCTACGCCGCCATCATGGCCGGCACGGTGATCCTGTTCTGGCTGTTCAGCCACCACGATCCGGCGCATCTGGTGCCGGCGAACACGAAGTTCTCCGACCAGCTCGCGGCGCTCAAGGACCCGGTGGTGCTCAAGTACTGCCAGTACTACAGCATCGTGTTCGGCGGCTACGTCGCGCTCAGCCTGTGGATGGTGCAGTACTACGTCGGCGAGTACGGCCTCGACATCCGCATCGCGGCGCTGCTCGCGGCCTGCTTCTCGCTGCCCGGCGGCGTGCTGCGCGCCATCGGCGGCGTGCTGTCCGACCGCTTCGGCGCGCACCAGGTCACCTGGTGGGTGATGTGGGTGAGCTGGATCTGCCTGTTCCTGCTGTCGTATCCGCAGACCGACATGACGATCGTCACCGTCAACGGGCCGCTGACGATTCACGTCGGCCTCAACGTCTACACCTTCACCGCGCTGATGGCGGCGCTCGGCGTCGCCTGGGCCTTCGGCAAGGCGAGCGTCTTCAAGTACATCAGCGACCAGTACCCGAAGAATATCGGCGCCATCAGCGGCATCGTCGGCCTGGCCGGCGGCCTGGGCGGCTTCATCCTGCCGATCATGTTCGGCGCGCTGATGGACCTCACCGGCATCCGCTCGAGCGCCTTCATGCTGATGTACGGCGTGGTCTGGGTGTCGCTGATCTGGATGTACTGGACCGAGGTGCGCAAGACCGAGGTCATGGGCGAGCACGCGCCGCCCTCGCCGCTGTCGCGCAGTTTCGCGCGCTGAGACCGCCATACCGGAGCAAGAACCATGAGCACCATCACCGGCGCAGCCGCGCTGCAGCACGGCGCCGACATCGCCGACTGGCGCCCCGAGGACGAGGCCTTCTGGGAATCGACCGGCAAGCGCATCGCCTACCGCAATCTGTGGATCTCGGTGCCGGCGCTGCTGTGCGGCTTCGCGGTCTGGGGCATGTGGGGCATCATCACGGTGCAGATGCTCAACCTGGGTTTCCCCTTCACCCAGGCCGAGCTGTTCACACTGACCGCGATCGCCGGCATCGCCGGCGCGACGATGCGCATCCCGGCCTCGTTCCTCATCCGCCTGGCCGGCGGGCGCAACACCATCTTCCTCACCACCGCGATGCTGCTGGCGCCCGCCATCGGCACCGGCATCGTGCTGCAGCACAAGGACTGGCCGCTGTGGGCCTTCCAGCTGATGGCACTGTGGTGCGGCGTGGGCGGCGGCAACTTCGCCAGCTCGATGTCGAACATCAACACCTTCTTTCCCAAGCGGCTGCAGGGTACGGCGCTGGGCATCAACGCCGGCGTCGGCAACTTCGGCGTGACGACGATGCAGATCGTGATCCCGCTCGTGATGACGGTGCCGCTGCTGGGCGCGCTCGGCGGCGCGCCCGAGACGCTGATCAAGAACAGCGGCTGGATCTTCGGCAAGATCCCCGCCGGCACGCAGACCTGGATCCAGAACGCCGGCTTCGCCTGGGTGCTCTCGCTCGTGCCGTTGTCGATCCTGTGCTGGTTCGGCATGAACAACCTGAAGACGGTGTCGCCCGACGCCGGCCATCCCGTCGCCGCGTTCGCCAAGATCACCTGGCTGTACACGCTGGCCTTCATCCCCTCGATCCTCGGCCTGTACCTGTACCTGCCCAAGCCCACCGGCGTCGGCCTGATCAGCATGTGGGTGGCGATCCCGCTCGACATCGTGGCCGCGCTCACCATCATGCGGCTCGCCGCCTTCGGGCCGATGAAGGACGCGATCACCAAGCAGTTCGCGATCTTCAGGGACAAGCACACCTGGTCGATGACGGCGCTGTACATCGTCACCTTCGGCTCCTTCATCGGCTTTTCGATGGCGCTGCCGCTGGCGATGAAGGTGATCTTCGACGTCGTGCACCTGCCCGACGCGAATGGCGTCATGCAGCACACCAGGCCGAACCCGAATGCGCTGCCGATCCTCGCCTACGCCTGGATCGGCCCCTTCGTCGGCGCCGCGGTGCGGCCGATCGGCGGCTGGATCTCGGACAAGGTCGGCGGCTCCATCGTCACCCAGGTGATCTCGGTGGTGATGGTGGCGGCCTCGGTGGCGGTGGGCTACGTCATGAAGCTGGCCTACGCGTCGGCCACGCCCGAGCAGTACTTCCCGCTGTTCCTCGGCCTGTTCATGGTGCTGTTCGCCGCCAGCGGCATCGGCAACGGCAGCACCTTCCGCACCATCGGCGTCATCTTCGACCGCACGCAGGCCGGCCCGGTGCTGGGCTGGACCTCGGCGGTGGCCGCCTACGGCGCCTTCGTCGCGCCGATCGTGATCGGCAACCAGATCAAGGCCGGCACGCCCGAGGCGGCGATGTACGGCTTCGCCGTCTTCTACGCCGTCTGCCTGGTGCTCAACTGGTGGTTCTACCTGCGCCGCAACGCGTATCTGAAGAACCCCTGAAGCGCGTCGCCGCCCGCGCCGCCGCAGACCGCCGCCCGCATGCTTGCCGCCCAGCTCATCCGTCACTGGAATCCCGAGGACCGGGGGTTCTGGGAGCGCGACGGTCGGCGCGTCGCGGCGCGCAACCTCCGGCTGTCGATCGCGGCGCTGACGCTGGCCGTCGCCGTCTGGACGGTGTGGTCGGTGGTCGTGGTCAATCTGCCGGCGGCGGGCTTTCGCTATTCGACCAACCAGCTGTTCTGGCTGGCCGCGCTGCCGGGCCTCACCGGTGCCACGCTGCGCATCTTCTACGCCTTCGCCGTGCCGGTGTTCGGCGGCCGGCGCTTCACGACCTTCGCCACGGCGAGTCTGCTCGCGCCGGCGATCGGCATCGGCCTGGCGGTGCAGGATCCGGCGACGCCCTACGAGGCGATGGTGGCACTGGCGCTGCTGTGCGGCCTGGGCGGCGGCAACTTCGCCAGCTCGATGGCCCACATCAGCTTCTTCTACCCGAGCACCCGCCAGGGCTACGCGCTGGGCCTGAACGCCGGCCTGGGCAACCTCGGCGTGAGCCTGGTGCAACTGGTCGTGCCGCTCGTCATCGGCGCCGGCCTCTTCGGTGCCGCCGGCGGGCCGCCGCAGCCGGGGGCGCAGGGGCCGATGTGGCTGCAGAACGCCGGCTTCGTCTGGGTGCCCTTCATCGTGCTCGCCGCGCTCGGCTGCTGGTTCGGCATGAACGACCTGGCCGACGTCAAGGCCGGCTTCGCCGAGCAGGCGGTGATCTTCAGGCGCCGCCACAACTGGCTGCTGAGCTGGCTGTACCTGGGCACCTTCGGCAGTTTCATCGGCTTCTCGGCCGGGCTGCCGCTGCTCGTGACGAGCCAGTTCCCCGGCGTCGACGCGCTGCACTTCGCATGGATCGGGCCGCTCGTCGGCGCACTGGCGCGGCCGCTCGGCGGCTGGCTGGCCGACCGCGTGGGCGGCGCGCGCGTCACCCTGTGGGTGTTCGCCGCGCTGGCGGCGGGCGTGCTCGGCGTGCTGGCATGCCTGCCCGGCGCCGGCGCCGCGGGCGGGGCCGGGCACTTCGGCGGCTTCGTCGCCAGCTTCCTCGTGCTGTTCGCTGCCGCCGGCCTGGGCAACGGCAGCACCTTCCGCATGATCCCGGTGGTGTTCGTCGCCGAGCGGCTGCGCGCCGCCGAGCGCACGCCGGCGGCGCAGGCGCAGGCCACGCGCGAAGGCAACCGCGAGGCCGCGGCCGTGCTCGGCTTCGCCAGCGCGATCGGCGCCTACGGCGGCTTCTTCATCCCCAAGAGCTGGGGCAGCTCGATCGCGCTGACCGGCGGCCCCGCGGCCGCGCTCGTTCTGTTCATCGTCTTCTATCTCAGCTGCATCGCGCTGACCTGGTGGCATTACGGCCGCCGCTATGCTCCGCTGCCCTGCTGAACCTCGACACGCTCCCAGCCGAAAGCGCACCATGAGCCACTTCCTCGATCGCCTCACGCATTTCTCGCTGCCCAAGGAGGGCTTCGCCGGCGGCCACGGCCGCACCACCGGCGAAGACCGCACCTGGGAGGACGCCTACCGCAACCGCTGGGCGCACGACAAGATCGTGCGCAGCACGCATGGCGTCAACTGCACCGGCTCGTGCTCGTGGAAGATCTACGTCAAGGGCGGCATCGTCACCTGGGAGACGCAGCAGACCGACTACCCGCGCACGCGCTGGGACATGCCCAACCACGAACCGCGCGGCTGCGCGCGCGGCGCCTCCTACTCGTGGTACCTGTACAGCGCCAACCGCGTGAAGTACCCGATGGTGCGCGGCCGCCTGCTCGAGCGCTGGCGCGCCGCGCTGAAGGTGAGCAAGAGCCCGGTCGACGCCTGGGCGCTGCTGGTCGAGAACGCCGAGGCGCGCCGCGACTGGCAGAAGGTGCGCGGCATGGGCGGCTTCGTGCGCTCGAGCTGGGACGAGGTCAACCAGCTCGTCGCCGCGGCCAACGTCTACACGATCAAGAAGTGGGGTCCGGACCGCGTGGTGGGCTTTTCGCCGATCCCGGCGATGAGCATGGTGAGCTACGCCGCCGGCTCGCGCTACCTGTCGCTCATCGGCGGCGTGTGCATGAGCTTCTACGACTGGTACTGCGACCTGCCGCCGGCCAGCCCGCAGGTCTGGGGCGAGCAGACCGACGTGCCCGAAAGTGCCGACTGGTACAACAGCACCTACCTCATCGCCTGGGGCAGCAACGTGCCGCAGACGCGCACGCCCGACGCGCACTTCTTCACCGAGGTGCGCTACAAGGGCGCCAAGACGGTGGCGGTGACGCCCGACTACTCCGAGGTCGCCAAGCTCGCCGACCTCTGGCTGCACCCCAAGCAGGGCACCGACGCCGCGCTGGCGATGGCGATGGGCCACGTGGTGTTGAAGGAGTTCTACTTCGATCGCCGCGTGCCGTACTTCGACGACTACGCGCGCCGCTACACCGACCTGCCGATGCTGGTGCTGCTCGAGGAGCAGACGCTCGCCGACGGCAGCAAGGCGCTGGTGCCCGGCCGCTACCTGCGCGCCAGCGACTTCGATGCCAAGCTGGGCCAGAACAACAACGTCGAGTGGAAGACGGTGGCCTTCGACGACGCCGGCCGCGCCGTGCTGCCGCAGGGCTCGATCGGATTCCGCTGGGGCGGCGAAGGCCGCGGCGACGCCGGCCAGTGGAACCTCGAGGCCAAGGACAGCGACAGGCGCGACGTGAGGCTGCGCCTGTCGGTCGCCGAAGGCGGCGCCGTCGAACGGGCCGGGGTCGCCTTGCCCTACTTCGCCGGCATCGAGACGCCGCATTTCACTGCCAACCCGCAGGGCGGCGACGTGCGCGTGGCGCAGGTGCCGGTGGCCGCGCTCGATCTGGGCGGCGGCCGCAAGGTGCAGGTGGCCACCGTGTTCGACCTGCAGGCGGCGCAGTTCGGCGTCGACGACGGCCGGGCCAGGAGCTACGACGACAACGCGCCCTACACGCCGGCCTGGGCCGAGAAGATCACCGGCGTGCCGCGCGCGCAGATCGTGACGGTGGCGCGCGAGTTCGCCGCCAACGCCGAGAAGACGCAGGGCAAGTCGATGATCATCATCGGCGCGGCGATGAACCACTGGTACCACGCCGACATGAACTACCGCGGCGTGATCAACCTGCTGATGCTGTGCGGCTGCATCGGCCAGAGCGGCGGCGGCTGGGCGCATTACGTGGGGCAGGAGAAGCTGCGCCCGCAGACCGGCTGGACCGCGCTCGCCTTCGCGCTCGACTGGGCGCGCCCGCCGCGCCAGCAGAACAGCACCAGCTTCTTCTACGCCCACACCGACCAGTGGCGCTACGAGAAGCTCGACATGGCCGAGATCGCCTCGCCGCTGGCCGACCGCAAGCTCTGGGGCGGCGCGATGATCGACTACAACGTGCGCGCCGAGCGCATGGGCTGGCTGCCGAGCGCGCCGCAGCTCGCGACCAATCCGCTGCAGGTGGTCAAGGACGCGCAGGCCGCCGGCCTCGACGCCAAGGACTACGTCGTCAAGGCGCTGGCCGAGGGCCGGCTGCGCATGAGCTGCGAGGACCCCGATGCGCCCGAGAACTGGCCGCGCAACCTCTTCGTCTGGCGCAGCAACTTGCTCGGCAGCTCGGGCAAGGGGCACGAGTACTTCCTCAAGCACCTGCTCGGCACCGAGAACGGCGTGCAGGGCAAGGACCTGGGGCCGCAGGACGCCAAGCCCGGCGAGGTGAAGTGGCACGAACGGGCGCCCGAGGGCAAGCTCGACTTGCTGGTGACGCTCGACTTCCGCATGAGCACGACCTGCCTGTACAGCGACATCGTGCTGCCCACCGCCAGCTGGTACGAGAAGAACGACCTCAACACCAGCGACATGCACCCCTTCATCCATCCGCTGAGCGCGGCGGTCGACCCGGTCTGGCAGGCGCGCAGCGACTGGGAGATCTACAAGGGCTTCGCCAAGGCCTTCAGCGAGGTCTGCGTCGGCCATCTCGGCACCGAGAAGGAAGTCGTGCTCAGCCCGCTGATGCACGACACGCCGGCCGAGCTGGCCCAGCCGCTGGACGTCAAGGAGTGGAAGCGCGGTCAGTGCGAGCTGGTGCCGGGCAAGACGGCGCCGGCCATCGTCGTGATCGAGCGCGACTACCCCGGCGTCTACGACCGCTACACGACGCTCGGGCCGCTGATGGCCAAGGTCGGCAACGGCGGCAAGGGCATCGCCTGGAACACCGAGACCGAGGTGCAGCAGCTCGCCGAGCTCAACGGCACCAAGGCGGCGGGCGGCCAGCCGCGGCCGAGGATCGACAGCGACATCGACGCCTGCGAGGTCATCCTGCAGCTGGCGCCCGAGACCAACGGCCATGTCGCGGTGAAGGCCTGGGAGGCGCTGGGCAAGGCCACCGGCCGCGACCACGTGCACCTGGCGCTGCACCGCGAGGACGAGAAGATCCGCTTCCGCGACATCCAGGCGCAACCGCGCAAGATCATCAGCTCGCCCACCTGGAGCGGCCTCGAGAGCGAGAAGGTCTCGTACAACGCCGGCTACACCAACGTGCACGAGCTGATCCCCTGGCGCACGCTCACCGGGCGCCAGCAGTTCTACCAGGACCACCCCTGGATGATCGCCTTCGGCGAGGGCTTGTCGAGCTACCGCCCGCCGGTCGACTTGAAGGCGACGGCGGCGATGCACGGCACGCGCTCCAACGGCAACCCGGAGATCTTGCTCAACTTCATCACGCCGCACCAGAAGTGGGGCATCCACAGCACCTACAGCGACAACCTGCTGATGCTCACGCTCAACCGCGGCGGGCCCGTGATCTGGCTGAGCGAGGACGACGCGAGGAAGATCGCCGTCGAGGACAACGACTGGGTGGAGCTGTTCAACGTCAACGGCGCGATCTCGGCGCGCGCGGTGGTCAGCCAGCGCGTCAACCCGGGCATGGTGCTGATGTACCACGCGCAGGAGAAGATCATCAACGCGCCGGGCTCCGAGATCACCGGCCATCGCGGCGGCATCCACAACTCGGTGACGCGCATCGTCACCAAGCCCACGCACATGATCGGCGGCTACGCGCAGTACAGCTACGGCTTCAACTACTACGGCACGATCGGCACCAACCGCGACGAGTTCGTCGTCGTGCGCAAGATGAGCAAGGTCGACTGGCTCGACACGCCGCGCGACGACCAGCTCGCGCGCGCCTACCAGTCGCAGGGCGAGAACCCCTGAGCACCGCCCGCCCCGACACAGGAGAGATCAGATGAAAGTTCGCGCCCAGATCGGCATGGTGCTGAACCTCGACAAGTGCATCGGCTGCCACACCTGCTCGGTGACCTGCAAGAACGTGTGGACGAGCCGGCCCGGCGTCGAGTACGCCTGGTTCAACAACGTCGAGACCAAGCCCGGCATCGGCTACCCCAAGGAGTGGGAGAACCAGGCGAAGTGGAACGGCGGCTGGGTGCGCAGGGCCGACGGCTCCATCGTGCCGCGCCAGGGCGGCAAGTGGAGCTTGCTGATGAAGATCTTCGCCAACCCCAACCTGCCGCAGATCGACGACTACTACGAGCCCTTCACCTTCGACTACGACCACCTGCACTCGGCGCCCGAGATGAAGGCCGCGCCCACCGCGCGCCCGCGCAGCCTGATCACCGGCCAGCGCATGGACAAGATCGAGTGGGGCCCGAACTGGGAGGAGATCCTCGGCGGCGAGTTCGCCAAGCGCAGCAAGGACCGCAACTTCGACGACATCCAGAAGGACATCTACGGCCAGTTCGAGAACACCTTCATGATGTACCTGCCCAGGCTGTGCGAGCACTGCCTGAACCCGGCCTGCGTCGCGTCGTGCCCGTCGGGCTCGATCTACAAGCGCGAGGAGGACGGCATCGTCCTCATCGACCAGGACAAGTGCCGCGGCTGGCGCATGTGCGTCTCGGGCTGCCCGTACAAGAAGATCTACTACAACTGGAAGAGCGGCAAGGCCGAGAAGTGCATCTTCTGCTACCCGCGCATCGAGGCCGGCCAGCCCACGGTGTGCAGCGAGACCTGCGTCGGCCGCATCCGCTACCTGGGCGTGCTGCTGTACGACGCCGACCGCATCGCCGAGGCCGCCGGTGTCGAGCGCGACCGCGACCTGTACCAGGCGCAGCTCGACTGCTTCCTCGACCCGTCCGACCCGCAGGTCGTCGCCCAGGCGCGGCGCGACGGCATTCCCGACAACTGGCTCGAGGCCGCGCGCCACTCGCCCGTGTACAAGATGGCGATGCAGTGGAAGGTGGCGCTGCCGCTGCACCCCGAGTACCGCACGCTGCCGATGGTCTGGTACGTGCCGCCGCTGTCGCCGATCACCGCCGCGGCGCACGCCGGGCAGGTGGGCAGCAACGGCGAGCTGCCCGACGTGCGCCAGCTGCGCATCCCGGTGCAGTACCTGGCCAACCTGCTGACCGCCGGCGACACGGCTCCGGTGGTGCGCGCGCTCGAGCGCATGCTGGCGATGCGCGCCTACCAGCGCGGCAAGCATGTCGACGGCCAGGCCAACCGCGCCGCCATCGAGCAGGTGCGCCTCACCGAGGCCGAGGTCGAGGACATGTACCGCGTGATGGCGATCGCCAACTACGAGGACCGCTTCGTCATCCCGAGCACGCACCGCGAGTACGCCGAGAACGCCTTCAACGTGCGCGGCGGCTGCGGCTTCAGCTTCGGCAACGGCTGCAGCGAGGGCGTCACCGAGACCAGCCTGTTCGGCAGCGAGAAGAAGCGCACCATCCCGATCAAGGCCGAGGTGTGACGATGGCGCTGTTCGCTTCTGCGCCGCGCATGAGCCTCACGCTGCGCGTGCTGGCGCACCTGCTGGGCTACCCCGATGCCGGGCTGCGCGCGCACCTGGCCGAGCTGCGCGACGCGTTGCGCGGCGAGGCGGCGCTCGCGCCGCCGCGGCTGGCCGAGATCGAGGCGCTGATCGAGCGCCTCGCGCGCCTGCCGGCCCTCGAGGCCGAGGCCGCCTACGTCGAGCTCTTCGACCGCGGACGCGGCACCGCGCTGCACCTGTTCGAGCATGTGCACGGCGACTCGCGCGAGCGCGGCCCGGCCATGATCTCGCTCATCCAGACCTACGAGCAGGCCGGCCTCGTGCTCGCACCCGGCGAGCTGCCCGACTACCTGCCGGTGGTGCTCGAGTACGCGAGCACGCAGCCGCCGGCGGCCGCGCGCGCCTTCCTGGCCGAGATCGCGCACCTGCTGCGCGTGCTGTTCAGCGCGCTCGCGCGGCGCGGCAGCGCCTACGCCAGCGTGCCGGCGGCGCTGCTCGAGCTGGCCGGCGAGCGCGCCGAGCGCGTCGCGCTGCCCGAGGAGCCGCCGCTCGACGAGGCCTGGGCCGAGCCGGCCGCCTTCGACGGCTGTTCCGCGGCCGGCCAGTCACGCCCCGGGCAAGGCGCCGCCGCGCAACCCATCCAGATCGTCAAGCCCCCGCGTCCGGCCACGGCGCAAGGAGCCAGAGCATGAACCTCGACACCTTCCTCTTCGTCGTCTACCCCTACATCTGCCTGGCGGTGTTCCTGATGGGCAGCCTGGCGCGCTTCGACCGCGACCAGTACACGTGGAAGAGCGATTCCTCGCTCCTGCTGCGGCGCGGCGCGATGAACTGGGCGAGCAACCTGTTCCATGGCGGCATCCTGTTCCTGTTCTTCGGGCATCTGTTCGGCCAGCTGACGCCGCACTGGATGTACGACGCCGTCATCAGCGCGCCGCAAAAGCAGCTGCTGGCCATCGTCAGCGGCGGCATCGCCGGACTGGCCTGCTTCGTCGGCCTGACGATGCTGCTGTACCGGCGCATGTTCGACCCGCGCATCCGCCTCACGAGCCACCGCACCGACCTGGCGATCCTCGTCATCCTGTGGCTGCAGCTGAGCCTGGGCCTGATCACGCTGCCGTTCTCCTGGGCCCACCGCGCCGACGCGAACACGATGCTGGTGCTGGCCAGCTACTTGCAGGGCATCGCCACCTTCCGCCCCGACGCGCTGCCGCTGGCGGCCATCGCCTGGCCGTACAAGGTGCACATGGTGCTGGGCATGACGATCTTCCTGCTGTTCCCGTTCAGCCGCCTGGTGCATGTCTGGAGCGGGCTGGCCTCGGTGGCCTACGTGCTGCGCCCGTACCAGATCGTGCGCTCGCGCCGGCTCAACGTGCCGCCGGGGCAGAACCTGCCGGGGCGGACGTGAAGCCCTCGGTTCCAGCCGGGCCGGCCACCGGCGAGGGCGCGCCGCTGCGCGCCAGCGGCGACGGCCTGCCGGTGTACGCCTGCGTCAACGGCGTGCCCCTGCATGCCGTAGGCGAGACGCCCGACGCGGCCACGCTGCGCCAGCGCGCCTGCACCGAGCTGCTGCGGCAGGCGGCGCAGCGCGCCGGGCTGCTCGACGCGGCCGATCGCGCGGGCGGCGACGGCATCGCGAGCGAGGCCGCCAGCGCCGCCATCGAGGCGCTGCTCGAGCGCGAGCTCGCGCTGCCCGAGCCCGACGAGGCGGCCTGCCGCCGCCACCACGCCGCGCACGCGGCGCGCTATGCGCGCGGCGAGCGCGTGCAGGCGCGCCACCTGCTGTTCGCGGTCACGCCCGGCGTCGACGTCAACGCGCTGCGGCAACGCGCCGAGGCCTGCCTGATCGACCTGCGCTGCCGTCCCGAGGCCTTTGCCGAGGTCGCACGGCAGACCTCCAACTGCCCGAGCGGTGCCGAGGGCGGCGCGCTCGGCTGGCTGGAGGCGCACGACTGTGCGCCCGAGTTCGCGCGCGAGCTCTTCGGCCGCAGCGAGGTCGGCGTGCTGCCGCGCCTGGTGGCCACGCGTCTGGGCTGGCACGTGGTGGAGGTGCTGGCGCGCGAGCCGGGCCAGGCGCTGCCCTTCGAAGTCGTGCGCCCGGCGGTGGCGCAGGCGCTGCGCCAGCAGGCCTGGGCGACCGCGCTGCGCCAGTACCTGCAACTGCTGGCCGCGGCCGCCGTGATCCGCGGCGTGGCGCTCGACGCGGCCGCGACGCCGCTCGTGCAGTAGCTCCTGCCGCCGGGCAGCCCGAGACGCGAACGTCCGACACCCCCGCCCGACACCCGTCCGACACCATGCCCGACGACCTGCTCGAGCGGCTGCGGCGCTTCAAGACCGAGGCCTTCCCGACACAGCGCTCGCTGTTCCGGCACCTCGTCGACGAGGGCCAGCGTCCGCTCACGCTGTTCATCGGCTGCAGCGACTCGCGCCTCGTGCCCTACCTGCTCACCGGCGCCGGGCCGGGCGAGCTGTTCCTGGTGCGCAACGTCGGCGCCTTCGTGCCGCCGTACGACCAGTCGCAGGGCTTTCACGGCACGGCGGCCGCGATCGAGTTCGCGGTGCTCAACTTGCAGGTGCGGCGCATCGTCGTCTGCGGCCACAGCCACTGCGGCGGCATCCGTGCGCTCTACGGCGACGTGCCGCCGCAGGCGCAGAACCTCGCCTGCTGGCTCGAGCTCGGCCGCGACGCGGCGCTGCCGGTGGCCGAGCCCGGTCCCGAGGTGCTGCGCCGCACCGAGCAGCGCGCGGTCGTGCTGCAGCTCGAGCGGTTGATGGACTACCCGATGGTGCGCGAACGCGTGGCCGCGCAGCAGCTCACGCTGCACGGCTGGCACTACGTCATCGAGGACGGCGAGGTGCATGTCTTCGACGTGCAGCGCGGCGCCTTCGTGCCGGCCTCGCAGTCCGAGCACGCCGGCACCGGACCCTATCTGCCGGACGACGCCGACGCGCTCGACGCCAGCGGGGTGCCGGCCGCCTGATCGCGCCTGATCGCGCCTGATGCGGCCCGGTGCCGACGCGGGGCTGGATTTCTGCCGCCCACGCTCCTGGCCGCGGCCTTGACGCAGCGCAGTCGCCTGCCCGCGGGCGCGCCGCACAATTTCGCTATGGACCCCGCTCCCGCGCCGCCGGCCGCTGCAGCGCAGGCCGCCGAGCGCCGGGCCGCGGCGCTGCAGGCGCCACGCTTGGCGCGCGAGTTGCGCACGATCGACGCCATGCTGCGCATCTGGTGCGACGCGCAGCACGGCGCGGCGGCACGCAACGCGCAACCGCTGTGCGCTGCCTGCGCCGAACTGCTCGAGTACGCGCGCCTGCGCCTGGCGCATTGCCCGTTCGGGGCGGCCAAGCCGACCTGCGCGCGCTGCCCCGTGCACTGCTACGGCAGGCGCCAGCGCCAGGCGGTGCGCGACGTGATGCGCTGGTCCGGCCCGCGCATGCTCGCGCGTCATCCCTGGCTGGCCATCGCGCACCTGCTCGACGGCCGCCGGGCGTTGCCGCCGTCGCCGCGCGCCCGGCGTGCCGCGCAGGCGGCGTCCCGCGCGCTGCCGCCGGCCTGCGACGCGCCGGCCGCGCCGGAGCAATCCCCGCGGCCGCCGGCGGGTTGATTCCCGCGGCGCAGCCGGGTCCGTGAGATCCTCGGCCCATGGTGCGCAGGGCATTGGCATTGCTGTGGTGGCGCTCGCTCGCGCTGGCCAGCCTGCTGCTGGGCTTGGTCGGCATCTTCGTGCCAGGGCTGCCGACCGTGCCCTTCTTGCTGCTCGCGGCCTGGGCCGGCGGGCGCGGCTGGCCGGCGCTCGAGGCCTGGCTGCTCGCCCATCCGCGCCATGGCCCGGCCATCCGGCGCTGGCGCGAGCGCGGTGCGGTGACGCGCCGCGCCAAGTGCTGGGCCAGCGCGACGATGCTGGCGAGCCTGGCGCTGCTCGCCGCCTCCGATGCGCCGCGCATGCTGGCGCTCGGCGTCACGCTGTGCGTCGCCGTCGCGGCGCTGTGGCTGTGGCGGAGGCCCGAGGCCTGATTCATGTCCATCTCCGCACGGGCGGCGTGTCCGGCGCACCGCGCCCTGCGCGCGATCGAATACCCCCTATGCACGCATGGCGACGGTTTGAGGCAGGACAAGGAGCCGGCGTGGCGCTGCGCCTAGATTCGATCCTCGCGCGACCCCGTTGCCGTGCGGCAGATGGTCATGCGGCGGGTCGTTGCGGGAGCCTGTCATGTATCGCCACCTTCTCGTACCCGTGGACGGCAGCGAGCTGAGCGAACGCGCGATGGACGGCAGCATCGAACTCGCGGCCCAGCTCGGCGCCTCCATCACCGGCTACGTCGCCGAGCCGCCGGCAGCGCTGCCCACGTTGGGCGAGCCGCAGGCGCTGATCGCGCAGGAGGCGATCGAGTACGACGCCATCACCGAGGGCCATGCGCGCGAGATCCTCGAGCGCTTTGCGGCGCGCGCGCGCGCGCGCGGCGTGCCCTTCGTCGGCCGCCATGCGCAGGCGCCGCGCGTCGATCGGGCCATCATCGCCGAGGCCGAGGCGCAGGGCTGCGACCTGATCGTCATGGTCACGCACGGGCGCGGCGCGTTCGGCGAGTTCCTGTTCGGCTCGCAGACCAAGGCCGTGCTGTCGGGCAGCAGGCTGCCGCTGCTGGTGCTGCACTGACCCGGCTGCTGGAGGGGAGACGCCGGCATGACCTCGCCGCTGCTGCTGCACCGCGCGCCGGGTGCCGGTTTCGAACAGCCCTTCGAGATGCTCGGCGCCTGCCATGAGCGCGTCGAGCGCATGCTCGCGCTGCTCGAGCGCCTGGCGCAGCATCTGCCGCAGCACGGCGCCGACGAACAGGCGGCGGGTGCGGCGCGCGACGTGATGCGCTACTTCGACCAGGCCGCGCCGCTGCACCACGAAGACGAGGAGCGGCACGTGTTCCCGGCGCTGCGCGCCAGCGGCCGCCCCGAGCTGGCGGCGCTGGCCGCACGTCTGCACGAGGACCACGAGCGCATGGCCGCCGCCTGGGCCGCGCTGCGCGCGACGCTGCTCGAGATCACGCAGGGGCATTGGCCCGCCGGCGCCGCCTTCGAGGCCGTGGCGCCGTTCGCGGCCAGCTGCCGCGCGCACATCCAGGCCGAGGAAGACGAGGCCTACCCGAGCGCGGCCGGCGACATCGTCGGTGCCGCGCGCGACGCGATGGGCAAGGAGATGGCCGCCCGGCGCGGCCTGCGCTGAGCGCCGCGGCCCGGCGCTGCGCCAGCGGGCGCCCGCCCGTGCCGGCAGCGCGCGCGCAAGCGTGCATCATTGCGCCATGAAGCGCCCCTGGACGCTCACCGCCAAGCTCGGCGCCGTCGGCGGCGCGCTGCTCGTCGTCGCGCTGGCCTCGATCGGCCTGACGCTGTGGGTGAGCTGGCAGCTCGAAGGCGGCGCAGCGGCGGTCAACGAGGCCGGCCGCATGCGCATGCAGACCTGGCGCATGGCGCAGACGCTGGGCGCCGGCGAGCGCGCGCGGCTGTCCGAGCAACTCGCGCAGTTCGACGCCAGCATCGCGCTGCTGGCGCACGGCGATCCGGCGCGGCCGCTGTTCGTGCCGCGCGACCAGGCAAGCGCGCAGGCCTTCGCCGAGCTGCGCCGCCGCTGGAGCGACCTGCAGCCGCGCTGGGCGGCGGCGCCGCCGCCGGCGCCGGCCGAGGCGGCGCAGCAGGCCGAGGCGTTCGTCGCCACGATCGACGCCTTCGTCAGCGCGATCGAGCACCGCTTCGCGCGCTGGACGGCCGTGCTGCAGGCGTTCCAGTTCGCCCTGCTGGCGCTGGCCATCGCCGCCGCGGTGGCGCTGCTCTACGCCGCCTACCTGTTCGTCTTCGAGCCGCTGGCGCGGCTGCAGGCGGCACTGGCGCGCGTCGAAGGCGGCGACCTCGGCGCGCGCGTCGACGTCGCTTCGCACGACGAGTTCGGCGCGCTGGCCGCCGGTTTCAACCGCATGGCGACGACGCTGCAGGGCCTGTACCAGAACCTCGAGGCCAAGGTGGCCGACCGCACCGAGCGGCTGCAGGCCGAGCGCGAGCGCGTGGCGGCGCTGTACGAGGCGAGCGCCTTCGTCGAGCGCGCCGCGAGCGCCGAGCAGCTGGCGCAGGGCTTCGCGCGCCAGATGCGCGGCGTGGCGCATGCCGACGCCGCCGCCGTGCGCTTGGTCGACGAGACGAACCGGCGCTACATGCTGGCCGGCGCCGACTGCCTGCCGCTCGCGCTGGTGGCGCGCGAGCGCTGCGTCGACACCGGCTCGTGCCTGTGCGGCCGGCCGGCCGGCGAGGCGCGCACGCGCGTCATCCCGATCGTGCGCGCTGGCGACCGCGGCCGCTGCGCCGAGGAGGGGTTCGAGCAGCTGATCGCGGTGCCGGTGCGGCTGCACGATCGGACGCTGGGCGAGGTCGACCTGCTGTACCGCACGCCGGCGCCGCTGGGCGACGAGGACCGCGCGCTGCTCGACGCGCTGGCCAGCCACCTGGCCGGTGCGCTCGAGAGCCAGCGCGCCGCGGCGCTCGAGCGCGAGGCGGCGGTGGCCGCCGAGCGCGGGCTGCTGGCGCGCGAGCTGCACGACTCGATCGCGCAGGGCCTGGCCTTCCTCAGGATCCAGGTGCAGTTGCTGCGCGACGCCATCGCGCGCGGCGAGCGGCCCAAGATCGAACGCGCGCTCGGCGAGCTCGACGCCGGCGTCAAGGAGAGCACGGCCGACGTGCGCGAGCTGCTGATCCACTTCCGCACGCGCACCAATACCGAGGACATCGTGCCTGCGCTGGCCACCACGCTGTCCAAGTTCGAGCACCAGAGCGGGCTGGCCAGCCACCTCGAGGTGCGCGGCGAGGGCCTGCCGCTGCCGGCCGACGCCCAGGTGCAGGTGCTGCACGTGGTGCAGGAGGCGCTGTCCAACGTGCGCAAGCATGCCGGCGCGAGCGCGGTCTGGGTCACGCTCGAGCGCGGGCCGGCGTTCTGCGTGCGCGTGCGCGACGACGGCCGCGGCTTCGCGCCCGACGCCGCCGCGCCCGACGAGACGCATGTGGGCCTGCGCATCATGCGCGAGCGCGCCGCGCGCATCGGCGCCGCGGTGCAGGTGGCGTCGCAGCCCGGCGGCGGCACCGAGGTCACGCTGGCGCTGCCGGCGCGCGAGGCGGCGGCGGCATGAGGGCCGGGCGGTGAGCGGCGTGCGCGTGATGGTCGTCGACGACCACACGCTGTTCCGGCGCGGCCTCAAGGCCCTGCTCGAGGCCGACGGCCGCTTCGAGGTCGTGGCCGAGGCGGGCGACGCCGGCGAGGCGCAGCGCCGCGCCGCCGCGGTGCAGCCCGAGATCATCCTGCTCGACAACCACCTGCCCGGCGTCACCGGCGTCGCCGCGCTGCCCGGTCTGCGCGAGGCGGCACCGGCGACGCGCGTGCTGATGCTCACCGTCAGCGAGGACGAGGGCGATCTCGCCGCGGCGCTGCGCGCCGGGGCCTGCGGCTACCTGCTCAAGACCGTGGACAGCGAGGCGCTGGCCGCCGCCATCCTCGAGTGCGTGCAGGGCCGCTCGGCGATCTCGCCCGAGATGACGGGCAAGCTGGTGAGCGCCTTTCAGTCCGGTGCCGCGGCACTGGCCGCGGCGCCGGCGCCGGCCGACGCGCTGGCCAGCCTGTCGCCGCGCGAGCGCGAGATCCTCGTGCACATCGCGCGCGGCGCCAGCAACAAGGAGATCGCGCGCGCGCTCGCCATCGCCGAGACGACGGTGAAGATCCACGTCCAGCACCTGCTGCGCAAGCTCGGCCTCGCCTCGCGCGTGCAGGCGGCGGTCTTCGCCACCGAGCGCGGAGTCGGCTGAACCCGGGGCCATGCGGCCGCGCGCGCCGGCGCGTGTGCCGCGCGTGCGCGCGGCGCCGCTACCATCGCAACTTCACGAGGCCCATGACGAGGCCCATGACGAGGCCCACGACGGGATCCGCGGCGAGGCCCGAGCCGGGGCTCACGACGGGGCCGACAACGGGGCCGACAACCAGGCCAGGAGCAAAGCCGACATGTCCAAGCGCATCCTCGTCGCCCAGGGCGGCGGTCCGACCGCGGTCATCAACCAGTCGCTCGCCGGCGTCGTGCTCGAGGCGCGGCGCGCCGACGCGCAGGTCTACGGCGCACGCCACGGCGTGCGCGGCATCGTGAACGAAGACCTGGTCGAGCTGACGAACGAGACGCCGTCCAACCTCGAACTGGTGGCCGCCACGCCGGCCGCGGCGCTGGGTTCCACGCGCGACAAGCCCGACGCCGCATACTGCCGCCGCATCTTCGAGGTGCTGGCCGCGCACGAGATCGGCCATTTCCTCTACATCGGCGGCAACGACAGCGCCGACACCGTGCGCATCGTCGCCGAGCAGGCCGCGGCCGCGGGCTACCCGCTGCGCGCCATCCACATCCCCAAGACGATCGACAACGACCTCGTCGGCAACGACCACACGCCGGGCTTTCCGTCGGCGGCGCGCTTCGTCGTGCAGGCCTACGCCGGCGCCAACCTCGACAACGCCGCGCTGCCCGGCGTCTACGTCGGCGTCGTGATGGGTCGCCACGCGGGCTTCCTCACCGCCGCCGCGGCGCTGGCGCGCAAGTACCCCGACGACGGGCCGCACCTGGTGTACCTGCCCGAGCGCGTGTTCGAGATCGACCGCTTCCTGGCCGACGTGAAGGCCGTGCACGAGCGCCACGGCCGCTGCGTCGTCGCCGCGAGCGAAGGCATCCACGACGCCGCCGGCACGCCCATCGTCACCCGGCTCGCCGCCAGCGTCGAGAAGGACGCACACGGCAACGTGCAGCTCTCGGGCACGGGCGCGCTGGCCGACTTGCTGTGCGAGCAGATCAAGGCCCAGCTGAAGATCAAGCGCGTGCGCGGCGACACCTTCGGCTACCTGCAGCGCAGCTTCCTCGGCTGCGTGAGCGAGGTCGACCGGCGCGAGGCGCGCGAAGTCGGCGAGAAGGCCGTGCAGTTCGCGCTCGCGGCCACGGGCGCGGCCCAGGGCTCGCTGGCGATCCGGCGCGTGGGCGACTACGCCGTCGACCTCGTGCTGCAGCCGCTGGCCGAAGTGGCCGGCAAGACGCGCGTGATGGAAGACGCCTTCATCAACGCCGAAGGCAACGGCGTGACGCCGGCCTTCCACGCCTACCTGCGCCCGCTGCTGGGCGGCGGCCTGCCCGAGGTGCACCGCCTGCGGTCCAACCCGGTGGCCAAGGTGCTGGCGGCCGGGCCGGCGGCGTAGCCCGATCCGGGGCGCGCGCCGACCCGACGCGCGTGCGCGCTCACGCCGCCACGGGCGGGCGGCTCAGGCGGGCGCGGGCGTCGTGGCGCGCCAGGCGCGCCAGCAGGTGCTCCACCTCCTGGCGCGCGGCGCTCGTGAGCGCGGCGGCCGGCGCGCGCTGCGCGTCGCTGGCGAGCAGGCCGCGGCGCATCAGCAGGTACTTGCGCACCGCGAGGCCGACTCCGGGCTGCTGCTCGTAGCGCAAGAGCGGCAGGTGGGCGTCGAACAGGTCGTGCGCCGCCTCGCGCTCGCCGGCCGCGGCCAGGCGCACGACGTCGCACAGCATCTCGGGGAACGCGTAGCCGGTGTTGGCGCCGTCGGCGCCGCGCTCGAGCTCGTAGTCGAGAAAGAGG
The DNA here is from genome assembly GCA_046348125.1 of Rubrivivax sp. Lineage (GTDB taxonomy): Bacteria > Pseudomonadota > Gammaproteobacteria > Burkholderiales > Burkholderiaceae_C > Rubrivivax. The sequence goes on from JAXMEV010000001.1 coordinate 646,031, forward strand.
CCGCCGTTGCCGCACAGGATGGCGATGCGGCGCATCGAGCCCTCGCGCTCGAAGCCGCGCAGCGCCGCGATCTTCTCGAGGCCGGGCCAGTCCTCGTGCTTGAGCATCACGCACGAAGGCAGCTCCTGCACGATGCGGCGGATCACACCCGGCGTCATCTGCACGCTGAAAGCGAGCGGGTAGTCCTGCAGCACGAAGGGGATGTCGGCGCCGATCGCCTGCACCGCCTGGCGGTACCAGCCGACGATCTGGTCGTCGCTGCGCAGCGTGTGGGGCGGCGCGATCATCACGCCGGCCGCGCCCGCGGCCATCGCCTCGTGCGCCAACGTGCGCATCGACGCGAAGCCCGGCGCCGACACGCCCACCACCACCGGCAGCGCGGCGCTGCGCGCGATGAAGCGGCGCACCACGGCCACGCTCTCGGCCGGCTCGAGCTTGGGCGCCTCGCCGAGCTGGCCGAGCACGGTGAGCCCGTTGGCGCCGATGGCGACGTAGAAATCGGCCAGGCGGTCGATGGAGGGGAAGTCGATCGCGCCGTCGGCCAGAAAGGGCGTCGGTGCGATCGGGTAGACGCCGCGGGCGTCGGCGCTCAGGAGCATGGCGGGGGCTCGTCGGTATTGCGTGCGTGCCGGCGCACGATAGCGCAGGGCGGGCTGGCGCGCGACTGCCGCTAGACTCCCGCCCGAGGACCACTCCAGGCGAGCATGCCGATGCAGATCCATCTCAACACCGACAGTCATGTGCAAGGGCACGAGGGCATGGAGCGCTGGGCCGAAGGTGAGTTGCGCGACAAGCTCGCGCGCTTCGCCGACCGCATCACGCGCATCGACGTCCACTTGAGCGACGCCAGTCCCACCCGTGTCGGCGTGACCGACAAGCGCTGCACGCTGGAGGCCAGGCTCGCCGGCCGCAAGCCGGTGGCCGCGAGCCACGATGCCGCCAAGGTCGCCGACGCGCTGAGCGGCGCGATCGAAAGGCTGCTGCGCGTGCTCGATGCCGATGCCGGCCGGCAGCGCGATGCGCATGGACGCGACACGATCCGGGGCAGCGGCGGCAACGGGTGAACGCAGGCGCATCGCGCGCGGGCTCGTGCGCACCGGGCCGATGAAGACGCTGCTCGTCGTCTGGCACTCGATGACGGGCGGCACGCAGCAGATGGTGCAGGCGGCGGCCGCGGGCGCAGCGGCCGAACCCGCGGTGCAGTTGCGGCTGCGCCATGCGAGCGCCGCCGCTGCGCAGGACCTGCTGGACGCCGACGCCTATCTCTTCGCCACGCCGGAGAACCTGGCGGCCATGGCCGGGCTGATGAAGGACTTCTTCGACCGCGCCTACTACCCCGTGCTCGGCCGCATCGAGGGCCGGCGCTACGCGACGCTGGTCTGCGCCGGCAGCGACGGCAGCGGCGCGGCGCGCCAGATCGAACGCATCGCCACCGGCTGGCGGCTGCAGGCCGCCGCGCCGCCGCTCATCGTCTGCACGCATGCGCAGAGCGCGCAGGCGATCCTCGCGCCCAAGCACATCGCCGAAGGCGATCTGCAGCGCTGCCGCGAACTCGGCGCGGCTCTGGCCGCGGGCCTCGCGCTGGGCGTGTTCTAGCGCAGTGTTCGGCGGGCTATGCGGCACATGAAACCGCGTCTTTGCCGCCCTCGCGGCGTTGCAAATGCCCGCGCTGCCACCCGGCCGGCACACGCCGGTACACGCCGGTACACGCCGGCGCAAGCACCGCCCCCTACAGCGCCTTCACCGCCAGCTTGAAGCTGCGGTCCTCGACATAGGCCTGCACGCGAAAGCCCAGGTTGGCCATCAACTCGAGCATGCGCGTGTTGTCGGCCAGGATGAGGCCGACGATCTCGGTGAGGCCGCGCGCGCGCGCCTGCTCGATGATCGAGGCCATCAGCCGCGTGCCCAGGCCCTGGCCGCTCATCTCGTCGGCCACGGCGAGCGAGAACTCGCAGGTGGTGGCGTCGGGGTTGGTGATGATGCGCGCGACGCCGACGATGCGCTCGCTCTCGGTCTCGCTGCCGTCGTCGGCGTGCCGCCGGTCCTTGACGACGGCCACCAGCGCCATTTCGCGGTCGTAGTCGATCAGCGTGTAGCGCGCCAGCATGCGCGCCGGCAGCTCGGGGATCTGGCTGGCGAAGCGGAACCAGCGGCTCTCGGGCGAGAGGGCGCGCACGAAGGCCTGCAGCATGTCGGCGTCGTGCGGGTGGATCGGCCGCACCGTGTACACGCCGCCGCCCTTGAGCGGCCAGGTCTGCTCCTGGCCGGCCGGGTAGGGCCGGATCGCGAGGTGCTGGTAGTTCGACGCGGCGCCGCTGGCCTGCGCGCTGGGTTCGACGACGATGCGCGCGTCGACCGCCACCGCGCCCTGCTCGTCGACGATGATGGGGTTGAGGTCCATCTCGCGCAACTGCGGCAGCGCGCACACCATCTCGCTCACGCGCAGCAGGATCTGCTCGAGCGCGTCGAGGTCGGCCGCGGGCGCGCCGCGCCAGGGGCCGAGCATGCCGGCAGCGCGCGCGCGCTCGACGAGCCGGCGCGCCAGGAAGCGGTTGAGCGGGGGCAGTTCCAGCGCGCGGTCGGCAATCAGCTCGGCCATCGTGCCGCCGACGCCGAAGCTGATGACGGGCCCGAACGGGTCGTCGGTGATGACGCCGACGAAGACCTCGCGCAGCAGCCCTGGCGTGCCGCCGGCCGCATCGCCGCGGCGCGCCATCGGCTGCACCGTCACGCCGTCGATGCGCGCATCGGGCCGCGCGCGCCGCACGGCCGCCAGCAGCTCCTCGTAGCGCTCGCGCACCTGGGCCGCGCTGGCCACGCCGAGCACGACGCCGTGCGCGTCGCTCTTGTGCGCGATGTCGGGCGAGTCGATCTTCAGCGCCACCGGGTAGCCGAGCTGGCTGGCGATCAGCATCGCCTCGTTGGCATTGCGCGCGCGCATCGTGCGCGTCACCGGGATGTGGAAGGCCGCCAGCAGCGCCTTGCTCTCCATCTCGGTGAGCACCTTGCGCCGCTCGGCCAGCACGCCTTCGACGAGCAGGCGCGCGCCCTCGGCGTCGGGCAGGGCGAGATCGGACAGCGGCGGCGGCGTCTGCTGCAGCAGCTGCTGGTTGCGGTAGAAGCTGGCGATGCTGTGGAAGGCGTCCACCGCCGCCTCGGGCGTGCGGAACATCGGCAGCTGCCGGTTGGCCAGCATTTCGCGCGCGGCGCGCGTGGTGGCGTCGCCGAGCCAGCAGCCGAGCACGGGCTTGCCCGTCGGCGAATAGGCGTCGGCCACGGCCTGCGCGATCGCCATCGGATCGCCGCCCGCCTTGGGCGAGTGCACGACGAGCACGCCGTCGACGTCCTTGTCGGCCACCGCGTCGGCCAGCGCCTGCACGTAAGCGTCGCCGTCGGCTTCTTCGCCGAGATCGGTGACGCGGCCGACCTCGAGCTCGAGCGCGCCGGCCCAGTCGGCCGCCAGCACCGCCGGCCCGCCGCCGTTGGTGACGATGGCCAGGCGCCGCCCCACCGGCCGAAAGCGCGAGGCCAGGCATTGCGCCGCCGAGAACAGCTGCGTGAACTGGCGCACCCGCACCACGCCGGCGCGGCGCAGCGCGGCGTCGAACACGTCGTCGGCGCCGACGATGGCTGCCGAGTGCGTGAGCGCCACCTCGGAGCCGGCGGCACGCCGCCCGGCCTTCATCACCACCACCGGCTTGGCGTAGGCCGCGGCGCGCAGCGCGCTCATGAACCGCCGCGCGTCGCGGATGCCCTCCATGTAGACGAGGATGCTCTGCGTGGCGCCGTCGGCGGCCAGGTAGTCGAGCACCTGCGGCAGCTCGATCGCGGTGTTGGGCCCGAGCGAGACCACGGCCGAGAAGCCCACGCCGTGCGAGCGCGCCCAGTCGAGCATCGACGCCGTGAGCGCGCCGCTCTGCGACACCAGCGCGAGCGGCCCCTTGGCCGCCAGCAGGCCCGCCGTGCCGGCGTTGAGGTGCAGCGGCGGGCGCTGCAGGCCCAGGCTGTTGGGGCCGAGCAGATGCACGCCATAGCGGCGCGCCGTGCGGTGCAGATCGCCGCACAGCGCCTGCGGCAGCTTGTGCGACAGCACGAGCGCGGCGCGCGCCCGGATGCGGCCGACAATCTCCATCGCCGCGGGCACCTGCTCGTGCGGCAGCGCAATCAGCGCCAGATCGACGCGCGAGCCGGCCAGATCGGCCAGCTTGCCCGTCATGCCGACGTCGAGCCAGGCGACGACGCCCTCGTAGCCGGCCTGCGCGCTGGCGGCGACGGCGACGCGCAGGGTGTGCGCCAGCGGCGTCGGCGCATCGGCGCCGGGGTCGCCGGCGAAGACGACGATCGAGCGCGGCTCGAACAGCGGGTTCAGGTAGTGGCGGTCCATGGTCGGGCGAGGCGGTGCGGCTGCCAAAGCATAGGGCGTCGGGCGCGGCGCCGTGCTGACCGAGGGCAAGGCCGGGCGTCGGCGCGGTGCGCCGGCCGGCTCAGGCGCCCGCTGCGTACAGCCCGCGCGTGCGCCCGAGCAGGCGCGCCAGGCCGAACAGCGCATCGACGTGGGGCGTGGCGATCCCGAGCCGCAGGCCGATCTCGCGCACCGCGCCCAGCAGCGCGTCGAGCTCGAGCGGACGGCCGGCCTCGAGATCCTGCAGCATCGACGTCTTGATGGCGCCCAGCCGGCGCGTCACCGCGTGCCGCTCCTCGGGCTGCTGCGCGATCGGAATGCCGAACGCCGCGCCCAGCGCCTGCGCCTCGCGCATCACCGCGCTGCAGAAGGTGCGCACCAGTTCGTCGTCGAGGATGCGGTCGCAGGTGGCGCCGGTGAGCGCCGACACCGGATTCATCGTCATATTGCCCCAGAGCTTGAACCACAGCTCGCGCTGCACGCGCGGCGAGCGCGTGACGTCGAAGCCGGCACGCTCGAGCAGCGCGGCCGCCGCCTGCAGCGAATCGTCGGGCGCGCCGACGGCGTTGCCGACGACGAGGGCATGCCCGCCGGTGTGGCGCACCACGCCGGGCGCGGGAGTTGCCGCCGACAGATGCACGACGCAGCCGATCACGCGCCCGGGCGCGATGAGCGCGCGCACGACGCCGCCCGCATCGACGCTCTCGAGGCGCAGGCCGGCGGCGCGGCCGGCGCCGGCCTCCAGGCCGTCGAAGAACCACCAGGGCACACCGTTCATCGCGCACAGCACGCGCGTGTGCGGCGCGCACAGCGCGCGCACGGCCGGCGCCGCCGCCGCCAGCGCCGGGCCCTTGACGGCCAGCACCACCAGGTCCTGCGGGCCGAGGGCGGCGGGGTCGTCGGACACCGTGAGCGGCACGGCGATGCGCTCGCCGCCCGACTCGAGCAGCAACCCGTGCGCGCGCACCGCCGCCAGCGTCGCGCCGCGCGCGAGTGCCGACAGCCGCAACGCGCCGGCCGGCGACCGGCTGCCCAGCCACGCCGCGAACATGCCGCCGACGGCGCCCAGGCCGACGACGCAGATCTTCTGCACCATGGCTGCAGTCTAGGGGCGTGGGCGGGCAGCGGCAAAGCCGCCTGCGGCACGCGCTGCCGTCGCGCCTGCCGGGCCCCCTGGCGCCGCGCTTGCCGGCCTCACCCCCCCAATCGCGTGCCGCGCTCTTGACGGCGCCAAGGGCAGGCGCAGAATCGGCGCGGGCCGAGGCATTCGGGGACGCAGGGCGCGGCGGGGGACGGCGGCAGCTTCATGCCGCAGGAATTTGGGCGGCCTATCGCAGGCGCGCGATGGCCCGGAAGCGGGGTTCAGGAGGGGGCGGACCGAGGGCGTCCGAAAGGGGGTGAGCGATGGCAGGCAGATCGCATACACGAACTCCGGCGCCTCCCTGTCTGCAATCCATTTGACGTTCGGCCCCACAGGAGAGGCTGGCGCCGCCTTGACGCGATGTTTTTCGGTAGCTACAGTAAGGCATGCTCATCGACTTCGATCGAGCCAAGGACGAGATCAACCGTGGCAAGCACGGACTGTCACTCGCACTGGCCAGAGAGCTCGATTGGGACAACGCGCTCGTCTGGGCTGATGAGCGTCAGGACTACGGCGAGCTTCGAATGATCGCCCTTGCGCCCACCACCGGCGTCCTGTACTACGTCGCGTTCGTGGACCGCGGCAGAGTCCGACGAGTCATCAGCCTTCGTCGAGCGAACCGACGTGAGGTCAAGCACTATGTCCAGAGTCTCTAAGCGCCCAACTGTCTCAATGCCCACCGTCGAGGAGGACAAGGCGATCACTGCTGCCGCCAAGTCTGATCCCGATGCACAACCCCTTACGCCCCGCCAACTGCAGGCCATGATCCCGATGCGAGCACTACGGGGCAGGCCCAAGTCCGAAAACAAGAAGCTTCTCGTTTCCGTCCGATATAGCCCAGAGGTATTGGCATATTTCAAATCCACAGGCGCGGGCTGGCAAGCACGAATGGACAGCGTGCTTCGCGAGTATGTTCATACCAAAGCAGCGCATAAGTGAAGCCTGAATCCGTGAACATCCCGACTCGGTTGCCATACTGTTCGGTCGATTTATCTCTGCCATGC
>JAXMEV010000002.1:0-582676 GCA_046348125.1 Rubrivivax sp.
CCCTTTCTGGGGTCCCACGCGGGCGCGATTCATATCTTCACAGGCTCTGAGCCCCGCGCGCGCCGCAGCATGAAACCGACCTCGATCAGCGCCGAGGCCCTGTTCGAGTCGCACCGCGAGTCGCTGCGCTGGGAGTGGATCGCCGGCCACGCACACCCGGAGCGCCGGTTCGACGACGCCGCGGTGCGCGACGCGCGCTCGGCCGCCGACCTGATCGGCTACCTGAACTACATCCACCCGTACCGCGTGCAGCTGGTCGGCCGGCGCGAGGTGGCCTACCTGCGGCGCGACAACGCCGACGACCAGGAGCGCCGCATCTCGCGCATCGTGGCGCTCGAGCCGCCGGTGATCATCGTCGCCGACGAGCAGGTGCCGCCCGAGCGCCTGGTGGCGATGTGCGAGCGCGCCGACATCCCGCTGTTCGTCACGCGCGAGTCGGCCGGCCACGTGATCGACGTCGTGCGCGGCTGGCTCGGCCGCCACTTCGCGGACCGCACCACGCGCCACGGCGTATTCATGGACATCCTCGGCCTGGGCGTGCTGATCACGGGCGAGTCGGGCCTGGGCAAGAGCGAGCTCGGCCTGGAACTCATCAGCCGCGGCCACGGTCTGGTGGCCGACGACGCGGTCGACATCTACCGCACCAGCCAGACCGCGCTCGAGGGCCGTTGCCCCGAGCTGCTGCAGAACCTGCTCGAGGTGCGCGGCATCGGCCTGCTCGACATCAAGGCCATCTTCGGCGAGACCGCGGTGCGGCGCAAGATGAAGCTGCAGCTCATCGTGCACCTGGTGCGCACCGAGACGCTCGAGCGCGAGTTCGAGCGCCTGCCCTACGAGCCGCTGTACGAGGAGGTGCTCGAGATCCCGGTGCGCAAGGTGGTGATCGCGGTCGACGCCGGCCGCAACCTGGCCGTGCTGGTCGAGGCCGCGGTGCGCAACACCGTGCTGCAGCTGCGCGGCATCGACACCTACCAGGAGTTCATCCGCCGCCACCAGAAGGCGATGGAGGCCGACGACAGCGGCCTGTAGAGGGCCGCCGGCAACGCGCGCCTACTTGCCGCGGTACGGGCAGTCGGCCCGGGTGCAGCGCGCGTACAGCGCGAGCGAGTGCTCCAGCAGCTCGAAGCCGCGCTCGGCCGCGATGGTGCGCTGGCGCCGCTCGATCTCGGCGTCGAAGAACTCCTCGACATGGCCGCAGTCCACGCACACCAGGTGATCGTGGTGCTGGCCCTCGTTGAGCTCGAACACCGACTTGCCGCTCTCGAAGTTGCTGCGCGTCAGCAAGCCGGCCTGCTCGAACTGCATCAGCACGCGGTAGACCGTGGCCAGGCCGATGTCGGCACCTTCGGCCAGCAGCGCCTTGTACACGTCCTCGGCCGTCATGTGGCGGCGTTCGGTGCGCTGGAAGATCTCGAGGATCTTGATGCGCGGCAGCGTGGCCTTCAGGCCACTGCTCTTGAGTTCCTCGGCGTTGCTCATCGCGCGGTGCGGCGGTTCCGATGCGGCGCGGGCGGCGCGCTCGCTGGGCCGCCCGCTAGAATGCAGCGATCATAGCCAGCGCCGCCGCGTCCCGCGCGCCGCCTGCGCCAGTCCCCTCGCCGCCCTACGCCCATCGCATGCGCCCGCTCGCCGTCTTGCTGCCGCTCGCCGCCTGTGCGCTGCTGGCCGGCTGCGAATCGCTGCAGCGCACCGACGGCTTCATGGGCTTCATCACGCCCTACCGCATCGATATCGTGCAGGGCAACGTCGTCACCCGCGAGCAGGCGGCGCTGATCAAGCCCGGCGCGACGCGGCTGCAGGTGCGCGACGCGTTCGGCACGCCGCTGCTCGCCGACGCCTTCCACGCCGCGCGCTGGGACTACCTGTTCTATCTGCGCCGCCCGGGCACCGAAGCGCAGCGGCGCGACGTCGTCGTGCACTTCGAGGGCGACGTCGTCAAGTCGATCGAGGCGCCCGACCTGCCCTCGGAACGCGAGTTCGTCGCCTCGATCAGCCGCGACAGGAAGCTCGTGCCGCCGCGGCTCGAGTTGAGCGAGGACGAGCGCGCCGCGCTGCCGGCGCCGCCCAAGCGCGAGGCGCCGCCGGCCGAACCGGCGGGCCCGGTGCGCGCGTACCCGCCGCTCGAGCGCCCGTGAGCCGCCGAGCGTCGGCATGCTGAACGTCGCCGTCGCCGGGGCCGGCGGCCGCATGGGCCGCATGCTGATCGAGGCCGTGCTCGCCGCCGACGATCTGCGCCTGGCCGGCGCGCTCGACGCCGCCGGCAGCCCGGCGCTCGGCGAGGACGCCGGCGCCGGCTGCGGACGCCGCACCGGCGTCACCGTCACGGCCGACCTGCGCGCCGGCCTGGCCGGAGCCCAGGTGCTGATCGACTTCACGCGGCCCGAAGGCACGCTGGCGCACCTGGCGGCGTGCCGCGCGCTGGGCGTGCGCATGGTGATCGGCACCACCGGCTTCGACGCGGCGCAGCGCGCGCAGATTGCCGACGCTGCCGAGCGGCTGCCGATCGTGCTCGCGCCCAACATGAGCGTGGGCGTGAACGTCATGCTCGCGCTCGTCGAGCAGGCCGCGCTCCTGCTCGGCGCGGGCTACGACCTCGAGGTCGTCGAGGCGCACCACCGGCACAAGGTCGACGCGCCCAGCGGTACCGCGCTCGCGCTGGGCGAGGCGCTGGCGCGCGCGCGCGGCGTCGCGCTGGCCGAAGCGGGCGTGTTCGCGCGCCACGGCCACACCGGCGAGCGGCGCAGCGGCAGCATCGGCTTTGCCGCCGTGCGCGGCGGCGACATCGTCGGCGAGCACACCGTGCTGTACTGCGGCAGCGGCGAGCGCATCGAGATCGCGCACAGAAGCACGAGCCGCGCCAACTACGCTGCGGGCAGCCTGCGCGCGGCGCGCTTCGTCGCCGCGCAACAAAGCGGCCTGTTCGGCATGGCCGAGGTGCTCGGGCTGCCGGCCGTGCGATGAGCGGCCTCGAGCAGTACTGGGCGCGCAACGACGGCGTCGGCCGCTCGGTGGCGCTGCTGCTGCTGGCGATGTCGGTCTCGGCCTGGGTGCTGATCCTGTGGAAGGCCTGGCTGCTGCGGCGCGCGCGGCGCGACATCGCGCGCGCCGTGCCGGCCTTCTGGGACGCCGCCGCGCTCGACGACGGCCGCGCGCGGCTGGCCGCGCTCGACCGCGAAGGCGTGCTGCTGCCGCTGCTCGAGGCGGCGCGCGCGCGGCCGGCCGGCGGCACGCTCGAGACCGAGGCCGAGCTCGCCTCGCAGCTCACGCGCCGGCTGCGCGACGCGCTGCACCGCGCGCTGGCGCACCTGCAGCTCGGCCAGGTCGTGCTGGCCTCGGTCGGCAGCACGGCGCCCTTCGTCGGCCTGTTCGGCACCGTCTGGGGCATCTACCACGCGCTGCTGGCCATCGCCGCGGCCGGCAGCATCACGATCGAGAAGGTCTCGGGGCCGATCGGCGAGTCGCTCGTCATGACGGCCGCCGGCATCGCCGTGGCGGTGCCGGCGGTGCTGGCCTACAACCTGTTCGGCAAATGGATCGCCGGCTGCGAGGCCGAGCTCGAGGGCTTCGCGCACGATCTGCGCGAACTGGTGCTGCACCGCCCGGAGCGCTGAATGCCCTTCGGCCGCCTCGAGCGCAACCCCGGCGCGACGCCGATGAGCGAGATCAACATGACTCCGCTCATCGACGTGATGCTGGTGCTGCTGGTGATCTTCATCATCACCGCACCCCTGATCGGCAGCCGCCTCGAGCTCGACTTGCCGCGCGCCGAGGGCGTCGGCGCGGGCGACGCGCCTGCTTTCGTCGCGCTCGCGATCGACCAGGACGGGCGGCTCTACGTCGGCGAGCAGGCGGTCGCACCCGAGCAGTTGATCGAGCGCGTGCGCGACGCCGCGCGCCGCGACCCGGCCACCGAGGTACAACTGCGCGCCGACCGGCGCGTGCCCTACGGCCGCGTCGCCGAGCTGATCGGCTGGGTGCAGCAAGCCGGGCTCACGCGCATCGGCTTCGTCACCGAGGCGCCGCGCTGAGCGCCGCGTCGCCGCGCGGGCGAGCGCGCGCTCGTACACAATGCGCAACCTGGCCGCCACCGCGCGGCAACGAGACGGGGGCCCAATGCCGGCTGGAGCGCCCCCCGCGCGCCGCAAGGCCCGGCCGAGCCAACCTGAACGGGACATCGATCTTGAATCTCCTCCGCAAGCTGCTTCTGGGTTCGGGCGCTGCCCTGGTGTTGGCGTTCAGCGGCTGCGGCAGCAGCGGCGGCAGCGGCGCGGGCACCGGCAACGTGCGCGTCGTCAACGCCACGCACGGCCACCCCAACCTCGACCTGCTGCTGGCCGGCGTCAAGCAGTCGGGGCCGGTGGCCATCGGCAGCGCCGGCGCCTATGTCGGCGTCGCCGGCGGCGCGCAGTCGGTGGCCGTGTCCGACAGCGGCACCGTCACCGCGCTGGCCACCGTCGGCCCCTCGATCGGCGACACGTCCTACTACACGCTGGTGGCCTACGAGAGCAACGGCGTCGTCAAGGCGAGCTGGCTGGGCGAGAACGACACGGCGCCTTCGTCGGGCACCGCCAACCTGCGCGTGCTCAACCTGGCCGGCGACGCCGGAACGCTCGACGTCTACATCACGGCGCCCGGGGTCGACCTGGCGGGCGTCGGCACGCCCACCTTCAGCGTCGGCGCCACCGGCTCCAGTCCGGGCACCTCGTTCCTCGCCTTCACGCCCGGCACCTACCGCGTGCGCGTGACCGCCGGCGGCAACAAGAGCGACCTGCGCCTGGACATGCCCGCGGTCCAGCTCGCCGACCAGCAGATCGTCACGGTGCTGCTCACGCCCACCACCGGCGGTGCGCTCGTCGACGGCGGCGTGCTCGTCGAGCGCGCCGGCTACACCGCCGCCCTCAACGGCAACGCCCGCGTGCGCCTGGTCTCCGGCGTGCCCGCCGGCACCGTCGCCGCCAGCGTCGGCGGCACCCCGGTCGAGCCCGGTGCCGCGTCGCCGAGCATCGGCACCTACGTCACGGTGCCGGCCGGCAGCGCCACCTGGAGCGTCAGCGTCAACGGCAACGCCGCTGCCGTGCCGCCGCTGACGCTGGCCGCCGGCAGCGACAGCACGCTGCTCGTCACCGGCCCCGCGGCCGCCGCCGGCGTGACGCTGGTTGCCGACGACAACCACGCGCCCGGCAGCGCCAGCAGCAACAACATGCGGCTGGTCAACGCCCTCTCGGGCACCGGCGTCGGCCTGTCGCTGACGGTCGACTTCGCCATCGCCGCCAGCAACGTGCTGCCCGGCTCGGGCAGCGCCTACAAGACGGTGGCCTCGAACACCAACCAGCGCATCGAGGTGACCTCGCCGCTGAGCCCGGCGCCGCTGTCGCTGCAGACCGGCCTCAGCCTGCCCGCGGGCGGCGTGTACACGGTGTTCGTGCTCGGCGACATCGGCGCGCCGGTGACCGCCATCCGGCGCGATCGCTGACGAGCACTCCCGAGCGCCCCCAGGGCCGGGCTGCGCCCAGCCCGCCCCCCGTGGGGGTCAAGCAAAGTGGCAGAGCCACATTTGCTTGAGAGACCGGCCGAACCGGCCTGCCGGCGCGGGCCCAAGGCCCGCCGGCGGGCTGCGCCCGCCGTGCGCGCGCGGCCGCGGCGCGCGTGCGGCGTCCCTAGAATCGGCGCATGAACGAGAAATACGTCCCGGCCGAGGTCGAGGCCGCCGCGCAGGCGCATTGGACCGCCACCGACGCCTACCGCGTCACCGAGGATCCGCGCCGGCCCAAGTTCTACGCCTGCTCGATGCTGCCCTACCCCAGCGGCAAGCTGCACATGGGGCACGTGCGCAACTACACCATCAACGACATGATGGCGCGCTGGATGCGCATGAAGGGCTACAACGTCCTCATGCCGATGGGCTGGGACGCCTTCGGCCTGCCGGCCGAGAACGCCGCCATCGACCACGGCGTCGCGCCGGCGGCGTGGACGCGCGCCAACATCGCCGACATGAAGGCGCAGATGCAGCCGCTCGCGCTGGCCTTCGACTGGAGCCGCGAACTCGCCACCTGCGACCCCGAGTACTACCGCTGGAACCAGTGGTTCTTCCTGAAGATGCTCGACAAGGGCATCGCCTACAAGAAGACCCAGGTCGTGAACTGGGATCCGGTCGACCAGACCGTGCTCGCCAACGAGCAGGTGGTCGACGGCAAGGGCTGGCGCAGCGGCGCCCCGGTCGAGAAGCGCGAGATCCCCGGCTACTACCTCGCCATCACGAAGTACGCCGAGGAGCTGCTGGCCGGCGTCGCCGACAGCACCAGCGCGCATTTCCTCGACGGCTGGCCCGAGCGCGTGCGCCTGATGCAGGAGCACTGGATCGGGCGCAGCGAGGGCGTGCGCTTCGCCTTCTTGCACCGCATCCGCGACGACAGCGGCGCGCTCGTGCAGGGCGGCCGCATGCATGTCTTCACGACGCGCGCAGACACCATCATGGGCGTCACCTTCTGCGCCGTCGCCCCCGAGCACCCGCTGGCGCAGCTGGCGGCACGGCGCGACCCGAAGGTCGCCGCCTTCGTCGCCGAATGCGCCAGGGGCGAGAACACCGAGGCCGCACTCGCGCTGCGCGAGAAGGCCGGCCTGCCGCTCGGCCTGGAGGTCATCCATCCGCTCACCGAGCAGCCGGTGCCGCTGTGGGTGGGCAACTACGTGCTGATGAGCTACGGCGACGGCGCCGTGATGGGCGTGCCGGCGCACGACGAGCGCGACTTCGCCTTCGCCCGCAAGTACGGCCTGGACATCCTGCAGGTCATCCACATCGACGGCCTCGAGTACGACTACGAGCGCTGGCAGGACTGGTACGCCGACAAGGAACGCGGCATCACCGTCAACTCGGGCAACTGGAGCGGCCTGCACCACAAGGCGGCGGTCGACGCCATCGCCGGCGCGCTGGCGCACCACGGCCTGGGCGAGAAGAAGGTCACCTGGCGGCTGCGCGACTGGGGCATCAGCCGCCAGCGCTACTGGGGCACGCCGATTCCGATCGTCCACTGCCCGGCCTGCGGCGCGGTGCCGGTGCCCGAGAAGGACCTGCCGGTGGTGCTGCCCGAGGACCTGGTGCCCGACGGCAGCGGCAACCCGTTGGCGCGCTGCGACTCCTTCGTGAACACGAGCTGCCCGCGCTGCGGCCAGCCGGCGCGGCGCGAGACCGACACCATGGACACCTTCGTCGACAGCGCCTGGTACTACATGCGCTACTGCTGTCCGGGCAGCCGCGACGAGATGGTCGACGCGCGCAACGACTACTGGATGCCGATGGACCAGTACATCGGCGGCATCGAACACGCCGTGCTGCACCTGCTCTACGCGCGCTTCTGGACCAAGGCGATGCGCGACCTCGGCCTGGTGCGCTTCCACGAGCCGTTCGCGCGCCTGTTCACGCAGGGCATGCTGCTCAACGAGTGCTACTACCGCGACGAGGAGGGCGGCAAGAAGCGCTGGTTCTATCCGAGCGAAGTCGACATCGACTGCGACGACCGCGGCCAGCCGGTGGGCGCGCGCGCCAAGGCCGACGGCGAGCCGGTGCTGCTGGGCGGCATCGAGAAGATGTCCAAGAGCAAGAACAACGTCGTCGAGCCGCGCGACATCATCGCGCGCTTCGGCGCCGACACGGCGCGCGTGTTCACGATGTTCGCCGGCCCGCCCGACCAGAGCGCGGCCTGGAGCGACTCGGGCGCCGAAGGCTGCTGGCGCTTCCTGCGCCGGCTCTGGGCCTTCGCCGTCAAGTCCGCGCCGCGGCTGCGGGCGGCGGCCGCTTCGCACCACGGCGCCGGCCCCGCGGCGCTGGCGCTGCGGCGCGAGCTGCACCTGCTGCTGCGCCAGGTGAGCGCCGACTTCGAGCGGCTGCAATACAACACCGTGATCTCGGGCGCGATGAAGATGCTCAACGCCCTCGAGGACGCCGCGCTCGCCGACAGCCACGCCGACGCCGCCGTGCTGCACGAGGGCCTGGGGCTGCTGCTGCGCACGCTCTATCCTGCCGCCCCGCACATCACGCAGCAGCTGTGGACCTCGCTCGGCTACGCGGCGCACCATGGCGAGCTGATCGGCGCGCCCTGGCCCGCGGTCGACGAATCCGCGCTCGTGCAAGACGAGATCGAGCTCGTGCTGCAGGTGAGCGGCAAGCTGCGCGGCGCGATCCGCGTGCCGGCCGCGGCCGACCGCGCCGCCATCGAGGCCATGGCGCGCGCCGCACCCGAAGTGGCGCGCTTCGGCGAGGGCCGCCCGGTCAAGCGCGTGATCGTGGTGCCGGGCCGGCTGGTCAACGTCGTGGTCTGAGAGCCTGTGAAGATATGAATCACGCCCGTGTGATTCATGCCTTCGCAGGCTCCGAGCCGCTGCACCTGGGAATCGTGCGGGCGTGATCTCGGTCGCCACGAGCGCCCGGGCGACGCGGCGTGTGCTGCTGCGTCGCCTGGCTGCGGGCACGACCCTGGGCGCCCTGGCCGGCTGCGGCTTCGAGCTGCGGCGGCCGCCGCGCCTGGCCTTCTCCAGCATCGCGCTCGAGGGTTTCGCGCCGCGCTCGCCGCTGGCCGCCGAGCTGCGCCGCACACTGGCCGCGCAGGTGCGCGTGCTCGACGATGCCGCGCGCGCCCAGGTCGTGCTGCAGGCGCTCGACGACCGGCGCGAGCGCAGCGTCGTCGCCTCCACTGCGGCGGCGCAGGTGCGCGGGCTGACGCTGCGGCTGAAGTTCGAGTTCCGCGTGCACACCCCCGCCGAGCGCGAGCTGCTGCCCCGGACCGCGCTGCTGCTCGAGCGCGACCTGAGCTACAGCGAGACCTTCGCGCTGGCCAAGGAGCAGGAGGAGGCCGAGCTCTTTCGCGCCATGCAGGACGACGTCGTCGCCCAGGTGCTGCGGCGCCTGGCCAGCATCGCGCCCTGACATGCCGATCAAGCCCGAGCAGCTCGAGGCGCAGCTCGCGCGCGGCCTGAAGCCCGTCTACACGCTGTATGGCGACGAGCCGCTGCTGGCCATGGAAGCGGCCGACGCCATCCGCGCCGCGGCGCGCCAGGCCGGCTTCGAGGAGCGCAGCGTGTTCACGGTGAGCGGCGCGCACTTCGACTGGAGCGCGGTGCTCGGCGCGGCGCGCGAGCTGAGCCTCTTTGCCGCGCGCCGCATCGTCGAGATCCGCATCCCCTCGGGCAAGCCGGGCAAGGAGGGCTCCGAGGCACTGCAGCGCCTGGTCGAGGCGCCGGCCGACGACCTGCTCGTGCTGGTGCAGCTGCCGCGGCTGGACCACCCGCAGTCCAGGTCGGCCTGGTTCGCCGCGCTCGACGCCGCCGGCGTCGCCGTGCGCCTGGACACCATCGAGCGCGCCGCTCTGCCGGCCTGGCTGGCGCAGCGGCTGGCGCGCAACGGCCAGCGCGTGGCCGACGGCCGTGCCGGCGAAAGCGGCGAGCGCACGCTCGCCTTCCTGGCCGACCGCGTCGAGGGCAACCTGCTGGCCGCGCAGCAGGAACTGGCCAAGCTCGCGCTGCTGTACCCGAGCGGCGAGCTGAGCTTCGAGCAGATCGAGGCCGCCGTGCTCAAGGTGGCGCGCTACGACATCCCCAAGCTGCAGGACGCCGTCTGGAGCGGCCGCACCGCACGCGCGCTGCGCATGCTCGCGGGCCTCGAGGCCGAGGGCGAATCGGCCGTGTACGCGCACTGGAGCCTGGCCGAGGACCTGCGCGCGCTGGCGCGCGCGCGCGCCGCGCTCGACGCCGGCCAGCCGCTGCCGCTGGCGCTCAAGACGGCGCGCGTCTGGGGCGCCAAGGAGCGCCTGTTCGAACGCGTGCTGCCGCAGCTCGCGGCAGCGCGCCTGGCGCGCCTGCTCGACGCCGCCGCCGCCTGCGACGGCGGCGTCAAGGGCCTGGCGCATCCGGCCTGGCCCGCCGGCGCCTGGCCGGCGCTGCGGCACTGGGTGCTGATGCTGCTGCAGGCGACGCAGCCGACCGAGCGCGCCGCGCGCGGCCGGCTCGTTCTGCGCGCGTAGCGCTCGTTCTTGCGCTGCTGCCTGTGCATGCCAGGCCCGCGCCTGCCGTTGCCGCGTCGGCGCAAGCCTGCGCAGACAGTTGCAGCAGCGTAGTGTTGGCTGCATACGCGTGCGCAGGCCGCTGCGGCAGCAGCGCGGGATGTCGGCACGAGCCTGCTCAGAGCGTTGCGGCCGCGAGGTGTCGTCTGCATGCGCGTGCGCAGGCTGCTGCTGCAGCGTGGGGGCGTCGCCCCATAAGCGCTAAGATAAAAATGTGTCCCGAGCGTCAGCCTGATAGCGCCGGCGCTTGCGGGGCGGCTCGCGCAGTGCAGCAGCCAGCTTGTTCCAGTCGCGCAGCCCTCCGCGCAGCGTTGTCGTTGGGTTCACGGCGCGGGCGAGGAGAAAACGCATCATCGCCACCTCACGCCAGCGACAGCGGCGCTCCTTGCTCGGCGGACAAGAAGTAGCCCCAAGGGGAAAAACGCTCGCCGACCGCGATCAGGGTTTCGATCAGAGTGGCTACGAATAACTTGCCCTGCAGCCACGCTTTGGCCCCCACTTGATCGGTCTTCTTCAGGTGACCGAGTTGAAGGAGCGACTTCAGGCGCTTGAACGCCAGCTCTATCTGCCAGCGGTGGCGGTACAGCTCCAGGATGTTCTGCGCAGACACCTCGCGCAGCGTCGTCAGGACCACAACGTACCCGGCCGCCTCGAGCGTGTCGGGCTGCAAGTTGCGTTGCTTCTTGGAGGCGACCTCGCGCAGCTTGTCCTGTGCCTTGCGCTTTTGTTCGGCGCTCTTCTTGAGCGCGCACACGCGAAGGGCGATGGTGCCCTGGTCGTCGCGCATGAATGCCGGCCATTCCCGAGCCTCGCCCACCTTCAGCTTGCGCAGCTTGGGCAGCAACGCCACCTCTTTTCCCTTGCCGTCCTCGAGCGGCACGCTGACCATGTTCGAGCGTACGATCACATCGCCGCCACCCGCAACGACGTGCCTGATGCCGCGTCGATGCGCCAGCCCCCGGTCGGCCATCAGGATGTCGTTGGCCCGCACTTCGAACCGCGTGAGCGTCTCTCCTTCGTCGGGCAGCGTGACCTGGAGTTGCTCGCACGCCAGCGTGCTCAGGTCGATCATGTAGTGAATCCGCCAGGTCGAACCCGTCGCACCCGGCTCACAGACCACGCTCGCGTCGACCAGCCGCACGCGCTTGCCGACCAATACGTCCTGCGTCGTCGTCGAAAGACGCCGGCTCATCTGCTCGACCATCCAGCGAAACCATTCGCCGCAACCGCGCAGCCGTCCCAGCAATGCAACATCGGACACGTCAGCCAGACCGCCAGCTTGGGCGCGCACGGCCGTCTCGCGAAGCGAGCATCCGTCGACCAAGTGAATCAGCATCACGCGCAGCAGCGATGCGGCGTCCTTGAATCCGCGCGTGCGCCGCAACGCACCGGTGAGCCGAGCTGCTTCCTGCCACCCATCGGGAAGAACACGTTCGATGACCTCCCAGTCCTCACTCAACCCTTCGAAGCGATCGTCCCAGTCACGATCGAAGTCGCTGCCATCGTCCATCGTCCCGCCCGCCACCGTTCTGTCGACGGGATGGCAGTATAGACGATGTCAACATTATCTTAGCGCTTATGGGGCGTCGCCCGCGTTCTCCGGCCACCGTCGCGGTCGGCCACCGAGGGCCGCCGCCGCCACGGCATCAACACCGGATTCGGACTGCCGCCGCCATGGCGACCGCGAATGAGGCCTGCGCCCGCGGGCGCCGCCCCCACGCTGCACGTTGCGCCGAGGCATGCCCCGAACCTGCTCGCGCACAGCGCGCATGGTCGGGGTCGGCGGCGTGGGTGTGCCGGCGCAGGCCTCATTCGCGGTCGCCATGGCGGCGGCGGGCTGACCGCGTGTTGATGAGGTCATGACAGCGGCCCTCGGTGGCCGACCGCGACCGTGGCCGCAGCCGGCATGCCCGCGCCGCCGGCCCCCGCAGCGGCATCGGCACGCGTTCCCGCGCCGCACGCGAACAGAGCCGCCCGCGGGTCACCTGGGGCCGAACCCGCGCAGGCGCGCGCTCGGGGCGGCGAGGCAGCGGCGCCGCCGGCCGCCGAAGCGATGTCGCGCGTTCCGCCTTGCCCGGTAACGACCGGGGCTCCGGTCTAATCGCCTGCTTGCCCGCCAGCCGCGGCGCGCGCATATTGGTGCGGCCGCGCGCAACTCCACCCCTATTGCCACCCCCATCGCCACCCCCATCGCCACCCCCATCGCCACCCCCATCGCCACCCCCATCGCCATCGCCATGCCCACGCCGCCGCCCCGTCTGCCCCTGAGCCTGTCCGACCTGCGCGGCCTCAGCCGTCTCGGGTTCGACGCCACGCTGGGCATCACCGAGCTGGTCGAGCAGATGCACCGCACGATCGGCAAGCGCGCCGCTCCGCTCGGCGCCCCGGTCGTCGAGCGCACCGCGGGCATCACCGGGGCCGTGTATGGCGCGGTGCGCGGCACGGCGCGGCTCGCCGGCAAGGGCACCGACGCCGTGCTGCGCCGGCTCGAAGCGCTGGGCGGCGAGGCGCCCGACTCGTCCGAACGTGAAGCCGTGCTCGCGGCCCTCAACGGCATCTGGGGCGACCACCTCGAAGCGAGCGCCAATCCGCTCGCGATCACGATGGCGCTGCGCGTGCAGGGGCGCGCGCTCGATGCGCACGCGCCCCGGTTGCCCGCCGCCTTGCCCGCCGCCGGCCGCCGCGTCGCCGTGCTGGTGCACGGCCTGGCGATGAACGACCGGCAATGGCTGCGCCAGGGCCACGATCACGGCGCGCTGCTGGCGCGCGAGCTCGGCTTCACGGTGCTGTACCTGCACTACAACAGCGGCGCGCATGTGTCCGCGAACGGCGAGCGCCTTGCCGCGCTGCTCGAAACGCTGGCGGCGCACTGGCCGCTGCCTCTGGACCAACTGGCACTCGTCGGCCACAGCATGGGCGGCCTGGTGGCGCGCAGCGCCTGCCACGTGGCCGACACCCAGGGGCTGGCCTGGCGCGCCAGGCTGTCTGCGCTGGTCTGCCTGGGCACGCCGCACCACGGCGCGCTGCTCGAACGCGGCGGCCACGGGCTCGACCGCCTGCTCGACATCAGCCCCTATGTCGCGCCCTTCGCCCGCCTGGGCAAGGCGCGCAGCGCGGGCATCACCGACCTGCGCTACGGCAACGTGCAGCGCGCCGACTGGGAAGGCCACGCCGCGCACGACCAGCGGCACGACGACCGCCGGCCGACCCCGCTGCCCGCGGGCGTACCGGTCTACCTGCTCGCCGCCACGACCTCGGCCAGCCCCGCGGGCCTGCGCCATGCGCTCGTCGGCGACGGCCTGGTCACGCTCGCCAGCGCCTGGGGCGAGCACCGCAACCCGGCGCTCGCGCTGCAGGTGCCGGCCGCGCACAAGGAGCTGATCACGCAGGCCAACCACTGGGACTTGCTCAGCCGCCCCGAGGCCGCCGACGCGCTGCGCCGCTGGCTGGCGTGATGCGCCGCTGAGCTGCACGCGGACGCCGGACGCCGGACGAGGGAGGGAATGCGCTTGCCGGCCTCGTGCAAGGCGTCTGCGGCGCGGTCGGCGCGGTCGGCGCGGCCGCGGCTGCCGATGCAGCGCCTGCGCGGCGCCGCACTCGTGCGCAGGTAGCGCCGATGTCCGGCCACGACGGCCCGATCACCGGCCTCGTCCTCGGCGGCGGCGGCGCGCACGCGGCCTACCAGGCCGGCGTGCTCGCGGCGCTGGCGCGCCTGCGGCGCGCGGCCGGCGTCGAGCGCAGCCGCAACCCGTTCGCCATCATTGCCGGCAGCTCGGCCGGCGCGATCAACGCCGCGGCGCTCGCCTGCCGCTGCGACGACTTCGAGCGTGCGGCGGACGACCTGGTCTCGGTCTGGCGCAACCTGCGCGTCGGCCACATCTACCACGGCGACATGCTGCGCGTCACGCGCAGCGGCGCGAAGTGGCTGGCGATGCTCTCGCTGGGCTGGGCGCTGGCACGCCGCTGGCGCCTGCGGCCGCACTCGCTGCTCGACAACCGGCCGCTGGGCGAACTGCTGCAGCGCACGATCGCGCTGCAGCGCCTGCCCGGCCTGATCGCCGCGGGGCGGCTGCGCGCGCTCGCCGTCACCGCGTCGAGCTACGACAGCGGCGAGCATGTCACCTTCTACCAGTCGGGCGCGCAGCTGGCGCCCTGGACGCGCGCGCACCGCGTCGCCGTCGAGACCGAGCTGACGCACGCGCATCTGCTCGCCTCGTCGGCGATCCCCTTCGTCTTTCCGTCGACGCGGCTCGAGCGCAACGGCCGCGCCGAGTGGTTCGGCGACGGCTCGATGCGGCAGATGGCGCCGCTTGCGCCGGCGATCCACCTCGGCGCGCAGCGCCTGCTCGTGATCGCTGCCGGCGGCATGCCCGAGCCCCGCGGCCGCGCCCCGGGCGCCGCGCCCGGCCACCCGAGCCTGGCGCAGATCGCCGGCCACGCGCTGTCGAGCATCTTCATCGACGCGCTCGCCTACGACGTCGAGCGGCTGCAGCGCCTCAACCGCGTGGCCGCGCTGATGAGCGACGAGGCGCGCCGCGCCGCGCCCGTGCGCGCGGTGCAGGCGCTGGTGATCGCGCCCAGCCGGCGCCCCGACGAAGTCGCGCTCGAGCATCTCGAAGCGTTGCCGCTCGCCGTGCGCGCCCTGCTCGCCGCAGTCGGCGTGCACGCCTATGCCGCCGGCGCCGCGCCGGCTGCCAGCGGCGCCGCGCTGGCCAGCTACGTGCTGTTCGAGTCGTCGTACACGCGCGCGCTGATCGCACTCGGCGAGGCCGACACGCTGGCGCGCGCCGACGAGGTGCGCAGCTTCTTCGGCTGGCCGGCGGCCGCGCCGGGCTGAGCGTCGCGGCGCGCTCCGACCGCGCTGGGGCGGTCGCGGCGCAGGCCCCCATGCGGCGACGCAGCGGGGCTCGTCGCCGCAGGGAGGCCTGCTGCGCGACGCGCCCGCGGCGGGCAAGCACCCTCACCTGCTGCGGCCCATGGCGGGCAGGCCGCGGTTCATGTCCGCCCGCTGCGGCCCGCGGACTGCAGGCGCCGCCGGCCAGGGGCTGCGCCTCAGTACGCGCGCGCCCGATCCACCAGATGCGCCAGCGGCGTCCCGTCGCGCAGCGCGCGCAGGTTGGCCGCGGCCACTGCGGCGGCACTGCGCGGGTCGGTGAGCGCGGCGGCGTGCGGCAGCATGGTCACCTGCGGATGGCGCCAGAACGCGTGCCCGGCCGGCAGCGGCTCCTCGTGGAACACGTCGAGCACGGCGTGCCGCAGATGGCCGGCGTCGAGCGCGGCCAGCAAGTCGGCGTCGACGACATGCGCGCCGCGCGCCAGGTTCACGATGGACGCGCCCGAGGGCAGCGCGGCGAAGAAGCGCGCATCGAGCAGCCCGCGCGTGGCCGGCGTGAGCGGCAGCAGGTTGACGACGATCTCGCTGGCGCTCAGCAGCGGCGCGAGCGGCCTGCCGTCGCGGCGCCAGCCCTGCACGCGATAGCCCAGCGGCTCGAGGCGCTGCCGTACCGCCAGCCCCATCGCGCCCAGGCCGAGCACGAGCACGCGCACTTCGTCGGCGCGGCGCTGCGCGTGCGCTTGCCACAGGCCCTCGCGCTGGCGCTGCTGGTAGGCGAAGAAGCCGCGGTGCAGCGCGAGCACGGCCCACAGCGCCGTCTCGGCCATCGCCGCGCTCATCGCCGGATCGACCATGCGCGCCAGCGGCACGCGCGGCGGCAGCGTGGGGTCGGCGAGCAGCCGGTCGACGCCGGCCCACAGGCTCTGCACCAGGCGCAGATTCGGCAGACCCTGCAGGCTGCCCGGCGGCGGGCTGGCCACGACGGCGGCAACGATGTCCGCGGGCGCCACGCCGGCCGCGGCGAGTTCGGCGCGCGTGTACCACGCGGCCTCGGGCAGCGCGGCGGCGAGCAAGGCGCGCCAGCGCGCCCAACCCGCGGCCTCGGGCTCGCCGGCGAGCAGGATCTTCATCGTGACGGGTGCGTCACAGGCGCGCGGCGGGCTCGTCGCAGGCGCGTCCTGGCCGCGTCCTGGCTGCGTCCTGGCTGCGTCCTGGCTGCGTCCTGGCTGCGTCCTGGCTGCGTCCTGGCTGCGTCCTGGCTGCGTCCTGGCCGCGTCCTGGCTGCCTCATGGCCGCCTCATGGCCGCCTCATGGCCGCCTCATGGCTGCCTCATGGGCGCCACATGGCTGCCTCATGGGTGCCACATGGCTGCCTCGCGGGTGCCTCATGGACCGGGCGCGCGTCGCGCCTGCAGCGGGCGGGCGACCCACGCGCGTCATGCGCGCGCCGCCTCGGCCAGCCGCGCCAGCGCCGCCGCCACGCTGGCCGTGCGCACGGCGGCGCGGTCGCCGCCGAGCTGCAGCCGCTCGGCGCGCATGTCGGCGGCGCCGCCCCAGGCCAGCCAGACCGTGCCCACCGGCTTGCCCGGCACCGCGCCGCCGGGGCCGGCGATGCCGGTCACGGCCAGCACGAGCTGCGCGCGCGAGCGCGCCAGGGCGCCCTGCGCCATCGCGCGCGCCACCTCCTCGCTCACCGCGCCCTGCGCGGCGAGCAGCGCGGGCGGCACGCCGAGCAGCTCGCTCTTGGCCTCGTTGCTGTACGTGACGAAGCCGCGCTCGAACCAGTCGCTCGAACCGGCCACCGAAGTGCAGGCGGCGGCGACGAGGCCGCCGGTGCAGCTTTCGGCCGTGGCCAGGCGCCAGCGCCGTGTCCGCAGCGCCGCGGCCAGCGTGCGCACGGCGGGTTCGAACGTCACCATGCGGCGAGCCGCAGCGCGAGCGCAAGCAGCAGCAGCGTGCCGAACGCCGCCACGAGATCGTCGAACAGGATGCCGAAGCCGTGCCGCAGCCCGATCGGCTCGTCGCCTGCGCGCTTGAACCGGCGGTCGGCCCAGCCCACCGGGCCGGGCTTCAGGGCGTCGAGCAGGCGGAAGACGACGAAGGCGAGCAGCTGCAGCCAGAACCCGGCCGGCAGCAGGAACCAGAGGATGATCCAGAACGCGATCACCTCGTCCCACACCACCGGCGCGGGGTCGGCGACGTCGAGGTGGCGCGCGGTCAGCGTGCAGGCCCACAGGCCTAGGGCGAGGCCGGCGCCGAGCACGAGTGCCCATTGCGCCGCGTCGAGCCAGCGGTTCAGCAGCACGAAGACGGCCCAGGCCCAGAGCGTGCCGAAGGTGCCCGGCGCGAACGGCGCCAGGCCGCTGCCGAAGCCGAGCGCGATCCAGTGCGCCGGGTGGCGCAGCATGAAGCCCAGGCTGGCGCGCGCGGCGGCCATCAGCGTCTGGCCGCCGCCGCGGCGCCGCCTGGCGCGGCCGGCGCGTCCTCGGGCACGGCGTCGCGCGCGAAGTGGTCGAAGCCCTGCCAGCGCGACGCCACCGCCGCGCCCTGCGCGTCGACGATGCGCAGGCCCGGCTCGGCCTCGATGCGGCCGATGCGGGTCACCGCCACGCCGGCTGCGCGCGCCGCCGCGCGCACCGCGTCGTCGTGCGCCGCCGGCGCCGTGAACAGCAGCTCGTAGTCGTCGCCGCCGGCGAGCAGGCATTCGTGCTGCAGCGCCTCGCCCTGGCGCGCCAGCACGGCGCTGCGCGGCAGCGCGTCGCGCTCGACGCGCGCGCCCACGCCCGAGCGGCGCAGGATGTGCCCGAGGTCGCCCACGAGGCCGTCGCTCAGGTCGATGGCGGCACGCGCCACGCCGCGCAGCGCAAGGCCCAGAGCGACGCGCGGCGCCGGGCATTCCATCGCGCGGCGCACGGCCTCGAAGTCCTCGTCGGCGAGCGCGACGCGGCCGCGGAAGGCCTCGAGCGCCAGCCGCGCGTCGCCCAGCGTACCGCTCACCCAGAGCGCGTCGCCGGCGCGCGCGCCGCTGCGCCGCAGGGCCGCGCCCGCGGGCACCTGGCCGAAGGCCGTGATGCACAGCGCCAGCGGCCCGGCCGTGGTGTCGCCGCCGACCAGGTCGACGCCGTGCGCCTCGGCCAGCGCGAACAGGCCCCGGGCGAAGCCGGCCAGGAAGCGCTCGTCGGCCGCGGGCATGGCCAGCGCGAGCGTGAATGCCAGCGGCTCGGCGCCGCAGGCGGCCAGATCCGACAGGTTGACCGCCAGCGCCTTGTGGCCCAGGCGCTCGGGCGGCACGCCGGCGAGGAAATGCCGGCCCTCGATCAGCATGTCGGTCGTCAGCGCCAGCTCCATGCCCGGTGCCGGCGCGAGCAGCGCGCAGTCGTCGCCGATGCCCAGCGTCACGGCGCTGCGGCGGGGCGCGCGCGTGAAGTAGCGCGCGATCAGTTCGAACTCACCCAAGGGCATGGTGCGTGCAGGCGCTCGGCGTTCGTGGCGGGTGGGCGGCGTTCGAGGTCGGGGCGGCGATCGCCGTGGCGCGGCCGTCGCCGTATTGTCGCCAAGGTCGTGCCCGGTGCGGCGCGCGCGGCAGCGCGCGCGTATCGGCGGCACGCGCGGCAGCGCGCGCGTATCGGCGGCACGCGCGGCAGCGCGCGCGTATCGGCGACGCGCGCGGCAGCGCGCGTATCGGCGACGCGCGCGGCAGCGCGCGTGTGGGCAGCGCGCGCGCCGGCTTCCTACAATCCGCACCCCGCTCGATCGGCCGGAGGCCAGCGCGATGCAACACGACGACGACAAGGGCGCCGAACTGCGCCGCGCGGCGCTCGAGTATCACGAGTTCCCGCTGCCGGGCAAGCTGGCCGTCGGCGCCACCAAGCAGATGCTCAATCAGCGCGATCTGGCGCTGGCCTACTCGCCCGGCGTGGCCGCCGCCTGCGAGGAGATCGTCGCCGACCCGGCCAACGCCTTCCGCTACACGGCGCGCGCCAACCTGGTGGCGGTGGTCACCAACGGCACCGCGGTGCTCGGCCTGGGCGACATCGGCGCGCTCGCCGCCAAGCCGGTGATGGAAGGCAAGGCGGTGCTGTTCAAGAAGTTCGCCGGCATCGACGTCTTCGACCTCGAACTCGACGAGAAGGACCCGGCGCGCCTGGTCGAGGTGATCGCCGCGCTCGAGCCGACCTTCGGCGGCATCAACCTCGAGGACATCAAGGCGCCGGAGTGCTTCGAAGTCGAGCGCAGCCTGCGCGCGCGCATGAAGATCCCCGTCTTCCACGACGACCAGCACGGCACCGCCATCGTCGTCGGCGCGGCGCTGCTCAACGCGCTGAAGGTGGCGGGCAAGGCGATCGGCGAGGTCAAGCTCGTCGCCAGCGGCGCCGGCGCGGCGGCGCTCGCCTGCCTGACGCTGCTCGTCAAGCTGGGCGTGCGGCGCGAGAACATCTGGGTGACCGATCTCGCCGGCCTCGTCTGGCAGGGCCGCACCGAACTGATGGACGAGGAGAAGGCGCGCTTCGCGCAGGCCACGCCGCTGCGCACGCTGGCCGAGGTGATCGCCGGCGCCGACGTCTTCCTCGGCCTGTCGGCCGGCGGCGTGCTGAAGCCCGAGATGGCGGCCACGATGGCCGCGCGCCCGGTGATCTTCGCGCTCGCCAACCCGACGCCCGAGATCCTGCCCGAGCAGGTGCAGGCGGTGCGCGACGACGCACTCATCGCCACCGGGCGCACCGACTACCCGAACCAGGTCAACAACGTCCTGTGCTTCCCGTACATCTTCCGCGGCGCGCTCGACTGCGGTGCGACGACCATCACCGACGCCATGGAGATCGCCGCCGTGCACGCCATCGCCGAGCTGGCGCAGGCCGAGCAGAGCGAGGTGGTGGCGGCAGCCTACGCCGGCGAGTCGCTCGCCTTCGGGCCCGAGTACCTGATCCCCAAGCCCTTCGACCCGCGCCTGATGACCAAGATCGCGCCCGCGGTGGCGCGCGCCGCAGCCGCGTCGGGCGTGGCGCAGCGCCCGATCGCCGACTGGGACGCCTACGCCGAGAAGCTGCAGAACTTCGTCTACGCCTCGGGCCAGACGATGCGGCCGATCTTCACGCTGGCCAAGCGCGCCCAGGCGCGCCGCGTCGCCTACGCCGAGGGCGAGGAGGAGCGCGTGCTGCGCGCCGCGCAGGTGGTGGTCGACGAGGGGCTGGCGCGGCCGACGCTGATCGGCCGGCCGGCGGTGATCGCCAGGCGCATCGAGCGCTTCGGCCTGCGCCTGCGCGAAGGCGCCGACTACGACGTCGTCAACGTCGAGCAAGACGCGCGCTACCGCGATTTCTTCATGACCTACCACCGCATGACGGAGCGGCGCGGCGTCACGCTGCAGATGGCCAAGATCGACATGCGCCGGCGCCTCACGCTCATCGGCTGCATGCTGCTGCACAAGGGCGACGTCGACGGCATGCTGTGCGGCACCTGGGGCACGACGCAGGCGCACCTTTATTACATCGACCAGGTGATCGGCAAGCGGCCCGGCGGCAGTCCGCGCGTGGCGCTCGACGTCAGCGTCTACGCCTGCATGAACGGCCTGATGCTGCCCGGGCGCCAGGTCTTCCTCGTCGACACCCATGTCAACGCCGACCCCACGGCCGAGGAGCTGTGCGAGATCACCGCGCTGGCCGCCGAGGAGATGGAGCGCTTCGGCATCACACCCAAGGCGGCGCTGCTGTCGCACAGCAACTTCGGCACCAGCGAGCACCCGAGCGCGCTCAAGATGCGGCGCACGCTGGCGCTGCTGCGCACGCACGCGCCCTGGCTCGAGGTCGACGGCGAGATGCACGGCGACGTCGCGCTCGACGCCGCCGCGCGCCGCAAGCTCATGCCGCGCAGCACGCTGGCCGGCGCGGCCAACCTGCTCGTGCTGCCCGGCATCGACGCCGCCAACATTGCCTACAACCTGCTCAAAACGGCCGCCGGCGGCGGCATCGCGATCGGGCCGGTGCTGCTCGGCGCGGCCAAGCCGGTGCACATCCTGACGCCCTCGGCCACCGTGCGGCGCATCGTCAACCTCACCGCCTTGACGGTCGCCGATGCGCAGGCGCGGCGGCTCGCCGGCCCGGCAGCGGTCTGATCCGGGGCCGCGCCGGCAGGGCCGCCCCTCTCCCGCTCCCCGGCCGCACCCGGGAGCAACGGACGGCGCCTGCCGGCGCGGGCGGTGAGGCCGACTCCGGGCCGGACCCCAGTTCGGACGAAGGCGGGCGCGCCCGGGCGTCTTCACCGCCGTCCGGCTCTCGCCGCAGCGCAGCAAAGGCGCCTCGTACTGGATCGATTCCGCTCCCACGGCTCGAAAGTTGCATGTGTGCGCACACTAATTCGAGCGCTTCCACGCCCGGATGCGGGGTCGCACCTTGAGTTGCAAGCGTCGTTCCATTACCATACGCCATTTGGTTTTCCAGGGTTAACCCGTGGTTCTCAACGGCCGAGGTTCGACGAGCGGCCCGCTGCGGCGGGCGCTTGGGCACCGAGGCTTGGCCGCCGTCGTGCTCGCCGCCGCGGCGCTGGCAGGCGCGGCCCGGGGGCGGGCGCCCGATCCGGCGCCAGCCGCCCAGGTCGCGCAAGTCGCGCCGGTGGCCCTCGCCGAGCTGCCTGCGCAGGCCCAGACGACCTACCGGCTCATCCTCGCGGGCGGGCCATTCCCTTATCCGAAGGACGGCATCGTGTTCGGCAACCGCGAGCGTCAACTGCCCGCCAAGGCCCGTGGCTACTACCGTGAGTACACCGTGAAGACCCCGGGCGCGCACGACCGCGGCGCGCGCCGCATCGTGTGTGGCGGCGCGCCGCCCAGCCGCCCCGAAGCCTGTTACTTCACCGCCGACCACTACACGAGCTTCCGCCGCATCATCCAGTGACGCTGCTGCCGGCAGCAGCGGATCTCCGACAGCAATTCGAATGACCGAGCCCAGGGGGAAAGCGACCATGCAGTTGCAGACCATCCGACCCAACATCGTCCAGGCGATCCGCGCCTATCGCGTGTCCGACCTGATGCAGGCGGCCGCCGAGGCCGGGCAGCATTTCCTGTATGCCAACCTCGCCGCGGCGCAGTCCAAGCAGGAACTGCTCGAGCGCATCGCCGAGGCCTTCACGTTCCCGCCGCACTTCGGCAAGAACCTCGACGCGCTGTACGACTGCATGACCGACCTCG
Organism: Rubrivivax sp.; assembly: GCA_046348125.1. Lineage (GTDB taxonomy): Bacteria > Pseudomonadota > Gammaproteobacteria > Burkholderiales > Burkholderiaceae_C > Rubrivivax. The sequence goes on from JAXMEV010000002.1 coordinate 22,070, forward strand.
TGCACAAGGCGGGCGCGCAGCCGGGCTTCGTCGTCGTGCTCGAGCAGCTGCCCGACAACCCGCGCTTCGACCGCGAGGCGCGCGAGCAGCTGCTCGACGTGTTCCGCGACGCCGCCGACTTCTGGGGCGAACGACGAATACCGTTCAGGTGTTTCTATTCTTTTCGGTAGCCCGCTCCCAGGAAATCGGGTCATGGGAGCGGGCGACGGAAGCGGCCCAGAACAACGCCGGCGTCGTCAAGCCGGCGGTCGCCAAGGTGGTGCTCAAGAACGGCTTCAATCCCAACTTCGGGATGAACATGCCGATGATGGTGAGCGCCTTCGACACCTCGGCCTGGCTCGAGGCGGCAGCCTGAGCACGGCCCGGGCCACGAGACCCTGAACAACGAGGCGGCCCACGGGCCGCCTCGCCGCTCCTGGCTTCGGCAGGATCAGCCCGCCGGCGCGCCCAGTGCCAGCGCCAGCGCCAGGTACTCGGCCACCGGCACCTCCTCGGCGCGGCGCTGCACGTCGAACGGCACGTCGGCGCCGCGCGCCTCGAGCCAGCGGCCCAGCGTGTGGCGCAGCAGCTTGCGCCGCTGCGAGAACGCGCAGGCGACGATCTCGCCCAGCAGCGCGCCGTCGGCCAGCGCGGGCCGCGCCAGCGGCCGCATGCGCACGACGGCCGAGTGCACGCGCGGCGGCGGCTCGAAGGCCGCGGGCGGCACCTCGAACAGCGGCTCGATCGCGTAGCGCCATTGCAGCATCACCGACAGCCGTCCGTAGTCCTTGCCGCCCGCCGCGGCCGCCATGCGCTGCACGACCTCGCGCTGCAGCATGAAGTGCTGGTCGGCCACGCGCGCGGCCACGCCGAGCAGGTGGAACAGGATCGGCGTCGAGATGTTGTAGGGCAGGTTGCCGAGCACGCGCAGCGGCCGCGCCGCGGCGTCGGCGAGCGCGCCGAAGTCGACCGCCAGCACATCGGCCTCGACGACGGCGACACCGCCGGCGCGCCGCCACTGCGCCGCCAGGTCGCGATCGAGCTCGATCACGGTGAGCGCGCCGGCGCGCGCCAGCAGCGGCCGCGTCAGCGCGCCGAGCCCGGGGCCGATCTCCACCAGGGCCTGGCTCGGGCGCGGATCGACGGCGGCGACGATGCGCTCGACCACCGCCTCGTCGACGAGGAAATGCTGGCCGAAGCGCTTGCGCGCGACGTGCTTCAAGGGCGCTGCCGCTCTCGGGCCGCCCTCGGAGCCTGTGCCGATGCGAATCGCGCGTGACTCAACCCGTCACCGGCTCTCACTGCGGCGGCTCGCGGTACTCGACGTAGGCGCGCGCGCGCAGCTCCTTGGTCCAGTCGAGGTAGGCCTGCTCGAACTTGCGCTCGCGCAGCACGTTGCGCGCCTGCTCGCGCAACTGCTTGGCGTCGAGCGCCACCTCGCGCCGCTCGACCACCTGGATCAGGTGCACGCCGAAGCGCGAGACCACCGGCTCGGACACGCCGCCGGGCGCCAGCGCGTTCATCGCCGCCTCGAACTCGGGCACGAACATGCCGGGCGCGGCCCAGCCCAGGTCGCCGCCCGCGGCGGCGCTGCCGTCCTCGCTGTACTGGCGCGCGATGTCCTCGAAGCTGCGCTGGCCCGACTCGATCTGCCGGCGGTATTCGGCCAGCCGGCGCGCGGCGACTTCGGGCGTGAGCTCGGGCGAGGTGCGCAGCAGCACGTGGCGCACGCGCGTCTGCGTGATCGTGATGCCGCCGCTGCGCCGCTCGAGCAGTTCGAGCACGTGGAAGCCCGCGCCCGAGCGCAGCACCGCCGACACGCCGCCCACCGGCAGATCGCGCACCGCCTCGACGAACAGGTCGGGCAGGCGCGCCGCCGGCCGCAGGCCGATCTCGCCGCCGCGCTCGCGGTTGCCGTCCTCCGACAGCTCGCGCGCCACCTGCGCGAAAGGCTCGCCCGCGCGCACGCGCGCCAGCGCCTGCTCGGCGCGCGCGCGGCGCGCCTCCAGCGTGGCCGCGTCGGCGCCCTCGGGCACGGTGACGAGGATCTGCGCCAGGTTCAGCTCCTCGCCCGTCTTGGCCGCGGCACGCGCGCGCGCCAGTTCCTGGTCGATCTCCTCGTCGCTCACGGCGATGCGGCGGTAGACCTCGCGCTCGCGCATGCGCTCGATCATGATCTGGTCGCGCAGGTTGGCGCGAAAGCGCCCGTAGTCGACGCCCTCGGCGCGCAGCCGCGCACGCAGCTGCTCGAGGCTGAGCTGGTTCTGCGCCGCCACGCTCTGCACGGCGCGGTCGATCTCGCCGTCGTCGACCTTCATGCCGCTTTCGCGCGCGTTGCCGATGATCACGCGCTCGTCGATCAGCTCGTCGAAGACCTGCTTGCGCAGCACCTCGTCGGCCGGCAGGCGCGCGCCGGCGCGCGCCGCGTCGGCATGCGCGCGCTCGAGGCGCCGCTCGATCTCGCCGGCGGTGACGAGTTCCTGGTTGACGATGGCCGCGATGTAGTCGCCCTGCAGCGGCGTGCGGCCCTGCGCCGGCGCCGGCAGCAAGGCGGCGAGCAGGCTGCCGGCCACGCCCAGCACGGCGGCGAGCAGCATGCGCGGCGCCGCCCGGGCGCGCGAGGCGGGATCGGTGTGGTTCATGGAGTCGGGGCCGGTGAAGCCGGGGCGCGCTCGTCGCGCAGCATCCGGTAGCCGGGGATATTGTCCTTCAAGACCTGGAGCGGGTTCGAGCCCAGGCGCGACAGGCCCACCAGCTCGAGCTGCAGCAGCAGGCGCGTCGTCGCCTCGCTGCTGCCGGTCGACAGGCGCTCGGCCACCGCGCGCGCGATCCAGCAGCCGGCGTCGTACTCGAAGCCGAGCACCGAGTCGGTGACGCGCCGGTCCTTCAGGCTGTAGTTGACGCGGCCGACCGAGTACCACGAGCCCGCGCAGGCGCCGCCGCCCGCCGCGCCGCGTGCCGCCAGTGCGCGCTCGAGCAGCGGCCATTGCCAGCCCACCTCGAGCTGCTCGGCCAGCCCGCGCGTGAAGCGGTAGGTGGCGCCGAAGGTGCGGTAGGGCCCGGGCGCGTAGCGCACGCCGACGATCGAGCGCACGATGCGGGCGCTGTCGGGGTTGTACTGCGCCGAGCTCTCCAGGCTCCACGCGCGCAGCAGGTTGGTCGCCGCCAGCAGCAGCAGGTCGGACCAGCGCTGCGTGAGCGGCGGCCCGTCGGGCGTGCCGTCGGCCTGCGCCGTCACCTGCTGCGGCCGCAGCAGGTAGCGCTGCGCCAGCCCCAGGCGCAGCGCCTCGGCGCCGCTGTCGGCGTCGACCAGGCGCGTGGTCACGCCGGCGGTGATCTGGTGCGCGTCCGAGACGCGGTCGACGCCGGCGAAGGCGTTGTCGCTGTAGATCGACGTGAAGTTGAAGTCCTTGCCCGCCGCGTCGTACACGGGCAGCCCGCTCTGGGCGCGGTAGGCGGTGTTCACGTACAGCAGGCGCGGCTCGAGCGTCTGGCGCAGGCGCCGCCCGAAGACCTGCGTGCTGCGCTCGAACACCAGCCCGGCATCGGCGCCCAGGCTCGGGATCACGCGCTCGGCGCGCTGCGGCGCCAGCGTCGCCGCGTCGGTCCAGCGGTAGGCCGCGGCGTTCAGCGACAGGCGCGGCACGAACCAGCTGCCCGGCTCGCGCCAGGGCAGGCTGGCCGAAGCCAGCAGGTGCACGCGGTCGCCGTCGCTGCGCGCGTCGGGCGCGGCGAGGTTCGATGGCAGCACGAAGCGGTTGAACTCGCCCTGCAGCGACCATTGCACGGCGGCGGCGCGCCCGCCCAGCCGCGCCCCGGCCTGCAGCGCGCGCTCGTAGGGCGGCGCGATCGGCGCGTCGGCGGCCTGCAGCACCTGCCAGCGCGTCGTGCGCAGGTAGGCCAGGCCGGCGTAGCCGTCGCCGGCGTAATCGCGGCCGTCACCGCCGTCGCCGCCCGCACGCCCGTCGCCCCCGGCCGCGCCGAGCGGGCGCTCCAGCGCGGCATGGGTGGGCAGCAGGCGCGGCGTCAGGCTGCGCACGCGGTTGGGGAAATCGCGCCACCAGCCGTCGTCCGACACGCGCGTGACATCGGCGCCGGCGCGCAGGCCCCAGGGCAGCCGACCCTCGTGCGTCCACTGCAGCGCGCCGCGCGCACGGCCGGCGACGCGGTCGTCGGGCAGCGTGCCGAGCTGCGCCTCGCCCGCGTAGGCCGGCTCGAGATAGCGGTATTCGAGATCGAGCCCCAGGCCACGCCGCGTCAGCAGGCGCGGCGCGATGGTGGCGTCGCGGTTGGGCGCGATGTTCCAGTAGTACGGCACGGCCAGTTCGACCCCGCTGCGGTTGTCCAGGTTCACCGACGGCGGCAGCCAGCCCGACTTGCGCGTGTCGCCCAGCGCGAAGCTCATCGTCGGCAGCGCCAGGATCGGCGTGCCGAGAAAGCGCAGCACCGCGCCTTCGGCGACGCCTTCGTTGGCGTCGAGATCGAGCTCGATGCGGTCGGCCTCGAGCTGCCAGGCCGGCGCGGCCGGGCCCTCGCGCGGGCAGCTCGTGTAGCGCGCGTCGAGCGCACGCGAGCGCCCCGGGCCGAGGAAGTCGACGCGCCCGGCGCGCCCGCCGGAGCCGAGCTGCGTGAACTCGAACCGCGGCTGCAGGAACCAGCCCTCGAAGCGCTGCACCCACAGCTCGAGCTGGGGGCCGCGGTAGACGGCACCGGGGCGCTCGATGCGCACGTCGCCGCGGGCGTCGACGCGATCCTCGGGCTGCGCGTAGCTCATCCGCTCGGCACGGATCACGAGGCTGCCGCGGCGCAACTCGACATCGCCTTCGGCCACGGCGCTCAGGCCCGCCTGCCCCGACAGGCGGCGCGCCGACAGGAAGACGGGCAGCTCGTGCGCGGCGCCGCCGCCCGCCGGCGGCTCGAGCACCCCGCCGGACGGCGGCTCGGCCGTCCTGCCGGCTGCGAGCGCGGCTGCGGCCGCGGAAGCAGCCGCGCCTGCCGGTGCGGATGCAGCTGCCGGCGTGGCTGCCGGCATGGCTGCCGGCGTGGCTGCCGGCGTGGCTGCCGAAGCGGCTGCCGAAGCGGCTGCCGAAGCGGCTGCCGAAGCGGCTGCCGAAGCGGCTGCCGAAGCGGCTGCCGGAGCGGCTGCCGGCGGCGCGGGCATCACTGCTGCCGCCGCGGGCGCCGCGCCCTGCGCGCCGGCGCCCGCACCGCAGGCCAGCATTGCGGCCGCGACGGCCAGGTGGGTGAATCGCATCGGGGAGCGGCGCTGCGTCGGCCCGCCGGCCGAGCCGGCAGCCCCGGCAGGCCGGTTTGTAGAATGAAAATTATCCATGAGGCCTCTTCGAGCGCATCCGTGACGTCCGAGCGCGCCGGCGCCGCCCCCGCAGCCGGCGCCGCCCCCGCAGCCGGCGCCGCCCCCGCAGCCCGCGTCGCCTGGCCTGATGCCGCGCGCCGCGAGGCGTTCGCGCGCTGGGCGCGCGCCATCGCGCCGCGCCACGGCCTCGAGCTCGCCACGCTGGCGCCGGCCTCGGCCGACGCGAGCTTCCGGCGCTATCTGCGCCTGGCCGGCGCCGGCGCGAGCTTCATCGTCATGGACGCGCCGCCGCCGCACGAAGACGTGCGGCCTTTCGTCGCGGTCGCCGGCCTGGCCGCAGCCGCGGGCCTGAACGTGCCGCGCGTGCTCGAAGCCGACGTCGCGCAAGGCTTCCTGCTCCTCACCGACCTGGGCAGCGCCGGCTACCTCGAAGCGCTCCAGCAGGCCACGCCGGCCGAGGCCGACCGCCTGATGCGCGACGCCATCACGGCCCTCGTGCGCTGGCAGACCGGCGTGCCCGCGTCCGCGCTGCCGGCGATGGACGCGGCCGTGCTGCAAGCCGAGATCGACCTCTTCGCCGACTGGTGCGCGGCGCGCAAGTACGGCATCGCCTGGAGCGAGCGCGAGCGCGCCGCCTGGCAGCGCACGAGCGGCCTCGTCGTCGCGCAGGCCGCGGCGCAGCCGCAGCTGGCGGTGCACGCCGACTGGATGCCGCGCAACCTGATGCGCGGCACGCCCGAGCCGGGCATCCTCGACTTCCAGGACGCGATGCGCGGGCCGCTCGCCTACGACATCGCCTCGCTGCTGCGCGACGCCTTCGTCTCCTGGGACGAGGAGCGCGAGATCGACTGGGCGGTGCGCTGGTGGGACCAGGCGCGCCGCGCCGGCCTGCCGGTGGCCGCCGACTTCGGCCAACAGTGGCAGGCCATCGAGTGGACCGGCCTGCTGCGCCACCTGCGCGTGGCCGGCATCTTCTGCCGCCTCGAACTGCGCGACGGCAAGCCGCGCTACGTGCAGGACCTGCCGCGCTTCTTCGCCTATGCCACCAAGGTCGCGCTGCGCTACCGGCCGCTGGCGCCGCTGCTGCCGCTGCTCGAGCCGATGTCGGGCGCGGCGCTGCAGGCCGGCTTCACGTTCTGAACCCGGCGCTCCGGCGCCGCGCCGCGCGCCCGTTCACGGGCAGGCCGCGATCACCTGCGCCACCGCCGCGGTGAGCTTCTTGGCATAGGGCACGTGCAGGAACTCGTTCGGCCCGTGCGCGTTGCTCCTGGGGCCGAGCACGCCGCAGACCATCATCTGCGCGCGCGGAAAGCCGGCCGCCAGCATGCTCATGAGCGGGATCGTTCCGCCCTGGCCGATGAAGCCCGCCGGCGCGCCGAAGTGCGCCTGCGAGGCCGCGTCCAGCGCCTGCGCCAGCCAGGGCGCGAGCTCGGGCGCATCCCAGCCGGTGGCGCCGAGCGCGCCGGCGCGGCCGTCGGGCTGGAAGACGACCCTGGCGTTGTACGGCGCGCCGTCCTCGAGCAGCGTCTTCAGCGCGAGCGCGGCGCGGTGGCCGTCGACCAGCGGCGGCAGCCGCAGACTGAGCTTGAACGCCGTGTACGGCCGCAGCACATTGCCGGCGTTGGCCAGCTCGGGCATGCCGTCGACGCCGGTGACGCTGAGTGCGGGCCGCCAGGTGCGGTTGAGCAGCGCCTGCACCGGGTCGGTGGTGGTGGGCAGCGCGCTGCCGCCGTCGGCGCCGCAGGCCCAGGGAAAGCGCTGCCAGACCGCGTCGCCGAGGATGGCCGCGGTGGCGCGCGCCTGCGCCACCCGCGTGGCCGGGATCTCGCAGTGCAGGCTCGCGGGCAGCAGGCGGCCGCTGGCGGCGTCCTCCAGCCGGTCCAGCAACTGGCGCAGGATGCGAAAGCTGCTCGGCACCAGGCCGCTGGCGTCGCCCGAGTGGATGCCCTCGGTGAGGATCTCCACCTTCAGCACGCCGCTCACCATGCCGCGCAGGCTGCTGGTGAGCCAGAGCTGCTCGTAGTTGCCCGCGCCGCTGTCCAGGCACACGACGAGGGCGATGTCGCCCAGGCGCGGCGCCAGCGCGTCGATGTAGGCGGGCAGGTCGACCGAGCCGCTTTCCTCGCTCGTCTCGATCAGACCGACGCAGCGCGGGCGCGCCGCGCCCAGCCGGTCGAGCGCCTCGATCGCGGTGACGCCGGCGTACACCGCGTAGCCGTCGTCGGCGCCGCCGCGGCCATAGAGCAGGCCGTCCGCGTACACCGGCGTCCAGGGCCCGAGGCCGCTGCGCCAGCCGCTGAACTCGGGCTGCTTGTCGAGGTGGCCGTAGAGCAGCACGGTGCCGCTGCTGCCGCCGCCGCGCGTGCCCGGCACCTCGAAGAAGATGACCGGGGTGCGCCCAGGCAGGCGCACCACCTCGAGCTTCAGCCCGGCCACGCCGCGGGCCTCGGCCCAGCGCGCGGCGTCGCGCACCACGCGCTCGATGTGGCCGTGCTCGGCCCATTGCGCATCGAACATCGGGCTCTTGGCCGGTACCCGGATGTACTCGGTGAGCGCGGGCACGATGCGCTCGTCCCAGGCGCGGGCGACGAAAGCCTCGAGCGCGGCGGGGTCCACGACGGCGGCCGGGTCCGCGACGATCGCGGCCCGCTCGGCGGCGCGGCTGGGGGCGTTCATGGGCGGCTCCTCGGCGCAGGGCGGTGCTGCAGTCTACGGCGGCAGTGAGGTTCGCGGCGCCGGGCTGCACGGGAGCTTGCTCGGGCGCGGGGCTGGATTCCTGCCGCCCACGCTCCTGGCGGCCTTATCCTGCCGCCATGGACGCGCCCTACTTCACCCTCGAACTCGCGCCCTCGGGCGTCGCGCACCTGCAGCTGTGCCGCCCCGAGCGCATGAACACGCTGGCGCCGCCCTTCTTCCCGGCGCTGCGCGACGCCGTGCAGCGCCTCGACGCCGAGGGCCGCACGCGCGTGCTGGTGATCTCGTCGACGGGCAAGCATTTCAGCGCCGGCATGGCGCTCGAGGTCTTCTCCGGCGCCGGTGCCGGTGCCGGTGCCGGTGCCGGTGCCGGTGCCGGCGCCGGGACCGGCAATCTGGCGGCGATGCTCGACACCGGCAGCGCGCGCAAGCGCCTGGCGTTCCAGGACGGGCTGCGCCGGCTCATGCGCTGCTTCGACGCGCTCGAGCGCGCGCGCTTCCCGGTCGTCGCCGCCATCCAGGGCGGCTGCGTGGGCGGCGGGCTCGACCTGGCCGCCGCCTGCGATCTGCGCGTGGCCAGCGCCGACGCCTTCTTCACCGTGCAGGAGATCCACATCGGCATGGCGGCCGACCTGGGCGTGCTGCAGCGCCTGCCCAAGATCGTGCCGCCGGGCGTGGCGCGCGAGATGGCCTACACCGGCGAGCGCCTGGGCGCCGAGCGCGCGCTCGCCACGGGCCTCGTCAACGCCGTGCGGCCCGACGCCGCCGCGGCGCTGGCGCAGGCGCTGAAACTGGCCGAAGCGATCGCCGCCAAGTCGCCGCTGGCGGTGGCCGCGAGCAAGCTCGCGCTCGACTACGCCGTCGACCACCCGCGCGCCGAGGCGCTCGAGCAGATGGCGCTGCTGCAAAGCGCCGTCTTCGACCTCGGCGAGATGGGCCGCGCCATCATGGCCTGGAAGGCCAAGACGGCGGGCGGGTTCGAGCCGCTGGCGCCGGCGCCGCCGCTGTAGCGCAGGGGCAGTCGAGCAGCCCGGACCGCCCGGGCTGCATGGGCGGCTCGAGCCGTTCGAGCCGTTCGAGCCGTTCGAGCCGTTCGAGCCGCTCGAGCAGTTCACTCCGCCCACACCGAGGGCAAGGCCGGAAAGCTCCCGGTTCGCCGCGCCGATTCCGCATCCGCACGCATCCGGATTGAATGCGACTCGCTCGCAACATGCGGGCCAGCGCCCGTCGAAAACTCTTACAGCTTCTGCGCCGCGCGCGGCGCGCAGGCAGCCAATTCCTTGTCGATCCAAGGGTTCCCGAATCCGGCACGAAGCTTGCCTTGGTTTCTTTGCGTGGGAGGCCTGCCGGCAACGGCGGGCAAAGCCGACGGGTATCGAAGTCCAGGCTCGATCAAGCCGGGGCGGGATGCAGGATCAGGATCGCAAGGCAAGCATCAGACCAAGTCGATCGTGCGGATGACTCCGCTTCCAACCGTGCCGGGGGCACGGCGGAGTCAGAGGCAGTAACCGGAGCAACTCATGTTCAAGACCCCGAACGCCAAGAAGACCCTCTTCGCGGCCGCAGCCGCCGCGGCGCTGGCCGGTGCGGCCGGCTCGGCGCTGGCGATCACGCCGTTCCAGACCGACGTGGGAACGGCCATCAACAACGGCCTCGCCTGGCAGGCCGCCAACGGCGCCTACAACGCAGGCTCCACCGACGCCGCCGGCATCGCGCTCGAAGCCCTGCTCGAGAAGCGCTCGAGCGGCAACCCGGCCGATCCGCCGCAGGGCTACAGCGGCGCCAATGCGGCCGACCAGGCCACGATGCGCGCCTCGGTGCTGTCGATCATCAACTCCACCAGCGGCCAGGGCATGGGCTTCTACGCCTACCGCGACGGCTCGCGCCTCTTTGCCCTGGCCAGCTACGCGCTCACCGGCGGCGTCGACAAGACGACGCTCGGCTCGGCCATGACGCTCAAGCAGGCGATGGACAGGCTGACCGATCGCACGATCGCGCAGCAGTCGCTGCCCGCCAACTACTACCAGGGCATGTGGAGCTACAACACGCCCGGCAGCGACTCGTCGACGACGCAGTTCGCCGCCGCCGGCCTGTACGCGGCCAAGAGCTTCTACTCCTCGCTCAAGAGCACGGCCGACAGCGGGCCGTTCGCCGACGCAGCGCGCCTGACCGCCGTCAACAACGCGCTGGCGCTGGTGAGCGCGCACTACAAGACCGGTGGCTCCGCCGGCTCCGACAACCCCGGCTGCAACGTGCTCAGCCCCACCGAGCGCGGCCACGGCTACCACCCGCAGCAGGCGGGCTACAACCCCTCGCTGCAGCAGACCGCCTCGGGCATCTACATCCAGCTCTTCGGCGGCGCCGACGTCAACGACCCGGGCGTGCAGAGCTACATCGAGTGGACGCGCAACCGCTACCGCTGGCAAGACCTCGACAGCATGGGCAATAGCTGGCCAGGCTACTCCTGGAGCTACTACCTCTGGAGCTCGTTCAAGGCGATGGAGCTGATCCGCCAGTCCGGCATCACGCCCAACGCCGGCAACATCGGCCCGAACGACCTCGGCACGCTGCCTGCGGCCAGCGCGCCGGCCTGCGCGGTGCGCCAGACCAACAAGAACCCGGCCACCACCGTTCCTGCGGCTCTTTTCGGCGGCGCCGCCGGCAAGTACGCCGCCGAGGTGCCGGGGCAATACTTCGACTACGCTTCGCAGCTGCTCAACCTGCAATGCGCGAACGGCTCGTTCACCTGCAACGGCAGCCCGGGCTATTGGGACACCGTGGCCCACAACGCCTACGCCCTTCTCGTGCTGCAGCGCGCCACCGGCGTCATCGTCCAGCGCTGCGACGTCAACGGCGACGGCAAGATCGACCGCACGGACATCGCCGCGATCCGGGCCGCAGTGGGCACCCGGGTGGGCGCCAACGACGTGCGCGACGCCGACGGCGACGGCCTGATCACCGTCACCGACGTGCGCCAGTGCACGCTGCGCTGCACGAACGCCAACTGCGCGCCGTGAACGCGGCCAATCGATTGAACGCCCGCTAGCCTCTTGGGAGATCCCTCATGAAAAAGCTCTTCAGCATGACGGCCATCGCCGCGGCGATGCTCGCGCCGGCCCTGTCGTTCGCCGCCGCGTCGGTGTACTTCGTGCCCTCCGATCAAGGCGTGGGCCTGAGCGCCCCCGGCAGCGTGCAGGTCTGGGTCGGGGGCACCAGCGTCGGCTCGTTCGACCTCAACATCCACGCCTCGAACGGCAACCTGACGTGGAACGACGCCGTCTACTCGGCTGCCGATCCGCTCGGCGCCGTGCCGGCCGACGCGGACTTCACGTTCGGGATCTCCGGCCAGGACATCCGCGTCACCGGCTTCTCGTGGCTCACCGATCCGGCGCCGCCCGGCGCGCAGACCGACCCGTTCATGCTGTTCACCCTGAACTTCACGGCGGGTGCGGCCTCGGGCGCGACCGGACTCACCTTCACCTCGCTCGGCGATCCGAAGCTGGGGACGAACATTACCGACTGGGCCGGCAACTTCCTGGATCCACGGCAGCAGGAGATCAGCTTCGGCAACGCCTGCGTGCGCGTCGGCGACGCCGCCAGCGCGCCGGCCGGAACGCCTTGCGAGTACAACGGCGGCGGCAACAACGCGCCCGAGCCCTCGGCCTTCGGCCTCGCCGCCCTGGCGCTGCTGGGTGTGGGCTGGACACGCCGCGCGCAACGCCAGCGCCTGGCCGCCGCCGCCTGAAGCCTGCGCACTGCGCGCCAGAAGGGCCGGCCTTGCCGGCCCTTTTTCTCGCCCAGCCGGGATCACGCCGGCCGCGCCAGTCCGCCACGCCGCGCCGTCGAGGCCGCGGAATTCCCGGTCGCGGCCGTCCGTTGCCGCCGCCTCAGCTCGCCGTCCAGCCCGAGATCTCCTGCACCGGCACGATCGTCGTCTCGGTGTAGGGCGCGAACGGCGCCTGCAGGCGCTGCACCGTCTCGAGGTCGGGCGCCTCGAGCAGCGTGACTGGCCCTGCGCAGCCGCAGGGTCGGCTTAGAGCCTGTGAAGATATGAATCGCGCCCGCGTGGGGCCCCAGAAAGGGCCCAATCGAGGCGCGAAGCGCAGCCGGGGTTGGGCCCCGGCGAGGCTTCGCAACGACGAGTGGGCCCTTTCTGGGGCCCCACCCCAGGGCAGGGGTGCCAAAGGGCGCTGCGCGGCGTTTGCAACGCTTGCGCGGGCGGCCAGCCCGCGCTGCGCGTCGCGCCTTGCTCAGCGCCCTTTGGCACCCCTGCGCGGGCGCGATTCATATCTTCACAGGCTCTCAACCCGCCAGCGCGATCCCCTCGGCCCAGGCCGCGCTCATCCGGGCCCGCAGCGGCGCGGGCACGCGCTCGTCGCCCTGGGCCTCGTGCAGCGTCTCGCGCAGCGCTTGTGCAATGGCCTCGAGCACCCGCGCCGGCTGGCTCACGCCGCAGACGCGGCGGCCGAAGTCGAGCAGCTCGTCCCGGGTCGGATAGGCGCGGCTGCGATGCCGCCCCGCGAACAGCTTCAGTGCCAGCGTGCGGTCCTCCAGTTGCGGACCGCCGGGGTAGCGCGTGTAGGTGTAGATGGCCGTCGTGACCACGTCGAACATCGGCGCCAGCCAGACCGCGGCGGCGCTGCGGTACAGCACGCCGAAGTTCTTCAGGTGCGCATCGCCGTTGCGCACCATCACCGCGAACGCGACCTGCTGGAAGAACCGCTGCAGGTTGTCGCCGTGCAGTTGCAGCTGGCGCAGCAACTCGGCCACGCGCTGGTAGCTGCCCTGGTACTTGCGGTCCGAGAGCACGTCGCGCACGCGCAGTCCGGCCAGCGCGGCGATGTCCTCGAAGCCCAGGCGTTCGATGCGACCGTCGGCGTGCGCCACCATGTCGAAGCGGTCCAGCACCAGCATCTGGCCGTCGTCGGAGAGATCGAATCCGGGGACTTCGATGCCCGCGCGGCGGGCCGCGCTCAGGCAGAGAAACTCGTTCGCGGTCAGCCCCGGAAAGGCCGGGCTCGCGGCCTTGACGATGAGCGACGGAATGGGCACCGTCGGCCGGTCGGGCACCATGATCTTGGGCTGCATGCCGGCGATGCCTGCACCGGTGCCGAGATAGGCCGCCACCAGTTCGTCGAACACCTCGGGGCTGTAGCGCGTCTTCAGCAGGGCAGCCTTGGTCAACGGTGGCGGCAACGTGGCGTCGGGCGCGTCCGGCAGGCGATAGCCCAGGCGTCCGATGCTGTTGCGGCCGGCGAGCGCCAGAAGGTGCATCGGCGTCATCGGCTGCTTCGGGAACAGCTGGCGGATGCGCATGAACAGGTCGCCCTCGGGCAGGTTCTGGTCCATCGGCGCGAACAGCTCGCCGTCCTGCCAGGTCAGCCGCTCGCTCGCCGGCATCAGCAGCGCCACGGCCGGCTGGTCCGGATCGGCGTCGAGGTAGCGGAACTCGTAGATCGAGGTCTTCAACAACTGGCCGGCGCCGACGCGCTCGCCGATCGACACCTCGAGCGCGCGCAGGCGTTCAGGCAGCATCGTCGTCGTCCAGCCGGAAGCGCCGCGCCACCTCGTCGGCCGTGGGCAGGCCCACAGGTTCCAACCGCAGCGCCAGGCCCAGCGCGCCCAGCACGGCCATCAGCGACGACACGGTGCTGTCCTCCCCGGCTTCGAGCCGGTAGACGACCTCGCGCACCTTGCCCGCGCGCTGAGCCAGTTCGGACTTGCTCAGACGCAAGGCTTGCCGACGCGCGAGGAGTTGGCGTCCTAGTTCGTCCGGAAGGCGGATATTGTCTGCCATAGCTTGCATTATTCTGAAAGTTCCAGAGATTGCAAGTCATGACTTCCAATCTGTTCCGGCTGCCGCTTCCGGGTTGATTGAGCCTGCCGCGGACCGTGATCCGGGCAGAGCACTTATATCTCAATTTGAGATAGAATGCTCGTGTGCCGATGAAGCTGATCTCGAACCGGGCGCTTCGCGAGTTCACTGCGTCGCACCCGGATGCCGGGACGCCGCTTCAGGCGTGGCGCAGGTTGATCGAGCGCGGCGAGTACGGCAACTTCGCGGCGTTGCGCGCGACCTTCGGCAGCGTGGACAAGGTGGGCGAGCGCTACGTATTCGACATCGGCGGCAACAAGTACCGGCTGGTGGCCGCCATCGCCTTCGCCGCGCGGCTTGTGTGGGTGAAGGCGGTGCTGACGCACGCCGAGTACGACAAGGGAGCATGGAAGTGAACCTGCAAGACATCTCGGCACACTGGGTGGCGCTGCACGAAGTGCTCGGCGTCGGCGTGCCCATCGCCGACGAGGCCGACTACGAGCGTGCGCTCGCCTTCGTGGACCAAGTGTTCGAGGCCGGCCAGGCCGAAGGGCCGCTGTCCGGCCTGCTGGCGGTGGTCGCCGATCGCATCCGCGACTACGAAGGCCGCACGCACCCATGGCCGGACAGCAGCACCCCGGCATCGGCGCTCGCCGGCCTCATGCATGAGCACGGCCTGCGCCAGAGCGACCTGCCGGAATTGGGATCGCAAGGCGTGGTGTCCGAAGTGCTCGCCGGCAAGCGCGCGCTCAACGCGCGCCAAGTGGCAGCGCTGGCGCGGCGCTTCCGCGTGCCGGCCGAGGTGTTTCTGCCATGAACCCCACTCGACGCGAGACGGCCGAGGACGAGGTCGTCCTGTCGATCCAGGCGTCCGACATGTTGGCAGGTTTGATTGCGTCGGGCTTGACCACCCCCTGCCTGCGCCGTAAAGTATCTACAAAGCTGTGTCTACTACTGCTCTCGCCATGTCGATGAACCTGCAGATTGCGAAGTGGGGCAACAGCTTGGCGATGCGCCTGCCGGCCGATCTGGTGCGTCGCTTCGGGCTGCGCGAGGGTGACAGCGTCCAAGTACAGTGGACTGCCGACGGCGCCTTGACGATCCGGCCCGCGCGCTGGAGCCGGCGGGCATTCGCCGCCGAGCTGGAGGCGGCGCGGCAGGCGCTGCCGATGGGCCGCCCCGTGATCGAGGAGCTGCGCCGCGACGCGCGCTGCTGATGGTCTACGTCGACACCAGCGCGCTCGTCGCCCTCATCGTCAACGAGCCCGGCAGTGCCGGTGTCGCGGCGTGGTACCAGGCGGCCAGAAGCGAGCTCCTGTCGGCGGCGTGGTGCGTGACCGAGTTCGGCCGCGCGCTGGGCCTGAAGCAGCGCACCGCCCAGCTCGATGCGGCCCAGGCGCGCGCCGCTTGGGAGCGATTCGAACGTCTGGTTGCCAACGACCTGCGGTTGCTGCCCGTCGAGACGTCGGATTTCCATCGCGCCGCGCTGCTGACGCTGGACGCCGCGAGCGGCATTCGCGCCGCCGATGCCTTGCACCTGGCCTGCGCCGAGCGTGCCGGTGCGCGGCGCATCGCGACGCTCGACGGCGTGATGGCGCGCAACGCCGAGCGGATGGGGCTCGCGGCCGTGCCGCTCGCCGGCTGACGCGTCCGCGCCGCGGCCGTCGCCTCAGGACGCCGTCCAGCCCGAGATCTCCTGCACCGGCACGATCGTCGTCTCGGTGTAGGGCGCGAACGGCGCCTGGATGCGCTGCACGGTCTCGAGGTCGGGCGCCTCGAGCAGCGTGTAGTTGTGCGTCTGGTCGAGCGCGGCGAACTCGCCGCGGATCCGCACGCCGGGCGGGATCGCGGCGTAGAAGGCCTTGGCCAGTGCGGCCAGTTCGCCGTACTGCGCGGCACCCAGGCCGGCTCGGGTGCGGTTGGTGAGCAGGAACAGCATGGTCTCGGGCCCTCGCGATTGGTTGCGCCTACAAGGCGCGCCGCGGCGCCAACAATGACCGCGGGCACGCCGATGCCGCATGGCATCATCGAGCAACCATAGCGCAAGGGCGCGCAGGTTGGCCGTGCCGATTTCGCGCCCGGCCCGGCAACGAAAGGCACCCGCTTCCATGAGCACGCTCGCCGGCTCGCCGGCCCTCAAGGTCCAGGTGATGTGCGAGGGCATCCGCTACACGCCGGCGCTGGGCGCGGCGGCGGCGCACTCGATGCCCAACTACTACCCGTACCGCTTCAAGCCGGGCGAGCCCGACCCCACGGGCCGCGGCATCGCCACCATCCCGTATCTCATCAACACGCCCGACGGCACCGAGATCCGCATCCTGGGCGACGGCGATTCGCCCTGGCACATCGAGGGCAGCCAGGCCGAGGGCTACCGCCTCGTCGACGACCGCAGCGGCCGCAGCGTGAGCGTGGCCTTCGAGCCGATGTACCCCTGGCTGACGCAGAAGACGAGCGACGGCCTCCCGTACGCGCAGGCCGGCGTGCAGGTGCACGGCGACATGCTGGTCGTCAACGTCGCGCCCGGCTGCGAGTACTTCCTGCACAAGCACGAGGGCCAGTCGATGCGCTGCGCCTTCTGCGCCTACGGCGCGCCCGACGAGCGCACCAAGCACCTGGGACAGATCAGCGGCCGCGTCGAGATCCTGCAGCCGACGCTGGAGCGCATGCGCGAGGCGATGGACGCCGTGATCGCGCAGACCGAGATCCGCCACATCTACCTCGTCGGCGGCTCGCTCACCGACGCGCGCAAGGAGGGCGAGCGCTTCTTGCAGCTCGCGCGCTTCGTCAAGGCGCACAACCGGCACGGCATCCCGGTGGCGCTGGGCTCGGGCGCGATTGCCGACGACCAGGTCGCGCAGTTCAAGGCCGAGCAACTGGTCGACCATGTCTGCTTCAACCTCGAGATGTGGTCGGAGCCGCTGTTCAACCAGGTCTGCCCGGGCAAGGCGCGCTACGTCGGCTACGCGCGCTGGATCGATGCGCTCGAGACGGCCGTGCGCCATTTCGGCCGCGGCCAGGTCTATTCGGCGATGGTGGCCGGCGTCGAGCTCGAGCCCGAGCACGGCCTGGAGTGGGAGCAGGCCGCGCGCACGGCGCTCGAAGGCGCCGAGGACCTGTGCCGGCGCGGCATCATCCCGGTGTACTCGCTGGTCTGGCCCTCGGGCGGGCGCCAGCGGCCCGACTACCACGCGCGCATCCGCAACTACTTCGAGACCCTGATCACCGGCTACGCCGAGATCCGCCGCCGCCACGGCCTCGAGGTCTCGGACGGCTTCATGTGCCACCGCTGCGCCTACATGCAGCTCGAATGCGACCTCGATCGCGCGGCGAAGGCGGCGGCATGAGCGGCGCGCCGGACGCCAGGGCCCCGGGCAGCACGATGGCGGCGGCCGACCCCTCGGCCATCGTGCGCCTGAGCACCGCCTACTGGGACAGCCAGGTGCTGCTCACCGCCAACCGCCTGCGCCTGTTCGACGCGCTGGCCGGCGGCGCACGCAGCGCCGACGAGGTGGCCGCCGAACTCGCGCTCGACGCGCGCAGCACGGCGCTGCTGCTGCGCGCCTGCGCCGGCCTCGGCCTGCTCGAGCTCGAAGGCGGGCGCTTTCGCAATGCGCCGGCGGCAGCGGCCTTCCTCGTCTCGGCCAGCCCGGCCTACATGGGCACCGTCATCCGCTACAGCGACCAGCTCTACGGCGCCTGGGGCCAGCTCGAGCAGTCGCTGCGCAGCGGACAGCCGGCGCTGCCGGCAGAAACCTACCTCGGCGACGACCCCGCGCGCACGCGCGCCTTCGTGCTGGCGATGCACGAGCGCGCGCTGGGCATCGCGCGCGCCCTCGTCGCCGTGCTCGATCTGTCGGGCCGTCGCGCCCTGCTCGACGTCGGCGGCGGCCCCGGCACCTACTCGGTGCTGCTGACCGAACGCTTCCCCGGCCTGCGCGCCGAGGTGCTCGAGCTGCCCGGCGTGGCCGCGGTGGCGCGCGAGCTGGTGGCCGCGGCCGGCGCCGCCGCTCGCGTGCAGTTGCGCGACGGCGACTACCATGTCGCCGACTTCGGCCGCGGCAAGGACGTGGTGTTGATGTCGGGCATGTTCCACCGCGAATCGGCGGCCGACTGCCGCGGCCTCGTCGAGCGTGCGGTGGCCTGCCTCGAACCCGGCGGCCTGCTGGTCGTGAGCGACGTCTTCACCGACCCGGGCGGCGCGCAACCCGTGTTCGCCGCGATGTTCGGCCTCAACATGATGCTCACCGCGCCGGCCGGCGGCGTGCACGCCGACGCCGACGTGCAGGGCTGGATGCACGCCTGCGGCCTGGCCGACATCCGCACCGTGCCGCTGCCGCCGCCGATGCCGCACCGCGTGGTGCTGGGAGTCAAGCCTTGAGGCGGCGCGACGGCCTGGCCGCCGTCGTGGCGGCCGCGGCGTCGCTGGCCGGCGGTGCCTTGCGCGCGCAGGCGCCGAGCCCGCAGACTCCGCCGAGCCCTCAGACCGCGCCGAGCCCTTCGGGGCCGTTCGTGCCGCCGATCGACAGCGCGGCCCGCCCGCGGCGCGCGGCCGGCAAGCTCGAGGCGCTTGGCAACGATCGCTACCGCATCGGCGCCATCGTCGTCGACAAGCGTGGCGGCTCGTTCACGGTGCCCGGCCGCATGCACAAGAAGAGCGTGCCGCTCGAATACCTGGCCACCAGCCCCGGCGGCATGAAGGAGTACGAGACGCTGTTCGAGCTCGACGCCATCGGCAGCGAGTTCAACCTCGCCTGCATCCTGATCGGCCTGGAGGCCGATCCGAACCTGCCGTGGCGCGAGCTGCGCGTCGCGCGCAAGGTGGGCGGCCCGCGCGTGAAGATCGACGTCGCCTGGGGCGAGGGCGACAAGCGCCAGCGCCTGCCCGCCGCCGAGGCGCTGCTCAATCCCGAGGCCGGCGTCGCGCCGGCCGGCGTCGAGTGGGTGTACATCGGCTCGCCCGCTTCCGCGGCGATGGGGCGCTTCGCGGCCGACGAGACCGGCACGCTGGTCGGCTTCGTGTCGGACGCCAACAGCATCATCGAGGCGGCGGCGCCGATCGGCATCGGCGCCTACGGTTCGGTGCGCGGCAGTGCGAGATTGCCCGCCGTGGGTGCGCCCATCGAGCTGATCGTCGAGGCGGTCAAGCCGCCCAGGTGAGCGCGGGGTGACGCGGCGATGTTCGTCCTGCGCTGGCTGATGCTGCTCGCCTCGGCCGCGCTCATGGTGCTGGCCGCGGGCGCGGCCGGCGGCGACGAGCAGCCTTCGGGGCTGCGCCTGGCCGCCGCGGCGGCCGTCGGGGTGCTGGCGCCGCTGTTCTGGCCCGGCCGCGACGCATCGCCGGCGCGCACGCTGCTGCGCATCGGCACCTGGTCGCTCGCCGCGGCCGCGGCGGCGGCGCTGCTGGCATGGCTGCTCGGCCGGCGGCCGCAGCCGGCTGCGGCGCTGCTGGCCAGCAGCGCGATGCTGCTGCTGATGCTCTGGCCGGCGCACGCCGCGCTGGCGCTGCTCGAGCGGCATTGGCCGCGCGCGGCGGCCGGCTCGGCGCTGGCCGCGGCGCTGGTGGCGGCCGGCATGGCGCCGCTGGTGGCCGGGCCGGCGGCCGAGCTGCTCGAACGCAGCCGGCCGGGCGCCATCGACGCCGTCGTCGCCGCCAGCCCGCTCACGCATCTGGCGCTGGCCGGAGGCAACGACCTGCTGCGCAACGAATGGTTCTACCGCCACGCCCACCTCGCCGCGCTGCAGTTCTCGTACCCCGGCCTGCCGGCCGTGCTCGCCGTCTACGCCGGCGCCGGTGTCTTGCTGACGGCGCTGCTGGCCCGGCGCCGCGCGCCGCGCACGGCCGCTGCCCCCAACCCTACGAAGGAGCCCTGAAGATGATCCAGCGTCGCCATCTGCTCGCATTCGCCGCATCCGGCGCCTGCGGCGCATCCGCCACGTTCGGCACGCTCGGCCTGCCGGCCGCCGCCCGCGCGCAGGCGAACCCGCCGCGCATGAATCCGCAGTTGCGCCAGCGCTCGGTGCGCGCCGTCGCCGGCGGCCTGCACTACCTGCGCGGCCAGCAGGCGCCCGACGGCTCGCTGCTGGGCAACGTCGGCGTCACGGCGCTGGCACTGCGCGCCTTCCTCGAGAGCCCCGAGAAGTACAGCGAGGCCGACGGCCCGTTCATCACGCGCCAGGTGGAATACCTGCTGGGCAAGGCGCGGCCCGACGGCTCGATCAGCGCCTCGCTGCAGGGCACGGCCTACAACACGGCGGTCGCCATCACGGCACTGGCGGCGACGAAGAACCCGAAATACGAGCCGGTGCTGGCCGCCGGGCGCAAGTTCCTCGCCGAGCACCAGGTCGACGAGGGCGAGGGCTACAAGCCCGACCACCCGTTCTACGGCGGCATCGGCTACGGCGGCGGCGAGCGGCCCGACCTGTCGAACCTGTACATGTCGCTCGAGGGCCTGAAGGCGGCCGGCGCCGACGCCAAGGATCCGGTCTGGCAGAAGGCGCTCGTCTTCATCAGCCGCACGCAGAACCGCAGCGAGAGCAACGACCAGAAATGGGCCGGCAACGACGGCGGCTTCATCTACCGGCCGGGCTTCAACATGGCCGAGTACGAGAACGGCACCAGCTCCTACGGCGGCATGACGGCCGCCGGCCTGCTGTCGCTGCTGTTCGCCGGCGCCGACAGGAACGACCCGCGCGTGCAGGCCGCGTACAAGTGGATGACGGCCAACTACACGCTCGACACCAATCCGGGCACGAACAAGAAGCACGGCCTGTACTACTTCTACAACGCCTTCGCCAAGGTGATGTCGGCCTGGGGCGAGGACGGCTTCGTCGACGGCAAGGGCCAGCGCCACAACTGGCGCGACGAGCTGGCGCAGAAGCTGCTGGGCCTGCAGCGGCCCGACGGCAGCTGGGCCAACGCCGAATCCAACGCCTGGTGGGAAGACCGCCCGCAGCTCGTGACCGCGTGGTCGGTGATCGCGCTCGAGCACGTCGTCAAGTGACCCTGCGGTGATGCGGTGCGGCACCGATTGCTGCTGGCGCTCGCCCTGGCCGGCATCGCGCCGGCGGCCGCCGCCGCACGCGTCGGGCTGAGCGCCGCGCCGGCCTGGCAGGGCTGGACGCGCGCCGAGCGCACGACCGAGTTCGAATTGCGCGTCGTCAGCGACGCCGCCACGCGCGCGACCGTGGAGCTCGCCGCCGGCACGCAGCGCGTGCAGGCGGCGCTCGATCTGCAGCCCGGGCAGCCGCAGCGCCTGCGCCTGCCGATCGCGATCGGCGCCGCCGAGCTGGTGCAGATCGCTCTCGTGCCCGCCAGCGGCGAGCCGCAGCGGCTGCAGTGGCCGCTGCGGCGCTCGGAGTCGCCGCTGCTCGCGCTGGCGCTCGCAGCGCCGCTGGCCGGCCCGGCTGCCGCGCCGATCTCGACGACATCGGCAACATCGACCGCCTCGACCGCCTCGACGACATCGACGACATCGACGACATCGACAGCCTCGACGACATCGACAGCCTCGACGACATCGACAGCCTCGACGGCGTCGGCCGCCTCGGCCACGCCGGCAGGAGCGCCAGGATCGGCCGCACCGGCAGCGGCCGCGCTCGCCTTGCCCGGGTTCCATCTGCTGCCGGTCGGGGCGAGCGATCTGCCGCACCAGGCGGCCGCCTATGCCAGCGTCGACGCGCTCGTCGTCGACGCGCCGACGCTGGCGGCGCTGGCGCCGGAGCAGCTCGCCGCACTGTTGGCGCACGTGGCCGGATGCGCGCGCGTCGTCGTCGTCGGCGCCGACGCGCGCCTGGCACGCGTGCTCGAAGGCGCCGGCGGCTGCGGCGCGCGCGCGCTGATGCTGGCGGCCACGCCCGCCGAGGCGGCGGAGTTGCTCGAGGCCTCGCTCGGCAGCCCGCTGCCGGCCCCGCTGGCGGCGGCCGCGCTCGCCGCGCTGGCCGACCCGGCACCGGCGCTGTGGAGCCGGGTGGCCGTCGCCGTGGCGCTGTACCTGGCGGCGACGCTGCTGGCAGCGCTGTTCGTCACCGCGTGGCCGGCGGCCGCCCTGGTGGCCGCGCTGGCGACGGTGGCGGCGCTGACGCTGCCGCGCACGCTGCCGGCCGCTGCGCAGACGGTGATCTGGAGCGAGGGCGAATCGGGCGCGCGCACGGCGCGCTATCAGGCGCGCGAGCGCGTCGTCGGCGCGGCGCCGATGGAAGTGCATCTGACGATCCCGCCGCAGCTCGCCGCCGCGGCCCGGCCCTGCGACGCGGCGCCGCCGATGCGCCTGACCTTCGACGCGGCCGCGGGGCAGCTGAGCTCGGCTGCGTTCGCGACGCGGCTCTTCGGCCAGGCGTCGCTGTGCTTCTCGGGCAGCTTCCCGCTCGCGCGCAGCGTCGCCGCCGAGCCGGCTCGCGCGGGCACGACCACGGTGCGCAACACGGGCGCGACGGCCTGGCCGCGCGGCTGGTGGCTGGCCGAGGGGCGCGTGCACGAGCTGCCCGCGCTGGTGCCCGGGGCCGCAGCCACGCTGCCTGCGGGCGCTGCGGCGGGGCCGGCGCGCGCTGCCGCCGCTGCCGCCGCTGCCGCCGCTGCCGCCGCTGCCGCCGCTGCCACCGCTGCCACCGCTGCCACCGCTGCCACGGCTGCCGCCGCTGCCACCGCTGCCACCGCCGCCGCCCGCAGCAGCACCGCTGCCGTCAACGCGTCCGACGCGCCCGATCCGGGCAGCAGGGCACTCGAACGCACGGCGCTCGAACGCGTGCCGACAGGCCGCGGCGCGGCGCTGTGGCCGCTCGAGCTGGCCGGGGTGGCCGAGCTGCCGCCGGGCGCGCGCGGCTGGCTGCTGCTCACCACAGCGGCTGCGCCGTGAGCATCGTCCTGCCGCCCGCCCGCCGCCTCGCCCCCGTCGCCGGCGTCGCGCTCGCCGCCGCGGCGGCGCTGTGGTGGCTGGCCGCGAGCCGGCTCGCGCTCGAGCGCGGCGCCGACGCCGCGCGCGCCGCGGCACTGACGCTGCAGGCGCTGGCGCTGGCGCGCGGCATGGCGTTGGCGCTGTGGCTGCCGCGCGCGGCCGTCGCCCAGGGCGCGCGCGCGGCCTGCTTCGATGGGCTGGCGCTGGCCGCGCCCGCCTGGCCGCTGGTCGCGCTGGCGGCTTCGGCGAGTACTTTGTCGGTGACGCGCGTGCTGCTGGTCGAGACCCTGCTCGTCGTCGCGGCTGCCCTGTTGCCGCTGGCCGGCCAGGCGCTGGGCCGTGCGCTGCCGCGCGACGCCAAGGCCGACGCGGCGGACCTGGCGGCGCTCTGCGGCGGCACGCTGCTCGCGGCGGCCATGTGGTACGGGCATGGGCTCTGGCCCTTGCTCGCGGGCTGAGAGCCTGTGAAGATATGAATCGCGCCCGCGTGGGGCCCCAGAAAGGGCCCAATCGAGGCGCGAAGCGCAGCCGGGGTTGGGCTTGCAGCCCGCGCCGAGCCAGAGGCTCGGCTCCTCGCCAGGCACGAACAGTCCGCAGGGACTGTTCGTGTCCGGGCTCGGCCCCGGCGAGGCTTCGCAACGACGAGTGGGCCCTTTCTGGGGCCCCACCCCTAGGGCAGGGGTGCCAAGGGCGCTGCGCGGCGTTGCAACGCTTGCGCGGGCGGCCAGCCCGCGCTGCGCGTTGCGCCTTGCCCAGCGCCCTTTGGCACCCCTGCGCGGGCGCGATTCATATCTTCACAGGCTCTGAGCGCGATGGGCACCGCCGCCTGGCCGCAACTGCACGCCGCCGTGCGGCGCCGGCTGTGGCTGCGGCAGGCCGCGCGCGCCGCGCGCTTCGCGCTGTGGAGCCTGGCCGCGCTGGCGCTGCTCGTGCTGCTGCTGCACCTCTTCGTGCGGCCGCTGCCGCTGCAAGCGGTGCCGGCGCTGGCCGTCGTGCTGGCGCTGGCGGCGCTCGGCTGGAGCGCCGCGCGGCGGCCCGCCGAGGACCGCTGCGCGCTGTGGGCCGACCGCGAGCTCGGCGGCGCTTCGGCCTTCACGACGCTGCTCGACGTGCGCAGCGGGCGCCTGCGCGGCGCCGATGGGCTGGCGCTGCAATGCCTGACGCAATGGGCTGCGGCGCGCGTGCCCGCCGCGCTGGCCGCGCTGCAGGCCGGGCGCGAGCCGGCGCGGATGGCGCGGCCGCTCGCCGCAGCCGTGGTGTGCGCGGCGCTCGCGCTGCTGGTGCTGGCGCTGCCCGGCGCCGGCCCGGCCGCACCGGCCCTCGCGGCCAGCGCAGTCGGTGCGCCCGGCCCGGCCGCGCGGCCGGCGGCCGATGCGCCTGCCGCATCCGCAGCGCCGGCGGCCGCCGAACTCGCACGGCAGGTCGCCAGCGCTCTGCGCCAGGGGCCGGCCGACGAAGAAGCGCGCGCCGGCCAGGGCGGCCGCGGCGCGGCGCGCAGCGGCGACGAGGTCCAGGAGCGCAGCGCCGGCAGCCCGCCGCCCGGCGCCGCGCCGACCGCTCCGGCCAGCCCGCCCGAAGCGGCGGCGCCAAGGCCGCGGGCGCGCGCGCCGCTGCGCCGCAAGCGGGCGGCGCGGGCGGCAGCCGCGGGCGCGAAGCGGGCGACAGCGCCGACACGCGGCGCAGGGCCGGCCTGGCCGCGGTACCGCAGGGTACGATGCCGGCGCGGCGCGTCGCGTTGGCGCCGACGCAGCCCGCGCGCTCCGGCCGCGCCGACGATCGGCAGGCGGCGCAGTACGACGCCCCCTACGACGACGCGGCGCCGGCGGCCGGACCGCAGGCCGCCGGCGCCGCCCGCGCGGCCACGCCGCCGCCGGCCGCGGCGACGGCGCATCTGACGGCCGAACAGACCCACTACGTGCAAGCATGGATGAGCGCAACCGCAAGCCGGCGCTGAGCGGCGCCGCCGACAGCAACACCGACGCCGCGGATTTCGACCAGGCGCAGCGCCTGCTCGCGCAGCTGCGCGCGCTGCTCGCCGGCGTGATCGTCGGCCAGGACGAGCTGATCGCGCAGCTCGTCACCGCGGTCTTCGCCGGCGGCCACGTGCTGATCGAAGGCCTGCCGGGCCTGGGCAAGACGCACCTGGCCAAGGCGCTGGCGGCCGCGCTCGGCCTGCGCTGGGCGCGCGTGCAGTGCACGCCCGACCTGATGCCGGCCGACGTCACCGGCAGCGAGGTCTACCTCACGGCGGCCGGCGGCGCCTCGCGCTTCGAGTTCCGACCCGGCCCGGTGTTCGCGCAGCTCGTGCTGGTCGACGAGATCAACCGCGCCACGCCGCGCACGCAGGCCGCGCTGCTCGAAGCGATGCAGGAGCGGCAGGTCACGCAGGCCGGCGTCAGCCACCGGCTGCCGGCGCCCTTCATCGTGCTCGCGACGCAGAACCCGATCGAGCTCGAAGGCACCTTCCCGCTGCCCGAGGCGCAGCTCGACCGCTTCATGTTCAAGCTCCGGGTGCCGTTTCCGGACCGCGCCACGCTGCGCGCACTGCTCGACGTGTCGCTCGACGCCGAGCCGGCCGACACCCTGGCCGGCGTCGCCACGCCCGAGGACGTGCTGCGCATCGGCGCGCTGGCGCGCCGCGTGCTGCTGGGCGAGCGCTGCAAGGAGGCGGCGGTGGACCTGGTCGCGGCCACGCAGCCGGCGGCCGACGACACCGACCACACCGACAGGGGCGACGAAACCGACGGCGGCGGCGCGCGCCGCCACATCCGCTACGGCGCCAGCCCGCGCGCGCTGCAGGCGCTGGTGCGCGCGGCGCGCGTGCGCGCGCTGATGGCAGGCCGCGCGCATGTCGACCTGGCCGACCTCGACGCCGTGGCGCTGCCGGTGCTGCGCCACCGCGTGCTGCTGCGCCTGGCCAGCGAGCTCGACGGCCTCGACGCCGACCAGGCGCTGGCCGCGGTGCTCGCAGCGTGGCGCGGCCGGCACTGAAGCCGTGAAGGCATGAATCACGCCCGCGATTCGTGTCTGCGCAGGCTCTGAGCAACCGTGACGACCGGAGTGGCGCAGGCGTGCTTCAGCCCGTTGCCGACCCGCCGCGCGCGTCGCTGCTGCCCAGCGAAGCCGAGCTGCGCGCCTTCGCGCAAACCGCGGCGCTGCTGCTGACCGAGCGCCGCCCGCGCGCCAGCGGCACGCCGGCCGCGACGCGCCGCCCGGGCGTCGGCCTGCATCACCTGGACCAGCGCGAGTACCAGAGCGGCGACGAGCTGCGCCACATCGACTGGCGCCAGACGGCACGCGCGCGCCGGCCCATCGTGCGCCGCTTCGAGGCCGAGTCGGTGGCCGACTGGACGATCCTGCTCGACGCGAGCTCGTCGATGGCGCTGCACGGCGCGGCCAAGTGGCGCGCCGCGGTGCGCGCCGCGGCGGCAATGGGCTACGCGCTGCTGCACATCGGCCACCGCGTCGGCCTCGTCGTGTTCGGCGCGCGCGTGCTCGCCGAGCACACGCGCGGCCGCGGCCGCCACCAGTACGCGGCCATCGCGCGCACGCTGGCCGCGCTGCGGCCGGCCGCGCGCGGCGAGCGCTCTGCGCTCGGCGCCTGTGCGCGCCATCTGCGCGGCGCGACCTCGGTGTTCGCGATCAGCGACTTCCTGGCCGGCGACGAGATGCGCGGCGATCTGGCCGCGCTGCGGCTGCACTGCGCCGAGCTGCACGCGCTGCAGCTGTCCAGCGGCGACGAGACGCGGCTGGCTGGGGCCGGCGAGTTCGACCTCGTGGACGTGGAGACCGATGCGCGGCTGCCCGCGCGCGTCGGCGCGGCCGACGAGGCGCAGGCGGCGCGCGCGCGCGCCGCGATGACGGCGCGGCTGCGCGCGTACTGCCGGCGCAGCGGCATCGCCTTCACCGACTGGGACATCGCCCAGGCGTGGCAGCACGCGCTGGTGCGGCACCTGGTCCAGGCGCGCGCGCGTTGCTGAGCCTGGCCGCACCGCTGGCGCTGCTCGGGCTGCTCGCGCTGCCCGTGATCCGCTGGCTGCACCGCGGCGGGCGCCATCGGCGCGCGCTGGCGGTGGCGCATCTGCCGCTGTGGCAGCAGGCGGCGGCCAGCCTGGCGGCCGCCGGCGCGCGCCAGCCGCCCGACCCCGCCTGCCGGCGGCGCGCCCTGCTGGCCGCGCTGGCCGCGCTGGCGCTGGCCGCGCCGCAATGGCGCGCGCCGAGCACGCGCATCACCTTGTGGGCCGACGACGCGCCGAGCATGTTCGTGCGCGAGGCCGGCGGCACGCGGCTGGCGCTCGCGCTGGCCCAGGCACGGCGCGAGGCGGCGGCGCTCGGCGCCGATGAAGTCGAGCTGCGCCTGCTCGGCGACCCGTGGCACAAACGGGATGCGGCCGCAGATCCGGCTGCACCGGCCGGCGCCGCGGCCAACAGCGCGGCCAACAGCGCGGCCAACAGCGGTGCCAACACCGGCCCCAACAGCGGCGCCAACAGAGGAGCCGACGACGGCGCAATCGACCGCCCCAGAGGCCGCGCCGACGACAACGCCAGCAGCGCCGCGAGCGGCGGCGCGGGCGGCGACGACGGCAGCGACGCCGGCGTCGGTGCCGGCGCCGGCCAGGTGCCCGGCCCGCCGCCGGCCGCACTGCTGCAGCGCGACCGCCAGCATTGGCTGCTCACCGACGGCGTGCACCCCGCCGTCGCGCAATGGCCCGCGGGCCTGCGGCCCGAGCGCGTGATCACGGTCGGGAGCCAGCGGCGCAACGTCGGCATCGAACGTCTGGCGGCGCAGCGTGCGGCGGGCGAAGGCGAGCGCGTCGAGGCGCTGCTCACGCTCGCCAACGGCGGCGACGCGGTCGAGACGCGCGACGTCGTCCTCCACGCCGACGGGCACGAGGTCGCGCGCCTGCGCCGCACGCTCGCGCCCGGCAGCAGCGCATCGCTGCGCCTCACGCTGCCGCTGGCCGGTGGGCTGCGCGCGCAACTGCAACCGGCCGACGCGCTGCCCGAGGACGACCGGCTCGCGCTCGACCTCGCGCCGCTGGCACGCCGCCGCATCGCCGTCGATGCGCGCTGCGCACCCGCGCTGCGCGCGGCGGTGGCGGCGCATCCGGCGCTGGCGGTGGCGCCCGCGGACGCCGGCGACGTCGCCGCCGCGCTCGACTGCGGCGGCCTTGCCGCAGAGCGCCGCCGGCCGACGCTGCGGCTGCACGACGAGCGCGCCGCCGCGCCGCTGCGCGGGCCGGCGCAATGGTCGGCGCGCTTCGTGCCCGACGCGCGGCCTGCTTTCGACGCCGCCGGCTGGCAGCTCGCGGCGCGGCTGGACGCGCAGCCGGGCGACGAAGTGCTGCTCGCGCTGGGCGACGCGCCGGCCATCGTGCGCCGCGCCGGCCCGGTGCCGCGCGTCGACACGGCGCTCGACTTCGAGCGCGCCGCGGCGCAGGGTTCGAGCGAAGCGCCGTTGCTCCTGAACTGGCTGTTCGAGCGACTGCTCGGCGCCCGACTGCTCGACGCGATCGCACTCGCCGAGCGCGATGCCGCGGCGATCCGCGTCGTGCCGGCGGCCGCGGCATCGGCGGCATCGGCGGCATCGGCTGCGTCCAGCGCATCAGGTGCTTCAGGTGCATCCGAGGCCGCCGGCGCATCCGGAGCATCCGCCGCAGCCGCAGGCGCGGCAGCGCCGGCGCGCGATCTGGCGCGCCCGCTGCTGCTGGCGGCGCTGGCGGTGCTGCTGTGGGAGATCGCCGCGCTCGCCGCGCAGTGGCGTCGTCTGCGCGGCTCCGACGATGGAGCGCGGGCATGAAGACGCTGGCCGCGCGCACGGTGGCGGCGCTCGCGCTGCGGCGCCCAGCGCTCGGCACGCCCTGCGCGCGTCTGCACGGACACGACGAGGAAGCTCCGGCATGACGACCCCGGCCGCGCGCACGGTGGCCGCACTCGCGCTGCAGCTCGTCGCGCTCGCGGCGCTGGCGGCGGCGCTGCTGGGCGCCTCCTGGCTCGACCCGCGCAGCCGGCCGCGCCTGGTGCTGCTGGTCGACCGCTCGCAGAGCATGCCGCGCGCGCCCACCGACGCCGCGCTGGCCGAGGTGGCGCAGGCCGCGGGCGCGGCCGGCGCGGGCGAAGTCCTGCGCATCGACTTCGCGCGCCGGCCGGCGGCGCCGGGCGCTGCGCTCGACGCCTCGGCCACCGACCTCGAGGCCGCGCTCGACGCCGCGCTGGCCCTGCACGCACGCCAGCCGCTGGCCGGCGCGGTGATGATCTCCGACGGCCAGGCCACGCAGGGCGACACCGAGCGCGCGCTGCGCGCGCTGCGGGCGGCCGGCCTGCCCTTGCACTGGCTGGCGCTGGGGCGGCCGGCGCCGGCGGTGCGCATCGCCGACCTGCGCGCGCCGCAGCAGGCGCGCGTCGGCCAGCGCATCCGGCTGGACGTGCAGGTGCAGGTGCAGGCGCAGGTGCAGGCGGCGGCAGCGCAGGCGCTGCGCGTGCGCGCCACCCTGCGCGGCGCCGACGGCGACCTGCGCAGCGCCGTCGCGACGCCGGGTCCGGACGGCCTCGCACGCATGGAGTTCGACGCCTGGCAGGCCGGCGCCCTGGTCGTCGACGTCGGCGTCGAGGACGCGGCGAGCGGCGCCGCCCTCGCCGCACGGCCCGCAGCCGCGGCCATCGACGTGAGCGCGCGCGCGCCCATCCTCTACCTGCAGGGCGGGCGCGGCGCGCTGGCCGCGAGCCTGGCCGCCGGCGGCTGGCCGCTGCGCGTGGTCGCTGCCGCGCAGGCCGACGCGCTGGCCGGCGAGCTGGCGGGCTGCGAGGCGGTGGTGCTCGACGATGTGGCCGTGAGCGACGCCGGCCCGCGCTTCTGGTCGGCCCTCGCCGAGGCGGTGCAGCGGCGCGGCATCGGCCTGCTCGTGCTCGGCGGCGAACGTTCGTTCGCGCGCGGCGGCTATCGCGGCTCGGCGCTCGAGTCGCTGCTGCCGGTGCTGTCGGAGCCGGCCGCACTCGAGCGCAACGCGAGCGTGCTCTTCCTCGTCGACAAGTCCGGCAGCATGGGCGAGGGCGGCGGCGGCATCGACCGCTTCGCGCTGGCGCAGCGCGCCGTGCTGGAAACGGCGCGCAGCCTGGGCGCGCGCGACGAACTGGGCCTCGTCGTCTTCGACGTCGCGCCGCGCCTGCTGCTGCCGCTCACGCAGGCGGCCGACGCGCTGGCCACGCTCGAACGCCCCTGGCCGGCGACGCCGCACGGCGGCACGCGGCTCGCGCCGGCCGTCGACGCGGCGGCGGCCGCGCTCGAGCGCTCGGCCGCGGCAAGGCGGCTGCTCGTGCTCGTGACCGACGGCTTCGTCGAAGAGGTGTCGCTGGCCGCGCTGCGTGCGCGGCTCGAGCGCGCCCGCATCGAGACCGTGGCGCTGGCCGTCGGCCCGGACGCGGACGCCGCGGCGCTGCAGCGCATCGTCGGCGCGAACGGGCTCGTGCTGCGCGTGCAGGAGGCGGCCGAGCTGCCGACCGTGATGCGCAGCGCACTCGAGCGCCGCCGCGCGCGCGTCGAGCGCGGTCCCTTCGCGGTCACGCAGGCCGCCGCGCTGCCGTTCGCGCCCGGCACCTTCGACGCCTGGCCGGCGGTCGAAGCCTACCTCGCGACGAAGGCGCGCCCCGGCGCCGGCGTGGTGCTGCGCAGCGAGCGCGGCGACCCGCTCCTCGCCTGGCAGCGCGCAGGGCTGGGCCGCGTCGTCGCGCTGACGAGCGGCCTCGGCCCCTGGACACCGAGTTGGTTGTCCTGGGCCGCCTGGCCGCAACTGGCCGGCGGCCTGGCCGAGTGGGTGGGCGGCGCGTCGCGCGCCGGCCTCGCCGCGCCGACCGTGCGCGAACGCGGCGCCGGCCTGCGGATCGAGGTCGCTCAGCGCGCGCCCGACGAAGCAGGCGCGGACGCGGGACCGCTCGATCTGGTCGTCGACACGCCCGGCGCACCGAGCCGCGTCGTGCCGGCCCGAGCGCTGGCCCCCGGCCGCTGGCGCGCCGAACTGCCCGCCGGCGCGCCCGGCCTGTACACGGTGACGGCAGCCGACGCGCGGGGCAGCGTGCGCCGCCTGCACCTGCTGCGCGCCGACAAGGAAGACGATGTCTGGGGCACGAACCCTGCGCTCGCGCGCTGGCACGATGCCGGCCTGCTCGAGCGCTGGCAGCCCGGCGCACTGCGCCGGCTGCAGGCCCCGGCCGGCGCCCGGCCGCCGCCCGACCGCTCGCTGCTGGCGCTCGCGCTCGCCTGCTTCGCCGCCGGCGTGCTGGTCGACCGCTGGCCGCCGGGGGCGTGGGCGCTGCGCGCGCTGCGCGCGCTGCGGCATCGCGGCCGGCTGCGGCTCGCGTCATGGCTGGCGCGCCGGCGCGACGTATAGAGGGCGGGACTGCACGACGGCACGACGGCACGACGGCACGACGGCACGACGGCACGACGGCACGACTGCACGACTGCACGACTGCACGACGGCCGGACCGCTGGCCGGCTCGGCGGCTGGGCGGCCGCGCAGCGGGACGTCTGGACGCGTGGACCACGGGACGCCCGGTCGGCAGCGCCCGCAGCACGGGGCGGTCCTCGCCGCCTGCGCAGCGAAGGACGACCCGAGCGGCCGCTCATGCGGCTTCGCATGCAACACGCTGGGAGCGTGGGCGGCCGAAATCCAGCCCCGCGTCAGCACGGTCTTCTGCGTCGCGCCTCGTGATCGCATTGAATGCGAAACCGCATCAGAGCCCGCCCTGCACGAACGCGCGCGCCCAGTCGCCGCGCGCGCCGGCGGCGATCTCGGCGTGCGGCGCGTCGACTTCGAGCCGGCCGTCGCGCATCAGCAGCACGCGCGCGTCGAGCTCCGCCGCATCGGCCGGATCGTGCGTGACGATGATCGCCGCCTGGCCCCTGGCCAGTTGCGCCTTGAGCCGCACGACGAGGTCGGCGCGCGTCATCCGGTCGACGTTGCCGAAGGGCTCGTCGAGCAGCAGCAGGCGCGCCTGGGCGGCGAGCGCGCGCGCCAGCGCGACGCGCTGCGCCTCGCCGCCGGAGAGCGTCGCGACATCGCGGCCGTCCATGTCGGCCAGGCCCATGTCGGCCAGCGCGGCGCGCGCGCGTGCGCGCCGCGTCGCCCGGTCGGTGCCGCGGATCGCGAAGCCGGCGTTGTCCACCGCGTCGAGGTGCGGAAACAGCGTCGCATCCTGGAAGGCGACGGCCAGTTGCCGCCGCTCCGGCGCCACCAGCACGCGCCCCGGCGCCGAAGCCAGCGTGCCGTGCAGCCGCACCTCGCCCGCGGTGGGTGCATCGAAGCCGGCGACGAGGCGCAGCAGCGAGGTCTTGCCGCTGCCCGAGCGCCCGAGGATGGCCAGCACTTCGCCGGCCGCCACCTCGAGGCTCAGGTCCGACACCAGGGCGCGGCCGGCGACGACGCGGGACAAGTGCGAAAGGGACAACAAGGCGACTCCCGATCCGAATGCGCAATCCGGTGTGCGCCCTCAGCGCCGCACGGCGTCCAGCCGCGCCATGCGCCACCACAGCAGCGCCAGCGGCGCGAGCATCAGCGCCTGCGACAGCAGCACCCAGACCGCCGCGCGGTCCATGTTCTGGAAGCGCGCGAAGGCGTAGATCTTGAGCGCCAGCGACGAGTAGCCGAAGGGCTGCAGCGTCAGGCTCAGGTCGAGCTCCTTGACCGCTTCCAGGAAGACGAGGGCGGCGCCCAGCAGGAGCGCCGGCCGCACATGGCCGGCGAAGGCCAGCGCGCGCGCCTGCAGCGGCCCGCAGCCGAAGGCGCGCGCGGCCTCGACCATCGCCGGCGGCGTGCGCCTGAGCGCGTCGAGCATCGGCAGCATCGCGAAGGGCATCAGCCGCAGCGCCACCGGTACCACGACCAGCAGCCGCGTGTCGCGCAGCGGCCCGAGCCGCTCGGCCAGCCAGCTGCCGTCGCGGCTCATCATCACGAAGGCCAGCGCGAGCACCAGCGGCGGCAGGAAGAAGTTGAGCAGGAACAGCCAGGGCATGCGCTCGGCCAGGCGCGAGCGCACGCCGGCACGCATGACGAGCGCCGTGAGCGCGCACACCGCGAACACGGCGGCGGCGACCGCGAACGCGGTGGCGGCGGTGTTGAGCGCATCGCCCGGGATGGCGGCGAAGCGCGTGCGCGGCCAGGCCAGCACGGCCCAGCGCAGCGTGAAGTACTCGGGCACGAAGAAGCCCGGCAGCGACCAGGCGCAGCACCAGGCGACGAGCGCCGCGGCCGCCGGTGCGGCGAGCGGCCGGCGCGCCGCCGCCGCGGCCGCCGGCGGCACCGGGTTCTGGCTCATGATCGAGGTCGAGGCCCAGGCCGCGGCCAGCACCAGGGCCACCGCCGGCAGCGTGAGCACGGTCGAGACGATGGCCGCGACGTTCGAGCTCTGGCTGGCCAGCCAGAGGTTGTGGATGCCGACGCTCAGCGTGTCGATGCCCAGCCGCTCGGCCGTGGCGTAGTCGCCGACCACCTGGGCGCAGACGATCATCGCCGCGGCGGCCGCCGGCACGGCGTACAGCGGCAGGTGCACGCGCAGCGCGCGCGCGGCGCCGCCGTGGCCGAGCGCGGCCGCGAGCTCGGCGAAGGCGCGCGGCATGCGCGCGGCGGCGACGCGGAAGACGACGAAGACATAGGGCGCGCCGGCCAGGCCGAGGTTCAGCGCCAGCGCGTGGCGGCTCGCGAAGAAATCGTGCGAGAACATCACCGTCCAGCTGTTGCCGGCGACCGAAGGCGCGAACAGCAGCGGCAGCAGCGCCAGCACGCCGACCAGGCCGCGGCCGCGGAACTCGAAGCGGCTCACCAGCACCGCCGGCACGGCGCCGACGGCGAAGGCCAGCAGCGTCGCTTCGAGCGCGACGGCGAGGCTGGCCAGCGCCTGGTGCGGCAGCGTGGTCGACGCGAAATGCGCGAGCCAGCCGCCCTGCGTGAGGATCGGCAGCGCCGCCAGCAGCAGATAGCCGGCGGGCAAGGCGGCGGCGGCGGCCAGCGCGGCCGTCGCCACCGGCCGCAGCGCGTCAGCGCTCGGCGTCAAACTTGATCTCGTTGACCAGCTTGATCATCTCCTCGCGCTTGCCGGCCATCGCCGCCAGCGGCACGAAGTCGATCTTGAAGCGCCCGCCGACGATGCCCTGCTCGGCGCCCAGCTTGACCATCGCCGGCGGCACCGGCACGTCGGGACGCACCGAGTATTGCTTGGTGGCGTCGACCATCAGCTGCTGGCCCTCGCGCGAAGCGATGTATTCGAGCAGTTGGAGCGCAAGATCGCGATTGGCCTTGTTCTTGGTCAGCGCCGAGGCCGAGCGCATGATGAAGCTGCCCTTGCCGCTCTGGTTCGGGAAGACCACGTTCACCGCATCGGCCCAGGCCTTCTGCTGCGGGTTGGCCTGCATCAGCGCGTAGTAGTAGCTGTTGACCACCGCGACGTCGCACTTGCCTTCGTAGATGCCGCGCGCCTGCTCGCGGTCGTTGCCCTTGGGCGTGCGCGCGAGGTTGTTCGCCAGACCCTGGACGATTTCGCGCGTCTTGGCCTCGCCGTAGGAGGCGGCGAACTGGCCGAACAGCGCCAGGTTGTAATCGTGGCTGCCCGAGCGGATGCAGATGCGCCCCTTCCACTTGGGCGCGGCCAGATCCTCGTAGTTCGCGATCTCGCCGGCCTTGACGCGCTCCTTCGAATAGAAGATCAGGCGCGCGCGGTAGGCGTCGACGAAGTAGAGGTTGCCCTGCCCCATGAACTCCTTGGGGATCTCGGCCTTGATGGCGGCCGACTCGATCGCGTCGAGCAAGCCGCGCTGGGCGGCGATCTCCATCAGCTCGGCGTCCTTGGTGATGACGACGTCGGCCTCGGTGGGGCGCGACTCGAGGCGGTTCACCAGGCCCTGGTCCATGAACACGCCCTCGACCTTGGCGCCGCTCCTGGCCTCGAAACCGTCGAGGATCGGGCGCAGCGTGCCCTGGTCGGTGCGGTCGGAGATGACGCGCAGCACGCGCTGCTGCGCGAGCGCGCTGCCGGACAGCGCCACCGCGCCGGCCACGAGCAGCAGGTGGCCGAGGGAGCGCGCAAACCTACGGGAGTTCTTCATCTGTGCATCCTTGGAAGACGCGCGCGGCAAACGGCGCGCCGGGCATTGTGTGCGACGCCGCGGGCGGCCGCGCGTGAAGCGCGCCACGGCCCGGCGGCGCCATCCCATGTTCAAGGGGGGCCGCGCCGATCCGCAGCCCACGCAGCGCGGGCGGCCGTGCGGAGCGTCACGCCGCCAGTCGCGGCACCCCCCGACCTGAAGCATGTCGCGCACGAGGGTGCACCGCTAAACTCGGTCGAGAGGGAATCGTCACGTTGTTCCAGCTCCGCGCCCCGGCTGCGCACCTTCGGCGCGCAGCGATGCCCAGCCCCGATGCTCACGCAGCCCGCACCCACGGCCCGACGCCATGGCGGCGATGCGCATGACGCCGACGCTCGTGCTCGACGTCGTCGGGCTCACGCCCGAACTGCTGGCGCATGCGCCGAACCTGAACGCGCTGGCACGGCAGGGCGGCATGCGGCCGCTGGCCACCGTGCTGCCGGCCGTCACGACGAGCGTGCAGTCGACCATGCTCACCGGCCTGGCGCCGGGCGCGCACGGCATCGTGGCCAACGGCTGGTACTTCCGCGACCTGGCCGAGATCTGGCTCTGGCGGCAGAGCAACCGCCTCGTGCAGGGCGAGAAGGTGTGGGAGGCGGCGCGGCGGCGCGACGCCTCGTTCACCTGCGCCAAGATGTTCTGGTGGTACAACATGTACGCGGCGGTCGACTTCGCCGTCACGCCGCGGCCGATGTACCTGGCCGACGGGCGCAAGCTGCCCGATATCCACACGCACCCGGCGGCGCTGCGCGACGAGCTGCAGGCCGAGCTGGGCGAGTTCCCGCTCTTTCGCTTCTGGGGCCCGGGCGCCGACATCGTCTCGAGCCGCTGGATCGCCGAGGCCACGCTGCACGTGATGCGCACGAAGCGCCCGACGCTCACGCTGGCGTATCTGCCGCACCTCGACTACGACCTGCAACGCTTCGGTCCGCGCCACCCGGGAATCGCGGCGCAGGTGGCGGCCGTCGATGCCCTGTGCGGGCCGCTGATCGACGAAGCGCGCCGGCAGGGCGCGCATGTGGTGGCGCTGTCCGAATACGGCATCACCGAGGTCTCGCGCCCGATACACATCAACCGCGCGCTGCGCGTGGCCGGCTGGCTGAAGGTGCGCAGCGAGCGCGGGCTCGAGCTGCTCGATGCCGGCGCCTCCGACGCCTTCGCGGTGGCCGATCATCAGATCGCGCACATCTACGTCGCACGGCCCGAATTGCGGCGCGAGGTGGCGGCCTGCGTGGCCGCTCTGCCGGGCGTGGAGGCGGTGCTCGACGAGGCCGGCAAGCGTGCCGCCGGGCTCGACCACGAGCGCTCGGGCGAACTGGTGGCCGTGGCTGCGGCCGACAGCTGGTTCACCTACTACCACTTCCTCGACGACGCCAAGGCGCCCGACTTCGCGCGCTGCGTCGAGATCCACCGCAAGCCGGGCTACGACCCGGCCGAGCTGTTCATCGACCCGAAGATCCGCCTGCCCAAGCTGGCGGTGGCCACGCGGCTGGCGCGCAAGCTGCTCGGCATGCGCTACCTGATGGACGTGATCGGGCTCGACGCCGGCATCGTGCGCGGCTCGCACGGCCGGCCGACCGATCGGCCCGAGGAAGGGCCGCTCGTCATCAGTTCGGCGCCCGAGCTGCTGCCCGGCGACGGGCCGGTGCCGGCGGCGGCGGTCAAGCAGCTGTTGCTCGACCATCTGTTCGGCATGTCGGCCCGCGTGCCCGTACAGGCATGAAGCCGCAAGAGCGATTCATGGGTTCGCAGGCGCCGCAGCCGCGCCCCCTCGCGCGATGAAGCCGGCCGATCTGCTGCAGCAATGGCTCGAGGCGCGGCTGCCCGAGGCCGGCCGCGCCTGGCTCGAAGCCGCGCTGGCCGCGCTGCGCGGACCGAACGCCGAGCGCGAGCTCGGCCGCAACGTGAGCCTCGCCTCGCGCAAGCTGGGCAAGGCGCCGCTGGCGCTCGACGCCGCCGCGCTGGCCGCCGCCGACGCCGCGCGCGCCGGCTGGGATCCGTCGGCCTGGAGCGTCGACCAGGCCGCGCGCCTGCGGCTGCTGCTCGCCACGGCCGCAGACGGCGGCGAGGTCTTCGTGCGCCGGCTCGACCAACTCTGCGCCACCGCCGACCTCGACGAGCTCGTCGCCTTCTACCGCGGCCTGCCGCTGTACCCCGACGCGCCGCGCCACCGCGCGCGCGCCGCCGAAGGGGTGCGCTCCAACATGCGCGCGGTGTTCGAGGCTGTCGCGCAGCGCAACCCCTACCCGGCCGAGCAGTTGCCCGAGGACGCCTGGAACCAGCTGGTGCTCAAGGCGCTGTTCGTCGGCGCGGCGCTCGACCCCATCGTCGGCCTGGACCGCCGCGCCAACCCGGCGCTGGCACGCATGCTGGCCGACTACGCGCACGAGCGCTGGGCGGCGAAGCGGCCGGTGAGCCCCGAGCTGTGGCGCTGTGTCGGCCCTTTCGCCGAAGGCGAACGCGTCGCCGACCTGGCGCGCGTGCTCGAAGGCGGCACGCCCGCCGAGCGCGCCGCCGCCGTGCTGGCGCTGCGCAGCGCGCCCGGCGCCGAGGCGCGCGCGCTGCTCGAGCGCCACGCCGCGCTGCGCGACGCCGTGGCGGCACGCGGCGCGACCTGGTCTTCGGTGCTCGCCTACTCTTGAGAACCCTCCCGCAGGAGAAAAGCCCATGCGCTTCATCGACCCGCACATCCACATGTCGGCGCGCACCACCGACGACTACGAGCGCATGCGCGAGGCCGGCATCGTGGCCGTCATCGAACCGGCGTTCTGGCTCGGCCAGCCGCGCACCCAGCTCGGCAGCTTCATCGACTACTTCGCCGGCCTCATCGGCTGGGAGCGCTTCCGCGCCTCGCAGTTCGGCATCCGCCACTACTGCACGATGGGCCTCAACAGCAAGGAGGCCAACAACGAGGCGCTGGCCGAGGCCGTGCTCGAGATCCTGCCGCGCTACCTCGCCAAGGAGGGCGTGGTGGCGATCGGCGAGATCGGCTACGACGACCAGACCGCGCTCGAAGACAAGTACTACCGCGCGCAGCTCGCGCTGGCCGTCGAATACGACATGCTGGTGATGGTGCACACGCCGCACCGCGACAAGAAGGCCGGGACGCTGCGCAGCATGGCGGTGGCGCTCGAGATGGGCATGCAGCCCGAGCGCGTGGTGATCGACCACAACAACGAGGAAACCGTGCGCGACGTGCTCGAGCGCGGCTTCTGGGCCGGCTTCACGCTCTATCCGCACACCAAGATGGGACACGAGCGCATGGTCGAGGTCGTGCGCCGCTACGGCTCGCACCAGATCTTCATCGACTCCAGCGCCGACTGGGGCGTGTCCGATCCGCTGGCGGTGCCCAAGACGGCGCGCCTGATGCTCGAGCGCGGCATCGCGCTGGCCGCCGTCGAGGCGGTGTGCTACGGCAATGCCCTCGCCGCCTACGGCCCGAGCGGCCAGTTCGACGAGGCCGACTGGACGGCGCCGGCGGCGGTCGACCAGCGCCGGATGTTCGAGGGCAACACCGTGCTGCGCGGCCAGGTGCCGCGCGTGGACGCCGCGCCGGCCGCCGCGCCGGCCGCCGCCGTGCCCGCCAAATGAACCGAGCCTGAAGGCGGCGGCGCCAGCCGCCCGAGCCGAGAGCTGCCTGCCATGAGTGCCGAGATCACCCCCCTGCCGCAGCGCACCGACGAGCGCCACGCGCTGTACCTGCAGTCGTTCTCGGTGCCGTACGAGTACCCGGTGTACTTCACCGAGCACCTGTTCGCGCACGACAACCCGATCTTCCGCCAGGTGCTCACGCGGCGCGAGTCGACGCGCCGGCACCGCTTCGCCGTCCTCATCGACTCCAACGTCGACGCCGCCTTCCCCTCGCTGGCGCACGACATCGCCGGCTACGCCGTGGTGCACGCCGACGCGATGGCGCTCGCCGCGCACCCCGAAACCGCCCCCGGCGGCGAGCAGGTGAAGAACGACCCGGCCCTGGTCACCCGACTGCAGCGGCGCCTGGTGGAGCTGGGCATCGACCGCCACGCCTTCGTCGTCGGCATCGGCGGCGGCGCCTTCCTCGATCTCGTGGGCTACGTCGCCGCCAGCACGCACCGCGGCATCCGCCATGTGCGCGTGCCGACCACCGTGCTGGCACAGAACGACTCGGGCGTCGGCGTCAAGAACGGCATCAACGCCTTCGGCGTGAAGAACCTCCTGGGCGCCTTCGCGCCGCCGTTCGCGGTGCTCAACGACTCGGACTTCCTGCGCACGCTGCACCCGCGCGACAAGATCGCCGGCATCGCCGAGGCGGTGAAGGTGGCGCTGATCCGCGACCGCATGTTCTTCGAGTGGCTCGAAGCCAAGGCCGACGCGCTGCGCGCCTGCGAGCCGGCGGCGATGAACCGCATGATCCGCCGCTGCGCCGAGCTGCACATGCGCCAGATCGCGCACGGCGGCGACCCGTTCGAAACCGGCAGCGCGCGCCCGCTCGACTACGGCCACTGGTCGGCGCACAAGCTCGAGGCGCTGACCGCGCACGAGCTGCGCCACGGCGAGGCGGTGGCGATCGGGCTGGCGCTCGACGCGCGCTACTCGGTGCAGATCGGCATGCTGGCGCCGGGCGACGAGCAGCGCGTGCGCGCGCTGCTCAAGCGTCTGGGCTTTCACCTCTGGCACTCGGCGCTCGAATCGCGCGACAACGAAGGCCGCTACCAGCTCCTGCGCGGCCTCGAGGAGTTCCGCGAGCACCTGGGCGGCGAGCTGACGATCACGCTGCTGCGCGAGCTGGGCGTGGGCGAGGAGGTGCACCGCATGGACGCGCAGGAGATCCTGCGCGCGCTCGGCTGGCTGCGCCGCCAGGAGCTCGGCGCGTGAAGCTGGCGGGCGGCGTCCACCTCACCTACTGCAGCAACATCCACCCGGGCGAGTCCTGGGCCGAGGTGCGCGCCAACCTCGGGCGCCACCTGCTCGCGGTGCGCGCGCGCGTGGCGCCGGACGCGGCCTTCGGCGTCGGCCTGCGCCTGTCGGCGCGCGCCGCGGCCGAGCTGGCGGAGCCCGCGGCGCTGGCCGAGCTGCGCGCCTTCCTCGCGCGCGAGCGGCTATACGTCTTCACGCTCAACGGCTTCCCGTACGGCGCCTTCCACGGCACGCGCGTCAAGGAGGCGGTCTACCTGCCCGACTGGCGCAGCGCCGAGCGGCAGGCCTACACGAACCGGCTCGCCGACCTGCTGGCCGCGCTGCTGCCCGAAGGCGACGACGACGAGCGCGCGCTCGAAGGCAGCGTGAGCACCGTCCCTGGTGCGTTCAAGCCGGCCCTCGGCGGCGCGGCCGACGTCGAGCGCATCGTCGAGCATCTGCTGCAGCACGTGGCGCACCTGGTGGCGCTGCAGGCGCGCAGCGGCCGCATCGTCACGCTCGCGCTCGAACCCGAGCCGCATTGCTTCCTCGAAACCACCGACGAGGCGGTGTCCTTCTTCACGCGCACGCTGTTCGCGCCGGCCGCGGTGCGGCGGCTGGCGGCGCTCACCGGGCTCGACGCGCTCGCCGCCGAGCGCGCGCTGCGCCGGCACCTGGGCCTGTGCCTCGACCTGTGCCACGCCGCGGTGGAGTTCGAGGACGCGGCGGCCGCGTTCGACGCGCTCGAAGCCGCCGGCATCCGCCTGCTCAAGATCCAGGTCAGCGCCGGGTTGCGCCTGCGCTCGCTCGACGCCGACGCGCTCGCCGCGCTGGCGCGCTTCGACGACGCGGTCTACCTGCACCAGGTCGTGCAGCGCGCCGCCTTCGTGCCGGGCATGCCGGGCATGCCGGGCATGCCGGGCATGCCGGGCATGCCGGGCACGCCGGGCACGCCGGGCACGCCGGGCGCGCCGGATGCGCCGGATGCGCCGGCTGCGCCGCCGGCGCTGACCCGTTTCGCCGACCTGCCCGAAGCCTTCGCCGCGCTCGCCGCCGAGCGCACCGAAGCCGGCGCCGGCGCGCACGCCGGCACCAGCCTTCCAGGCCGCGAATGGCGCGTGCACTTCCACGTCCCGGTCTTCCTCGAAGCGCTGCCGCCCTTCTCCTCGACGCAGCCCTTCCTGCGCGTGGCGCTGGCGCTGCAGCGCGCGCGGCCACGCGCGCTGCACCTCGAGGTCGAGACCTACACCTGGGGCCTGCTGCCGGCCGCCTACCGCCAGGGCAGCGTCGAAGACGCCGTGGCGCGCGAGCTGGCCTGGACGCGCGCGGAGCTCGAGGCATGAAGCTGAGTCTGGCGCTGCAGCTCGGGCGCATCTCCAACCTGCCCACGGTCTGGAGCAACGTGCTCGTCGGCGCGCTGCTCGGCGGCGCCGCGCTCGGCGACGCCCGGCTGCCGCTGGTGATGGCGGCGATGTCGCTCTTCTACATCGGCGGCATGTTCCTCAACGACGCCTTCGACCGCGAGTTCGACGCCGTACATCGGCCGCAACGGCCGATTCCCTCGGGGCAGGTGAGCGCCGGCGAGGTGTTCGCCTTCGGCTTGGGCATGCTGGCGCTCGGCCTGGCGGGCCTGGCCTGGGCCAGCCGCGGAGCCGGCGGCCTGCCCGACTGGCGCGCCGTGGCCGCCGGCGCGGCGCTGGCCGGCACGATCGTGTTCTACGACCTGCACCACAAGGACAACCCGCTCAGCCCGCTCGTCATGGGCCTGTGCCGCGTGCTGGTCGTGCTCGGCGCCGCCGTCGCGTTGACGCCAGAGCTGACGCCGCCGGTGGTGTTTGCCGCGGCGGCGCTGCTCGCACACCTGATCGGCCTGACCTACATCGCCAAGCAGGAGCACCTGGATCGCCTGGGCGCGCTGTGGCCGCTCGGCTTCCTGGCGCTGCCGCTGCTGTACGGCTTGGCCCTGGCACTCGCGGACCCCCTGGTCTGGATGCCGCTGGTGCTCTACGTCGGCTTGCTCGCATACGCGCTCACCCGCTTGCGCCGGCGCGCACCCGGCGACGTGCCGCGCGCCGTGGTCACGCTGATCGCCGGCATGTCGGTGCTCGACGCCGTGCTGCTGGCCGGCGCCGGCCAGTTGGTCGCGGCCCTGCTCGCCGTGGCCGCCTTCTGGCTCACGCTGGCGCTGCAGCGCTGGGTGGCGGGCACCTGAGAGCCCGTGAAGATGAATCGGGCCCGAGTCACGTCTTCACCCGCTCCGGGCCCGGGCGTGGCCGCCGCCGCCGACTGCAAGGGCGCGCCGGGCCGGGTCTTGCCCGTCGTCGACCGCAATCGCTGCGAGGCCAAGGCGGCCTGCGTCGCGCTGTGTCCGCACGCCGTGTTCGAGATCCAGACGCTGACCGAGGTCGATCGCGCCGCGCTGTCCTGGCGCGGCCGCCTGAAGGCCTGGGCGCATGGCGGCCGCCAGGCCTATGTGGTGCGGCCGCACGCCTGCCGCGCCTGCGGCGCCTGTGTCGAATCCTGTCCCGAGGATGCGATCCGGCTCGTGCCCGCCGCGCGCTGAGCGCGCCGCCGGCCCGGCGCATTCACAGCTCGAAGCCGTAATCGATGACCACCGGCGCGTGGTCGGAGAAGCGCTCGTCGAGGTAGATCTGCTCGCGCCGCGCGCTGGCGGCGACGCCCGGCGTGGCCAGGTGGTAGTCGAGCCGCCAGCCCACGTTCTTGGCGCGCGCCTGACCGCGCTGGCTCCACCATGTGTATTGCCTGGGCCGCGGGTTGAGCGTGCGGAACACGTCCACCAGCCCGCCCTGGGTGAGCAGCTTGGTCATCCAGGCGCGCTCCTCGGGCAGGAAGCCGCTGTTCTTGCGGTTGCCCTTCCAGTTCTCGAGGTCGATCTCGTGGTGCGCGATGTTGACGTCGCCCACGAGGATGAACTCGCGCTGCCGGCGCAGCCGGCCGAGGTGGCGATAGACCTTGTCGAGGAAGCGGAACTTGGCCGCCTGGCGCTCCTCGCCGCTGCTGCCGCTCGGGAAGTAGCAGCTCACGACGCTGAACTTGCGCGCCGGCGTGTCGTAGCGCAGCTCGACCCAGCGGCCTTCGGCGTCGAATTCGCCGCGGTCGAAGCCGACGACGACGTCGCTCGGCGCCTTCTTGGTGTACAGGCCGACGCCGGAGTAGCCCTTCTTGCGGGCGAGGTGGAAGTGGCCGTCGAGCCCGGCCACGCGCTCGAAGCGGCCGGCGAGATCGGCGGCCTGGGCCTTGATCTCCTGCACGCCCATACAATCCGCAGCCGCGCTTTCGGCCCAGCGCACGAAGCCCTTGTCGGCGGCCGAGCGGATGCCGTTCAGATTGAGCGTGATCACCCGGAAAGCCACCGCCTGCCCCTCGTCCAGACCCTGCATGCCGCACCGATGAGCACCGACTGCGCCGACCCCCAGCTCGCGCAGGAGTTCGTGCAGTT
This sequence comes from Rubrivivax sp., assembly GCA_046348125.1. Taxonomy (GTDB): domain Bacteria; phylum Pseudomonadota; class Gammaproteobacteria; order Burkholderiales; family Burkholderiaceae_C; genus Rubrivivax. Next base: position 65,231 of record JAXMEV010000002.1, read on the forward strand.
CGCGGTCGAGGCCGGGGTGCTGCGCTTCGGCGAATTCCGCACCAAGGCCGGCCGCGCGAGCCCGTACTTCTTCAACGCGGGCCTGTTCGACGACGGCGCCAAACTCGGGCGGCTCGCGGAATTCTATGCACGGCGCCTGCTCGCTTCGGGCGTAGCCTTCGACATGCTGTTCGGGCCGGCCTACAAGGGCATCACGCTGGCCGCGGCGCTGGCCGTCGAGCTGGCGCGGCGCGGGCGCAACCTGCCCTTCGCCTACAACCGCAAGGAAGCCAAGGACCATGGCGAGGGCGGCATGCTGGTCGGCGCCAAGGTGGCCGGGCGCGTTCTGATCGTCGACGACGTGATCTCCGCCGGCACCTCGGTGCGCGAATCGATCCAGCTCATCCGCGCTGCCGGCGCCGAGCCGGCGGCGGTGGCGATCGCACTCGACCGCCAGGAGCGCGCCACCGAGGACGGACGGGATGCCGACTACAGCGCCGTGCAGTACGTGACGCGCCGGCTCGGTCTGCAGGCGGTGGCAGTGGCCACGCTGGAGGACCTGCTGCAGTACCTGCGCACCACGCGCGACACGACGCTGGCGGCGCACGCCCAGGCGGTGGCCGCCTATCGCGCGCGCTACGGGGTGGCCGGCTGATGCGCGCCGCGGCGCGCCCGGTGCGGATGCTCGCTGCGCTGGTGCTGCCGGCCCTGCTCGCTGCACCCGCGGCCTGGGCGCAGCCGGCCAAGCCCGGCAGCAGCGGCATCTACAGCTGCATCGACGACAGGGGCCGGCGCCTGACCTCGGACCGCCCGATCCCCGAGTGCGCGCACAAGGAGCAGCAGCTGCTCAACCGCGACGGATCGGTGCGCGCCGTGGTGGCGCCCACCTTGACCGCCGACGAGCGCGCCGAGAGGGAGGCCGCCGAGCGCCGCGCCGCCGAAGCGCGCGCCGCGCAGCAAGACGCGATCCGCCGCGACCGCAACCTGGTGGCGCGCTTCCCGAACGAGGCCGCGCACCGCAAGGCGCGCGAGGCGGCGCTCGACACCGTGCGCGCCGCCATCAAGGCCTCCGAGAAGCGGCTGCGCGCGCTGCAGGCCGAGCGCAAGCCGCTGCTCGACGAGGCCGAGTTCTATCCGAACCGCCCGCTGCCGCCCAAGCTCAAGGGCCAGCTCGACGCCAACGACGCCGCCGGCGAAGCGCAGCGCGCGCTGGTGGCCACGCAGTCGGCCGAGATGGAGCGCATCAACGCCAACTTCGACGCCGAGCTCGAGCGGCTGCGCAGGCTGTGGGCCGGTGCGCCGGCCGGCTCGCTCGGGCCGGCGCCGCCGCAGTCCGCGCGCGCGGCCGCCTCGGCGGCGCGCGGCGCGCCGCGCTGAGAACGGGGCGTTCCCGAGCGTGCGGCCCTGCCGCCTTGCTCGATCTCCCGTGGGCGGAGGGCTGGGCGCAGCCCGGCCCTGGAGCCGCTCAGCCGCCGAGCTTGCGGCGCAGCAACGCGCTCGCCTCGGCCGGGTTGGCCTTGCCCTTGCTCGCCTTCATCACCTGCCCGACGAGGGCGTTGAAGGCCTTGTCCTTGCCGGCGCGGAATTCCTCGACGCTCCTTGCGTTGGCCGCGATCACCGCGTCGACGATGGCTTCGAGCGCGCCGGCGTCGCTCAGCTGCCGCAGGCCGAGCGCGTCGATGACGGCGTCGACCTCGGCCGCGCCGCCGCCCCACAGCGCGTCGAACACCTGGCGCGCGCCGCTGTGCGAGACGGTGCCGTCGGCGACGCGCCGGATCAGCGCCGCCAGCGTGGCCGCGGCCAGCGGCATGCGCTCGATCGCCAGGCCCTCGGCGTTGAGCCGCTTGCTCACCTCGCCCATCAGCCAGTTGGCCGCCAGCTTGGGCCAGGCGGCCGCGGTGCGGCCGCCATCGAGCGCGACGCAGGCATCGCGCAATGCCTCGTAGCAGCGCGCGAAACCCAGGCTCTGCGTCATCATCGCCGCGTCGTAGGCGGGCAGGCCGTCGGCGCGCTGGAAGCGCTCGGCCATCGCCGCCGGCAGCTCGGGCATCGCGGCGCGCTCGCGCTCGACCCACTCGGGCGCGATCACCAGCGGCGGCAGGTCGGGGTCGGGGAAGTAGCGGTAGTCGTGCGCGTCTTCCTTGCTGCGCATCGCGCGCGTGCGGCCGCTGTCGGGGTCGAACAGCACGGTGGCCTGCTCGATCGCGAGGCCGTCTTCGAGCCGCTCGATCTGCCACTGCACCTCGGCGTCGATCGCCTGCTGCAGGAAGCGAAAGCTGTTCAGGTTCTTGATCTCGCGCCGCGTGCCCAGCGGCCGGCCGGGGCGGCGCAGGCTGACGTTGGCGTCGCAGCGAAAGCTCCCCTCCTGCATGTTGCCGTCGCAGATGCCCAGCCACACCACGAGCGCGTGCAGCGCCTTGGCGTACTCCACCGCCTCGGCCGACGAGCGCAGATCGGGCTCGGAGACGATCTCCAGCAGCGGCGTGCCGGCGCGGTTGAGGTCGATGCCGCTCATGCCGTGGTAGTCCTCGTGCAGGCTCTTGCCGGCGTCCTCCTCGAGGTGGGCGCGCGTCAGGCGCACGGTGCGCTGCGCGCCGTCGAGCACGAATTCGACCTTGCCGCCTTGCACGACCGGGATCTCGTACTGGCTGATCTGGTAGCCCTTGGGCAGGTCGGGGTAGAAGTAGTTCTTGCGCGCGAAGATCGACAGCGGCGCCACCTTGGCGCCCACCGCCAGGCCGAAGCGGATCGCGCGCGCGACGGCGCCGTGGTTGGGCACGGGCAGCGTGCCGGGCAGCGCCAGGTCGACGGCGCAGGCCTGGGTATTGGGCGCCGCGCCGAAGCGCGTGGCCGCGCCGCTGAACATCTTGCTCGCGGTCGAGAGCTGGGCGTGCGTCTCGATGCCGATCACGACTTCCCAGCCGCGCACGAGCGGCGCCGGCGCGTTCATGCCGCACCCCCGGGCTGCTGCAGGTGCCAGTCGGTGGCCTGCTGCAGCGCGTGCGCGGCGTGCAGCAGCGCGCCCTCGGCGAAGTAGTTGCCGACCAGCTGCAGGCCCACCGGCATTGCGCCCTCGCCGAAGCCGGCCGGCACGCTCATCGCCGGCAGCCCGGCCAGGCTGGCCGGCAGCGTGAAGATGTCGGCCAGGTAGGCCTGCACCGGATCGGCGGCCTGCGCGCCCAGCGGCCAGGCGACGGTGGGCGCCACCGGGCCGGCGACGAGGTCGCATTGCGCGAAGCAGGCGCGGAAGTCGTCGGCGATCATGCGGCGCAGCTTCTGCGCCTGCAGGTAGTAGGCATCGTAGTAGCCGTGCGAGAGCACATAGGTGCCGATCATGATGCGGCGCTTGACCTCGGCGCCGAAGCCCTGGCTGCGCGTCTTGCGGTACATGTCGGCCAGATCGGCGTACTGCGCCGCGCGATGGCCGTAGCGCACGCCGTCGAAGCGGCCGAGGTTGGAGCTGGCCTCGGCCGGGGCGATGATGTAGTAGACGGGGATCGCCAGCTCGGTGCGCGGCAGGCTCACGTCGAGCAGCGTGGCGCCCAGGCGTTCGAGCTCGGCGAGCGCGGCGCGCACGGCGCCGGCCACGTCGGCGGCGAGCGCCGCCGGGAAGAACTCCCGGGGCAGCCCGATGCGCAGTCCGGCCAGCGGGCGCGCGCCCCCGGCGCCGGCGCGCGCCGCCAGCATCTGCGCGTGGAAATCCTGCGGCGGCCGCTCGCTGCTGGTGGCGTCGCGCGGGTCGTGCCCGCTCATCGCCGAGAGCAGCAGCGCGCAGTCTTCGGCGCTGCGCGCCAGCGGCCCGGCCTGGTCGAGGCTGGAGGCGAAGGCGATCATGCCCCAGCGGCTGCAGGTGCCGTAGGTGGGCTTGATGCCGGTGATGCCGCAAAAGCTCGCCGGCTGGCGGATCGAGCCGCCGGTGTCGGTGCCGGTGGCCGCGGCGACGAGGCCGGCGGCCACCGCGGCGGCCGAGCCGCCCGACGAGCCGCCCGGCACGCGGGCGCGGTCCCAGGGGTTGTGCACCGGCCCGTACGCCGAGTTCTCGTTGGACGAGCCCATCGCGAACTCGTCGCAGTTGAGCTTGCCCAGCGTCACCATGCCGGCGCCGGGCCGGCCCGGCTCGCCCGCGCCCAGGCGGGCGACGACGGTCGCGTCGAACGGACTGGCGTAGCCGGCGAGCATCTTCGAGCCGGCGGTCGACGCCAGGCGCGAAGTCCTGAAGTCGGTGACGAAGATGTCCTTGTGCGCCACCGGCACGCCGGCCAGCGGCCCGCCGTCGCCGCGCGCGCGCGGCGTCGGCCGCGCGCGCCTGGGCCAGCGCCGCTTGGGCGTCGGTGGCGACGAAGGCGCCCAGATCGCGCGCGGCCTCGATGCGCGCCAGTGCCGCGCGCACGAGCTCCTCGCTCGAGACGCTGCGCGCGCGCAGCGCGCGCGCCAGCGCCGCCACGCCGCCGGCCGGCAGCGCGCTCATTCGAGCACCTTGGGCACGAGGAAGAGGCCGTCTTGCAACGCCGGCGCGCTGGCCTGGTTGGCCGCGCGCTCGTCGCCCTCGGTGACGCGGTCCTCGCGCAGGCGCAGCGCCGCGGCCTGCACGGCGGCCAGCGGCGTGTACAGCGGCTCGACGCCGCGCGTGTCGACCGCGCGCATCTGCTCGACGATGCGAAAGAAGCCGTTGAGCTGCTCGCGCATCGCCGCCTGCTCGGAGGCGCAAAGCTCGAGCCGCGCCAGTTGCGCGATGCGGCCGATGTCGTCTGGGGTCAGGGCCATGTGGGGGATTTGCTCGGGCGGCGCGCGCAGCCCGCAGGCCGCGCGCGGCGCAGCGCGAACGTCCTGTTGCGACTGGGCGCGTCGCGCGGCGGTTCGGAAGGGTGATTACGCTATTATCCGCGGTCACCCGCCTGCCTCGGATGCCCGCACGAGCGTGCGCCGCTTCGGCGCCGCCGCCGGCGCCGCGGCCGGCAGCATCGAACGCCCGTTTCCCGGCCCCTCCCGACCCCGCCCGCGCCGGCGCCGCGCCCGAAGCGCCGTCGCTTTGCTGCCCGCCCATGTTCGCCTCCCTGCGTCGCTACTTCTCGACCGACCTCGCCATCGACCTCGGCACCGCCAACACCCTGATCTACGTGCGCGGCAAGGGCGTCGTGCTCGACGAGCCCTCGGTGGTCGCGATCCGGCACGAAGGCGGCCCGCAGGGCAAGAAAACGATCCAGGCGGTGGGCAAGGAGGCCAAGGCCATGCTCGGCAAGGTGCCGGGCAACATCGAGGCCATCCGGCCGATGAAGGACGGCGTGATCGCCGACTTCACCGTCACCGAGCAGATGCTCAAGCAGTTCATCAAGATGGTGCATCCGCGCTCCATCCTGAGGCCGAGCCCGCGCATCATCATCTGCGTGCCCTGCGGCTCGACCCAGGTCGAGCGGCGCGCCATCCGCGAGAGCGCCCTGGGCGCCGGCGCGAGCGACGTCTACCTGATCGAGGAGCCGATGGCCGCCGCCATCGGCGCCGGGCTGCCGGTGTCCGAGGCCTCGGGCTCGATGGTGGTCGACATCGGCGGCGGCACCACCGAGGTCGGCGTCATCAGCCTGGGCGGCGTCGTCTACAAAGGCTCGATCCGCGTCGGCGGCGACAAGTTCGACGAAGCCATCATCAGCTACATCCGGCGCAACTACGGCATGCTGATCGGCGAGCCCACCGCCGAGTCCATCAAGAAGAACATCGGCAGCGCCTTCCCGGGCAGCGAGGTCAAGGAGATGGAGGTCAAGGGCCGCAACCTGAGCGAAGGCGTGCCGCGCAGCTTCACGATCAGCTCCAACGAGATCCTCGAGGCGCTCACCGACCCGCTCAACCAGATGGTGAGCGCGGTGAAGAACGCGCTCGAGCAGACCCCGCCCGAACTCGGCGCCGACATCGCCGAGCGCGGCATGATGCTCACCGGCGGCGGCGCGCTGCTGCGCGACCTCGACCGCCTGCTCGCCGAGGAGACCGGCCTGCCGGTGCTGGTGGCCGAGGATCCGCTCACCTGCGTGGCGCGCGGCTGCGGCATCGCGCTCGAGCGCATGGAGCGGCTGCCGACGATCTTCACGTCGGAGTAAGAGCCTGTGAAGATATGAATCACGCCCGCGTGGGGCCCCAGAAAGGGCCCAATCTAGGCGCGAAGCGCAGCCGGGGGTGGGCCCCGGCGAGGCTTCGCAACGACGAGTGGGCCCTTTCTGGGGCCCCACCCGCAGGGCAGGGGTGCCAAAGGGCGCTGCGGGGCGTTGCAACGCTTGCGCGGGCGGCCAGCCCGCGCTGCGCGTTGCGCCTTGCTCAGCGCCCTTTGGCACCCCTGCGCGGGCGCGATTCATATCTTCACAGGCTCTGAGCACCTGCCGGCGCAGGCTCGTAGCGCCATGCCGCACGGCACGCTCGACCGCACGCCGCCGCCGTTCTTCCGCCAGGGGGCCTCGGCGGCCACCAAGCTCGCGTTCTTCGCCGCGCTCTCGCTGTTCCTGATGGTGGCCGACGCGCGGCTGCAGTTCGCGCGGCCGCTGCGCGCGGCGCTGGCGGTGGCGCTGCTGCCCCTGCAGCGCGCGCTCGCCGTGCCGGTGGAGCTGGCCGCCGGCGGCGGCGAGTACCTGCGCGGGCTGGCGCGCGCGCTCGCCGACGCGCGCGCCGCGCGCGCGGCGCTGGCGGCGCAGTCGGCGCGCCTGGCCGACCTCGAGCAGCAGGCGGCCGACAACCGCAGGCTGCGCGCGCTGCTGGCACTCGGCCCCGCGCTGGCCGTGCCGGCCACGCCGGCCGAGGTGCTGTACGAAGCCGCCGACCCCTATTCGCGCAAGATCGTGCTCGACCACGGCGCCACGCAGGGCGTCGCGTTGGGCGCGCCGGTGATCGACGAGCGCGGCGTGCTCGGCCAGGTGACGCGCGTGTACCCGCTCACCAGCGAAGTCACGCTGCTGGCCGACAAGGACGCCGCCATCCCGGTGCTGAACGTGCGCACGCAGCAGCGCGCGGCGGCTTTCGGCGGCGGTCCGGGCGGCACGCTGGAGCTGCGCTTCACGTCGGCCAACGCCGACGTGCGCGCGGGCGACCTGCTGCAGACGAGCGGGCTGGACGGCGTCTATCCGCCGGGGCTCGCCGTGGCCACCGTCGGCAACGTCGAGCGCCGCGCCGAGTCGGGCTTCGCGCGCATCACGCTCGCGCCGGCGGCGCCGCCCGACGGTGTGCGCTTCGTGCTCGTGCTGGCGCCGCTGGCGACGCAGCTGCCGCCGCGGCCCGAGCCGGCGGCCGCGAGCGGCGGCCAGGGCGAGCGCGGCGCCAAGGGTGCGCGCCGCGCGCGGGGCGCCGGCCCGGCGGCGGCGGCGAGCGCGGGCACGCGCTGAGAGCCCATGAAGCCGCACGAGGTGCCGCGATGATCCTGCCGCGCGCCAGCGACCAGCTGCTGCTGCCGGTCAATCCGCTGTTCATCGTCTTCACGCTGGCCGCGGCCTTCGGACTCGCGCTGCTGCCGCTGGGCCGCGCGCCGGCGCTGCCCGACTGGCTGGCGCTCACGCTGGTGTTCTGGAACGTGCACCAGCCGCGGCGCGTGGGCATCGGCTGGGCCTTCCTGCTCGGGCTGGCGATCGACGTGCACCAAGGCGCGCTGCTCGGCCAGCACGCGCTGGCCTACACGCTGCTCAGCTTCGCGGCGATCGCCATGCACCGGCGGCTGCTGTGGTTCGGTCTGGCCGAGCAGGCGCTGCAGATCGCGCCGCTGTTCTTCGCGGCGCACCTGGTCGAGCTGCTGGTGCGGCTGGCCGCCGGCGGCATGTTCCCGGGCTGGTCGCTGCTGGCCGCGCCGCTGGCCGAGGCGCTGCTGTGGCCGCTGGCGGTGACGCTGCTGCTGGCGCCGCAGCGCCGCGCGCCCGACCCGGACAAGAACCGCCCGCTGTGAACGCGAGGCCGCCGGCGCGATGACCGAACTGCGCGACATCGAGCGCGAGCGCGCGCGCTTCCAGGCCCGGCTGCTGGCGGCGGCGGCCTTCGTGCTGCTGGCCTTCGCGCTGCTGGCCGCGCGCCTCGTCGTCCTGCAGGTGCTGCGCCACGACGAGCTCGCCGAGCAAGCCGAGAACAACCGCATCGCGGTGGTGCCGATCGTGCCCAACCGCGGCCTGATCGTCGACCGCCACGGCGTCGTGCTGGCCACCAACTACTCGGCCTACACGCTCGAGATCACGCCGGCGCGCGTGGCCGGCGGTGCGGCCGCGCTCGACGGCCTCATCGACGAGCTGGCCCGGGTGGTGGAGATCCAGCCGCGCGACCGCAAGCGCTTCAAGCGGCTGCTCGAGGAGAGCAAGAGCTTCGAGTCGCTGCCGATCCGCACCCGCCTCGACGACGAGGAAGTGGCGCGCTTCGTCGCCCAGCGCTTCCGCTTCGCCGGCGTCGACGTCAAGGCGCGGCTGTTCCGCAACTACCCGCTGGGCGAGACCGGCAGCCACCTGCTGGGCTACATCGGCCGCATCAACCAGGCCGAGAAGAAGGCGATGGAGGACTGGCCCGACGAGGACCAGGCCAACTACAGGGGCACCGACCACATCGGCAAGCTCGGCCTCGAGCAGAGCTACGAGCGCGAGCTGCACGGCAGCACCGGCGTCGAGGAGGTCGAGACGAGCGCCGGCGGGCGCGCCGTGCGGCGCCTGGCCAGCCAGCCGCCGACGCCGGGCAACACGCTCGCGCTGTCGGTCGACGTCAAGCTGCAGGCGCTGGTCGAGCGCCTGTTCGGGCGCCGCCGCGGCGCGCTCGTCGCGCTCGATCCGCGCAACGGCGAGATCCTCGCCTTCGTCAGCATGCCGACCTTCGACCCCAACCTCTTCGTCGACGGCATCGACGCCGACAGCTGGCGCGAGCTCAACGAGTCGATCGACAAGCCGCTGCTCAACCGCGCGCTGCGCGGCACCTACCCGCCGGGCTCGACCTACAAGCCGTACATGGCGCTGGCCGCGCTGGCCACCGGCAAGCGCACGCCGCAGCAGACCATCGCCGACCCCGGCTACTTCTGGTTCGGCAACCACAAGTTCCGCGACGACAAGGAAGGCGGGCACGGCATGGTCGACATGTACCGCTCGATCGTGCAGAGCTGCGACACCTACTACTACATGCTCGCCAACGACCTCGGCGTCGACACCATGGCCGCGCAGATGCGCCCGCTCGGCTTCGGCGAGGCGACCGGCATCGACCTCGAGGGCGAGGCGCGCGGCATCCTGCCCTCCACCGCGTGGAAGCGGCACGCCTACCGCAAGCCCGAGCAGCAGCGCTGGTACGCCGGCGAGACGATCTCGCTGGGCATCGGCCAGGGCTACAACAGCTTCACCGTGCTGCAGATGGCCAACGCGATCGCGACGCTGGCCGCCGGCGGCCAGCGCCATCGGCCGCACCTCGTGCGGGAGGTGGTCGATCCGGTCGCGAACACGCGCCGGGCCGTCGCCGCCGAGGCGCCGGCGCCGGTGCCGATGCGGCCCGAGCATCTGGAGGTGATCCGCAACGCGCTGGTCGGCGTCAACAAGGAGGGCACGTCGGCCGCGGCCTTCCGCGGCGCGGCCTACGTCAGTGCCGGCAAGACCGGCACGGCGCAGGTCATCGGCATCAAGCAGGACCAGAAGTACAACGCCGCGCAGCTCGCCGAGCACCTGCTCGACCACGCGCTGTACATCGCCTACGCGCCGGCCGAAGAGCCGCGCGTCGCGCTCGCGCTCGTCGTCGAGAACGCCGGCTTCGGCGCGCAGTCGGCCGCGCCGATCGCGCGCCGCGTGTTCGACTACGTCCTGCTCGACCAGGTGCCCAGCGAAGAGGACCTGGCCGCGGTCGCCCAGGGCAAGGCGACGACGCCGATCGGCCAGCCGCGCCCGGCCGCCGACTGGCCGCTGCCCGGCCAGCCGCTGCCGGCGGCGGCGGCCGAGCCGGCAGCGCCGGCACCCAGGCTGGCCTTCGCACGATGAACAGCATCGTCTTCGAGCGCCCGTCGCTGCGCCAGCGTCTGCGGCCGGTGTTCGGCGGCTTCGACGGCCCGCTCGCGGCGGCCGCGCTGCTTCTGGCCGCGATCGGGCTGGTCACGATGTACTCGGCCGGCTTCGACCAGGGCACGCGCGTGGCCGACCACGCGCGCAACCTGGCGATCGCGCTGGCGGTGCTGTTCGTCACGGCCCAGGTCTCGCCGCACAGGCTGCAGCGGCTCGCGCTGCCGCTGTACCTGGTCGGCCTGGCGCTGCTCGTCGCCACCGCGCTGCCGGGGCTGGGCATCACGAAGAAGGGCGCCACGCGCTGGCTCAACGTCGGCGTCGTGATCCAGCCCAGCGAGATGATGAAGATCGCGATGCCGCTGATGCTCGCCTGGTGGTTCCAGAAGCGCGAGGGCCAGCTGCGCGCGCTCGACTTCCTCGTCGCCGGCGCGCTGCTGCTGCTGCCGGTGGCGCTGGTGGCCAGGCAGCCCGACCTCGGCACCGCGCTGCTGGTGCTGGCCTCGGGCGTGTACGTGATCTTCTTCGCCGGCCTGTCGTGGCGCCTGGTGCTGCCGGTGCTGCTGCTCGGCGCGGCGGCAGTGGTGGTGCTGGCGCTGGCGCAGGACCGCCTCTGCGACAGCGGCGTGCAGTGGCCGCTGCTGCGCGAGTACCAGCGCCACCGCATCTGCACGCTGCTCGACCCGAGCACCGATCCGCTGGGCAGGGGCTTCCACATCATCCAGGGCATGATCGCGATCGGCTCGGGCGGCCTCACCGGCAAGGGCTTCATGCAGGGCACGCAGACGCACCTGGAGTTCATCCCCGAGCACACCACCGACTTCATCTTCGCCGCCTTCGGCGAGGAGTTCGGCCTGGCCGGCGCCGCCTTGCTGATCGCCGGCTTCGTCTTCCTGATCCTGCGCGGCCTGATGATCGCCGCCGAGGCGCCCACCGTCTTCGCGCGGCTGCTCGCCGGCGCGGTGACGATGAGCCTGTTCACCTACGCCTTCGTCAACATGGGCATGGTGAGCGGCATCCTGCCGGTGGTGGGCGTGCCGCTGCCCTTCGTCAGCTACGGCGGCACGGCGATGGTCTCGCTCGGCCTCGCGCTGGGCATCCTGATGTCGGTCGCGCGCAGCAAGCGGCTGATGCCCTCGTGAGCTCGTGCGCTCGTGAGCGCGTGCGCTCACGAAGACCTGAGCGGCAGCCGGGCGCCGCCTGATCCTGCCGCGGCGCCCGCACCCGGGGCCGCGGCAACGCGCCGGCGCCGCGGCACGATCAGGCCGCGCTCTCGCGCGGCAGCCGCACCGTGAGCAACGCCCCGGACGCGGCCGCGCCGTCGCCGCCGCCGCGCGGCCGCGCGTCACCGACCGTGACGCGGCCGCCGTGGCGGTGCGCGATCTCCTGCACGATGGCCAGGCCGAGGCCGCTGCCGTCGGTTTGCGCCTCGGGCGAGCGGTAAAAGGGCTGGAACACGCGCTCGCGCTCGGCCGGCGCGATGCCCGGGCCCGTGTCCTCGACTTCCAGCACGACGCCCTGGCTCGGCGGATCGGCGAGCACGCGCGCGGTCACGCTGCCGCCGGCCGGCGTGTACTGCAGCGCGTTGTCGACCAGGTTGCGCACCAGCTCGCCGAGCAGCACGGGCTCGGCCAGCAGCCGCGTCGCCGCGGCCTCGGGCGTGCCCGCCGCCGGAACCGTCTCCGGGCCCTCGTAGCCGAGGTCGATGCGCCGCTCGATCGCGCGCGGCACGAAGTCGCGCACCACGGCACGCGTGATGACACCCAGGTCGACCCACTGGCGCCGCAGCCGCTCGCCGCTGTCCTCGGCGCGCGCCATCGCCAGCAGCTGGTTGACCATGTGCGAGGCGCGCTGCGTCGAGCGCGCGATCTGGCGCAGCGAGTGCTTGGCCGCGTCGCCGCGGCCGCCGTCGATCTCGCGCGCCGCGAGCTCGGCCTGCATGCGCAGGCCGGCCAGCGGCGTCTTGAGCTGATGCGCCGCGTCGGCCAGGAAGTGGCGCTGGGCGGCGATCGACTTGTCCAGCCGTCCGAGCAGGTCGTTGATCGAGCGCACCAGCGGCGCCACCTCCTCGGGCACGTCGCGCTCGGGGATCGGCGACAGGTCGCTGCTCTCGCGCCGGCGGATGCGGCGCTGCAGCTCCTCGAGCGGACGAAAGCCGCGCGTGAGCGCGAACCACACCAGCAGCACCGACAGCGGCAGGATCAGGAACTGCGGCAGCAGCACGCCCTTGATGATCTCGGTGGCCAGGCGCTGGCGGTCCTCCAGCGTCTCGGCCACCTGCACGAGGGCGTCGTCGTCGGTGCCGGCGCTGGCGCTGCCCAGCCACAGCCAGGCCACGCGCACCGGTGCGCCCTCGAGGACGTCGTCGCGCAGCTGCACCTCGCGCTCGGCGCCGGGGCCGCCCTCGGGCACCGCCAGCCTGGCCTCGCCGGCCAGCAGTTCGCCGCGCCGGCCCAGCACCTGGAACCAGCGCTGCTCGTCGGCGTCGCCGCCCAGCAGCATCAGCGCCGCGCGTTCCACTTCGCCGCGCTGCGTCTGCGGCGCTGCCGCCCCGGCGCGCGGCGTGGCGACGACGGCCAGTGCCTGCACCTGGCGCGTGAGCTCCAGATCGAACGGCCGGTTGGCGATGTTCTGCGCCACGCCCCAGGTCAGTGCCAGGCTCATCGGCCAGAGGAACAGCAGCGGCGCCAGCACCCAGTCGAGCAGCTCGCCGAACAGCGAGCGCGAGTCGCTGGGCCGGTGCGTGAACGGCCCCGCTGCGGCTTCGGCCGCCGCCGCCTCGGCCGGCGCAGCATCGAGCGGTGCGCGCGACGCGGCCTCGGCCATCGCTCAGCGGCTCCGCCTGCGCGGCCCGGCGCCGGCCGGGCAGGGGCCGCCGTTCACGTCGCGATCTTCTCGAGGCAGTAGCCCAGGCCGCGCACGGTGGCGATGCGCACCGGCCCCTGCTCGATCTTCTTGCGCAGGCGGTGGATGTAGACCTCGATCGCGTTGTTGCTGACCTCTTCGCCCCACTCGCACAGCCGCTCGACGAGCTGGTCCTTGCTTACCAGGCGCCCGGCGCGCTGCAGCAGCACCTCGAGCAGCGAGATCTCGCGCGCCGACAGCTCGACCATCTGGCCGTTGAGGTAGGCCACGCGGCCGCTGGCGTCGAAGGTGAGCGGGCCGTGGCGCAGCAGGCTGGAGGCGGTGCCCAGGCCGCGGCGCATGAGGGCGCGCACGCGCGCCTCGAGCTCCTGCAGCGAGAACGGCTTGGCCATGTAGTCGTCGGCGCCCAGGTCCAGGCCCTTGACGCGCTGCTCGACGCTGTCGGCCGCTGTCAGGATGAGCACCGGCAGGCTCGCGCCGCGTCCGCGCAGCTTGCGCAGCACCTCGAAGCCATGCAGCCTGGGCAGGCCGAGATCGAGGATCAGCAGATCGAACTCGTGCGCGGCCAGCGCCGCGTCGGCCTCGCTGCCCGAGGCCACCCGGTCCACCGCGTAGCCGCTGGCGCGCAGCGTGCGCAGCAGGCCGTCGGCCAGCACCTGGTCGTCTTCGGCGATGAGGATGCGCATGGCTCTCGTCTCCCGTGGGCCGTGCCGGTACGCGCCGCGGTCCGCAGCCCGGGGCCGCGCCTCGGCCGGCCCGCGCGGCGCCCTAGCCCGGTGCGCGCGCCCTGCGCATGATTCTAGGATTGCGCGCCCGCCCCCTCCTGCGGGCGCCCCCGACGGAGGCCCGGGGCTCCCCCGCAAGAGCTGTACACATATCCAGCCCATACCGCATAATCGCCGCCACGGAGAACCGCCTTGCCCCCCACCGCCAAACCCACGCCAGGAGCCGCCATGGACGCCCCCGTCAAAGCCCTCAACACCGAGAAAGCCAAGGCCCTGCAGGCCGCGCTGGCGCAGATCGAAAAGCAGTTCGGCAAGGGCTCGATCATGCGCCTGGGCGAGGGCGAGAAGATCGAGGACATCCAGGTCTGCTCCACCGGCTCGCTCGGCCTGGACATCGCGCTGGGCGTCGGCGGCCTGCCGCGCGGCCGCGTGGTCGAGATCTACGGTCCCGAGAGCTCGGGCAAGACCACGCTCACGCTGCAGGTCATCGCCCAGATGCAGAAGCTGGGCGGCACCTGCGCCTTCATCGACGCCGAGCACGCGCTCGACGTGCAATATGCGCAGAAGCTCGGCGTCGACCTGCAGGAGCTGCTCATCAGCCAGCCCGACACCGGCGAGCAGGCGCTCGAGATCGTCGATGCGCTGGTGCGCTCGGGCTCGGTCGACCTGGTCGTCATCGACTCGGTGGCCGCGCTCACGCCCAAGGCCGAGCTCGAAGGCGAGATGGGCGATTCGCTGCCCGGTCTGCAGGCGCGCCTGATGAGCCAGGCGCTGCGCAAGCTCACCGCCACGATCAAGAAGACCAACTGCATGGTCGTCTTCATCAACCAGATCCGCATGAAGATCGGCGTCATGTTCGGCAACCCCGAAACGACGACCGGCGGCAACGCACTCAAGTTCTACTCGTCGGTGCGGCTGGACATCCGCCGCACCGGCAATATCAAGAAGGGCGACGAGGTCATCGGCAGCGAGACCAAGGTCAAGGTCGTGAAGAACAAGGTCGCGCCGCCGTTCAAGACCGCCGAGTTCGACATCCTCTACGGCGAAGGCATCAGCCGCGAAGGCGAGATCGTCGACATGGGCGTCGTGCACCGCATCGTCGACAAGAGCGGCGCCTGGTACGCCTACAACGGCGAGAAGATCGGCCAAGGCAAGGACAACGCGCGCGAGTTCCTCAAAGAAAACCCCGCCCTCGCCCGCGAGATTGAAAACCGCATCCGCGAAGCGGTCGGCGTCGCCCCCATCGGGGGCGAGGCCGGCGGCGCGAGCGCCAGCGAGTGACGCCATGCGGTTTCGCCAAAACCGCATCCGCGAAGCGGTCGGCGTCGCCCCCATCGGGGGCGAGGCCGGCGCGGCGTAAGCCGGCCTGGCCCTCCGGCGCCCCGGGGCACTGACGCGGCCGCTCGGGCATGGCCTTCAGCTCGCTCTCGCTCAAGGGGCGCGCACTGCGCCATCTGGCGCGCCGCGAGCACTCGCGCGCCGAGCTCGAGCGCAAGCTCGCTCCGTACGCCGAGACGGTGCCCGGCACGAGCGCCGCCGAGCAGATCGGGGCCGCGCTCGACGAGCTCGCCGCGCACGGGCTGCTGAGCGACGAACGCACGGCCGAGTCGGTGCTGGCCGGCGCCGGGCGGCGCCTGGGCGGCCGGCGGCTCGCCCAGTCGCTCGCCGCCAAGGGCCTGGCGCCGGAGCTGGTGGCGGCGACGCTCGCGCAGGCGCGCGGCAGCGAGTTCGAGCGCGCACTCGCCGTCTGGCAGCGACGCTTCGGCGCGCCGCCGGCCAGCCTGGCCGAACGTGCCCGGCAGGCGCGCTTCCTCGCCGGCCGCGGCTTCGACGGCGACGTGATCCGCCGCGTGCTGCGCCAGGCCGGCGCCGTCCAGAGCGACGACGAGGCCCAGTAAGGCGGCACGGGCAGAGCGCGTGCTAAATTCGCGCGCCGCCGTCGCCGCGGGGCGCGCTGCCGCTGCAGCGACGCCTCAGGCGGTGCCGCCGCCCCCCGTCGCATCGATGCCACAGCCTGCCGCGGCGCGCCAGCGCCTGCTTCACCGCTGGGCTGCGCGCATGGACGGCGCGGGCAACCCCAAGAACGCAATCCAACGCACGACGCAGCGAACGAGCGAGGTGTCCCGATGAAGATCCACGAATACCAGGCCAAGGAGCTGCTGCGCCAGAGCGGCGTACCGGTGCCGCGCGGCTACCCGGCCTTCAGCGTGCGCGAGGCCGTCGAGGCGGCGCAGAAGCTGGGCGGCAAGGTCTGGGTGGTGAAGGCCCAGATCCACGCCGGCGGCCGCGGCAAGGGCGGCGGCGTCAAGCTCGCGCGCAGCCTGGCCGAAGTCGAGCAGCTGGCCGGCCAGATCCTCGGCATGCAGCTCGTGACGCACCAGACCGGCCCCGAGGGCCAGAAGGTGCGCCGCCTGCTGGTCGAGGAAGGCGCCGACATCAAGAAGGAGTACTACGTCGCCGCGCTCACCGACCGCGCGACGCAGAAGGTGGCGCTGATGGCCAGCAGCGAAGGCGGCATGGACATCGAGGAGGTGGCGCACAAGACGCCGGAGAAGATCATCAAGGTCTTCGTCGACCCCCTGGTCGGCCTGGGCGACGCGCAGGCCCAGCAGCTGGCCGAGGGCATCGGCGTGCCGGCCGCCAGCCAGGCCGAGGCCAAGGCGGTGTTCGGCAAGCTCTACGACTGCTACATGGCCAGCGATGCCAGCCTGGCCGAGATCAACCCGCTGATCCTCGAAGGCGACGGCCATATCAAGGCGCTGGACGCGAAGTTCAATTTCGACGCCAACGCGCTCTTCCGCCACCCCGAGATCGTGGCCTACCGCGACCTCGACGAGGAGGACGCGGCCGAGATCGAGGCGAGCAAGTTCGACCTCAGCTACATCAGCCTGGACGGCAACATCGGCTGCCTGGTCAACGGCGCCGGCCTGGCGATGGCGACCATGGACACCATCAAGCTGTTCGGCGGCGAGCCGGCCAACTTCCTCGACGTCGGCGGCGGCGCCAGCGCCGAGAAGGTGACCGAGGCGTTCAAGATCATGCTCGGCAACGACAAGGTCGAGGGCATCCTGGTCAACATCTTCGGCGGCATCATGCGCTGCGACACCATCGCCGAGGGCGTGATCGTCGCCTGCAAGGCGGTGCACCTGTCCATTCCGCTGGTGGTGCGCATGAAGGGCACCAACGAGGAGATCGGCAAGAAGATGCTGGCCGAATCGGGCCTGCCCATCATCGCCGCCGACACGATGGCCGAGGCCGCCACCAAGATCGTGGCCGCCGTCAAGTAACGCCCGCAGCGAGACCGACATGAGCATCCTGATCGACAAGAACACCCGCGTCATCACGCAGGGCATCACCGGCAAGACCGGCCAGTTCCACACCAAGGGCTGCCAGGCCTACGCCAACGGCAAGGCCTGCTACGTCGCCGGCGTCAATCCGAAGAAGGCCGGCGAGAGCTTCGAGGGCATCCCGATCTACGCCAGCGTCGCCGACGCCAAGGCGCAGACCGGCGCCACCGTGAGCGTGATCTACGTGCCGCCGGCCGGCGCCGCCGACGCCATCTGGGAGGCGGTGCAGGCCGACCTCGACCTCGTCGTCTGCATCACCGAGGGCATCCCGATCAAGGACATGCTCGTCGTGCGCAACCGCATGAAGGCCAAGGAGGCCGCCGGCGGCAAGAAGACGCTGCTGCTCGGGCCCAACTGTCCGGGCACGATCACGCCCGACGAGATCAAGATCGGCATCATGCCCGGCCACATCCACAAGAAGGGGCGCGTCGGCGTCGTCAGCCGCTCGGGCACGCTCACCTACGAGGCGGTGGCGCAGCTCTCCGAGCTGGGCATCGGCCAGAGCTCGGCCGTGGGCATCGGCGGCGACCCGATCAACGGCTTGAAGCACATCGACATCATGCGTGCTTTCAACGACGACCCCGACACCGACGCCGTGATCATGATCGGCGAGATCGGCGGCCCCGACGAGGCCGAGGCCGCGCGCTGGTGCAAGGCCAACATGAAGAAGCCCATCGTCGGCTTCATCGCCGGCGTCACCGCGCCGCCGGGCAAGCGCATGGGGCATGCCGGCGCGCTCATCAGCGGCGGCGCCGACACCGCCGACGCCAAGCTCGCCATCATGGAAGAGTGCGGCTTCAAGGTCACGCGCAACCCGAGCGAGATGGGGCGGCTGCTGGCAAGCCTGCTGTAGCCGGCCGGGGCCGGCGCGGCCCGCGCGCCGGCAATTCCCCCGGGCGACGCGGGGAAACTGGCGCGGCGCGGCGCGCCCCACGATGATCGCCCGCTGCGCGCACCGCTCGCCGCCGAAGGCAGGCGCGTGCGCGCGGCCTCGGCATGGACATGTTCACCTCGGTCGACTTCTGGACGGCGGTCGGCCAGATCATCCTCATCGACATCCTGCTCGGCGGCGACAACGCCGTCGTCATCGCGCTCGCCTGCCGCTCGCTGCCGGCGGCGCAGCGCACGCGCGGCATCGTCTGGGGCACGCTCGGCGCGATCGTCCTGCGCGTGATCCTGATCTTCTTCGCACTGACGCTGCTGCAGATTCCGTTCCTGAAGCTCGTCGGCGCGGCGCTGCTGCTGTGGATCGGCGTCAAGCTGCTGCTGCCCGACCCCGGCGGCGAGGGCCACGCCCACATCGCCGCCTCCGACAAGCTGTGGGGCGCGGTGAAGACGGTGATCGTGGCCGACTTCGTGATGAGCCTGGACAACGTCATCGCGATCGCCGGTGCGGCCGAGGGCGCCGGCGGCGGCCACGCGATGCCGCTCGTCGTCTTCGGCCTGCTCGTCAGCATCCCCATCATCGTCTGGGGCAGCCAGCTCGTCATCAAGCTGATGGACCGCTATCCGGTCGTCATCACGGCCGGCGGCATGCTGCTCGGCTGGATCGCCGGCACGATGGCCGTGAGCGACCCCGCGCTCGCGGCCTGGATGCCGACGCTGCCGCCCGAGGGCCGCGGCGCGCCCGCGCTCGTGCCGCTCGTGCCGCTCGTGCACTACGGCAGCGGCGTGCTCGGTGCGTTCTGCGTGCTGGCGGCCGGACGCTGGCTCGCGGCGCGCGCGGCGGCGGCGCGGCGCGCGCCCGCGCCTGCGGCCGCAGGAGCGGCCGCGGTCGCAGCGGCGGCGATCCGCCGCGTCGCGGTCGCCGTCGACGGCTCGGCCGGTGCCGAGCGGGCGCTGCGGCGCGCGCTCGCGCTGCGCGGCGACTTGCGCGCAGGCGACGCGCTCGAGCTGCACCTCGTCCACGTGCAGCGCCCCTTGTCCTCCGACGTCACGCGCTTCATCGCCGGCCGCACCGTCGAGGACTACCAGCGCGAGCGCAGCGAGGAGGCGCTCGCGCCGGCGCGGCGCGTGGTCGCGGCCGAAGGTGCGCAGGCGCAGGAGCACCGCCGCGTCGGCGAGCCCGGTGTCGTGCTGAGCGAGCTGGCACGCACGCTCGGCTGCGACCTGATCGTGATGGGCGCGCGCGGGCTCGGCTCGCACAGCGCGGCGCTGCTCGGATCGGTGACGCACGACACGCTCGTGCACGCCGAGATGCCGGTGCTGGTGGTCAAGTAGCCGCCGCTGCGCTGCGCTCGCCCGCGCGCGCAGCGGCCGCAGACGCCGCAGCGACATCGGCGCGCACCGGCTGCGCCGCCCGCCCCCCTACACTCGCCACCCGGAGGCGGCGGCGCCGCAACGGGCGCCGGCTCGAAGACGCAAGGGCGAGCAAGGGCAGGCAGGGGCGATGGACCAACTCACCGACGCGGCGACCTGGATCGCCCTGGGCAAGATCATCTGGGTCAACATCCTGCTGTCGGGCGACAACGCCGTCGTCATCGCGCTGGCGGCGCGCAACCTGCCGGCGCGGCAGCGGCGCGTCGCGGTGGTCGGCGGCAGCGCCGCGGCGATCGTCATGCGGGTCGTGCTCACGGTCTTCGCCGTCGAGCTGCTCGGCTACCCCTATCTCAAGATCGTCGGCGCACTGCTGCTGCTGTGGATCGGCGTGCAGCTGCTGGTGCCCGAAGACGAGGCCGAAGACGGCATCGCGTCGCACGCCCATGTCTGGGGCGCGATCCGCACGATCCTCGTCGCCGACCTGGTGATGAGCCTGGACAACGTCATCGCCGTCGCCGCGGCGGCGCAGAGCGGGCCGCCGCCGGCGCGCCTGGCGCTGCTCGTCATCGGTCTGGGCCTGTCGATCCCGCTCATCATCGCCGGCAGCCAGCTGCTGATGACGGTGATGGAGCGCTACCCGATCATCGTCACGCTCGGCGCCGCGCTGCTCGGCTTCGTCGCCGGCGAGATGCTGGTGCACGACGCGGCCGTCGAGGGCTATCTGGGCCCGCTCGACCAGCCCGGCGTGACGCTCGTCGAGCTCGGCTGCGCGTTCGGGGTGGTGCTGGTCGGGCGCTGGCTGGCGCAGCGCAAGCACGCCGCCGCCGGCTGAGCGCGGCCCGATGCACGACGCGCCGGACGCCGCGCGCACGGTCGCCGGCTGGCGGCTGCTGCGCCGCCTGGGCCAGGGCGGCCACGGCACGGTGTTCCTGGCCGCGCGCGCCGGGCACGACGAGGCGGTCGCGCTCAAGCTCGTCGCGCTGCCGTCGCCGGACGAAGCGGCGCGCACGCAGTTCCTGCGCCAGGCCGAAGCCGTCGCGCGCCTCGAGCACCCGGACATCGTGCGGCTGCTCGCGGCGGGCGTCGAAGGCGAACTCGGCTGGCTGGCGATGGAGCCCGTGGCCGGCAGCGACCTCACGCGCTACACCGCGCCCGCGCGGCTGCTGCCCGAGGCGCTCGTGCTGCGCGTGGCCGAACGCGTGGCACGCGCGCTCGCGCACGCGCATGCGCAGGGCTTCGTGCACCGCGATCTCAAGCCCGCGAACGTGCTGGTGCACTGGCCGAGCGACACCGTCAAGCTCGCCGACCTGGGCCTGACGCGGGCGCCGGACGCCGAGGCCACGCGCACCGGTGTCGTGCCCGGGACGCCGGCCTACATGGCGCCCGAGCTGCTGGCCGGCGCGCTGCCCGATGCGCGCGGCGACCTCTATGCGCTCGGCGTGCTGCTGTTCGAGCTGCTCACCGGCCGGCGCCCGTACGACGCTGCGACGCTGGGCGAGCTGCTGCAGCGCGTCGCCACGGAGCCGGCCCCCGCGCTCGCGGCGCTGCGGGCCGATCTGCCGCCGGCCCTGGACGCGCTGCTGGCGCAGCTGCTGCAGCGCGAGCGCCGGCTGCGCGCGGGCGACGCCGGCGCCGTGGCCGACGCGCTCGCTGCCGTCGCGCGCCGACTGCCCGGCCGCGCCGGCACCTGAGAGCCTGAGAGCCTGAGAGCCCGCGACGGCATCGACCGCGCGCGATGCACGCCGTCGCGGGCGGCACGCGACGCGCGGCCAGCGGGCCGATGTCACGCACGCGCGGGGCGCGCGCACGCACCCCGCCCGGGCCGGGCGCCGTTCCGATGCACAATCGTCCGCGATTCGCGCATCCAGCGGCTTGCCGGCCCCACCCCTCCCGTGTCCCTGACGATCGAGCTCCACGCTGCGGTGGACCCGGGCCGCGCGCGCAGCAACAACGAGGATTCGGCCCTCGTCGACGCCGGCGTGTCGCTGGCCGTGCTGGCCGACGGCATGGGCGGCTACAACGCCGGCGAGGTGGCGAGCAACATGGCCACCTCGTTCGTCAAGACCGAGCTCGGCCGCTGGCTGCGCGAGGCCAACAGCCAGGCCAGCGACGCCGACGTGCGGCGCGCGATGGACATCTGCGTCGACAACGCCAACCGCGCGATCTTCAACGCCGCCAACGCCAACCCGCAGTACGCCGGCATGGGCACGACGCTGGTGGTGGCGGTGTTCCGCGAGGCGCGGCTGCTGCTCGGCCACGTGGGCGACTCGCGCTGCTATCGGCTGCGCGCCGGGCGGCTGCAGCAGCTCACGCGCGACCACTCGCTGCTGCAAGAGCAGATCGACGCCGGCCTCATCACGCCCGAGCAGGCCGCGTTCTCGGCCAACAAGAACCTCGTCACGCGCGCCGTCGGCGTCGAGGACACGGTGCTGCTCGAGACGCACCAGCACGCCGTGCAGCCGCTCGACATGTATCTGCTGTGCAGCGACGGCCTGTCCGACATGCTCGACGAGGCCGGCATGGTGCAGTTGCTGCAGCGTCACGCTGCGCTGCCCGAATGCGCACAAGCGCTCATCGATGCCGCCAACGAGGCAGGCGGAAAGGATAATATCTCGGTGGTTCTGGTTCGCGCGTCCGGCAGCGCGAACGGTTCTGCACGGTCCTGGTGGCCGTTCAGGCGCTGACGGACACACCGATGCCGCGCCGCAGCCGGGCGACGAGAGCGCAGCCCGGACGCAGGCGCCGGCGGCAGACCAATCGAGGGTAGTCGAGGCACTCATGGGCAAGCTTGTCGTTTCGCTCGACGGTGTGGTCATCAAGGAAGTCCAGATCACCAAGGACAAGACCACGCTCGGCCGTCGTCCGTACAACGACATCGTGATCGACAACCTCGCCGTCAGCGGCGAGCACGCCGTGCTGCAGATGGTGGGCGCCGACGTCTTCATCGAAGACCTGAACAGCACCAACGGCACCTACATCAACGGCAAGGCGATCAAGAAGCAGCTGCTCAGCCACAACGACACGGTCGAGATCGGCAAGTACAAGATCAAGTACCTGGTCGACGACTCGGGCGAGTACGAGAAGACGATGATCATGCGGCCCGGCGCCAGCGTGCCGCCGCCGTTCGCGTCTTCGGGCCCGCTGTCTTCGGGCCACCCAGCGGCCGGCGGGGCGGCCTCGGGCTTCGGCAGCTTCGGCCAGCCGCAGGCCGCTTCGGCGCCGGTGGCGCTGATCAAGGTGCTCAACGGCGCCGCCGCCGGCCGCGAGGTGACGCTGACCAAGGTCGTCACCACCGTCGGCAAGCCCGGCGTGCAGGTGGCCTCGATCACGCGCCGTCCCACCGGCTACGCCTTCGCCCATGTCGAGGGCGCGCAGCGCCCGAGCGTCAACGGCGTGCCGCTCGCCGGCGACTCGGTGCCGCTGCGCAACGGCGACGTGATCGAGCTCGCCGGCACGCAGATGCAGTTCATCTTCCGATAGCGGGCCGCTCGGCCGCATGGCCGCACTGACAACCGGCCGCTCGGACAACCGGCCGCTCGGCGACTCGGCCAGACCGACACGCGGCAGCGCCGCCGGCGCGGCAGGCGCCAGGGCATTTTTCACGCTCTGTGCCTGGGTCTGCCCGCATTCGAGCTCGAGGCGCGCAGCCCTGCCTTGCCGCAGGCATGCGCAGGGCGCAGCATCGGTGCGCCGCGCCGCCGCCATCGCGTGCGCACCCGCGTCTACGCTCCCTCCCTCGTCTCTTGCACATGCAGATCCGCGTCCTCGGCTGCTCGGGCTCGATTGCCGCCGGCAGCCGGACCACGGCGTTCCTGCTCGACCACGACGTGCTCATCGACGCCGGCACCGGCGTGGGCGAGCTCACGCTGGCCGAGCTGGTCCAGATCGACCACATCCTCGTCAGCCACTCGCACCTCGACCACGTGCTCGCGATCGGGCTGCTGGCCGACAGCGTCACCCGCCGGCGCAGCGCGCTGGCGCGCCCGCCGGTACAGGTGCACGCGCTGCCGGCCACCCTCGCCGCGCTCCAGACGCATGTCTTCAACGGCGTCATCTGGCCCGACTTCACGCGCCTGCCCAGCGAACGCCACCCGGTGCTGCAGTTCCGGCCGATCGCGGTCGGCCAGCTGCTCGAGCTCGGCGGGCGCCGCATCGAAGTGCTGAGCGCGGCGCACACCGTGCCCGCGGTGGGCTTCGCCGTGCACGGCGAAGACGGCGCCTGGGTCTACAGCGGCGACACCGGCCCGAACGAAGCGCTGTGGCAGCGCCTGGCCACGCTGGACGTGGCCGCGCTCGTGATCGAGACCGCCTTTCGCGACGACGAGCGCGCGCTCGCCGCCGCCAGCCGCCATCTGTGCCCCGCGCAGCTCGGGCTGGAACTGGCGCGGCTGGCGACGCCCACCGACGTCTACATCACGCATGTCAAGCCGGGCGAAGTGCAGGCCGTGATGGCCGAGATCGCCGCGCTGCCGCTGCGCCACCGCGTGCGCGCGCTCGAGAGCGGGCAGACGATGGTGCTCGGCCGCGCGCCCGCCGCTGACGTTTTGCGTCAGGCCTGGCCGCCCGCCGCCGCCGCCAGCGCCGCCGACTGACGGAAAACGTCAGCGCCGGGCGCCGCCGGCGTCCGGAATTGGCATTCGGGGCGCTTGCGCGCCGCATCGGGGGCTGGCACGGACCCTGCATACCGGAGCAGCGTCCCCTTCCCCCACCCTCCTCAGGAGCTCCTGCATGAAACGCGTCCAACAAGGTTTCACCCTCATCGAACTGATGATCGTCGTGGCGATCATCGGCATCCTGGCAGCGGTGGCGCTGCCGGCGTATCAGACCTATACCGTGAAGGCGAAGGTCTCCGAAGTCATCCTCGCGGCAAGCCAGTGCCGGACCACGGTGTCCGAGGTCTACCAGACCGGCGCTGCTTCGGCTGCGCCGGGCATCGACGGCTGGGGCTGCGAATCCGCCTCGCAGCAAAGCAAGTACGTCGCCTCAGTTCACACGGACGCGGACGGCGTCGTCACTGTCACGGCCAGCAACGACTCGTCGCTGAGCGATGCAGCCGGCAAGGCGATCGTGCTGACCCCGTTTGACGCCAAGGGCGGCGCACTCAAGGCGGCGTCGATCGGCGGCACACAGGTTGCCTCTTGGACCTGCGGTCCCGCGGCTGGTGCCGCCGCCATGGACAAGAAGTATCTGCCCGGCTCCTGCAAGGGCTGATGCCGCGTTCCTGCGGCAGCCGCAAAGAGGCGCCTTGGCGCCTCTTTTCGTTGGCGATTCCATTCGCAGCCGCGATGCCCGTCGCGTGGCTGCTGCCGAACCACTACTACCCCTGGCTCTCGGCATGGCAGGAGGGGGCAGCGCTGGCCCTCCTGTTCGCCGCCGCGCTGCTGTGCCGCGCGCGGGCCGGCCTGCCTGCACTGTGGGCGGCGACGCTGGTCGTGGCGCTGGGTTCGGTCGGCTGGCAGTGGGCGAGCGGGCGCATCTGGTTCGGCGGCGACGCCTTGATGGCGGCGCTGTACCTGTCGGCCTTCGGTCTGGCGATCGCACTCGGCGCTGCGCTCGCACCGACGGCGCCAGCGGCGCCACCGGCGCCTGCGACCGGCGGCGCGTTCGGCCCGCAGCACCGCGGCCTCGACTTCGTCGATCTGTTCGGCGCCGGCCTCGTGGTCGGCGCCCTGGTCTCCACCTTCATCGCGCTCGTGCAGTGGACGGGCGCGTTTTCGCTCGGCATCTGGGCCGCCGACCTGCCGCCCGGCGCGCGGCCCTTCGCCAACCTCGCGCAGCCCAACCACCTGTGCACGCTCGCCTTCTTCGGCCTGGCGGGCCTGGCGCTGCTGCGCGAGGGCGGCCGCATCGGCGCGGCCGGCTGGTGGAGCGGCGCGGCGTTCCTGCTGCTGGCGATGCTGATGAGCGGCTCGCGCACCGGGCTCGTGCAGCTTGCGGTCGCGCTCGGGCTGCTGCTCGCGCTGGGCCGGCGCAGCGCGGTGCGCATCGGTGCGCGCACGATGCTGCTGCTGCTCGCGCTGCTCGTGCTCGGCACGCTGGCCTGGCCCGCGCTCAACCACGCGCTGCTGCTCGCCGGTGAGCGCAATGCGGCCGGCCAGCTGCAAGGCGGCGGCCGCGAGCTGCTCTGGCCCGCGCTCGCAGACGCCATCGGCCGCGAGCCCTGGAGCGGCTACGGCTGGCAGCAGATGGTGCTGGCGCAGGAGGCGGTGGCGCTCGACCATGCGCCGATCCGGCGGCACTTCGAGCACAGCCACAACATCGTGCTCGATCTGCTCGTGTGGGCGGGGGTGCCGGTGGGCGCGCTGATCGCCTTGCTCGCGGCGGCAGCGCTGTGGCAGCAGCTGCGCGCGGTGCGCGATGCGCGCGCCCTCTGGCTGCTGCTGGCGGTGTGCGGCGTGCTCGTGCACGCGATGTTCGAGTTCCCGCTCGAGTACGCCTACTTCCTGCTGCCCAGCGGCCTGGCACTCGGTGCGGCCTGGGCGATGCAGGTGCCGGCGCCGCCGCGGCGCCTGCCGCCGGCGCTGGTGCCGGCGGCTGGGCTGGCGCTCGGCGCGCTCCTGTTCGTGATCGCGCTCGACTACCTCGAGGCCGAACAGAATCACCGCATCCTGCGGCTCGAATCGGCGCGCATCGGCGTCACCAGGCTCGAGACGCCGGCACCGCGGCTGCGCCTGCTCGACCAGCAGCAGGCCTTCCTGGAGTTCGCCCGCACCGAGGCGCGCCGCGGCATGAGCGCTGCCGAGCTGGAGAAGATGCGCCGGGTGTCGCAGCGCTTCGCCTATCCGCCGGCCATGTTGCGCTACGCGATCGCGGCCGGGCTCAACGGCCAGCCCGAAGTGGCCGCGCGCACGCTCGCGCGCCTGTGCCGCATCCACCCGCGCGTGCGCTGCGAGGAGGCGCGCGCGGGCTGGCAAGCACTGCAGCAACGCGATCCGGAGCTGCGCGCCGTGCCGTTGCCGCCCGACCTGCCGTAGCTCGTCCAGCGGGCCGCGCGGCGCGATCCTTGCCGATCGATGGCGCCCGAGGGCCTGGGAACTGCGGACGCGACCGCGGCCCGGGATCACCGGGCCGCGGCGGGTGCGTCGGCAGGCCGACTCAGAACGAGTACTTGAAGTTGAGCGAGATCTGGTCGCGGTCGGTCAGCAGGCGCTCGGTCTTGGGCACCAGGTTGGAGCCGCCGAGGAAGCCCAGATACGTCAGGTTCAGCGACGCGTTGCCGCCGTAGACGACCGTGGCGCCGATGCTCACGCGCTTGTCGCCTTCGCCGCCCGTGGTGGGGCCCACCATGGCGCGCCCCTTGAGCTGGTGCGCGAAGCTGATCGGGATCGTGAGGTCGACGTTCTCGACCACGCCCGGGTAGCTGAGCACGCCCTGCACCGTGTAGGCGAGCGCCGATCGGGTCTGGAAATACAGGTCGTTCGACGCCGGGAACGCCCCGGCGAAGGCCGCCGGCAGCGTCTCGACGCCGGGCGCCTTGATCGCTTCGGCCTTGTGCACGTACGAGCCCGCCAGCTCGGCGATCAGCGTCGTCATCGGCGCGATCGCGGTGCGGCCGAGGTTGACCATCGCGTTCACCGACGCGATGCTGATGTCGGCGCGGGTGGGGTTGGGGATCGTCGCGCCGCTGGTCGGATCGACCACGGTGTTCACGAGCACCGGAGCGCCCTTGCGGTACGAGTACTCGGCGGCCACCGAGGCCATGCCGAGCGACGTGCTCGCGGTCGCCGCCAGCATGTTCACGTGGTCGAAGTAGCGGATCCGGTACGAGCCGTTGCCGATCTGCTTGATGCCGCCGAACGCGGGTTGCAGCGGCGCCGGGATGGCCGTCCCCGGCGTGAAGGAGTTGATGACCGTCAGCGGCGTGCGGTCGTTGAAGTGCAGGTAGTACAGGCCGAGCTCGGTGGCTTCGGTGACGCGCACGCGCGTGCCGATGCCCCACTGACCGACGTTCTTGGGCCGGATGTCGTCGCCGCGCAGGCCGAACGAGCAGCCGGTGAAGCCGGAGAACAGGCCGGGAATGGCCGGAATCGAGGTCCACGGCCCGAGGCAGACGGCGCCGGGGCCGACGGCGTCGGAGTTGCTCAGGTAGGCGCCGGGCGCCGACGTGATCGTCTCGTGGAACCCGAATTGCACCTGGCCGAGCAGCGACCAGTTCGGGTTCACCTGGATCGCCGCGGACAGTTGATCCTCGGTCAGCACCGCATCCTTGGTTTCGGTGCCGGGGATGCCGGTCTTGGTGCCGTCGAAGGGCCCCTGCGCCTGCGCGATGTTCGGGTAGTACATCGCTTCGCCCCAGTTCACCGCCTGGCGGCCCAGGCGCAGCGTGGCGCGGCTGGAGTCGCCGAGGTCGAACGACGTGTAGCCGTAGCCGTCGAGAATCCGGCTGTAGCCGCCGTGGTAGCGGCGCGCCTCGTCGGTGAACTCGTTGTAGGGCGGCGGCTTGTTGACCTTGCCGGGGTTGTTGGCGGCCGGGTCGTTGTCGTTCGTCTTGCGATAGACGTCGTCGTAGAAGCTGCTGGCCGAGAACACCAGGCCGGTGTCGCCCTTGCTCAGCTTGGCCTCCAGCAGTGCCGCCAGGCGGTTGGTCGTCAGCGCGTTCTTCTTGAAATTGCCGTCGCCGTCGTTCTTGCCGGCGATGCCCAACAGCACCGGATCCTGCTTCTTGATGCGCTGGCCGATCGTGTAGTTCAGGTTCAGGCGCGCGTCGAGCGCCACACCGTCGCCGAGTTCGATCGTATCGAAGGCGAGCGCCGCCATCGGGGCCGCCGCGACCACCGCCGCAGCGGCGAGGGGTGCCAGCTTGAATCGGTTCTTCATCGGTTTTCTCCTCGGGAATTGGGTACTCGTTTCAGCGGACGGACTCGAGCGCGAGCCGGGCATCGTGCGGCCCCTGCCGCATGGCGCCGCGGCGGGGCCGACCTTGCCTGCAGGCGGCGGCCGGGAGCGGCCGGCGCCTGCCCGTGCTCGCCGCCGCCTCGGGGCGGCAGCGGGGCCCGGATCGGATCCGGCGGCCCCGCGCCGGGTGGATGGCACCGAGCCCGCTCCGCTGCAGGACACCGGGTTTCATCGCCGCGCGGGCCCGGGCGCGAGCCCCGATCCGCGCCGCACGCCTGCGTCGCAAGGGCGGATGCTCAGTTGCCCGCCGCGCGCGCCGCTTCCGGGGTGAACATGTCGGGCTTGAGGTCGCCCTTGTTCAGGATCGAGCTGCGCTCGCGCTCCTGCGACAGGTTGTAGCCGACGTAGCCGCCGGAGTTGAGGTCGAAATAGAAGCTGCTGCCGGCCTGCCAGGCGCCGATGTCGGGCAGGTAGTAGTAGTTGACGAAGGCGTATTGCCAGAGCGTGCCGCGCGAATCGTAGAAGTCCTCGGCCACCGCCATCCAGGTGTCCTCGTCGAGGTAGAGCACGCGCTTGCCGTACAGGTGGCGGAAGCCCTCCTTGAGCTTGGCTTCGAGCACCCAGACGCGGCGCAGCTCCCAGCGCAGGTACTCGGGATTGGGCGCGCCCTGCTTGATCAGGTCGGCGTACTTGATCTGGCCCTGCAGCTTGTAGCCGTCGGCGGGCACGTACATCTCGCGCTTGCCCTGCAGCGTCCAGCTATAGCGCTCGGGCGAGCCGTTGAACAGGCGGTCGGAGTCGATCGTGACCTTGCCGCCGGTGCCGCCGATCGGCTGGTCGAAGCCGTACTCGGGCAGCTGGCGCACGCGCCGCGTGCCCGGATCGTAGGACCAGGCCAGGCGCTTGCCCTTGGCGAAGTTCACCGGCTCGATCGAGACCGTGACGCTGCCCTTCTCGCGCTCGGGCAGCAGCGTGCGGTTCATCGTGTAGGCCATCTCGCCTTCGAGCGGCTTGCCGATGTCGTTGGGGCCGTTGATGAGGCCGAGGTTGGTGTTGCGCTGGCGGCCCCAGACGATGGTGCCGTTGGACAGCACGTTGGCGCTGTCGCGCAACGAGTCCTCGTTGTAGGCGCGCACCGGGAACATGTTGTTCATCAGTGCTTCGGCGCCGTCCTTGGGAATCGGGAACGGCACCGCGCCCTTGAGCGCGCCCTTGATGCCCAGGCCGTTGTCGCTGATCTCGGCGCTGAGCGCGTTCTTCTTGGCGACGTCGCAGATCTTGTCGGAGTAGCGGAAATCGCGATGCGAGGGGTAGACGTTGATCTGGAAGGCCTTGGGCCACTTCTTCATCAGCGCCTTCTGGCCGTCGGAGAGCTTGTCGCCGTACTTGGCGGCGTTCTCCTCGGTGATCGTGAACAGCGGCTTCTCGTCGGCGTAGGGGTTCGGCGGGAACTGGCCGGTGTGGGGCGTGTACTTGATGCCGGGCGGGAACTCGGTCCACTTGCCGGAGAAGGCCGGGATCGAGCCGTCCTTGTTGCCGGCCTTCTCGGCGCCGACGCAGGTCAGGTCCTTGCCGAGCCGGTCGGCCTCGGCCGCCGGCACCTTGGCCGACGCCGGGCCGGAAATCGCGAGCAGGGCGGCGGCCGCTGCCGCCGGCGCCCACGGCAAGATACGCTTCATCACTGTCTCCTACGGTATGCGTGTTGGGTACGGAAGACCTTCTGGCGCCAGCGCGCGGCCGCGGGCAATGGCCCGGCGGCCGGCGCGACGTATCCGGAAGTTAACGCGATTGTTTGATCGGCCGCAATCTTCTGCCTCGTCTCATAGGACTATGTGTCGCGCCGGCGAGACTGCGCCGGCGCCGCCGGGGCGCCGCCGGGTGCCGGCCGCCGGGCGCCGGCACGACGCCCGCCGAGCGCCGAGTCAGCCCGCGTATTCGCGCTTGAGCGCCGGCTTGAGCAGCTTGCCGGCCGGTGTGCGCGGCAGCTTGGTGCGCCGGATGTGCAGGTGCTGCGGCACCTTGTAGCTCGCCAGGCGGGCGGCGACATAGGCGCGCAGATCCTCGGGAGCGAGGTCGGCGGCCTGCCTCAGCACCACGACCGCGGCGACCGCCTCGCCGGTTTCGTCGTCGGCCACCGCGAACACCGCCGCCTCGTCCACTTCCGGGTGCAGCAGCAGGCAGGACTCGACCTCGGCCGCGGCGATCTTCTCGCCGCTGCGGTTGATCACGTCCTTCAGGCGGTCGACGATGAAGAGGAAGTTCTCGTCGTCGACGTAGCCGATGTCGCCGGAGTGGAACCAGCCGTCGCGCAGCGCCTCGGCGCTGGCCTGCGGGTTGCGCCAGTAGCCCTGCATCACGCTCACGCCGCGCAGGCAGACCTCGCCCGCTTCGCCGCGCGGCAGCTCGTTGCCTTCGGCGTCGACGATGCGGATCTGCATGATCGGCGAAACGACGCCCGAGCTGCGCGGCTTGCGCATGAACAGCGCTCCCGAGCAGGCCGAGCCGACGCCGTTGGTCTCGGTCAGCCCGAAGCCGATGCCCGACATCGAATCGGGCATGCGCCCCATGACGTCTTCGATCACGCGCTGCGGCAGCCCGGCGCCGCCGAAGCCGATCGCACTCAGGCTGCGGATCGAATCCTTGACGGCCGAGCCGAGCTCGCTCATCAGCTGCATCACCATCGACGGCGCGCCGTTGAAGACGGTGATCGTCTCGCTGCGGATCAGATCGAGCGCCTGCGCCGCGCTCCAGCGGTGCATGAACACGAGCCGCCGGCCGTTGCGCAGGGAGTTGAGCAGCTGGGCGTGCAGGCCGCTGACGTGGAACAGCGGCACCGCCGACAGCGTGGTCGGGGCGAGGCCGCTCTGCATCAGCCGCGCCACCGCCTGCGGCGAAAGCATCGCCGACAGCGCGGCGATGAAGTCGATGTTGAACAGCGCCTGGCACACCGCCCGCTGCGACGACAGCACGCCCTTGGCCTTGCTGCTGGTGCCCGAGGTGAACAGGATCAGGGCCGGATCGTCGGGCGCGAGCCGGATCGCCGGCAGCGGCCCGAACGCCTGCGCCGAGGTGAAGCCGTGCACGCCGTCGTGCGCGGGCGCGTCGACGAGGACGATCGCGCAGGCCAGACGCGCGCGCTCCGGCTCGATGCGCGCGAGCCGGTCGGCGTCGCAGAACAGCAGCTTGGGCTCGACCGTCTCGATGGCGTCGACCAGCTCCTCGCGCTGGCCGAAGCTGTTGAGCGGCGCGGCCACCGCGCCCACCGACGCCGTGGCGGCGAAGGCGATCGCCCATTGCGGCCGGTTGCGCGCCGCGATCGCGATGCGGTCGCCGGGGCGCACGCCGAACTCGTGCCACAGGCGCGCCGCCAGCGCGTCGACGGCGGCGAAGAACCGGGTGAAGTCCCAGCGCTCGCCCTGGTAGACCATGAACTCCTTGGCGCCGTGCGCGCGGCCCGAGGCGATCAGCTCGGGCAGGGTGGCGAAGGCGTTGCGGTACGCCTTCAGCGGCCCGTGCGGCGCGGCCAGCTCGATCAGCTCGAAAGGCGCCCCCGCGGCCGTCAACTGCTCGACCGCCTGCGCCACCGTCGGTATCGAAAGAGTCATCGTTCGTCCCCTTGTTTCCTCTGTTTCGCCGATGTCCGATCTGCCGTCGGATCCGGATCCCCTGCGACCGATGTACTAGAAGCCGCTCAGCCGCGCCCAGCGGTCGCGATGGTATACAGCGTCGCCGAAGGTCTGCTGCAAGGCGCGGCCGCGCTTGAGGAACAGGCCGATGTCGAGCGCGTCGGTGACGCCGACGCCGCCGTGCAGCTGCACCGCTTCGTTGAGCGCGCGCTCGCTCAGGTCGGCGGCACGCGCCTTGGCCAGCGAGGCGAGCAGCGGTGCCTGCGCCGAATCGTGGTCGAGCGCGTCGAGCGCGGCGGCCACGCAGCTGCGCAGCAGCTCGATCTCGACGTACAGGCGGGCCGCCCGGTGCTGCAGCGCCTGGAACGAGCCGATCGGCACGTCGAACTGCACGCGCTCCTTCAGGTAGGCCACCGTGCGGTCGAACGCCTCGCCGACAACGCCCAGCGCTTCGGCGGCCAGGCAGACGCGGGCGCGGTCGAGCGTCGCCTCGAGTGCGCCGGCGCCTTCGTGCGCGGGCCCGATCAGATCCTGCGCGTCCACGCGCACCTGCGACAAGGTGACGCGGGCCGCGTTGCGGCTGTCGGCCATCCAGGTGCGGGTGCGGGCGACGCCGGGCGCCGCCGGGTCGACCAGGAACAGGCTCAGCCCCCGGGCATCGCCGGCCGCGCCGGCGCTGCGCGCGACGACGAGCAGCCGATCGGCGATGTGGCCGTCGAGGACGAACCACTTTTCGCCGTCGAGCACCCAGCCGCCGTCGACCTGGCGCGCGCTCGTGCGCACCGCCGCGGGGTCGTGGCGCGCGCCCTCGTCGAGCGCCAGCGCGAGCAGCGCGCTGCCGTCGACGACGCGCGGCAGCCAATGCGCACGCTGGGCCTGGCTGCCGGCGTCGTGCAGCAAGCCGCCGCCCAGCACCACGGTCGACAGCAGCGGCGTCGGCGCGAGGTTGCGGCCGATCGACTCGAACACCGAGCCCAGTCCGCGGTAGCCGAAGGCCAGGCCGCCGTGCTCTTCGGGCAGCACGATCGCGGTCCAGCCGAGGCCGACGATCTCGGCCCAGAGCGCCGGGTCGTAGCCGAGCGCGTCGCGCGTGTCGCGCAGCCGGCGCAGTGCCGCCACCGGCGACTTGGCGGCGAGGAATTCGCGCGCCGTCTCGGCGAGCAGCCGGTGTTCTTCGTTCATGATCATGCCGGCAGTCCGAGCACGCGGCGTGCGATCAGGTTGAGCTGGATCTCGGAGGTGCCGCCGCCGAGCGTGTAGGTCTTGGCGTAGAGCCAGAAGCGGCTCACGTCGTGCTCGGTGGCGCTGTATTCGTCGCCCTCCCAGCTCAGGCCGCGGTGGCCCATGAGCTGGTTCAGCAGCTCGCCCTTGGCGACCTCCTGTTCGGTCTGCACCAGCTTCATGATCGACGCCGGGCCGCTCACGTCCTGCCCGGCCAGCGCGTCCTCGGCGACGCGGCGGCTGGTGAGCGCGAAGGCTTGCGCGTCCATCAGCAGCGCGGCCAGGCGGTCGCGCCAGACCGGCTCGCGCAGCACGCCCTGCTCGTCGTACAGATAGGGGCGCGCGACGGCCAGCGCGTCCGGCGAGGGGGCACCGCCCTGGCTGAAGGTCGACATCGCCGCGCGCTCGTGCTGGAGCACCTTCTTGGCCACGCCCCAGCCGCCGTTCAACGGCCCCACGAGCTGGCGCACCGGCACGCGCACGTCGTCGAAGAACACCTCGCAGAAGGCCGACTTGCCGCTGATGAGCTCGATCGGCTTGACGCTCACGCCGGGCGCGTGCATGTCGATCAGCAAGAAGCTGATGCCCTCCTGCTTCCTGGCCGCGCTGTCGGTGCGCACCAGCGCGTACATCCAGTCGGCCAGATGGGCGTCGCTGGTCCAGATCTTCGAGCCGTTGACGACGAACTCGCCGCCCTCGCGCCGCGCCGAAGTGCGCAGGCTCGCCAGATCCGAGCCCGCGTTGGGCTCGCTGAAGCCCTGGCACCAGCGCAGCAGGCCGTCGGTCATCGGCGCCAGGTGCTCGCGCTTTTGCGCCTCGGTGCCGAGTTCGAGCAGCACCGGGCCGAGCATCCAGATGCCCAGGCTGTACTGCGGCACGCGGCAGCGCAGACGCGCCATCTCCTCGAACAACACGCGCACCTGGCGCGGCGCCAGGCCGCCGCCGCCGTACTCGGGCGGCCAGCCGGGCGCGAACCAGCGGCGGTCGCGCATGCGCTCGAACCACAGCCGCTGCTCTTCGCTGATGAAGCGCGCGCGCGTGCCGCTCCACAGCATCGCCTCGGACGTCATCGGCGTGCGCATCGAAGGCGGGCAGTTCTGCTCCAGCCAGTGCCGGGTTTCGGCGCGGAAGGTCTCGATCTCGTTCATGCGTGCTCCGCCAGCCGGAAGCGATGGATGCCGTCGTCGTCGAGCACGCGCTGCACCTGGCCCGCGTAACGCAGCCACGACAGGTGGGCGATCGTCTCGCCCAGCGCCAGCAGGTCGTCGACCGGCCAGCGCAGCGCCGGATAGAGCCGGCCCATCGCCTCGAACGCGGTCAGCGCGCCGGTCTCGGCGAGGCCGGCGCGCAAGGCCGCGAACTGCGCCTCGTGGTGCTCGCGCAGCGCGCGCGCGCGCGCATGCAGGCCGCGGAAGACGCCCTGGTGCGACGGCAGCACCAGCGTGTCGGGCGCGAGCCGCTCGAGGCGGTGCAGCGAATCGAACCACAGCTGCAGCGGGTTGGCTTCGGGCTCGAGGCTGGACACCAGCACGTTCGAGGTGATGCGCGACAGCAGCTGGTCGCCGGCGATCAGGATCCGGTCGGCCTCGCAGTACAGGCAGGCATGCTCGGGCGAATGCCCCTCGCCGACGACGACGCGCCAGCGCCGCTTGGCCAGCGTGAGTTCGTCGCCGCCGCGCAGACGCCGGAAGGCCTGCGGCGGCACCGGCGTGAACGGATCGCGGCGCACCGCGTCCCACATGCGCTGCATGCGCGCTTCGGGCATGCCGGCGCGCGCGAAGAACTCGCGCTGCGACGCCGTCATCGGATCGGGCAGCGGCAGGCACATGGTGCGCAGCGTGAAGTACTCGCCGTGCGTCATGCATACCGGCGCGCCGAAGCGCTCGCCCAGCCAGCCGGCCAGGCCGGCGTGGTCGTAGTGGAAATGCGTGCACAGCACCGCCTTGACGGGCAGGCGGCCGAACTGCCCGGCGGCGATGCGCTCCCACAGCGCGCGCGTGGCGTCGGTGGGCAGGCCGGTGTCGACGATCGTCCAGCCGTCGTCGTCGCGCAGCAGATAGACCTCGACGTGATCGAGCGCGATCGGCATCGGCAGGCGCGCCCACAGGATGCCCTCGGCGACTTCGACGACGCTGCCGTCGGTGCGCGGCGGCGCGAGCGGGTACTCGAGCGCCGCCGCCCGGGTGCGGCGCGGACGCGATCGCTGCCCGGCGGCCGTCACGGCGCGGCGCCCCTCATGCGCCGAGCGCGCGCGCCAGCGCCGCCGCCGTCAGCGGCACGTAGCTGCGGGCGGCGTCGTCGCGCACGTACAGCGGGTCGCGCACGAGGGCCGCATCGAAGCCCTCGCGCTGCAGGTCGACCTTGCGCAGCTTGTAGTTGCCGGTCAGGTCGGCCACCGGCGCGATGCGCACGAAGAGCGGCGCGGCGTAGGCCGGCAGCCGCTCGAGCGCGAGCGCCCAGAACGCCTGCGCGTCGAAACGCGCGCCTTCGTGCAGCACCAGCGCCGCCATGCCGGCGCGCCCGTCGCGCTCGGGCACCTGCACGCCGTAGACGGTGATCGCATCGAGGCCGGGGAAGTCGGCCAGCGCGTCGGCGACCTCGGCCGTCGAGACGTTCTCGCTCTTCCAGCGGAAGGTGTCGCCGATGCGGTCGACGAACCAGCAGTAGCCGTCGGCGTCGCAGCGCAGCAGGTCGCCCGACGCCCACCAGGCGTCGCCCTTGCGGAAGACGTCGCGCAGGATCTTCCTCTCGGTGTCCGCGGGCGAGGTGTAGCCCTCGAAGCGGCCGGCGACGACGTCGGGGTAGTCGTAGATCATCCCGATCGCCTCGCCCGGCTCGTCGACCGCGGCGAGCTGGCAGAAGCCCTCGGCGTCGCGCGGGTAGGTGCCGGCGGCGACGTCGTAGCGCACCAGACGCAGGTTGGTCTTCTCCCAGTACGGCACGCGGCCGCAGGAGCCGACGCGGTTGTCCAGGTTCAGCGTGCTGGTGTTGGATTCGGTCGAACCCCAGCCCTCGAAGATCTGCATCGGGCCGAAGCGCTCGACCCACTGGTTCCAGATCTCGGGCGCCATGCCGGTGCCCGACATCTTGCGCAGCGGGTGCGCGCGATCGTCGGGCCGGGCCGGCGCGCTCAGCAAGAAGCGGCAGATCTCGCCGACGTACTGGCACATCGTGACGCCGTGCCGGCGCACGTCGCTCCAGAACTCGCTGCGGCTGAAGCGGCGCCGCACGACGAGGCTGGCGCCGGCGGCGAACGCGGTCGCGGCGGCCGACATCGACGCCGCGCCGTGATACAGCGGCAGGAAGACGTAGAGCCGGTCCTGCGGCACGACCTCCCACACCTCCTTCATCGAGGCGCCGGCCATCAGCCAGCGCGCATGGCTGATCAGCGCCGCCTTGGGCAGGCCGGTGGTGCCGGAAGTGAAGATGTACTGGGCGGTGTCGCCGGCCTGCAGGCCGGCGCGCCAGGCCGCGGGCGGGTCGCCGCGCGGCGCCGCGGCGACGAGCGCGTCGAGCTCGAGCGCGCACAGCGCGCGCGCGGCCGCGTCGGCCGGGCGCTCGGCGTCGGACCACAGCCAGCAAGTGAGCGGCTCGGGCTGCGCCGGGAGATCCGCGAAGTGGTTCAGGCACTCCTCGCCGACGATCACGGTGCGCGCGCCGGTCACCTGCAGCGCGTGCGCGAGCAGCCGGCCGCTGACGTGGGTGTTCAGGAAGGCGACCACCGCGCCCAGCTTGGCCAGGCCGAACCAGGCGAAGAAGAAGGCGGGCCGGTTCTCGAGCGCGATGGCGACGACGTCGCCGCGCCGCACGCCCAGGCCGTGCAGCGCATGCGCGACCCGGTTCGCCTCGGCGTTGAACTGCGCGTAGGTCCAGGCCTGGGTCGCGTAGGCCAGGCACGGGCGCGCGCCGTGCGTGCGCGCGCAGTCTTCGATGAAGTCGGCGCTCGTGTACGCGCTGGAGGCGCGAAAGCCCGCCGCGATCGCGCTGCGCCGGTCGAGCTTGGCCTGGGTCAGCTCGCGCGGCACGACGGCCGCGGGCGCCGCGCCGCGGCCCGCGTCTTCGCCGCGCCGGATCGGCGGCCGGGCCGCACTCGTTGCACTGGTTGCACTGGTTGCGCTGGTTGCACAGGTTGCGCTGGTCGTACTCATCGCAGTCATCGCACGGCGCGCGGCATGTCGAGGCCGAACTGCGCGATCAGCTCGCGCTGGATCTCGTTCGTGCCGCCGCCGAAGGTGTTGATCGTCGCGGAGCGGATCTCGTACTCGAGCTCGCCCATCAAGAAGGCGGCCGCCGAGCCGGCGCGCACGAGCGCGCCGGCGCCGACGATGTCCGTCAGCCGGCGCAGGATCTCGATCACCGATTCGCTGCCGTAGACCTTGGTCGTCGAGGCGAGCGCCACGTCCATCGCGCCGCGGTCGAGGGCCGCGGCGATGCGGAAGTTGGTGATCCGCATCGCCTCGAGCCGCGTGTAGCACTCGGCGAACGCGCGGCGCACCCAGGGCTGGTCGATCGGGCGCCGCCCTTGCTCGTCGGGCGTCCTGGCCCAGAGGAAGACGCGCCGGAAGGGGCCGAAGACCTTGTCGGCCCAGGAGCCCAGGCCGAGCCGCTCGTGGTTGAGCTGGGCCGTGATGAGGCGCCAGCCCTCGTTGAGCTCGCCCACCAGCAGCGCGCGCGGCACGCGCACGCCGTCGTAGTAGCTGGCCGCGGTCATCGTGCCCACGGTCGGGATCAGGGTGTACGAGAAGCCCGGCGAGCGCGTGTCGACGATCAGGATCGAGATGCCGCGATGGCGCGCCCGCTGCGCGTCGGTGCGCGCGGCCAGCCAGATGAAGTCGGCCGCGTCGGCGCCCGAGGTCCACAGCTTGCTGCCGTTGACGACGAAGGCGTCGCCTTCGAGGCTGGCGCGCGTCTGCAGCGCCGCGAGGTCGGAGCCGGCGTTGGGCTCGGAGTAGCCGATCGCGAAGTTGATCTCGCCGGCGGCGATGCCGGGCAGGAAGCGCTGCTTCTGCTCGGGCGTGCCGTGTGCCATCAGCGTCGGGCCGACGGTGCTGATGGTCACGAAGGGCAGCGGCGCGCCGGCCAGGTTGGCCTCCTCGAAGAAGATCAGCTGCTCGGTGGCGGCGTAGCCCTGGCCGCCGTACTCCTTGGGCCAGCCGACGGCGAGCCAGCCGTCGCGCCCCATCTGCCGCACCACGCGGCGGTACTCGTCGCCGCTTTCGGCGCCGCGCAGCCGCTGGCGCAGCTCGGGCGTCATCAGCTCGGCGAAGTAGTCGCGCACGCGCAGGCGCAGGCGGTGCTGTTCGGGGGTCAGGTCGACGAACATCACACTGCGCCTGCGTGCGCGCGCCTGCCGGGCACGGCCGGCGGCGGCAGGCCGCCGCCGGCGGCCGCGGCGTCAGACCGGCGCGTGGTCGGAATCGTGTTCGGCGAGGTCATACTTCCAACCGAGGGTGTCGTGATCCGCGAGCCAGTCGCCCAGCCGCGCCAGATGCTGATCGGCTCCGCCCAGTGCCGTGCCGAGCGCGCGGCTCCAGTACAGGTAGCGGTGGATCGGATAGCTGAGGTCGACGCCGATGCCGCCGTGCACGTGCTGCGCCATGTGGCCGACGCGGTGGCCGGTGTCGCAGGCGAGCACGCGCGTGGCCAGCGCCTGCGGC
Source organism: Rubrivivax sp. (assembly GCA_046348125.1). Classification (GTDB taxonomy): domain Bacteria; phylum Pseudomonadota; class Gammaproteobacteria; order Burkholderiales; family Burkholderiaceae_C; genus Rubrivivax. The sequence goes on from JAXMEV010000002.1 coordinate 103,710, forward strand.
AGCGCGCCCAGGCCGGCGTCGAGCCGGTACACGAGCTGCCACAGCGAGCTGCGCAGCGTCTCGAGCGCGATGTGGCCGTCGGCCATCTCGCCGGCGACGAGCTGGAACGAGCCGATCGGGCGCTCGAACTGCCGCCGCGAGCCGACGTATTCGACGGTGCGCGCGAGCTGCTGCGCCGTCACGCCGAGCTGCAACGCCGCCAGCGCGGCGATGGCGCGCGGCTCGAGCCAGGCCATGGCCGGCGGCGCCAGCAGCTGCTCGGCGCCGAGCATCACGCCGTCGAAGACGACGTCGGCCACCGCCAGGTGGTGCTGGCTCAGGCCTTCGTCGCGCCGCACGCCGGCGCGCACCGGGTCGATGAGCGCCAGCCGCGTTGCGCCCTGCACCTCGACCGCGGCCAGCAGCCAAGCCGCCTGCCCGCCCAGCGGCACCGCCGGGACGCGGCCGTCCAGACGCCAGCCGCTCGCGGCGCGCGTCGCACGCAGCGGCGTGTGCAAGGTGACGGCCAGCAGCGCGTCGCCGGCGAGCGCAGGCCCGACGACGAGCTCGCACAGCGCCGGCGTGCCGAAGCGCGCCAGCGCGGCGAGGCCCAGCTGCTGCCCCCACAGCGGCACCGGCGCGAGCGCGCGACCCTGCGCCTCGAGCACGCCCATCAGTTCGGTCATGCCCAGACCGAGCCCGCCCTCGTCGGCGCCGACGACGATCGAGTGCAGCCCGGTGGCGACGCATTGCGTCCACAGCGGCTGCATGAACGGCGCGCCGGAGTGCTCGAACGCGCGCAGTGCTTCGTCGCTGCAGTAATCGGCGAACACGCTGGCCGCCGTCTCGGCGAACGCGCGCTGATCGTCGCTCAACGTGAAGTCCATCGTCGCCTCACAGAGTCCGCAATCGCGGCGGCACCAAGCCGTCGTCGATGCGGTCGAACGTGGCCCGCATCGGCCGGCCGATCGACACCCGCGCCGAATCGGCGCCGGCCCGCGCGCACAGCCGCGGCCTGCGCCGAGGCTCAGCCACGCGGGTGCTCCGGCCCGGGCGGCACGGCGCCCGCCGCATCGGCATTCGACGCCGCCAGATAGGCCGGCCTCTCGCCGCCGCCATGCAGCAGCAGATTGGTGCCGCTCATGTACGAGGCGCGTGCCGATGCGACGAAGAGGCAGGCATCGGCGACGTCGGCCGGCTCGGCCATGCGGCCGAGCGGGATCGTCGCCGCCACGGCGGCCACGCCCTGCTCGTCGCCGTAGTGCAGCTGCGCCTGCTCGGTGCGCACCAGCCCCGGGCTGACCGTGACCACGCGCACCTTCGGCCCCCATTCCACCGCCAGCGACGACGACAGGCTCAGGATCGCCGCCTTCGCCGCGCCATAGGCCGCAGTGCCCGGCGAGGGCCGCAGCGCGCTGATGCTGCCGATGAAGACGATCACGCCGCCCGCGCCTTGCCTCTGCATCTGCGCATTGGCGGCCTGCGCGGTATGCAGGGCCGACAGCAGGTTGAGACGGATCACGCCCTCATGGAAGCGCGGCGAAGCCCTCGCCGCATCGGCCGGCGGACTGCCGCCGGCGTTGTTGATCAGCACGTCGAGCCGGCCGTGGCGCTCGACGATCGCCGCGACCAGGGCGCGCACGGCGTCGGCCTCGCGCACGTCGCAGGCGATGAACTCGGCGCGGCGCGCACCTGCGGCGGGCAGATCCTGCGGCGCGCTGCGGCCGCACACCACGACGCGCGCGCCGGCCTCGAGAAAGCCCTGCGCGATGGCGCGTCCGATGCCCTTGGTGCCGCCGGTGACGAGCACGACACGGTCGATGAATTCGCTGGTGCCTCCCATGGCGGGCGGTCTTGCTGCAGTGTCCCTGATGGACTCGATCTTGGCAGCCGCAGGTCCGGTCGACACGTCCGAAAGGACGATGCCCGGGCGCGCCGCGCCATCAGACTGCGGCACGCCATCGGAGGGCTGCAACGTGCCGCAAGGCGACGCGCGCAAGGTCGCATTCGTCACCGGCGCCTCGTCGGGGATCGGCAAGTCGATCGTCCGCCGCCTGCTCGAGGACGGCTGGACGGTCTGGGGCGCAGCCCGCCGCCTGCCGCAGATGGCCGACATCGCCGCCGCCGGCGCGAAGATCGTGGCGCTCGATGTCGGCGACGACGCATCGATCCAGGCGGCCGTGCGGGCGCTGCTCCAGGCCGAGGGGCGGATCGACGCGCTCGTCAACAGCGCCGGCTACGGCTGCTGGGGCGCGCTCGAGGACGTGGCGCTCGCCGAGGCGCGCCGCCAGTTCGAGGTCAACGTGTTCGGCTTGATGCGGCTGACGCAGCAGGTGCTGCCGTCGATGCGCGCCGCGCGGGCCGGAACGATCGTCAACGTCAGCTCGATGGGCGGACGGATCTGGACGCCCGCCGGCGGCTGGTACTACGCCACCAAGCACGCGCTCGAAGTCCTCTCGGACGTGCTGCGCGTGGAGACGCGGCCGTTCGGCATCCACGTCGTCGTCGTCCAGCCCGGGCGGATCCGCAGCGACTGGTCGGCGATCGCGGCGCGCAGCCTGCGCGCCTCGGCGGCGCGCTCGGCCTACGCGGCGCAGATGGATGCGATGGCGCGGCTGCTCGAAAGCTACGCCGGCGCCGCACGCCCCGAGGTGGTGGCCGAAGCGGTCGCGCGCGCACTGGCCGACGCGCATCCGCGGCGGCGCTATGCGGTTCCGGCCGAGGCCAGGGCGATGATCCTGGCGCGGCGGCTGCTCCCCGATGGGGCCTGGGAGCGCCTGGTGCAGGCGTCGATCCGCGCCGCCGGGCGCGAGAAATAGACCGCCCGGCCGCCGTGTCGCTGCCGCCCGCCGGCGGGCACGCCTCGGATCTTCAGGCGCTCAGAACTGCGTCGGCCGGGCGACGGCGTCGATGCCGCCGTCGACCACGAACTGCGCGCCGTGGATGTAGCCCGCCTGCGGCCCGAGCAGGTAGACGATCATCGCGGCCATCTCGTCGGGCCGGGCATGGCGAGCGATCGGGGCGACGAAATCGCGGATCGCCTGGCCGAAGCGCGGGTCGTTCATGCCCTCTTTCATCAGCGGCGTCTCGGTCGAGCCGGGGGCGATGGTGTTCAGGCGCACGCCGGCCTTGCCCCATTCGGCGGCGCGCCGGCGCACCGCGACCGTGACGGCGTTCTTCGAGCCGGAATAGGCGAGGTAGCCGCCGCGGGCGCCGGCGCCGCGCACGATCTCGGCGGCGGCGGCTTCGTCGCCCTTGTCGAGCGCCGGCGCGAGCGGGTTCTTGTCCCAGGCGAGCTGGGTCGAGGCGACCGACGAGACGACGACCGCGCTCGGCTCGTGGCCCTTGCGCAGCGCCGGCAGCAGCCCGTCGAGCAGATCGACGACGCCGAAGTAGTTCACCGACATCACGAGCGCCGCCGGCTCGACATGCGCGCCCAGGCCGGCGCACAGCACGAGCGCGTCGAGCGTGCCGCCGCATTGCGCGTCGATCGCCGCCACCGCGCGCGCACGGCCCTCGGCGCTCGACAGATCGGCCTGGATGTCGGCGTTGCGCAAGTCCACGCCGATGACGCGATGGCCGGCCGCACGCAAGGCGGCGACGGTGGCGGCACCGATGCCGGAAGCCGAACCCGTGACGGCGATGACTGACATCCGATCCTCCTGGGGTTGTGGGTCGCGCGACTGTCGAGTGCGGCGCCGCCGGCGCCAACCCGCAAACGGACGATACCGGCTTCGCGACCGAGCGACCGAGCGACGGCGCAAATGGCAGTGCGAGCCGAAGCCCGCCGCGTCCGAACGGACGATGTCGGTGACGGCGCCCACCCAACAATCTTTCGATCGCTCCCCAGCGGAGCCCTGTGCGAGGTGCGGCGGTCATGTCCAATCCCTACTCGGCCCTGCTCGAACCCGGGCGCATCGGGTCGCTCGAGCTGCGCAACCGCATCGTGCTCGGACCGATGGGCACCAATTTCGCCGAGGCCGACGGCCGCTGCGGCGAGCGCATCCAGGGCTACTACGAAGAGCGCGCGCGCGGCGGCGCCGGGCTGCTGACGATGGGCGTGTGCTCGATCGCCTATCCGAACGGCACCGCCGAGCCGCATCAGGTGGCGCTGTCGCGCGACGAATTCATCCCCGGTCTGGCCGAGATCACGCGCCGCGTGCACGCGCACGGGGCGAAGATCGCGGTGCAGCTGCAGCACGCCGGGCGCATCGCGACGCGCGACTTCGCCCAGGGCCGGCCGGCCTGGGTGCCTTCGATCCCGCCCAAGGCGCGCACGACGATGATGAGCGCATTCACGCACGAGGAGCTGGCCACCTTCGTCGGCGCCGCCGGTGCCGGCAGGCCGCAGTTCCGCGTGCTCGACAAGGCCGACATCGAGCAGCTGATCGAGTGGTTCGCCGCCGCCGCCGCCCGCGCGCAGGCCGCGGGCTTCGACGGCGTCGAGGTGCACGCCGGCCACAGCTACATCCTGGCCGGCTTCCTGTCGCCCTACTACAACCAGCGCGAAGACGAGTACGGCGGCAGCCTGGAGAAGCGCGCACGGCTGCTGCTCGAGACGATCCGCGCCGTCAAGGCGCGCGTGGGCGCCTCGTTCCCGGTCTGGGTGCGCCTGGACGGCGAGGAGCTGCGCACGCCCGGCGGCATCACGACGCCGGACGCGATCGCCACCGCCGCCATGGCGGCCCAGGCCGGCGCCGACGCGATCAGCGTGTCGGCCTACGCGAAGCTCGACGACGGCGTGGCCTTCACCGAAGCGCCGCTGGTGCACCAGCCCGGCGGGCTGGCGGGCTACGCCAGCGCCGTGCGCAAGGCGGTGTCGGTGCCGGTGCTCGCGGTGGGGCGCATCGAGCCGCAGCAGGCGGCCAGGTCGATCGCCGCCGGCGAGTACGACTTCGTCGTGCTGGCGCGCAAGCTGCTCGCCGACCCCGAACTGCCGAACAAGCTGGCCCAGGAGCGCGCGGCCGACATCCGGCCCTGCATCTACTGCTACGTCTGCGTGAGCCAGATCTTCGTCAACGAGTCGGTCAAGTGCTCGGTCAACGCGCAGGCCGGGCACGAGACCGATGCCGCGATCGTGCCGGCGGCCGCCGCGCGCCACGTGCTGGTCGTCGGCGGCGGACCCGCGGGCATGGAGGCGGCCCGCGTGGCCGCGCTGCGCGGCCACCGCGTCACCCTGGTCGAGCGCAGCGAGCGCCTGGGCGGAACGCTGTTCTTCGCGGCCCTCGCCTACCCCGAGAACGGCGGCCTGCTCGACTACCTCGTGCACCAGGTGCGCCAGCTGCCGATCGACGTGAAGCTGTCGACCGCGGTCGACGCGGCGCTGGTGGCGCGGCTCAAGCCCGATGCGATCGTCGTCGCCACCGGCGCGCGCCGCGGCGCGCCGCCGATACCCGGCGCCGAGCTCGCGCATGTGTGGAGCGGCGACGAACTGCGCCGCCTGATGACGAACGACCGCGCCGACGAGATCGCGCAGGCCAAGCTGAACCTGGCCGAGCGCGCGCTGTTCAAGGCCGGCGGCATCCTGCGCGTGACCGACAGCCAGCAGGCGCTCAAGTCGCTGTCCAAGCTGTGGATGCCGCTGGGCAAGCGGGTGGTGATCGTCGGCGGCGGCCTGGTCGGGCTCGAGCTGGCCGAATTCCTGATCGCGCGCGGGCGCAGCGTGACCGTGCTCGAGCCCAGCGACAAGCCCGGGCGCGGGCTGTCGATCGTGCTGCGCTGGCGCTTCCTCGCCGACGTCGAGAAGCACGGCAGCTTGCAGCGCAGCGCCAAGGTGCGCGAGATCACGCGCCAGGAGGTCGTCTGGAGCGACGCCGCGGGCGCCGAGCAGCGCACGCCGGCCGACTCGGTGGTGCTGGCCATCGGCACCGAGGCCGACGACAGCGTGGCCGAGCTGCTGGCCGGCTGCGGCGTGCCGCTGCACCGCGCCGGCGACTGCGCCGACCCGCGCAACATCACCGGCGCGATGCACGAAGGACACCGCGCCGGGCGGCTCGTGTAGCGGCGCGCCCGCCGCGGCCGCTCGGGCCGCGCCGCGGATCAGCCCGCGTCGTCGACGCAGCGGGCGACTTCCGACAGCGGGCGGCGCAGGCGCGGCTTGCCGGCGGCGGCCGGGTGGCCCAGGGTCACCAGGCCCTGCGGCTCCCAGTGCGCCGGCAGCCGCAGCGCCGCGCGCACCGCATCGGCACAGAACAGCGGCGCGCACAGCCAGCAGGCGCCCAGGCCCTGGGCATGGGCGGCCAGCAGCAGGTTCTGCCCGGCCATCGCGGTGCTCTGCACCGCCATCTGGTGTTCGTGCCGGTTGCGCCGTTCGTCCGGATAGACGTCCATGTGCTCCATGCTCAGGCAGACGACGACGAGGGCGGGAGCGCCGCCGATGCGCTCGAACGAGCGCCGCACGTCGGCATCGACGTCGGCGGCCGCGTCGCCGTCGGCCAGCCGCTCCTGCCGCAGCCTGGCCCCCATCGCGGCGGCCAGCTCGGTCTTGCGCCGTGCGGCGGTGACGATCGCGAAGCGCCAGGGCTGCCGGTTGTGCGCCGAGGGCGCCGCCGCCGCGGCATCGAGCAACAGGTCGAGCGTGGCGCGCGTGATCGGCTGCGCCGTGTAGCGGCGCACCGAACGCCGCCCGTGCCACGGGGGCAGGATGTCGTCCGGCGCCGTCATCGCAGATTCAATCCGCGGGCGGCGCGCCGATGGCATCGACGAGCCCCCAGGCGAGTGCCGTGGCCGCATTGATGCGGCGTGCCGACAGGGCCAGGTAGGCCGTGCGCTGCCGCCCGATGCGGCGCGGCAGCCCGACGCAGCCGCCGGCGCCCGGGATCAGGCCGAAGCGGATCTCGGGCAGCTGGAAGAACGCGTCCGGGCTGGCGGTGAGGCGCGCGGCGAACGCCGGCAGCTCGATGCCCGAGCCGATGCAGGCGCCGTGCACGTGGAAATGGCTGCGCGCGGGCGTGCGCAGCAATGCCGCGGCCGGCAGCCGGATGCTGCGCACGGCGTGCGCGCCGGCCGGACTGGCGGCCGTGCCGAACTCCTCGAGCGCGCCGCCGATGCTGAAGCAGGCGCCCGCGGCGCCGACGCGCAACGTCTCGATCGAGGTGTCGCAGGCGGCCAGCTCGAACGCCTCGACCAGCGCGTCGCGCATCTCCACCGTCATCGCGTTGCGGCTGGCCGGCCGGTTCAGCCGCAGCCGCAGCTGCGTGCCGATCCGCTCGACCAGCACGGCCGGCCCTGCGCCGCGCGGGATCGTCTCCGGCGCCGGCGGGTTGGCGGCCGACCAGGCCTTGAATTCGGGCCCCGACTGCAGCGTCGCGAAGGCCAGCGATTCGAGCACCAGGGCGTCGGCGGCCGGCAGCGCAGCGCTCGAGCGCAGCACCTGGACCAGCGTCATCGCCGCCAGCGGCGCGCGGGCGATGCCGTCCGTGACGAAGCCCAGTGCCGCCGGGCCGTCGACGAGCACGTCGCAGGCCTGGGCGACCGCGTCGGCGCCGCTGCCGGCGGCGAGGCCGATCACCGGGCAGGGCTGGCGCCGCAGCCAGCCTGCGAGGCAATCCGCGTCGGCCGGCGCGAGCCGGTCGCCGGCCGCGAGATCGACCAGCACGAAGGGCTGCGCATCGAAGGGCGTGCGCGCCGCGCCGAAGGCCGAAGCGGCGGCGCTTTCGAGCCATTGCGCCGGCGTTGCCGCGTCCGGGCGGTCGCTCGCTGCCATATCCCCTGCCCTTGCGCGCGCCGCCCGCTCAGGCGCGGCCGAACAGGCGGCGGAAGAACGCGCGCACGCGGTCCACCAGCACCTTGAAGACCACGGCGAGGACGTTGATCGAATCGTCGCGCGCCGGCGCCGGACGCGCCGCCGGCCGCGCCGCCTGCGGTGCGGAGGCTGCCGCGGCGTCCGCCGGCGGCATGGCCGCGGCCTCGGACGCGGCAGCGGCCGGCGCCGCAGGCGGCTCGACCTCGAGCATCGCACGCACGTTGCCGACGTATTTCTTGATGATCTGCGCCGAGACGCCTTCGATCATCCCGCGCCCGACCTGGACGATGCGCCCGGTCAGGTCGATGCTCGACTCGCAGTGCACGCGCGTCGCGCTGCGCCCGGCGATCGGCTCGAGCCGCGTGACGATGGTCCCGCTGACGGTGCCGCCGCCGCGTTCGTTGCCGGTCGCGACCATGCGCACCAGGTGCTGCGCGCGGTCGACCTCGGCGTAGGTGATGGTGCCCTGGTACTGGGCACTGACGGCGCCGATCTTCAGCTTCACCGCGCCGACGAAGCGCTGCGCGTCGAGGATCTGGGTCAGTGCGGCCCCCGGCATGCAGGCGACGACGTTGTGCGGGTCGTTGATGAAGGCCCACACCGCCTCGACCGGTGCGCCCACCTCGAAGACTTCCTGAATCTGAAGAGCCAAGACGAACTCCATTACGCGCGCTGTGGCGCAGCATGCAAGCTAGCAGCGGCGCGCGCCCGGCGGATCGTCAATCCGGACGATCCGGCTGCGGCGCCGGCCCTGCGCGTGCGCGGCGCGGCGCAGCGCCCGCCGCCCGGCAGCGCCGCCATAATCGGCCGCGAGCGACCAGCCGACTTTCGACCTCTTCCGGAGAGCCGCCATGCGTTTCGTCCTGCAGCTTGGATTCAGCCACCACCGCAACTACGTCGCCCTCGCGCAGGCGGCCGAACAGGCGGGCTGGAGCTGCCTGTCGATGCCCGACAGCCTCTTTTTTCCGCGCGCGACCGAGTCGGACTATCCGTACGCGCAGACCGACACGATCCGTTCCTACATCGAGCACACCGACTTCATCGAGCCCTTCGTCGCGATGGCGACGATGGCGGCGGTGACGCAGCGCATCCGCCTGTATCCCGGCGTGCTCAAGGTGCCGGTGCGCCAGCCGCTGATCCTGGCCAAGTCGCTGACCTCGCTGGCGGTCGTGTCCAACGGCCGCATCAGCCTCGGCGCCGGCCTCAGCCCGTGGAAGGAGGACTTCACCTACAACGGCGTCGACTTCGACCAGCGCGGCGCCATCATGGACGAGTGCATCGCGATCCTGCGCGCAGCGATGACGGGCGAGTACTTCGAGCATCACGGCAAGCACTTCGACTTCGGCCCGCTGCGCATCCGGCCGGTGCCGGAAAAGCCGGTGCCGATCCTGATCGGCGGCCACAGCAAGCCGGCGCTGCGGCGCGCGGCGCGGCTGGGCGACGGCTGGGCGTCGGCCAACACCGACCTGGCGACGCTGCGCAAGCTGATCGGCGAGCTCGATGCGCTGCGCGCCGAGCACGGGACGGCCGAGCGCGCCGACTACGAGATCCACGGCATCGATTTCGCCGCGCGCACGGTCGACGACTTCCAGCGCATGCGCGACATCGGCTGCACCCACGCCGGCGTCATCCCCTGGGGCATGAACGTCGATCCGTCGGATCTGCCCAAGCAGCTCGACGCGATCCGCCGCTTCGGCGAGGAAGTCATCGCCCGCATGGGCTGACGAGCCGCCGGCGGCCCGGCGCGCGGCGCGTCAGCTCGCGCCGGCCGCCCGCACCTGGTTCGCCGCCAGGTCGTTGGGCGCAGCGAAGACGCACCGGGTGCCGGCGGGGTGGTAGATGTAGGGCACGCAGCGGTTGCAGCTGGTGCAGCCCGACAGCTGCACTTCGCCGCGGCGCAGCTTGCCGACGAAGCCCGTGTCGTGAACGAGCGGGCGCGCCATCACGATCGCCTCGAACCCCAGTGCCGCCGCCTGGCGCGCGTCGGCCAGCGAGCGCACGCCGCCGAGGTAACCGAGCGGCACCGCGACCGCATCGCGGATGCGGCGCGCGTACTCGAGGAAGTACATCGGGCGGAAGGTCACGCGCGGCGCGCCCAGCTGCGACAGCGCGAACGCGAGGCTGGCGAAGCGCCCGAGCACCTTGCGCATCTCGGCCACGTCGTGGTTGCTGCCGAACATGAAGGCGCCGGACTCGGCGTTGCGCCCGCCCGAGAGCACGAGCAGGTCGGCGCCGGCCTGCTCGAGCGCGCGCGCGGTGACGATGGCGTCGTCGACCGTCGCGCCGCGCGCGACGCCGTCGGCGACGTTGATCTTGGCCAGCACCGCCAGCGTGCCGCCCACCGCCTGCCTGACCGCGGCCAGCACCGAGGCCGGAAAGCGCGCCCGGTTGGCCGCGCTGCCGCCGTACTCGTCGCGCCGGACGTTGTTCAGAGGCGAGATGAACTGGTTGAGCAGATAGCCGTGCCCCATGTGCAGCTCGACGGCGTCGAAGCCGGCCTCGCGGCAGATCTGCGCGGCGGCGACGAACTCGCCGCGCACCTGGACCATGTCGCGCTCGCTCATGGCGCGGCTGCGCCAGTTGCCGGCCAGCAGCCCGACCTTGTTGAAGCCGCTGCTGGCGCTCATCAGCGGCCCTTGCACCTTCATGCCGGGCACGTACAGGCCGCCGTGCGTGAGCTGGCAGCAAAGGCGCCCGCCTTGCTCGTGCACCGCCTCGGTGAGCGCGCGCAGGTCGGGCAGGATCTCGGCGCGCAGCCACAGCTGCTCGGGCAGCGAGCGCCCGCTGCCCGACACCGCGCCGTACGCGACCGTGCTCATGCCCAGCTCGCCGGCGGCGAGCGCACGATGGTGCTCCAGCAGCGCCCGGGTCGGCACGCCCGCGCGCGTCATGCCTTCGTTGGCGGCGGCCTTGACGAAACGGTTGCGCAGCGTGAGCGGGCCGATGCGCAGGGGGTCGAACGGATCGGGCGCCGATCCTGCGGCCGCGGCGGGCCGCGCGGCGTTCATGCCGCCCCCTTGGCGCTGCGCGCCGTCCCCCCGTGGGGGAATGAGCGCCTTCGGAGCGGCCGCGCGGCGCTCATGCCGCCCCCTGGCGCACGTCCGACAGGGTCTTGCCGGTCCAGAGCTTGAAGGCGCGCCGGAAGTTGCTGACGCTGCTGTAGCCGAGCAGGAAGCCGATCTCCTTGGGCGTCAGCCGCGTGTTCTGGAGATACTGCGTGGCGAGATCCTGGCGCGTGCGGTCGAGCAGCTCCTGGTAGGTGACGTTCTCCTCGGCGAGCCGGCGGCGCAGCGTGCGCGCGCCCATGTTCAGGTGTGCGGCCATTTCCTCGAGCGTCGGGAAGCTCCCCGGATTGTTGACGAAGTAGGTGCAGATGCGCTCCGACAGCACCGCGCCCTCGCGGATCTTGGCGGCGAGCAGCTCGCAGTTGCGCGCGCACAGCTTGAACACGTCTTCGTTGGCCAGGCTGATCGGATCCTGCAGCCGCTCGATGTCGAAGACGACGATGTTGCGCGGCTGCCGGAAGTGCAGCGGACAGTCGAAGCGCCGCAGGTAGCGCGCGACGTCGGGCGGCTGCGCGTAGGTGACCTGGAGCTCGAGGATCGGGAACGCGCGCCCCGTCATCGCCGAAGCGAGCTCCATCGTCTGGCTGGCGAACTCCTCGATCGCGAAGGGCAGCAGAGCGCCGAGCCGGTGCACATCGTCGATCTGCGAGTACCAGCGGCCGTCGTCGACGCAGTTGTGCGAGACGAACAGGTGCTCGTTCAGATCGTTGTAGCGGTCGTAGAACTCGCGCGCGACGCGCAGCGTGGGCGAGCTCATCACGGCGTAGCCGAGGATGCCCAGGTCGCTCAGCTTGAACTCCTGCCCGAGGCTGATGCCGAGGCAGGGGTCGCCGGTCAGCTCGAGCATGTTGGCGATGATCTGCCGGTACTGCTGCGGCTGCGCGCGCCCGTGCGGGTCGTCGAGATGCTCCGGCCGCAGCCCGCTGCCGGCCAGCACGCGCTCGGGGGCGTGGCCCCGAGCCTGCATCCGCTCGAGGTAGAAGGCGATCTTGCTCTTGGGCGTCAAGCCGGTCACCGATCGATCCCAGCGCGCGCCGACGGCACAATGCAGGCCGCGCCCCGAACGCCGCCGGCGCGCGGACGGTGCGAAGCCGAAGCCGCTGTCAAGACCCGCACACGAAGAATACGGATTCGCATGCGGCCAATAATATAGCCGCGCAGGCCAGATCGACCGCGCGTCGGCCTAGGAGCGTGGTAGGCAGAAATCCGGCCCCGCTCCTCGCCTTGCGCGCTGGCCGCAAATGAAGCGCCAAAGACCGCATCCGACATGGCGCTGCGCGCCGGCGCCGAAGTAGCATGGAAAATCTGCGCCTGGACTCGTTTTTCTGCCCATCCTGACACGGGAGACCGAGCATGTCGACACACAACCGCGAGAGCATGGTCAAGCCGGACTTCCTGTCCGAAGAGGATTTCCGTGGGCTCAAGGATGCGACCGCATCGCTCGAGCGCATCCGCAGCGACGGCAAGGCCGACGTCGAGCGCTACCTGGCCAATCCCGAAGGCTGGGCGAGCGGCAAGGGATCGCCCTCGGGCCTGCCGACGCTGCTGCTGACGACGATCGGGCGCAAGTCGGGCGAACAGCGCACGACGCCGCTGGTTTTCGCACACCACGGCGACAGCGTGGCCATCGTCGGCTCGCTCGCCGGCTACGACCAGGACCCGGCCTGGATCCTGAACCTGCGCGCCAACCCCAAGTGCTGGCTGCAGCTCGACCACAAGAAGAGCGCCGCGACGGCGCGCGAGGCAAGCGCCGAAGAGCGCAAGGAGCTGTGGCCGAAGATGGACGCGGTGTTTCCGGCCTACGCCTACTTCCAGAAGCAGACCGAGCGTCCGTTCCCGTTCATGATCGTGACGCCGACCGCTGCGGCCTGAGAGCCGGCGGGCCAGCCAGCCCCGATCCCCCGCCGCCGCCACGGGCGCGCTGCCGCCGCACGCGGCGGCGGCACAGGACAACGCAGACCACGGGACGCGCACCGTCATGAGCAACGTCAAGTTCGAACACCTGTTCACCCCGCTGCAGGTCGGGCCGATGCGGGTGCCCAACCGCATCTGCGAAACCACGAACACGATCAACTCGTCGCGCGCGCCCGGCCTGATCGACGAGCACTTCATCGCCCACCACCTGGCCAAGGCCAAGGGCGGCACCGGCTGGATCGGCAGCGAGACCTGGCTGCTCGACGTGCCGTTCCCGCCCGGCGCGCCGGACGAGATTTCGCTGCGCGGCGGCTACGGTTCGCGCTACTCGGGCTACCAGAGCCCGGCCTTCGTCGAGAGCTGGAAGAAGTTCGTCGACCAGGTGCACGCCGCCGGCGCCGTGGTGGTGGTGCAGCTGACGCACCTCACGTCGCTGTGGTCGCCCTCGCCGGTGCCGGTGGTGGGCGCGCAGGACTACGTGCCGCACGTGCTCGGCGAGGAAGAGATCGAATTCCTGCTCGAGAGCTACGCCAAGGCCGCCGAGGTGGCCAAGGCCAGCGGCGCCGACGCCATCGAGATCCACTGCGCCCACGAGACGATGGGCCACAGTTTCCTGTCGCCGGTCACGAACCGGCGCACCGACCGCTGGGGCGGCGGCGCGAAGGAGCGCACGCGCTACGTGACCGAGGCGCTCGAGCGCGTGCGCGCGCGCGTTGGCGACGCGATGGCGCTGGGCATCCGCGTCAACGGCGGCGAGTCGCGCGAAGGCGGCTACGACAACATGGAACTGCGCGAGATGCTGTTCCACATCGGCGAAACCGGCCTGCTCGACTTTGTCGACCTCGACACCGGCCACTGCTGGGGCGCGCCGTCCTATGTGCCGTCTTCGTACCACCCGAACGCCGAATTCCGCGAATACGGCAAGGCGGCGCGCTCGGACCTGGGCGAGCTGAACAAGAAGATCGCCGTGCTCTTCACCGGCCGCATCAACGATCCGGTGCTGGCCGAGGAACTGGTCAAGAGCGGCTGCTGCGACCTGGTGGGCATGGTGCGCGCCGGCATCGCCGACCCCGAGTTCGCGAACAAGGCGCGCACAGGCCGGCTGGGCGAGATCCGCCGCTGCATCGCCTGCACGCGCTGCATCGACGAGGCCTCGGAGCCGCTCACCGTGCCCTACGTGCCGGTGTGCTCGATCAATCCGCAGCTGGGCAACGAACTGCGCTGGGAGGCCGAGTACCGCCCGGCGGCCGCGCCCAAGCGCGTCGTCGTCGTCGGCGGCGGCGCCGCCGGCTGCGAGGCGGCGCGCATCGCCGCGATGCGCGGCCACCGCGTCACGCTGCTCGAGCAAGGCAAGCGCCTGGGCGGCCAGCTGCTGCTCGCGGCCAAGGCGCCCGGGCGCGACTCGTTCGAGGATCAGATCTATTTCGAGGAGAACGCGCTCGAGCGGCTGGGCGTCGAGGTGCGGCTGGGAGCGCGTGCCGACTTGGCGGCCGTGCAGGCGCTGGCGCCCGACGCAGTGGTGGTCGCCACCGGCGCGCTGCCGCGCCTGCCCGACGGCGTTGCGGGCCTCGATCTGCCGCATGTCGTGCAGGGCTGGGACGTGCTGGCGGGCAAGGCGAAGACCGGTGAGCGCGTCGCCCTGGTCTCGCAGGAGGACTACTACCAGACGCCCTGCGTCGCCGAATACCTCGCCGCGCAGGGCAAGAAGGTCGAGATCTTCCACAAGTCGGTGCACCTCGCGACCGAGGTCGCGCGCTACTCGATCGGCATGGTCCTCAAGCGCATGGAGCAGTGCGGCGTCAAGGTGCGCCCGAACCTGGTGCTGAGGTCGGTGGGCAAGGACGCGCTCGAGTTCGTTTCGTCGTGGGGCGACGCCACCTACCGCGAAACCGGCTTCGACAGCGTCGTCCTCGTCTACGGCGCGGTGCAGCAGCCGAGCCTGTACTACGAGCTGAAGGCCGCAGGCGGCGTGGCGCAGGTCTACCTCGCCGGCTCGGCCTGGGTGCCGCGCCGGCTGGCCGAGGCGACGCGCCACGGCGCCGACATCGGCCTGCTGATCTGAGCGCCTGTCCGTTGCGGGTCGAGCCGGCGGATCGGCCGCCGTGCAGCCGCATGCCATCGAACCCGATCGCCGCCGTGACGCCGGCGCGCTGCCTCTCTCGCGAGGAATCCCGATGAGCCGTCCGCTCGACGACGTGGTGGTGTTCGACCTCACGCGGCTGTTCTGCACGTCGCTCACGGCGGCCTTCCTGGCCGACTTCGGCGCGCGCGTGATCCGGCTCGAGATCGAGCCCGGCGCGGCGCGCGCCGAGAGCGGCTGGAACCACGACGCCGACCTCATCCACCGCAACAAGGAAAGCCTGGCGCTCGACGCGTCCGGCGAGCCGGGGCGCGCGCTGCTGCACGCGCTGCTGGCCAAGGCCGATGCGTTCGTCACCGACTGGAGCGTGGCCGAACTCGCCGCGCTCGGCATCGACTACGCAGGCGCCTGCGCGCTGCGCGACGACATCGTGTACGGGCGTCTGTCCGGCTTCGGGCCGGTGGGGCCGGATCGCGAGCTGCCGCCGATCGACGAACTCGCCGCCGCACGCACCGGCATGATGCCGATCGTGCCCCAGCCCGGCCAGCCCCCGGTCTACACCGGCGCCGGCGCGATGCACGCGAGCACGATGCTCGCCTTCGGCGTCGTCACCGCGCTCTTGCACCGGGCCGCCTCGGGCGAGGGGCAGGCGGTCGATGTCTCGCTGTTCGGCGCCAACATGTACGGCGCGGCGCTCGACATCCAGGCCTTCCTCGCGATCGGCAAGGGCGAACGGCTGCTCAACCCGATCTCGCGGCTGGATGTCTCGAACCCGATGTCGGGTTCGTTCTACCCGAGCGCCGACGGCCGCTGGCTGACGCTGACGATGCCCGACACCGACCGCTGGTGGCCGACGTTCTGCGCCGAGGTCGGCCTCGACGAGCACGACCCGCGCTTCGACAGCCACGACAAGCGCACCGAGACCCACCGGCTCGAGCTGATCCAGGCGCTCGAAGCGGCCTTCGTGAAGAAGCCGGCCAGCCACTGGCGGCGGGTGTTCATCGAGAAGCAGCTCTCGGCCGACATCATCGAGCGCTTCGACTATCCGGCCAACGATGCGCAGACCAAGGCCAACCGCTACGTGATCGAGCTCGACCACCCGAGCTTCGGCAAGCGCAAGTCGCTCGGCTTCCCGCTCTACCTGAGCGAGGGCACGGCGCGCCTGGACCGGCTCGCCCCCTGCAGCGGCCAGCACGGCGGCGCGGTCGTGCGCGACCTGCTCGGCTGGAGCGAGGACGCGATCCAGGCCAGCCGCGGCGCCGGCGTCCTCGTCTGACCCGCACATCCGGAGATCGACCGTGGCACGAGCGCTCGAAGGCATCCGCGTCATCGACATGACGGTCTGGTTCCAGGGACCGGTGGCGGCGCAGTACCTGGCCGACTTCGGCGCCGAGGTGATCAAGCTCGAGCGCCCGCAGGGCGGCGACCAGGCGCGCGGCGTGCGCTCGATCAAGTCGCTCGAGATCGGCGACTGGAACCAGTACTTCCTGGTCATCAACCGCAACAAGAAGAGCATGGCGGTCGACCTGAAGAAGCCGGGCGGCAAGGAGGTCGTCTACCGGCTGGTGGCGCAGTCGGACGTGTTCCTGTCGAACCTGTCGCCCGCGATGCTCGACGGCTGGGGGCTGTCGTACGACGAGCTGAAACAGATCAAGCCCGACCTGATCTACGCCACCAACACCGGCTACGGGCGCTTCGGCGATGTCGCCCGGCCGTCCTTCGACAGCACGGTGCAGGCGATCACCGGCATCATGGCGCGCCTGGGCGAACCCGGGCAGCCGCCGATCTACCTCGGCATGGGTTCGGGCGACGCCTACGGCGGCATCATGTCGGCGCTGGGCATCGTGCTCGCGCTCTACCAGCGCCGGCGCACCGGGCGCGGGCAGCGGCTCGACGCGTCGCTCTACGGCGCGCAGCTCTTCCTCGCCGCGCCGGCGCTGCAGTCGTACCTCGCCGGCAACGAGTCGATCGCGCTGCAGTCGTCGCGCAAGCAAGTCGCCAATCCGCTGTGGAACCTGTACCCCACGCGCGGCAAGTGGATCTTCCTGTGCGAGCCCAACGCCGACGCGCGCTTCGCGGCGCTGGCGCGTGCGCTCGGCGACGCAGCGCTCGCGACCGATGCGCGCTTCGCGAGCGCGGCCGAGCGCGCGCGCCACAACGAGGCGCTGATCGAAGTGCTGGAGGCACACACGCTGCGCTTCGACGACGCCGCGCTGATGGCGGCGCTGCAGCGCGAAGGGCTGGTCGCGAGCACCATCGACACGCTGGCCGACGTCATCCGCGACGAGCAGGCCTGGCGCAACGGCTACTTCACGAAGACGTATTGCGAGGAAGTCCAGCGCGAGGTCGAGGTGCGCGGGCTGCCGGTCACGCTGTCCAAGACGCCGGGCGCGATCCACACCCTCGGGCCCCAGCTCGGCCAGGACACCGAGCTGCTGATGATGGAGCTGCTCGGCTACGAGTGGGAAGAAATCGAGGCGCTCAAGGCACAGGGAGCCATCCTCTGACGAGGTGCGGACGACAATGAGCAACGAAGCCGCGAGCGCAGCGTTCAGCGCCTGGGAAACGGTGGCCGGCGAGGGCCTGAACGACTTCGCCGAGATCGTCTACGAGAAGAAGCGCCATGCGGCCAGCGGCGGCAGCGTCGCGCGCATCTCGCTGAACAAACCGCAGAAGATGAACACGTTGACCATGACCACGGTCGACGAGATGTTCCGCGCCTTCTACGACGCCAACCACGACCCGATGGTGGGCGTCATCGTGGTCGCCGGCCGGGGCAAGCATTTCGGCGCCGGCGGCGACGTCGACTGGGAGCGCTGGGGGCTGCGCGAGGCGGTCTACAACCGCTACCCGCACAACCGGCTGATCCGGCTGTCGCGCAAGCCGGTGATCGCGCAGGTGCAGGGCTACTGCATCGCCGGCCACAACCACATGGCCTACTGCTGCGACTTCACGATCGCCGCCGACAACGCCGTCTTCGGCCAGGCCGGGCCGCGCGTGTCGTCGCCGGCCGACGGTTTCTTCGTGCCCTACCTGACCAAGGTGGTGGGCGCCAAGAAGGCGCGCGAGATGTGGATGCTGTGCCGCAAGTACGACGCCCGGCAGGCGCTCGCGATGGGGCTGGTGAACACGGTGGTGCCGCTCGACGCCCTCGAGGCCGAGGTCGACCGCTGGTGCGAGGAGATGCTCGCGCTCAGCCCCGGCTGCCTGGAGATCCTCAAGGCCGCGTTCGACCAGGAGATGGACGGCTACCGCGACCCCTGCGTGACCTCGGCCGCGATGTACCCCGACTGGTTCGACAACCCCGAGGGCAACGAGGGCGGCGCCGCGTTCCTGGCCAAGCGCAAGCCGCGCTTCTGGGCCCTCCGCGCGCGCGAGGCGGACAGCCGCCAGACCCTGCGCGACGAGTACGAAGCCGCGCAGAAGACGCCGCACAAGGACTGACGCGGTGCGGCGCGACAGTGCGTGCATCGTCGGCATCGCCGAGACGGCGGTGTGCCGCAAGCCCGGCTCGGGGCTTTCGGAGACGGCGCTGCAACTCCAGGCGGCGCTCGCCGCGATCGCAGACGCCGGCCTCGAACCGGCGCAGATCGACGGCATCCTGCCGTTCCCGAACCTGGGCAAGGCCGAGATCTTCGCCGCCAGCCTGGGCTGCGACAACCTGCGCTTGGCCGCCACCGTGCACATGGGCGGCGCGGCGCCGGTGGCCTCGCTGCGCATGGCGGCGCTCGCCGTTGCATCCGGTGCCGCCGATCACGTGCTGGTGCCGGGCGGCTGGAACGGGTTCTCCGGCGCGCGCGTGCGCGAGACCACCGCCGGCGATGTCGACTCGATCCCGGGCGGCGCGATCGCGCGTGATTTCTACATGCCCTACGGCCTCACCGCGCCGCCGCAGTGGTACGCGCTGATGGCGCGCCGCCACATGCACGACTACGGCACCACCGAGCGCCAGCTGGGCGCGGTCGCGCTCGCGATGCGCCGCCACGCCCAGCTCAACCCGGCGGCGCTGATGCACGGCAAGCCGTTGACGATGGAGCAGTACCTCGCCTCGCCGATGATCGCGGCGCCCTACCGCCTCTTCGACTGCAGCCTCGAGAGCGACGGCGCCGCCGCCTTCGTCGTCACCAGCGCCGAGCGCGCACGCGACCTGCGCCGCGCGCCGGTGTACGTGATGGGCGCGGCGGCCGGCCAGCCGTATCCGGCCGACGAGATCTGCGGGCGCCCCGACTTCCATCGCATCGGCCTGACGAGCGCGGCGCCCGAAGCGTTCCGCATCGCCGGCGTGACGCCGGCCGAGGCCGACTTCGCGCAGATCTACGACTGCTTCACCTTCGAAGTGATCCAGCAGCTCGAGGAGGCGGGCTTCTGCCGCCGCGGCGAGGGCGGGGCCTTCGTCGAGAACGGCGGCATCGAGCTGGGCGGCCGGTTGCCGGTCAACACCGCCGGCGGCCTGCTGTCGCACGCGCACCTGCTCGGGCTGGGTCATGTCGTCGAGGCGGTGCGCCAGCTGCGCGGCGAGGCCGGCGCGCGTCAGGTGCCCGACGCACGCATCGGCGTCGTCACCGGCTGGGGCGACTTCGGCGACGGCAGCATCGCGATCCTGCGCCGCGCCTGAGCATCGAGACACCGAAAGCGCTGCGATGACCGACCGCGACCTCACGCCCCCCCGGCCGCTGCCCGCGATGGACGGGCTGGCGGGCGAGTTCTACCGCTGGTGCGCCCAGGGCGAGCTGCGCTTCCAGCGCTGCTCGGACTGCGGCCGCTGGCGCCACGTACCGCGCGAGATCTGCGCCCGGTGCGGATCGTTCGCATGGACCTGGGCCCGCTCGAGCGGGCGCGGCAAGGTGTTCTCGTGGACCGAGGTCGTGCGGCCGCTGCATCCGGCCTTCGCCGGCGATGCGCCCTACGCCCCGGTGATCGTCGAGATGGACGAAGGCGTGCGCATGCTCGGCCGCGTGCTCGACTGCCCGCCCGAGGCGCTGGCGATCGGGATGCCGGTGGCGGTCGAGTTCGTCGCCGCCGGCGGCGGCGCGGTGCATCTGCCGTACTTCAGGCGCAGCGCGGCCTGAACGGCGGCCAGGGAATTCGGACAGCAGCAGGAGCAAGGTATGGCATTGAATCTGCCCGCGAGCGTGCGCTACGAGAAGCGCGACCGCATCGCGGTGATCACGATGAACCGGCCCGAGGCGATGAACTCGCTCACCAAGGAGATGCTGATCGGGCTCGAGGCCGCGTTCGACGACTTCGAGGCCGACCCGGCGCTGCGCGTGGCGATCTTCACCGGCGCCGGCGAGCGCGCCTTCTGCACCGGGCTCGACCTCAAGGTCGCCATGCCGGCGCTCACCGAGGGCGACTCGATGGGCTACGACGACCCGGCCAAGCGCCCGTTCCAGCGCAACTACAAGCCCATCATCACCGCCGTCAACGGCATGTGCGTGGCCGGCGGGCTCGAGTTCATGCTCGGCACCGACATCCGCGTCGCCGCCTCGCATGCCAAGTTCGGCCTGGCCGAAGTGCGCTGGGCGGTGGTGCCCGCCGGCGGCTCGCACATCCGGCTGCCGCAGCAGATCCCCTGGGCGATCGCGATGGAGATGCTGCTCACCGGCAACACCATCGACGCGCAGCGCGCCTACGAGATCGGCCTCGTCAACAAGGTCGTCGCGCCCGAGCGCCTGATGGACGAGGCGCTCGCCTACGCCGAGCGCATCTGCGAGAACGGGCCGCTGGCGGTGCGCACCGCCAAGGAGATCGCCGTGCGCGCGCTCAACAACGAACCGGCCTTCGTGCTCGAGAAGACGATGGCCGCGCGCGTGTTCGGCTCGGCCGACGCGCAGGAAGGTCCGCGCGCGTTCGCCGAGAAGCGCAAGCCCGAATACAGCGGGCGCTGACGATCCCGCGGTGCGGCCCGGCGCCGCACCATCCCCACCCCACACCCCAGGAGAAGCAACGATGGCCAAGAAGGATTACTTCATCGCCCTGACCGAATTCCACTTCATGAGCCCGCAGACGCTCAGCGAGATCGGCTACTACCCGCAGATGAAGCAGTTCCACGACAGCGTGAACGGCGTGCTGCGCGCCTGGGCCGGGCGCGATCTGGACAGCCCCTGGCCGCAGCCGATCGCGAGCGAGCTCATCAAGTACATGGACCAGGTCGGCGTCGACGTCGCGTTCTGCCTGCGCGAGCCGATGATGGACATCAGCGGCGGCACGGTGTCGATGTCGACCAACGGCTTCATGCTGCAGCAGATCGAGCCCTATCCGGGCCGCATGTACCTCGAGGCCAACGTCGGCCCGATGATCAAGCGCGGCATGAAGAACGCCTGTTGGGAGCTCGAGTACCTGGTCAAGGAGAGGGGCGCCAAGCTGTGCAAGGTCTATCAGCCCGAGGACGAGGGCCCGATCAACGACCGGCGCCTGTGGCCGTTCTACGAGAAGGCCTGCGAGCTGGGCGTGCCGCTCACCGTGCATACCGGCATGAGCTACGTCTGCCCGCAGCCGAGCAGCCGCTGCGCGGTCGGCCAGCTCGACGACGTGATGCTCGACTTCCCGGAGCTGAAGGTGATCGCCTACCACGCCGGCTGGCCGCAGAGCGAGGAGCTGATCGGCCTGTGCGGCAAGCACAAGAACCTGTACATGAGCATCTCGGGCATCATCGGCTGGTTCCAGCGCGCGCCCTACCGCGGCTACCACACGATCGGCACCGCGCTGCAGTGGATGCCCTCGGAGAAGATCGTCATGGGCTTCGACCTGCCGTTCGACGATCTGGGCCGCATCATCGACTACATCCGCGACTTCGACATGCCCGCCGAGCTGCAGGAGAAATGGGGCTACCCGCAGCTCACCGAGCAGGACAAGGCCAACATGCTGGGCCTGAACCTGGCGCGCCTGACCGGGCTCGAGCCGACCAAGCGCGCGCCCAAGCCCTGAGTTGGGCATCGCGGCGCCGCGGCGGTGGAAAAGGTCGTCTACCTGCTGTGGCGCGACCCGCGCGTCGCCGGCGCCGCCTTCGGCGAGCGCCTGCGCCGCGAGGTCGGTCCTCGGCTGGTCGACGCCGGCGCGCTGGGCGTGCAGCTGAACCTCGCCGACGACGACGCGCGCGGCGCGGCGCCGACCTTCGCGGCCACGCGCACGCCGATCGACGCGCTGGTGTCGCTGTGGCTGCACAGCGCCAACGCCGACCGCCGCCGCGTCTTCGACGATCTGGCGGCTTCGGCCGCGCTGCGCAGCGCGGCATACCTCGTCACCGAGTCGCAGCCGATCGTCAACACCCGCCACCCTCCTGCCCCCGGCGCGCGCACCGCGGGCTTCGCGCAGATCGCGCTGCTGCAGCGCCCGCCGCGGCTGGCGTACCGGCAGTGGCTCGAGATCTGGCTCGGCTCGCACACGCAGATCGCGATCGACACCCAGGACACCTTCTACTACCTGCAGAACGTCGTCGTGCGCGCGCTCGACCTGGACGCCCCGCGCTGCGACGCGATCGTCGAGGAGGGCTTTCCGCCGGCCGCCTTCGGCAATGTGCGCGCCTTCTTCGGCGCCGCCGGCGACGAGCAGAAGTTCCGCCGCCACGTCGCCGCCATGACCGAGAGCACCCGGCGCTTCATCGACAACGACCGGCTCGACGTCGTACAGACCAGCCAGTACGTCGTCAAGGCGCGCAGTTGAAGCAGGGCGCGGGCTGCGCGCGCGCCGCGCCGCGCCGGTGAAGTCCGACGCCGAGCGCCTGGGCGGAGTCTTCAGATGGGTCTACATGCTCCATCTGTCCGACTTCATGCTGATCCTGCCGCTCGGCCCGCTGCTGCTGCGCGCCTTCGAGCTGCCGGCGGCGGCGCTCGGGCAGCTCGTCTTCGCCTACACCGTGAGCGCCGGCATCGCCGGCGTCGTGCTGGGCGCACTGATCCACCGCTGTGAGCGGCGCGCGCTGCTGCTCGCCGTCTACGCCGGCTTCGCGCTCGCGCTGGCGGCCACGCTCGCCGCGCCGTCGCTGGCCTGGCTGCTCGGCGCGCGCGTGCTGGCCGGGCTGTGCGGCGGCGTGCTGTCTTCGCTGCTGCAGGCGACGGTGGCCGACCTGGTCGCGCTCGAACGGCGCGCCGCCGCGCTCGGCCAGGTGGCCACCGGGCACGCACTGGCCTCGGTGCTCGGCGTGCCGCTCGGTCTGGCGATCGCGTCCGCGTTCGGCTGGCGGCTGGCCTTCGCTGCGCTGCTGCTGCTCGCGCTGCCCGTGGGGGCCGTGCTGGCACGCCGGCTGCCGCGCCGGCACCCGGATGCCGCAGGCGCCTCGGGCGGCGCCACGGCCACGGCGCTGCTGGCGCTCGCGCCGGCCTATCTGCTCACCTTCGCCGTCAGCGCGTCGGCCTATGCGGTGGGCGCGTACTTCGCGCCCTACTGGATCGGCAACGTCGGCGTCGGCGAGGCGGAGCTGGCCTATGTCTACTTCGCCGCCGGCGCCGTCAGCCTCTGGTCGTCGCCGCTGATCGGGCGGCTGGCCGACCGCCGCGGCCGCTTCGAGGTGTTCGCCGCGGTGATGGCGCTCTCGATCGCGGTGATCGTGCTCGTCACCCGCAGCGGCGCGCTGCCGCTCGCGCTTGCGGTGGCGCTCGGCGCGGCCTACTTCGTCACCGCCTACGGCCGCTGGATCCCGGCGCTGGCGCTGCTGTCGGCGCTGCCGCGCGCCGAGCAGCGCGCCGGCTTCATGATGATCAACGGCGTCGTCACCCAGCTCAGCATGGGCGCGGGCGCGCTGATCGCCGCGGGGATGATCGAGATCGACGCGGCCGGCCGCGTCGCCGGGTTCGACCGCGTCGGCGCCTTCGCCGTCGCGCTGTCGCTGGCCGCGATCGCGCTCGCCCGGCGGCTCGCGCGCCGCCGCTGACGGGGGGTCAGCTTGCGGCCGGCGCCGCCGCCCGCGCGGCGCGGCGCTGCGCGCGCAGCCGCCGCAGTTCGAGCGGGTCGGCGACGAGGCCCGAAGCGATCAGCGCGTCGACCTGCCCGGCGTCGTAGCCCAGCTCGCGCAGCAGCTCGCGGCTGTGTTCGCCCTGCATCGGCGGGTGCTTGCGCACTTCGCAGGGCGTGCCGTGGAAGCGGATCGGGATCCCGGTCACCTCGACGCGGCCGAGTTCGGGGTGCTCGACGCCGACGATCATGCGGTTGTGCCGGATCTGCGGGTCGCGCACCACGTCCTCGACCTCGTTGATCGGCGCCGTCAGCACGTCGTCGGCGACCAGCCGCGCGACCAGCGCGTCGCGGTCGAAGCGGCGCGTGCGCTCGGCGATCAGGCGGTCGAGTTCGTCCTCGTTGGCCAGGCGCGCCTGGATGTCGTGGAAGCGCGGGTCGCGGTCCCAGTCGGCATCGAGCGCGCGGCAGACCTTGGCGAAGAACTTCTCGCCCGGCGTCGTCATCACGACATGCTTGCCGTCGCGCGTCGGGTAGACGCCCGAGGGTGCGAAATAGAGGCTGCGGTTGCCCGTCTTCTTGGGCCGGTCGCCGGTGGCCAGGTAGGTGCCGATCGAACTGGCCTGCGCGTGCATCAGCGCGTCGAGCAGCGAGACCTCGATGCGCTGGCCGGCGCCGGTGAGGTCGCGCGCGCGCAGCGCGGCAAGCGCGGCGTTGGACACCAGCAGCGAGGTGATGACGTCGACCGCCGGAAAGCCGGTGCGCACCGGCGCGTCGCCGGGGTGCCCGTTGAGCGTCAGCACGCCGGTGTAGCCCTGGGCGAGGAAGTCGATTCCGGGGCGGCCGGCATAGGGCCCGTCGGCGCCGAAGGCGGTGACGTGGATCCAGACGATGTCGGGGCGGTGGCGGCGCACCTGCTCGTAGTCCAGGCCAAGCTTGCTCAGCGCCGGCTCGCGGATGTTGGTGATCAGCACGTCGCTGGTGGCCGCCAGGCGCGCGAACACCTCCTGCGCCGCGTCGCGCTGCAAGTCGAGCACGACGGCGCGCTTGCTGCGGTTCAGGCTCAGGTAGGGGCCGCGCTCCTCGCCGCGCAGGGGGCCGAGGTGGCGGCTCTCGTCGCCGTAGTGCGACTCGAGCTTGATCACGTCGGCGCCGAGGTCGCCCAGCAGCGTGGCGCCGTAGGGGCCGGCCAGCATGGTCGAGCAGTCGAGCACGCGCAGGCCGGCGAGCGGGCCGGCGGACAGATCGGGGGTGGACACGTCGGGATTGCCTCGCTTCGTACGGTGGCGGTGATCAGCGCGCGGCGGCGTCCGCGTGCAGCAGCTTCCACAGCCGGTGCGGCGACGCCGGGGTTTCCAGGATCTCCTTGCCCAGCGGCGCGAGCGCGTCGTTGATCGCGCACAGGATCGTCGCCGGCGTGGTGTGGATCGCGCCTTCGCCGCAGCCCTTGGCGCCCAGCGGCGCGACCGGCGACGGCGTGACGAGGTGGTCCTTGGCCGTCATCGGCACCTCGTGGATCGTCGGCATCAGGTAGTCGACGAAAGTCGTCACGCGCGGCTGGCACTCGGCGTCGTAGACGTACTCCTCGTACAGCGCCGCGCCCACGCCCTGGGCCACGCCGCCCTGGAGCTGGCCCTCGACCGTGGCCGGGTTCAGCCGCGTGCCGCAGTCGTCGACGATGCTGTAGTCGAGGATCTGCACGCGGCCGGTCTCGCGGTCGACCTCGACCATCGCGACGTGGGTCGCGGTGGCGGCGGTGAGGTAGCTGCGGCAGCGGCCCTGGTCGTCGGGCGCGTTGCGGTCGGGCGCGCTCCAGACGTAGATCGCCTCCGGGCAGGGTTCCACGCCCGGCGGCAGCATGTCGGTGCGCGAGAGCATCACGCCGGCCACCTCGGCGATCGACATGCCGTGCGCCGGCGCGTCGATCATCTGCAGCCGGCCGCCCTTCAACTCGATGCGCTCGGGCTGGGTCTGCATGATGTGCGCGACGACGCGGCAGAAGAGCGCGCGCAGCTTCTCGCAGGCGCCGATCACCGCGCCGGTGACGGCCACGCCGAGCCGGCTGCCGCCCTGCCCGAAATGCGCGACGGCGACATCGGACGGCGCCGAGGCGACGCGCACCAGCGCCATGTCGACGCCGAAGTAGTCGGCCACCACCTGCGCGGCGACCGTGAACTGCCCCTGCCCCTGCAGGTTGAAGCCGACCGCGACCGTGATGTTGCCGAGCACGTCGACCGCGACCTTGACGCCCTCGGGCACGCCGACGCCGGGCACGCCGACGGTGGCGTAGGCATTCCAGTCGAACACGCCCGGCTCGACCGTATTGACGACGGCGATGCCGACCAGCCGGCCCGCGGCGCGCGCGGCGGCCTGCTGCTCGCGCAGCCCGCGGTAGTTCGACAGCTCGAGCGCGCGGTCGAGCACGCCTTCGTAGTTGCCGCTGTCGTACTCGTTGCCGCTCGGGATCGTGTACGGGAACTGCTCGGGGCGGATGAAGTTGCGCCGCCGCAGCTCGGCGGGCTCGATGGCGAGCCGGCGCGCCGCGATGTCGACCAGCGACTCGAGCACGACGAAATGCGGCGGCGGCCCGTAGCCGCGGTAGGCAAAGGTCGGCGCGCGGTTGGTCGCCACCACGGTGACGTCGTACGACGCCGCTTCGATGCGGTAGTTGCCGGTGAACGCGGCCAGCGGCTTGGCCACCGAGATCGTGCCGTAGCCCTCGGCGGTGGCTCCCTGGTCGTCGAGCAGCCGCACGCGCAGACCGGTGATCGTGCCGTCGGCTTTCAGCGCCAACGCAGCCTCGTAAGCGCGGTCCCAGGACTGCCCGCCGCCGGCGAGCAGGTATTCCATGCGGTCTTCGATGTACTTCACCGGCCGCCCGAGCGCCTTGCGCGAAAGCAGCGCGGCGATGTCGGTGCCGCGCGGCCCGCCCTTGCCGCCGAAGGCGCCGCCGTGCGGCTGCGCGACCACGCGCACGCGGTTGGACGGCAGGTTCAGCGTCCCCGACTTGGCCAGCCCCATGAAGCGCGGCACCTGGTACGAGCCCCAGCAGGTGAGGCTGTTGTCGGCCAGATCCCACTGGCAGATGCAGCCGAAGGTCTCGGTCGGGTTGGCGCCGACGCGGTTCCAGCGAAAGCGCCGCTCGACGACATGGTCGGCCTCGGCGAAGACGCGCTCGACCTCGCCCCAGGTGTAGTCGCGCTTGAGGATGACGTTGCTGCCGCGCTCCTCGTACAGCAGCGGCGCGCCCGGCGCCAGCGCCGCCTCGGGGTTGGCCAGCGGCGGCAGCAGCTCGTACTCGACCTCGATCAGCTCGAGCGCGTCCTCGGCCAGGTAGCGGCTGCTCGCCGCCACCGCGGCCACCGGCTCGCCGACGAAGCGCACCTTGTCGACCGCGATGCTGTGCGTGCCCCAGCCCTCGGGCGCGGTGTAGGCCGGGTTGCACCAGCGCTTGAAATCCTCGCCGGTCACCACCGCCTCGACGCCTTCGAGGCCGAGCGCGGCGCTGGTGTCGATGCGCACGATGCGCGCGTGCGGGTGCGGGCTGCGCAGGATCGCGCAGTGCAGCATCCCGGGCAGCGCCAGGTTGTCGATGAAGGCGACGCTGCCCGAGACCAGGCTCGGGTCTTCGACGCGGTTGACCGGCTTGCCGACGTAGCGCGGCGCGCCGCCGGGCAATTGCTCGGGCAGGGTGGGAATCTCGATCGCCATGATGCGTATGCCTCGCGAATCGGGCCGGGTCGCGGTCAGGCGCTCAGCCGCGAGCTGACGCGCCGCGACGCGGCGCGGCTCGCGGCGAGCTTGACCGACTCGAGGATGTTCTGGTAGCCGGTGCAGCGGCACAGCACGCCGCCCAGCGCCTCCTTGATCTGCTCATCGGTCGGCTCGGGCGTGTTGCGCAGCAGTTCCAGCGTGCTCATCAGGAACCCCGGCGTGCAGAACCCGCACTGCAGTCCGTGGCCGTCGATGAAGGCCTGCTGGATCGGGTGCAGCTCGCCGCTGTCGCGGTTGCGCAGGCCCTCGACGGTGGTCACATGGGCGCCGTCGACCTGCACCGCCAGCGTCAGGCACGAGCGCGCCGAGCGCTCGTCGATCAGCACCGTGCACACGCCGCAGATGCCGTGCTCGCAGCCGACATGGGTGCCGCCGAGGTGGAGTTCGTGGCGCAGGAAATCGGCCAGCGTCATGCGCGGCTCGACTTCGCGCACATGGCGGGTGCCGTTGACGTGCACCTCGACGCGCTGCTTGGTGGTCATGCGGGAGACTCCTTCAATGCGTGCGGCCGACGGCCTCGCCGAGCGCGCGCTCGGTCAGCGTGCCGACCAGATGGCGGCGGTAGGCCGAGGAGGCGTGCACGCAGCTCATCGGCTCGTCGAGCGCGGCGGCGGCAGCGCGGCCGGCTTCGGCAAAGCTTGCCGGCTGCGCCGGCCGGCCTTCGAGCGCCTGCTCGGCCGCGGCGAGCCGCAGCGCGGTGGCCTGGACGCCGAAGGCGGCGATGCGCGCGTTGCGGCAGCGGCCGTCGTGCACGTCGAGCGTGAGCGCGACGCCGGCGAGCGCCAGGTCGCCGTGGCGGCGCGCGAATTCCTGGATCGCCCAGCGCCGCTCGGGCGCGTGTGCGGGCAGGCGCACCTCGGTCAGGATCTCGCCCGCCTCCAGGCTGGTCGTCATGTAGGTGACGAAGAACTCGCCGGCCGCGATACGGCGCTCGCCGCCGGCGCCGTGGGCCACCATTTCGATGTCGAGCACGAGCGCGACGGCCGGATACTCGGAGGCCGGATCGGCGTGCGCGAACGAGCCGCCGACGCTGCCGCGGTTGCGGATCTGCACATGGCCGACGAGTGCGGTCGCGGCGTGGAAGAGCGGCTGGCGCCTGCGCACCAGATCCGATTCGAGCGCGGCTTGCTTGCTCGTCATCGCGCCGATCGCCAGCGTCGCGCCGTCTTCGCGGATGTAGTCGAGCGTGCGCAGCCGGCGCAGATCGACCAGGACCTCGGGGCGCGCCACGCGCATCGCCAGCATCGGCATCAGGCTCTGGCCGCCGGCGATGATCTTGAAGTCGCGCCCTTCGGCGTCCAGGCGCCCGAGCGCGGCGACCGCCTCGTCGAGCGAGGCGGGCGCGCAGTATTCGAATGGTGCCGGTTTCATGCTCGCTGTGTCCGGTGGCGCTGCGGCCGGCCGGCGGGGCGCCGGCGCTGCGGCCGCAGCGGCGGGGGTTTCAGTCCTTGCCGACCTTGCGGCCGTGGTCGGCCAGGTAGCGCACGGTGAAGTTGGGCATCGGGTCGCCCTGCTGCACGACCTCGTAGTGGCGCTTGTAGAACGTGCTGCGGATCAGCCAGCGGCCGTCGACCTTGACGTAGCGGTCGCGGTAGAACGCGGTGCCGTAGGTGTAGACCTTGTAGCGCAGGTTCCAGAAGTTGTCGTACAGGTACCAGGTGCCTTCGGCCTCGCTGTCGGACAGCAGCGTGATCTCCGGGTGGTGCCCGTTGTGCTGCGCCACCGCATCGGCGTTGAAGTTCTTGGCGATCTCCTCGACGTAGCGCTCGCGCCCGCTGAACTTCCACTCGTAGCCGCCGCCGATGAAGTGCACGTCGACGTCGGGGTGGAACAGCGAGGCCAGCAGTTCGCGGTCGGCGCTGTCCAGGCCGCGGAAATACGCATGCTTGAGCTTCTTGATCGCCTCGATGTCCTGCAGCGCGCGCACCTCGCGGCGCAGCTGGGCGACTTCGGCCGCCAGATCGGGCCCGGCCGCCGGCGTGTCGGCGCTGGCGTGCAGCGGCGCGACGGCGGCGGTGATCAGGGCGAGGATGCGTTTCATGGTGTGGTCTCCGTTGCTCAGGTGGGTCAGATGCCCTTGTAGACCGGCTTGCGCTTGTCGAAGAAGGCCTGCGTGCCCTCCTTCGCGTCCAGCGTCGAGGCGACGATGACGCCGGCCAGGCCCTCGTAGTCGAGGATCTGTTCGAGCGTGGCGGTCTGCCCCATGAGGATCATATGGCGCGCCATGTCGACGGCGACGCTGGCGCGCCGGGCCAGCGTGCGCGCGTAGGCGAACGCGGCTTCGAAGCTCTGCCCTTCGGGCACCAGCTCGTCGATCAGGCCCAGCGCCTTGCATTCCTCGGCGCCGAAGGTGCGGCCGGTCTCGACCATCATCAGCGCGGTCGGCAGGCCGACGACGCGCGGCAGGAACCACGACAGCCCGCAGTCGGGCGCGACGCCGACGTTGGTGAAGATGGCCGACATCTTGGTCGTCGCGTCGCCGAAGCGGCGGTCGCAGACCATCGCGTAGGCCAGGCCGGCGCCGACCGCGTGGCCGTGCAGCGCGGCGACGATGGGCTTGTCGACCGCCACCATCTGCCGCGTCACGTCCATGAACGGGCCGCCCGGCGTCTTGCGCTGCGAGCGCGGGATCGGCCGCGACGGGTCGGAGGTGCCGGGCATCGGACGGTCGCTGTCGCCGCCGATCCAGTCGATGTCGCCGCCGGCGCAGAACGACCGTCCCGCGCCGTGCAGCAAGATGCTGCGCACCTCGTCGTCGACGCGCAGCCGGCGCAGCAGCCCGGCCAGTTCCTCGGCCAGCTCCCAGCTCAGCGCGTTGAGCTTGTCGGGGCGGTTGAGCGTGATCACCCCGACGTTGTCCTCGATGCGGAACTGCAGGTAGCGCAGATCGGCGGTCATGTCGTCTCCCTCGCGGCGGCGGCAGTGCGTCAGCGGAATTGCGGAATGATCTCGCGGTCGTACCACTCGATCCAGTCCAGGCACTGCTCGAAGGTCTCGACGCGCGGCGGCATCACCTGCACCGAGGTCGCGCCGGCCTTGTGCAGCGCCTCGACCTCGCGCAGCACGGTGTCGCGGTCGCCCGCGATCGCGGTGTGGCTGCGTTCGGCGTGCGAGTAGTCGTCGACCTGGTAGGCGGTGGTCGTGACGAGGATCTCGAAGCGGCCCGCCTTGGCCTCGAAGCCGGGCTGGCGCTTCATGAATTCGATGCATTCGGGCAGGTCGGCGGCGGTCACGAGCCAGGGGATCCAGCCGTCGCCGAACTGCGCCGCGCGCCGCATCGCCGCCTTCGAGTTGCCGCCGATGAAGATCGGCGGATGGGGCTTTTGCACCGGCTTGGGCTCGACCGTGATGCCCTCGAAGCGCACGAACTCGCCGGCGAAGCGCGGCTGCGGCGAAGTCCAGATCTCCTTGAGCGCACGCAGGTACTCGTCGGTCATCGGCCCGCGCTTGTCGTACGGGATCCCCAGCACCTCGAACTCGCGCTCCAGGTGGCCGACCGCGGTGCCCAGCGTGAAGCGGCCGCCGGCGAGGAACTCCATCGTCGCGATCTGCTTGGCCAGCAGCAGCGGGTGCCGGTACGGCAGCGGCAGGATGTAGGTCAGCATGTGGATGCGCTCGGTGGCCCCCATCAGCACCGCCGCCGCGCCGGTGCTCTCGGCCCAGCGCGGGCCCATCGCTTCGACCATCTCGCTGGGCATGACGATGTGCTCGGACAGCGTGAGCCAGTCCCAGCTCAGCCGGTCGGCCTTGCGCGCATAGCGCACGACTTCGGCGCCGCCGGACTTGGGCTCCCAGGGCGCCATCGCCGCCGGATAGGTGTTCAGCGCAGGGGTTGCGAGTGCGAACTTCATCGTCGTGGTTCCTCGGTGGCTGGCGGTCAGTAGATCACCCGGCTGTCCTTCAGGCGCCGGTATTCGTCTTCGGGCAGACGCAGGATCTCGCGGAAGGCATGGTCGTTGTCGCGACCCAGCGTCGGGCCCGTCTGCACCGGCGCATCGGCGGCGCGGCTCATCTTCACGTAGCGGCCGTAGATCGTCTCGCGAAAGCCCAGCGGGTGCTCGACCTCGACATAGGTGCCGCGCGCGCGGTACTGCGGGTCGTCGAGCAGGTCGCCGACGTCGAGCACCGGCGTCGCGGCAACGCCGGCATCCTGCAGCCTCTGCGCCAGCGCATGCCGCTCGTGCGTGCAGGTCCAGGCGCCGATCTCGGCGTGCAGGCGGTCGATCGCCGCCAGCCGGCCGGCCAGCGTGTCGTACTGCGGCGCGCGCGCCCAGTCCGGCTCGCCCATCGCGCGCACCAGGGCGCGCCATTGCGCGTCGTCTTCGGCCGCGATCGCGATCCAGCGGTCCTCGCCGCTGCAGCGGAACACGCCGTGCGGGGCGGCGGCGGCCGTCGGGTGTTCGTTGCCCTTGGGTGCGCCGCTGCGGCCGTTGAAGAGGTAGTCCATGTATGCCGGGCCGACCATCTGCATCACGGCTTCTTGCTGCGAGAACTCGATGTGCTGGCCCTGGCCGCTGTGGCGGCGGTGGTTCAGCGCGACGATGATGGCGAAGGCGCCGAAGATCCCCGCGTACGGGTCGGAGAAGGCGTTCTCGACCGGAATCGGGCTCTCGCCCTTGTAGCCGACCAGGCTGTCCAGGCCGGTGAGCGAGGTCAGGCTCAGGCCGTAGGTGCGCACGTGTTCGAGCGGCCCCGACAGGCCCGCGGCCGGCATCGAGAACAGGATGATGTCGGGCTTGACCTTGCGCAGCGCCTGGTAGCCGAAACCCAGCCGCTCGATGACGCCGGGGCCGAAGTTCTCGACCACGACGTCGGACTCGGCGATCAGCCGCAGCGCGAGCGCGCGCGCCTCGGCCTGCCTCAGATCGAGCGTGACCGAGCCGTTGCCGGCCCAGCCGGCGTGGTTCGACAGGCTGCGGTCGGGGTCGACGATGCCTTCGGCGAAGGGCGGCAGGATGCGCGTCATGTCCAGGCGCGCGCGCGACTCGATCTTCAGCACCTCGGCGCCGAGCAGGCCCAGCGTCTGCCCGACCACCGGCCCGGCCCAGACCCAGCCGAAGTTGATGACGCGGATGCCTTGCAGCGGAAGCGGTGCGGTCATCGCGCGGTCCCCCTTCAGATCACGCCCTGCGCGCGCAGCCGCTCGATCTCGGCGGCGGACAAGCCGAGCAGCCCGCCGTAGACGCGCGCGTTGTGCTCGCCCAGCAGCGGCGCGCCGCGGCGCGCGCCGCCCGGGCTGGCCGGCAGGCGGAACGGCGCGCCCAGGCAGCGCAGGCGGCCCAGCGCCGCGTGCTCGACGTCGACGAAGTAGTTGCGCGCCTGCAGATGCGGGTGGCGCACGGCTTCCTCGATCGTGAAGACCGCGGTCACCGGGCAGCCCGCGGCCTGGCACTTTTCCATGATCTCCATCTTGCCGTGGGCCATCGTCCACTCGCGGATGAAGCCGTAGATCACGTCGGCGTTCTGCGCCCGCGTGTACATGTCGTCGAAGATGTCGAGCGTCGCCCATTCCGGGTCGCCCATCACCTTGCACAGCCCCTTCCACTGGCCGGGCTCGAGCGCGAGCATCCAGACATGGCCGTCGCGGCAGGGCAGGATCGTCGCCGGTGCGCCCAGCGGCATGCCCACGCCGGTGCGCGAGTCCCAGCGCCTGTCCTGTGCCAGCAGGCCGATGTTCTGCCCGCCGACGAAGACCGCCGCGATCGCCTCGGCGCAGGACACGTCGACCTGCTGGCCGCCGCCGGCGAGCGCGCGGCCGTAGACCGCCGCCAGCCCCCAGGCCGCGGCGCTGACCGAGCCGAAGTAGTCGGCCGAGAAGGTGCCGTGTTCGAGCGGCATCTCGCCCGGGCGGCCGCAGTAGCGCGCGCTCGCT
Source organism: Rubrivivax sp. (assembly GCA_046348125.1). Lineage (GTDB taxonomy): Bacteria > Pseudomonadota > Gammaproteobacteria > Burkholderiales > Burkholderiaceae_C > Rubrivivax. Next base: position 137,027 of record JAXMEV010000002.1, read on the forward strand.
CCGGTGAGGTGGTAGGCGTTCAGGTCGCAGCCCTGCCACTCGCTGTAGGGGCCGGTCTGTCCGAACGGGGTGATCGAGATCATCACCAGATCGGGGTTGACGGCGGCGAGCTGCGCGTAATCGAGCCCCCAGCGGCGCATCTGCGCCGGCAGGTGGTTCTCGATCAGCGCGTCGGCCTTGCGCACCAGGTCGAGCAAGAGCGCTCTTCCTTCGGCGCGGCTCACGTCGCAGGTGACGCCGAGCTTGTCGGTGTTGTGGAAGAAGAACAGGCCGCTCTTTTCGCCGTCGGGCAGGTCGCCCGGGTAGGGGCCGCTGCGGCGCGCGGCGTCGCCCTGCGGCGGCTCGATCTTGATGACTTCGGCGCCGAAGTCGGCGAACAGGCGCGCGCAGTGCGGCGCCGAGACCATCTGGCCGAAGTCGAGCACGCGCAGCCCGGCGAGCGCGCCCGCAGGCGATGGGCTCGCGGCTTCAGGCATGTTCGGTCTTCCTCGCCACGGGGTCGAAGCGCAGCAGCCGCTCGGGCGCGTGCGTGAAGTCGCGCACCGTGCCGCGGCTGCGCAACGCGCGCTCGACGACGCCGCGGTTGTACGAGTAGCAGCTGCCCTGCGGCATGCCGTCGGCGCTGCCGGGGTTTGCTTCGGGCGGGTCGTAGTCGAAGCGCCGGCTCTGGGCGACGAAGTAGGCGCGCTGCAGGGCGCCCGCGGCTTCGAGCGCCTCGCCCGCGAACACCTGCTGCGCCCAGGCATGAAAGCCGCGCATCATCGGCTTGCCGGCGAAGGGCGCGGGCGCGACGACATGCCTGGCGCGCACCAGCCACGCGTGCACGAGCGCGCCGTCGCGCCGGACTTCGGCGCGCGCCGGCGCGTCGGTCTCGTCGTCGACCGCCATGTCGTACTGGAAGCGGCGCGGCCCGCGCCCGGCGTGCGCGAGCGCGAGCATCGCCATGTCGTACAGGTGCGTGCAGTGCGCGCCGGCGTCGAGCCGCTCGCGCAGCGGCCGCGTGCCTTCGGCCAGACGCGCACCGACGAACTGCGCGAGCGGGCGCACCGCCTCGGCGCAGGTGCCGAAGGGATGGCGGATCGGGTCGGCCTCGACGGCGGTGACCGCGTCGGCGTCGTGGTGCAGCCGCAGCCGGAAGCCGTGGTTGCCGTCTTCCAGCTCGACCGTGACGCGCGCGTCCTCGACGTGCACGCCGATGCGGCGCCGGAAGACGCCGCTGCCGTAGCGGGGGTTGGGTCGGGCCATCGGGGTCGCCGGCCGATCAGACCTTGAACGGATCGGGAATCGTGCGCCCCGGGCCGTCGAGCACTTCGGCGGCGATCAGGTTCTCGAGGGTGCGCGCATCCCACCAGTTGAGCTGCAGCTGCTTGGCGCGGCGGTAGTAGAGCTGGATGTCGTAGTCGAGCGTGAAGCCGATGCCGCCGTGGACCTGCTGCGCCATCGCCGTGACGTCGCGAAACGCCTTGCACGCGAAGAGCTTGGCCATGAGCGCCAGACGAGGCGGCGGCTGCCCCGCGCCATGCGCCCAGGCCGCTTCGAGCACCAGCGTCTTGGCGCCGTCGACGACCGCGCTCGCGTCGGCCATGTAGTGCGCGAGCGCCTGGAAGGCACCCAGCGGCTTGCCGAACTGCTCGCGGTCCTTCGCGTACTGCACGGTGATCTCGAGCGCGCGCTCGGCGCCGCCGGCGGCGTAGGCGGCGAGCAGCACGATGCCCTCGCGCATCGCCGCGTCCCAGGCGGCCCAGCCGCGGTGCTCGCCGCCGACGCGCGCCGCGACCGGCACGCGCACGTCTTCGAAGCGCACGCGGTACTGGGTGTCCGTGGCCATGCTCAGCTGCTGCTCGCAGTGCACGCCGGGGGCCGCGCGGTCGACCAGCAGCAGCGTCAGCGCGTCGGCGGCCTCGCCGGTGCGCGCGAGCACGAGCAGCTTGCCCGCCGCCTTGGCGTGGAAGACATGGCGCTTGGTGCCGCTGAGCCGGTATTCGTCGCCGCTGCGTCTGGCCTGCAGCTGCACGCCCGCGGCGCCATAGCCGCCGTCGGGCTCGAGCCAGGCCGGCACGACGATCGCGTCGCCCCGGGCGAGGGCGCCCAGCAGTTCGGCGCAGGCGTCGCCGGCGCCGGCATGGACGATCGCGCCCGCGCTCATGACGGCGCTGCCGAAGTACGGGCCCGGAGCGAGGTGGCGCCCCAGTTCTTCGTAGACGACCGCGCCGTCGAGCAGGCTCATGCCCATGCCGCCGAAGCGCTCGGGAATGCGCAGCCCGAGCAGGCCGGTGGCCTGCATCTGCTGCCACAGCGCCGTCGGCACGCCGATCGGGTCGTTCTCCATCGCGCGCACGACGGCGACGCTGCTGTGGTCGGTGCACAGGCTGCGCGTCATCTCGCGCAGCATGTTCTGCTCGTCGGTGAACTTCAGGTCCATGGCAGGTCTCTTGCTGATGTCGTGATCGGGTTCAGAGCCTGTGAAGGCATGAATCGCCCCGATCCATGTCTTCACAGGCTCTCAGGGCTTCCACCGCTCGCCCTTGCGCTGCCAGGGGTTGTCCTGCGCGTGCGCGGGCAGCGCGATGCGGGCCTTGCCGGTCGTCTTCGCCGTGCCGTCGACGGTGATCGCGAGGTCGACCTCGGCCCAGCAGCAGCCGGCCGCGTCCGTCGAGCGCGCGCTGACGAGGCCCGAAAAGCGCATCTCGTCGCCGGGAAAGACCGGCGTCTTCATGCGGAAGCTCAAGCGTCCCAGGCGCCCGTAGGGGCCGCTCCAGTCGGTCAGGTAGCGCTCGAACCAGGCGGCGTTGTTGGGCGTGTTGATGAAGATGTCCTGCATGCCGTTGCGCACGACGGCGAAATCCTTGTCGTGGTGCATCGGCCGCCAGTCGCGGCTGGCCAGCGCCCCGAGCACGATGGTGGTGGCGCTGACGCGGTGCACGAGCGGCGGCAGCTCGGTGCCGACCGCGACCGCCTCGAAGAGCAAAGACGGCCCGGTGCTCATGGCGCTGCCCTGCGCACGGCGTGCTCCGGGACGAGCGTTGGGGAGCGGCCCGGCGCGCTCATGCTTCGGGCCTGCGGTAGCCGAGGAAGTGGTAGGTCTCGGTGCCGACCCACTCGCCGCGCTGGTTCACCGTGCGCACGTCGATCGTCCAGAAGCGCCCGCGCCCGACCTTGGTCTCTTTGGGCTCGCCCACCGAGCGCACGATCTGGCTGGTGAGGAGCGTGTCGCCGATGCGCACCGGCTCGCCGAACGCGGCTTCGTTGCTGACCACGACCGCCTCGGGCAGTGCGAGCAGCTCCTTCAGGTCGAAGTGGGTCTGCAGCGCCTTGCGCTCGCCGGTTGCGCCCGGCGCCCAATGGTGGGGACGGAACCAGACCGACATCATCGTCGGCGGCGCGATCCGCGCGCCGGCGATCTCGGCGGCGACCGCGGCGTCCCAGAAGAGCGGGTTGCCGTTCTGCACCGCGGCCAGGGTGTTGTAGACGTAGCCGATCTCGATCGGGAACTCGTTGCCCTCCTCGTACATCGGCACGTCGATCATGCGGCGCACGGCCTCGGGCAGGGTGTCGGGCGGCGTGTCGGGCGGCGTGTCGGAGACGGTATCGGCGCTCATTCGATGCAGCCCTGGGCGCGCAGCGCGGCGATGTCGGCGGCGGCCAGGCCGGCGTCGCGCAGGACCTGGTCGGTGTCGGTGGCCTCCGGCGCGGCGACGCGGTGCGGCTCGCCGTCGCGCGCGCAGCCGGCCAGCAGCGGCGCGAGCTGCTCGAAGCGGCCGCGCTGCGGGTGGATCGCCGGCGTGAAGGTGCCGCGCGCGCGCAGATGCGGATCGGCGCAGACTTCGGGCACGCTCAGCACCGGCGCGACGCAGGTGTCGTGCGCCGCCAGCAGCGCGGTCCATTCGTCGCGCGTGCGGCTCGCCAGGCACGCGGCGAAGGCGGCGCGCATTTCGTCCTGCACGGCGTCGTCGTACTGGCGCCCGGCGTACTGTTCGAGCTCGAGCAGCCGGCACAGGTTGCGAAAGAAATGCGGCTCGATCGCGCCCACCGACAGGTGCTTGCCGTCGCGCGTGCGATAGACGCCGTACCAGGCGTACCTGCCGCTCAGCACGCCCGAGCCGGGCAGGGTGTCCTCGGCCGTCGCCAGGTACTGGTCGACGTAGAGCGAGACGAGGTTGAGCATGCCGTCGGTGACGGCCACGTCGAGGTACTTGCCTGCGCCGGTGCGCGTGCGCTCGAGCAGCGCGGCCAGGATCGACAGCGCCGCGTGCATGCCGCCGCCGGCGCCGTCGGCGATCGTCGCCCCGGGCAGCGCGGGCTTGCCTTCGGCGTCGCGCCCGGCGCTGGCCAGCCCCCCGGCGAGCGCCTGGTAGTTGATGTCGTGGCCGGCCCAGCTCGCGTAGGGGCCGCTCTGGCCGTAGCCGCTCGTCGAGCAGTAGACGAGGCGCGGGTTGAGGGCGCTCAGATCGTCCCAGCCGACGCCCAGGCGCGCGGCCACGCCGGGGCGCCAGCTCTCGATCAGGACATCGGCACGCACGGCCAGCCGGCGGACGAGATCGCGGCCGGCCTCGGCCTTCAGGTCGACGCGGATGCGCCGCGTGCCGCGCCCGGCGCCGTAGGCGTGAAACACCGGGTCGACCTGCTTGGCGCCTTGCGCGCGCACCGGCGCGACCTTGACGATCTGCAGCCCGAAGTCGGCCAGGATGCGCGAGGCGCGCGCCGCCGGGCCGACGCTGGCCAGATCGAGGACGACGAGGGTGCCCAGCGCGGACATTTCAAGGAGCGGAAACAACCAGCGGCAACTTCATGGCGAAAGCTCTCGGTTCCTTTGTGAACGCCGGGCGCGCGTGCGGGCTCGGGATGCTCAGAAGTTCTTCGGCAGGTCGAGCTTGCGCTTGGCGATGATGTTCTTCTGCACCTCGGAGGCGCCGCCGCCGATGGTATCGATCACCGTATACGTGTAGCAGCTCTCGGCGCGGCCGCGCAGCGGCGCGTCCTCGGTGCCGAGCGCGAGCTGGGCGCCGGGGCCGACGATGTCCATCGTCGCGTCGGCGATGCGGCGCGACAGCTCGGTCGCGTAGAGCTTGTATTCGGACGCCTCGACGGTGGGCGTCTTGTTGCTGTTGACCGCGGCGTCGACGAACTTGATGCCGAGCAGCCGCGCGACTTCGCATTCGGTCGCGAGCTGGGCGATGCGCTGGCGGATCACCGGATCGTCCTTCAGCGGCCGGCCGTCGCGCTGGGTGTCGCGCACGTAGTCGGCGAGCAGTTCCATGCGGCCGCGGATCGGCGAGAAGGTGAACATCGTGAAGCGCTCGATGTCCAGCGCCTCGGCGATGTACTGGAAGCCCTTGTTCAGCTCGCCGACGCGGTAGTCGTCGTGCACGAAGACGTTGTCGAAGAACACCGCGTTGGTGCGCTCGTTGCCCATCGTGTACATCGGGTGGATCGTCAGCCCGGGGTCGTCCATGCGCACGAGAAAGAGCGTGATGCCGTGGTGCTTGGGCGCCTGCGGGTCGGTGCGCGCGCCGACCCAGTACCAGTCGGCGAAATGGGCCGAGGTCGTGAACACCTTCTGGCCGTTGAGCACCCAGCCCTCGCCCTTGCGCTCGGCCTTGAGCTTCATCGCCGCCGAGTCCGAACCGGCGCTGGGCTCGGAGTAGCCGACCGCGAACTCGATCGAGGCGTCCAGGATCCGGGGCAGGAACTCGTCCTTGAGCTTTTGCGAGCCGACGCGGATCAGCGTCTTGCCGATGATGCCCACGCCCTTGCCGATCTGCGGCGCGCCCACCGACGAGAGCTTCTCGTTGAGCAAGAACTCGTAGAACCCTTCGCCGTCCTGGCCGCCGCAGTCCTTGGGCCAGGTGATGCCGAGCCAGCCGCGCGCGGCGAGCTTCTTCATGAAGGCGCGGCGCTCGGGCGTGTCGCACACCTGCGCCATGTTCTCGCGGGTGACGTCCATCACCTTCGGGTCGCGGTTGTCTTCGAGGAAGCGGTCCACCTCGCGCAAGAACTCGCGCTCGCGCTGCGAAAACTCGAAATCCATGCTTATCGCCCCCGCCCGGTTAGGGCGCGCACGGCCGCAGCCGGCGCACCTGCGCGCTCGGCAACTGCTCGGCAGCGCCGCGGTCAGTCTAGCGAGGGCGCCGCGCGGGCGGCCGCCGCGGCGGGTTCGTATCCGGCCGGACTCATCGCAGATGCGGACAGACGCCGGCGCCACGGCGCCCGCGTTGGCGCGGGCGATGGGCGTGGGCGGCTGTCCGCAATTGAAATGGCATAGGCCCTATCCGACTCGCAGGCGCAGAGCGCGCGCCGAGGCGCGGCATCTAGACTAGTCCTCCGACACAGGAGTCCTGGCAACGCGCAGACTGCGCGCTGCCTGCCGCGCTGGGCGAGCCGAGGAAGGCGGGCCGGCGGGCGATGGCTGGACCCGGAACTCGAGGAACACGAGCAATGACCGTCGTTGTGCTGTCCTGGGGCGATGCGATCGAGGGCGGAACCGCCGAGGCGCTGACGCTGGCTGCCGAGCTGGCCGCGCGTGCCCGGGCGCCGCTGCACTGGGCAGTGACCGCCGGGCTGGAGCCGGCCGCAGCCGCCCTGGCCGGCCGGTACGGCGTGCAGCGCCTGGACGTGATCGGCGCCTCGCCGCAGGGGGCCGATGCGCTCACCGCGGCCTTCGCCGCCTATTGCAGCCGGGAACGCGCGCAGGTCGTCATCGTGAACCAGACGGTCGACTCGCGCGTCGTCGCCCCCCGTCTGGCGCAGCGCATCGGGGCCGCGGTGGTGACCAACGCGATCGAGGTCGAGCCCGCCGCGGGCGGCCTGCGCGTGCAGGCCAGCGCCTACGGCGGCGACACGCGCGTGGCATACGAGGTGAAGGGCGCGGTCGCGGTCGTCAGCGTCGTCACGACGACATTGGCCGCGCGCCCGCTGGCAGCCGCCGCGCCGTTCGAGACGCGCCACGTCGCGCTCGATGCCGGCGCGGCGCGCCCCGGCTTCGAAGTGGTCTCGCGCCCGGCCGCCGAACAGCAGCGGCTCGAAGACGCCGACATCATCGTCGCCGGCGGGCGCGGCCTGGGCAAGCGCGAGAACTTCGAGCTGGTGCGCCAGATGGCCGACGCGCTGGGCGGCATGTGGGGCGGCTCGCGCGCCATCGTCGACGACGGCTGGATCGATTCGTCGCGCCAGATCGGGCTCACCGGCAAGATCACGCGCCCCGGCCTGTACATCGCCGTCGGCATCTCGGGCGCGAGCCAGCACATGGCCGGCTGCTCGGCGGCCAAGACGATCATCGCGATCAACAAGGATCCCGACGCGTCGATCTTCCGCTATGCGCGCTACGGCGTCGTGGGCGACTGCGTCGCGCTGCTGCCCGAACTCATCCGCGCCGCGCGGGCTTGAGAGCCTGAGCGATGGACGCCGTACGCGAGCCCTGCGTTCCGGGCCTGTTTGCCGAAGCCGGCGCAGCCGGCGGCGCGCGCCTGCACGGCGCACGCTGCCGCAGCTGCGCCACGCCCTACTTCCCCGCGGTCGCGCATTGCCGCAACCCCGACTGCGCCAGGTCGGACCTCGAGCCCTGCGACTTCGGCGGCGAAGGCACGCTGTGGAGCTGGTCGGTGGCCAACTTCGCGCCGCCGCCGCCGCATCGCTTCGATGCGCCGTTCCGGCCCTACGTGATCGGCGTCGTCGACCTGGATGCCGGGCTGCGCGTGGTCGGCCAGATGGTGGGCGAGGCACGCGAGATGACGATCGGGGCGCGCGTGCGGCTGATCGTCGATCCGCTCTTCCACGAGGACGGCAAGGCCTTCACGTCGTGGAAGTTCCGGCTGATGCCGAGCTGAAGGGAAGGACGCAGGGCATGCGCGAGGTCATGGTCCTGGGTGTGGGCATGCACCCGTTCGGCAAGACCGGCGACGCGGTCGTCGGCAACAGGTCGGTCACCGAGCTGTGCCGCGTCGCCGTCGACGCGGCGCTGGCCGACGCCGGCGTCTCCTGGCGCCAGGTCGAGGCCGTGAGCGCGGCGAGCTCGCGCTTTTCCGGCGGCAAGGGCTGGGGCCTGAACGGCAACGACGTGGTCGAGGATCTGGGCTGCACGGGCCTGCCGGTCTACAACCTCTCGGCCGGCTGCGCGGCCGGCGGCAACGCGTTCAACATCGGCTGGTCGCTGGTGGCCGGCGGCGTGCACGACATCGTGCTGGTCGTCGGCGGCGAGGTCATGCCCAAGGGCATGATCCAGACCTCGGGCGTGGCCGACATCGCCGATCCGGAATACCTGCGCCAGCGCTGCGTCGGCATGCCGGGGCCGGCGTTCTGGGCCGCGCTGGCGCGCCGGCGCATGCACGACTACGGCACCACCGAAGTGCAGTACGCGCAGGTGACCGCAAAGGCGCGCCGATGCGCGGTGGGCAATCCGAACGCGCGCTTTCGCAGCGCGGTCACCGTGGAGGAGGTGCTCGCCTCGCCGTACGTTAGCGAGCCGTTGCGCCTGTTCGAGATCTGCCCTGTGTCCAACGGCGCGGCGGCGGCCGTGCTGTGTTCGGCCGCAGCGGCGCGCCGCTTCGGCGGCAAGCCGGTCAGCGTGGCGGCCAGCGCGGTGGCGACGATCCGCTTCGACGACGCGCTGCCGCGCAGCCTGGCCGGCCCGGTGTCGGCGGGCCCGGGCTTGCACACCGAGGCCAAGGCGGCGGTGCTGCGCGCCTTCGAGCTGGCCGGCATCGGCCCGCGCGAGCTGAGCCTGACCGAGCTGCAGGACAACACCTGCTACTACGAGCTGGCCTTCCCCGAGGAATGGGGGCTGTGCGAGCCGGGCGAGGCCGAGCGGCTGCTCGAGGCCGGCCAGACCGGGCCCACCGGCCGCATGCCGATCAACCCCTCGGGCGGCTTCGTCTCGTTCGGCGAGGCGACGACGGCGATGGGCGTCTTCCAGATCGCCGAGCTGACCTGGCAGCTGCGCGGCCAGGCCGGCGCGCGCCAGGTGCCCGGGGCGCGCGTCGGGCTGGCCCAGACGAACGGCCTCGGAGGCAACGCCACGGCCGCCATCCTGAAGATCTGAGAAGCTGTGAAGACATGAATCACGCCCGCGATTCATATCTTCACAGGCTCTGAGGCCGCCGCACGGCAGCCAAGGGCAGCGCCCGGCATGTACAACCCGTCCGCGCTCGCATACAGCGTCCTTGCGCTGGCGCTGCTCGGCGCGCTGGCCGCTCTCGTACGCGGCTTGCGGGCGCGCTGGCTGCGCATTCGGGCCGGGCGTGCCGAGGTCGAAGGCGCGGCGGCAGACGGGCCAGCCGTGTTTCTGGGGCGGCCGCTCAATCTGCGCACCTTCTTCGTGCGCGGCGCGCTCACCGCGCGGCTGTGGAAGCGCCCGGCCGCCGGCCTGGCGCACACGCTGCTCTTTGTCGGCGCCCTGGTCGCGATCGCGGGCCATGCGGCGTTCGGGCTCGAATTCGTCGGCGTCGACGTCTACCGCGACTGGCCGGTAGCCTTGCTGACGCGCTGGGGGCGTGAGTTCGCCGGCATCGCGATGCTGCTCGGCGTGGCCTTCTTCCTGCCGCGGCGGCTGGGCCGGCTGCCGCGCCTCGTGGTGGGCGGCGAGCGCGCAGGCTTCACGCCGATGGAGCTGCTGCTGCTCGCGGCGCTGGCCAGCGGCTTCGTCACCGAAGCGTCGCGGCTGGCGGTGCCGGGGCAGAACCTGGGCGGCGAGTTCTTCGGCGCCCTGCTCGCCCGCGCCTTCTCCGGGCTGAGCCCGCAGGCGCTCGAGCAGACCAACATGGCGATGTGGTGGGGCCACGGGATGATCGGCATCGCCTTCATCGCGCTGATCGGCCGCACCCCGCTCGCGCACATGCTGCTGGGGCCGACGAATTCGGCGCTCGCCGGGCGCCGCGCCGGGATCCAGCAGGCGCCGATCGATTTCGACGCCGCCGATGCCGAACCGGTGCTGGGCGCGGCGCGGCTGGCCGACATGCCGCGCAAGATGCTGCTCGACTTCGACGCCTGCGTCGGCTGCGGGCGCTGCCACGAGGCCTGCCCGGCGGCGCAGACCGGCAAGGCGCTCTCGCCCAAGCGCGTGATGATGATCGGCGGCGAATTCCAGCAGCAGGGGCGCGCCGAAGATGCCGCGCTGCTCGACGCCATCGGCGCCGAGGCGATCTTCGACTGCACCACCTGCGCCGCCTGCGTCGAGCAATGCCCGGTCAGCAACAGCCCGGCCGAGGCCATCCTCGAGCTGCGCCGCCATCTGGTGATGGAGCGCTCCGAGATGCCCGAGACGCTGGCGCTCGCCAACCGCAACCTCGAGTCGCGCGGCCACCCCTTCGTCGGCACCGCGGCCAACCCCGACGACTGGCGCAAGGGCCTGGAGGTGCCCGTCTTCGAGCCCGGGGCGACCGAATACCTGCTGTGGATCGGCTGCGCCGCGCGCTACGAGGAGCGCGCGCAGAAGACGGCGCGCGCACTGGTGCAGGTGCTGCAGGCCGCCGGCGTGTCGTTCGGCATCTTCGAAGAGGCGCGCTGCACCGGCGACCCGGCCAAGATCGCCGGCAACGAGATCCAGTTCGTCGAGATGGCGCGCGACAACATCGAGGCGATGCAGGAGTCGAAGGTCCAGAAGGTGATCACCTTCTGCGCCCACTGCTTCAACAGCTTCGACCGCTACTACCCCGAGCTGGGCGGACGCTGGCAGACGATTGCGCATGCGGTGCTGCTCGAACGGCTCGTCGCCGAGGGCCGCCTGAAGCCGGCGCAAGGTGCGGCCGGCCGCATCACCTACCACGACCCCTGCTACCTCGCGCGCCACAACGGCATCGTCGACGAGCCGCGCCGGGTGCTCGCGGCGCTGGGCAGTCTGCGCGAGATGCCGCGCAACCGCATGGACAGCATGTGCTGCGGCGCCGGCGGCGCCAAGTACTGGAGCGGCGACAAGACCGGCAACGCGCGCATCCACGAGGTGCGCAGCCGCGAGGCGGCGGCCACCGGCGCGGACAAGATCGTCACCGCCTGCTCGTACTGCCTGCTGATGCTCGGCTCGAGCTCGGCCGTGGCCGAGGGCAAGGCGCAGGTCGTCGACATCGCCGAGCTGGTGGCCGAGGCGCTGCCGGCTGCCGCCCCGTCCATCGCCGCCGCGCCGGAGGCACGCGCATGAGCTCAGGAGCCGCCGCAGCCGCCGCAGCCGCAAGAGGGCCCTGGGCGATCTACACCGCGCTGCTCTTCGGCACCTTCATCACGATCGAGGCGGCCGCTTTCCAGGCCCCGGCGCTGCCCAGCATCACGCGCCATTTCGGCATCCCGGTCAACCTCGCGGCGCTGATCCTGATCCTGTACTTCCTGGGCCTGACGGTGCTCGCGCCGATCATGGGCCGGCTGGGCGATCTGCGCGGGCGCAAGAAGGTGCTGAGCATCGGTCTGGTCGTGTTCGCGGCGTCGGAATTCCTGGCCGCCTGGGCCCCCAGCTTCGCCGTCTTCCTCGGCGCGCGCTTCGTACAGGGCTTCGGCGTCGCCTGCATCCTGCCCAGCGTCTTCGCCTACGTGACGCATCTGTTCCCGCCGCAGCAGCGCGGCCTGGCGCTCGGCGTGCTCACCTTCACGATGACCTTCGGCGCCACCTCGGGCGGCCTGCTCGGCGGGCTGCTGATCGACTCGCTCGGCTGGCCCAGCGTGTACTGGGTGAGCGGTGCGCTCGCGCTCGCCGGCTTGCTGCCGGTGCGGCTGCTCGTGCCCGAGATCGAAACCTCGAGCAAGCCGCTGCCCTTCGACAGCGTGGGCGCGCTGCTGCTGCTGCTGACGATCGCGGCGCTGCTGTCGCTGCCGACCTGGGCCACGAACTTCGGCGCGCGCTCCCCGCTCACCTGGGTGATCGTCGTGGTCGGCGTCGGCAGCCTCGTGCTGCTGTGGCGGCGCAGCCGCAGCGCGCCCGGGCCGGTGATCGACGTCGCCATCATCTCGCGCGCCGGCTTCGCGCTGCCCTCGGCGATCTACTGGCTGCACATGCTGTGTTTCAGCGGCGTCGTCTACGCGCTCGCCTTCTTCGTCAACAACCGCCCCGGCGGCAGCGCGGCGCAGTTCGGCTTCGTCACGCTCTTCCTGTACGGCGGCGGCCTGGTGAGCGCTCCGCTCGCCGGGCGGCTGGTCGACCGCCACGATCCGCGCTGGATCTGCATCTTCGCGCTCGCCGGTACGCTGGCCGGCATGCTGCTGCTGCAGACGATCGACGCGGCGACGCCGCTGTGGATGATCATCGCCGTCGTGCTGGTGCTGGGCCTCACGATGGGCACCAACTCGCCGGCGGTGATGAAGATCGCCTTCGGCGCCGTGCCGCCGCACAAGATGGGCGCCGGCACCGGCATGTTCAGCATGTTTCGCGATCTCGGCAACCCGACCGGCTCGTCGACGGCGCTGGCGGTGTTCGGCGCCACGCTCGCGCTGCAGGCGCGCGCGTCGATCCTGCGTCAGACCGAGTCGCTCGGCCTCGACGCCGCGACGCTCGAGCACCTCGCGCTGGCCGCCGGCGGGCGTGCGCGCGCGCTGCCGGCAGAGCTCGCCCAGCGCCTGGCGGGCGCGGGCGTCGACGGCGCCGAGCTGGTGCGGCGCGCCAGCGCCGAAGGGCTCGACGCGGCGCTCGCCAGCGTGGGCTGGGTGCTGGCCGCGCTCATTGCGCTGGCGCTGGTGCTGGCGCTGCGCCTGCCGCACGCCGCGCCGGCGTCCGAAGACGCCGCAGGCGGCGGCTGAAGCGCCCGTGAAGATATCGATCGTGCCCGCGTAGGAGCGTGTCTTAGGGCGCGCGGCAAGGCGAAGCAACGCCGTTCGCGTGTCGAATGCGAAACCGCATCAGCGCGCCAGCGTCGCCTCCTCCAGCGCGCGCGCCGGCCGCGTGCGTGCCCCGTCCGTCCGCGTGCCCGCCGCCACGCGCGCATACAGCGTCGTGCGCTCGACCAGTGGGCGCGCCACGGCATCAGCGACGGCGCGCAGATCGGCTTCGTCCATCAGCTGCCCATGGGTGCCGCCGGCCGCGCGCGTGATCGATTCGTACATCAATGTGCCGCCCAGATCGTTGGCACCGGCGGCCAGACACAGCGCGGCGCCTTCACGGCCCATCTTCACCCACGAAGTCTGCACGTTCGGCACCAGCGGGTGCAGCGCCAGGCGCGCCAGCGCGTGCATCAGCACCGTCTCGCGCAGCGTCGGGCCCGAGCGCGCCAGCCCCTTGTGCCATAGCGGCGACTCCATGTGCACGAAGGGCAGCGGCACGAACTCGGTGAAGCCGCCGGTCTCGGCCTGCAGGCGGCGGATGCGCAGCAGGTGACGCGCCCAGTGGCGCGGCTCGTCGACGTGGCCGAACATGATGGTCGCCGTGCTGCGGAGGCCGGCGCGGTGGGCGTCGCGCATCACGCCCAGCCACTGCGCGGTGTCGAGCTTGTCGGGGCAGATCAGCGCGCGCACCTCGTCGTCGAGGATCTCGGCCGCGGTGCCCGGCAGCGTGCCCAGGCCGGCGTCGCGCAGCCGCGCCAGGAAGTCGGCCGTCGTCAGGCCCAGCGTCGTCGCGCCGTGCAGCACCTCGAGAGGCGAGAACGCGTGCACGTGCATGCCCGGCAGCGCCGCCTTCACCGCCCGCACCAGCTCGAGGTAGGTCTCGCCGGTGTAGTGCGGGTGGATGCCGCCTTGCATGCAGACCTCGCGTGCGCCGCGCGCCCAGGCCTCCTCGGCGCGCTGCACGACCTGGGCCGCGTCGAGCCGGTAGCCGGGGCCGCGCAGGCTCGCCGCGCTGCGCCCTTTGGCGAAGGCGCAAAAGCCGCAGCGGTGCTGGCAGATGTTCGTGTAGTTGATGTTGCAGTTGCGCACGAAGCTGACGTCCTGGCCGACGACCTCGGCGCGCAGCGCGTCGGCGGCGCGCACGACGGCGGCGAAGTCGGCGTCGCGGGCAGCGAATAGCCGCACGAGGCCGGCTTCGTCGAGCGCCTCGCCGGCGCCGGCGCGCGCGAGCAGCGCAGCCACTTCGGGCGAGGCGCTCTGGCGCTGCCGGCTCGCCAGCAGCGCCGGCAGCGCGGCCGGCAGCGCCATGCCGGTGCCCGGGCTCCAGGCGTCCGGACGCGCGAAGCCGTCGGCGTCGGCCAGGCGGCGCACGGCGGTGGCCATCGCCGGCGCGGTCCAGCGCGCGGCTTGGCGCGCGTAGGCCGGCACCAGCGCCAGGCGTTCGACCAGCTCGCGACCGCAGGCGCGCGTGTCTTCGGCGAGCTGCGCGATCTGCGGCCAGGCGGCTTCGGGGTTCACGTGGTCGATCGTCACCGGCGAGATGCCGCCCCAGTCGTTGACGCCGGCGCGCAGCAGCGGCTCGAGCTCGCCGGGGCGCAGGTTGGGCGGCGCCTGGATCGACATCGTCGGGCCGAAGACCAGGCGCGCCAGCGCGATCGTCCAGGCCTGGTCTTCGAGCGTCGGCTCCGGGGCCTGCGCCATCGGCGTGCGCGGCTTGGCGCGGAAGTTCTGCACGATCACTTCCTGCAGGTGGCCGTGGCGCTCGTGCAGCGCGCGCAGCGCGAGCAGGGCATGCACGCGCTCGGCGCGCGTCTCGCCGATGCCGATCAGGATGCCGCTGGTCATCGCGACCGCGGCCGCGCCGGCCGCCTCGAGCGTGGCCAGCCGCACCGCCGGCAGCTTGTCGGGGCAGCGCCAGTGCGGCCCGCCGCGCTCGCACAGGCGCTCGGACGAGGACTCGAGCATGATGCCCATCGACACCGCCTGGGGGCGCAGCCGTTCCAGCTCGGCCGGCGTCAGGTTGCCCGGGTTGATGTGCGGCAGCAGCCCCGTCTCGCGATGCACGCGCTCGGCCATCGCGGCGATGTAGTCGACGGTGCCGGCGCAACCCAGCCGCTGCAGATGCTCGCGCGCGGCGCGCCAGCGCAGCTCGGGCTTCTCGCCGAGCGTGAAGAGCGCTTCGCGGCAGCCGGCGCGGGCGCCCTGCTGCGCGATCGCGAGCACCTCGTCGGGCTCGAGGTAGGCGCTGGGCAGCGCGCGCGGGGAGGTCGCGAACGTGCAGTAGCCGCAGGCGTCGCGGCACAGGCGCGTGAGCGGGATGAAGACCTTGCGCGAATAGCCCACGCTCCGGCCGTGCCCCTGCAGCGTGAGCGCCTGTGCGGCAGCGAGCAGCTCGGGCAGCGGCGCTGCGGCGGCCAGCGCGAGCAGTTGCCCGTCGCTCAGCCGCGTTGCGCTGCGGGCCAGGGCGAGCAGGTCTTCGGACCGGGTGTCCATGGGGTCGAGCTCCGTGGGTCGAATTCAAGAACGCTGCGCGCGCCCGGTTCGTCGGCCAGCGCGGCCAGCGCGGCCAGATCGGCCGGTTCGTCGACATCGAACGCGAAGCCGCGCGCGCGCGCGATGGCCGGCTGCGCGCAGCGGCGCTGCGCCTGACGCAGATGGTGCGCGAAGCTCGCCGGGCCGAAGCCGAACTCGAAGCCCTCGGGCGGCGCCAGGTACACGGCGTTGGTGCCGCTGCCGCGGCGGTCGGGCGCCAGGCCCACGCCGCAGGCGCGCGCGCGCTGCACGAACGCGTCGACCTCGCCGGCCGCGAGCAGCGGCAGGTCGGGATGCAGCACGAGCAGTTCGCGCGCGCCCAGCGCCGCGAGCGTGCGGGCGCCCGCGGCGACGGCGTCGTTCAGGCCGAGCCCGGCGTCGGGCAGCGCCAGCAGCTCGGCCGGCAGCACGCGCCGCTCGCGCGTGACGACGGCCACCGCGGCCACCTCGCGCGCGGCATGCAGCGTGTCGACGACGCGCTCGAGCATCGAGTCGATCAGGCGCTCGCGCGCGGGCGGCGTGAGCACGCCGGCCAGCCGGCTCTTGCCCTGGCCGGGCGGCTTGAGCGCGAGCAAGGCCCAGCAGCTCAAGGCCGCGCCTCCCTGTCCTCGGCGCCGGTCGCGCCGGCGGGCGCGTCCGGGTGCGGCCGGGCGCGCGCGTTCACCGCGGCACCCGCTCGCCGCGGCCGGCGAGTTCGCGCGCGAAGCGCAGCGTCTCGGCCGCCAGGCGCCGGCGGTCGTCGGCGCTGCGCATCAGCGTGTCGGTGATGCACACCGGCACGTCGATCTGCGCGGCCAGCGCCTCGTCGCGCCGGTCGAGCACGAAGCCGTCGATCAGACCCGCGTAGTGGCGCGCCACCTCGGCGGCATCCGCACGCAGGCCCAGCTCGTCCATGATCTTCGCCGTCGGCCCCTTGACGGCGGCGCCGGCGATCAGCGGCGAGACGGCGACGACGGGCGCGCCGGCCGCGCGCAGCAGCGCGCGCAGGCCGGCAACGGCCAGGATCGGGTCGATGCTCAGGTACGGGTTGGAAGGGCAGATCAGGACGGCCTCGGGCGCGCCCGCGGCCAGCAGCGCGGCGAGCGCGGGCGCCGGGCGGCAGGCGGCGGCGCCGTCGAACCGGATGGCGCGCACGCGCGGGCGGCATTGCCGGTGCACGAAGTAGTCCTGGAAGTCGAGCGTGCCCTCGTCGGTGTCGACGCGGGTGGCGAGCCGGCCGTCGGTCATCGGCAGCACGCGCGCGGCGATGCCCAGGCGCTGCGCGAAGTCGGCGACGATGGCGCCGAGCGCTTCGCCGGCGGCCAGCCGGCGCGTGCGCTCGACATGGGTGGCGAGGTCGCCGTCGCCGAGCCGGAACCAGGTCGGGCCGCCGAGCGCGCCCAGCGCCTGCATGAAGGTCCAGGTCTCGTCGCGCCGGCCCCAGCCGGTGGCGGGGTTGGCCAGACCGGCCAGGGTGTACAGCACGGTGTCGACGTCGGGCGAGATGCGCAGCCCGAGATGCTCGAAGTCGTCGCCGGTGTTGACGACGACGGCCAGCGCATCGGGCGCCAGCGTGCGCAGCAGGCCCTCGGCGAGCTTGGCGCCGCCCACGCCGCCGCACACGGCGAGCACGCGCGCCGCGCCGCTCATTGAAAGAGGTCCTCTTCGAGCGGGCGGATCAGCGCGCGCGCGTCGCGCTCGGGCCAGCGCCGCGGCAGCAGCCCCTCGGCCAGCACCACCGGCGTGCCCTCGGCGGCTTCGCCCATCGCGAGCGCGGCGCCGGCGCACACCGCATCGGCGAACGCGACCAGCGTCGCTTCGAGCCGCCGTCCCTCGCGGTCGATCTCGCCGCGTCGATCGACGAGCGCCGACACCCCGGCGGCAGCCAGCGCGACGTTGACGACGCCGTTGCGCCAGGGGCGGCCGAAGCTGTCGCTGATGACGACGCCGGGCTGCACGCCGGCCCGCTGCCGGATGCCCGCGCGCAAGCGCGCCGCCGAACGTTCGGGCTCGAGCGGCAGCAGCAGCACGCACTCGTCGCTGCGGCTGCCCGGGACGTTGGAGCGGTCGATCCCGGCGTTGGCCATCACCCAGCCCAGGCGATGGCGCACCACCAGCACGTTGGGCACGGCGCGCAGCACCGCGCTCGACTCGCTCAGGATGAGCTCGACCAGGCGCGCGTCCTTGCCCGTAATGCCGGCGAGCTCGAGCGCGCGCGGCGAAGGCGTCACGCTGTCCAGCCGCAGGCTGCGGCCTTCGGCCTTGGAGACGATCTTCTGCGCCACGACGACGATCGTGTCGTCGCCGAGCGCGCGGCCCGCACGGCCCGCCGCGCCGACGATGAGTTCGGCCAGATCGGTGCCCGCGGTGACTTCGGGCAGCCCGGCGAGCGCGCTGAAGCTGACCGTCGCGGACATCGCTGCGCTGCGGCTCGACTACTCGGCCGCGCGGTCCATCTCGAGCTTGCCGGTGATGCGAAAGCCCGCGCCGTCGACGCGATAGGTCTTGTTGACGAAGATCAGCACCGAGGTCAATGCCTCGGCCGCCGCGGCGTTGGCGAGCGCGCCGGCGTGCAGCCCGCGCAGCCCGGCGCGCCCGGCCAGATCGACGGCGACGGCGCGCGCCTCGCGGTCGTCGCCGAAGACCAGCACGTCGCATTCGACCTCTTCGTCGGTCGCCAGCCGGTGCGCGGCGACGTTGTGAAAGGCCGAGACGAGCTTGACGCCTTCGCCGAGCAGCTTGTGCGCCC
Source organism: Rubrivivax sp. (assembly GCA_046348125.1). Lineage (GTDB taxonomy): Bacteria > Pseudomonadota > Gammaproteobacteria > Burkholderiales > Burkholderiaceae_C > Rubrivivax. The sequence continues at coordinate 155,016 of JAXMEV010000002.1, forward strand.
GCTGCGCCGCACTGCCTTCGGGCGGCAACTGCACGCGCGCCACCTTGGGCGGCATCAGCGGCACCGTGGTGTCGATGACGACCTTGCCCTCCAGTCCGGGCCTGATCTCCTGCAGCACCTGGAGCTGCGACGCGAAGGGCACGGCGACGACGACGACCCCGGCCTGGCGCGCCGCGTCGAGGTTGCCGCCGGAGCCGACTTCGACGCCGAGTTCGGCGGCCAGGCGCGCCGCCGCGGCCGCGGCCTTGGCCGGATCGCGCGAGCCGATGACGACGCGACAGCCGGCCTTGGCCCAACGGCGCGCGAGCGCGGCGCCCAAGTTGCCGCTGCCGCCGATCACTGCGAGGGTATCTGTCATCTTTGGGTCCTGAGGGTCGGGTCGGTGTTCTTGCGCCGGCACGCACGCAGCGCGGCCGACGTAAGGCGGCGATTGTGCTCTCAGGCGGCGCGGATGCGCTCCATCAGCGCCTGGGCGATCTGCTCGGGCGAGCCGCTCAGGAACTCGCAGTTGCCCTGGATCTGCGGCACGTACTGGCGCGTGAGCACGACCCGGGGCTCGAGCGCGGCGGCGTCGAGCCCGAGCGAGTCGATCGCCACCGCCTCGGCGGCCATCTTGCGCGCCGCCATCTTGGCCTTCGCGGTCGGGAAGCGCGGCGCGCCGAGCTCGTTGCTCACCGTCACCAGCGCCGGCAGCGCGCCGCGCACGACCTCGTCGCCGTCGGGGGTGGCGCGGGTGACGGTGAGCACGCCGCCCGCGCACTGAATGTCGCGCGCCAGCGTCGTCACCGCGCAGCCGAGCTTCTCGGCCAGCAGCAGCGGCACCACGCCCTGGTCGTCGTCGGAGGCCTGGCGCCCGCACAGCACGAGGTCGGCGCCGCCGCTGCGCGTGATGTAGGCGTGCAGCACGGCGGCGACGGCGGCGCCGTCGAGCGCGCGCGCACCGGCGTCGATGGCGACGATCTCGTCGGCGCCCAGCGCCGCGCACTGGCGCAGCATCGCCGGCGCGTCGCCGGCGCCGATCGTCACCGCGGTGATGCGGCAGTCGATGCCGGCGTCACGCAGGCGCAGCGCCGCCTCGAGCGCCTGTTCGTCGAAGCCGTTGATCAGGCGCGGGATCGCGGCCACCTCGGGCGTCTTGCCGTCGGCACCCATCTTCAGCCCGCCGGCGAGCGCGAAATTGTTGACCGCCGCCGGGTCGAGCACTTCCTTCACGCAAACCACGATTCGCATCGTTCACTCCGCAACGTAGAGATGGTCCTGCAGCGCCGCCTCGTCGCTGCCGTCCAGCGCCGCCAGGCTCTCGGCTTCGCACCACACCGCCTCGTGCGCATAGGTCTCGGGCTTGTGCGTCAGCGCGCTCAGCAGGTACCAGCGCCAGGGGTAGGGGCCGAAGTCGCGGTAGTCGCCGGTGAGCGTGCCGGCGAACGACTGGCGGCCCGCCAGGTGCGTGCCGGCGATCGGGCCGCCGCCGTCGCACGCGACGCGCAGGCCGCGCAGCGCCGCGTTGAAGCCGCTTCGGTAAACGGGTTCAGCCGCAGAAGCGGTCGAAGACATCGAGCGCCTCCTCGACGATGTCGGACAGGATCTGGCGCGCCGGCTTCATCTCGGTCACGTAGTGGATGCCCTGGCCGGCGGCCTCGGTCATCAGATCCTTGCGCTGGTAGTCGAGCGAGCCCTGGATGTAGTTCGACGACAGGATCATCTGCAACGGCGGCTTGAGGATCTCGGGCGCGCCCTTGCCGCCCCACTCGTCGTGCCACGGGCTGCGCGTGGTGCGCATCGTGTAGCCCGAGATGCAGTCGGAGTAGACGGTGTCGTCGGTCTCGGCTTCGAGCAGCCGCTCCTTGAGCGGCATGTTGACGTCGGACTCGCGCGAGGTCAGCCACAGCGAGCCGGTCCACACGCCGTCGGCGCCCAGCGCCAGCGCGGCGGCGAGATGGCGCCCGGTGGTGACGCCGCCGGCGGCGATCACCGGCACGCCGGTGCCGCGCGCCGCGTCGACCACCTGCGGCACGATCGAGAAGGTGCCGATGTTGCCGGTGTGGCCGGCGGCGTCGTAGCCCTGCGCGATGATGACGTCGGTGCCGGCCTGGAGCTGGCGCTTGGCCTGCTTGGGCTTGCCGACCAGGCCCCAGACCTGCATGCCGAGCTGATGCGCGCGCTCGAGCAGGAACGCCGGCGAGCCGAGCCCGGAGGCGAAGACCGGCACCCGTTCGTCGAAGATGACGTCGAGCTGCGCGAGCGCGCGCTTCTGGTCGAGCCCGCCCCAGTGGTGGATGTTGGGCGCGATCTTCGGCTCGGGCACGTTGTACTTGTGCTTGATCATCTGCTCGAACGCGCGATGCTCGGGCGGGATCATCGCCAGCAGCTCCTCGACCGTCTTCTCCTCGGGCACGGTGGAGGGCAGCACGAGGTCGATGCCGAAGGGCTTGCCGCCGACGCGCTCGCGGATCCAGCGGATGTCGGCGGCGATCTCGTCGGGCGTGTGCAGCGCCTCGCCCAGCACCGAGAAGCCGCCCGCGTTGATGACGGCGACCGCGACGTCCTTGCAGTGGGTGAAGGCGACGACCGGGTATTCGATGCCGAGCTTGTCGCACAGCGGCGTGTGCAGCGGACTGTTCACTTGCGGGTCACTCCGGTTGGGTGGGGCGGGCGCCGGCACGCGCCGGGCGGCGGCTTTGCGTCAGAGCCCGTGAAGGCATGAATCGCGCTCGATGCATGGCGTCACGGGCTCGCGGCCGATTCTCGGCGCGGGCGGGCGGCCGGCCGCCCGCGCCGGGGTATCGGATGCGGTCGATCGAGTGTCATCGGCGCAGGTCAGCCGAGCGCGCCGCCGCTGCGCAGCGCGGCGATGCGCGCGGCGTCGTAGCCGAGGATGCGGCCGAGCACCTCGTCGGCATGCTCGCCGACGGTGGGCGCCTTGCTCGGCACGAGCTCGGGCTCGCCGACGAACTTGACCGGAAAGCCGATCATGTCGGCGCCGTGCCGTTCGTGCGGCAGGACGCGGAAGCGCGCCTTGAACTGCGGGTCGTCGACGAGGTTGGCGGGCGTGTTCACCGGTGCGATCGGCGTGTTGCACTCGATGCCGAAGGCGAGCCATGCGCGCGTCGTGCGCGTGCGGAAGATGTCGCGCAGGATGGTGCGCAGCTCGGTGTTGCCGCGCGCGTGGTCGGCGTACTTGGAGCCCGGCCAGCGCTCGAACAGGTCCATGCGCCCGACGCCGGCGCAGAAGTTCTTCCACAGGCTCTGCTCCGAGGCCATGAACAGCACATGCCCGTCGCTCGATTCGTAGAGCTGGTAGCGCACGCCCTCGCGCATGCCGGCGGTGGCCACCGGGCGGCGCACGTAGTTGTCGGACTTGTTGCCGGTGACGACGCTCTCGGGCCGCGCGTAGGCCATGTGGCTCTCGCTGCGGTACCAGTCGAAGGCGGCCGAGGCATCGCTCTGTGCCAGGTCGAGAAAGCAGCCATGGCCGGTGGCGCGCGCGCGCAGCACGCCGGCCAGCACCGCCAGCCCGCCGTACAGCGGCGCCGCGCCGATGCCGATCGCCACGTGCTCGGCGATATGGCAGAAGCCCTGCTCGTCGTACGCCGGCTTGACCACCCCCGACCAGGTGTCGTAGGCGATGCCGTGCGAGGGCATGTCCTTGTACGGGCCGGTCGTGCCGTAGCCGGAGATGGTGCAGAAGACGATCTTCGGGTTGACCGCACGCAGGTCGTCGTAGCCCAGGCCCCAGCGCGCGAGCGCGCCCGGCTTGGAGCCCTCGATGACGACGTCGGCGCCGCGCACCAGGTCGCGGTAGACCTCGCGCGCGGCCTCGTTCTTCAGGTCGAGCGCGATGCTCTTCTTGCCGCGGTTGAGGTGGTAGTGCATCAGCGAGACGCCCTCGATGATGGGCCAGGTCATCTCGCGGATGTAGTCGCCCGCCGGCGTCTCCACCTTCACCACTTCGGCGCCCAGGTCGGCGAAGGCGGTCGTGATCGCGGCCGGCGCCAGGATCGCGCTTTCGATCACGCGCAGACCGGCGAGCGGCGGAGGAAGGGCGTCTTGCATGGCGATGGGCGGGTCGTGTTGGGTCCGAGGGGCAGCGGCAAGCGCCGGCCGCAGGCGGCGCCGTGCCCGTTCAGCATAGGGCAATCGTTGCCGCCCGCAGCCGGGCGTCAATTCTGATGCGGCCTATCCGGGCGCAATTCGGGTCAGCCGCGGCGCGGGCATTGAATCGGGATGCGCCGGCCTCCAGAATCGCGCCGTCGCCGGTGCAGCCGGCGGCGCGCGGCCTGGCCGCAAACGCATTCCCCTGGAGGCCCGATGAGCACCCTCAAAGCCGGTTCGCGCCTGAAGAGCGCGGTGTGCGATACCGAAATCATGGTCGTGCGCGCCGCAGCCGGCGACTACCGCCTGTGCTGCGGCGGCGCCGAGATGCTGGCGCTGGCCGGCGCGCGCCCCGAAGGCGCCGCGCTCGACGCCGCGCAGGCGCAAGGCACGCTGATCGGCAAGCGCTACGCCGACGCCCAGCAGCGCTTCGAATTCCTCTGCACCAAGGGCGGCAAGGGCACGCTGACCCTGGACGGCGAGACGCTCGCGGTCAAGCAGGCCAAGGCGCTGCCCTCGTCGGATTGAGAAGGCCGCAGCGCGAGGATCGGCATGAACATCGTGATGACCCTGGAGATGGCGGCCGAATGCCATCCCGACCGCATCGCGGTGAGCTGCGACGGGCGCGCGCTCAGCTATGCGCAGCTGCTGCGCGCGGCCCGGCACGCCGCCGGCGCGATCGCGGCCAGCGGCTGCGCCTACGTCGGCCTGCTCGACGTCAACAGCGTCGCCGCGCCGGTGGCGCTGTATGCGGCGGCCTACGCCGGGCTGCCCTATGTGCCGCTCAACTTCCGGCTCACCGCGGGCGAGATCGGCGCGCTCCTGGCGCGCATCGCGCCGGCGTTTCTCGTCGCCGATCGGCAGCTGCTGGCCGCGGTCGAGGTGCCGGCCGGCGTGCGCGTCGTCGGCCGCGACGAGTTCCTGGCGCTGGCCGACGCGGGCGAGCCCCACGACGCACAGGCCGACCCCTCGGCGGTGGCCGTGCAGCTGTTCACCAGCGGCACCACCGGCGCGCCCAAGGCGGCGCTGCTGCGGCACGAAAACCTGATGAGCTACATCCTCGGCACGGTCGAGTTCGGCGGCGCCGGCGAGGAGGAAGCGGCGCTGGTGGCGGTGCCGCCGTATCACATCGCCGGCATCTCGGCGGTGCTGAGCTCGACCTACGCCTGCCGGCGCATGGTGCAACTGGCGAACTTCGACGGCCGCGCCTGGCTCGAGCTGGCCCGCGGCGAGCGGGTGACGCAGGCCTTCGTCGTGCCGACGATGCTGGCGCGCGTGGTCGAGTGCATCGACCGCGACGGCGCGCCCGGCGCGCTGCCCGCACTGCGGGCGCTGGCCTACGGCGGCGGCAAGATGCCGGCGCCGGTGATCGAGCGTGCGATGCAGCTGTGGCCGCAGGTGGACTTCACCAACGCCTACGGGCTCACCGAAACCAGCTCGACGATCGCACTGCTCGGCCCGGACGAACACCGCACCGGCTTCGGCGCCCAGGACCCCGAAGTGCGCCGGCGCCTGCATTCGGTGGGCAAGCCGATCGGTTCGGTCGAGATCGAGATCCGCGGCGCCGAAGGCCAGGCCCTCCAGGCGGACGAGGTCGGCGACGTCTACGTGCGCGGCCCGCAGGTCGCGGGCGAGTACCTCGGCGCGGGCAGCCTGCTCGACGCCAACGGCTGGTTCTCGACGCGCGACCGCGGCTCGCTCGATCGCTACGGCTTCCTGTACCTCGACGGCCGTGCCGACGACGTGATCGTGCGCGGCGGCGAGAACATCTCGCCGGGCGAAGTCGAAGACGTGCTGCGGCTGCACCCGGGCGTGGCCGACGTCGCCGTGGTCGCGGTGCCCGACACGCAATGGGGCGAGGCGGTCGGCGCCGTCGTCGTCGCCGCCGCGGGCGCCAGCCCGAGCGTGGCCGAGCTGCAGGACTGGGTGCGCCAGCGGCTGCGCTCCTCGCGCGTGCCGGCGCAGCTGCGCTTTCGCGCCGAGCTGCCGCACAACGAGATGGGCAAGATCCTGCGCCGCGTGCTGAGGGACGAGTTCTCGTCCTGAGAGCCCGATGAGCGCAGCGCCCGCGCTCGACGCCACGCCGCTGGCGGCCCGCGCGGTCGCGTTGCGCGGCGACGGCGTCGCCAGCCGTTGCGCCGCGGCACTGCTGGAATCGCTCGGCGCGCGCGTGCACCGGCGCGAGGGCCGCCGCGACGAACATCCGGCGCTCGGCTGGGCCCGCCACGGGCTGATGGCGCTCACCGGCTCGCGCAGCGGGCCGCCGCGCATGATCCCCGCGCCGCTGGCGGCCTGCGCCGACGGCGTCGTCAAGGCGCTGGCGGCGCTCGGCGCCGAGCTGCCGCAGGCCGAGCGGCAAGGTGCGGCGCGGCTCGCCGAGCGCGCCGCGCTGCTCGGGCTGCGGCGCAACGGCACGGTCTCGGCCGGCGGCAGCTGCCGCCTGCTGGCCAGCGGCGACGGCATGCTGGCGGTGAACCTGGCACGCCGCGAAGACTGGGATGCGCTGGCGGCCTGGCTCGACGGGCGCGCGGCGCGCGACTGGGACGAGCTGGCGCATGCCCTGCGCGGCGGCGCGACCGAGCCGCTGCTCGAACGCGCGCGCCTGCTCGGGCTGCCGGTGGCCGCAGCGCAGCCCCCGGGCGCAGGCCGCGGCTGGTGCCGGGTGCAGCGCTGCGGCGAGCGCGTCGACCGCGACCCGAAGCGGCGCCCGCTCGTCGTCGACCTCTCGTCGCTGTGGGCCGGGCCCTTGTGCGCGCAGCTGCTGCGCCAGCTCGGCGCGCGCGTCGTCAAGGTCGAGAGCCTGGCCCGCCCCGACGGCGCGCGCGCCGGCGCCGCCGCCTTCTACGACCGCATGAACGCCGGCAAGGCAAGCGTCGCGCTCGACTTTGCAAGAGCGGGCGAGCGGGCGCGGCTGCGTGCGCTGCTGCTGCGCGCCGACATCGTGGTCGAATCGGCGCGCGCGCGCGCGCTGCGCCAGCTCGGCATCGACGCCGAGCAGCTCCTGGCCGAGCGGCCCGGCCTGACCTGGGTGAGCATCAGCGGCCACGGGCGCGACGAGCCGGGCGCGAACTGGACCGCCTTCGGCGACGACGCCGGCGTCGGCGGCGGGCTGTCGGCACTGCTCGAGGCGGTGAGCGGCGAATGGGCGTTCTGCGCCGACGCCGTCGCCGACCCGCTCACCGGGCTGCACGCGGCGCTCGCCGCCTGGAGCGACTTCGTGGCCGGCGGCGGCAGCCTGATCGCGCTGGCGCTGCACGAAGTCGTCGCGCATTGCGCGCGCTGGGAGCTGCCCGCCGAACGCGAGGCGCTGGTCGCACGCTGGCAGCGCTGGAGCGCGATCGGGCAGCGCGCCGGTGCCGCCGCCCCCACCGCCCCGCCCTCGCCGGGGCAGGCGCGCGCGCTCGGCGCGGACAACGTCGAGGTGCTGGGCGAGCTCGGATGCTGATCGCGCGCGCGGATGCGGGCGACGGGCGCGGCGAGCTCGCGCTCCGCACCGCGGGCGAGCGCATCGTCGCCATCGCGCCCGCGCTGCGGCCGCTGGCCGGCGAAACGGTGTTCGACGCCGCCGGCGCCGCGGTCCTGCCGGGGCTGCACGACCACCATCTGCACCTGCTTGCGCTGGCCGCCGCGCTGGCATCGGTGCCCTGCGGACCGCCGCAGCACGGCGACGCCGGCACGCTGGCCGCGGCCCTGCGCGCGGCCGCGCCCGCCGACGGCTGGATACGCGGCGTCGGCTATCACGCATCGGTCGCGGGCGACATCGACCGCGACTGGCTCGATGCGGTGGGCGCTGCCGCGCCGGTGCGCGTCCAGCACCGCAGCGGCCAGCTGTGGGTGTTCGACTCCTGCGCGCTGGCGCGGCTGGGCCTGCGCGACGGCCCGGGCGACGACCCCTTCGAGCGCCGCGACGGGCGCCTGACCGGGCGCCTGTACGGCGGCGACGACTGGCTGCGCGCGCGGCTGGGCGGCGCGCTGCCCGACCTGCAAGCGGCCAGCCTGGCGCTGGCGCGGCGCGGCGTCACCGGCGTCACCGACGCCAGCCCGGGCAACGGCCGGCGCGAGTTCGAGCATCTGGCGGCGCAGCAGGCAAGCGGCCGGCTGCGGCAGCGCGTGCTCGTGATGGGCGGCGAGGCGCTTGCCGGCGTCGCCGCGCGCCCCGGCCTGCAGGTCGGCCCGACCAAGCTCTATCTGCGCGAAGCGGCGCTGCCGACGTTCGACGACCTGTGCGCTGCGATCGCCCGCAGCCGCGCCGCCGGCCGCGCCGTCGCCGTCCACTGCGTGACGCCGAGCGAACTCGTGTTCGCGGTCGAGGCGCTGCGCGCGAGCGGCCTGCATCCGGGCGACCGCATCGAGCACGCCTCGCTGTGCCCCGATGCCCTGCTCGCGCTGTTGCGCGAGACGGGGCTGCGCGTGGTCACGCAGCCGAACTTCGTCTTCGAGCGCGGCGACGCCTATCTGGCCGAGCTGCCGGCGGCGGAGATCGGCGAGCTGTACCGCGCGCGCGGCTTCGTCGACGCCGGCATCGCGCTCGCCGCCGGCACCGATGCGCCCCATGGCGAGCCCGATCCCTGGCGCGCGATGGCCGCCGCCGTGCGGCGGCGCAGCCGCGCCGGGGTCGCGCTGGCACCGGCCGAGGCACTCGCGCCGGCGCAGGCGCTCGCTCTGTTCATGGGCGATCCGCTGCGCCCCGGCGATGGCGCGCCGCCGCTCGCGGTCGGCGCCGCTGCCGACCTGTGCGTCATCGACCGCAGCCGGCGCACCCTCGCCGCCGACTTCGCGGCGGTCGAGGTGCGCCTGACGCTGCGCGCCGGCGAGCCGATCTGGCCCGCCTGATCAGATCGCAGCGGCGACCAGCGCCGCGACCGCCTGCGGATCGTTGACCGGGCGCGGGTTCGAGCCGCAGTTCAGATCGCTCATCGTGCCGCCGATGATCTCGGCCATCCGGCCCATCAGCTGCTCGCGCGGCAGCCCGAGATCGCTCAGCCGCAGCGGCGCGCCGATGCTCTTCATCAGCGCCTCGACCGCGTCGGCAGCGGCGTCGGCGGCCTCGAGGTCGCTCTTGCCCCGGGTGTCGACGCCGAGCGCGCGCGCGACTTCGGCCAGCGCCTTGGCCGCGTGCTCGCGGTTGAAGCGCATGGCCTGCAGCAGGCCGATGCCGCAGCCGGTGCCGTGGTGGATGCCGAACAGCGTGCCCACCGTGTGCGCGAAGGCGTGCGCGATGCCCAGCCCGGGCCCGAGCGCGATGCCGGCCATGGTCGAGGCGACGAGCATGCTCTGGCGCGCCGCCAGGTCGTCGGGTTGCGCGACCACGCGCGGCAGGTTGGCGGCAACGAGGCGGATCGCCTGCAGCCCGAGCGCCGTCGTCAGCGGGTTGGCGCCCGGCGTCACCACGCCCTCGATCGCATGCGTGAGCGCATCCAGCCCGGTGCCGACGGTGATCGACCTGGGCAGGCCGGTGACGAGCGTCGCGTCGAGGATGGCGACGGTCGGGATCACGTTCGGGTCGGCGAGGAAGAACTTGCGGTGCAGCCGGCTGTTCGTGATCACGGCGCCGATCGTCACTTCGCTGCCCGTGCCGTGCGTGGTCGGGATGGCGATGTGCGGCAGCTGCGGCTCGGCCAGCCGCATCAGCCCCATGTTCTCGATCGCCGAGCCGCCGTTGGTGAGCGCCACCTGGGTGAGCTTGGCCGCGTCGATCGAGCTGCCGCCGCCCAGGCTGATCAGCGCGTCGGCGCCGACCTGGCGGCAGTAGGCGAGTGCGGCGTCGACGCATTCGTAGGTCGGGTCGGGCACGACGCCGTCGAAGACGCCGACGCAGCGCTCGCCCGCGGCGCGCTGCACGATGTCGGCCAGACCGGCGCTGCGCACGCCCTGGTCGGTGATGACGACGGCGCGCCGGGCGCCGAGCCGGCGCAGCTCGTTGTAGACCGAGGCCACCGACTTCGGCCCCGAGATGATCTTGGTCGGCTGGTAATAGCCGAAGTTCTCGCCCGGCGTCTGCGGCAGCAGGTTGCTGAAGGTGCCCCGGTTCGACGACCCCTCGTTCGAGATGTAGATCATCTTGCTCTGGGTGTAGGCCTTCAGGCCCTCGTCGCCGAACTCGCGCCCCATGCCGCTGTCGCCGTAGCCGCCGAAGGGCGCGAAGTCGGAGATCACCTGCACTTCGTTGATCCACATCGTGCCGGTGCGCACGCGCTCGGCGATGCGGCGGGCGCGCCGGATGTCGCGCGACCACACCGCGCCGGCCAGCCCGTAGCGGCTGTCGTTGGCGATCGCCACCGCCTCGTCGTCGCTGTCGAACGGGATCACCACCAGCACCGGGCCGAAGATCTCCTCCTGCGCGATGCGCATCTTCGGCGTCACGTCGGCGAAGACGGTCGGCTGGAAGTACAGGCCGCCCTCGAGGCCGGGCAGCGTGATGCGCGCGCCGCCGGCGAGCAGGCGCGCGCCCTCGCGCTGGCCGATCGCGACGTACTCCTGCACCGTCGCGAGCTGGCGCGCGCTGGCCAGCGGGCCCATGCGGGTGCCGGGCATCAGCTGGTAGCCGACCTCGAGCGCGCCCAGCCGGCGCGCGAGCTTGGCCAGGAATTCGTCGTAGATGCGCCGCGCCAGCAGCAGCCGCGAGCCCGAGATGCAGACCTGGCCGCAGTTGGAGAAGTTGCCCGCGATCGCGCCGTCGACGGCGACGTCGATGTCGGCGTCGTCGAGCACGATGTTGGCCGACTTGCCGCCCAGCTCGAGCGAGACCTGCTTCAGCTGCTGTCCGGCCTGCGCCATGATGCGCTTGCCGACCTCGCTGCTGCCGGTGAGCGAGATCTTGTCGACCTGCGGGTGCACGCACAGCGCCTCGCCCACCGCGCCGCCGGGGCCGGTGACGACGTTGAGCACGCCGTCGGGCAGGCCGGCCTGCTGCGCCAGGCCGGCCATGATCAGCGCCGACAGCGGCGTCGACGATGCGGGCTTGAGCACCAGCGTGTTGCCGGTGGCCAGCGCATGCGCGATCTTCCACGGCGCCATCATGTGCGGCGTGTTCCAGGGCGCGATCGCCGCGCACACGCCGATCGGCTCGCGCCGGATCAGGTGGGTGCCGTGCGCGTAGACCGAGCCCGAGACCGGGATCTGCTCCTCCCACGCGAACTTGTGCGCCGCGTACCAGGCGAGGTTGCGCAGCGAATTCGCCGCCGCCCACAGGCCGCCGCCGACGTACGACAGGGTCGCGCCGTTGCTGCGCGCGTCGGCCATCGCGATGCGGCCGGTGTTGGCCTCGATCAGATCGGCGAACTGGATCAGGATTTGGGCGCGCTCGTTGGGCGAGCGCGCGCTCCACACGCCGCTGTCGAAGGCGGCGCGCGCCGCGGCGACGGCCGCGTCGACGTCGCGCTCGTCGCCGCAGGGCACTTCGGCGAACACTTCGCCGTTGCCCGGGTCGGACACCGTCATCGTCTTGCCGCCGGCGGCGTCGACAAAACGGCCGCCGATGAACATCTGGAACTTTTCCATGGGTGATTCCCGGCGCGCGTGGCCGGCCGCTGCGAATGGGATGCGCCCCGCGCGGACGCGCCGCGGGTGACGCCCCGGATCCTTGCCGAGCGCCCGGCGCCGGCATCGTCTGTAAGGACTACGCTGCAGGTCGGCGGCTGCCGCAGACTCGCGCCATGGCCCGGCGTCGGGTGTACGCGGGGCCGCGCTCCTGCGCGCTCGACGCAGCGGCGGGCGCGAGGGGTTGCGCGTTGCGCACGGGCGGTTCGCCGTCGCTTCGGGAGACGAGATGGAACAAGAGTTCGATGTGGTGGTCGTCGGCTCCGGCGGCGGCGGCCTGCTCGGGGCGGTACGCGCCGCCGACGAGGGCCTGTCGGTGCTGCTGGTCGAGAAGGCCGAACTCGTCGGCGGCACCACCGCCACCTCCGGCGGCGCGCTCTGGGTGCCCTGCAACGACGACATGCCGCGCGCCGGCCTGCGCGACAGCGTCGACGGCGCCTTCCGCTACATGAAGCGCTGCGTGCGCGGGCTGGCCAGCGACGACCGCGTGCTCGCCTACGTCGAAACGGCGCGCCAGATGGCGCGCTACCTGGGCCAGATCGGCGTGCCGTACTGCTGCGTGCCGAAGTACTCCGACTACTACCCGACCGTCGCCGATGCGCTGCCCGGCGGCCGCACGATGGAAGCGCTGCCGTTCAACGCGCGCAAGCTCGGCCTCGAGGCGCTGGACCAGATGCGGCCGACGAATCCGGGCCAGCTCGTGCTCGGGCGCATGCAGATGACGGCGCTCGAGGCGCATTCCTTCCTCGCGCGCGAGACCAAGGGCAAGCTCATGCTGCTGTGGATCTTGCTGCGCTACTTCCTCGACTACCCCTGGCGCAGCCGCACGCGCAAGGACCGCCGCCTCACCGGCGGGCAGGCGCTGGCGGCGGGGCTGTTTCACGCCCTGCGCCAACGCCAGGTGCCGATCTGGCTGAACACGCCGCTGCGCTCGCTGGTCATGGACGGCGCGCGCGTGGCCGGCGTGCGGGTCGAGCGCGAGGGCAAGCCGGTGACGGTGCGCGCGCGCAAGGGGGTGCTGCTGGCCGCCGGCGGCTTCGAGCGCAACCAGCAGATGCGCGAGCAATACCTGCCGCAGCCGACCAACGAGGCCTGGGCGGCGACGCCGCCGGCGTGCAACAGCGGCGACGCGATCCGCGCCGGCGCCGAGGTGGGCGGCGCGCTGGCGCTGATGGAGCACGCCTGGGGCGTGCCGACCCTGGAAGTGCCCAAGGAGAAGAAGTTCCGCGGCATCTTCGTCGAGCGCTCGATGCCCGGCTGCATGGTCGTCAATGCGCGCGGCGAGCGCTTCGTCGACGAATCGGCGCCGTACCTCGAGTTCCAGCAGGCGATGATGGCCAACCACGCCGCGACCGGCAGCGCGGTGCCGTCGTGGGTCGTCTTCGATGCCGACTTCCGCCGCCAGTACCCGATCGGGCCGCTGATGCCGGCCTCGGCGATCCCCGACCGCAAGCTCTCGCCGCGCTGGCTGGGCACGGTGTACTGGAAGGCCGACACGCTCGACGCGCTGGCCGCGCAGATCGGCGTCGACGCCAAGGGCCTGGCCGCGAGCGCGGCCCGGATGGGCGAGTACGCACGCAGCGGCAAGGATGTCGAGTTCGACCGCGGCGGCAACGCCTTCGACCGCTACTACGGCGACCCGACCGTGCGGCCCAACCCGAACCTGGCGCCGATCGCCAAGCCGCCCTTCTACGCGATGAAGCTCTACCCGGGCGACATCGGCACCAAGGGCGGCCTGGTGACCGACCGCGACGCACGCGTGCTCGACGCGCAAGGCCGCCCGATCGAGGGCCTGTACTGCGTCGGCAACAACGCGGCCTCGGTGATGGGGCCCTCGTATCCGGGCGCGGGCGCGACGATCGGCCCGGCCCTCACGTTCGCATTTCGCGCCGTCGCGCAGATGGTCGGCAAGCCGATCGCGCTCGAGCGCACCGACTTGCTGCAAGGCGGATGAACGCGCCGACGAAGGAGCCTGCGATGGGACGTGTGGACAACCGGGTCGCGCTGGTCACCGGCGCCGCGAGCGGGCTCGGGCGCGAGATCGCGCTGCGCCTGGCGCGCGAGGGCGCGCGCGTCGTGCTGACCGACCTGAACGAGGCGGCCGGCGCGGCGACCGCGGCCGAGATCGGTGCGAGCGCCCTCTTCCTGCGCCACGACGTCACCAGTGCCGACGACTGGCAGCAGGTGATGCAGGCGGTGCAGCAGCGCATGGGCGGCCTGGACATCCTCGTCAACAATGCCGGCATCCTGATCCCGGGCAACATCGAAACCGGCAGCCTCGAGGACTTCCGCCGTCTGCTGCGCGTCAACACCGAATCGGTCTTCCTCGGCTGCCAGCACGGCGTGCGCGCGCTCAAGGAGCGCGGCGGCGCGATCGTCAACGTCGCTTCGCTCTCGTCGTGGATGCCGGTGCAGGACTACCCCGGCTACAGCGCCAGCAAGGCGGCGGTGGCGGCGCTCACGCGCGGCGCGGCGCTGCACTGCCGCAACAGCGGCTACGCGATCCGGGTCAATTCGGTCCACCCCGACGGCGTGTGGACGCCGATGATGCAGGCCAGCGCGCCGGGGGTCGACCCGAAGTACCTGCTGTTCGATCCCAAGCGCAACAAGGCCGGGCGCGCCTGCACGCCCGACAAGGTGGCCGCCGTCGTGCTCTTCCTCGCCAGCGACGACGCGGCGCATGTGAGCGGCGCCGAGATCCGGGTCGACTATGCGATCCTCGGCATGGGGCTGTGAGAGCCTCTGAAGCGCGCACGCTCATGAACGGCGCGCCGCCGCCCCAGGCGCTGGACGACGCGCCGCAGACCGTGCCCCAGGCGCTGCGCCGCGCCGTGCAGCGCTGGCCCGAGCGCGCCGCGATCGTCGACGAAGAGGGCGCGGCACTGTCCTACGCGCGCCTGGCCCAGGAGGTCGAGCGCGCCGCGCGCGCGCTGCTGGCGCACGGCATCGAGGCGGGCGATCGGGTCGCGATCTGGGCGCCCAACATCGGCGAGTGGATCGTCGCCGCGGCCGCGATCCACAGCGCCGGCGCCGTGCTGGTGCCGATCAACACGCGCATGAAGGGCGCCGAGGCGGGCGAGATCCTCGCGCGCTGCCGCGCCCGGCTGCTCTTTTGCATCGGCGATTTCCTCGGCCAGTATGTGCCGGCTCAACTCGACGCCGAGCGCCCGCCCGCGCTCGAGCGCGTGGTCGTGCTGCGCGGCGCAGGCCGCGCGACGCACGGCGAGATCGGCTGGGCCGGATTCCTGCAAGCCGGCGCGAGCGTCGAGCCGCAGCGCGTGCACGAGCGCGAACGCGCGCTGCGCGCCGACAGCACCGCCGACCTGATGTTCACCTCGGGCACCACCGGGCGGCCCAAGGGAGTGCTGGGTGCGCACGGGCCGATGATCCGCGCCTTCACCGAGTGGTCGCGCGTGGTCGGCCTGGGCGAAGGCGACCGCTACCTCGTCATCAACCCGTTCTTCCACAGCTTCGGCTACAAGGCCGGCTGGGTGGCGGCCTTCATCCGCGGCGCCACCGTCTACCCGCACCAGGTGTTCGACGCCGAGTCGGTGCTGGCGCGCATCGAGCGCGAGCGCATCAGCTTCCTGCCCGGGCCGCCGACGCTGTACCTGTCGATGCTGGCGCACCCGCGGCTGCGCGAATTCGACCTGTCGTCGCTGCGCAGCGCCGTCACCGGCGCGGCGAGCGTGCCGCCGGTGCTGATCACGCGCATGCGCGAGGAGCTCGGCATCCGCAACGTCACCACCGCCTACGGCCTGACCGAATGCGGCGGCTGCGCGACGGTGTGCGATCCGTCCGACGACGTGCTGACGATCGCCAGCACCTGCGGCAAGGCGCTGCCCGGCACCGAGCTGCGCTGCGCCGACGCCGCCGGCCGCAGCCTGCCCGCCGGCGAGCCCGGCGAGGTGCTGCTGCGCGGCTACCACGTGATGCAGGGCTACTTCGAGGACGAGGCGGCCACGCGCGAGGCGATCGACGCCGAGGGCTGGCTGCACACCGGCGACGTCGGCGTGCTCGACGCGCGCGGCTACCTGCGCATCACCGACCGCCTCAAGGACATGTACATCAGCGGCGGCTTCAACGTCTACCCGGCCGAGGTCGAGCGCCTG
The DNA here is from genome assembly GCA_046348125.1 of Rubrivivax sp. Taxonomy (GTDB): domain Bacteria; phylum Pseudomonadota; class Gammaproteobacteria; order Burkholderiales; family Burkholderiaceae_C; genus Rubrivivax. The sequence continues at coordinate 170,759 of JAXMEV010000002.1, forward strand.
CTGGCCCCGCATCCGGCGCTGGCGCAGGTGGCGGTGATCGGCGTGCCCGACGAACGCCTGGGCGAGGTCGGCTGCGCCTGGGCGGTGCTGCGTGCCGGCACGCAGCTCGGCGAAGCCGAGCTGATCGCCTGGGCGCGCGCGCACATGTCGAACTACAAGGTGCCGCGCCACCTGCGCCTGCTCGACGCGCTGCCGGTCAATGCTTCGAACAAGGTCGACAAGAAGGTGCTGCGCGCGCAATGGAAACCGGCCCGCGACGACAGGGCGTGCGGGCCGGATTGAGCGCCTGCGCGGCCGCGCTGCGCGAGGCAGGCGCGCCGCGCCCCGTGGGCGCAGGCCTCAGGCCGACTGCGCCGTGCCCAGCCGGCCCTTGACGTCGAGCTTGGCCTTCAGGCCTTCGACGGTCTTCTTGATCTTGGGCTCGACGCGCTTGCCTTCGGCGATGAACTTGGCCATGCGCTCCTCGCGCGCCTTCGACGCGCAGGCGATCGCGCCGATCATCGCGAGCATCGAGTTGCGGGTCGACTCGCGCACCTTGTTCTTCAGGTTGGCGACGAGTTCCTGGGTCTCGGCGCGCAGCGCGGCGGACGGGTTGCTGGGGGCGGCGGACTTCTTGGCCTTCATGACGTGGTTCCTCGGAGGTGGGGGGTTGATCGCTTTGCGGTATGGCCTGCACCGGTTGCTGCGATCGGTTCGGATGCAGCGCTTCGAGTGCGGACGAAGCGAAGGTTACGCAGTTGCTGTAGAGCAAACACCTCAGAGCCCGCGCAGGCTCGAATCGCGTTGCGGCAGCGCGGCGCGGCCGGCCGCAGCGGCGAACGCCGCCGTGCCGCACGAGACACGGCTGCGGGCTCCGCCAGTGCGCGCGTCGTCACGGCAGACCGAAGGAGAGCCGACATGAAACTGAGAGATCGCGCCGCCCTCGTGACCGGCGCCGCCGCCGGCATCGGCCGCGGCCTGGCGCGGCGCTTCGCAGCCGAAGGCGCGGCGCTGTGGCTGGCCGACATCGACGCCGATGCGCTCGAGCGCACGGCCGGCGAGATCGGCCGCGACTTCGGCACCGAGGTCGGATTCGCGCGCGCCGATGTCGGCCGGCGCGACGAGGTCGAGGCGATGGTTGCGGGTGCGATCGGGCGCTTCGGGCGGGTCGACGTGCTGGTCAACAACGCCTGGGGCACGCGCCCCGGGCGGCAGCCGTACAGCCGCGTCGAAACGCAGGACGACCGCGACGTCGACTGGGCGCTGCGCATCGCGCCGCGCAGCGCCCTGTGGGCGATGCAGGCGGTGTTTCCGGGCATGCGCGAGCGCGGCTGGGGACGGGTCATCAACATGTGCTCGCTCAACGGCGTGAACGCGCACCCGTACTCGGTCGACTACAACATGGCCAAGGAGGCGCTGCGCACGCTCACGCGCACCGCCGCGCGCGAATGGGCGCCGCTGGGCATCTGCTGCAACGTCATCTGCCCCGGCGCCGAGACCGAGGCGTTCCGCCGTTTCGCCGCCGCGCAGCCGGCCAACGCGGCGGCGATCCGCGAGCGCATCCCGATGCGCCGCCTCGGCGATCCGGAGGCCGACATCGGCGCGGTCGCGGTCTTTCTCGCCAGCGACGACTGCCGCTATCTGACCGGCAACACGCTCTTCGTCGACGGCGGCAGCCACATCAACGGCCTGCCCTGGTCGCCCGCGCCGCCGGACGAGGCGGCGCACAGGCCCTGAGCCTTCGCGTGCGCAGACGGCGCCGCAGCTCCGCCCACCATCGCAGCGGCGTGCGCCCGGCGCCGCGCCGCAGTGCATCGCCTGCATTGCAGGCGGCCGATTGCGAGGCCGCACAATAGTCCCGTTGGACGATGGCCGCGCGCAGGGGCGTGCCTAAGCTGCGTCGTCTGGGAATCGGAGCCGGCGCATGAAGCTGAGCAACAAGGTGGCCGTGGTCACCGGTGCGGGCCAGGGCATGGGGCGCGCGATCGCGCGTCTGTACGCGCAAGAAGGCGCACAGGTCGTCGCGGCCGACCTCAAGCTCGAAAAGGCCGAGGAGACCGTCGCCGGCACGAACGCCCTGGCACGCAAGGTCAACGTCGCCGACAGCGCCGCGGTCAAGGCGCTGTTCGACGAAGTCGAAAGCCGCTTCGGGCGCGTCGACGTGCTCGTCAACAACGCCGGCATCGGCGGCCTGGACAAGTTCGCCGAGATGTCCGACGAAGCCTGGGCACGCGTCATCGGCGTCAACCTGAACGGTGCCTTCTACTGCGCGCGCCAGGCCGTGCGGCTGATGCTGAAGGCGGGCACGCGCGGCACGGTCATCAACGTCACCAGCTCGGCGGTGGCCAGCGGCGACGGCCCGGTGCATTACGTCGCCGCCAAGGCCGGGCTGATGGGGCTCACGCGCGGGATGGCGCGCGAACTCGCGCCGCAGGGCATCCGCGTCAACACGATCGTTCCCGGGCCGACCAACACCGCGATGATGGCCGGCGTGCCCAAGGAATGGGCCGACGCGATCGTCAAGGGCGTGCCGCTCGGCCGCATGGGCGAGCCGGAGGACATCGCGCGCGCAGCGCTCTTCCTCGCCAGCGACGACGCCGGCTTCGTCACCGGCCAGAATCTGGCCGTCAACGGCGGCTGCGTCTTCTTCTGAACACGGGGCAACGGCGATGACTGCTGGGCGTTTTCAGGGCAAGGTGGCGTTCGTCTCCGGCGGCGGCACCGGCATCGGCGCGGCCACCGCGATCCGTTTCGCACGCGAGGGCGCCACCGTCGTCATCTGCGGCCGGCGCAAGGAGCCGCTGGACGAGGTGGCGGCGCAGATCGCGCGCGCAGGCGGCAAGGCCGAGGCGGTGCAGGCCGACGTGAGCGACGAGGCGCAGTACGTCGGCGCGATCGAGGCGGCGGCCGAGCGCCACGGCCGGCTCGACATCCTCGTCAACAACGCGATGGCCTTCACCTGGGGCCCGATCGTCAAGACCTCGACCGCGCAGTGGCGCTCGAACTTCGCCACCTCCGTCGACGGCACCTTCTGGGGCACGCGCACGGCGATGAAGCTGATGCGCGGGCGCGGCGGCGCGATCGTCAACGTGTCGTCGATCTGCGGCACGCTCGGCACGGCGCAGATGGCCGGCTATTCGGCCGCCAAGGCGGCGGTGATCAACTTCACGCGCGCCGCCGCGGCCGAAGGCGCGCCGGCGAACATCCGCGTCAACGTCGTCATTCCGGCGGTGGTCGATACCCCCGGCAGCGCCGGCATGCTCGCCGACCCGAAGGCGCGCCACAACGCGCAGAAGCTGATCCCGATGGGCCGCATCGGCGCGCCCGAGGAGCAGGCCGCCGCGATCGCCTTCCTCGCCAGCGACGACGCCTCGTACATCACCGGCGTCGCGCTGCCGGTCGACGGCGGGCGCTCGGCGGTGCTGGTGATGGGCAACGAGTGACGCTCATGTCCGCGCTCGAAGACCGCATCGACCGGCTCGAATCGATCGAAGCGATCCGCCAGCTCGCCGCCAAGTACGCGCTGTCGCTCGACATGCGCGACCTCGACGCGCATGTCAACCTGTTCGCGCCCGACATCCGCGTCGGCAAGGACAAAGTCGGACGCGCGCACTTCAAGGCCTGGCAGGACGCCACGCTGCGCGACCAGTTCACCGGCACCTCGCACCACCTCGGGCAGCACCTCATCGAGTTCGCCGACCGCGACCACGCCACCGGCGTCGTCTACTCGAAGAACGAGCACGAGTGCGGCGGCGAGTGGGTGATCATGCAGATGCTGTACTGGGACGACTACGCGCGCATCGACGGCCGCTGGTACTTCCGCCGCCGCCTGCCCTGCTACTGGTACGCGACCGACCTGAACAAGCCGCCGATCGGCGACTTCAAGATGCGCTGGCCGGGGCGCGAGCCCTACGAGGGCACCTTCCACGCCCTGTTCCCGTCGTGGCAGGAGTTCTGGGCCAAGCGCCCCGACAAGGACACGCTGCCCGAGGTCGCCGCGCCGGCGCCGCTCGAGAAGTTCCTGGAGACGATGCGCCGCGGCACGCCGGCGCCCCGGATCCGCGTGCGCTGAGGTTGCCCCCGATGCGCAAGTTGTTCGAACCGCTGAGGCTGGGCGAGCTGCAGCTCGCCAACCGCATCGTGATGGCGCCGATGACGCGCAACCGCGCCGGCGCCGACTTCGTGCCGACCGACATCATGGTCGAGTACTACGCGCAGCGGGCCGACGCCGGACTGATCATCAGCGAAGGCACGTCGCCCAGCGCCACCGGCATCGCCTACTGCCGCCAGCCGGCGATCGAGACCGGCGCGCAGATCGCCGGCTGGAAGCGCGTCACCGAGGCCGTGCACGCGCGCGGCGGCCTGATCGCGCTGCAGCTGATGCACGCCGGGCGCATCGGCTCGCACCACATCAAGCCGGCCGGGGTCGAGACGGTGGCGCCGTCGGCGGTGCGCGCCGCCGGCGAGGTCTACACCGACACCGCCGGCATGCAGCCCTTCGACACGCCGCGCGCCCTCGACACGGACGAGGTGCGGGCAGTGGTGCAGGAATACCGGCGCGCGGCGCTCGCCGCACGCGAGGCCGGCTTCGACGCCGTCGAACTGCACGCCACCAGCGGCTATCTGCCGATGCAGTTCCTCTACAGCGGCACGAACCGGCGCGACGACATCTACGGCGGCAGCGCCGCGGCGCGCGCGCGCTTCGCCTTCGAATGCCTGCAGGCGATGGCCGAGGCGATCGGCGCCGGCCGCGTCGGGCTGCGCCTGAATCCCGGCAACGCCTTCAACGACTGCCACGACGCCGACTCGGCCGCCTCGCATGCCGAACTGATGCGCCAGGCGCGCCCGCTCGGCCTGGCCTGGCTCGAGGTGCTGCGCGCGCCGCTGCCGGCGATCGACGCGTTCGCGCTCGCGCGCGCGCAGTTCGGCGCGCCGCTCGTCCTCAACGACAGCTTCGATCCCGCCAGCGCCGAGCAAGCGCTCGCCGAGGGCCTGGGCGAGGCGGTGTCGTTCGCACGCCATTACGTCGCCAACCCCGATCTGGTGCGCCGGCTGCGCGAAGGCCTGCCGCTGGCGAAGTTCGACCGCCGGACGCTCTATACGCCCGGGCCGCTCGGCTACATCGACTACCCGTGCGCCGCATGAGGGCAGGAGGCGAGATGACGACGCGCAGCAGCACAGCGAAGCGGCGCCGGCCGGACGCCGCGCGCACGGCTGCAGTCACCGGCTCGCAGTCCGGGCTGGGCCTGGCGATCCGCCAGCGGCTCGAGGCCGGCGGCCTGCGCGTGATCGGGGTCGACCTGCCGGGCAAGGGCGCGGAAGTCGAAGCCGACCTGTCCAACGCACAGGGACGCAAGCACGCCATCGAGGGCGTGCTCGAGCTGTGCGAGGGCCGCTTGCACGGCCTGGTCGCCAACGCCGGCATCGACGCGCCCGATCCGCAGCTGACCTTCGGCGTCAACTACTTCGGCGCCACCGAGCTGCTCGAGGGCCTGCGCGAGGCGCTCGCGCGCGCCGAGCAGCCGGCCGCGGTGGCGACCGTGTCGCACGCGGTCATGATCAACCCCGGCATCTCGCTGCGCGCCGCCGACGCGCTGCTCGCCGGCCGGCCGAGCGTCGCCGCCATGGCGCTCGGGCGCCTGATGCCGCAGCCCTATCCGGCGAGCAAGCTGGCGCTGGCGCGCTGGATCCGGCGCCGCGCGCCGACCAGGGAATGGGCGGGCGCCGGCATCGCACTCAACGGCGTGTGCCCGGGGCCGATCCGCACCCCGATGTACGAGCGCGATCTGCGCGACGCCAAGAAGGGCCCGCTGATCCGCGCCATGCCCAAGCCGACCGGCCGCGTCGCGCGGCCCGACGATCTGGCCGGTCTGTACGAGTTCCTGCTCGGCGCCGATGCGCGCTTCATCGTCGGCCAGATGCTCGTCGCCGACGGCGGCATCGAGGCCGGCTGGCGCGGCGAGGACTGGCCGCGCGCCTGGGACATCTCGATGCCCAGGTTCTTGCTCGAGCTGTTCGGGCGCGACCTGGTGCGGCGCTGGCAGGGCGACGAACCGGCACGCCGCAAGCGGCGGTCGGCCGCCGGCGCAATACGGTAGGAACGCAATCGATGGCCAACAAACTGAGGACGGCAGCCGAGGTCGTCGCCGAGCTGCGCGACGGCATGACGCTGGGCATCGGCGGCTGGGGGCCGCGGCGCAAGCCGATGGCGCTGGTGCGCGAGATCCTGCGCTCGCCGCTGCGCGACCTGACGGTGGTCGCCTACGGCGGCGCCGATGTCGGCATGCTGTGCGCGGCCGGCAAGGTCAGGAAGCTGGTGTTCGCCTTCGTCTCGCTCGATTTCATCCCGCTCGAGCCCTACTTCCGCGCCGCGCGCCAGGCCGGCGCGATCGAGGTCATGGAGATCGACGAGGGCCTGTTCCTGCTCGGCCTGGAGGCGGCGGCGATGCGCGTGCCCTTCATCCCGACGCGCATCGGCCTGGGCACCGACGTGCTGCGCCACAACCCGCAGCTCGCGCTCGTCGATTCGCCCTACGACGCGCGCCAATGGGTCGCGATGCCGGCGCTGCCGCTGGACGCCGCGCTGCTGCACGTCGACCGCGCCGACGCGCGCGGCGTGTGCCAGATCAAGGGGCCCGATCTCTACATGGACGACCGCTTCGCGCGCGCCGCGAAGCAGACCTTCGTCAGCTGCGACGAACTGGTCGACAGCGCGCACTTCGAGCAAGGCGACGAGGCGCGCTACGTGTTCTGGGAACGCGCGCAGACGTCCGCCGTCGTGCACCTGCCCTGCGGCGCGCACCCGTCTTCGTGCGCGCCGCTGTACGGCTTCGACACGAAGCACTTCAAGGAGTACGCCGCCGGCGCCAAGGACGAGGGCGGCTGGCAACGCTACTTCGAGCGCTACGTCGCCTGCACGCACGACGAGTACCTGCAGCGCGTCGGCGGCGAAGCGGCGGTGCGCCGGCTGCCGCTGCCGGTGTTTTGAGGACGAACGACGTGAGCAACACCGATCTCATCGATCGCATCGTCTGCGCCGCGGCCCAGGCCTGGAAGGACGACGGCGAGGTGCTCGCCACCGGCATCGGCATCGTGCCGCGGCTGGCGGCGTCGCTGGCCATGCTGTCGGTCAACCCCGAGCTGATGATGACCGACTCCGAGGCCTGGCTGGTGCGCGAGCCGGTGCCGATCGGGCCGCGCGGCGACTACGCGATCAAGCGCGAGACCTGGATGGGCTTCGCGCGCATCTTCGCCAACGTCTGGGGCGGCAAGCGCCACGCGATGGTCGGGCCGACGCAGGTCGACCGCTTCGGCCAGGCCAACATCTCCATGGTCGGCTCGGACTACCGCCGGCCCAAGGCGCAGATGCTGGGCGTGCGCGGCTTTCCGGGCAATTCGATCAACCACGCCAACTCGTTCTTCGTGCCCAACCACGGCCCCAAGGTGTTCGTGCCGGGCGAAGTCGACATGGTCGCCTCGGTCGGCTACAACCCGGCGCGGCTGGCACGCGGCTGGAGCCTGGACGACATCGACATCCGGCTCATCGTCACCAACCTCGCCGTGCTCGATTTCGGCGGCCCGCAGCATCAGGTGCGCCTGCGCATGCTGCACCCGGGCGTGAGCGCGGCGCAGGTGCAGGAAGCGACCGGCTTTCCGCTCCACCTGCCCGACGACGTGGTCGAAACACCGGCGCCGACCGCCGCCCAGCGCGCACTGCTGGCCCGGCTCGACCCGCATGGCCTGCGCGCCGGCGTGCTCGGATGACGCCGTGAGCGAAACCGCGTTTCCGCAAGGCTGGTTCACGCAGGACGGCGGGCTGCCGCAGCTGCTGGGCACGCGCTGCCTTTCCTGCGGCACGTATTACTTCCCGCGCCAGTCGCTCTTTTGCCGCAACCCGGCCTGCGCGGGCGAATCGTTCGAGGAAGTGCGGCTGTCGCGCACCGGGCGGCTGTGGTCGTACACGGACGCGCAGTACACGCCGCCGCCGCCCTACGTGGCGGCCGATCCTCATCAGCCGTTCGCGGTCGCCGCGGTCGAGCTCGAGCGCGAGCAGATGATCGTGCTCGGCCAGGTCGCGCGCGGCATCGGCGTCGAGCAGCTGCAGGTCGGCATGGCGATGGAGCTGGTCGTCGAGACGCTGTCGCCGGGCGTCGAGACCTGGAAGTGGAGGCCGCTGCCATGAAGGAGGTCGCGATCCTCGGCGTCGGCATGCACCCCTGGGGCAAATGGGGACGCAGCTTCGTCGAGTACGGCGTCGCCGCGGCGCGCGCGGCGATCGCGGACGCCGGCGTCGACTGGCGCGCGGTGCAGTTCGTCTCCGGCGCGGCGACGATCCGCAACGGCTACCCCGGCCAGGTGGCCGGCGCCACCTTCGCGCAGGCGCTGGGCTGGCAGGGCGCGCAGGTCAACACCTCGTACGCGGCCTGCGCATCGGGCTCGCAGGCGCTGGCCGCGGCGCGCTCGAAGATCCTCTCGGGCGAGTGCGAACTGGCGCTCGTGATCGGCGCGGACACCACGCCCAAGGGCTTTCTGGCCCCGGCCAAGGGCGAGCGCCCGGACGATCCGGACTGGGTGCGCTTTCGCCTCGGCATCACCAACCCGACCTACTTCGCGCTCTACGCGCGCCGCCGCATGGCGCTGTACGGCGACACGCTCGCCGACTTCGCGGCGGTGAAGGTGAAGAACGCCGAGCACGGCTTCACCAACCCGAACGCGCGCTACCGCAAGAAGTTCAGCGCCGAGGAGGTGGCGGCCTCGCCGAGGCTGGCCGACCCGCTGCGGCTGATGGACGTCTGCGCCACCAGCGACGGCGCGGCCGCGCTGATCGTCTCCAGCCTCGACTTCGCGCGCCGGCACGGGCGCGCCGACGCGCCGCGCGTGGCCGCCGTCTCGACCGTGACGCCGACCTTCGCTTCGGCGACGATCGAAATGCCCGACCTGGCCACCGACTCGGCCGTGGCGGCGCCGGCGCACGGCTTTCGCGCCGCGCTGCCGCGCAAGGCCTACGAGGAGGCGGGGATCGGGCCGCAGGACGTCGATCTGGCCGAGGTCTACGACCTTTCGACCGCGCTCGAGCTCGACTGGATCGAGGACCTGCAGCTGTGCCCGCGCGGCGAAGCGGCCGCGCTGCTGCGCGCCGGCGACACCCGCATCGGCGGGCGGCTGCCGGTCAACCCGTCGGGCGGCCTGGCCTGCTTCGGCGAAGCGGTGCCGGCGCAGGCGCTGGCGCAGGTGTGCGAGCTGACCTGGCAGTTGCGCGGCCAGGCCGGCGCGCGCCAGGTCGCCGACGCCAAGGTCGGCATCACCGCGAACCAGGGCCTGTTCGGGCACGGCTCTTCGGTGATCGTCAAGCGCTGAGAGCCGGTGAGCAGATGAGCGCCGCGCTGCACACGCCGCTGTGCGATCTGCTCGGCTGCCGCTGGCCGATCGTGCAGACGGCGATGGGCTGGGTCGCCGGCTCGAGCCTGGTGGCGGCCACCACCAATGCCGGCGCGTTCGGCTTCCTGGCCGCGGCGACGATCCCCGCCGAGCGGCTCGAGGCCGAGATCCTGCGTGTGAAGGAGCTGACCGGCGACCAGCCCTTCGGCCTGAACTTCCACATGTTCCAGTCCAACGCCGAGCAGGTGCTCGAGCTCGCGATCCGCCACCGCGTGCGCGCCGTCAGCTACGGCCGCGGGCCGGACAAGAAGACGATCGGGCGGCTGCGCGACGCCGGCATCGTCTGCATGCCCACCGTGGGTGCGCTCAAGCATGCGCAAAAGGCGATCGAGCTGGGCGCCAACGCGGTCACGATCCAGGGCGGCGAAGGCGGCGGCCACACCGGCAGCGTCCCCACCACCGTGCTGCTGCCGCAGGTGATCGACGCGGTCAAGGTGCCGGTGGTCGCCGCCGGCGGCTTCTACGACGGCCGCGGCCTGGTGGCGGCGCTCGCCTTCGGCGCCGCCGGCGTGGCGATGGGCACGCGCTTTCTGATGACCACCGACACCCAGGTGCCGGCCGCAACGCTGGCGCGCTACCTGCAGGTGAAGGACCCCGACCGCATCCGCGTCTCGCATGCCGTCGACGGCATGCCGCAGCGCATGATCGACAACGAGTTCCTCGACAAGCTCGAGCGCGCCGGCGGGCTGCGCCGGCTGTGGATGTCGATCGCGCGCGCGCGCCAATGGAAGGCGCAGACCGGCATGACGAACCGGCACGCGCTCGGCGTGCTGCTGACGGCCTTGCGCGAAGACCCCGCCACCGTGGCGCAGACGGTGATGGCGGCCAACGCGCCGCTGCTGCTGCAGCGCTCGATGGTCGAGGGCAAGCCGGCCGAAGGCGTGATGTCCTCGGGCCAGGTGGCGGCGGTCATCGGCAAGCTCGTCTCGGCGCACGATGTCGTCGCCGGCATCGTCGCCCAGGCCCAGGAGCGCATCGCCGCGCTCGAGCGGCTGCGCACACCGAACCAGGAAGGCCGCACCGATGAATCGACCGTTCACTAGCAGCGTCCACGCCGACGGCGTGGCCGAGATCGTGATCGACAACCCGCCGGTCAACGCGCTCGACTGCGCCGGCTGGCATGCGCTGGCGGTCGAGTTCGACACCCTCGGCGCGCGCGACGACGTGCACGTGATCGTGATCCGCGCCGAGGGCCGGGGCTTCTGCGCCGGGGTCGACATCAAGGAGCTCGACGCCGACCAGAGCCGGATCGTCGGCGTCAACGCCGGCAACTACGCCACCTTCAAGGCGGTGCACCGCAACCGCGTGCCGGTGATCGCCGCCGTGCACGGCTACGTGCTGGGCGGCGGCATCGGCATCTGCGGCGCCGCCGACATCGTCGTCGCCGCCGACAGCGCGCGCTTCGGGCTGCCCGAGGTCGACCGCGGCGCCATGGGCGGCGCCGCGCACCTGTCGCGCATGTTCGGCCTGCAGAAGGTGCGCTGCCTGTTCTTCACCGGCGAGATGATCGGCGCCGAAGAGGCCTACCGCCTGGGCGCCGTCGAGCGCGTGGTGGCGCCGGCACGGCTGCGCGACGCCGCCTTCGAGCTCGCGCGCCGCATCGCGGCCAAGAGCCCGGCCATGATCCGCATCGCCAAGGAGGCGCTCAACGGCATCGAGGACGGCAACCTCGAAGACAAGTACCGCTGGGAGCAGGGCTTCACGCTGCAGGCCTACCTGAGCCCCGACTCGGCCGAGACGCGCCGCGCCTTCGTCGAGAAGCGCGACGCCAAGTTCTGAAGCCATGGACCTGAGCTACACCCCCGCCCAGCAGGCGTTCCGCGCCGAAGTGCGCGCCTGGCTGCGCGCGCATGTGCCGCGCGCGCCGCTGGCCAGCTACGACACGCGTGCCGGCTTCGAGCAGCACCGGCGCTGGGAAGCCGCGCTGGCCGAGGCCGGCTACAGCAGCGTCACCTGGCCGCGCGAGCTGGGCGGGCGCGGCAGCGACCTGATCGAGTGGCTGATCTTCGAGGAGGAATACTGGGCCGCCGACGCGCCGCTGCGCGTCAACCAGAACGGCATCTTGCTGCTCGGCCCGACGCTGATGGAGTTCGGCAGCGCGGCGCAGAAGCAGCGCTTCCTGCCGCGCATGGCGCGCTGCGACGACATGTGGGCGCAGGGCTGGTCCGAGCCCAACGCCGGCTCGGACATGGCGGCGATCGCCAGCCGCGCGCTGCGCGACGGCGACGGCTACGTCGTCAACGGCCAGAAGATCTGGTCGACGCGGGCGCTCTTCGCCAACTGGATGTTCGGCCTGTTCCGCAGCGACCCGCAGTCGCAGCGCCACCACGGCCTGACCTACCTGCTGGTGCCGCTGGATCTGCCCGGCATCACGATCCGCCCGATCAAGGCGCTCAACGGCCACGAGGCCTTCGCCGAGGTCTTCTTCGACGACGTGCGCGTGCCGGCCGAGAACCGGATCGGCGAAGAGGGCCAGGGCTGGGGCATCGCGATGGCCACCGCCGGCTTCGAGCGCGGCCTGCTGCTGCGCTCGCCGGCGCGCTTCCAGCGCACGGCGCACAAGCTGCTCGGGCTCTATCGCCGCCACCGCGAGCAGGCCGACCGCGACCCGTCGATCCGCGACGCGGTGCTGCGCGCCTGGATGGGGGCGCAGGCCTATGCGCTCGCCTCGTACCACACGGTCGGGCGGCTGCAGCGCGGCGCGCGCATCGGCGCCGAGGCGAGCACGAACAAGATCTTCTGGTCCGAGCTCGACCTCGAGATGCACGAGACGGCGCTGCGCATCCTCGGCGCGCGCGCCGAGTTCCTGCCCGGGGCGCCGGACGCCGAAAGCGGCGACTGGCTCGAAGGGTTCCTGTTCGCGCAGGCCGGCCCGATCTACGCCGGCAGCAACGAGATCCAGCGCAACATCATCGCCGAGCGCATGCTCGACCTGCCCAAGGGCTGACGATGGACTTCACGTTCACCGAAGAGCAGATCGCCTTGCGCGACGCCGTGAGCCGCTTCCTGATGACGGAAGCGGCGCCCGAGAAGCTGCGCGACATCTGGGCCACCGAGGCCGGGCGTTCGCCCGAGCTGCGCGCGCTGGTCGCCGAGCAGGGCCTGGCGGCGCTCTCGATTCCCGAGCGCGACGGCGGCATGGGCCAGGGCGACGTCGACTGGGCGCTGATGAGCCAGGAGCTGGGCTACTACGCGGCGCCGGACGCCTTCGCCGAGGACGTGTACGTCGCCGCCGGCCTGCTGGCCGCACTGCCGCCCGAGGCGCCGGCGCGGCGCCGCTGGCTGCCGCGCATCGCCGACGGCAGCGCCTGCGTCGCGATCGGGCATCCGGTCAATCCGGCGGTGGGCGATGCCGCCGGCGCCGATCTGCTGCTGCTGCCCAATGCCACCGCCCAGGGCACCGAGGTGCACGCGCTGGCGCCAGCCGAGGTCACGGCGACGCCCTGCCCGAGCATCGACGGCTCGCGCCGGCTCGCCAGGCTCGCCTGGACGCCGACGCCGGCCACCTGCATTGCCGACGCACGCAGCGGCCAGGCGCTGTGGGACGCCGCGCTCGATCGCGGCGCGGTCGCGGTCGCCGGACAGCTCATCGGCCTGGCGCAGCGCATGCTCGACCTCGCCGTCGACTACGCCGCGCAGCGCAAGCAGTTCGGCAAGCCGATCGGCTCGTTCCAGGCCGTCAAGCATCACCTGGCCGACGTGGTGACGAAGATCGAGTTCGCCAAGCCGGTGCTGTACCGCGCCGCCTGGTCGCTCGAGCGCGGCGACGCACAGCGCGCGCTGCGCGCCTCGCACGCCAAGCTCGCCGGCGGCGACGCCGCCTGGACCGCGGCGCGCAAGGCGATCCAGGTGCACGGCGCGATGGGCTACACCTGGGAAGTGGACCTGCAGATGTTCATGAAGCGGGCCTGGGTGCTCGACGCCGCCTGGGGCGACCGCGCCTTGCACAAGGCGCGGCTGGCCGAGCAGCTGCTGGCCGACGGCGCGCCGCTCGCGCCGGCACAGACTTTCGGGAGCTGAAACGGTGGCCGAAGCCTTCATCGTCGATGCGCTGCGCTCGCCCACCGGCAAGCGCAAGGGCGCGCTCGCCCATGTGCATGGCGCCGACCTGGGCGCGCACGTGATCCGCGCGCTCGTCGACCGCAACCCGATCCCGGCCGAGGACTACGACGACGTGATCTTCGGCTGCGTCGACACCATCGGCGCCCTCGCCGGCGACATCGCCCGCACCGCCTGGCTGGCCGCCGGCCTGCCGCTTTCGGTGCCCGGCACCACGGTCGACCGCCAGTGCGGCTCGTCGCAGCAGGCGGTGCACTTCGCCGCGCAGGCGGTGATGAGCGGCACCCAGGACGTCGTGCTCGCCGGCGGCGTGCAGACGATGAGCGCGATTCCGATCTCGTCGGCGATGCTCGCCGGCCAGCCGCTCGGCTTCACCACCCCGTTCGCCGAGAGCAAGGGCTGGCGCGCGCGCTTCGGCGACGCGCCGGTCAACCAGTTCTACGCCGCGCAGCGCATCGCCGACCACTGGCGGATCTCACGCGAGGCGATGGAGGTCTTCGCCAAGGAAAGCCACGACCGCGCGCTGGCGGCCATCGCGGCCGGCTGGTTCGACCGCGAAGTGGTGCCCTACGGCGACTTGCGCATGGACGAGACGGCGCGCGCGAGCACGCTCGAGAAGATGGCGACGCTGGCGCCGGTCGACCCGGCCTATCCGAAGATCACCGCGGCCGTATCCAGCTCGACCTGCGACGCGGCCTCGGCCGTGCTCGTCGTCTCGCAAGCCGCGCTCGCGCGCTACGGGCTCGAGCCGCGCGCGCGCATCCACCACCTGAGCGTGCTCGCCGACGATCCGATCTGGCACCTGCGCGCGCCGATCCCGGCCACCGCGCGCGCGCTGGCGCGCGCCGGCATGAAGCTCGACGACATCGACCTGGTCGAGATCAACGAGGCCTTCGCCTCGGTGGTGATGGCGTGGCTGGCCGAGACCGGCTACCCGCACGCGCGCACCAATGTCAACGGCGGCGCGATCGCGCTCGGCCATCCGCTGGGCGCCAGCGGCACCAAGCTGATGACGACCCTGCTGCACGAGCTGGAACGGCGCGGCGCGCGCTGGGGGCTGCAGACGATGTGCGAAGGCGGCGGGCAGGCCAACGTGACGATCATCGAGAGGCTGTGATGGACATGGACCGACGCAGTTTTTTGCACGGCGCCGCCGCCGCCGCCACGCTGCTGGGCACCGGCACGCGCGCCGCGACGCTGCCGCTGCCCGAGTACGAGACGCTCGACGCGACCGCGCTCGCGGCGCAGATCCGCGCCGGCCGGATCAGCCCGCTCGAGGCGCTGGAGGCGGCGATCGCGCGCGCCGAGGCGCGCAGCGCGCTCAACGCGATCGCGCTGCGCCACTTCGACGCGGCGCGTGAAGCGGCCAAGCGGCTCTCGGCCCTGGGACGCGCCGAACGCGAACGGCGCGCGCAGGACGCGCCGCTGCTGGGCGTGCCCTTCGCGCTCAAGGATCTGGGGTTGGACCTCGAGGGCACGGTGACGACCAACGGCTGCGCCTTCTTCAAGGACGCGGTCGCCAAGGGCAATTCGACGCTGGTCGAGCGCTACCGCGCGGCGGGCCTGAACATCTTCGCCAAGACCACGACGCCCGAGTTCGGCCAGACGCCGACCACCGAGTCGCGCCTGTTCGGCCTCACCCGCAACCCCTGGAACCCCGAGTACAGCAGCGGCGGCTCGTCGGGCGGCGCGGCGGTGGTGGTGGCGGCGGGGGTCATCCCGCTGGCGCACGCCAGCGACGGCGGCGGCTCGATCCGCATTCCGGCCTCGGCCTGCGGCCTGTTCGGCCTCAAGCCCAGCCGCGGCCGCGTGCCGGCCGGGCCGGCCCAGCTCGAGGGCTGGATGGGCCTGTCGATCAACCACGCGATCAGCCGCTCGGTGCGCGACAGCGCGCTGCTGCTGCAGCTCACGCAGGGCCCCGAGCCGGGCAGCCGCAGCGTGCCGCCGCCGCCGGCCGCCGGCGAAATGACGGGCGCACTCACGCGCCCGCCGGGCCGGCTGCGCGTGGCGCTGCTGGAAGACAACCCCTTCAATGTCCCGGTGCATCCGGACTGCCAGGAAGCGGCACGCCGGGCGGCCAGGCTGTGCGAGAGCCTGGGCCACCAGGTCGCGCCGGCGCCGCGGCCGCTGCTGCCGCCGGACCTGCTCGCCGGCATGTTCGGCGGCATGGGCATCGCCACCGCGACCGGCCTGCTGATGAGCGTCA
Organism: Rubrivivax sp.; assembly: GCA_046348125.1. GTDB lineage: Bacteria > Pseudomonadota > Gammaproteobacteria > Burkholderiales > Burkholderiaceae_C > Rubrivivax. The sequence continues at coordinate 186,441 of JAXMEV010000002.1, forward strand.
AGGCACGTGAGAAGGCCCTCGGCCGCGCCGCGCGCGAAGACGAGTTCGAGCCGATCGACTGGCGCAGCCTGCAGCTGGCGCGCAGCTACACCGGCGAGCAGGTGATGGCCGCGCGCCTGGCCTTCGATCAGGCCGCGCGCCGCTTCGACTTGCTGTTCGGCGATTTCGACATCCTGCTCTCGCCGGTGACCGCCGAGCCCGCGCCCAAGCTCGGCGTGCTCTCGCTCGACCAGCCCTACGACAACTACGTCAAGGGCGCGATGCTGGCCTCGGCCTTCACCTCGATGCTCAACATCAGCGGCAACCCGGCGATGTCGGTGCCGCTGCACTGGAACGCCGCCGGCATGCCGGTGGGCGTGCAGTTCGTCGCCGGGTTCGGCGCCGAGGCGCGCCTGCTCGCGCTGGCCGCGCAACTCGAGCAGGCCGCGCCCTGGGCCGGGCGTCGCCCGGCGCTGTGACCCTCGTCATTCGAAAGCAACCATGAGTGGAATCTGCAGCGGTCGCACCGCGATCGTCACCGGCGCCGGCGCCGGCCTCGGGCGCGCCTACGCGCTCGCCTTCGCGGCCGAGGGCGCGCGCGTCGTCGTCAACGACATCCGCCGCGACGCCGCGCAGGCGGTGGCGCACGAGGTGCAGGCCGCCGGCGGGCAGGCGATCGCCGACGACGGCGACATCACGACGCTGGCCGGCGCGCAGCGCATCGTCGAGGCGGCGCTGGCCGCATTCGGCGAAGTGCAGGTGCTGGTGAACAACGCCGGCATCCTGCGCGACAAGATGTTCGTCTCGCTCACCGAGGACGACTGGGACGAGGTCATGCGCGTGCACCTCAAGGGCCACTTCTGCCTGGCCAGCGTGCTCGCCAAGCGCTGGCGCGACGCGGCCAAGGCCGGCCGCAAGGTCGACGCGCGCATCATCAACACCAGCTCGGGGGCCGGCCTGCAGGGCTCGATCGGGCAGTCGAACTACTCGGCCGCCAAGGCCGGCATCGCCGGCCTGACGCTGGTGCAGGCGGCCGAGCTGGCGCGCTACGGCATCACCGTGAATTGCCTGGCGCCGGCGGCGCGCACCGCGATGACCGAGAGCGCGATGCCCGACATGGTGAAGAAGCCCGCCGCCGGCTTCGACGTCTGGGATCCGATGAACGTCGCCAGCATCGTCGTCTGGCTCGGCAGTCCTCTGTCGGCGCATGTGAGCGGGCGCTGCTTCGAAGCCAAGGGCGGCGAGCTGTCGATCGCCGACGGCTGGCGCACCGGCAGGATCGTCGACAAGGGCGCGCGCTGGCAGCCGGCCGAGCTGGGTGCGGTGGTCGACCGGCTGCTCGCCGAGGGCGTGCCGCCGCAGAAGGTCTACGGCAGCTGATGACGCTCACGCTGACCGAGGAGCAGAGCGCGATCGTCGAGGCGACGGCGCGCCTGCTGGCCGAGCGCAGCAACGCGCAGGCGATGCGCGCGGCGGCACAGGGCGAGAGCGGCGTCGACCGCGATCTGTGGCAGCGCATCGCCGAGCTGGGCCTGTGCGGCATCCAGCTGCCGGCCGAACACGGCGGCCTCGGCCTCGGCGTCACCGAGCTGGCGCTGGTGGCCGAGGAGCTCGGGCGCCGTCTGGCCTGCGTGCCCTGGTTCGAGACCGTCGCGCTCGCCGCGGGCTTGCTGCTCGAGGCCGGCGCGGGCGGCGCGCGCTGGCTGGAGTCGATCGCCTCGGGTGAGTTGATCGCCACCGTCGCGCTCGGCGCCGCCGGTGTGCAGCCGGCGGCGCCTGCGCTGCGTGCCCACGCGCTGGGCGCGCAGGGCTGGCGGCTCGAAGGACGCTGCGCGGCCGTGCCGGCGGCGGCGTCGGCGGCGCTGCTGCTGCTGCCCGCGCTCGATGCGCAGCAGCGCACCCTGCTCTTCGCGGTGCCGCGCGAGACCCACGGGCTCGGCGTGACGCCGCAGCCCAACCACGACCTCACGCGCCGCCTGGCGACGGTCGAGCTGCGCGCGGCCGAGCTGCCGGCCGCCGCCTGCCTGCTGCAGGGCGAGGCGGCCGACGCGGCCCTGGCGCGCGTGACGCAGGCCGCCGCCGTCGTGCTCGCGGCCGAGCAGGTGGGCGTGGCGCAGCAATGCCTCGATCTGACGGTCGCCTACACGCTGCAGCGCGAGCAGTTCGGCCGCCCGATCGCCGCCTTCCAGGCGCTCAAGCATCGCTGCGCGCAGATGATGGTCGCGGTCGAAGGCGCGCGCTCGTCGGTGCGCGGCGCCGCGCGCGCTTTCGACGACGGCGCGAGAGGCCCCGGCCGCGTCTTCCACGCCGCGCTCGCGCGCAGCGAGGCGGCGGCCGCGGCGCGCGCCTGCGCGCAGGAGGCGATCCAGCTCCACGGCGGCGTCGGCTTCACCTGGGAGTTCGATCCGCACCTGTACTTCAAGCGCGCGCAGGCGGCGAGTGCCTGGCTCGGGCCGGTGTCGGACTGGCGCGAACACAGCGCCGCCTGGCTGCTCGATGACGCGCCGGCGGCCTTCTTCGCGCCCGCGCGCGACGAGGACGCGGCCAGCGCCGCCTTCCGCGCCGAGGTCGTGCAGTGGATGCAGCAGCATCTGCGCGGGGCCTACGCGCCGCTGCGCTTTCGCGGCGGCGCCGGCGATCCCGACTACGACCCCGAGCTGGGCAAGCTCTGGGAGCGCGAGCTGGCCTCGGGCGGCTGGGTCGGGCTGGGCTGGCCGCGCGCGCATGGCGGACGCGACCTGCCGCTCGAGCGGCAGGTGATCTTCCACGAGGAATACGTGCGCTGCGGCGGACCGGGACGCATCGGCCACATCGGCGAGACGCTGCTCGCGCCGACGCTCATCGCTTTCGGCACCCCGCAGCAGAAGCAGCGCTTCCTGCCCGGCATCCTGGCCGGCACCGAGTACTGGGCCCAGGGCTATTCCGAGCCCGGCGCCGGCTCCGACCTCGCCGGCGTGCGCACGCGCGCGCGGCGCGAGGGCGATCAATGGGTGATCGACGGCCAGAAGATCTGGACCTCGTGGGCGCGCGAGTCCGACTGGATCTTCGTGCTCGCGCGCACCGAGCCGGAGTCGAGTCGCCACCAGGGGCTGACCTTGCTGCTGGTGCCGCTGGCGCAGCCGGGCATCACGATCCGGCCGATCCGGCAGATGAATGGCGCGTCCGAGTTCAACGAGGTGTTCTTCGACGGCGCGCGCACCGAGGCCGGCCTGCACCTGGGCGCGGTCGGCGCGGGCTGGAAGGTGGCGATGGCGCTGCTCGGCTTCGAGCGCGGCGTGTCGACGCTCGGCCAGCAGGCGCACTTCGAACACGAGCTGCAGGGCCTGCTCGCGGTCGCGCGGCGCGGCGCGGCGCGCGGCGACGCGCTGCTGCGCCAGCGCATCGCCGAGGCCGCGTTCGGGCTGGCCAAGCTGCGCTTCAACGCGCTGCGCGTGCTCGGCGCGCAGCAAGACGCGCCGACGCGCGAGAGCTATGTCGCCAAGTACCTGTGGTCGAACTGGCACCGCGACTTCGGCCAGCTCGCCGCCGACGTGCTGGGCCTGGACTGCGACCCGATCGACGCCGACGAGGCGGCCCAGCGGCTGCGCCAGGTGTGGCTGTGGAGCCGCGCCGACACGATCTACGCCGGCACCAACGAGATCCAGCTCAACCTGATCGCCGAGCGCGCGCTGGGCATGCCGCGCTGACGGCGGCGTCGACCTCGTCCGTCGGGACGATGCCCGCATCGCCGGCGGCGCCGACGATGCGGCGATGAGCGAGACTGCGCCGCCGCTGAAAGCGATTCCGGACTACGTGCCCGGGCACGGCCTGCTCGCCGGCCGCTCGGTGCTGATCACCGCCGCCGCCGGCGCCGGCATCGGCTACGCGGCGGCCAGGCGCTGCGCCGAGGAAGGCTGCCGCGCCCTCTTCATCTCCGACGTGCACGAGCGACGCCTGGCCGAAGCGGCCGCCGCGCTGCGCGCCGAAACCGGCCTGCAGGCGATCCACGCCCGACTGTGCGACGTGAGCCGCGAGGACCAGGTGCGCGCGCTGGTGGGCGCGGCCGAAGAGGCGCTGGGCGGCATCGACATCCTGATCAACAACGCCGGCCTGGGCACCAGCCGCAGCGTGATCGAGATGAGCGACGAGGAGTGGCACAAGGTCATCGACATCACCCTCACCGGCACCTTCCGCATGACGCGCGCGGCGCTGCAGGCGATGCGCCCGCGCGGGCGCGGCGTCATCGTCAACAACGCCTCGGTGCTGGGCTGGCGCGCGCAGTCCGAGCAGGCGCATTACGCGGCCGCCAAGGCCGGGGTGATGGCCTTCACGCGCTGCGCCGCGCTCGAGGCGGCCGAGTTCGGCGTGCGCATCAATGCGGTGGCGCCGTCGATCGCGATCCACGCCTTCTTGAAGAAATCCGCCTCGCCCGAGCTGCTCGACGAGCTCGCCGGGCGCGAGGCCTTCGGCCGCGGCGCCGAACCTTGGGAGGTGGCCAACGTGATGGTCTTCCTGGCCAGCGACTACGCGTCCTACATGACCGGCGAGGTCGTGTCGGTCAGCTCGCAACGGGCATGACGGCGGCCGTCTTCGACTCGGTCGCCGCGGTGCGGGCCGCGGTCGGGCGCGAACTCGGGCCGACCGGCTGGATGACGGTCGAGCAAAGCCGCATCGACCGCTTCGCCGACGCCACCGACGACCACCAGTGGATCCACGTCGACGCGCACCGCGCCGCCCAGGGGCCCTTTGGCGCCTGCGTCGCGCACGGCTACCTGACGCTCGCCCTGGCCAACAAGTTCCTGCCCGAGCTGGTGAGCTACGCCAGGCTCAGGATGGGCGTCAACTACGGCTGCGACAAGGTGCGCTTTCCGGCGCCGGTGAAGGTGGGCGCGCGCATCCGCGGCCGCGGCGCGGTCGTGGCGGCCGAGCCGGTCAAGGACGGCGGCGTCCAGGTCACGCTGCGCATCACGGTCGAGATCGAGGGCTCCGAGCGCCCGGGCTGCGTCGTCGACACGATCAGCCGCCTGTACTTCAACGAGTGAGCGCTGCATGCAAGAAGCCGTCGTCGTCTCCACCGCCCGCACCCCGATCGGCCGCGCCTACCGCGGCGCGTTCAACGACACCGAGGCGCCGGTGCTCGGCGGCCATGTCATCCGCGCCGCGCTCGCCAAGGCCGGCGTCGAAGGCGCGGATGTCGACGACGTGATCCTCGGCATCGCCGCGCAGCAGGGCACGCAGGGCTACAACCTGGGCCGCCTGTGCACCTACACCGCCGGGCTGCCGCAGAGCGTGGGCGGCATGACGATCGACCGCATGTGCGCCTCGGGGCTGGTCGCCATCGCCAGCGCCGCCAAGGGCATCATGACGGGCGAGTACACGATCGCCGTCGCCGGCGGCCTGGAGTCGATCTCGCTCACGCAGAACAAGCACAAGAACGCCTATCGCGCGCAGTCGCAGGCGGTGCTGCAGGCCGAGCCGACCGCCTACATCCCGATGATCGAGACGGCCGAGATCGTCGCCCGGCGCTACGGCATCGCGCGCAGCGCGCAGGACGAATACGCCCTGCGCAGCCAGAGCCGCACCGCGGCGGCGCAGCGTGCGGGCCTGTTCGCCGACGAGATCGTCCCGCTCGCCAGCGTCAAGCAGTTGTTCGACAAGGAAGGCAACGCCGTCGGGACCGAGGCGGTGACGCTGGGCCAGGACGAGGGCAACCGCGCCGACACCACGCTCGACAGCCTGGCCGCGCTCAAGCCGGTGTGGAAAGGCGGGCAATGGGTCGCCCAGGGCGAGCACATCACCGCCGGCAACGCCTCGCAGCTGTCCGACGGCGCATCGGCCTCGGTGCTGATGAGCCGCGCCGAAGCGCAGCGGCGCGGCCTCGAGCCGCTCGGCGTCTACCGCGGCCTGGCCGTGGCCGGCTGCAACGCCGACGAGATGGGCATCGGCCCGGTGTTCGCGATCCCCAGGCTGCTCGCACGCCACGGCCTCACGGTGGCCGACATCGGCCTGTGGGAGATCAACGAAGCCTTCGCCTGCCAGGTGATCTACTGCCGCGACCGCCTCGGCATCCCCGACGAGCGCCTGAACGTCAACGGCGGCGCGATCGCGATCGGACACCCGTTCGGCATGTCGGGCGCGCGCCTGGTCGGCCACGCGCTGCTCGAAGGCCGCCGGCGCGGCGCGCGCCATGTCGTCGTCAGCATGTGCGTGGGCGGCGGCATGGGCGCCGCCGGGCTGTTCGAGATCGCCTGAGAGCCCGTGAAGACATGAATCGAGCCGGCGATTCGTCTTCACGGGTCCTGGTTTCCCGCATCGTGGAGGCGCCGGACCCGGCGGGGTAAACTCGCCCCGCCATGAGCGGGACGCAGTGCAGCAGCGGGCCGACCCACGAGGCAGCGGCCGGCTTTGCCGTGCCCGCCGCGGCGTTGCCGATGTCGCTCGAGCGCTTCGGCCAGATCGTCGGCGCGATCTACGAAGCCGCCCTCGATCCGGCGCAATGGGTGCGCAGCCTCGAAGAGCTGCGGCCCGAGTTCGGCGCCGACTACGTCTCGCTCATCGTGCGCGCCGGCAGTCCGGACGATCTCGGCGTGGTCGTCTCGGCCGCGGGCGGCAACCGCGTTCTCGATGCCTGGGACCCGGCGATCGCGCTGAGCCCGTTTCGCGGCCTGCCGGTCGACAAGCTGGTCACGCTGGCCGATCTGCTGAGCGAGCCGGTCTGGCGCGAGACGCAGTACTACCGCGACTGGTGCGAGCCGCACGGCGTGTACCACGTGCTGGCGGTGGACATCGGCACCTCGAACGGCGGTGTCTACGGCCTGCGCCTGACGCGCCCGCAGAGCGCGCCGGCGTTCGCCGAATCGGACTTCGAGCTGCTGCGGCGCCTGCTGCCGCACCTCAAGCGCGCGCTGAACATGCACCTCAAGCTCAACCACGGGCAGCAGGTCAACACGCTGTACGGCCGCGCGATGGCGCACCTGATGGTCGGCGTGATCGTGCTCGACGAGCACGGCAGCGTGATCGAGTGCAACCCGATGGCGCGCGCCATACTCGACGCCGCCGACGGCCTGAAGATCTCCGGCGGTCAGCTCGAGGCGACCTATGCGCTCGACAACCGCAAGCTGCAGCGCCTGATCCGCGAGGCCCTGGGCCATCAACCGGCGACGACGCCGGCCGTGCTGGAGGCGGTGTCGGTGAGCCGCCCGTCGGGCAAGGTCGGCTGGGGCCTGGTGCTGCGCGTGATCTCGCCCGACGAGTGGACCGAGGGCCGGCACCGGCCGAGCGTGGCGGTGTTCGTGCGCGACGCCGAGCGCAAGGCGCAACTGCCGGTCCGTCTGGCGCAGCAGCTGTTCCAGCTCACCGCGGCCGAGACCTCGCTGGCGATCCAGCTCGCCAACGGGCTGTCGCTCGACGAGGCCTCCGACATGCTCAACATCCGCCGCAACACGGCGCGCGCGCACCTGCGCTCGATCTTCTCGAAGACCGGCGTGCGGCGGCAGACCGAACTGGTGCGCATCTTCCTCAACAGCGTCGCGCTGCTGGGCACCAACGAGTAGCGGCGCACAGCCGGGCCGCGCCGCGGCCGCAGCGCCCCGACGGCCCGCACGACTTCGCTACGATCGCGGCAGCGAACGCGAGCCGACATGGACACCTTCATCTACGACCACGTGCGAACGCCGCGCGGCCGGGGCAAGGCCGACGGCAGCCTGCACGAACTGACGCCGGTGTGGCTGGCGAGCCGCCCGCTCGCCGCGCTGCGCGAACGCAATCGGCTCGACACGCGCGCGCTCGACGAGGTCGTGCTCGGCTGCGTCGGTCCGGTGGGCGAGCAGGGCGGCAACATCGCGCGCATGGCGGTGCTCGCTGCCGACTACGACCAGGGCGTGCCCGGGATGCAGGTCGACCGCGCCTGCGGCTCCGGGCTGGAGGCGGTGGCGCTGGCGGCGGCCAAGGTGACGGCGGGGCAGGCGGATCTGGCGATCGGCGGCGGCATCGAGTCGATGTCGCGCGTGCCGATGGGCGCCGCCGGCGGCGCCTGGGCGCAGGACCCGCAGATGGCGAACAAGACCCGCTTCGTGATGCAGGGCATCTCGGCCGACCTGCTCGCCAGCCTGCACGGCTTCAGCCGGCGCGACAACGACGCCTACGCCGCCGAGAGCCACCGGCGCGCCGCGCGCGCCTGGGCCGAGGGACGCTTCGCGCGCTCGGTGGTGCCGGTGCAGGACTTCATCGGGCTGACGCTGCTCGAACGCGACGAGACGATCCGCCCCGAGACGACGGTGGAATCGCTCGCTGCGCTCGCGCCCGCATTCGCCGAGATGGGCCAGAAGTACGGCTACGACAGCGTCGCGCTGCAGCGCTATGCGCAGATCGAGCGCATCGAGCACGTGCACCACGCCGGCAACAGCTCGGGCATCGTCGACGGCGCCGCGGCGGTGCTGGTCGGCAACGCCGCGGCGGGCCGGCGCCTGGGGATGGCGCCGCGCGCGCGCATCAAGTCGTTCGCCGCGGTCGGCTCCGAGCCGACGCTGATGCTCGACGGACCGGGCCCGGCCGCGCGCAAGGCGCTGGCGCGCGCGGGCATGACGCCGCGCGACATCGACCTGTGGGAGCTGAACGAGGCGTTCTCCGCGGTCGTGCTGTGCTTCATGGACGCGCTCGACATCGCGCACGAACGCATCAACGTCAACGGCGGCGCGATCGCGATGGGGCATCCGCTGGGCGCATCGGGCGCGATGATCCTCGGCACCGCGCTCGACGAACTCGAGCGCAGCGGCCAGGGCACCGCGCTGGTGAGCCTGTGCGTGGCCGCCGGCATGGGTTCGGCGATGGTGATCGAACGCCTGTGAGAGCCTGCGAAGACATGAATCCGAACGAGGTGTTCCGCTGCACCGTCGACGCCGACGGCATCGCCACGCTTACGATCGATTGTCCCGGCAGGTCGATGAACGTGATCGACCAGGCGTTCATGGACAGCCTGGGCGCCTGCCTCGAGCGCGTCGTCGCCGATGGCGCGGTCAAGGGCGCGATCGTCACCTCGGCCAAGGACGCATTCGTCGCCGGCGCCGACCTGCTGGCAATGGAAGCCAACCTCGACGAGACCGCCGACGATCCGCTGCCGCTGCTGCTCGACAAGTACGGCTCGCTGTCGCGCCTGTATCGCCGGCTGGAAACCTGCGGCAAGCCCTTCGTGGCCGCGCTCAACGGCAGCGCGATGGGCGGCGGCTTCGAACTCGCGCTGGCCTGCCACCATCGCATCCTGGCCGACGCGCCCGGCGTCGTGGTCGGCGTGCCGGAAGTGCAGGTCGGCCTGTTGCCGGGTGCCGGCGGCACCCAGCGGCTGATGCGCATGCTCGGCATCCAGGCGGCGATGCCGTGGCTGATGGAAGGCAGGCACGCCACGCCCGAGCAGGCGTTGAAGGCCGGCCTGGTGAACGCGCTCGCCGAGCCGGCCGATCTGCTGGGCGCGGCCAGGCGCTGGCTGCTCGAGTCGCCCAAAGCGGTGCAGCCCTGGGACGAGAAGGGCTTCCGCATCCCCGGCGGCAATGCGCTCGACGCGCGCGTGGCGCCGGCCTTCGTGGTCGGCAACGCGATGATCCAGGCCAGCACCTTCCACAACCTGCCGGCGCCGCTGGCGATCCAGAGCTGCCTGTACGAAGGCTCGCTGCTGCCGATCGACAAGGCGCTGAAGGTCGAGGTCAAGTACCTGATGACGCTGGCGCGCGGCCCGGTGTCGCGCGCGATGATCCGCACGCTGTTCGTCAACAAGGCCAAGGCCGAAAAGGGCATGCACCGGCCGGCGGGGTTCGCGCCGTTCAAGTGCCGCAGGCTCGGCCTGATCGGCGCCGGCATGATGGGCGGCGGCATCGCGCTCGTCGCCGCACAGCGCGGCATCGACGTCGTGCTGATCGACCGCGATCAGGCGAGCGCCGAACGCGGCAAGGGCTATGCGGCGAAGGCGCTGGGCCGGCAGGTCGAGCGCGGCCGCCTGGCGCGGGACAAGGCCGACGCGATCCTCGCGCGCATCGCGCCGAGCACCGACTACGAACGGCTGCGCGACGCCGACATGGTGGTCGAGGCGGTGTTCGAGGATCGCGCCGTCAAGGCCGAGGTGACCAGGCGGCTCGACGCCGTGCTGCCCGCCGGCTGCGTGCTCGCCAGCAACACGTCGGCGCTGCCGATCACGCTGCTGGCGCAGGCGAGCGCGCGGCCGGAGCGCTTCATCGGGCTGCACTTCTTTTCGCCCGCCGACAAGATGCCGCTGGTCGAGGTGATCCGCGGCCGCGAGACCTCCGACGCGACGCTGGCGCAGGCGCTCGACTTCGTCGCGCAACTCAAGAAGACGCCGATCGTCGTCAACGACGCGCGCGGCTTCTTCACCAGCCGCTTCATCGGCGCCTTCGTCGACGACGCGATCGGCATGGTCGCCGAGGGCATCGATGCGGCGCTGATCGAGAACTGCGCGCGCCACGCCGGCATGCCGGTCGGGCCGCTGGCGATCACCGACGAGCTGTCGATCGAGCTGTCGGTGCACGCGGGCGAGGCGCAGAAGAAGGAGTTCCCCGGCGAGTACAAGGCGGGCCGCTCGGTGCCGGTGCTCGGCAGGCTCTACGACCTCGGCCGCCTGGGCAAGAAGGCGGGCCGGGGCTTCTACGACTACGGCGAGGGCGGCAAGCGCCTGTGGCCCGGGCTGGCCGAGTTGTGGCCGCGCAAGGCCGAGCAGCCCGCGGCGCACGACCTGAAGCAGCGCATCCTGTACGTGCAGGCGATCGAGGCGGCCAAGGCGATGGCCGAAGGCGTGCTGCTCGCGCCCGCCGACGGTGACGTCGGCGCGGTTCTGGGCGTCGGCTATCCGGCGTACACCGGCGGGCCGTTCTGCTTCATCGACGGCGTCGGCGTGCCGGCGTTCGTGGCCGAGGCGGACCGGCTGGCGGATCTGTTCGGCGAGCATCTGCGCCCGCCCGACCTGCTGCGCGAGATGGCCGCGCGCGGTCAGACCTTCTACGGCAGGACGGCGCGCGCATGAACTTCGATTTCTCCGACGAGCAGAAGATGCTGCGCGACGAGGTGCGCAAGTTCCTCGTCAAGGAGTCGCCGCACGCGCGCGCGCGTGCCGCCATCGAGCAGGGCCTGACGCACGACGCCGCCGTGTGGGGCGGACTCAAGGCGCTCGGCGTGACGGCGCTGATGCTGCCGCAGGCCTGCGGCGGCTGCGGCCTGGGCGCGCTCGAGCTGTGCGTGGTGGCCGAGGAGGCCGGGCGCCAGCTGAGCCCGGTGCCGCTGGCGTCGACGCTCTATCTGGCGGCGCAGGCGCTGCTGCTGGGCGCATCGCCGCAGCAGCAGCAGCGCTGGCTGCCGCGCATCGCCGCCGGCGAGATCGCCGCGCTCGCCGCGCCGCTGGATGCCGATCCGGGCGCTGCGCTGCCGCGTGTCGAAGGCGGCGCGCTGCACGGCGTCGCGCCGCTGGTGGCCGACGGGGAGGCGGCGGCGTTCGCGGTCGTGCTGGCGCGCCAGGGGTGGGTGGTCGCCGAGCTCGGTGCCGGCGTGTCGCGCCGCCGCCTGCAGACGCTCGATCCGTCGCGGCCGTACGCCGAGCTGACGTTCGAGGGCACGCCGGCCGAGCCGCTCGAGCGCGCGGCCGACGCCGGCGCGCTGCTGGCCCAGGTGCGCAACCGCGCCGCGATCCTGCTCGCCTTCGAGCAGCTCGGCGGCGCCGACAGCGCGCTCGAGACGGCGGCGGCCTACGCGCGCGAGCGCCGGGCGTTCGGCCGCGCGATCGGTTCGTACCAGGGCATCAAGCACAAGCTCGCCGACATCTACAGCGGCAACCAGATGGCGCGCGCGCATTGCTGGTACGGCGCCTGGGCGCTGGCGAGCGATGCCGCCGAGCTGCCGCTGGCCGCCGCCGGCGCGCGCGTCGCGGCCAGCGCCGCCTACGCGTTCGCCGCACAGGAGAACATCCAGACCCACGGCGGCATCGGCTATACGTGGGAGCTGGACTGCCATCTGCACTATCGCCGCGCGCGCCAGCTCGCGGTGATGCTCGGCAACGAGCACCAGTGGCGCGAGCAGCTGGTGTGCGGGCTCGAGCGCCGCCTGGACGCCTGAAGGACGACCATGGACTTCGACGATTCGCCCGACGAACAGGCGTTCCGCCGCGAATGCCGAAGCTGGCTCGAGGCCAACGCGGCGCGCAAGCAGCGGCCGGACGAGGTGTTCGGCGAGGCGCTGTCGCCCGCGGCGCGCATGCAGGCCGCGCGCGCATGGCAGGGACGCAAGGCCGCGGCCGGTTTCGGCGCCATCACCTGGCCGGCGGCGGTCGGCGGACGCGGCGGCACGCCGATGCAGGAAGTGATCTACCGCCAGGAAGAGGGCGGGTTCAACGTGCCGCAGAACTACTTCGCGGTCAGCCTCGGCATGGTGATCCCGTCGCTGTTCGTGCACGCCGGCAACGCGGTGCGCGCACGCCATGTCGCGCCGGCCCTGCAGGGCAGGGAACTGTGGTGCCAGCTGCTGTCCGAGCCGGGCGCGGGTTCCGACCTCGGCATGGTGCGCACGCGCGCGCAGCGCTGCAGCGACGGCCGCGACGGCTGGATCCTGAAGGGCCAGAAGACCTGGACCTCGCTCGCGCAGTTCGCCGAATTCGGCATGGTGCTGGCGCGCACCGACCCGGAGCTGCCGAAGTTCGACGGCCTGACCAGCTTCTTCATCGACATGAAGTCGCCCGGCGTCGAGGTGCGGCCGATCCGGCAGGCCGGCGGCGAAGCGGAGTTCAACGAGGTCTTCCTCGACGACGTCTACGTGCCCGACGCGCAGCGCGTGGGCGCTGCCGGCGCGGGCTGGAAGGTCACGCTGACGGCGCTGATGAACGAGCGCCTGTCGATCGGCGGCACGATGCCGCCGGAGCTTTGGCGCACCACCGCGCGCCTGATGCGCGACGCGCAGTTCGACGGCGCGAGCGCGCTCGCCGACGGCCGCATGCGCGAGCGCCTGGCGAATCTCTATCTGAACGCACATGGGCTGTGGCTGCTGCAGTGCCGCGCGCTGACCGCGCTCGGCAAGGGCCGGGAGCCGGGGCCGGAGCTGTCGGTCGCCAAGATCGTCGCCGCGCGCACGCTGCAGGACTTCTCCTACCTGGCGATCGACCTGGCGGGCGCGCGCGGTGTGCTCGCAGGCGACGACCGGGGCGAATCGTGGAGCCAGATCGGCCGCCTGTGGTTCGGCGCCGCCGGCATGCGCATCGCCGGCGGCACCGACGAGATCGTGAAGAACAACGTCGGCGAGCGCGTGCTCGGCCTGCCGCCCGAGCCGCGCACCGACAAGGGCGTGCCGTTCAACCAGTTGCCGCGCTGAGGGTGGTGGCCGGACCACGGGCTGCCATCGCGATGCCGCGCGCCACGCGCCGGGCCGCGCGGTGAGCGCGCGCCGGCACGCCGGCACAGGACAGGAGCGCCGCATCATGTTCGACGACCCCGACGCGCTCGCCCGACGGCTCGCGTCCTGGCTGATGAGCCGCCATCCCGGCATGACCGACGCACGGGTCGGCGCGCTCGCGAAGTCGAGCGGCGGCTTCTCCAACATCACGCTGATGGGCGAACTCGACTGCCGGCGCGGCGGCGGCCGCGAGCGGCTGGGCATCGTCGTGCGCGTGCAGCCGCTGTCGAGCGCCGTCTACCCCGATTGCGACGTGACGCGCCAATACCGCGTGATGGAGCGGCTCGCCGGCAGCGCGGTGCCGGTGCCGGCGCTGCTCGGGCTCGAAACCGATGCCGCGGTGATCGGCGCGCCGTTCTACGTGATGCAGCGTGTCGACGGGCGGGTTCCGGACGAGAACCCCTTGTATCACGTCGCAGGCTGGTTCCACGACCTGAGCGCGGAGGAGCAGCGCCGGTACTGGTTCAGCGGCATCGAAGTCGCGGCGGCGGTCGGGCGCGTCGACTGGCGCGCGCGCGGCCTGGACTTCCTGCTGCCGCCGGCGGGCCGCACGCCGCTGGCGCAGCAGCTCGACTACGGCCGGCGCCACCTGCTGTGGTCCGAGGGTCTGGCGCGGCCGTACCCGGCCCTGCATCGCGCGTACGACTGGCTGCGCGCCAACCAGCCGCGCGACGAACCGATCGGCCTGATCTGGGGCGACGCCAAGCTCGGCAACTGCGTCTGCCGCGACGGCGCGGTCGTCGCCGCGCTCGACTGGGAGATGGCGGCGCTGGGCAACCCGGTCGACAACCTCGCCTGGTGGCTGATGCTCGACGAGTCGCTGTGCACCGGCTGGGGCCTGCCGCGGCTGGCGGGTCTGCCGTCGCGCGAAGAGAGCCTCGCCCACTGGCAGCGCTGCGGCGGCGCCGACCTGCGCGACCTCGAGTACTACGAGATCCACGCCGCGTGGCGCTTCGCGATCGCGATGACGCGCATCGGCACGCTGCTGATGGACAAGGGCTATACGCCGCGCGAAGCGCGCTCCGACGAAGTCAACTGCGCCTCGGCGCTGCTGGCCGCGCACGCCGCGCGCCACGGATTCTGAAGGAGGCCCCGCGATGGCCGGCAGCATCGGTCCGCTCGTCCATGCCGACGAGTTCTTCAACCACCAGATCGTCGACACCCACGCCAGCGTGCTGCAAAGCGACTACGCGTGGACCGAGAAGGTCTGCGGCGCGGTGTTCGCGCGCGACGGCGCGCTGTCGATCGGCTTCGGCTTCGGCAAGTATGCCAACCGCAACGTGGTCGACGGCTACGGCGGCATCTCGCGCGGCGTCGAGCAGTGGACGGTACGCGCGAGCCGCGAACTGGCGCGCGATCCGAATTCGATCGACGTCGGCCCGCTGCGCTACGAGGTGATCGAGCCGCTGCGCCGCATCCGCGTCGTGCTGGAGAAGAACGCCGTGCAGCCGATCGCCTACGACCTGGAGCTCGAGGGCAGCGTGCCCTGCACGGTCGAGGAACGCGAGGATCGCCGCACCCGCAACGGCAGCCGCCGCAGTGCCGACCAGATCCGCTACCACCAGACCGGCAGCGCGCGCGGCTGGATCGAACTGCAGGGCCGGCGCATCGAGGTCGCGCCCGACACCTGGGTCATGACGCGCGATCACTCGTGGGGGACGCGTCCGGCAGTCGGGCTGCCGCCGCCCGATCTGCAACCCGACCAGGACGAAGGCGCGGCAGCGAAGATCCTCGCGCTGTGGAACCCGGTCCTTTTCCAGCGCCCCGACGGCGGCACCTTCGCCTTCATGCAGTACTACCTGCTGTACGCGGGCGACGGCTGGCGCCACGAGAAGATCCAGGGCGGGTTCGAGTTCGCCGACGGCCGGCGCGAACTGCTGCGCAGCCTCGAGCCGCGGCTGCGCTTCGACCCGCGCAACCGGCGCCTGCTGGGCGGCGAATTCCGGCTCACGATGGCCGACGGCCGTGTGCGCGTGCTGAGCGCGCGCGCGCTCGGTGACACCGGCTTTCACCTCGGCGCGGGCCTGTACCACGGCTTCGACGGCAGGCATCACGGCCAGTGGCGCGGCGCTCTCGCGGTCGACGGCGAGCATTTCGCCGACTGCTCTACGCCCGCGGCGGCGGCGCGCCTGAACCAGTTCCGCGATTGCCTGATCGAGGTGCGCGACGCCGAGACCGGCGCCACCGGCTGGGGCAACTGCCAGACCTGGGTGCAGGGCGAGTGGCCCGAATTCGGACTGCCCGGCGCGAGCGGATGAACGGCGCCGGCGCCGAACGCCCCCCCCCCGGGGGGCAGCCCGGCCGCAAGGGCGCGGCGCAGGACGCGCCGCGCGTGCCGTTCGCTCGACGGCGGTGACGGGGCTCGGGCCGGACCGGCGTCCGGCCCCGCGGACGCTCAGTAATGCACGCCCTTCATCAGTGCCGCCAGCGCCACCTGCTCGCTGGTCGGCTCGGCGGTGAGCGCTTCGGGCTTCTGGCCCTGCACGGGCGGGGCGCCGTCGTCGAACATGCGGAACGTCCCGTTCATCGCCGCGGCGTAGCTCTTGGGCGAGAGCAGGTTCCACACCTGCTGGAAGCGGCCCATGTCGGTGGCGATGCGGCTGGGCTTGTTGACGATCGCGTCGACCACCATCTCGGCCGCCTCCTCGGGCGTGAGCGTCGGCGCGTAATCGTAGACCTTGGTCGGCCCGATCATCGCCGTGCGCACCAGCGGCATGTTGATGTTGGTGAAGTGCACGCGCCGGTCGACGAATTCGGTCTCGGCGCAGCGCGTCCAGCCCTCGAGCGCCGACTTCGACGCGACATAGGCCGAGAAGCGCGGCGGCGGCCCGATCACGCCCATCGACGAGATGTTGATGATGTGCCCCGAGCGGCGCGCGCTCATCGCCGGCAGCACGCGCAGCGACAGGCGCAGCGGCGAGAAGTAGTTGATCTGCATCGTGCGCTCGAAGTCGTGGAAGCGGTCGTACGCGTGTTCGACCGCGCGGCGGATCGAGCGCCCGGCGTTGTTGACGAGGATGTCGACCGCGCCGTGGTCGGCGATCACCCGGTCGATGAAGCGGTCGCAGGCCTCCATGTCGGCGAGGTCGGCCTGGTAGATGTGGCAGACGCCGCCGCCGGCCTCGATCTCGCGCTGGGCGCCCTCGAGCTTCTCGAGCGTGCGCCCCGCGATCACGATGTGCGCACCCGCGCCGGCCAGCCGCTTGGCCGCCGCCAGGCCGATGCCGGTGCCGCCGCCGGTGATGATGACCACCTTGCCGCGCACGTTGCCTTCGAGCGAGTGGTCGATGAAGAGATCCGGATCGAGGTTGGCCTCCCAGTAATGCCACAGGCGCCGCGCATAGCTCTCGAGCTTCGGGCACTCGATGCCGCTGCCCTTGAGCGCCCGGCGCGTCATGCGCGACTCGAAGCGCGTGTTCCAGGTGAACAGCGCCGCCGCTCCGGGCGGCATGCCCATGCTGCGCATGATCGCCGCCCCCATGCGCTTGACCGGCGGCAGCTTGCCCAGCGTCGCCGACAGCCCCGAGGGCAGGAAGGCGAAGATGC
Organism: Rubrivivax sp.; assembly: GCA_046348125.1. GTDB lineage: Bacteria > Pseudomonadota > Gammaproteobacteria > Burkholderiales > Burkholderiaceae_C > Rubrivivax. Next base: position 203,376 of record JAXMEV010000002.1, read on the forward strand.
GCGGTTCGAGCCGCAGCGCGAAGCGCGGCGCGTTGGCGGCATCGGCGAAGACGTTGAGCAATTGGCCGCTGCTGTAGTGCTCGCTGTCGGTGAGGTGGAAGCACTCGCCGTCCTGCCCCGGCAGATGGGCCAGGTAATCCATCGCCGCGACGACGTAATCCACCGGCACGACGTTGAAGCGTCCGTTCTCGATGCCGATCAGCGGGAACCACGGCGGCAGCAGCCGGCGCAGCTTCTGCAGCAGCTTGAAGGCGTAGTAGGGGCCGTCGATCTTGTCGATCTCACCGGTCTGCGAGTGCCCGACCACCGAAGCCGGCCGGTAGATGCGCCAGGGCACGCGGCACTCGGTGCGCACCACCGCCTCGGCGTCGTGCTTGGTCTTGAAGTACGGGTTGTCGAGTGCGCCCGCCTCCTCGAACATGTCCTCGCTGAAGTTGCCGTCGTACATGCCGGCCACGGCGATCGAGCTGACATGGTGCAGACAGCCGACGCCGAGCGCCTGCGCGCATTGCACCGCGGCGCGCGTGCCCTCGACGTTGGCGGCGTGCTGGCGCGCGGCGTCGGCGCCGATGTCGTAGATCGCCGCGCAGTGGAACAGGTGTGCGATGCGTCCGCGCAGGCGTTCGAGGTCGGCGGCCGCGATGCCCAGCCCCGGCTGCGTCAGATCGCCGCGCAGCGCCTGCAGGCGCTCGCCGGCCTCGGGCCAGCGGCCGCGCAACTGCTCGTAGCGCGGCGTCGAGCCTGCGCGCACGAGCACGTGCACCGTGCCTCCGCGTTCGAGCAGCTTGCCGACCAGGAACCGGCCAATGAACCCGGTGCCGCCGGTGACGACGTATTCCATCGCTTGCCTCCGTATGGTTGTTGCCGTGCGCGGCGGCGCGTACGCACACCCCGACGCCCGCGACGCTCGCACCAGCCGGCGTTCGTGCCATCGTCCGTGCGGACGACGGCGCCGCTGCGCGTGCCTCCATCCCGCATCTAGTCCGTTTGCAGGGCGAGCGGCGCAGGCGCGCATGGGAGAGTAGCATCGATTCGTCGAACCCCATGCCGAGCCGAGCGATGACGAACCCTGCCCAAGCGCCCGCACCGGCGGCCTGCACGCCGCGGGCGGGCGGCGCGTGATGGCGTGGCACGCGGCCTCGGTCGCCGCACTGATATTCGGGCTGATCGGCATCCTCTTCGCCTGGTGCGCGCTGATGCCCAAGGGCGCGGCGCTCGACCGGCTGTCGGTGTGGTATCTGGCCTTCGGCCTGTCGGGCAGCGAGCTGTCGGCGCTGCTGGCCACGCTCGGGCTCATGCTGGCGGCCGGCGCCTGGGCGCTCGGCGCGGCCGACGACGGCCTGGGCCGCTTCGCGCTCGCGCTGCACGCAGCGGCCATCGCCGGGCTGCTGTGGGCGCTGTGGCGCGCCCGCACCACCTTCACCGTCCTCGACGCGGCGCTGCGCCAGGCCTTCGGCGCCGACTACGAGCAGCGCATCGCGCCCGCGCGCCGCGCACTGCTGCGGCGCCGTCTCGCGCCGGCGATGTGGTGGAAGCCCTTTTCCTACCGCCGCGCCGACGTCGACTGGCGGCGCAACATCGACTACGTCGCCGGCGCGCACAAGCAGCAGCGGCTGGACGTGATGGTGCCGCGCGCACCGGCTGCCGGGCCGCGGCCGATCCTGCTCAACATCCACGGCGGCGGCTGGATCATCGGCGACAAGGGCACGCAGGCCATGCCCTGGCTGATGCACATGGCCAGCTGCGGCTGGCTGGTGGTCGACGCCGACTACCGGCTGAGCCCCGGCGTGCGCATGCCCGAGCACCTGATCGACGTCAAGCGCGCGATCGCCTGGACACGCATGCACGCCGCCGACTACGGCGGCGACCCGCGCTTCATCGTCATCACCGGCGGCTCCGCGGGCGGCCACCTGAGCGCGCTGGCCGCGCTGACGCCGAATCAGCCGCAGTGGCAGCCGGGGTTCGAGAGCGTCGACACCCGGGTCCAGGCGGCGGTGCCGCTGTACGGCAAGTTCGACCTGCTCGGCCAGCACCGCCCCGATCCGCCCTTTGCCGACTTCATGGCCCGCAAGGTGATGCCCGGGCCGCGTGCCGAACACGACGCGCTGTGGCAGGCGATGGATCCGGCCACCCAGATGCGCGCGCTCGCGCCCGGCGAGCGGCCGCCGATGCTCATCGTGCACGGCACGCACGACGAGCTGATCCCGCTTGCCGAGGCGCGCTGGTTCGTCGGCGCGCTGCGCGCGGCGTCGAGCGCCGATCTGCTCTACGTCGAGCTGCCGTTCGCGCACCACGGTTTCGACGTGCCGAATTCGCTGCGCGCCGACCTCACGGTCGAGGCGCTGCAACGCTATCTCGAACTGCAGTACGCACAATGGTGCGCGCGCAACGGCGGCGCGGCGACGCCGGCAGCGGCTTGAGCTGCTGCCGGCGCGGTCCGCGCGCCGGCGCCGGCGTCGCCGCACCGGACGCGGCGGCGCAGCCGCATCGACAGCGCTGCGCGGCCGTCAGAGCCCGTGAAGCCATGAATCGAGCCCGCGATTCATGTCTTCACCGGCTCTGACGGCACGCGCCGCCGACACCCGGCAGGAGGAGGACCGACATGCAGACCAAGGACCCGGCGCCGCGCGTCGGCTGGCGCGCCCACTGGACGCTGCTGCTGCTGCTCTTCGTCTACACGATGAGCTTCACCGACCGCCAGATCATCGGCATCCTGGTGCAGCCGATCAAGCAGGAGTTCGGCGTTTCCGACACCGCCATGGGTCTGCTCACCGGGCTCGCCTTCGCGCTCTTCTACAGTACCCTCGGCATTCCGCTCGCGCGCTATGCCGATCGCGCCAACCGGCGCAACTTCGTCGCCCTGTGCTGCGGCGCGTGGAGCGTGATGACCGCGCTGTGCGGCATGGCCGGCGGCTTCTTCACCCTCGCGCTGGCGCGCGTCGGCGTCGCCGTGGGCGAGGCCGGCGGCACGCCGCCGTCGATCTCGATGATCGCCGACCACTACCCGGCCGCGCAGCGCGCGCGGGCGATGGGCGTCTACGTGCTCGGGCCGCAGCTGGGCATCGTCTTCGGGCTCGCGCTCGGAGGCTGGATCGCGCACCACTACGGCTGGCGCAATGCCTTCATGCTGATGGCGATCCCGGGCGTGCTCGCCGCCGTGCTGCTGCGTCTGACCGGCACCGAGCCGCAGCGCGGCGCCTGGGACACTCCCGAGGCCAGGGCGGCCGCCGCCAGACCCGCGCCGATGGGCCAGGTGGCGCGCGATCTGTGGGCATCGGCGGCGTTCACGCGCATCACCTGGGCCGGCCTGGTGCTCGGCTTCATCGGCTACGGCATCGGCATCTGGACGCCGGCGTTCCTCGTGCGCTCGCACGGCATGACGCTGCAGAGCGCCGGCGCCGTGATGGGACTGCTCGGCGGCCTGGCGGCGATGGCCGGCTCGCTGTTCAGCGGCTGGCTGTGCGACAAGCTGGCCGCGTTCGACGAGCGCTGGCGGCTGGGCGTGCCGATCCTCGGCTCGGCGATCGCGCTGCCCGCGGGCCTGGCCTTCTACACGCTGCCCGCGAGCGGGCACTGGACGGTCCTCGGCATGGACGTGCCCTACCCGGTCGCCTGGTACCTGGTGTTCGGCATGACGACGGTCTGGTGGACGGCGCCGGTGTACGCCGCGCTCACGCAGATCGTCGCGCCCGACCGGCGCGCGACCACGCTGGCGATCTTCAACCTCGGCCTGGCGATGATCGGCGGCGGGCTCGGGCCGCTGGCGATCGGCGCGCTCAGCGACGCGCTGCAGCCGGCCCACGGCACCGAGGCGCTGCGCCAGGCGCTGGCCATCGCGATGTGGGTCTACGTGATCGGCATCGTCGCCTTCGTCGCGGCGCTGCGGCCGTACCGGAATCTGCTGCGCGAACAGGCACTTGCGGTGAGGTGAATGCTCTAGGGTGGGGGCGTACGCTGACTGCGTCGCAACAGTGCAGGAGCACCCCCATGACGAACACGGTTCGGAAAGCGCAGCCCGGCCTCTGGCGCTGGCTGTACGCCGCCATGAACTTCGTGATCGGTCTGACGCTGGCGTTCTATGCGGTCTATGCAGCGCACGCGAACGCGCGCGACGGCGCCGACTGGGCAGGATTGATGCTGTACATCGCCGGCTTGGGGCTGTGCGCGATCGAGCTGGCGCGCACCCCCGAGTCGCGCCGGACGATCCCCGCTGCCGAGGCCGGCCGCCAGGCGCCAGGCCCCGAGGGCCGCGCGGCACTGGCGCTGTAGCCCGGCGCCCAAGCGCGGCGAACGGCCCGCCTCGCGCGGGCCGTTCGTCTTCATGTCCGCGCCGGGCGCGGGCCGCCGCGGCGGCCGGGCGCGCAGGCGCGGACGGATCGTCCCGATGGACCATGCCGAGGGCCGGCCGGGCGGGACAATGCGCGCTCGCTTCTCGTCGACGAACGGACCGCAATGGCCACACGCATGTCAGCGTTTCGCAGGAAATACGGTCCCTGGGCCGTCGTGCTCGGCTCGGCCGAAGGCATCGGCAGCGCGTACGCGCAGCGGCTCGCCGCCGACGGCTTCGATCTCGCGCTGGTCGACCTGCGCGCGCAGCCGCTGAAGGCGCAGGCGGGCAAGCTGGCGCGCGAGCACGGCGTGCGCACGCGCGCGCACGCCTGCGATCTGTCCAACCCGCGCCAGGTCGACAAGCTGCTGCGCGATCTCGACGAGGTCGAGGTCGGCCTGCTGATCTTCAACGCCGCGGCGTCGGCGATCGGTCCCTGGCACGAGGTCAGCCTCGAGGCCAAGCTGCTCGCCGTCAACGTCAACGTGCTCGCCGTGCTGCGCGTGACCGACGCGCTGTCGCGCAAGATGATCGAGCGGCGCCGCGGCGGGATCATCCTCACCTCGTCGATGGCGGCGCTGCAGGGCGCGCCGGGGCAGGCCGTGTATGCCGCGACCAAGTCGTTCGACCTGATCCTGGCCGAGTCGCTGTGGGCCGAGCTGCGCCCGCACAAGGTCGACGTGCTGGGGCTGATTCCGGGCATGGTGAAGACGCCCAACTTCGAGCGCTCCGGCGCTGCGCGCGGGCAGAGCGCGCTGCTCGAGGCGGTCGAGCCGCAGGCGGTGGTCGACGAAGCGTTCGGCGCGCTCGGCAAGCACGCCAGCGCAGTCCCCGGGCGGGTCTGGAAGGCGGTGGCGGCAGCCACCAAGCTGCTGCCGCGCGACCAGGTGATCGGCATGGTCGGCCGCCAGATGAAGGGCCTGAAGACGGCGCGCTGAGCGGGCCCCTGCCCCGGCCACGACGCATACTGCGGCCTGCGGCGACACACGCGCGTCGCGCGCCCGCCGATCGCGAACGCCAGGAGCCCCTCGATGAGCCGGACATTCAACCTCGCCGACCTGTTCGAGATCGTCGTCTCGGTCGTTCCCGATCGCATCGCCTTGCGCTGCGGCGAGCGGCAGTGCACCTTCGGCCGGCTCGACGAGCGGGCCACGCGGCTGGCTTCGGCCTTGCGTGCGCGCGGCCTGCGGCGCGGCGATCACGTCGGCATCCAGCTGCACAACTCCTTCGAGTACCTCGAGACCTTCTTCGCCTGCTGCAAGATCGGCGCCGCGCCGGTCAACGTCAACTACCGCTACCGGGCCGGCGAACTGGCGCAGCTGTTCGGTTCGCTCGATCTGAAGGCGCTCGTCTACGGCGCCGAGTTCGAGGCCGAGGTGGGCGCGGCGGTGGCGCAGGTGCCGGGTCTGCAGCGGCTGGTGCGCGTCGGCGGCGACAGCGCGGCACCGGACGGCCGGGCCTACGAGGCGCTGCTCGCCTGCGGCGCGCCGACGCTGGAGGATCCCGGGCGCTCGGACGACGACCTCTGCGTGCTGTGCACCGGCGGCACCACCGGCACGCCCAAGGGCGTGATGTGGCCGCACAAGGCGATCTTCATGGCGGCGCTGGGCGGCGGCGGCATCTACTTCGGCCGCCCGCCGATCCGCACCCCCGACGAGCTGAGGGAGTTCGTCCCGCACGGTCCGGCGCTCACCTACTTCGCGGCCGCGCCGCTGATGCACGGCGCGGCGATGTGGGCGTCGCTGATCAGCCTGCTCGCCGGCCATGCGGTGGTCGTCAACGACCGGCCGGGCTTCGACGCCGGGCAGATCTGGGACCTCGTCGTGCGCCACGGAGTCAACATCGTCTCGGTGGTGGGCGACGCGATGGCGCTGCCGTTGATCAAGGCGCTGGAAGACAACCCGGCGCGCTGGGATCTGTCGCGGCTGGTGACCTTCGGCAACGGCGGCGCCGTGTTCTCGCAGCATCTGCAGGAGCGGCTCAAGGCGAGGCTGCCCAGGGTGAACATCTCCAACGGCATGGGTTCGTCGGAGTCGGGCCTGATCGGCGGCAGCGACCGCACGGGCGGGCGCGACGGCGGCTTCATGCAGGTCGCGCCGCGCCCCGATCTGGCGGTGATCGGCGACGACCACCGGATCCTGACCCGGCCGGGCGACGAGGGCATCCTGTCGCGCAGCGGCTACACGCCGATCGGCTACTACGGCGATCCGCTCAAGACCGCGCAGACCTTCGTGCGCATCGACGGCCGGACCTGGGTGCTGACGGGCGACCGCGCGCGCATCGATGCCGAGGGCAACTACGTGATCCTCGGCCGCGGCTCGCAGTGCATCAACACCGGCGGCGAGAAGGTGTTCCCGGAAGAGGTCGAGGAGGCCGCACGCCGCTGCGACGCCGTCGGCGACGTGCTCGTCGTGGGCGTGCCCGACGAGCGCTGGGGACAGAAGGTCGTCGCGGTCGTCGAGCCGGCGCCCGGCCGCGCCTTCGACCGCGCCGCCTTCGACCGCGTCTGCCGCGAGCATCTGGCCGGCTACAAGGTGCCGCGCGCCGTCTATCTGGTCGAGCGGATCGTGCGCAGCCCGGCGGGCAAGGCGAACTACTCCTGGGCGAAGGACTACGCCGAGCAGCAGCAGAAGGGGGCGGCGTCGGCCTGAGCGGCGGCGCGCGGCCGCGGTTCAGGCTGCCGCGCCGAGCGCGTGCTCGCGCACCAGATCCTGCAGGCCGATCATCACCGGCTGCTCGGCCAGGGCGGCTGCGCGCGGATCGGTGACCAGCCACAGCAGCGCCGCCGCGATCGCGGCCGGCTTCATGGCGCCGTAGCGCTGCTCGAGCACGCCGCCGTCGCCCAGCGCGGCGGTGACCGCCTCGGTGCTGACCAGGCCCGGGTCGACGCTGAAGGCGCGGATGCCCTGCGCGCCGTGCTCGCGGTTCAGGCAGCCCGACAGACGCGCCAGGGCCGCCTTCGAGGCCCCGTAGGCGAAGCCCCAGCCGCCGCGATCGGCGGCGAACGGCGGATCGGACTTGCCGGCGCCCGACGAGACGTTGACGATCTGGCCGCCGCCCTGCGCGATCATCGCCGGCAGCAGCCGGCGCACCAGATGCGCGGGCGCGACGACGTTGCCCCACAGCGTGCGTTCGAGCGCGCCGTCGTCCAGGGCCATCAGCAGCGCGTTCTGCTCCGGGTCCTGGTACACGGCGTTGTTGATCAGCACGTCGACGCGCCCGAAGCGCGCGAGCACCGCGTCGGCGGCGGCATCGAGCGACGCCGCCTCCATGAGGTCCATCGGGTGCGCGAAGACCTCCGCGCCCGCGCCCTGCACCGCGGCGGCGGTGGTCTGCAGACTGCCGGCCATCGTCCGGCCGTCGGGGCGGCGCAACTGGTGATCGAACTTCTGCCCTTCGGACTGGGTGCGCGCGGTGATGGCCACCCGCCAACCGGCACGGGCAAACGCGAGCGCCGCGGCCGCTCCGATGCCGCGGCTGGCGCCGGTGACGAGCACGACGGGACTGGACTTCATGGCGGCGGGTGCGGCGACGCGGCGCGCGCGGTGTCGGACCGGCGCCGATCGTGGGCGCGCGCTCGCGCGCGGGCATCGTCTCTTCGGACGACGAGTCGCCGCGGCGCCGGCGCTAATTTCGCATGCCTCGGCCAACGCCCAACCTGCAGGGGAAGCATCCCATGTCCGCCGCCGCAACGATCCGCCCGCTCCTCGACCGCCAGCGCGCGGCGCACATCGCCGCCTTGCCGGTCGACGCGGCGACGCGCAAGGCGCGCATCCAGCGCGTGATCGACCTGCTGGTCAAGCACAACGACGCGTTGTGCAGCGCGATGAGCGAGGACTTCGGCGGCCGGCCGGCGGTGTTCTCGATGCTGAACGACGTCGTCGGCTCGCTCGGCATGCTCAAGCACGCGCGCGACAAGCTGCAGGACTGGATGGCCGACGAGCCGCGCACCAGCCCGGCGCCGTTCGACAGCTTCGGCGCGAGCGCCTGGGTGCAGTATCAGCCCAAGGGCGTGGTGGGCATCATCGGGAGCTGGAATTCGCCGCTGTTCACGCTGCTCTCGCCGCTGGCCAGCGTGTTCGCCGCCGGCAACCGCGCGCTGCTCAAGCCGTCCGAGGTGACCGCGCGCACCGCCGAGGTGCTGGCGGCGGCGGTCGCGGAGTTCTTCGACACCGACGAGCTGGCGGTCGTCAACGGGCGCCGCGACGTGACGATCGCGTTCAGCGAGCAGCCCTGGGATCACCTCGTCTACACCGGCTCGACGACGGTGGGCCGCCAGATGATGCACGCGGCGGCGCAGAACCTGGTGCCGTTGACGCTCGAGCTGGGCGGCAAGTCGCCGGTGCTGGTCGGTCGCAGCGCCGACATCCGCAACGCCGCCGAGCGCATCGCGGTCGGCAAGGGCACGAACTCGGGGCAGATCTGCGTCTCGCCCGACGCGGTCTGGGTGCCGCAGGAGCGGCGCGAGGAGTTCCTGGCCGCGGTGCGCGAGGTCTACCTCGGCCTGTATCCACGTGCGGCGAGCAATCCGGACGTGGTGCCGGTGGTCAATACGCGCCACGTCGAGCGCGTCGAGCGGTATGTGCGCGACGCGCAGGAGCGCGGCGCGCGCGTCGAGGTGATCGGCGACGCCGCACAGCTGGGCTCGGCCGACCGGCGCCTGCCGCTGCGCGTGGTCGTCGAGCCGCCGGCCGAGGCCGAGATCGCGCACGAGGAGATCTTCGGGCCGGCGTTCGTGCTGCGCGGCTACCGCGAGATCGGCGACGCGGTGGCGGCGATCAACGCCGGTGCGCGGCCGCTGGCGCTGTACTACTTCGGCAACGACGCGGCCGAGCAGAAATGGGTGCTCGACCACACGCTGTCGGGCGGCGTCGCGATCAACGACGTGCTGATGCACGCGGCGGTCGCGGACGCGCCTTTCGGCGGCGTCGGCGCCTCGGGCATGGGCCACTATCACGGACGCGAGGGCTTCGTGGAGTTCAGCCACACGCGCACCGTGTACCGCGCCGGCGCGCACGACCCGCGGCGCGAGTGGGGCATGCTGCCGCCGTATCAGGAGGCGTTCGTGCAGATGATCCGCGCCGCCGTCACCCCCTGAGCGCCGCCGCCCCGAGCCTGCGCCGCACCTTGCGCGGCGCCTGGCGACACCGCTGCGCGCTTCGGGTCGTCGCGCGCGCTCGGAGCCTGTGAAGATATGAATCGCGCCCGCGCATTCATATCTTCACAGGCTCTCAAGCAAATGTGGCTCTGCCACTTTGCTTGACCCCCACGGGGGGCGGGCTGGGCGCAGCCCGGCCCTGGGGGCGCTCAGAACTCGCCCAGCAGCGCGGCAATCGCCGGCAGCCGGGCGAATTCGGCCTCGACGCGCGCGATCACCTGCTGCGGCTGCGGCAGCAGCCTGGCGTCGCCGATCAGCCCGATCCGGTAGCGGCCGTCGTAGGACAGGATCGACACGCCGAGGCCGATGTCGCCGCTCTGCGGTACCCAGAACATCATGTCGTCGATCCGCGCGCCGGCCAGATGGCGCGCCCGATGCGGCCCCGGCACGATGGTGACGACCGCCGTCGACTTGGCGGCCAGCGCATCGATCGCATCGCGCTGCATCTCGGCCGGCAGCAGCCCGACGATGCCGAGCAGCAGCTGGATCAGCGCCGCCTGCGCGGAGTGCCGGGCCGCCTGCATGCGCCGGTGGATCTCCCAGGCGCGCACCACCGGATTGCCGATGCCCAGCGGCAGCGGCAGCAGCGCCAGCCCGAAGTGGTTGCCCAGCGCTTCGCCCGCCTGGCGCGTGCCGCGCAGGTTGACCGGCACCAGCGCACGGATCTCGGTCGCGCGCACGTCGTCGCCGAGCGCGCGCAACTGCGCCCCGAGCGCGCCCGCGACACAGGCCAGCAGCAGCTCGCCGGCCGAGCAGCCGAACGCGCGCGCGACCGACTTCACCTGGGCCGCCGGCAGCGCATCGCTCCAGGCGACGCGCTTGACGCGGCCCGGCTTGCCCTTGTAGCGCGTCGGCGTCTCGTCGGGCGCATTGGCGAGCTGCACGAGGTCCAGGCCGACGCGCGCGGCGATGCGCGCGTAATCCGCGTTCGCCGCGCCGTCGGCGCCGGCGCGGCCCAGATCGCGCACCAGCCCCAGCACCTCGTCGAGCCGATTGCCCGCCGGCGCTGCCCTCGGCGCACGCGCCGGCGCAGCCTGGCCGCCCGGCGCGTCCGACAGGGCCGACAGCAGCTGCACCAGGCCGATGCCGTCGGCGTAGCAATGGTGGATGCGCACGAGCAGCGCCGCGCCGCGGCCGACCTCGTCGACGAGCGCCAGCTCCCAGAGCGGGCGCTGCGGGTCGAAGGGCTCGACGGCCAGGCGCGCCAGCAGCGTCTTCAGCCGGGCGGCGCCGCCGCCGGCGAACGGGCGCCGCGTCAGATGGCGCGCCAGCCGGAACCCGCGGTCCTCCTCCCACCAGACGCCGCCGTCGTCCTGTACCGGGCGCTGGCGCAAGCGCGGCCACGCCAGCAGGTGCTGCGCGAAGCCCGCACGCAGGCGGCGCAGGTCGGGCCGGCGATCGAGCAGCAGCATGCCGACGATAGCCATCGGCCGGTGCGGACGGTCCATCCGCCACCACGCCGCGTCGACGCTCGACATGCGCTCGCGCACCGGCCGCTTGCGCGCGACCATCGCGCAGGAACTAGCGCTTGGCGCGGCTGGGCGCCTTGCCTGCGGCGGTCGCGCTGCGCGCGGCGGTCGTCTTGCGCACGGCCGTCGTCTTGCGCGCGGCGGTCGTCTTGCGCGCGGCGGTCGTCTTGCGCGCGGCGGTCGTCTCGGGCGCGGCGGCGGGGCTGCGCGCGGCCTTCGTGCTGCGCGCCGCACTGCCCTTGCCGCCCGCTGCCTCGTCCGCTGCGAATGCCGTGTCGAAATGCGAATGCAAGCGCCGCTCGATCGTCGTCCTGAGCAGCGAGACCGCGAAGCCGAGCTCGGCCTGCACCTGCACCTCGGTCTCGGTCACGGTCATCACGCCTTCGACCCCGGAGCGCTCGAAGTGGAGCCTGCCCTGCACCCACCGGGAGCGCAGGCCGAACTCGCGCCCCAGATGTTCGGCCATGATGTCGGCCTGCTTCTTCGCCTGGCGCAGCGGCAGTGCGTGCGCGCGGCGAATGTCGATCTTGCTCATCGGGGTGCCTGGGCAGCTGTGCTCGGCGCGCATCGTAGCGGACTTCGTGCCGCTAGTCCGGATGTGGTAAGACGCGCCGCAGCCGGCCATACTATGGTGGGGGCGTGGGGTCGCGCGCGCGTTCTGCGCCTCGGCCCGGGCGGCAGCGAGCGAGAACATCGGGAGACAAGACATGCAAAGGCTGAGTGCGCAGGACGCGTCGTTCATCACGCTCGAATCGTCGACGAGGCCGATGCACATCAGCTTCCTGCTGACGTTCAAGACGCCGCCCGGGGCGCCGGCCGACTACATGCAGAAGCTGCACGAGAAGCTGCGTCGGTTTCCGGTCGATGTCGAGCCGTTCAACTGGCGGCTGGTGCCGCAAAGCGGGCTGGCGCGGCTGGTGCCGGCCTGGGAGACGGTCGCCGACGTCGACCTGGACTACCACCTGCGCCACGAGGCACTGCCCTGGCCGGGCGGCGAAGCCGAGCTCGGCATGGTGGTGTCGCGCCTGCATACGACGCCGCTCGACCGCTCGCGGCCGCTGTGGGAGTTCTACCTGATCGAAGGCCTCGAGCGCGACCGCTTCGCGGTCTACATGAAGCTGCACCATGCGCTCACCGACGGCCTGGTGATGATGCAGCAGGTCACCGCGATCCTGTCGACTTCCCCGCGCGGACGCAATCTGCCGATCTGGGCGACCCCGCTCGCGACGGCCGACACGAAGGCCGACACGAAGCCCGAATCGAGCCAGGACAAGCTCGCGCGCTTTCTCGAGGGACTGATGACGCCGCCCGGCAAACGGCAGCCCGACAGCCCCCAGGCCGAGAGCGGCGGCCCGCTGCTGTACGGCCCGAAGTCGATCCTGAACGGGCCGATCACGGGCAGGCGCCGCCTGGCGACGCAGTCGCTCGACCTGAACCGGATCAAGGCCGTCGCGAAAGCCACCGAAACGACGGTCAACGACGTCGTGCTGGCCGTATGTGCCGGTGCCCTGCGCCGCTATCTGGCCGAGTCCCGGGATCTGCCGAACAAGCCGCTGATCGCCACGATTCCGGTCGCGCTGCCGCGCTCGCAGGGGCAGGTGGCGGGCAATTCGGTGGGCGGCATGAACGCCTCGCTCGCCACCGACGTGAAGGACGCCGGCAAGCGCCTGCGCGCGATCCACGCCTCGGTGCGCGCGGCCAAGAGCCAGTTCCGCCGCATTCCGCCGGCGCTCAACAAGGTGTTCAGCTCGATCGGGATGCTGGCGATGATGCTGATGCCCGACAAGAACGATGCCGACAGCGAGCAGGCGAAGTTCACCAACCTGACGATCTCCAACGTGCCCGGACCGAAGGCGACGCTGTACCTGAACGGCGCGGAGCTCGACGGCATGTATCCGGTATCGGTGTTGTCGGGGGACCAGCGCCTGAACATCACCGTGCTCGGCTATCGCGACCGGCTGTTCTTCGGTCTGACCGGCTGCCCGGACGGCCTGCCGAGGATGCAGCGGCTCGCGGTCTACCTGCCCGAGGCGCTGGGCGAGCTCGAGCTCAGCGTGGGCGGGCGCGGCCCGGCGGCGGCGCGGCGGCGCGGCGGGCGCGCCGAGGGCGCGTGAAGACATGAATCGCGCCCGCGCACCGGACGCGACGACGCCGCGGCGGGCAGGGACGGCACGATGAGCGCAGGCCGGATCAGGCCGATGAACATCCTCGACGCGGGGCTGCTCGCGATGGAGTCGCCGTCGTCGCCGATGCACATCGCCGGCCTGCAGATCCTGCGTCCGCCCGCGCGCGCGGGCAAGGACTACCTGGCCGGGCTGGTGGCGCACCTGCGCTCGATCCAGCCGAGCGCGGCACCGTTCAATTTCCGGCTCGCGCCGCACGAGGGCCGGTTCGGGATCATGCCGGCATGGCAGGAGGTCGAGCACGCGGACATGACGCAGCATGTCCAGCACCACGCGCTGCCCTGGCCGGGCGGCGACGACGAGCTGATGACGCTCGTCGCGCGGCTGAACTCCGGCCTGCTCGACCGCGCGCGGCCGATGTGGGAGCAGCACGTCATCGAGGGCCTGGCCGGCGGCCGCTTCGCGCTGTTCACGCGCGTCCATCACGCGCTGATCGACGGCGAATGGGGCATGCGCCTGATGCGCAAGACCACCAGCGCCAGCGCGCGCGAGCGCAGCCTGCCGCCGTACTGGGCGATGCGCTTCGAGCCCGCGCCGCCGGACGGCGGGCCCTCGGAGGCCGAGCACCGCAACTGGTGGCAGCGCAAGACCGAGCAGGGCAGCGAACTCATCCGCAGCGGCGAGCAGTTGTGGCAGGCCTTCGGGCGGGTGGTCGAGTCCTTCCGGCACCCGAGCGACGACGGCCTGCCGCCGCTGTATTCGGCCCCCGAGTGCATGCTCAACGGGCCACTCACGCCGCGGCGCGCCATCGGGGTCGTCCAGCTCGACCTGCCTCGCATCGCCGCGCTGGCGCACGCGCACGAAGCCACCGTCAACGAGGTGGTGCTGGCGCTGTGCTCGGCCTCGCTGCGCGCCTACCTGAAGCGAAGGAAGGCCCTGCCGGACAAGCCGCTGATCGCCAACATGCCGGTCGCGCTGGCGCGCCGCGAGCAGGACACGGCCGGCAACGCCGTCGGCTCGGCTTTCGTGTCGCTGGCGACGCACATCGCCGACCCGCTCAGGCGCTTCGAGGCGATCCGCGGCTCGAGCCGGCACGCCAAGCAGCTGCTGAAGGATCTCTCGCCCGCGGCACTGACGCTCTTCGGCGCCACCACCGGCCTGCCGTTCATCCTCGCGCAGACGCTCGGGCGTGCGGAGCAGGTGCGCGCACAGACCCTGCTCGTGTCCAACGTACCCGGCCCGCGCGAACCACGCTACGTCAACGGCGCGGCGATCGAAGCGCAGTATCCGGTTTCGCTGCTGGTGCCCGGCCAGGCCATGAACATCACCGTCGTCGGCCGCGCCGGCCACCTCGATGTCGCGGTCGTCGCCTGTCCCGATCTGGCGCCCCGCCCCGACGAGGTCGCCGCGGGCCTGGCGCAGGCGCTGGACGAACTCGAGCGCGCATACGGCCGCCGCCGCGGCAAGCCGCGCGCAACGCCGCGGGAAACCCCCGTGCGCGGGTCGTCCGCGGCCCGAACAAAATCCGCGCGCTGAATTGGAGGCTGCATGCAGACGCTGAATCGACAGGACGAATCGTTCCTCGACATGGAGACGCCGACCGCGCCGTCGCACGTCGGCGGGCTGGAGATCTATCGCCTGCCCCGCGGCGCCGGACGCGACTACATGCAAAAGCTCTTCAAGTACCTCAAGGCCCAGCCGGTGCGCGCCGAGCCGTTCAATTTCAAGCTCGTCACGGCCGAGCCGCCCAAGGAGAGCCAGACCGACTGGCTGAAGCTGCCGACGCAGCGGCGCCGCAAGCCCAAGCCCCAGCGCGGCTGGGAGACGTTGACCGACGTGGACACCGCCGACCACGTCTTTCTGCACGCGCTGCCCAGGCCGGGCGGCCAGCGCGAACTGGGCGAACTGGTGTCGCGGCTGCATGTCGCCCGGCTCGATCGATCGCGCCCGCTGTGGGAAGTCCACCTGATCGAAGGCCTGGAAGGCGGGCGCTACGCGATGTACACGAAGCTGCATCACTCGCAGTTCGACGGCAAGCGCGGCATGGACCTGATCCGCTACATCCGCTCGTCCAAGGCGTCGGCGCGCAACCTGCCGCCGCTGTGGGCGGTCAAGCCGCCGGCGAGCGAGGCGGGCGCGGGCGGTCCGGCGGCGTCGGAGTCGACCCTGCGCAAGATCGTCGACTGGGGCAAGGCGCTCCGGGCGATGTCGAGCGTGCGCCAGAACGTCCCGGGCGACGGCGTGATCGCGCCCTACAGCGCGCCCGAATCGATCCTGAACCAGCCCCTGACCGAACGCCGCCGGCTCGGCACCGTCTCGCTGCCGATCGATCGGCTCAAGGCGCTCGGTGCCGCCATCGAGGGCGGCGCGACGATCAACGAGGTCTTCCTCGCCATCTGCGGCGGCGCGCTGCGGCGCTATCTGGCCGAGCTCAAGGCGCTGCCCGACAAACCCCTGATCGCGGCCTGCCCGGTGGCGGTGGCGCGCAAGGACGACACGACGGCAGGGAACGCCGTGGCGCAGATCCTCGTGTCGCTGGGAACGAACATCGCCAACCCGAAGAAGCGCCTGCTGGCGGTGGTCGAATCGAGCCGGGTGAACAAGGGGCAGATGAAGGAGCTGGGCACCGAGGCCTACGGCATCTACACCGAGCTGTCGATGATCCCGCAGATGCTGGCCGCGAAGACGAGCTTCGGGCACCGCGTGCTGAACGCGAATCTGATCATCTCGAACATGCCCGGGCCGCGCGAGCGCCAGTACGTCAACGGCGCCGAGCTCGAATCCATGTACGCGGCGTCGCTGCTGCTGGCCGGGCAGGCGCTCAACATCACGGCGTCGAGCTATCACGACAGCCTCGATGTCGGCATCATCGCCTGCCCGGAGGTCTGTCCCGGCCCGCAGAAGATCGCCGTCTATGCCGGCGAGGAGCTGGCGGTTCTCGAGCGTGCGATGCAGGTCGGCGCGAAGCAGGCCGCCGGGAAGACGACGAAGCGCGCGGCGACGAAGCGCGCGGCAAAGAAGCCCCCAGCAAGGAAGACCGCCGCAAAGAAGCCCGCTGCAACGAAGCCGGCCGCAAAGAAGCCCGCTGCAACGAAGCCCGCTGCAACGAAGCCCGCTGCAACGAAGCCGGCTGCAAAGAAGCCCGCTGCAAGGAAGCCGGCTGCGGAGAAGCCGGTCGCAAAGAAGACCGCCGCAAAGAAGACCGGCGCAAGGAAGGCGCCGGCGGCGGCCGCGCCGGCGTCGGTCGCAGCGAGCGCACCCGACCAAGCCGTCGCCACGCAACCGGCGAAGAAGGTGTCGGCGCGCCGCGCCGCAGGCCAAGGATAGGCCCGGCGCGACGCGATGGCCGCCCGGCCCGCCCGCCGGCCCGCCCGACCGAATCCGACGCGCGAGCGGATCCTCGAGGCGAGCTGGCGGCTGTTCAACGAGCTGGGCGTGCCCAACGTCACGACCAACCACATCGCCGACGAAGTCGACATCAGTCCCGGGAATCTGTACTACCACTTCCGCCACAAGGAAGACATCGTCAACGCGCTGTACGACCGCTACGAGCAGCGCTTCTCGGACGTGCTCGGCTATTCGGCCGACGAGCTGAGCACCCCGGACGATCTGTGGCTGGCGTTGCACCTGGCGTTCGAGATCATCTACGCGTACCGCTTCATCTATCGCGACCTGAGCGACCTCACCACCGCCTATCCCGGTCTGCGCCTGCGCTTCCAGCGCAGCCTGGAGGCGAGCATCGGCAAGACCCGCGAGTACCTGCAGCGCATGGCGCGCTCGGGCGTGATCGACGCGCTGCCCGAGGAGATCTCGGCGCTGGCGGCGAACATGGCGCTGGTCACCGCCTACTGGGTCAACCTGCACGCGCTGCGCCAGCCGTCGAGGGCGGTCTCGCGCGCGAGCGACGAGCAGGTGGTCGCGCAGGGCGTGTTCCAGGTGCTGTCGCTCGTCACGCCGCACCTGCGCGGCCCGGCACGCGAGTCGTTCCGCGCCCACGCGCTGCGCTACGCCCAGCGCAATTGAGGTGAATGCTCTAGGCGAGCGCCGATAGCATTTCCGCCGTCGACACCTGCCCCGGCCGCCGTTGCACGGCAGCGGGCCCGGCGCCATCGGATCGACAGCGGATCAACTCACAGCGAGGAAGCTGCAGATGAAATCGAAGCGCAACGCGCCGGAAGCGGCGCCGTTCATGACCGCCCTTTCCGAGGGCATCGAAAAGGGCAAGGATTCCGTGCACGACCTGCTGCTGGCCGGACTGGGTGCGCTCGGCCGCGCCCAGAAGGCGCGCAAGGAGCGCGTCGCCGGTCTGGTCGCCGAGGGCAGGAAGGTCGAGCCGCGCGTGAAGCGGGCGATCCAGGACTGGCGCGCGAAGATGCGGCTCGACGGCAAGTCCGGCCTGCGGGCGCCGGCCTGGCTCGACGGCGACAAGGTGCGGCGCCTGGCGAGCGACAGGATCGAGAGCGCGTTGCGCCATACCGGCCTGCCCTTGCGCAAGGACGTCGAGGCCTTGTCGCGCAAGCTCGACAAGCTGATCGAACTGCAAAGAACCTGACGAAATTCAATCGAGGCCCCCTCGCGCGCGCGTATCCTCGCTTTTCGGCGAGAGGGCTTCGGATCCCCCCGGAGAGAAATGATGGCTACCGCGAAATCCACGTTCGGCAAGGAGCAGTTGCAAGACCTGCTCGAGAAGACGAAGAGTTCGTCGCACGAAGTCCTGCTGGCCGGCCTGGGCGCCTTGTCGCGCGCCGGCAAGGGCGAAGCCAACGGCAAGAAGAAGCGCCGTGACGACTTCGCGGCACTCGTCGAAGAGGGCCGCAAGATCGAGCCCAAGCTCAAGGCGTCGATGCAGAAGGCCTGGAGCGGGCTGAAGGAAAAGGGCAGCAAGATGCCGAGCCCGGGCTTCGAGAGCGGCAAGCTGCAGGGCGTGTTCGAGGAACGCGTCTCGGCGGCGCTGGCGCGCATGGGCATCCCGACGCGCAAGGAGATCAAGGCGCTCAACCAGAAGGTCGATCGGCTGATCGCGGCGGCACAGGGCCGGCCTGCGGCGAAGAAGGCCGCCCCCGCGAAGAAGTCGGCCGCGGCCGGGAAGTCCGCCGCAGCGAAGAAGTCCGGCGCGAGGAAGACCGCGGCCGCGAAGAAGTCCGCGGCACCGGCCGCGGCGCCAAGCGCTGAGTGATCGTCATGCCGGCGCAGCGCGTGAACCGGCACGGGGCGCAGCTCGAGGCGGCGGCGAACGAGGGCCCGCCGCGCCGCTCGGCGGCGCGGCGCGGGCAGGCCTGCGACGAGGTGCTCGCCGCACTGCTGGGCGAACACCAGTACATCGCGCGCATGCTCAAGCTGCTGGAAGACCAGATCGGCCTCATCAACCAGGGCAGGACGCCCGATGCGCGCGTCATGTCCGACGTCATGCACTACATGACGAACTTCCCGGACCAGTACCACCATCCGAAGGAAGAGCTGGTCTTCGACAAGCTCGTCGCGCGCGACGCCTCGACGCGCTCGGCGGTGCTGCGCGACACCCGCACGCGGCGCAGGAAGATCGTCGCCGACGGCCAGGCGCTGTTCGAGCTGCTCGAGCGCCACCGTGCCGGCGAAGCCGCCGCCGACCTGCCCGCCATTCGCGAGCGCGCCGCCTCCTACATCAAGCTGCTGCGCCAGCACATGGATGTCGAGGAGCAGCAGCTGTTTCCGCGCGCCCGCAAGGCGCTGCACGCGGCCGACTGGCGCGAAGTCGCCGAGCGCGTGAAGACCGTCATCGATCCGGTCTTCGGCGCCGAGGTCGCCGAGAACTACCGCGCGCTGCACGATCACTACATCGAGTCGGTGCGGGAAGTCGAGATCGGCAAGCTGCGCGCACGCTTCGAGGAGGCGGTGGCGCTGATCGAGGGCCTGAGTTCGCTGATCGTCGGGCTGCGGCGCATCGGCGCGCGGATTTCGGAGCACAACCGCGCGGCGCTGCGCCGCAACCGCGAGCTGCAGCGCGGGCTGGTCGGCCGGCACGAGCTGGCTGAAATGCGCGCCACGCTGCAGACGATGAACCAGGTGAACGGCGAGATGGCGCGCGCAGTCGTCGCCGACGTGCGGTCGCTCTGGAACGACACCCGCGTCGCCGCGACGCGGCCGTTCCAGTACGTCGACGCCGGCGCGCCGATGTTCATGCGCTGGCTCAATCGCGCGGCCAAGAGCCGGCACTGAAGGCCGGCGCCGGGCGCCTTGCGGCAAGAACACCCGCGCCGGGAATCCGGACGCAGATCGGGGGGACGATGGCAAGCTGGCAGGTCAACGCACTGAACGTTGCGCTGCACTTGACGATCAAGCGCGTGATGTCGGCGACCGGTACGGTCGCCAAGACGCGCAAGTTCGTCGAGAGCCGGCGGCCGATCCGCCTGCCGCCCGGCTGCGAGAAGACGCCGGTGGACGCGCACGCGTTCCGCGGCGAGTGGGTGCGCGGGCCCCAGTCGAGCGACGCGCGCACGCTGCTGTACCTGCCCGGCGGCGGCTTCATGCTGCCGGCGTCGCCGCAGATCACCCATCTGATGCTGCGCATCCATCGCGAAGCCGGTACGCGCGGGCTGCTGGTGCACTACCGGCTGGCGCCCGAGCATCCCTTCCCGGCCGGACTCGAGGACTGCATCGCCGCCTATCGCTACTTGCTCGACGGCGGCTGCGATCCCAAGAGCATCGTCATCGCCGGCGACTCCGCCGGCGGCGGGCTGACGCTCTCCACCCTGCTCGCGCTGCGCGACCAGGGCCTGCCGCTGCCGGCGGCGGGGGTCGTGATCTCGCCGTTCACCGATTTCACCTTCCGCGGCGAGTCGCGCACCGCCAACGACTGGCGCGATCCGCTGCTGTCGAACGACGGCGTGCTGCAGATGAACGAGCTGTACCTGCGCGACACCGCGCCCGATCATCCGCTGGCGTCGCCCGTGTACGCCGACTTCCACGGGCTGCCGCCGATCCTCGCGCACGTGGGCAGCACCGAGATCCTGCTCGACGACACGCGGCGGGTGGCGCGCCGGGCGCGCGCCCACGGGGTCGACTTCGACGTCGAGGTCTGGGCCGACGCGCCGCATGTCTGGCACATCTGGTCGTTCCTGCCCGAATCGCAGCAGGCGGTCACGCGCATCGCCGGCTTCATCCGCGCGCACACGCCGCGGCCGGCCGGCGCTCGCGGCGCCGCGTCGCCCAGGAGCGTCGCCGCGCCGTCGCCCGTCGCCCGGCGCAGCCGCCGCGCCGAACCAGCCTGAACCGGCCTGACTCGGCCCGAACCGGCCCGAACCGGCGCCTAGGCTGGCGCGGGCCCGGCGTTGCGCCCGCGCAGTTGTTCGACGCGCGGATTCATCAGCCGGTACCACAGCGGCGGCAGCAGCGCCACCAGGGCCATGCCGGGATAGCCGGTGGGCAGCTGCGGGCTGTCGTCGTAGTGGCGCAGCGTCTGGTACGGCCGGGCCGGATGGGCGTGGTGGTCGGCATGCCGCTGCAGGTTGAGCAGGCACCAGTTGGTGAGCGTCTCCGACGCGTTCCACGAATCCAGATGCGTGACGCGCTCCAGGCCGCCGTCGGCGCGCCTTGCGCGCTCGAGGCCGTAGTGCTCGACGTAGTTGATCAGTTCGAGCAACGAGAACGCGACCCAGCTCTGGGCGAAGAAGAACAGCACCGCCCAGCGGCCGAACGCGAGCCAGAGCAAGAGCGCGATGGCCGCCGGCGCGGCGCCGAACCACAGCATCTGGTTGCGCCAGTGCAGCAGCGGCAGCGCGCGCCGCCGCAGGCGCTCGCGCTCGAGCCGCCACGCCGAAGCGAAGCTGCCGGCGACCGCGCGCGGATAGAAGCGGTAGAACGATTCGCCGAAACGTGCGGTGGCCGGGTCGTCGGGCGTCGCCACGCGTGCGTGGTGGCCGCGGTTGTGCTCGATGTAGAAATGGCCGTAGCTCACGCTCACGAGCAGCAGCCAGGCGAGCGCGCGGTCGAACAGGGACTTCTTGTGGCCCAGTTCGTGCGCGATCATGATTCCTTGGCCGCCGGTCGACAATCCGATCGACAGCGTCAGGCCCAGGGCCTGCGACGCGGACAGTTGTCCGGATGCGATCACCATCGCGCCCCAGACGATCAGCGCGAGCTGCACCGGCACCTGGGCATAGAGCCCGAGCCGAAAGCGCCAGCGTGTCGCCAGTCGACGCTCCTGCTCGGGCGACGGATTGCGCGGGTCGCGCCCGACCACCAGATCCAGCAAGGGCACCAGCACGAAGGCCAGCAGCGGCATCAGCCAGTTGTTGCCGAGCAGCCAGCCGATCACCGGCACCGGGATCAGCGTCAGCAGCGCGAACAGGGCGTAGCGCCAGCTGGCGAGCGAGGTCATCGGGCGACCCGCCTAGGCCGACGCAGCGAGGCGGCCGATTTCGGCCGCGCTCAGATGACCGGTGCGATGCAGGCCGAGGATCGCCTCGCGCAGCGACTCGAGCGGCGGCCGGTACGTGATGTGCAGTTCGTCGGCGACCGCGCGGTCGTCGGTCGGCGGCGCCTGGGTCAGGAACACCATCGCCTCGTGCGTCAGCGGCGTATGCATCGGGATCACGCGCGCCACCGCATCGAACAGCATGCCGACGCCGCGCAGTGCCGAGCCCGGCAGGCCGCGGACCGGGAACGGGCGCCCGAGCAGTTCTGCGTACAGGCGCGCGATCTCGACCATGCTCAGATAGCGGCCCCCGCACATGATCCGGCGCGGCCCGCCGCCCGGCGTCATCAGGGCGGCGTGGATCCGGCCGAGGTCGCGCGCGTCGATCAGCGACCACGAGGCCTCTGCCGTCGGCATCCAGCCCAGGCGGATCTGCGCGGCGATGCCGCTGGCCGGCTCGCCGAGCACGTCGCCGGCCGGCGGCCCGTACACGCTGCCGGGGTAGGTGATCACGACCGGCGCATGCCTGGCCTGCAAGGCGCGCACATAGCGCTCGGCGGCCGCCTTCGAGCGGCCGTACGGGGTCGTGGCCTGCGCCAGCGGCAGCCTGGCGTGCAGGCGCTTCAGACCGGGCTTCATCAGCGCGGCGATGCTCGACACGTAGACCACCGGGTCGAGCCCGAGGCGCACCGCATTGCCGACCACGTACCTGGCGCCGAGCGGATTGGCCTGCAGCATTTCGTCGGCGCGGTTCGGGTCGGTCGACACCACGGCAGCACAGTGCAGGACGGCGTCGCAGCCGTCCAGCGCCCGCAGCACCGCCGCCTCGTCCGTCATGTCGCCGCTGACGCAGTCGAGCCTGGGCAGGCCGAGCGGCTCGAGCGTGCGCGCGACCTTGGCCGGATCACGCACCAGCAGCCGCACGCGGTGGCCGGCGGCGTGCAATGCCCGCACGCTGTGCGCGCCGACGTAGCCGGTGGCGCCGGTGACCAGCACGTCGAGTCCGCGCTGGCGCCTGCGACGCGGCGCGCGCGCGCTCACCGGAGCGCCCTTCGCGCGGCGCGCGGCGCGATGCGCCCGCGGGAGCGGCCCGGCACGCTCACTGGATTACCCTCCCTTCCCTCTTGAAGCACAGGCAATGGCGGGTTGCCCACGGCAGCGGTCGATCGACGCGTGCGACGATCCGGCGGGCCGCTGCGCTGCCCGAGTACAGCGCGCGGCAGCCGGCATTGCAGGCGTCGTCGGGAACCCGGGGCGAGGAGATCGTACGGCCGCTCGCGCCCGGGCGCGTCGCGTCTGGGCAACGCTGTGGCCGGCGCGCAGGACGCCGCTTCGTGACCGTCGGCGCGCAGGCGCGCGCGCAGGCGGCCGCCCCGGTGCGGCGCGACGCGGTCGTCGTTGGCGGGCAGGATGCGAGTCGGTTGCAAGGGGAGCGGCAGCCGGGCAGGAACTGGCGCGCAGCGTAGGCAGCGTCATGCGGCGCAACATCGTCCATTTGCGGGATCGAGCCGGCACGGCGGCGCCCATTCCCGGCCGCAGGAAAGGCCGCGCGGGTGCGCGGCGCCGAACCCTGCCCACGGCGCCGCAGCGCGCACGGGACCGACGCGGCCGCGCGCCGCAGGGCCATCGATGCCGCCCGCCATGTGGACACGGCACGACAGCCATGGCGCCGCAGCGCCGGGCGTGCTTCATACTTCGCCTCCCGTCCGATCGGACGAGGCCCGCGCCGGCCGTCGGTGTCACGCTGCGGCTTGCGCCGTCCGTTTGCCGGTGCACGTTGCGACTGCGGCGCGCCGTCGGCGCGCAAGACCTGCCAGACCATCACAGCGAGAGAAACGAAATGCGTTCAAACACAGAGTTCCGGCTTCGCATCATCCCCGCCTTGGTGGCCCTCGCATTCGGCGCCGGCGGGACGGCGGTGCAGGCGCAGACGGCATCGGCGAGCGCCGATGCCCAGAAGAAGGCGCAGGGCGCCGGCGAAGGGCAGACCGAGCTCCAGCAGCTGGTCATCACCGCGCGCAAGGAGGCCGAGAACCTGCAGAAGGTGTCGATCTCGGCGATCGCACTCGACGCCGGCGCACTCGAGAAGCAGGGCGTCGTCAGCCTGGCGAACCTCAACGACGGCTCGGTGCCGGGTCTGAACCTCGCGCCCTACCCCGGCAGCGCGGACTTCTTCTTCCCGACCTTCCGCGGCATCACGACCAACACCGCGTTCATCAGCGCGCCCAATCCGATCGCGGTGTACCTGAACGGCGTCTACCTGCCGCAGCTCGTGGGCCTCAACAACCCGGCCGCCGATCTCGAGCGCATCGAGGTCCTCAAGGGCCCGCAGGGCGTGCTCTCGGGGCGCAACGCCACCGGCGGCGCGCTGCTGATCTACACCGCCAAGCCCGAGCTGGGCGCATTCGGGTTCCAGCAGCAAGTCACCGTCGCGCAGCGCAACCAGTATCTGTCCAAGACGATCGTGAACGTGCCGCTGGGGCAGACCGCGGCGGCCAAGATCTCCTATCTGAAGTCGCACCGCGGCAACGAAGGCGTCCACAACTCGGCGCCCGGCGGCGTCGAGTTCGGCCTGCGCGATGCCGACTCGGCGCGCATCGATCTGCGCTGGAAGCCCTCGAAGACGGTCAGCGTCGACTACGGCTTCGACTACTCGCTGGCCAAGGGCTACGACACGCCGGCGCAGTGCCTGTACCCGTCGCCGTCGGTGCTCGCCGCCCAGGGCACCGGCGACCCGCGCCTGGCCGCCTTCGTCGCCGGCTGCGCGACGCAGAAGCTGACGAACCTGTACTACCCGTACGCGCTCGACAAGAACCGCAACATGGCGGGCGGACACACGCTCACCGTCGAATGGGAGGCGTCGCCCGCCCTGACCTTGCGCTCCATCACCGGCTACCGCAAGGTCGACACGCGCAACAACTACAACTACGGCGCCTACGCCGGCGCCGCCGATGTCCGCTCCGACAGCGGGCCGCTCCTCGTTGCCGGCACCCCCTTCGACGGCAAGAGCCACCCGGTCATCCTCGTCGACGAGTCGTACTCGCAGGAATTCAACTTCCTCGGCCAGATCAGCAAGAGCCTGAAGTACACCGCCGGTCTGTACGTCGCCCACGAAAAGGGCTACCAGACCTCCGGCCCGAACGTCGGCATGTACCTGCCCGCCGGCGGCGGCGCAGCCGGCGTCGACTTCGCGATGGTCGATGCCAAGGGCCTGCATTCGTCGATCAACGATTCGTCGGCGATCTTCGGCCAGTTGAGCTGGCGGCCGGAGGCGTTCGACAACAAGCTGGAGATCGTGCCCGGCATCCGCTACACGCGCGACCATCGCAAGGCCGACGGCTTCAACACCGGCTGGACGACCGGCTACGTGATCGCCCCCACCGGGCTCGGCACCGGGACCTTGCTCGCCAGCGTGCCGATCGCCGGGCCCGATGTCGGCTTCACCAGCGCGCTCGGCGACCGCACCTGGTCGAAGACGAGCCCGGCGCTGGCCGTCAACTACTACTGGACCGACAACCTGATGGGGTACCTGAAGTACGCCGAGGCCTACACCGGCGGCGGCTTCGACCCGATCTCGGGCCCGGCGACCGCGCCCTTCTTCGTCAAGGGCTTCCAGCCCGAGACGCTCAAGAGCTACGAGGCCGGCGTGAAGGGCGAGTTCCTGAACCGGCGCCTGCGCGCCAATCTGGCCGTGTTCCAGAGCAAGTTCACGAACGAGCAGAAGTCGGTCGCCCTGACCAGCGGCGGCTGGAAGACCGAGAACATCGGCCGCTCGACCTACAACGGCGCCGAGCTGGATCTGACGGCGATGGTCACCAATGCGCTGCGCGTGACGTTCAACTTCGCCACGCTGTCGCACAAGTACGATCTCTGGCTCGACCCCATTACCGGCGCCGACGTGACTGCGCTGCGCAAGCTGATCGTGCCCAAGGACGACTTCGCGCTGACGGTCGACTACCGCGTGCCGAACCTCGGCTGGCCCGGCCAGATCGACGGCACGCTGAACTACACGCATCGCGACCGCAGCTCGACGCCGCTCAACCTGGCCACGCCGAACGTCGAGACCTACTCGACGACGCCGGCCTTCAACGTGCTCAACGCGCGTCTGGGCTGGAGCCGCATCAACGTCGGGCCGGGCGAGAACGGCGACCTGACGGTCGCGCTCTGGGCGAAGAACCTGCTGGACAAGAAGTACATCAACCTCGCCTACCAAGGCTGGGTCACCGCGGGTTCGGCGAGCTGGGGCGAGCCGCGCACGATCGGCCTCGATCTGATCTACCGCTACTGATCGCGCGCTCGCCCGCGCGGGCGAGCGGCCGCGCCCTGCTCCTCGGCGGCAGCGTCCGCGACGAGCCGGGCGCCGCCGGCCGACACCGCCGCGCCGCGCCGGCGCCGCAGGCGTCACCGGAGTACAGGCTTATGGACGAGACCGCGAACCGCGACCAGCTCGCCGTGCGCGCCTTTCTCGAGGCGTTCAGGAATGCCGACCTGGCGGCGATGGAAGCGCTGCTCGCCCCCGATTTCGTGCTGCGCCAGGCCGACGGCCTGCCCTATGCCGGCGTCTACCGGGGCGTCGAAGGCTGGCGTGGGCTCCTGCACAAGTTCGGCCAGACCTGGTCGAGCCTGGTGCCTGCGCTGGTCGCGTCGGTCGGCTCGGGGCCGCAGTTCGCGCTGCTGTTCGACCTCGCCTTCACGTCCCGCGCCAGCGGCAAGACGCTGAACACGCGCGTGCTCGAGTTGTGGACCTTGCGCGACGGCAAGGTGGTCGAGATCCTGCCCTTCTACTGGGACACGGCTGCGGTGGCGGCGATCGCCGCCTGAGAGCGCAGCCGCGCGGCGACGGCGGCGCGCCCGCACCGGCGCTCACATGTAGAGGATCACCTGCTCGTTGAGCACCGAGGGCCGATCCTGCCCGACGACGTGGATCGCGATCTCGAGCGTGAGCTGCACGCCGCTCTTCACCTGCTCGACCGCCTTGACGCGCGCACGCGCGTGGATGCGGCAGCCCGAGGGCACCGGTGCGGCGAAGCGCAGCCGGTCCGAGCCGTAGTTGACCATGTTGGTGAAGCCGACGACCTCGAAGTCGAGCGGCACGCGCAGCCGGCTCGCCAGCGCCTGCACCAGCATGCCGTGCGCGATCGTCGTGCCGAACGGGCTTTGCGCGCGCGCGCGCTCGGGGTCGGTGTGGATCCAGTAGTCGTCGCCCGAGAGATCGGCGAAGCGGTCGATGATCTCCTGCGCGACGACGAAGTCGTTCGACCACTCCGACCAGCGCTCGGACACCAGCGCGCGCATCGCCTCGAAATCCTTGACCGAGACCTGGCGCCGCGGCGCCGCGTCCGCCGGCGCCGGCTGCGCGGCAGGCGCCGCAGCGGCGTCGGCGGCGATGATGCCGGGCTGCGCCGAATCCTCGGGCGTGAAGCGCAGCAGCGTGACCTCGCCCGGGCGCTCGTCGAACACCGGCCGCAGGCGCATGCCGACCTGCAGCCGGGCCGGCTCCACGCCGACCACGGTCGAGTTCAGGTGCGGGCCCTCGTCGAGCTGCACCACGGCCAGCAGTTGCGGCATCTCGTCGCTGAACTCGGGCAGCGTCGGCACGCGCGCCACCGTGTAGGTGTAGAGCGTGCCGGTGCCGGCCGCGTCGCGCCAGCTCAGCCGGCGCGAGCCGCAGGCCGGGCAATGCGTGCGCGGGTAGAAGATCCAGTGCGCGCAGGCGTCGCATTGCTGCAGGCGCACGCGATGCGCCTTCAGCCCGTCCCAGAACGGGCGCGAGATCTCGGTCGGCTGCGGCAGCGGCTTGTTCCAGGCCATCGTCATGCTCCCCGCAGGACGAGCGCGCCCTGCTCGCTCATCACGCCGCCGGTGCCCGACACGTAGGCGAGGTCGTGGCGCGCGAGCTGGCGTGCGCCGGCGCGGCCCTGGATCTGGTGCATCGCCTCGATCACCTGCGACATGCCGCCGGCGGTTCCGCTCTGGCCGAAGCTGAGCTGACCGCCATGCGTGTTCATCGGGAAATCGCCCCTGAAGGTGAAGTCGTGTTCGCGCAGGAAACGCATTCCCTGGCCCTTGGCGCAGAAGCCGGCGTCCTCGAGCGTGAGCAGCACGGTGATCGTGTAGCAGTCGTAGATCTGCGCCATGTCGACGTCGGCCGGCGCGAGGCCGGCCATCGCGAAGGCCTTGCGCGAGGCCGGCCCGATCGGCGTGGCCAGCATGTCGGGCGCGTAGGTCGGCGACTTCGAGTGCAGGTGCTCGCCGCAGCCGACGACGCGCACGGCACGATGGCGGCAGCGCCGGGCGATGTCGTCGCGCGTGACGACGAGCGCGCCGCCGCCGGCCGCCGGCATCACGATCTCGAGCACGCGCAGCGGCTCGGCCACCATGCGCGAGGCGAGCACGTCCTCGACCGTGATCGGCTGGCCGTGGAACATGGCCTGCGGGTTATGGCAGGCGTTGAAGCGCTGGTCGACGGCGATGCGCGCCAGCGCCGCCGCGTCGTAGCCATGCACCGCGGCGTAGCGCTGGGCGATCATCGCGTAGCCGGTGTTCTGCGCCATGTGGCCGTAGGGCAGATCCATCTCCGCCTCGGGCGCGCCGAAACGCGTGCTGTGGCCGCCGAAGCGCGCCGAGCGCATGACGGCGGCGACATGATCGTCGGCGGCGTTCTCGGGCGCCATGCGCGCCGGAATGACGCACAGCACGGTCGAGCACAGGCCGAGCTCGATCGCCGCCGCCGCGCGCCAGACCAGGCCGACCGAAGTGGCGCCGCCCAGGTCGACGACCTCGGCGAAATCGAGGCGCAGGCCGAGGTACTCGCCCGCCATCGCCGGCACGAACATGCCGGCCTCGTGGAACAGCGGGCCGTGCAGGGCCAGGCCGTCGACGTCGGCCAGCTGCAGCCCGGCGTCGTCGAGCGCCTGCACGGCCAGATCGGCCACCTGCTCGAGGTGGAACATGCGTGGCGCGGCCGCGTACTTCTCGGGCTTGTACTGCGCCGCGCCGACGAGTGACGCCCGTCCATTCAGTCCCATCTTGCTCACGTACTCCGGTTCCCGCCTCGTGCCATCGCGCACGCCGCCAGGCGCTGCGCGCCGCATTGTCTTGCCCGCCGCAGCGGCGACCCATCGTCTGATGGGACTAGCTTCGGCCGCTGCGCGCTGCGGGCGCCCTCGGTCGGCGCGCGCGCCGGCGTCGACGGCGTTCGCGCCGCCGCCATCCGGGTAACCCACTAGTGCGTTCGGACGATGAAGCGGCAGGGATGGCGCCAAGAATGCGCAGCCTCGCGCCTATACTGCCCGCGCGCCCGGCGCCGCCGAATCGCCCGAAGGAGACGGGAATGCACATGCTGGTTGGATTGGCCATGGCGGCGATCGTCGCCGCGGCCGCGATCTTCTCCTTCTCGCCGCGACCGACGCCGCCCCTCGCGCCCTGGCATCTGCCGGTCGAGCGCATGCAGCTCAACACGCTGGCGCGCTCCGGCCAGGGGCTGGTCGCCGGCGGCGAGCTGGGGCACATCCTGCTCTCGGCCGACGGCGGCAAGACCTGGACCGATGCCGCCGTGACGCCCAGGCGCTACGCGCTGATCAACCAGATCGTCTTCGCCGACGAGCGCACCGGCATGGCCGTGGGCCACGAGGGCTCGATCCTGCGCACCGAAGACGGCGGCAAGTCGTGGCGGGAGGTCGCCTTCGACGAACAGAACGGCGTGCCGCTCATGAGCATCGCCAAGCTGCCCTCGGGGCAATGGCTGGCGGTCGGCGCCTTCGGGCGCGCCCAGCGTTCGAGCGACGACGGCAAGACCTGGGAGAAGTTCAAGCTCGAGGGCAACGAGGACCTGCACCTGAACCGCCTGGTCAAGGGCAAGGACGCGAAGGACTGGCTGCTCGTCGGCGAGCACGGCCTGGTGCGGCGCTCGGGCGACGGCGGCGCGACATGGACCGCGGTGCCGGCCTTCTACAACGGGTCCTTCTACAACGCGGCGCAGCTCGACGGCGGCACCTGGCTGGTGCACGGCATGCGCGGCAACGTCTACCGCAGCAGCGACGCGGCTGCACACTGGACGAAGTCGGAGATGCCCGCACCGATCTCGACCTTCGCCAGCGCCAGGTCGGCCGACGGCCGGCGCCTGCTGGTCGGGCAGAGCAGCATGGTGCTCGCCAGCACCGACGACGGCGCGACCTTCCGCATCCAGCGCCGCGGCGGGCTGACGACGCTCATGGACATCGCCGTCATGCCCGACGGCAGCTGGCTGTTGCCCAGCGATTTCGGCCTGCAACGCCTGGATCCCGCCGCCGCGGCGAACAGCGCCAACGCCCGGCCCGCCGCCACGGGAGCCAAGCAATGAGCACGACCGCCGCCCCGCAGAGCCGGCTCGACGCCGTCGTCGACGGCATCGCGCAATGGCTGATCCGCCAGCGCAAGCCGCTGAGCGTGCTGTTCGCGCTCATCACGATTGCGCTGGCCTGGTCGGCGACGCGGGTCCATCTCGACCCGGCGTTCAACAAGCTGATCCCGCTGCGCCACCCGTTCATGGTCGCGTTCCTCAAGCACGCCGACCGCTTTTCGGGGGCGAACCGCATCCTCGTCAATGTGCGCTGGAAGGGCGAGGGCGACATCTACAACGCCGAGTTCATGCAGGCGCTGCGCAGCGTGACCGACGAGGTGTTCTTCACCCCCGGCGTCAACCGCGGCAGCGTGTTCTCGCTGTTCACGCCCAACGTCACCTACATCGAGGTCACCGAGGAAGGCTTCGCCGGCGAGGTCGTCATTCCGTCGCGTTTCAAGGCCGATGCCGAGGGCCTGGCCGAGGTGCGCGCCAACGTCGCGCGCGCCGGCGTGGTCGGCCGCCTGGTCGCCAACGACCAGCGCGCCGCGCTGGTGCGCGCCGACTTGCTCGACATCGACCCGGCCAGCGGCAAGAAGCTCGACTACGCCGACGTCGCGGCCAAGCTCGAGCAGATGCGCGGCAAGTTCAGCAACGACAAGATCGAGATCAACATCGTCGGCTTCGCCAAGCTGATCGGCGACGTCATGGACGGCTTGGCGACGGTGATCGGCTTCTTCGCGATCGCCTTCGCGATCACGGCGGTGCTGCTGCTGCTGTACACGCGCTCGCTCAAGCTCACGGCGCTCGCGCTGGTGGTGGCGATGCTGCCGGTGATCTGGCTGCTCGGCCTGCTGCCGCTGCTGGGCCTCGGCATCGATCCGATGTCGATCCTGGTGCCGTTCCTGATCTTCTCGATCGGCGTCTCGCATGCGGTGCAGATGACCAACGCCTGGAAGCAGGACGTGCTGGCCGGGGCGGACGCGCAGACCGCGGCCAAGGACGCCTTCCGCCATCTCGCGATTCCCGGCACCGTGGCGCTGCTCACCAACGGGCTGGGCTTCCTCGTCATCATGCTGATCGACATCCCGATCGTGCACGAGCTGGGCATCACCGCCTGCCTCGGCGTGACCTTGATGATCGTCACCAACAAGATGATCCTGCCGATCGTGCTGTCGCACATGAGGCTCGAGCGCACGAGCAGCGCCGCCGCGCTGCCCGCCGGCGAGCGCATCCGCCGCTGGTGGGCGGTCTCGGCGTTCACGCTGCCGCGCCCGGCGCTGGCGTCGATGGCCGTGGCTCTGCTGCTGCTGCTGA
This sequence comes from Rubrivivax sp., assembly GCA_046348125.1. Taxonomy (GTDB): domain Bacteria; phylum Pseudomonadota; class Gammaproteobacteria; order Burkholderiales; family Burkholderiaceae_C; genus Rubrivivax. The sequence goes on from JAXMEV010000002.1 coordinate 234,482, forward strand.
GCGGCTCGATGCAGTCGCGCCATCTGGTCACCGGCGACATCGGCGCGGGCGCGCCCGAGCTGCGCGCGAACTCGCGCTACAACCTGGACAACGAGCGCATCGTCTCGAGCTACTCGATCGGCATGGACATCCTCTCCGTGTACGGCGAGACGGCGAACCTCGAGGAGGCCTGCCTGAACTGGCCGGTCATGGACGCCGTCGAGCGCTTCGACCTGTACATGCGCGGCGTCGACGGCGTGCGTTCGGTGTCGACGGTGGCCGGCGTCGCCAAGCGCGCCGCGGCCGCCAACAACGAGGGCAATCCGCGCTGGGCCGCGCTGCAGCGCACCGAGGCTTCGCTGCGCACCGGCTCCAAGGCGCTCGACCCGGCGCTCGGCCTGAACGACGAAGGCTGCAAGACGATCAACATGCAGGTCTACCTGAAGGACCACGACGGCGCCACGCTCAAGCACGTCGTCGGCGCGGTGCAGAGCTTCGTCGCCGGCGAGAAGACGCCCAACCTGACCCTGCGCCTGGCCGGCGGCAACGGCGGCGTGTCGGCAGCCACCAACGAGGCCGTCGAGCACGCCGAGGTGCAGATGCTGGGCTCGATCTTCGGCGCCATCACGCTGCTGTGCTGGCTGACCTTCCGCTCCTGGAAGGCGGTGGTGTGCATCATCGTGCCGCTGACGATCGTCTCGATCCTGTGCAACGCGCTGATGTCGCTGCTGGGCATCGGCCTGACGGTGCCGACGCTGCCGGTGATCGCGCTCGGCGTGGGCGTCGGCGTCGACTACGGCATCTACCTGTTCGAGCGCATGAAGCACGAGATGGACGACAGGAACTCGAGCCTGCGCGAGGCGTTCTACGAAGCGATGCGCCAGCGCGGCACGGCCGCCGTGTTCACCGCGATCACGATGTCGATCGGGGTCGGCACCTGGGCCTTCGCACCGCTGAAGTTCCAGGCCGACATGGGCATCCTGCTGGCGTTCATGTTCCTCGTCAACGTGTTCGGCGCGGTCTTCCTGCTGCCCGCGATGGCGTGCTGGCTGGGCGTGCGCCCGAGCAAGCGGGCCTGAACGAAGGCGCGGCGAGCGCGGGGCCCCCCGGGCGATGACGCGCCGCCGACTGCGCCGGGCCGCCGCCCTCGTGCTGGCGGCGGCGCTCGGGCCCGCCGCCGCGCAAGCGCCGGCCGACGCCGCGCTCGATGGGCTGCTGCGCGAGGCGCTGCTGTACGTCTATCCGTATCAGGAGTTCATGCAGATGCGCCACCGCGCGCTGCACGATCGCGACGCGCCGACGTACACCGCGCCGAACCGTTTTCGCCATGCCCGCAGCCCGGCCACGCCGAACGATCGCTGGGCCAACGGCCCGATCGTCGACACCCTCTATTCCACCGGCTGGATCGACCTCGGCACCTCGCCCGTGGTGCTGACGCTGCCCGACACCGCAGGGCGCTACTACGTGCTGGCGCTGGTCGGTGCGAACCTCGACACCTTCGCCTACGTCGGCCGGCGGCTGAGCGGCAGCGCGGCGCGGCGCGTCCTCGTCGTCGGCCCCGATTGGCGCGGGCCGGTGCCGCCGATCGACCAGGTGATCCGGGCGCCGACGCGCGACGTCTACCTCAACCTGCGCGTGCTGGTCGGCGGCGCCGATGATCTCGAGCGCGCGCGCGGCGTGCAGGATGCCTTCACGATCGCGCCGCTCGATCCCGCGGCCGCGGCCGACGAGCCGCGACGGACGCCGCAACGCGGCGACTGGGCGCGCTTCGTCGACGTCGCCAACGAAGCGCTTGTGCGCAACCCGCCGCCGGCGCACGAGGCCGCGCTGCTCGAGCGCCTGCGCCCGGCGGGCATCTGCGGCGCGCCATGCGGCTGGGAGCGGCTCGCACCCGAGGTGCAGGCGCGCTGGCTGGCGCTCGCGCCCGCGATCGAGAAGGAGCTCAAGAGCGCGCTCGACGCCGAACGCCGCGACGCAAGCCGGCGCAACGGCTGGCTGCCCTTTCGCCTGCCCGCGCGCTTCGGCAGCGACTACCGTCTGCGCGCCGGCTCGGCCGCGATGTCGGGCGGCATCCTCGGACTCGAGGCCGCCGAGGCGATCTACTTCTTCGCCGCCGTCGACGGCGCTTCGCAGCCGCTGGGCGGCGGCGCGCGCTACCGGCTGCGCCTGCCGCAAGGCGGCCTGCCGGCCGATGCGTTCTGGTCGATCACGCTGTACGAGTTCGTCGGCAACGGAAACCACTACCTCTACGCGAATCCGCTCGGACGCTACGCCATCGGCGACCGCACGCCCGGGCTCGAGCGCAATGCCGACGGCAGCCTCGACATCTGGATCCAGCCGGCGGCGCCCGAGGGCAGGCAGGCCAGCAACTGGCTGCCCAGCCCGCCCGCCAACCGCTTCGTCCTCAACGCCCGGCTCTACCAGCCGTGGCCGGCGGCACTCGACCCGGGCTGGATGCCGCCGGCGGTCGAGCGCCTCGCTCCCTGAACCCGATACGAACGGAGTCGCCCATGGCACTCGCTGAACTCGAAGGATTGGCGCAGGCAGCGCTGCGCTGCCGGGCCGCAGGCCTCCTGCTGGCGTGCAGCCTCGCGGCGGGCGCAGCGGGCGCGGCCGACGCGGCCGACGCGAAGGCGACGCGCGCCGGCGACGGCGCCAGGGAGGCCGCCGCCAAGGCCAAGGTCTACGGCTCGAACCCGCAGCTCGTGCAGTCGATCCGCCTGGGCGGCGGCTTCGGCACCGAGATCTCGGTCGCGATCGCCAACCGGATGTACAGCCGCACCGACGCGGCGGCGATCGCCGACGCGCGCGCCAAGCTGAAGATCGAGCCGCAGGGCGCGCGCACCTGGCTGCTGCGCTTCCCGATCGTCAACGTCGTCGTGTTCGAGACCGACGCCGGCCTGGTGCTCGTCGACTCGGGCTACGCCCCGGCCGGCCCGGCGCTGGCCGAAGCGCTGGCCAGGCTGAGCACGAAGCCGGTGCACACCATCGTGCTCACGCATTTCCACGCCGACCATGCCTTCGGCGCCTGGGCGCTGATGCAAGGCGCGCTCAAGCCGCAGGTGGTGACCAGCGCGCTCTTCGTCGACGAGATGGAAGAGGACATGCGCACCTACGGCCTCATCGCGCGCAACAACCAGCAGCCGCTGGACGAGGTGCCGCGCAGCTGGGACCAGGCGGTGCGGCCGACCAAGGTCTTCCACGACAGGAAGCTGACGCTTTCGATCGGCGGCGAGGATTTCGTGCTGACGCACGCGCCGGGCGAGACCGCCGACCAGCTCTGGGTCTGGGCGCCTGCGCGGCGCGTCGTCGTCGCCGCCGACTACTTCCAGCCGCAGCTGCCCAACGCCGGCAACGGCAAGCGACGCCAGCGCTACCCGCTCGAGTGGGCGCAGGCCCTGCGCGAGATGGCGCGGCTCAAACCCGCGCGCGTGCTGCCGATGCACGGCCCGGCGCTCGACGACGAGGCGCAGATCCAGGAGCGCGTGAACGCGCAGGCCAAGGTGCTCGAGACCATCTCCGAGCAGGTGCTCGCCGGCCTGAACGCGGGCCTGCGGCGCGACCAGGCGGTCGAGCGCGTCGCCCTGCCGCCCGAGCTGGCGCGGCGCCCAGACGAGCGGCCGATCTACAACTCCGTGCGCGACATCGCCAACATGGAAGTCAAGCGCGCCAGCGGCTGGTGGGACGACATCCCCTCGCACTGGGCACCGGCACCGGTGGCCGAGCAAGCGCGCGAACTCGCTGCCCTGGCCGGCGGCGCGCAGCGGCTGATCGAGCGCGCGCTGGCCCTCGCGCCGAACGCGATCGCGCTGGCCGCGCAGCTTGCCGATCTGGCCTGGTTCGCCGCGCCCGACGACGACGCCGTCGTGCGCGGGGCGATGGAGGTGTACCGGCGCCGCGTGGCCGAGCCGCTGTCGACGCAGGAAGCACTGGTCTACGCCGAGCACATGGTGCGGCTGCAGTTGAAGCTCGATGAACTGGCCGCCAAGCGCTAGCGCCCAGGGCGAACTGGGCCTGCTGCGGCTCGAGCGCGAGCTGGGGCGCGTCGTCGCGCGCTATGCCCGCATGTGCGACGAGCGCGACTGGGCCGCGATCGGCGAGGTCTTCGCCGACGACGCCAGCGCCGACTACGGCGGCTGGCGGCTGCGCGACCGCGACGCGATCCTCGCCATGCTGCGCGCCAACCTCGGCGGCTGCGGGCCGACGCAGCACCTGCTCGGCAACCTGGTGGTCGATACGGCCGGCGGCGCGGTCACGAGCCGCGTCGCGGTGCGCGCCGCGCACCGCGGCGCGGGCGAGCTCGCGCACACGAGCTACGAATGCATGGGCGAATACCACGACCGCTGGACGCACACGCCGGCGGGCTGGCGCATCGGCCAGCGGCGCATGGTGGTCGGCTTCGAGTTCGGCAGCCGGTCCGTGCTGCGCCCGCCGGCCGCATGAAGCGGCCCCGCGGCCGGCACGGTCGAGCTCAGGCGCGCGCCCGCCTGGGCCCGCCGCGGCTGTGCCCGGCCCCGGACGCCTTGCCGGCCGGCGCGAAGCGCTCGGGATAGCAGGCGCGCACCGTCTCCTCGATCGCCGCGCGCACGCCGCCGCGCCCGTAGCCGAGCGCGGCGACGGAAAGCTCCGGGTCCATGAACAGCCGCTCGGACATCACGTCGGCGAACAGCGGCTCGTGATTCAGCCCGCTTTCCTTGCCCTCGCGCTCGTGCAGGCGGCGCTGCACGCGCCCGACCAGCGCGCCGATCCAGGGCGCGATGTGAATCACCTTCTTGTCGGCCATGCCCAGCGTCTCGAGCATCACCGCGAGCATCTCGTCCCAGCTCAGGTTCTCGTCGCCGATCGGGTAATGCCGGCCGTGCGCGCCGCGCTCGACCGCGCCGGCCACCGCCTGGCCGACATGCGCGGCGGTGATCATCGTCGAGCCGCCGTCGGGGTAGAACACCACCGGCATGCGCACCAGCATGTCGAGCACGACGTCCTTCCACAGCGGCGTGCGCCCGGGCATGGTGCCGAAGATGTAGGGCAGCTCGAGCACGCTGACGCGCATCGTGGCGCCGCCGGCCTCGATCGCAGCCTGGGCCTGCTCGACGCGGCAGCGGACGTACGCGTGGTTCTGCGCCAGCTTCTTGTGCGGCCACAGGCGATCGAAATGCGTGAAGTACGAGCCCAGCACGACGGCGCGCGTCACGCCCGCCTTGCGCGCCGCGGCGAACACGCGGGCGCACTGCCGCACCAGCTTGTCGTGGAAGAAGTCGTAGGCCGGCGCCGCAGGCAGCGCGCGATCGTCGGGCCCGAGCGCATAGACCAGCGCATCGATGCCGCGCAGGAGCTCGGTCAGCCGGCGCTCGCCCAGCTGGCCGACGTCGGCCTCGTGCACCGTGATGCGGCGCGGGAACCAGGCCCCCAGCTCGATGTCGCGCAAGGCGACCGAGTGCACCTCGTGGCCGCGACGCAGCAGCTCCAGCGCGGCGTGAAAGCCGAGCAGGCCGGTGCCGCCGACGATGCACACGCGCAGCGGTCCGGCGCTCGTCTTGCCGCGGGCGCGGCCAGTCCTCGTCGTCATCGTGTTCCCCTTTCGGATCGGCCAGCCGGCAGGCGCGCGCCCGCTATTGCGCGCGCAGCGATCCGCCGCTCTGGCGCGGCGGATGCTCCTTCAGCGAACGGTAATGCTCGGCAAGAATGTCGCGCATCACGCCGCCGAGAAAGGCCTTCTTCATCGCCAGCAGGTTGGACGCGTGGCCGTCGTGCTGCTCGAACGGATCCATGCGCAGATTGAACAGGAGATAGCTGGGGCGCAGGAAGTCGAAGAAGCCGTTGCGTTCCTGGAGATGGCCCTTCCACGGGCCGAAGCGCAGCGCGGCGAGTTTCGATTCGTTGTAGTAGATGAAATGGTTGCGCGCCGAGGGCGCGTCGGCGGTCCAGTGCGCGAGGTTGTCGACGCCGTCGATCTTCACCTGGTTCGACTGGCGCAGCCGCGCCGCCGCGTCGGCGACGCCGGCAGCGGCGGCCAGCGTGGTGAACAGGTCCAGGTGGCTCTGGATGCCGTTCGAAACCCTGCCGGCCTTGATCCTGGCCGGCCAGCGCACCAGCATCGGCACGCGCACGCCGCCCTCCCAGGTCGTCGCCTTCTCGCCGCGGAAGGGCTGCGTGCCGCCGTCGGGCCACCAGGCGCTCATCGCCCCGTTGTCCGAGGTGAACAGCACGATCGTGTTGTCGGCGATCTTCAGCTCCTCGAGCTTTTTCAGCAGCCGGCCGACGATCCGGTCGAGCTCCATCATGCCGCTGCCGTAGACGTCGTCGGCGCTGGAGATGTCGGCGGCCTGGTAGCGCGCCGCGGGCTTCAGGTGCGTGTAGATGTGCATGAAGGCCGTGTTGTGCCAGACGAAGAACGGCCTGCCGGCCTTGACCGACCTGTCGATGAACTTCTCGGCGCGCTCGGCGAACTCGTCGTCGATCGTCTCCATGCGCTCGATCGTCATCGGGCCGGTGTCGGTGCAGCGCTGCCTGCCCCAGGGGCCGAAGCGCGGATCGTCGCCCGGCGTCTCGGTCGCCGTGGCCACGCAGTCCAGCACGCCGCGCGGCCTGTACTTGGCGTCGAAGCGCGCGTCCTTCGGCCAGTCGCGGTCCTCGGGCTCCTCCTCGCTGTTCTTGTGATACAGGTTGCCGTAGAACTCGTCGAAGCCGTGCACCGTCGGCAGGTGCGCATTGCGGTCGCCCAGGTGGTTCTTGCCGAACTGCGCCGTCGCGTAGCCCTGCGGCTTGAGCACTTCGGCCAGCGTCGGATCGCGTGCATCCAGGCCGATCGGGCTGCCCGGCAGGCCGACCGTCGTCAGCCCGGTGCGGATCGGCATCTGCCCGGTGATGAAGGCCGCGCGCCCCGGCGTGCAGGACGGCTCGCCGTAGTGGTCGGTGAACAGCAGCCCCTCGTTCGCCAGCCGGTCGATGTTGGGCGTCGGCACCATCATCCCCCGGCTGTAGGCGCCGACGTTCCAGTAGCCGACGTCGTCGGCCATGATCATCAGGATGTTCGGCCGCGCCGGTTGCGCCGGTTGCGCCGGTTGCGCGCTCGCGGCCGGCGGCAGGCCCAGGGCGGCACAGACCAGGGCCAGCAGCAGCTTGCTCACTTCCACCTCCTCCGAACCGGCGGCTTGCCGTCCTTCACTCTCAGGATGGTGCGAAAACCGACATGCGACATGCCGGTGTCGGGGTCCAGCGGCGAGCGCGCGGCGGGCCGGTAGCGCATGCAGTAGTTGTCGGCGCACAGGTACGAGCCGCCCTTGAGCACCTTCGCCGCCCCCTGCGCGCCGCGGCCGCCGGCGTAGTCGTCGCGCGTCCACTGCCAGACGTTGCCCGCCATGTCGTACAGGCCGTAGCCGTTGGGCGGGAAGCAGCCGACCGGCGCCAGGCCGACGAACCCGTCGTCGCCCGCATCGAGCACCGGGAAGATCCCCTGCCAGAAGTTGGCCTGCGGCTTGCCGCCGGGCTTCTTTTCGTTGCCCCAGACATAGTCGGCGTCTTCGATGCCGCCGCGCGCGGCGTATTCCCATTCCGCCTCGGTCGGCAGATCGCGCCCGAGCCAGCGCGCGTAGGCCAGCGCGTCGGCGTACGCCACCTGCACCACCGGATAGCCGTCGCGGCCGGAAATCGAGCTCGCCGGGCCGTCGGGATGCTTCCAGTTCGCCCCGGGAACGTAGGCCCACCACTGGCTGACGTCGTCGAGATCGGCGACCTGCCTGGGCCGCGTGAACACCATCGCGCCGGGCTTCAGCAGCTCGGGTTTCGCCCCCGGGAACCGCGCCGGATCGAGCGGCCTCTCGGCCACGGTGACGTAGCCGGTGGCGCGCACGAACGCGGCGAACTGCGCATTGGTCACGTCGTGCCGATCGATCCAGAACGTGCCGACGCGAACCGTGCGCACCGGGCGTTCCTCGGGCCGGAACCTGTCCGAACCCATGCGGAACGCGCCGGCGGGGATCAGCACCATGCCGGCCGGGGCGTCGGTGCGGCGCTCGGGAATGCCGCGGTAGTCGCGGCACGGAAGCGGAGCGGTCGCGGCCTCGCCGCGCGGCGCGCCGGCCGCGGCGCCGGACAAGGCGAGCAGCGCCGCAAGCAGCCGCCGCATCGCGCCGCGCGCGCGCCGGCGGCGGCCTGCCGTCATGTCCAGTTCGGCGCTTCGACCCCGCCGTCGACGCCGAGGATCTTGCCCGTGATCCAGCGCGAAGCGGGCGCGGCCAGGAACAACGCCGCGGCGGCGATGTCTTCGGGTTCGCCCATCGTGCCCAGCGGCGTGCGCTCGAGCATCGCGGCCTTGCGCTCGGGGGTCAGGTAGGGCGCCAGCGCGTCGGTCATGATGGTGCCCGGCTCGATCGCGTTGACGCGCACGTGCGGCGCCAGGTCCTGCGCCAGGTTGCGCGTCAGCTGGTTGAGCGCCGCCTTGGCCGCGCCGTAGGCGCTGAAGCGCTTCTGCGCGTAACGCGCCGCGGTCGACGAGATGTTCACGACCGCGCCGCCGCCGGCTTCGCGCATCGCGCGCGCGACCTTCTGCGTCAGCACGAAGGCGGGGGTGACGTTCCAGGCCAGCGTGCGGCTGAAGTCCTTGCCCGAGGTCTTCAGGGGGTCGTTCGGCCCGGCGCCGCCGGCGTTGTTGACGAGGATGTCGATGCGCCCCAGTTCGGCGAGCGTTCGCTCGACCAGCCGGTCGAGCGCGGCTTCGTCGCTCACGTCGCAGGCCACCGCGATCGCCCTGCGGCCGAGCGCGCGGATCTGCGCCGCGACCGCATCGAGATCGGCCTGCGTGCGCGCGGCCAGTGCCACGTCGGCGCCGGCCTGCGCGACGGTCAGAGCGCAGGCGCGGCCGATGCCCTTGCCGGCTCCGGTGACGATGGCGGCCTTGCCGGCGAGCGAGAACAGTGCGTCGATGCCCATGGCACCGGAGTATGCGGGATTCCCGCGCGGCTCGGGACGGGGCAAGCCCCGTGCCCGACGCGTGCGCGCGATCCGCGCCGCGGCCGCAGGACGCGTGCGCACGAGACGAGCAGCGCGGCCGCAGCGCGCGACGCCGAGGCGGCGACAGCCTGCACCCGCCGCACCCGCCGCACCCGCCGCACGCGCCGCACCCGCCGCACGCGCCGCACCCGCCGCACCCGCCGCACCCGCCGCACCCGCCGCACGCGCCGCACCCGCCGCACCCGCCGCACGCGCCGCACGCGCCGCACCCGCTGCACCGCCTGCATCCAGCACCCCCTGCGGCGATTGGTAGCATCGACCGCCGCCGTGCCCGCGATGCCAGACCGCTCTACGCTGTGCCCCTTCGCTCTCGACCCGCGCGTCGCCGCCGCCGCGGCAGCCGCGGCGCTGCCTTCGCTGCTGGCCTACAACGTCGCGCCTTCGCCCACCTTCCTCAACCAGGCGCTGGCGCTGGCGCTGTGGGGCTGGTTCGTCGTCTTCGCCGCGCCGGCGCGGCCCGGGCGCGCGCCCTGGCCGCTCTGGGCGGCGCTGGCCGGCGCGGCGCTGGGCGTGCTGCTGTCCTGGGGGCCGGGCGCGCTGCCTGCGAGTCTGGCGCTGTCGGCGCTCGGGCTGCTGGCGGCCGCGCTGCTGCTGGCGGTGGCCGGCGCCGGCGCGCGGCGGCGCGACGACGCCGTCGCGATGTTCGCCGCCTTCGCCGCCGGCTGGCTGGCGGCCGGGCTGGCCAACGTCGCGATCGCCTTCGTGCAGGTGTTCTGGCCGGCGCTGGCCGACGGCAACTGGATCGCCGTCAGCGGCATCCCGGGGCGTGCGGTGGGCAACCTGCGCCAGCCCAACCACCTGAGCAGCCTGCTGATGTGGGCCCTCGTCGGCGCGGTCGGGCTGCTCGAGCTGCGCCGGCTGCGTCGGGGCTGGGCGCTGGCCGCGGCCGCGCTGCTCGTCTGGGGCGTGGTGCTGACGGCTTCGCGCACCGGGCTGGTCGGCGTGGCGCTGCTCGCGCTCTGGGGTCTGGCCGACCGTCGGCTGGCGCGCGCGACGCGCGCGCTGCTGCTGGCCACGCCCTTGCTGTACGCGCTGGCCTGGCTCGGCATGGCCGAATGGGCGGCGGCCTCGGCGCATGCCTTCGGCGGCACGCAGCGCCTGGCCGCGAACGACATCTCGAGCTCGCGCTTCGGCATCTGGGCCAACACGCTCGAGCTCATCCGGCGCCAGCCGCTGGCCGGTGTGGGCTTCGGCGAATTCAACTTCGCCTGGACGCTGACGCCGTTCCCGCAGCGCCCGACGGCCTTCTTCGACCACACGCACAACCTGCCGCTGCAGCTGCTGGTCGAGCTCGGCCTGCCGCTGGGCGGCGCGGTGCTGGCGCTGCTGCTGTGGGCGCTGGCGCGCGCCTGGCGCGGGCCCGCGGCCGAAGGCGACGGCGGCCGCGCGCAGCGCGTCGCCTTCATGATGGTGGCGATGATCGGGCTGCACAGCCTGCTGGAGTATCCGCTGTGGTACGCCTACTTCCTGCTGCCCGCGGCCTGGGCCTGGGGCTATGCGCTGGCAGCCGGCGCACGCGAGGGCGAACCGGCCGGCCCGCCCTGGCCGGCCCTGGCCTGGTGCGGCAGCGCGCTGGTCGTGGCGGCCGTGCTTGCCGTGTTCGACTACCGGCGCGTCACGGTGATCTTCGACGCGCGCGACGGCGCGCCGCCGCTGGCCGCGCGCATCGCCGCCGGCGAGCGCAGCGTGCTGTTCGCCCACCACGCCTACTACGCGGCCGTCACCGCCGGCATCCCGATGCCCGAGCCGGCGCGCTCGTTCGCGTCGACCACGCATTACCTGCTGGACTCGCGGCTGATGATGGCCTGGGCCGAATGGCTCGACGCAAACGGCCACGCCGACCTCGCGCGCGACCTGGCGGCGCGGCTGCGCGAGTTCAGGAAGAGCGACACCGAGGAGTTCTTCGCCGCCTGCCCGGCCCCCGCCGCCTCAGGGGCTTCCGGGGCATCCGGGGCATCCGCGGCCGCCCCGGCACCCGGCGCGCCGCCGCGGCCGGCCTCGGCGGCCGCCTTCGCCTTCGCCTGCGAGGCGCCGCACAGGGCACATGACTGGCGCGAATTCCTGATCCGCTGAAGGCGCGCGGCGGCGCGCCTACTCGGCCGCGTCCCCCGCCGCCCAGTCGCCCGACTTGCCGCCGCGCTTGGCGAGCACGCGCACGCCGTCGATGACCATGCCGCGGTCGACCGCCTTGCACATGTCGTACACGGTGAGCAGGCCCACCTGGACCGCGGTCAGCGCCTCCATCTCGACGCCGGTCGCGCCCACCGTCTCCACCTGCGCCGTGCAGCGCACCAGGCTGGCGGCGCGCTCGAGCGCGAAGTCGACGGCCACGCGCGTGAGCGGCAGCGGATGGCACAGCGGCACCAGCTCGGCCGTGCGCTTGGCGCCCTGGATCGCGGCGACGCGCGCCACGCCCAGCACGTCGCCCTTCTTGGCGCCGCCGCCGGCCACCCGCTCGAAGGTGGCCGGCTGCATGCGGATCACGCCCTCGGCGCGCGCCACGCGGTGCGTCGCCGCCTTGGCCGCGATGTCGACCATGTGCGCCTGGCCCTGGGCGTCGAAGTGGGTGAGCGGGGTGCTCATCGTGCAGCAATGTCCAGCAACATGGAGGTGTCATCATTGTGCGCGCGGAACGCAAGGGCCGGCGCCCGCTCCAATTGCCGCAGCGTCCCCCGGCACGCCGTTGCCGCCCGCCCGTTCGACGAGGATGCATTGACCCGCCGCCATCGACCCCAAGCCGCGCCCCCGCCGCCGCGCAGCGCGCACCCTCGCGCGGGCCTGCGCGGCCTGCTCGCGGCGCTCGCCTGCGCGCTCGGCCTGCAGGGCCCTGCGCTGCCGCAGACGCGTCTGCCCTCGCTGGGCGAGAGCGCGAGCCAGGACCTCTCGGTCGGCGACGAACGCCGCCTGGGCGAGCAGTTGATGCGCGAGGCGCGGCGCGATCCCGACTTCCTCGACGACCCGGTGCTGCTGGCCTACGTGCAGTCGGTCTGGCAGCCGCTGGTGGCGGCCGCGCGCGAGCTGGGCAACATCGACCCCGAGCTCGACCGCATGTACCCGTTCGAGATCTTCCTCGTGCGCGACCGCAGCGTGAACGCCTTCGCCTGGCCGGGCGGCTACGTCGGCGTCAACCTCGGCCTGATCGCGATGACCACGAATCGCGACCAGCTCGCCTCGGTGCTGGCGCACGAGCTGTCGCACGTCACGCAGCGCCACATCGCGCGCAGCATCGGCAATTCGAGCCGCGCTTCGATGGTGAGCCTGGCGGCGATGCTGCTCGGCATCCTGGCCGCCAGCCGCAGCGGCAACGCCGACGTCGCCAACGCCGCCATCGCCGGCGGGCAGGCCGCGGGCATGCAGTCGCAGCTCAACTTCTCGCGCGACATGGAGCGCGAGGCCGACCGCGTGGGCTTCGCGGTGCTGGCCGACGGCGGCTACGCCGTCGGCGGCATGGCGCAGATGTTCGAGCGCCTGGACACCGCCTCGCGCCTGAACGACAGCGGCGGCTTCCCCTACCTGCGCACGCACCCGTTGACCACCGAACGCATCGCCGAGGCGCGCGACCGCGTGCTGATGAGCCACGCCGCGCCGCCGCAGCCGACGCTGCTGCACGCGATGATGCGCGAGCGCGCGCGCGTGCTGATGGACACCAACGCGCAGGCGCTGACGCGCCTGGCCGCAGGCGAGAGCACGGCCGCGCTGGCCGGCGACCGCCTGGGCGCGCTGTACGGCGGCGCGCTGGCGCAGGAACGCCTGGGCAACGCGGCGCGCGCCGAAGCGATGGCCGCCGAGGGCCTGCGCGCCGCCGAGGCGCTCGTGCCGCGCGAGCCCGCGGCCGAGCAGGACTGGCGCCTCGCGCTGTCGCAGGCGCGGCTGGCGCGCGGCGACGCCGCCGGCGCGCTGGCGCCGCTCGAGCCGCTGGCTGCCGCCGACCGCCCGGTGCTGCTGCAGCGCGCGCGCATCGCCCAGGAATGGCACGCGCGCGACGCGGCCGCCGCCGCCGCCGAGGTGCGGCGCAGCACCGAGGCGCTGCAGACCTGGGTGGCCGAGCACCCGCACGACGCCGCCGCCTGGGAGGCGCTGGCCGCCAGCGCGGGCGCCCTCGGCCAGCGCCTGCGTTCGCAGCGCGCCGACGCCGAAGCGCGTGCCGCACTGGGCGACTTGCAAGGCGCGATCGACCGCCTGCGCGCCGCCCAGGCCAGAGCGCGCGGCGCCGCCGGGCAGGAGTTCATCGAGGCCTCGGTGATCGACGCGCGGCTGCGCCAGTTCGAACGCGAGCGCCGCCAGCTCGCGCTCGAGATGCGCGCTGCGCAGCGCGGCAACGGCCGCGACGACAGCCGCGACGGCGGCGCGCAGCTTCTGTCCGCCCAGAAGCTCTGAATGAATCCGGCGCGCCCGAGCGGGCCGCCCCAACGCCGCCAATCAAGGCGCAAAGCGCAGCCATAGCTCCTCGAGCTGTGGCGGGCATTTGCAACGCCGCCTGGCGGCGTTGGGGCGGCACGATCGGGTGTGCACGGTTCGTTCACAGCTTCACGGGCCCTGACCCCGCGCAGAATGCGGCGCCATCGGCGGCGCTGCGGAGGGCGGGGCATGAACGGCAAGGCGGTCGCGCGCACCTGGCGCGCAGCGGCGGACGCGGGTCGGGCCGCGTCGACCCTGTTGGCCCTGCTGGCCATGCTGGCCCTGGCAGGCACAGCCGACGCGGCGCGCGTCGCCGGCGTCACGCCCAGCGGCGAGGTGGCCGAAGTGCGCCAGATCGTGCTGCGCTTCGACAGCGCCGTCGCCCGGCTCGGCGATCCGGCGCTGCGCGCACCGGCCACGCTGGAATGCGACGGCGCAGCGCCGCGCGGCGACGCGCACTGGCTCGACGAGCGACGCTGGGCCTTCGACCTCGCCGAGCCGCTGGCGGCCGGCCGGCGCTGCCGGCTGCGCCTGGACCCGGCGCTGCGCGCCGCCGACGGCAGCGCCATCGAAGGCCCGGCGGAATTCGCCTTCGCCACCGGCGCGCCCAGCGTCGTCGCGCTGCAGCCCGCGCCGGGCACGCGCATCGACGAGGACCAGAGCTTCTTGCTGCTGCTCAACGGCGAGGTCGACCCGGCCAGCCTGCGCCGCCACGCCTGGTGCGAAGTCGAAGGCCTTGGCGAGCGCATCGCGCTGCGCCCGCTCGACGAGGCGGCGCGCGACCGGCTGCTGCGCCAATGGCGACGCCGCGTCGAGCCGCGCCACGCGCTGCTGCTGGCCTGCGAGCGCACCTTCGCGCCCGAGGCGCGCGTGCGCCTGGTCTGGGGCGCGGGCGTGGCCGCGGCCGGCCGGCCCGATCTGGTGTCGCGCCAGGAGCGGCGCTGGCAGTGGCAGGTGCGGCCGCGCTTCCTGGCCGAGTTCAGCTGTGAGCGCGAACGCGCCGGCGCGCCCTGCATGCCGCTGCGTCCGCTCGTGCTGCGCTTCAATGCACCGGTGCCGCGCGCGCAGGCGCTGGCCGCGCGGCTCGAGCTCCTGGCCGGCGGCGCGCCGACGGCGACGACGGCGACGACGATGCCCGCCACGCCGCTCGCGCCGCAGGCCGACGCGAGCGCAGCGCAGCAGCTCGAGGAAGTCCGCTTCGCCGCGCCGCTGCCCGAGAACGCGCGCCTGCGCCTCGTGCTGCCGCCCGGGCTGAAGGACGACGGCGGCCGCGCGCTCGCCAACGCCGCGAGCTTTCCGCTCGAGGTGGCGACCGGCGGCCTGCCGCCGCTGGCGAAGTTCCCGGGCGGCGCGGCCTTCGGCGTGGTCGAAGCGGGCAACGGCGACGAGCCGGCGCTGCTGCCGATCACGCTGCGCCGCGTGCAGGCCGACGTCGCCGGCGCGCGCACCGGCGGCCAGGTGGCGGTGCGCCGCTTCGACGCCGGCACCGACGACGCCACGCTGCTGGCCTGGATCGCACGCGTCGCCCGCTGGCACGAGGGCCAGCTGAGCGCGCGCGAGGCCGGGCTGCCGGCCCAGGACTGGACCGTCGTCGAAACCGAGACCGACGCGCGCGGCCGCCCGCGCCCGGTGCGGCGCGAGCGCTTCGTCGCCACGCGCGAGCGCGCGCTGCTGGCCGGCGACGCGCAGGCGCGGCGCATCGAGCTGCCCGCGCGCGACGGCGCGCACGCGGCCGCCACCGAAGTGCTGGGGCTGCCGCTGGCCGAGCGCGGCTACCACGTCGTCGAGCTCGAGTCGCGCCTGCTCGGCGCGGCGCTGCTGGACAAGCGCGCGCCGATGTACGTGCGCACCGGGGCGCTCGTCACCAACCTCGCCGTGCACTTCAAGAAGGGGCGCAGCTCGAGCCTCGTCTGGGTGACCTCGCTCGACCGCGGCCGCCCGGTGGCCGACGCGCGCGTCGCCGTCAACGACTGCGACGGCAAGCCGCTGTGGAGCGGGCGCACCGACACGGCGGGCATCGCGCGCATCGAGCGCGGCTTCGACGACCAGGCCGGCGCCGGCGCACGCTGCAAGAGCGCCGACGGCCTGTTCGTCACCGCGCGCAAGCGCGACGCGGCCGGCGACGACCTGGCCTTCGTCTTCAGCCGCTGGACGCGCGGCATCGAGCCCTGGCGCTTCGACCTGCCGACCTCGGGCGCCAGCGGCACCGACCGCGTCGCGCACACGGTGTTCGACCGCACGCTGCTGCGCCGCGGCGAGGCGCTCTCGATGAAGCACTTCGTGCGCGACGAGACCGAGCGCGGCCTGGCATTGCCCGCGCCCGACACCTTGCCCGACGCCGTGCGGCTCACGCATGCGGCGAGCGAGTTCGAAGTGAAGCTGCCGCTGGCCTGGCCGCGCGGCGCGCGTTCGGCAGAGAGCCGCTGGGCGGTGCCGCCGACGGCGCCGCTCGGCCTGTACGAAGTGGCGCTGCAGCGCGGCGAGCAGCGGCTGGCGAGCGGGCGCGTGCGCGTCGAGGCCTTCCGCGTGCCGCTGGTCGACGCGCGCCTGGCCGCGCCGCGCGGCACGCTGGTCGCGCCCAGGGAGCTGGCCTTCGCCGCGCAACTGGCGGCGCAGGCCGGCGGGCCGATGCCCGACGCGCCGCTCGAGCTCTCGGCGCTGCTGCGCAGCGTGCCGCCCCGCTTTGCCGGCTACGAGGACTATTCGTTCGCGCCGCCGCGCGTGCGCGGCGCGCGCGACGAGGAAGGCGGCGCGGACGACGACGCCAAGGTCGTGGCCCGGCGCCTCGCGGCGCGCACCGACAAGGCCGGCGCCGCGCGCATCGTCGTGCCGGCGCTGCCGGCGCTGGCCGGCCCGAGCGAGCTCGCCGCCGAGCTCTCGTTCGACGACCCCAACGGCGAGAAGCAGACCGTCACGCAGCGCCTGCGCCTGTGGCCGAGCGCGCTCGTGGTCGGCCTGCGCCTGCCCGACTGGACGGCCACGCGCGACGACGCGCATCTCACGGCCGTCGTCCTCGACACCGAGGGCAAGCCGCTGGCCGGGCGCGAGGTCGAGGTGAGCGGCACGCTGCACCGCACGCTCACGACGCGCACGCGCATCGTCGGCGGCTTCTACGCCTACGACAACCGCGACGAGACGAGCCCGCTCGGGCGCCTGTGCAGCGGCCGCAGCGACGCCCAGGGGCGCGTCGCCTGCGAGGTGAAGCTCGACGCCGGCGGCGAGGTCGAGCTGGTGGCGAGCGCACGCGACGACGCCGGCCGCCGCGCCGAGGCCGCCGCCAGCGTCTGGGTGAGCGGCGGCGAACGCTGGTGGTTCGCGCAGGACCAGGACGACCGCCTCGACATCCTGCCCGAGCGGCGCGAGTGGCAGCCCGGCGAGACCGCGCGGCTGCAGGTGCGCATGCCGTTTCGCGAGGCGACGGCGCTCGTCACCGTCGAGCGCGAAGGCGTACTCGACGCGCGCGTGCTCAGGCTCGACGGGCGCGCGCCCGTGATCGAGCTGCCGATCCCCAAGGGCCCGGAGCGCAGCTGGGCGCCGAACGTCGAGGTCGGCGTGTTCGTGCTGCGCGGGC
The DNA here is from genome assembly GCA_046348125.1 of Rubrivivax sp. Lineage (GTDB taxonomy): Bacteria > Pseudomonadota > Gammaproteobacteria > Burkholderiales > Burkholderiaceae_C > Rubrivivax. The sequence continues at coordinate 251,439 of JAXMEV010000002.1, forward strand.
GCCTGCGCGAAGCGCCCTGGTGGTCGCTCTTCACCTGGGGCTGGCGCAACCCGGCCGACTGGTGGCGCGCCTGGCGCCGCGAGAACCCCGATTGGCGCGCGCCCGGCGCCAGCGTCGACCTGGCCAAGCCGAGCTTCAGGTTCGGCGTCGCCGCGCTGCACATCGGCCGCGCCCAGCACCGGCTCGACGTCGAGCTGCGCACCGACCGCAAGCAGTACGCGGTGCGCGACAAGGTGCGCACGACGGTGCGCGTCACGCAGGCGGGCCAGCCGGTAGCGGGCGCCGAGATCGCCTTCGCGGCGGTCGACGAAGGGCTGCTCGCGCTGGCCGACAACGACTCCTGGCGGCTGCTCGAAGGCCTGCTGCGCGAGCGGCCCTGGGGCGTGGAGACGGCCACCGTCGTGAGCGAGGTGATCGGCCGGCGCCACTACGGCCGCAAGGCGCTGCCGCCCGGAGGCGGCGGCGGGCGCAACCCGACGCGCGAGCTGTTCGACACGCTGCTGCTGTGGCGCGCCACGCTGGCGCTCGATGCGCGCGGCGAAGCGCAGATCGAGGTGCCGCTCAACGACTCGCTCACGAGCTTTCGGCTCGTCGCCATCGCCGACGACGGCGGCGCGCGCTTCGGCACCGGCAGCACCAGCGTGCGCGTGTCGCAGGACCTGCAACTGCTCGCCGGCCTGGCGCCGCTCGTGCGCGCCGGCGACCGCTTCGACGCCGGCTTGACGCTGCGCAACGGCAGCGAGCGCACGCTGGCCGTGACGGCGACGCTGGCCGGGCAGGCGCAGCGCGAAGGCGGCGCGCAGGCGGTCGTGCTCGCGCCGCAGAGCGTGACGCTGGCTCCGGGTGCGGCGCGCGAGCTGCGCTGGAGCGTCGAGGTGCCGCCCGGCACGACACGCCTGGACTGGGAAGCCGCAGCCGAGGAAACCGGGCGCGGCAGCGCGCCGGCGCGCGACCGCATGAAGGTGAGCCAGGCCGTGCAGGCCGCGGTGCCGCTGCGCGCGTGGCAGGCGACGCTGCAGCCGCTGGCCGGCGCGCTCGACATCGCGCTCGCGCTGCCGGCCGGCGCGCTGGCCGACAGCGGCCGCCTGCAGCTGGCGCTGCAGCCGAGTCTGGCCGGCTCGCTGCCCGGCCTGCGGCGCTACTTCGAGAGCTATCCCTACAGCTGCCTCGAACAAAAGGTGGCACGCGCGCTCGGCCTGCGCGACGCCGCCGCCTGGGCCGCGCTGCGCGACGAGCTGGCCGGCTATCTGGACCGCGACGGACTGGCCAGCTACTTCCCCGTCGTCGCCGAAAACGCGCCGGCCGGCAGCGACCGCCTCACTGCGCACCTGCTCGCGGCCGCGCAGGAAGCCGGCTGGGCCTGGCCCGACGCGGCGCGCGAGGCAATGCTGCGCGGCCTCGCCGCCTTCGTCGAAGGGCGGCTCGAGCGGCGCGCTCCGGCGCCGCGCCCCGATCTCGACTGGCGCCGTCTCTCGGCACTCGAAGCGCTGGCGCGCTACGGCCGCGCCGAGCCGCGCATGCTGGCTGCGATCGCCTTCGCGCCCGCGGCCTGGCCGACCTCGGCCCTGCTCGACGCCTGGAGCCTGTACGAGCGGCTGCCCGGCGCGCCCGAGCGCGCGGCGAGGCTGGCGCAGATCCAGCAGCTGCTGCGCTCGCGCCTGATCGAGAGCGGCAGCACCTTGCGCCTGGCCGGCGACGCCGACGACAGCCCCTGGTGGCTGATGGAGAGCGGCGACGGCAACGCGGCGCGGCTGCTGCTCGCCGCGAGCACCGCGCCCGGCTGGCAGGACGACGCGCCGCGCCTGCTCAACGGCGCGCTGGCGCGCCAGCAGCGCGGCGCCTGGAGCACGACCACGGCCAATCTCTGGGGCGCACTGGCGCTCGAGAAGTTCGCGGCGCGCTTCGAGCGCGCGCCGCTGGCCGGGCGCAGCGTGCTGCGTGTGGCGGCCGGCGCCGAGGTCGGCGAGCGCAGCGTCGACTGGACGCGCAGCCCGCAGGGCGAGCGCTTCACGCTGCCGCTGCCCGCCGCCGGCGCGCGCCTGCAGGCCCGGCACGAAGGCAGCGGCCGGCCCTGGCTGGCGCTGCAGACGCTCGCCGCGGTACCGTTGCAAGCGCCGCTGGCGGCCGGCTACCGCATCACGCGCAGCGTGAGCGCCGTCGAACGCAAGCGCGCCGACGCCTGGAGCCGTGGCGACCTGATGCGCGTGCGCCTCGAGATCGAGGCGCAGGGCGACTTCTCCTGGGTCGTGCTGAGCGATCCGCTGCCGGCCGGCGCCGCCGTGCTCGGCGGCGGCCTCGGGCGCGACTCGGCACTGGCCACGCGCGGCGAGAAGCGCGAGGGCGCGGCCTGGCCCGCCTACGAGGAGCGCGCCGCCGACGCCTGGCGCGCCTACTACGCCTGGCTGCCGCGCGGCCGCCATGTCATCGAGTACACGCTGCGCCTGAACGCGAGCGGCCGCTTCGGCCTGCCGCCGGCGCGCGTCGAGGCGATGTACGCGCCCGAGAACTTCGGCGAGCTGCCGCTGGCCGCGCTCGAGGTGCTGCCGTGATCGACGCCGCGATCGGCACCACGGTCAGTGCCACGGTCAGTGCCACGGTCGGCACCTCGGTCGGCACCTCGACAGCCACCTCGACAGCCACCTCGACCGCCACCTCGACCGCCACCTCGACAGCCACCTCGACAGCCACCTCGACAGCCAAGTCGACCGCCAAGTCGACCGCCTGCTCGACCACCTCCTCGGTCGCCGCCTCGATGGCCGCTTCGATCGCCGCCTGGAACGCCGCGTCGGCGCGGCGGCGCGCGCGCGCCGCCATGCTCGCGGCGTCGCTGGTCGCCCTGCCTGCCGGCGCGTTCGCGCTGCCGGCATTCGACGCCGTGCGCGCCGCGCACCGCCCGAGCGACCTGCCGCTGCTCGACCGCCACGGCACGCCGATCGCCTCGGTGCGCGTCGACCCGCACCTGCGCCGCGGCCCCTGGGTGCCGCTGGCCGAAGTCTCGCCGGCACTGCGCGACGCGCTGCTGCGTTCGGAGGACCGGCGCTTCTGGGCGCATGGCGGCGTGGACTGGCGCGCGCTCGCTGCCGGCGCCTGGGCGCGCGCCTGGAACACGCACACGCGCGGCGCCTCCACGCTGACGATGCAGCTCGCGGCGCTGCTCGAGCGCGACCTCGCGCGCCCGTCCGGCGGCCGCGGCCTGGTCGACAAGCTCGCGCAGATGCGCGGCGCGCAGGCGCTCGAGGCGCGCTGGACCAAGGCGCAGATCCTCGAGGCCTACCTGAACACCGTGCCGCTGCGCGGCGAGCTGGTCGGCATCGCGGCGGCGGCCGACCAGCTCTTCGGCAAACACGCCTCGGGGCTGGACGCCGAGGAGTCGGCCCTGCTGGCCGCCATGGTGCGCGCGCCCAACGCCGATGCCGGCGCGCTGCAGCGGCGCGCCTGCGCCCTGCTGCGCGAGCAGCAGGGCTCCTGTGCGGCGCTCGACCGCGTCGCCGCGCAGGCCTTGGCACGCTCGCCCGGACCCTGGCGCGTGCTCGGCGGCGAGATGCTGGCGCCGCATCTGGCGCGCCAGCTGGCGCTGCCCGCCGGCGCCGCGGCCTTGCCGCGCACGACGCTGGATGCGCGCGTGCAGCGAGTGGCGCTGGCGGCGCTGCGCCGCCAGCTCGCCGAACTGCGCGGCCGGGGCGCCGGCGACGGCGCCGTCGTCGTGCTCGACAACGCCACGGGCGAGGTGCGGGCCTGGGTCGGCTCGGCGGCGGCGCCGGTCGCAGGCGCCGCCGCGGGCGACGTCGACGCCGTGCTCGCCCGCCGCCAGCCCGGCTCGACGATCAAGCCCTTCGTCTACGCGCTGGCGCTCGAGCGCCGGCTCGTCACCGCCGCCAGCGTGCTCGACGACGCGCCGCTCGAGCTGGCCGCGGGCAGCGGCCTGTATCGCCCGGCCAACTACGACCACCGCTTCCGCGGCCCGGTGAACCTGCGCACGGCGCTGGCGTCCAGCCTCAACGTGCCGGCCGTGCGCGTGGCGGCGATGCTCGGCCCCGATGCACTGTTCGAGCGTCTGGCGGCGCTCGGTCTGCGCCCGCAGCACAGCGCCGGCCACCACGGCCACGCGCTGGCGCTGGGCAGTGCCGACGCGACCCTGCTCGACCTCGCCAACGCCTACCGCGCGCTGGCACGCGGCGGCCGCGTCAGCCCCGCGCGCTGGCGCGCCGGGCAGCCGCCCGAAGCCGAGCGACGCGTCCTCGACGCGGGCGCAGCCTGGCTCGTGGCCGACATCCTGGCCGACCCCGCGGCGCGCGCCGCCGCCTTCGGTCTGGACAGCCCGCTCGTCACGCGCGGCTGGGCCGCGGTGAAGACCGGCACCAGCAAGGACATGCGCGACAACTGGTGCGTCGGCTTCGGCAGCCGCTACACGGTGGGCGTGTGGGTCGGCAATGCCGGCGGCGCGCCGATGCAGGGCGTGAGCGGCGTGGCCGGCGCTGCGCCGGTGTGGCGCGAATTGATCGCCTGGCTGCACGCCGATGCCCCTTCGCGCGCGCCCCTGCCGCCTGCCGGCCTGCACGCCGAGGGCGGCGAGTGGTTCCTCGCCGGCACCTCGGCGCCGCCCGCGGGCGCGCGCGCGGCCCGGCGACAGGGCATCGACAGCCCGCGCGACGGCAGCATCGTCGCGCTCGACCCCGAGATCCCCGCCGCCGTGCAGCGCATGGTGTTCGAGGGCGCCCCCGGGCGCTGGAGCATCGACGGTCGGCCGGTCGGCGAGGGCGGCCGCGTCAGCTGGCTGCCGCGCCCCGGCCGCCACCTGCTCGAGCGCCGCGACGCCGAAGGCGTGGAGCGCGTGCGCTTCGAGGTGCGCGCCGCGCCGCCGCCGCGGCCTGCGCGGGCCGCGCCTACGGGCCCGCAGGGCTGAAGATGCGCTCGACCGCGGCGTCGATGACGACGCTGCAGGCGCTGTACAGCAGCGAGCCGATCAGCGCCGCGGTGAAGCCGGCGACCGTGAAGCCCTCGAGCACTTCGGCGGCAGCCCAGAACATCAGGGCGTTGATGACGAACAGGAACAGGCCCAGCGTCAGCAGCGTCACCGGCAGCGTCAGCAGCACCAGCAGCGGCCGTACCAGGGTGTTGAGCAGGCCGATCACGAAGGCCGCCAGCAGGGCCGAGCCGAAGCTCGCCACCTGGACGCCCGGATACAGCTGCGCCACCAGCAGCAGCGCCGCCGCCAGCAGCGCCCAACGCGCGAGGGTCTTCATGCCGGCAACGATACCGTGGCGCGGATGCCGATGAAAGGCGCCTTCTCCTATGAAAACCTCTTCTCGCCACGAGGACGACGCATTACCATCGCCGCTGCCCGGCAGCCCGCAGGAGAAATGGAGTCCGGCGCAGCCCGATCGCGCTGATGCGATCGAGCCGCGACGAGGCCCCGCAAGGTGCCGGCATCCGACTCAACCCCTGACGGAGAAACATCTCATGGCAACTGCGAAGAAAGCTGCGAAGAAGGCCCCGGCCAAGAAGGCCCCTGCCAAGAAGGCCCCGGCCAAGACGGCCGCGAAGAAGGCGCCCGCCAAGAAGGCAGCGGCGAAGAAGGCGGCTCCGGTCAAGAAGGCCCCGGCCAAGAAGGCCCCCGCCAAGAAGGCCCCGGCCAAGAAGCGCACCCCCAGCGCTTCCTTCATGAAGCTGATGACCCCCAGCGCCGCGCTCGCCGCCGTCATCGGCGACAAGGCGCTGCCGCGCACCGAAGTCACGAAGAAGATCTGGGACTACATCAAGAAGAACGCCCTGCAGGACAAGGCCAAGAAGACGATGATCAACGCCGACGCCAAGCTCAAGGAAGTGCTGGGCAAGGCGCAGGTCTCGATGTTCGAGATGACCAAGCTGATCAGCTCGCACTTGAAGTAAGTCGCGCGCCGCGCGCACACCGGGGGCCCTGCGGGGCCCTCGTTTCTTTTGCGTGACCCGCGCGGTGTGCGCGCCCTGTCTGCCGCGCTCCGCGCGGCATTCACCTGCCCGGCGCGTTGGAGAGGGCTGCGCCACGCGCTGGCGCAGGCCGCTGCGCCAGCGTGGGCGCGGCAGCCGCAGGCGCAGGCCGCTGCGGCAGCGTGGGCGCGGCACCCGCGTTCTCCGGCCACGGTCGCGGTCGACCACCGCAGACTGCCGCCGCCGCCTCATCAACACCTTCTTCGCCCATCGGCCGCCGAGGCGACCGCGAATGAGGCCTGCGCCCGCGGGTACCACGCCCACGCTGCGACGTGCACCGAGGCATGCCGCGATCGCGCTTCCCGGTTCCGATGCGCGCGCCGCGGCCTGCGCCGCGAACAGCGAGCCGGGTCGGGGCAGGTGGCGTGGGCGTGCCGGCGCAGGCCTCATTCGCGGTCGCCTCGGCGGCCGATGGGCGAAGAAGGTGTTGATGAGGCGACGGTGGCACGCCGCGGTGGCCGACCGCGACCGGGGCCGGAGCCGGCATGCCCGCGCCACCTGCCCCCGCAGCCGCGCCGGCATGCACGGCCAACGCCGCCGGCATGCACGGCCAACGCCGCCGGCATGCACGGCCAACGCCGCCGGCATGCACGGCCAACGCCGCCGGCATGCACGGCCAACGCCGCCGGCGTGCGCGGCAAATGCCGCCGCAGCCCTCCAGCATCCGCGCCCGCGAACGCAGCCCGCGACTACAGCACCCCGCGCAGGAAGCGCCCGGTGTGGCTCGCCGCGCAGGCGGCCACCTCCTCCGGCGTGCCGGCGACGACGACGCGGCCGCCGCCGGCGCCGCCCTCGGGGCCCAGGTCGACGATCCAGTCGGCGGTCTTGATGACGTCCAGGTTGTGCTCGATGACGACGATCGTGTTGCCCGCGTCGCGCAGCGCGTGCAGCACGGCCAGCAGCAGGCCGACATCGTGGAAGTGCAGCCCGGTGGTGGGCTCGTCGAGGATGTAGAGGGTGCGGCCGGTGTCGCGCTTGGACAGCTCCAGCGCGAGCTTGACGCGCTGCGCCTCGCCGCCCGACAGCGTGGTGGCGCTCTGGCCGAGGCGGATGTAGCCCAGGCCGACGTCGAGCAGCGTGCGCAGCTTGCGCGCGATGGCCGGCACGGCGCCGAAGAAGGCGTGCGCGTCCTCCACCGTCAGCTCCAGCACCTCGGCGATGCTGCGGCCCTTGTAGAGGATCTCGAGCGTCTCGCGGTTGTAGCGCCGGCCCGCGCAGGCGTCGCAGGGCACGTAGACGTCGGGCAGGAAGTGCATCTCGACTCTGATGACGCCGTCGCCCTCGCAGGCCTCGCAGCGCCCGCCGCCCGAGGCGGCCGGCACGTTGAAGCTGAAGCGCCCGGCGCCGTAGCCGCGCTCGCGCGCCGCCGGCACCTCGGCGAACAGCTCGCGGATCGGCGTGAACAGTCCGGTGTAGGTGGCCGGGTTGCTGCGCGGCGTGCGGCCGATCGGGCTCTGGTCGACGGCGATCACCTTGTCCAGCTGCTCCAGGCCCTCGATCTCGTCGTGCGGCGCCGGCTCGGCCTGGCTCTGGTAGAGCCTGCGCGCCACGGCCGCGTACAGCGTGTCGTTGACGAGCGTGCTCTTGCCCGAGCCGCTGACGCCGGTGACGCAGCTGAACAGGCCCAGCGGCAGTTCGACGTCGACGCGCTGCAGATTGTGGCCGCGCGCGCCGACGATCTTCAGCACCCGCGCCTCGCCCTGCGCGGCGGCGCGCACGCGCCGCTGCGGCACGGGAATCGCGAGCGCACGCGAGAGGTAGCGCCCGGTGAGCGAAGCCGGATTGGCCGCCACCTCCTCGGGCGTGCCGGTCGCCACCACCTCGCCGCCGTGCACGCCGGCGCCCGGGCCCATGTCGACGCACCAGTCGGCGGCGCGGATCATGTCCTCGTCGTGTTCGACCACGAGCACGCTGTTGCCCAGGTCGCGCAGCCGCTCGAGCGTGGCGACGAGGCGCGCGTTGTCGCGCTGGTGCAGCCCGATGCTCGGCTCGTCGAGCACGTACATCACGCCGGCCAGGCCGCTGCCGATCTGGCTGGCCAGGCGGATGCGCTGCGCCTCGCCGCCCGAGAGCGTGTCGGCGCCGCGCTCCAGGCTCAGATAGCCCAGGCCCACGTCGACCAGGAACTCGAGCCGCGCGCGGATCTCGCGCACCACCTTCGCGGCGATGGCGGCCTTGGCTCCCGCGAGCTCGAGCCGCTCGAACCAGGCCAGCGCGTCGGCCAGCGTGGCCTGCGCGATCTCGTGGATGGCGCGGCCCTTGTCGCCCGTGCGCGCATCGAGCAGGACGTGGCGCGCCTCGCGCCTGAGGCGGGTGCCCCGACAGTCGGGGCAGGGGCGCGCGGCCAGGTAGCGCGCCAGCTCCTCGCGCACGGCGGCCGAGTCGGTCTCGCGCAGCCGGCGCTCGAAGTTGGGGATGATGCCCTCGAACGGATGCCGACGCCGCACGGCGCGCGCGCGGCCGCCGGTCGATTCGGCGCGGTATTCGAACTCGATCGCCTCGCTGCCCGAGCCGTACAGCAGCAGCCGGCGCGCCGCCTCGGGCAGTTGCTCGAAGGGCTGCTCGATGTCGAAGCCGGCGTGGCGCGCCACGCTGTGCAGCATGCTGAAGCTGTAGGCGTTGCGCCGATCCCAGCCCTTGACGGCGCCGGCGGCCAGCGACAGGCTGGGGAAGGCGACCACGCGCTCGGGATCGAAGGCCGTCACCACGCCCAGGCCGTCGCAGGCCGGGCAGGCGCCCTGCGGCGAGTTGAAGCTGAACAGGCGCGGCTCGAGCTCGGGCAGGCTCCAGCGGCACACCGGGCAGCCGTACTTGCTGCTGAACAGGTGCTCGCGGCCGCCGTCCATCTCGAGCGCGATGGCGCGGCCGTCGGCGATGCGCAGTGCGGTCTCGAAACTCTCGGCCAGGCGCTGCCTCGCGGCCGGCCCGGCCTTGAGGCGGTCGACGACGACGTCGATGTCGTGCCGCTCGGTCTTCTTCAGGCGCGGCAGCGCGTCGGCCTCGAAGAATTCGAAGGCGCGCCCCTCGGCGCCGATGCGAAAGCGCACGTAGCCGCGTGCGCGCAGGTCGTCGAACAGCTCGACGAACTCGCCCCGGCGCTCGCGCACCACGGGCGCGAGCAGCGCCAGCCGCGTGCCCTCGGGCAGCGCCAGCATCGCATCGACCATCTGGGCGACGCTCTGCTGCGCCAGCGGCAGACCATGCTCGGGGCAGTAGGGCGTGCCGGCGCGCGCGTAGAGCAGCCGCAGGTAGTCGTGGATCTCGGTGACGGTGCCTACCGTCGAGCGCGGGTTGTGGCTGGTGGCCTTCTGCTCGATGCTGATGGCCGGCGACAGGCCCTCGATGACGTCGACGTCGGGCTTGTCCATGCGCTGCAGGAACTGGCGCGCATAGGCCGACAGGCTCTCGACGTAGCGCCGCTGGCCTTCGGCGTACAGCGTGTCGAAGGCCAGGCTCGACTTGCCCGAGCCCGACAGCCCGGTGATGACGACGAGCGCGTCCTTGGGGATGTCGAGGTCGATGTTCTTCAGGTTGTGCGTGCGCGCGCCGCGCACGCTGAGCCAGCGCGGCGCCGCCGGGGCGGCGCGAGACGGCGGCTGACGCGGCGGCTGATGCGGCGGCTGACGCGGCGCAAGAGGCCGCGGGCGACGCGGCGGGCGAGGCGGCGCGGAGTCGGTCATGGCGGGCGGGGCGAACCCGCCATGATAGGCAGCGGCGCCGCTCGCGCCGTCAGCCGTCAGCCGTCAGCCGGCCGCCGCGGCCCGCACCCAGCGCCGCAGGCGGCGCCAGCGGCGCCACCAGCGCCAGAGGCGCCGGCCCAGGCGCCAGGCACGGGACGGCCGCACGAGCAGCACGCCCAGCACGATGGCAAACGGGACTTCGGGATGCGCGCCGAGCCACGCCCCCCAGGCCTGCAGCCGCTCGGCAAACGCCAGGGGCCGCTGCAGCGGCCGAAGCTGCCCTTCGATCTGCAGCCGCAATTGCGCGCTGCGCACCAGCAGATCGCGCTGGCGCTGCTCGAGCAGGAATCGGCTGCGCGCCAGCGGCAGCACGCTCAGGCACCCGAGCCCGTCGGGCGGTCGGGCGCGCCGGCCGCAGCGTTCGCAGCGTTCGCAGCGGCGGCCGCGGCCGCCGGCGCCGCCGCCGCGGCCCTCGGCTCGGTCGCTGCGCTGCGCTCGCGGTCGCGCCGCAGCTCGGCCAGGCTGAGCGCGAACGGCCCACCGGCCTCGCTGCGCAGCGCCATGCGTGCGCCGCGCAGCAGCCACGCGGCAAGCGCGGCGAAGGCGAGCACCAGCACGCCCAGCGCTGCCAGCCGGTACTGCTCCTGCAGCAGCAGCAGCACGAAGCCGACCGCCAGCACCAGCGTCAGGCCCGCCAGCAGCAGCCCCAGCGCCAGGCGCAGCAGCGCGTCGAAGACACGCAGCTTCTCGCGCTCGAGCTCGCTGCCGAACAGCTCGAGCCGGACCTGGACCAGGGCGAGCGCGGTCTCGGCGAGGCGGCGCGGCCAGCCTGCCCAACCCGTACCGGCCTGCGGACCGGTCGCCACCGCGGCGCGGTCAGCGACGGCCGATCAGCATGCCCAGCAGCAGGCCGACGCCGGCCCCCATGGCGATCGAGCGCCAGGGGTACTCGTGCACGTAGTCGTCGGCCGAATGCGCCGCCGCCCGCGCCTTGTCGGCCGCGCTCGCCTGGAGGTCGAGCAGCTTGAGCCGTGCTTCCGACATGTGCTGCTGCAGCCGCCTGCGCAGGCCCAGCGCGTCGTCGCCGGCGGCGTCGGCGCCGAGCTTGATCAGATCCTCGGCGTCGGAGATGACCTGGCGCAGCTCGGCGACCAGCTTGTCCCTTTGCTCGATGCTCAATTCAGCCATGGCTTTCTCCACCGTTGCCCAACGACAGGTCGCCGCGACCGCGTCGGCGGCACCGAAGCGTCGCGGCGTCTGCATTGTCGCTCGGTGCGACCGCCGCAGCGCGCGCAGCCAGGCGCTGGCGACGGCCGACCGGGGCCGTCAGGCCGTTGCTGCGGCCGGCGGATGCGGCGCGCCGCGCCGTTCAGGCCGCGAGCACGCGCAGGATCTCGGCGCCGTAGCGCTCGAGCTTCTTCGCGCCGACGCCGCCGATGCCGGCCAGCGCCTCGAGCGTGGCCGGGCGCTCGCGCGCCATCTCGGCCAGCGCGGCGTCGTGGAACACCACGTAGGCGGGCACGTTGTGCGCGCGCGCGACTTCGGCACGCCAGGACTTGAGCGCCGTGAACGCGGCCTGCTGGGCGGCGTCGAGCGGCGCCGCGACTTGCGGCGCCGCTCGCGGCGAACGCGCGCGCTCGTCGCCGCGCCGGGGCTTGCGCGCGCCGTTGCGCGGCGCGGCCGGCGTGCGCAGGCGCACCGGGACCTCGCCGCGCAGCACGGCGCGCGCGCTCTCGGCGAGCACCAGCGTGTGGTACTCGCCCTCGGCGCGCAGGTGGCCGAGGGCGACGAGCTGGCGGATCACGCCGCGCCACTGCGACTCGCCGAGCTCGGCGCCGACGCCGAAGGTGGACAGCTCCTCGTGCCCGTACTGCAGCACCTTGTCGGTGCGCTTGCCGCGCAGCACGTCGACCAGGTGCACGGCGCCGAAGGCGCGCGGCGCGCGCCGCCCGCCGTGCTGGGCGAAGCGGTAGATGCACGACAGCAGCTTGCGCGCCGCCTCGGTGCCGTCCCAGGTGGCCGGCGGCGCGAGGCAGTTGTCGCAGTTGCCGCAGGGCTGCGAAGTCTCGCCGAAATAGGCGAGCAGCCGCACGCGCCGGCAGTCGTGCGCCTCGGCCAGGCCGAGCAGCGCGTCGAGCTTGGCGCGCTGCAGGCGCTTGAAGTCCTCGTCGGCCTCGCTCTCGTCGATCATGCGGCGCTGCTGCACGACGTCCTGCAGGCCGTAGGCCATCCAGGCGTCGGCCGGCAGGCCGTCGCGGCCGGCGCGGCCCGTCTCCTGGTAGTAGCCCTCGATGTTCTTGGGCAGGTCGAGGTGGGCGACGAAGCGCACGTCGGGCTTGTCGATGCCCATGCCGAAGGCGATCGTGGCCACCATCACCAGGCCGTCCTCGCGCAGGAAGCGGTCCTGGTGGGCGCGCCGCCGCTCGGCGTCGAGCCCGGCGTGGTAGGGCAGCGCGGCGACGCCTTCGCCGGCCAGCCAGGCGGCCGTCTCCTCGACCTTCCTGCGCGTCTGGCAGTAGACGATGCCGGCGTCGCCTTCGTGCTCGTCGCGCAGGAAGGCAAGCAGCTGGCGCTTGGCGTCGTCCTTCTCGACGATGGTGTAGCGGATGTTCGGGCGATCGAAGCTCGCGACGAACAGGCGCGCGCGCTGCAGCTGCAGCCGCTCGACGATGTCGGCGCGCGTGTGCGCGTCGGCGGTGGCGGTGAGCGCCAGGCGCGGCACGCCGCCGTAGCGTTCGTGCAGCACCGACAGGCCCAGGTACTCCGCGCGGAAGTCGTGCCCCCACTGGCTGACGCAATGCGCCTCGTCGATGGCGAACAGGCCGAGGAGCCCGCGCTCGTGCAGCGAATCGAGCATCGCCAGGAAGCGCGGCGTGAGGATGCGCTCGGGCGCCGCGTACAGCAGCGTCAGCCGGCCGGCGAGCAGCGCGCGCTCGATGCGCCTGGCCTCCTCGCCTTCGAGCGTGGAGTTGAGGAAGGCGGCGGCAACGCCCAGCTCGTCGAGCGCGCCCACCTGGTCGTGCATGAGCGCGATGAGCGGGGAGACGACGACGCTGACGCCCTGCCCGCGGCGCTGGCGCAGGATGGCCGGCACCTGGTAACAGAGGCTCTTGCCGCCGCCGGTGGGCATCAGCACGAGCGCGTCGCCGCCGCCGGCCACATGGTCGACGACGGCCTGCTGCTGGCCGCGGAAGGCGGCGTAGCCGAACACCTCGTGCAGCACGGCGAGCGCGTCGGTGGCGTCGGTGGCGTCGGTGGCGTCGGTGGCGTCGGCGGCGTCGGCGGCGTCGGCAGCGCCGCGCGCGGCGCCGAAGCGAGAGGGGTCGGGCACGGCGGCCATGGGCTGCGCGCGATCGTACGCGAGCGTGCGCGGCGCGCCCGCGCCGCAGCGCCCCGCCGCGGGGGCCCTCGGCTCGGGGCGCTCCACCGGGTGGCCCTTCGGGGCGAAGGACGGCGCGCGACGCGGCGCGATAATGAAATCGTCCCGCCCGCGTCACGGAAACAAGGAAGCAGCCATGGCCTCGGTCAACAAAGTCATCCTCGTCGGCAACCTGGGCCGCGACCCCGAAGTGCGCTACGCGCCCAGCGGCTCGGCCATCTGCAACGTCACCATCGCCACCAGCCGCAACTGGAAGGACAAGACCAGCGGCGAGCGCCAGGAGGAGACCGAATGGCACCGCGTCGTCTTCTACGACCGGCTGGCCGAGATCGCGGGCGAGTACCTGAAGAAGGGGCGCCCGGTCTACGTCGAGGGCCGGCTGAAGACGCGCAAGTGGACCGACAAGGACGGCGTCGAAAAGTACACCACCGAGATCATCGCGCAGGAGATGCAGCTGCTCGGCAGCCGCGACGGCGGCGGTGGCGGCGGCATGCCGGACGAAGGCAGCGCCGCGCCGCGCAGCGCGCCGGCCGCGCGCAGCGCGGCGCCGGCGGCCAAGCCTGCGGCCAAGCCGGCCAGCGGCTTCGACGACATGGACGACGACATTCCGTTCTGAACGCCCGCGGGGCCGGCACAGCGAGGGGCCCGCAGCGCGGGCCCCTCGTTCGTTTGCCGAGGCCGCCTGCCCGCTCGGCGCGCCCCGTGCGCGTCTTAGCGACAATCACGCGCTTGGCCCCGCAACTCCCAGCCGGACTCCCCACGATGCAACGTCTGCGCAACTTCCTGTACGCCCTCGGCCTTGCGGCCTGGGCCGCCACCGCCGCCCAGGCCCAGACCAAGGAGCTCGTGGTCGGCTCGAGCGCGACCTACCGCCCGTTCGCCTACGAGACGCCGAGCAAGGAGATCGTCGGCTACGACGTCGACATCATCAAGGCGGTGGCGCAGAAGGCCGGGCTCGCGATCAAGATCGTCAACACCCCGTGGACGGGCATCTTCGCCGCGCTGAACAACGGCGACGTCGACATCGTCATCTCCGGCGTCACCATCAACGACAAGCGCCGGCAGTCCTACGACTTCACCGCCCCGTACTTCGAGGCGCGCCAGCTGATCGCCGTGAACAAGGACAGCGCCGTCAAGGGCCTGAAGGATCTCGCCGGCAAGAAGATCGCCGTCGTCACCGGCAGCACGGCCGACGACATCGTGTCGCGCGAATTCGGCAAGACGAGCCCCGACATCCGCCGCTTCGAGAACACGCCCATCATCGTCTCCGAGCTGGCCAACGGCGGCGTCGACGCCGCCATCGGCGACAACGGCGTGATCGCCTTCCGCACGCAGGAGCACAAGCAGCTCAAGACGGTGGGCGACCCGGGCTTTCCGAAGGAGTACTTCGGCATCGTCGTCAAGCAGGGCAACAAGACGCTGCTCGACAAGCTCAACGCCGGTCTGGCCGCCGTCAAGGCCGACGGCAGCTACGCGCAGATCTACAAGAAGTGGTTCCAGGCCGAGGCCCCGGCCCTGCCGGCGAAATAAGCCTCGGCTGACGGCCCGGCATGGAACAGGCCCTGTGGTTCGGCTGGTTCCGCGCCGACATCGTCGCGGAGTACGGCCAGCTCTTCTGGCACGGCCTGCAGATGACGATGCTGGTCACCGTGATCTGCATCGTGCAGGGCACCGGCCTGGGCCTGCTGCTGGGCATGGCGCGCCTGGCCGAAGCGCGCCACGCACCGGCGCGCCAGGCCTGCCGGTACCTGCTGCGCTGGCCGGCGACGGTCTACGTGAGCTTCTTCCGCGGCACGCCGCTGTTCGTGCAGCTGCTGCTGATGCACTTCGCGGTGCTGCCGCTGTTCATCAATCCGGCCGACGGCCTGCTCGTCGCGGGCGAGGCCGCGCGCAACCTCAAGCAGAACTACGGCGCCTTCCTGTCGGGCGTGGCGGCGCTGACGCTCAACGCCGGCGCCTACATCTCCGAGGTCTTCCGCGCCGGCATCCAGTCGATCGACCGCGGCCAGGTCGAGGCGGCGCGCTCGCTCGGCCTGTCCTACGGCCGCACGATGGCGCACGTGGTGCTGCCGCAGGCCTTCCGGCGCATGCTGCCGCCGCTGGGCAACAACGCCATCGCGCTGCTCAAGGACTCCTCGCTCATCTCGGCCATCGGCCTGGCCGAGCTGGCCTATGCCGCACGCACCGTCGCCGGCGCCTACTCGCGCTACTGGGAGCCGTACCTGACGATCTCGCTCGTGTACTGGGTCCTCACGCTGGGCCTGGCCTACGCCGTCAAGACGCTGGAGGCACGCTATGGCCGCGGCGATTCGCGTTAGGGGCCTCGTCAAGCGCTTCGGCACGCTCGAGGTGCTGCGCGGCATCGACTGCGCCATCGAGGAACGCGAGGTGGTCTGCGTCATCGGCCCTTCGGGCTCGGGCAAGAGCACCTTGCTGCGCTGCCTCAACGGCCTCGAGGAAGCCAGCGGCGGCGAGGTGCGGGTCGGCGACGTCTCGGTCCACGCCGCCAAGACCGACCTCGACGCGCTGCGCGCCGACATCGGCATGGTGTTCCAGCGCTTCAACCTGTTCCCGCACAAGACGGTGCTCGACAACATCACGCTGGCCCCGGGCGTGGTGCGCCGGCTGGCGCCCGGCGCGGCGCGCGAGCGCGCACGCGCGCTGCTCGAGCGCGTCGGCCTGAGCGACAAGATCGACGCCTACCCCAACCAGCTCTCGGGCGGCCAGCAGCAGCGCGTGGCCATCGCGCGCGCCCTGGCCATGCAGCCGCGCATCATGCTGTTCGACGAGCCGACCTCGGCGCTCGACCCGGAAATGGTGGGCGAGGTGCTCGCCGTGATGCGCTCGCTCGCCGAGGAAGGCATGACCATGGTCGTCGTCACGCACGAGATGGGCTTCGCGCGCCAGGTCGCGCACCGCGTGCTGTTCATGGACGAGGGCCGGCTGGTCGAGCAGGGCTCGCCGGCCGAGATCTTCGACGCGCCGAAGGAAGAGCGCACGCGACGCTTCCTGGCGAGCGTGCTGTAGCCCTCGCCGCGCGCAGGCGGCTGCGCCGGTCGCCGCCGCGGCGCCCACGCCCCCACGCCCGTGCGCAGCCTCTGACCGGAGTCAACGGCAACGGCGCGCCAGCGGCTAAGGTGACGGTCATGCTGCGCCGCGCGCCGGGTATCGGGTTCCCGCGCCGCGCGCGTTCGACCCAACCCGCGAGGAGATCGCATGCTGCGCCATGTCATTGCCGCGGCGGCCGCCTTGGTGCTGGCCGCACCCGCCCTGCACGCTCAGGGCAGCGCCGACTACGCCGTCATCCAGAAGGCGGCCGACGCCTACCTGAGCAGCCTCGCCGCGAACGACTTCTTCGACGTCACCGCCGACGACGTGCACGAGCGCATGAAGTCGGGCAAGAAGGACTTCGTCGTCGTCGACGTGCGCGTGCCCAAGGACAAGAAGTACGACCTCGGCCACCTGCCCGGGGCGCTGTTCATCGGCGTCACCGACATCGCCAAACCCGCCAACCTGGCGCGGCTGCCCAAGGACAAGGACGTCATCGTCTACTGCGACACCGGCCAGCAGCAGAACAAGGCGGTGACCGCGCTGCGCCTGCTCGGCTACAAGGCCTACGCGATGAAGTGGGGCTACATGGCGTGGAAGGTGGCGCCGCCCACCGGCTCGACGCTCGACGAGATCAGCGCCGCGATCGCGAACGACTATCCGGTCGAGAAGTAGACGCGGCGCGCGCGGCGGGGGCGGCAGGGGCGGCCTGGCCGCACGGGCCGTAAAGGCCGCAAGGGCCGGCGGCCGCGCAGCCCGCCGGCCGCCGGCGGCCCGACAGCCGTTCAGGCCGTCTGCACGACGACTTCAAGGCCGCGCAAACGCCGTCGCCGGCGCCGCCGCGACGATCGCGGCGGCATCAACCAGGGCGCCGTTGCGCCGATTTCGAACGTGCAGGAGCTGCTCGCCAATCCCGCTGTCCAGTCCGCCGTGCTGCCGGCACTCGTCGCCTCGATCGCCTGGGCGCTGGTCGGTCGCACGAGGGCGCTGGCGGCGGTGCCGCTGGCCGGGTGGGCTGCGGTGGTGGCGCTCGCGGTCGGGTTCAGCCTCGAGCCCTTGAGCGCACGCAGCAAGCTGGTGATCGCGCTCGCCGCGAGCGCGCTGCTGGCGCTGGCCCTCGACTGGCTGCGCGTGCAGGCCGGCGCCCGGGTGGTGGCGGCACTGGCCGCGCTGGCCGCCGGCGCGGCGCTGTGGATCGCGCTGCGCGTGCTCGAGCAGCGCGAGGGCGCTGCAGCCTGGCGGCTCGGCCTCGGGGTCGGCGCCTGGGCGGCGGCGGCGGTCGCGGCCGTCGCCTGGGTGGACCTGCCGACGCCGCGCGCGCTGGTCGTCGCCGCGGCGCTGGGCTTCACGACCGCCGCGCTCGGCTTGCTGGGCGCGAGCGCGTCGATCGCGATGATGGGCATCGCGCTGGGCGCCTCGTACGCAATCGCCCTGGCGGCCGGTCTCGGCACCGGCCGGCTGCCTCACGGGCTGCGCTTCGTCGGCCTGCAAGCCGCCGCCTTCGCCGCGCTCGGCGGCGAGGTCGCCAGCCTGACCGGCGAGCTGCCGTGGACGGCCCTGCTGCCGCTGCCCTTGATTCCCCTCGCCGCGCGCCTGGCGCCGCGGCGCTTCGCTGCGCCCGCGGCCGACGCCGCGCTCACCGCCGCGGCCTGCGCGTTGCCGGCGCTCGTCGCCGCCGCGCTCGCCTGGCGCGCAGCCGGCGGCGCCTCGAGTTGAATCGCGCGCCGCGCGACGCCGCTGCAGCGTCCGCCCCCCTTGTCCCAACCCCCGTCCGCTCCAGGAGACCCTGCATGAAGCGCTTCGCCCTCGCCCTGATCGCTGCCGCCGCCGCATCGGCCGGCATCGCCGCGCCCGAGACCTACCTGCTCGACCCGACGCACACGCTGCCGGGCTTCTCGGTGAACCACCTCGGCATGTCCACCGTGCGCGGCCTGTTCGAAGGCGCGAGCGGCAAGGTCGTCATCGACCGCGCGGCCAGGACCGGCTCGGTCGAGCTGAAGATCGCCACCTCGACCGTCTACACCGGCTACAGCAAGCCGACGGGCGCCGGCCGCACGCGCGACGACCACCTGCGCTCGGCCGACTTCTTCAACGTGGCCGAGTTCCCGGAGATGAGCTTCAGGTCGAGCAAGATCCACTTCACGGGTGACGCCCCGGATTCGATCGAGGGCACGCTCACGCTGCTGGGCGTGAGCAAGCCGCTGACGCTGAAGGTCGACAGCTTCAAGTGCGGCGCCAATCCGATGTCCAAGAAGGAGATGTGCGGCGCGGACGTGTCCGGATCGATCAGGCGCAGCGACTTCGGCATGAAGTACGCGCTCCCCGCGATCGGCGACGAGGTGCGGCTCGCGATCGCGGTCGAGGGCTACAAGCAGTAGCGCAGCGGCAGCGGCAGCGGCAGCGGCAGCGGCAGCGGCGGCGGCGGCGGCAAGCGCGACGCACCGCCGATGCCGGCGGCCGCGGACGCGGGCAGGCACGGATTTGGCACACTCGCCCGGTGGACGAATCCGATGAGCCGCGGCTGAGCAGGGCATCGCGCGCGCCGCGGCGCGCGCGCGGCAGGCGTTGCCGGCCGGGCGGCTGAAGCGGCGGTGCCGAGCGCACAGGAAGATCGCCGCGCCGCTGCTGCACCGGTCTTGCCGGCCGAGTGCGCAGCCGCGATGCTGGTGCTGTGCCTCGCGGCCGGCGCCGCGCTCGCCTTCGGCTTCGAGCCGCTGCAGCCGCAGCGCAGCGTCGCCGGCTGGCTGCTCGCGCAGCCGTTCGTCGCGCTGGCGCGCAATCTGCATTACTGGAGCGCGCAGGGTCTGCTCGCGGCAACGCTGTGGCTCGCCTGGAGCGGGCTGGGCGCGCCGCCTCACGCCGCCAGGCCTGCGCCGCCCGAGGCCGCGCCGTCCGGTGCGCGCCGGTGGCGGCGGCTCGGGCCGCTCGGGCCGATGCTGTGGCCGATGCTGTGGGCGATGCTGCTCCTGGCTGCACTGCTGTCGGGCTACCTGCTGCGCGGCGACGACGACGCGCGCGAAGTGCTGCGGCTGCTGGGCAACGCACTCGCCGCGGCGCCGTTCCTGGCCGGCGCAGGCGACGCGCTGCGCGGCAGCGCTTCGACCGCCGGGCTGTATGCGCTGCACGTCGGCGTCGCCGCAGCGCTCGTGGCCTTGCCGGCGCTGGCCTGGCGCCGGCGCCGCTGGCGCGTGCGCCCGCTCGTGCTGCTGGCCTGGGCCGCGCCGATGTTGGCGCTCGCACTCTTCGTCTCGCCCGGCCTGCACGACGGCGTCGACCCGCGTCTGGCCGGGCCCTGGTTCTTCGCGCCGCTGCAGCCGCTGCTGCAGCACTCGCCCGGCGCGGCGGGCGCGCTGCTCGCCGCCGCGTTGCTGGCGCTTTGGGCGCTATGGGCGCTATCGCCGCGACCGCCGCGACCGCCGCAACCGCCGCAACCGCCGCAACCGCCGCAACCGCCGCAACCGCCGCAACCGCCGCAGCCGCCGCAGCCGCCGCTGCCGCCGCTGTCGGCGCTTCGGGCGCCGGCACGGCTGCGCAGCCGCTGGCGCCGGCCGGCGCGTGGCGGCCTCGCGCTGGCCGGCCTCGCGTATCTCGCACTGTGCGCGGGCGCGCAGTTCCTGCAAGCCGACGACGCCCCCGCGCGGCCGCGCTGGCCGGGCGGGCGCAGCGATCTGCAATGGGGCTGGGTGCTCGGCGCCGTGCCGCCCGAAGCGGGCCGGCTCCAGGCCGCGGTGGTGCGCGGGCGGCCCGAGGGCTGCCGCGCCTGCCACACCGGCACCGAGGGCTTCGACCGCTCGCACCGCCCGGAGACCCTGGGCTGCGCGGCCTGCCACGGCGGCGACCCGTACACGCTCGACGCCGAGCGCGCGCACCGCGCGCTCGAGCGCGTGCCGGGCAATCTCGCCGGCGTGCAGCGCAGCTGCGGCCAGGGCGCCTGCCACGCCGCGATCGCGGTGCGCGTCGAGCGCTCGATCATGTCGACGATGGCCGGCGTCATCACGGCCGACCGGCGCGTGCTCGGCGAGCCGGTCGACGCGCGGGCGCCGCCGCCGCACGCCGCCCGGCTGGGCCACGGCGCGGCCGACAGCCATCTGCGCGAGCTGTGCGTGTCATGCCACCTCGGGCAGCCCAAGACCGAATGGGGCCCGATCGGCCAGGAGTCGCGCGGCGGCGGCTGCAACGCCTGCCATCTGGTCTACGGCGCTCAGGCGGCGGCCGAGCTGGCGCGCTACCTCGAAGCCAAGCCGCCGCGCGCGGCGCCGCGCGCGCATCCGGGCTTCACCGTCAACCCGGGCAACGCGCATTGCTTCGGCTGCCACAGCCGCTCGAGCCGCATCTCGACCAACTACGAAGGCTGGCACGAACTGAACGGCGCGCCGCCGCCGGGCACGGACGCGACGCGGCTGCGCAAGCTCGACGACGGGCGCCTGTTCCTGCGCATGCAGCCCGACGTGCACCACGAACGCGGGCTCGACTGCATCGATTGCCATGTCGCCAACGAGCTGATGGGCAGCGGCGCCACGGTGGCGCGCAAGAGCGAGCAGCTGCGCATCGCCTGCACCGACTGCCACGCGCGCCGGCTCGCCGCACGCGAGGCGGCGGCGCTGGATGCCGAAGCGCGCACGCTGCTGGCGCTGCGCGGCTGGGCGCCGGCACCCGGGCAGCGCCTGGGCGTCGCGGCCGGCGGCGACACGCTGGTCAACGTCTTCGTCGACGCCGCCGGCCGCGGCACGCTGCGCCGCAAGCGCGACGGCCTGGAGCTGGCGCTGACCCCGCTGCGCCCCGAGTGCGACCGCGACCGCGCGCACGCGCGCCTGGCCTGCACCACCTGCCACTCGGCCTGGGCGTCGCGCTGCACGAGCTGCCACACCGAGTTCGACCCCAAGGACGAGGGCTTCGACCATGTCGCCCAGGCCTGGGTGCCCGGCACCTGGAACGAGCGCTCGGCACCCTTCGAGGCGGCGCTGCCGACGCTGGGCGTGGTCGAGCAGCGCGGCGCCGACGGCCGCGACGCGAGCCGCATCGACACCTTCGTGCCCGGCATGATCCTCAGCTTCGATCGCAACCGCGAAGCGGGCAAGCCGCCCGACACGATCTTCCGGCGGCTCTACGGCCTGACTTCGGCGCACACCATCCGGCGCGAAGTGCGCTCGTGCCGCTCCTGCCACGCCGATCCGGTGGCGCTGGGCTGGGGCAGCGGCACGCTGCGCTACGAAGTCCTGGGCGCGAACGGACGGTGGCACTTCACGCCGCGCGCGCCGCCGCTGCCGCAGGACGGGCTGCCGGCCGACGCCTGGACCGGCTTCCTGCAGCCGCGCAGCGGCATGGTGTCGGCGCAGCCCGGGATGCGACCGCTGGACGTCGAGGAGCAAAAGCGCGTGCTGCGCGTCGGCGCCTGCCTGACCTGCCACGCCGAGGGCTCGGCCGTGATGCGGCGCGCGCTCGCCGACTTCGACGCCACGCTCGCCGCGCGCAGCCGGCGCTGCGTGCTGCCGGGCTGGTAGTGCGCCGGCGGGCGCCGGCGCCCCGGGCCCGTGCGCGCATTGCCGGCCTAGAAGAGAAGCCTGAAGCTGCGTGTGCGGCATGCGCTCGGGGCTCGAACTCCCGTCCGGCTGTACCCCAACCTATCATGACGGGCCGATACGGCCGGCGCAGCGCTTGGCGCCGCACGCTCGGCAACACCCATTCCTCAGTCCGCAGATGCGGGGGCGATGGAGACGAAACAGCTCGCGTACTTCGTGCTCGCCTGCCACCACCGGAACCATGCGCAAGCCGCTGCCGCCGCGGGCGTTTCGGCTTCGACCGTCAGTGCAGCACTTGCCGCGCTCGAAGCCGAAACCGGCTTGACGCTGTTCGAGCGCGGACCGGTCGGTCGTTATCCAACGCAAGCCGCCCGCTGGCTCTGCCAGATCTGCGAAGGCCTGCTCCAGGTGATCGAGGCTGCGGCGAGCGTGCCGCTGGCCGCCGAGCTGCAATGGCTGGACGTCGTGTCACCGCTGCACCTGATGCTGGGCCGGCTCTATCGTGCCGCCGGTCTCGCGGCGCAGCGCGTTCGCCTGCATCATCCGGGACTCGTCGCGCGCATCCGCTTCCACTCGCCGCTGGACCCCGCGCCCGTCGAACGATCGGGCACTCGAGACGGGCAGCGCCAAGACCGCGTGCGCCTGTCTTACGGCGAATCCGACCGCGATGACACAGGACTGTTCCTGTTCCACGACGACTGGGTCGCGGTAACGAACGTCTCGCCGTGCGCGCTCTCCGGCGACAGGATCGGTGTCGCGGCAATGGCCGAGCTGCAGCCGGAATTGCCGCCGATGCCGCAGGCTCTGGAACGGCAGGCGCGGCAGTACTGCGCGACGCACGGACTGCCCGACCCGGCGTCCATCGACGAAGATCTCGGCATCTTCTCGCGCCTTTCGAAGCGCACGCGCCATTTCGTGCTTCTGGCGCCGCGCAGCCTCGTCGCGCCGGGCTTGCAGCGCAGCACGTTGCGGGCACTGCCGCTGGCGGTGCCGCTGCGCAGTCCCATCGTCGCCGACATGGGCACAACCGGCGAGCCAGGCAGGGTCTTCGTCGATGCGCTGCGCGCGGCTCTCGTCGAGCCCGTGCCGCAGCGCCGCTACGAGCCCGGTTTCTCGCTGCGCCAGCTCCGTTACTTCCTTGCGCTGGCCGACGCGGGCAGCATGAGTGCCGCGGCACGCAGGCTGCACGTCGTCCAGCCGGCACTGTCGGGCCAGCTGCACAAACTCGAAGCCCGGCTTGGACAGTCCGTCTTCCGCCGCGGGCCGCAGGGACTGCAGCCGACCCGCGCCGGCGTGCAACTCGAAGCGCTGGCGCGCGAGGCCATGGCCGGCCACGGCCGCATCGCGCGCGACGCGCGCGCCATCGGCGCGGCGCAGCAGCATCACATCGTGGTCGCGGTCGATCCGCTTGCCTGCTGCGGGCCGGCTCTGGCCGACGCATTCGCCAAGTGGCTGGAGATCTATCCGACGGGCAGATTGCGCATCGTCGCATGCTCGGCAAGCGAGCTGCCACGGCTGGTGGAAAGCGGCGAGGCAAGCTTCCTCATAGCGCATCGGCGCGACGCAGGCCAGCCCCGCATCGATCTCGATTCGGAGCAGGAGCTCGGCCTGTTGGCCGCACGCAGGCACGGGTTGCTCGGCACCACGACCGTCGCGGTGCGCGATGCGGCCGCGCTGCCGCTGATCCTGCCGCCGCCGGACCACCCCTGGCGGCGCATCTTCGAGCGCGCGGCGCACCGCGAGGGCGTTCAGCCCAAAGCGCTCGTCGAGCTGGCCTCGGTCGAACTGGCCTGCGCGATGCTGCCGCACCTGCGCGCCGCGGCGCTCGGGTCGCGCGCCTTCGCCTTGGCCTGCCGCGACGGCGACGCGCTGTCCTTCCACCCGCTGGCGAGTCCGCGTCTGAACACCGGCCTTTGCGCGCAGTTCTCCGCCGATCGCGGATTGCGCGACAGCGAGCGCATGCTGATCAGGCTGCTGCGCCGGGAGCTGGCGGGGCCTCCCGATCCGCCCTGAGGCGATCGTAGGCAATCAAGTGGACGTCCTCACCGCCGAAGATCATCTCGTTGACGAGCATGCGCTTGAAGGCACGGCCGACGGCGCACTCCTGCGTCATCCCGATGGCACCGTGCATCTGCACGGCCTCCTCGGCGATCACGCGTCCCGACCACAGGCACTGCAGCCAGGCGGCAGCGACCAGTTGGGCCGCATTCGCCTCGCCGATGCCCAGCGCCGTCGCGGCGGCCAGGACCAGTGAGCGCGCCTCGTCGAGCTTGATCCACATGTCGGTGAGGCGGAACTGCAGCGCCTGAAACGATCCTATGGCGCGACCGAACTGCCGGCGCAGCTTCACATGCGTCAGGGTGGCGTCGAACAGCGCCTGCATCGCCCCGAGATTGTCGGCAGCCGCGGCCAGCAGCGCCGCCGTGCGGGCCGAATCGAGGATCGTGAGAGCCGCCGCACCGTCTGCGAGCACGGCGGCGCGCGACACCACCGCGCCGTTCAGCACGACCCGGGCCCCTTCGCCGCCGTCGACGAAGTTGAGCGGCTCGAGGCTCGCACCGACGATGTCGGTGATCGGCAGCAAGAGCAATGCGGGGCCTTGCCGCGCGAGGGCCGCCAGCACGAGCGCAACGTCCATGCGCCCCCAGCCGAGCAGCAGGGCCTGCCCCTCGAGCCGCAGAGAGGAATCCTCTTGCGCCGCGGTGAAGCTGCATGCTGAGGCATCGCAGGCCGGCAAGCTCAGGTTCGCCTGGACAGCTGCGCGCAACCTGCCTTGCAGCAGGTCGCCGAGCGCTTGGTCCGCATCCGGACAACGAGCGAGGATGCCCGCGGGGAACAGAGAGCCCGCCAGATAGGGCGACGCAAGCGCACCCCGCCCAAGGGCTTCCATGACGGTCACGGCGGCCGCGGGCCCGAGCCCGGATCCGCCCTTGTGTTCAGGCAGATCGAGGCCCAACCAGCCCAGGTCGCGGAACTGGGTCCACAGGCGCTCGGCATCCGTCTCGCCGGCATGGTCGGCGACGAAGCGCGCGCTGGATGCACGCAGCAGCGCCAGTTCGGGCGAATCGAGGTGGTCCATCGGCTCTACTCCAGGCCCAGCACCTGCTTGGACAGGATCATCCGCTGGATCTCGTTCGACCCGCCCCAGATCGTCAGCTTGCGCAGGTTGAGGTAGGTCGCGACGGCTCCGGCCGCCGCGGGCTCGGCAGCGGCGCCGATCGCGCCGCCGAGGAACGCATCCGAATGCGGCAGGCAACCCTGCCGGAAGACATCGAGGCGCAGGAGCGACAGGGCCTGCGCGATCTCGGTTCCCCTGATCTTGAGCTTGGAGGCTTCCGGTCCCGGGTTGTCGCCGCCGATGCTGCGCGCGAGCAGGCGCATCTCCATGTGCTCGAGCGCCAGCAACTCGATCTCCAGGCGCGCCAGGCGCGTGCGAATCCGCTCGTCGCCTATGCGCCCGACCCGGGCCGCGTCGTCGCGCAGCTCGCCGAGGATGCGCCTGGAGCGCGCGGCGCCCGACATGGAGAATCGTTCGTGCTCGAGCAAGTACTTGGCACAGGTCCAGCCCCGCCCTTCCTCGGCAATGCGGTTCTCGATCGGTACGCGGACTTCGTCGAAGAAGACCTCGTTGAATTCGGCGTCGCCGTCGATGGTGCGTATCGGCCGCACCGTGATGCCCGGCGAGCGCATGTCGATCAACAGGAACGAGATGCCGAGTTGCGGCTTGACCGAGGTGTCGGTCTTGACGAGACAGAACATCCAGTCGGCCCAGTTCGCCCAGGTAGTCCAGATCTTCTGACCATTGACGACGTAGTGGTCGCCGTCGCGCACGGCCGTGGTCCGCAGCGCTGCCAGATCCGATCCTGCCCCCGGTTCGGAATAGCCCTGGCACCAGAAGTCGAGGTTGCGGCGGATGCGCGGCAGGAAGCGCGCCTTTTGCTCGTCGCTGCCGAAGGCGTTGATGACCGGGCCGGCCATGGCTGTGCCGAACTGGCAGGGGTGCGGCGCGCAGACGGCGCCGTACTCTCGCTCGTAGACGTAGCGCTGCACCGGTGTCAGGCCGGGGCCGCCGGCCTCGCGCGGCCAGCCGACGGCGTACCAGTTGCGCGCCGCGAGGATGTCCTGCCAGCCGACGTAGTCGTCGCGGCTCAGACGCTGGTTGTGGCGCACCTTGCTTGCGAGTTCGGGCGGCAGCTTGCTGCGCAAGTAGGCGCGGACCTCGTCGCCGAAGCTCCGATCTGCGTCGCTGATCTGCAGTGTCATCGAATTGCGTCCTTCGACTCGGGTGGGTAGGCGAGCCGCAAGCGCTGCGGCCGCCTCAGATCACACCCGTCTCGACGAGCCGTCGCACCTCGTCGGGCTCGATGCCGAGCAAGCGGCTCAGGATCTCGGCCCCGTCAGCGCCGAGGTCGGGCGCTCGCCGCGCGGCACCGCGTGCAAGGCCGTCGAAGTGCAGCGGCTGCTCCGGCAGCCCGAGCCGGCCGAGCCGTGGGTGCTCGACCTCCGTCAGCAACTTGCGGCTCGCCGCGTGGTCGCTCGTCGCCGCCTGAACGACGTTCCATATCGGCGAGGCAGGAATGCCGGCCTCGCCAAGCAGCGTGACCACGGCGTCGACGCTCTTGTCGTTCGCCCATTCCTCGATGATGCCGCGCAGCAGAGCCTGGTTCTGCCGGCGTGCCGGATCGCTGTCCAGACGAGGATCGGCTGCGAGTTCCGGCCTGCCCATCAGCGCGGCGAATCGGGAGAACAGCGCCTTGTTGGCGATCGCCAGCATGAACAGGCCGTCGCCGGCAGCGTAGGCCCCGAAGGGCGCGGAAAGCGGATGCTGGTTGCCGGCGCGGCCAGGCGCTTCGCCGGTCGCCTGCCAAGAGGCCAGCGCGGTCGGCAGCAGGCTGAACAGAGCGTCGAACATCGCGATGTCGATGTGCGCGCCCTCGCCGGTAGAGGCCCGGCGGAACAGCGCCAGCGCAACGCCGAGCGCGCTGTACAAGCCCGAGACCGAATCGCCGATCGACTCGCCGACCAGCACCGGATCCCCATCGGACATGCCGGTGATGCTCATCATCCCCGACAGTGCCTGCGCGACCACGTCGTAGCTGGGAAACTGCGCCATCGGCCCCGTCTGGCCGAAGCCGGAGATCGAGCAATACACGATGTCGGGCCGGCGTTCCCTCAGCAGCTCGTAGCCGATGCCCAGACGCTCCGCTACACCGGGGCGGAAGTTCTCGATCACCACATCGGCGCGTTCGGCCAGCGCGAGGGCGATCTGCCGCCCCTTCTCGGTCTTCAGGTCCAGGCGGATCGAGCGCTTGCTGCGGTTGATCAGCTCGAAACTGAGGTTGACGCCGTCCTTGAACGCGCCCATCCAGCGCTGATCATCGCCCTGAGGCGGCTCGACCTTGATGACCTCCGCCCCCATATCGGCAAGCAGCGCCGAACAGAACGGTCCGGCCAGCACGCGGCTGAAATCGAGAACGACGATGCCGGCAAGCGGCCGGTGCATGGATGCGGTCTCGATGGCGGTACTCCCGGGCGCGACGACAGGGGCGATCAGTATCCGGCTCGCGCGCTTCGAGCGGAAGCAGAGCTTGCCGAACCGGGCCATCACGAAGACCGAAGTGGGCGCGGCTTGCCGTCTGCTGCAGAATGCGCGCGCCATGCGTCTGCGCCACATCGAAGTCATCTTTGCCGTCTCGCGCGCGGGCTCGATCAGCGGCGCGGCGAAGGCGCTGTCGATCACACAGCCGGCGGCAAGCAAGCTGCTGAAGGCCGCGGAGCAGCAGTTGCGCTTCCCGCTGTTCCGCCGGGTCAGCGGACGCATCCATCCGACGGAGGAAGCCAGCGCGCTGCTGGCGGACATCGAGCGCGTCTTCGTCGATCTCGAGCGGACTCACGACACGGCACGCATTCTGCGCGAACGCCTCGACGCACGCCTGCGCATCGTCTGTCTGCCGAGCCTGGGCTTCGGCGTGCTGCCGCTCGCGACCCAGTGCTTCCAGACACGATTTCCCCGCTCGCCCGTCGAGATCGCGGCACGCCACACGCCGGAACTCGTGCAGGGCCTGCTGGCGCGCGAATTCGATCTCGGCTTGTGTTTCGGCACCGCGGAGTCGAGCCACGCCGGCATGGAAATCGAGTCGCGGCTGTTGACCACCGGCGACCTCGTCTACATCGACCACCCGCGCAGCGCCAGGGCGCGCCGCGGCGGGCCGGTGCGCCTGGACGAGATCGATTTCGACCGCCTGATCGGGCTCACCGCTTCGCACCACCTCGGTCAGATGTTGAACGAGGCGCTGGAACGCGCCGGGATGGCGCGCGCACCGGGCATCCAGGTACAGACCTACTACTTCGCGCGTGCGCTGGTCGCGGCCGGCGTCGGCTGCGCCGTCGTCGACGAGTTCACGGCCAACGCCTTCGCCGGCGACGTGGCGGTACGGCCGATCGAGCCGACCATCCCGTTCGGGGTCTACGCCTACAGCAGCGCGCGCCGCACGCTCGCGCCGCGCGCGACGGACTTCCTCCAATGCGTCCACGATGCCTGCGAGCGCGTGCGCGCTTCGGCGCCGTCGACCACGGATCTCAGCGCGTCACCGCCAGCACGGCGCCCACGAAGGTCGCGATCTGGTCGGGGTGCAATCCCGCCAGGTTGATGCGCCCGTCCTCGACGATGTAGACGGCGTGCTCGTCGCGCAGCCTTCGCGCCTGCTCGGCCCGGATGCCCAGGAGCGAAAACATGCCGTGGTGACGGGACAGGAAGTCGTAGCGCGGGGAACCGGCGGCCCCGGCGAACGCCTCCGCCAGTGCCCGCCGAACCCCGACGACGCGCGTGCGCATCGCCTCCAGCTCGACCAGCCACTGCGCGCGCAGCGCGGTATCGCTCAGCACGATGCGCACCAGTGCTCCGCCGTGGTCCGGCGGCATCGAGTAGCTGTTGCGCGCGGCCACCAGCAGGTGGCTGTGCGCCGCATCGGCGCTGGATGCCCCCGCTGCCAGGACGAAGGCCGCGCCCGTCCGCTCACGGTAGATGCCGAAGTTCTTTGAGTTGGACACCGCCACCAGCACCTCGGGCAGGCGGCGCGTGAACAGGCGCGCGGCGTAGGCATCGTCCTCCAGCCCGAGCCCGAATCCCTGATAAGCGAGATCGACGAAAGGGATGGCGCCGCGCTGCTCGAGCAAGTCGCACAGCGCGTCCCACTGCGCCTTGTCCAGGCTGGCGCCGCTCGGGTTGTGGCAGCAGCCGTGCAGCAGCACGATGTCCCCGGCGGTCATCCCCTGCAGCCCCCCCATCATGGCTTCGAAGTCCACGTCATGGCCTGCCGCGTCGAGGTACTTGTGCGTCCGTACCGACAGTCCGGCGTCGGCCAGGATCGCCAGATGGTTGACCCAGGTCGGCACCGGCACCCAGACCGTGGCGTCGGGCCGCGCGCGCGCGATCAGGCCGCACAGGATGCGCAACGCGCCGGCCCCTCCGGGCGTCTGCGCCGCGCGCAGGCGAGCGCGCGGCGCGTCGTCGGCGAACACCAGCCGTGCGACGAGATCGCAATAGTCCGGATCGCCGCCCGGACCGAGATAGCTCTTCGTGGTTTCGGTGGAGTGCAGCCGGCGCTCGGCCTCGCGCACGGCCGCCATGATCGGTGTGCGGCCCTCGAGGTCGCGATAGACGCCGACCCCGAGGTCGATCTTGTAGCGACGCGGATCACCGCGGAACAGGCCCATCAACGACAGGATCTTGTCGGGCGGAGCGGGCTGCAGGGTCTCGAACATCACGGTGTCCCCAAGTCGGCAGCGCCGGGCGGCGAGCCCGGCGTGCAAGCGAAGATCTTTCCCGGGTTGAGCAGGTGTGCGGGATCGAACGCGTCCTTGATCGCAGCCATCAGGCCCAGTTCGCGCGCCGTGCGCATCCGGCGCAGCGCCTCGCGCTTGCCCTGGCCGATGCCGTGCTCGGCGCTCACCGTGCCTTGCAGCGCGAGCGCGACCTCGTCGATGCGGCCGGACAGTTCGGGCGCGCGGCGGCGGAATTCCTCTGGCGGCATCCCCGGCGGCGCGAGCAGGTTCAGGTGGATGTTGCCGTCGCCCACATGCCCGAAGTACAGCGAGCGCACGCCCGGCAGTCCGTCCTGGGCGGCCGCGCCGGAGCGCTCGATGAACTCGGGCACGCGCACCACCGGCACCGCGGTGTCGGTCTTGACCATCGACCAGCGGCTCTCGCCCATGGCGATCGCAATACCTTCGCGCAGCGCCCACATCGAGCGGCGCTGGGCAAGCGAGGCGGCGACGCTGCCGTCGCGCACCAAACCCTTGGCGGACTGCGCCTCGAGCAGCGCGTGAAAGGCGCGCGGCAGATCCATGTAGGGGCTCGCGCTGTCGGCCTCGAGCAGCACCGTCCACGCTGCCGCCGCATCGAAAGGCGGGCGACGCGCCCCGACATGGGCGTAGTGGAACTCCAATGCCTCGCTCGACATCAGCTCGAAGGCCGAGATCGTCTCGCCCAGCACCGCCTGGGCCGCCCCGAACAGCGCCAGCGCGGCCTGCGGTGTGTCCACGGCGAGCACGGCCGTGGCCGTGTCCACCGGCGCCGGCCGCATCTTCAGCGCCACCGCGGTGATCACCGCCAATGTGCCTTCCGAGCCGGCGATCAGCTGCTGGATCTCGTAGCCGGCATTGCTCTTGCGCAGCGTGGCGGGCGGTCCGATGACGCTGCCGTCGGCCAGCACCGCTTCGATGCCGAGCAATTGCTCGCGCGCCATGCCGTAGCGCACGACGTTGTTGCCGCCGGCATTGGTGGCGACGTTGCCGCCGAGCGTGCTGCTGCCGGCGCCGCCGTGGTCCAGTCCGAGCAGCCGACCCTGTGCGCGTGCGGCCTCCTGCGCACGCGCGAGCGTGCATCCGGCTTC
This sequence comes from Rubrivivax sp., assembly GCA_046348125.1. Classification (GTDB taxonomy): domain Bacteria; phylum Pseudomonadota; class Gammaproteobacteria; order Burkholderiales; family Burkholderiaceae_C; genus Rubrivivax. The sequence continues at coordinate 281,926 of JAXMEV010000002.1, forward strand.
GGCCACGAGCACGTTGCCGACGGCATCGACCGAACGGATGCGATTCATCCGCTCCAACGACATCACCACCGCCTGCTGGCCGGGCAGCGGCAAGCAGCCGCCCGCGAAGCCTGTGCCGCCGCCGCGCACGACCAGCGCCACGCCCGCGGCTCGGCAGGCCGCGATCGCACGTACTGCCTGCGCCGTGTTCGCCGGACGTACAACGGCGAGGATGCCGCCTTCGGCTGCGTGTGTGCTGTCGGTGCGATAGCCGCGCAGCTCCGGTTCGGCCGTCAGCAGCCCGGCAGCACCGAGCGCCGCATGAAGGTCTTCCAGCAGATCCATCGAAACCCGCCTGCTCAACGCGCGGCCGTCACCCGAATGCCTGCCCGGCCCGCAACGGCGGCGACGCGATCGTGGCGTCGCAGACCGCGCTCACGCCAAGACGCCGACGGCCGCCTCGGCCGCGTCGAGCGCGCCGCAGCGCGCCGCAATGGCGATCGCCGGCGTGGTCTGAGCCGGCATGTAGCTGTCGTTCGGGTCGTACGGGATCGATTCGCGCAGCGTGCGGTAGACCGCCTCGGTTCCCTTGCCGAGCGCGAAACTGCCCAGGTGCGCGCGCGTCAGGTCCACCGCGCGTGCGGCCAACATCATCTCGATGCCGACGATCTTGGGCAGGTTGTCGAGGACTTGGCGCGCCTTGCGGCAGGCCCAGGCGGCCATGCTGACGTGATCTTCCTGGTTGCTCTTCGTCGGGATGTTGTCGACGCTGGCGGGAAAACACAGCGTGCGGTTCTCGGAGACGACCGACGCGGCCGAGCACGAGAGCACCGCGTAGCCGCAGTTCAGGCCGATCGGCTGGCCGCACAGGTTCGGCGGGAGCCCGTAGTTCAAGGTGGTGTCGCACAGCGCGAAGAGCCGCCGCTCCGAGATGTTGCCCAGTTCGGCCAGCGACATCGCGACGATGTCCATCGCGAAGGCGATCGGCTCGCAGTGGAAGTTGCCGCCCGACATGAACTCCAGCGCACCCTGGCCGTTCCAGAACACAAGCGGGTTGTCGGTCGCCGCGTTCAATTCATTGGTGATCAAGGTGCGCGCGTAGGCGATGTTGTCGCGGCAGGCGCCGTGCACCTGCGGCAGGCAGCGAAAGGAGTACTGATCCTGGATGCGCGCCGAGTGCGTGGGATGCAGCACGTCGTCGGGCAGGTGGACGCTGCGCGCGGCTTCCGTCGTGCGCACGCTGCCTTCGATCATGCGGCGCACGTTGCGCGCGGCTTCGATCTGACCCTTCTGCCGCCGCGCCAGGTGGATGCGCTCGTCGAAGGCGGCCTGCTCGCCGCGGATCGCCTCCAGGCTCAGCGCGCCGGCCGCATCGGCCTGCCTGGCCTGCCGCTCGGCGTCGTGCATCACCAGCGCGGCCATCGCCGCGCACAGGCTGTTGCCGTTGATCAGTGCCAGACAGTCCTTGGCCTTGAGCTGGAAGGCCGGCTCGAGCCCCGCGCGCTCCAGCGCCTGCGGCGCCGGCATCGTCTCGCCCTGGTACGTCGCCATGGCCTGCGGCCATCCGATCAGCACCGAAACCACGTGCGCCAGCGGCGCCAGGTCGCCGCTGGCGCCCACGGAGCCCTGCAAGGGTACGACCGGATGGACGCCGCGGTTGAGCATCTCGACCAGTCGATCGACGACCTCGATGCGCAGACCGGAAACGCCCTGGCCGAAGGCATTGATGCGGATCGCGAGCATGGCACGCACGACGTCTTCCGCGGCGGGCGGCCCGAATCCGCTGCAATGCGACAAGACGATGTTGAGCTGGAACCGGTCGTTGTCGGCCTGCGAAATCGCGTAGTCCTTGAGCTTTCCGACCCCGGTGTTGAAGCCGTAGGTCGGCGGCGCGTCCTCGCGCAGCCAGTGGGTGTCGATGTACTTGCGCACCTTCACGATCTCGGCCCGCGCCGCGTCGCCCAGTTCGACCCGCGCGCCATGGCGAGCGATTGCGACGACATCGTCGATGCTCAGATTCACGCCGTCCAGAATCACGGTTCTCGTCATTGGAGATCTCCAGGAATGCAGGGAAGCGCGGCCGACGACTCGACCGCCGCGGGAGCGAGGCCGCCGTCGCGCACGACGTCGGCGGCGAGCGAAGAACCGCGCGGCCGCGTGCGTCGCCCGCGGCCGCGTCGGTCGGGATTCATCTCATTTGAGGCCCGGCAGCCACAAGGCGAGCACGGGGACGAAGACGATCAGCAGCACCCGCAGCACGTCCATCCCGCAGAAGCCGAGGACGCCCTTGTAGGTCTCCTTCATCGGCACGCCGCCCGACATCGAATTGATCAGGAAGAGGTTCAGCCCGAAGGGCGGCGAGATCATTCCGATCTCCACGCTCATGAGCACCAGGATGCCGAACCAGATCAGCGTGGCGTCCTTGCTCAGGCCAAGGTCCAGCGACAGCACCAGCGGGATGAATACCGGGAGCGTCAGCAGCACCATGGCGAGCGATTCCATGAAGCAGCCGAGCACCATGTACGCCAGCATGATGACGACCACGATCATGTACGGCGACGCATTCACCGCCGCGACTTGCCGGGCCAATTCGGCCGGCATCTGGGACGACGCGAGCGCCGCGGAGAACAGCTCGGCCGAGAACATGATCAGGAAGATCATCGCCGATGTCTGGCCGGCATTGCGCACCGATTCGATGAAGCCCGCCTTGCGCATGCCGCCCTTGAAGACGGCGAACAGCAGCATCATCAAGGCCCCGACGGCCGCGCCTTCCGAGGCGGAGAACCAGCCGCGGTAGATGCCGGCTACGATGAGTCCGAAGACCGCTGCGATCGGCCAGGCGCCGCGCGTGGCGACCAGCCGCTCCTTCCACGGCGCGGCCGCGATGCTCGGGCAGGCGCCCGGCACCAGCCGCGCGTACAGGCTGACGACGATCATGTACTGGACCGTCGCGATCAAGCCGGGAATCACCGCTGCGACGAACAATGCCCCAACCGACTGCTCGGTGTAGATCGCATAGATGACGAGGATGATCGAGGGCGGGATCAGGATGCCCAGCGTCCCCCCGGCGGCCAGGGTACCGGTGGCCAGTGCGGGCGAATAGCCTGCCGCACGCATCTCGGGCAGCGCGACCTTGCACATCGTTGCAGCGGTGGCGAGCGAAGAGCCGCAGATCGCACCGAAGGCCGCGCAGCCGCCGATCGTTGCCATCGCCAGTCCGCCTCGCCAATGGCCGAACCAGGCGCGGGCGGCGCGGAAGAGCCGCGAATTCATGCCGCCCTGCGTCGCGAACTCCCCCATCAACAGGAACAGCGGCAGCACCGCCAGCGTGTTGTTGGCGAACTTCGAGTACGTCATCGTCTTGAGGGTCGACAACAACGGCGTCCAGCCATTGATCGCCGCGTATCCTGCCCCGCCGACGAGCAGCATCGCGCCCGCGACCGGCATGCGCAGCGCAATGACGAACAAGGTTCCGACGAACATCCACACGCCGATGTCGAAGCGCGACATGAAGCATTCCCCAATCAGCGGCTGATGCCCGTACGGCCGCCGCGGCTGCCGTCTCGGCGGCCATGGTTCTCATCCAAAGGACTGCGGCACCTCGGCGTCGACAGGCGCGCCCCCCGAGGCCCGACACCACGCCAGCCATGCGCTGTGGGCGATGACGACGATCCACAGCAGCATGGCAACGCCGCCGATCGCGTACACCCACCACTCGGAGAGGCCGAGAAACATCGAGCGCTGGTCGCGCTGGTATGCCGAAATCCCGCCCGCCGCCAGGCGCCATGCAAGCACGGCGGCCACGACGGCAAACAGCAGGTTCATGAAGGCGTCGAGCGCGTTCAACGCACGCTGGGGCAACGGCTTGGTGAAGAAGTCCACCAGGATGTTGCCCCCCTTCAGATGGCAATACGGCAGGAAGCAGAAGACCAGGATGCCGGTCAGCTGGTCGACGATTTCGGTATCGCCCAGCACCGGATGCCCGAATTGAGCGCCGATCACGGAGATGACGATCACCGCCATCGCGGCCATCAGCGCTGCGCCGCCGAGCCAGGCGAAGGCCAGGCACAAGTGCTCCAATCGCCGCGTCGTCGGCGCCATCGCTGCCGGCTTCACTTGCGGCCGTACTTCGCCGTAAGGGCCAGGAAGTCGTCGAGCATCTGCTGCCCGGGCAGGCCGCGCTTGTCGGCCTCCGCTGCCCAGAGTTTGTAGACCGGGGCGACGGCGACGCGCCACTTGGCCAGTTCCTCGGGGCTGAGCGCGTAAATCGTGCCGCCGGCATCGGTGATCGTCTTCTTGGCCGGCGCCGTCAGTTCATCGATCTTGCGCGCCACACCGGTGGAATAGGCGACGCCGATGTTGCCGTCGATCACGCGCTTGAGCTCCGGCGGCAGCTTGTCGTAGGAGGCCTGGCTCATCAGCGTCATGATCGGGTTCTGGTACAGGGGGTTCTCCATGTGGAACTTGGTCACCTCCTGGAACTTGTACGGCGCCATGATGGCCCAGTTGATCGTCATGCCGTCGAGCTGGCCGCGCTGCAGGCTTTCGTAGATCTCGGGCAGGGCCACGCCCACCGGCGTGCCGCCGATGTTCTTCACCGCCTCGCCGACGAAACGGCCGGGCACGCGGATCTTCATCCCCGAAAGGTCTGCGCTCGAACGCACCGCCTTGTTGCGCGTGTGCAGGACCGCGGCATCGGTGGCGTGCATGTGAAGGATCTTGATGCCCTTGAACTCGTTGTTCATCAGCCACTTCTGCGACCACTCCAGGATGGCCGGAGTCTGTCCGGCCGAAGTGCCGGCGTTGACGAAGGGCAGTTCGGTGGCCTGCAGGAGCGGAAAGCGGCTCGGTGTCGCTCCCGGAATGGTGATCACGATGTCGACCACGCCGTCCTCGAGCTGTTGAATCAGATCGCTGACCTTCCCGCCGAGCTGCATGCTGGGATAGAACTCGAGCTTCAGTCGCCCGCCCGAGTCCTTGCCGATCTTGTCGATCAACGGGAGCATCTGGTGGACGGCCTCGGGCGCCTGCGGGCTGGAGAACGAGTGCACCTTCAGGATGATGGGCTGCTGAGCACGGGCCCACATGGGGACGCCGGCCAGCGCTGCAGCGCCGAGGGCGAACTTCTGGAACGAACGGCGTTTCATGGTTTCCTCCTACAGGGTGAAGTGCTCTAGCCCTCGGCGCTCGACCTCGTCGAGCGCCTCGGCGTAACCTGCATCGGCATAGCGCATCACGCCGAGCGAGGTGTCGTTGTCCAGCGTCAGGCGCAGGCGCTGCTCGGCACGCGGCGTGCCGTCGGCGACCAGCGTCACGCCGGCACTGGTCATGTAGCCGGAATAGCCGCCGCCGCCCGAGTGGATGGCGACCAGGTCTGCCTGCGACGAGCAGTTGAGCATGGCGTTGAGCAGCGGCCAGTCGGCGACTGCATCCGAGCCGTCGCGCATGCGCTCGGTCATGATGTTGGGGTGCGCCATCGCACCCGCGTCCAGGTGGTCGCGCGTGAAGGCGACCGGGGCCTTCAAGCTGCCGTCGGCGACCATGCGGTTGACCGCCAAGGCCAACGCGGTGCGCTCGCCATGCCCCATCCAGGCGATGCGCGCCGGCAAACCCTCGAAGCGGATGTGCTCGCGCGCGAGGCCGATCCAGTTGACGATGCTCGCGTTGTGGCCGAAATGCTCGAGCAGATGCCGGTCGATGCGCTCGATGTCGGCCGGGTCGCCCGACAGCGCGATCCAGCGGAAGGGGCCGATCGCGCGTGCGAAAAGCGGCCGCAGAAAGGCCTCGGTGAAGATCGGGATCTCGAAAGCGTCGGCGACGCCTCCCGCCTTGGCCTGCGTGCGGATCAGGTTGCCGTTGTCGAAGACGACGGCGCCGGCACGCTGAAAGGAGAGCATCGCGCGGACGTGGCGCACGATCGACGCTGTGCTCGCGCTCATGAGCCGCTGCGGATCGCTGGTGCGCAGCTCGCGCACCTGGACGAGCGAAAACTCGCGCGGGATGTATCCGTACAGCAAGTCGTGCGCCGAGGTCTGGTCGGTCACGATATCGGGGACGAGTCCGCGCTTCTCGAGTGCGGGATAGACGTCGGCCGCGTTCGCCTGCAGCCCCACCGACAGTGCCTGCTTGGTCTCCTGCGCCGCCCGGATCATCGCCAGTGCCGCCTCCAGATCGGGAGCACGCTGCTGCAGGTAACCGGTGGCGATGCGCTTGTCGATGCGCTCGCCGTCGACCTCGACGCAAAGGATCGAAGCTCCCGCCATCCGCGCGGCCAGCGGTTGTGCGCCGCCCATGCCGCCCAGGCCGGCGGTCAGGATCCAGCGTCCGGCCAGGCTGCCGCCGAAGTGGCGTTCGGCTATGCGCGCGAAGATCTCGTACGTGCCCTGGATGACGCCCTGCGATCCGATGTACTGCCAGTCGCCTGCCGTCAGGCCGCCCCAGCAGATCAGCCCGGCCTTCTCCAGCGCATAGAAGTGCTCGGCGCGAGCCCACTGGCCGACGAGGTTGCAGTTGGCCATCAGCACCAGCGGCGCCTGCGCGTGCGTGCGCATCAAGCCGATCGGCTTGCCCGACTGCACGATCAGCGTCTGGCCCTCCTCCATCGTCCGGAGCGTGGAGACGATGCGGTCGTGCGACGGCCAATCGCGCGCGGCCTTGCCCAGGGCCGCGTAGACGACGAGATCCTGCGCCCGCTCGCCGACGGCCAGGACATTCTCGAGCAGCCGCAACAGGCCCTCCTGGCGCCAGCCGCGGCAGCGCAGCACCGCGCCGCGCGTCACATCGAAGCGGCGAGCCGTGCTCATGACGCTCTGCCTCCCAGCGCATAGTCGGCGATCGCGATGCCCAAGGTCTTCTCCACCACGGGATAGACGGAAGGATCGGTGACGCTGGCGGAAAGCGGCAGCTTGTCCTTGGCCACGCGCAGCACGTGCAGCACCTGACCCTCGCGCACGTGGCCGGCGCTGACCGGCGCGCCGGCTTCGTCCAGCGTCGCGATGACATCGGGGTAAGCGGCCATCCGCGCGCCGTCCTGCGCCAGGGCGGCCATGTACTCGTTCATGAGATGCAGCACGCAGCTTTGCGCGCCCCGGCCCACCGTGATGGTGCCGACGTCGAAGGCTTCGCGCGTGTAGGCGACGGCCTTTGCGCTGACTGCGCCCGAGGCGATGATCGCGCCGCCGGTGGTTTCGCAGATGGCTTCGATGACAGCCTTGCCGCCGCGCGCCTCGGCCTGCAGGATGGCCTCGCCCAGACGCAACGCCATCGAGATGCCCGCCAGCGCCGCGTGCTCGCGCACGTAGCCGGCGCGCACCGGGTTGCGGCACGAGGCGATGAAGCCTCCGGCCATGTCGGCTGCCGTGCGCAGCACCGGCGAAACCTTGGCGGTGGGGCCCCTGACGCACAGCTCGATGTACGCGTTGTGGGCGCGGTTGCCTCCGACCGCGGTCTGGATCGTGGCCTCCGGGCGGTTGGCCAAGCCGATCGATCCCATGTCGCCGGTCGGATGAGCGCGGATATCGCCCACGGCGTCGAGCACCTTCATGCCCAGCACCGCTGCCGGCAGCCAGCCATTCATCGTGCTGGACTTCCCGTTCTGGCCGATCATCAAGCCGTAAATCGGATGGCCCAGCTCGCGCTGCAGCAACTGCACCGCTTTCACGTAGTCCACGCCGAGCATCTGCCACGCCGTCGCGTCGCCGGGCGCGCCGATGGCCGCCGCCGTCGCGACCCAGGCGTCGTCGGGCACTTCGTCCATCGAGACGAGCTCGGGTGCGCCGGCATTGACGGCCGCGGTGCCGAGCATGCGGCCATGCTCGCTCCAGCCGCCTCCGCCGGCGGCAAACACCGCACCGCCGCGCAGCGCGGCTTCGACATCGCGCAGGGTGAGGATGCGTCCCATCGTTTCGTCCTTGCCGTTCGTCGTGCGTTCTACGCGTCGCGGCCGGCCTCGATCGCCGCCACGATGCCGGCGACGCGCTCGTAGGCCTGCGCCGGGGGCAGCGCGCGTGTCCAGTCGTCGCGGCTGTCGGAGCGGCAGGTCGCGTCGAAGCCGAACTTCGTGATCGTGCCGCCCAGCTTCATCGGCTCCGAGCGGTCGGTTCGCATGCCGGGGACGGTGACGATGTCGCGCTCGGCGCGCATGCGCGTGGCGATCGCCCATTGCACCGCGGTCTCGTCCCAAGGATCGATGTCGTCGTCGACAACCGTCACCTGCTTGATCAGATTGACTGCGCTCAAGGCGCCGAGAATGACCTTGCGCGCATCGCCGGCGCGCTGCTCGCGGCCCAGGCTGACCACAGCCGACAGCCGGCCGCAGCCGCCGGCAGGAACCGCCACCTTCCCCACCGCGGGGATGAACGCACGCAGATGCGACTGCAGTCCGGCCGCGATCGAGACCGCGCCGATCAAGACATGTTCGTCGTGGAAACCGGGCAGCACGACCTGCAGCATGGCATCGTGCCGGTGCGAGATCGACGTGACGCGCATGACCCCGCCTGCGCCGTAGCGCTCGTACATGCCGTGGTATTCGCTGACCGGGCCCTCCTCGACGCTCACGCGCATGTCGAGTTCGCCTTCGATGACGATCTCGCAATGGGCGGGCACGAGCAGTCCGCTGGTGCGGCAGCGCGTCACCGGAATCGGGGCGCCGGCCAGGGCACCGGCCACGTGCATCTCGTCGTCGCCGAGCTTCAGATAGAGCGCGGCGGCCATCGCCACCGCCGGGTGATTCCCGAGGGTGATGGCGATCGGCTGCGTTTCGCCGCGCGCCGCCGCTGTGCGCGCGATCACGGCCAGATGGTGGTTCGGCGCAATGCCGACGAGCGCGCGATCGGGGTCGATCGGCTTCACCCGTGCATACGAAAGGTTGACATGCCCGCTCACGCGGTCGCGCGCGACGATGCAGCCGGCCGTGAGGTACGGCCCGGTCTCGTGCTCGAAGAAGCGCGGGATCGGCAGCCGCCCGAAGTCGCACGGAAGCACGACCTCGTGCACCGGTGCCGCGCCGACCAGGCGCGGTGCCAGCGGCCGCGCGATCGCGCGCGCGATCGCGTCGGTCATGTCCTCGCGCGGACAATCGAGGCCGGCGGCGATGCGCTCCAGCGTTGCCAGCACATTGCCGACGACCGGAATGCCGCTCGCGCCGGTATTCGTGAAGACCAGGGCCGGCCCTCGATGCAGCGCCGACAGGCAGGCGGCCAGCTCGAAGCCCGCGGGATCCATCGGCGCACGGATCGCCGCCAACTCGCCTTGCCGCTGCAGCATCGCGAGGAAGCTGCGCAGCGAGCAGCTCTCGCCGTCGGCAGGCATGGCGATGGCGTCTTGCGTCACTGCCGTAGCCCCCCGCCGGCCGCCGGCGCGCCGCGGTCCAGGCGCAGCAACGCATCGAGCATCACCGCGGCGCCGATCGCGAGCTGCTCCGGCTCGATCCACTCCTCGGGGCAATGGCTGCGGCCCGCTCGGCAGGGAACGAAGAGCATGCCGGCCGGTGCGATGCGCGCGACGAAAGCCGCGTCGTGCCCGGCGCCCGAGGCCATGCGGCGGTGGCCGAGCCCCAGGCTCTGCGCCGCGTCCTGCAGCGTCTGCTGCAGACCGGGATCGCAGGCTGTCGGCGCATTGCGCGACAGCAGCTGCCAGCGCGTGAGCATGCAACTGCTGTCGGCGGCGACGGCCTGTACGCGTGCGCTCAGCAGGTCCAGGAAACGCTCCATTGCCGAGGCGAGTTCGGCGCGCGCATCGACGACGACGCGCGCCTGCCCGGGAACGACATTGCTCGCGCCGGGGCGGACGTCGACGATGCCGCAGGTCGCTACGAAGTACCCTTGGCCCGAACGGTCGATCTGTTGCGCGAGCTCGCGCACGGCGAGGACGGCTCCGGCGGCGGCCACCGCCGCGTCCTGTCGGCCCCGCATGGGCGCGGTCCCGGCGTGCGCCGCCGCGCCCTCGAAGACCATCTCGAGCCGCGTGATGCCGACGATGGAAGTGACGATGCCGACCTGCGTCTGCGTGGCCTCGAGGACGGGCCCCTGCTCGATGTGCAACTCCAGGAACGCGGCGAGGTCGGCGCGCTGCGGCAGCGCGCCGAGGCTCGCAGGATCACCGCCCAGCGCGCGTATGGCTTCGCCCAGCGACAGCCCCTGCGGCGAAGTCGTTGCGAGCTGCTCGCCGGAGAGCGCCCCGACGAGCGCCCGACTGCCGACACAGGAAACGCCGAACTCACTGGGCTCCTCGGCCAGGAAATCGACCACTTCGAAGGCGTGCTCGAGCGTCACGCCGGCTTCCTTGAGGGCCCGCGCCATCTCCAGTCCGGCCAGCACACCGACGATGCCGTCGAAGCGGCCGCCTTCAGGTACGGTGTCTGTGTGCGAACCGACCATGATGGTGCGCGCGCCCGGCGTCAGTCCAGGGCGCCGGCCGACCAGGTTGCCTGCGGCGTCCACGCGGGGCGTCAAGGCCGCGTCGGCAAAGCGCTGGGCAAGCCAGGCCCGACCCTGCGCGAACAGCGGCGAAAACGAGCGCCGGGTGTACGGGTGTGCCGGCTCGGTATGCCGGGCAAGCGCCATCACGTCGTCCCACAGACGTGCGCCATCGATGCGCGGGCGGCGCAAGGCCGCCGGGTCTGCCGGAGACTGCATGAGCTGCTGCACCGCCTCAGCAGCGGCTCGCTGGCCGCACGAACTGCCCTCGGCCCGGACGGCCCGGGACGTCGCGGCCGTCGTAGACCAGCTCGCCGCGTGCGAATGTCGCCACGGGCCGGTATTCCAGGGACATGCCTTCGTAAGGGCTCCAACCGACCCGGTTGTGCCCGCTGGCTGCCGGGTCGTAGCGGCCGGGTCGATGCCCCAGCACGGCGACGTCCGCGTCACGGCCGACTTCGAGTGCCCCTTTGCGGTGGCCGATGCGGAACAGCCGCGCCGGATTGGAAGCCAGCAGCCGCGCCGCCCAGGTCAACGGCAGTCCGCGTTCGAGGAGCCCCTGGACGAGGAGCGCAACGAGCACCTCCAGACCGGGCACGCCGGAGGAATTGCGCAGCATGTTCGGGTGGGTCTTGCGGTCCTCGGACCAGCTCACGTGATCCGTCGAGACCACGGTGACATTGCCGGCGGCCAGGTGCCGCCACAAGGCTTCACGTTCGGCGCGGCCGCGGATCGGCGGGTTGACCTTGGCCTTGCCCGCGATACGCGCCACGTCGTCCTCCTCGCTGAGCATGAGGTAGTGGATGCAGGCCTCGATGGTGGCCTCCACGCCTTGCGTGCGATAAGCGGCCGCCATTTCGTAGCCGCGTCCGAGCGAGCAGTGGACGATGTGCGCGGCGCAGCCGGTGTCGGCGGCGATCTCGTACACCTCGGCGATGGCAAGCGTCTCGGTGATCGGCGGACGCGAGCGGCCGTGGGCCTTCCAGTCCGTGGCTCCGCCGGCCTCGACGCGGCGCATGAATTCGCGCGCCGCCTCGTCGTTCTCGTTGTGCACACCGACCATCAGTCCGTGCGGGGCGATGGCGCGCATGGCATCGTGCATCACCGCGCTCGGAATGCGCGGGAAGCGCTCCGGGTGCGTCTCGTAGGTCGAGAACTTGAATGCCGCCGCGCCCGCGGCCGCCAGCGCGTCGATGTGCATCGCGCCGTCCTGCGGGCGGATGGTGCCGAACAGCGCGTAGTCCACCCGCGCGCTCTCCCCGGCCATGGCGGCCTTCTGGCTCAGGCGCTCCGCGGTGCAGATCAGATTGCCGTCGTCGTAGGGCATGTCGACGATCGTGGTGACGCCGCCCGCGGCTGCGGCCCGCGTCGACCAGTCGAAACCCTCCTGGCCCTTCTGCGAGCAGGAGTGCACCTGCGAGTCGATCGCGCCGGGCAGCACCCATGCCGAGCCGAAGTCATGCCGCTCGCGTGCCGCCGGCGGCACCCCGGCGCCCACGTGCTCGACCAGCCCGCCGCGGATGGCCACGAAGCCGCGATCGATGACACGGTCGGCCCGCACGATGCGGCCCTGAATCACGCAATCGAAGTCGCTCATCGCACAGGATTCCCGCCTATGTCGCTGCCGTCGGCGACGCTTTCGCATCAAGCGCGCCTGAGCACGAATATAGGAGCGGCATGCGTGGGTCTGCGCCGGATCGGGGGCGATCCATTACCCAGCTTCATAGGGGAAGACCCGCAGCACGTCGGCGCATGTCAAGCGGGTTCGGTTCGCGGGCCGATCAACGGCTCCGACAACGGACAAGCGATCATCGCCGGGGGGGCACTTGATACGGCCATGGGTATATGGTACGATACCCCATGAGGTATCAACCCATGCCCCTGCCGCACCCCTTCCGCCTTCGCGGCGCCGCCGCGCTGACCACCCTCGCCTTGCTCGCCGCGCCGCCGGCCTGCGCCGCCGCCGCGCAGGCCGTCGCTGCGGTGCCGACCCTCGTCGTCGGCAGCGCCGCCGCCCGCACGGCCTTCGAGCTCGACGGCGCGCTGCAGGCCAGCGTGCAGAGCACGCTGGCGGCGCAGGTGCCGGGCAACGTCGTCGCGCTGGCGGTCAAGGCCGGCGACCGCGTGCGCGCCGGCCAGGCCGTGGCGCGCATCGACGAGCGCGACGTGCAGGCCGCGTTCGCGCGCGCCGACGCCGGCGTCGCGCAGGCCCAGGCCGAGCTGCGCAACGCCCGCGTGAGCGCCGAGCGCACGCGCGAGCTGCGCCGGCAGGGCTTCGTCAGCCAGGCCGCGCTCGACACGGTCGAGACCCAGCTCCAGGGCGCACAGGCCGGCATGCGCCAGGCCGAGGCGGCGCGCACGCAGGCCGCGCTGGCGCGCGGCCATGCCAGCGTCGCGGCGCCTTTCGACGCCGTCGTGCTGGCCACCCATGTCGAGCCGGGCGACCTCGCGGCACCGGGCCGGCCGCTGGCCACCGTCTACGTGCCGGGACGGCTGCGCGCCGTCGTGCAGCTGCCGGCCTCGCAGGCCGGCGCGGCGCGCGGTGCGGCGCGGATCGAGGTGCAGCTGCCCGACGGCCGCTGGGTCGAGCCGGCCAGCCGCGTCGAGTTGCCCGGCGCCGACGCCGTGTCGCAGACGGTCGAGTGGCGCTTCGAGCTGCCGCCGGCGGCCACCGCGGGCCTGCTGCCCGGCGCCGCGGTGCGCGTGCGCTTTGCCGGCGCGCCGGCTGCGGCCCCGGCTGCACAGCGCCTGGCGATTCCGGCCAGCGCCGTGCTGCGCCGCGGCGAGCTCACCGTCGTCTATGCCGCGCAGGGCGCGGCCTGGCAGCTGAAGGCCGTGCGCCTGGGCGCGCGCCAGGGCGACAGCGTCGAGGTGCTGGCCGGACTGAAGGCCGGCGAGCGCATCGCGCTCGACCCGGTGCGCGCCGGCCTGGTCGGCGCCGCGCCGCAGTGAGGACGGGGCTGCCGCAATGAATCCGTCGACGACTTCCCCGCCGCCTGCGGCCAGGCTGGGCATTTCGGGCCGGCTCGCCGCCGCCTTCCAGAACCACGCCCTGACGCCGCTGCTGGCGCTGGTGGCGCTGCTGCTGGGCCTGTTCGCCGTGCTCGTCACGCCGCGCGAGGAGGAGCCGCAGATCAACGTCACGATGGCCAACGTGCTGATCCCCTTCCCCGGCGCGAGCAGCACCGACGTGCAGAACATGGTGGCGCGGCCGGCCGAGCAGGTGCTGGCGCAGATCGCCGGCATCGAGCACAGCTACTCGGTGGCGCGGCCCGGCCTGGCGGTGCTCACGGTGCAGTTCCAGGTCGGCGTGCCGCGCACAGAGGCGCTGGTGCGCCTGTACGACGTGCTCAACGCCAACCAGGACTGGCTGCCGCGCGACCTGGGCACGCTGGCGCCGATCGTCAAGCCCAAGGGCATCGACGACGTGCCGGTGTTCGCCGTCACGCTGTGGGGGCGCGACGCGGCCGCCGCGGTCGAGCTCGAGCGCGTCGCGCACTCGATGGAAGCCGAATTGAAGCGCGTGCCCGGCGTGCGCGAGGTGACGACGATCGGCGGCCCGGGGCGCACGGTACAGGTGGCGCTCGAGCCCTCGCGGCTGCGCGAACGCGGCGTCGACCTGCTGCGCCTGAAAGCCACGCTGGCCGCCGCCAACCAGGGCATGCCCGCGGGTGTGGTGGCCGATGCCGGCGGCAGCGGCACGCTGGCCGTCGAGACCGGCGAGTTCCTGCGCAGTGCCGACGACGTCGGCCAGGTCGTCGTCGGCGTCAGCCAGGGCCGGCCGGTCTATCTGCGCGAAGTGGCGCGCATCGAGGCCGGCGCGGCGCAGCCCGCGCGCTACGTGTGGTACTCGCCGGGGGCGGCCGGCGACGCGGGCCACGAGATCGGCGCGGCGGCCGGCAACGACGCGCACAAGGCCGGCGCCGCGCCGGCCCTCGGCGGCTACCCGGCGGTGACGATCACGGTGACCAAGAAGCCCGGGCAGAACGCGGTCGACGTGGCACGCGGCGCGCGCCAGCGCGTCGAGCAGTTGCGCAACGTCATGATCCCGGCCGGCATCGAGGCCACCGTCACGCGCAACTACGGCGAGACGGCGGCCGAGAAGGCCAACAAGCTGATCCAGAAGCTCGCCTTCGCCACCGCCAGCGTGATCCTGCTCGTCGGCCTGGCGCTGGGCCGGCGCGAGGCCGTGATCGTCGGCGCGGCGGTCATCCTCACGCTCACCGCGACGCTGTTCGCGAGCTGGGCCTGGGGCTTCACGCTCAACCGCGTCAGCCTGTTCGCGCTCATCTTCTCGATCGGCATCCTGGTCGACGACGCCATCGTCGTCGTCGAGAACATCCACCGTCACATGGCGCTCGAGCCCGGGCGCACGCTGGCCGAGATCATCCCGGGCGCGGTCGACGAGGTGGGCGGGCCCACCATCCTGGCCACCTTCACGGTGATCGCCGCGCTGCTGCCGATGGCCTTCGTCACCGGACTCATGGGCCCGTACATGAGCCCGATCCCGATCAACTCGAGCCTGGGCATGGCGCTGTCGCTGGTGATCGCCTTCACCGTCACGCCCTGGCTGGCGCTGAAACTCATGCAGCGCCACCCGGTGCACCAGGGCCATGTGATCGGCGAGCACTCGGCGGTGCCGGGCCGGCTGGCCGGCCTGCTGCAGCGCCTGTTCACGCGCACGCTGATGCCGCTGCTCGACAGCGCGAGGAAGCGCTGGCTGCTGGCGGCCGGCATTGCCGTCGCGCTCGCGCTCTCGGTCGGCCTGGCCGCGGTCGAGTGGGTGGTGCTGAAGATGCTGCCCTTCGACAACAAGAGCGAGTTCCAGCTCGTCGTCGACATGCCCGCCGGCAGCGCGCTCGAAGACACCGCCGCCGCGCTGCACGAGCTCTCGGCCTTCGTCGCGCGCCAGCCCGAAGTGACCGACGTGCAGGGCTACGCCGGCACCGCCAGCCCGATCACCTTCAACGGCCTGGTGCGCCAGTACTACCTGCGCGCCGACGCCGAGCAGGGCGACCTGCAGATCAACCTGGTCGACAAGCACCATCGCAGCGAGCAAAGCCACGCCATCGCGCAGCGCCTGCGCCCCGAGCTCGAAAAGATCGCGGCGCGCCACGGCGCGCGCCTGAAGGTGGTGGAAGTGCCCCCCGGCCCGCCGGTGATGAGCCCGATCGTTGCCGAGGTCTACGGCCCCGACGAGGCGGGCCGCCAGCAGCTGGCCGCGCGCCTGGCGCGGGCCTTGCACGCCACGCCCGACATCACGGCCATCGACACCACGCTGCGCGAGGACGCGCCGCGCGCCTTCCTGCGCGTGAACCGCCAGCGCGCCGAGTCGCTCGGCATCCCGGTGGCCGCCGTCGCCGCCACCGTGCAGGGCGCGCTCGGCGGCATGGACGCGGCCTGGCTGCACGACGGCCACAGCAAGTACCCGGTGCCGGTGCGGCTGCAGCTGCCGCGCGAGGCGCAGGTCGGGCTGGACGCGCTGCTGGCGCTGCCGCTGCGCGCCGCCGACGGCAAGCTGGTGCCGCTGTCGGAGCTGGTGCGCGTCGAGCGCGGCGTGATCGACAAGCCGCTCTACACCAAGGACCTGCAGCACCTGAGCTACGTGTTCGGCGACGTCGGCGCCGGCGGCCGCACGCCCGACTCGCCGCTGTACGGCCTGTTCGGCATCCGCGGCCGGCTGGCCGAGGCGGCGCTGCCGGGCACGGGCGCGCTGGGCGAATACTGGATCCGCCAGCCGGCCGACCCCTACCGCCAGTACGCGCTCAAGTGGGACGGCGAGTGGCAGGTCACCTACGAGACCTTCCGCGACATGGGCGCCGCCTACGGCGTGGGCCTGATCCTGATCTACCTGCTGGTGGTGGCGCAGTTCCGCAGCTACCTCACGCCGCTGGTCATCATGGCGCCGATCCCGCTCACCATCATCGGCGTGATGCCGGGGCACGCCCTGCTGGGCGCCAACTTCACCGCCACCTCGATGATCGGCATGATCGCGCTGGCCGGCATCATCGTGCGCAACTCGATCCTGCTGGTCGACTTCATCGACTTGCAGGTGGCGCGCGGGCTGCCGTTCAAGCGCGCGGTGGTCGACGCCGCCGCCGTGCGCGCGCAGCCGATCGCACTCACCGCGCTGGCGGCCATGACGGGCGCGCTGTTCATCCTCGACGACCCGATCTTCAACGGGCTGGCGATCTCGCTGCTGTTCGGCATCGGCGTGAGCACGCTGCTCACGCTGGTCGTGATCCCGGTCCTGTACTACGCGATGAACCACCGGCGCCTCGAGGCGGGCGCCGGCGGGAGCACGCCGCCCGAGGGGCAGAGCCCCGCGCGGACGTGAGACCCGCCTCGCAACACCCCTGCCGGAGACAAGCATGGCCCACATCGTCATCGTCGGCGCCGGACTCGGCGGCATGCCCGCGGCCTACGAGCTGCGCGCGATCCTGCCCAAGGAGCACCGCGTCACGGTCGTCAACGCGATCGACCGCTTCCAGTTCACGCCCTCCAACCCCTGGGTCGCGGTGGGCTGGCGCAAGCCCGACGAGGTGACGCTGCCGATCGCGCCGGCGCTGGCGCGCAAGGGCATCGACTTCATCGGCCAGCCGGTGGCCGCGATCGATGCGGCAGGCAATGCGCTCACGCTCGAGGACGGCCGGCGCGTCGACTACGACTACCTCGTCGTCACCACCGGCCCCAAGCTCGCCTTCGACGAGGTGCCCGGCGCCGGGCCGCGCACGGGCCACACGCATTCGGTGTGCACCACCGGCCACGCCGAGCTGTTCTGGGGCGCGTACCAGGAGTTCCTGAAGGACCCGGGGCCGATCGTGGTCGGCGCGATGCCCGGCGCGAGCTGCTTCGGTCCGGCCTACGAGTTCGCCTTCATCGTCGACGCCGACCTGCGCAAGAGGAAGCTGCGCCACAAGGTGCCGATGACCTTCGTCACCAGCGAGCCGTACATCGGCCACCTCGGCCTGGCCGGCGTGGGCGACAGCAAGAGCATGCTGGAGAGCGAACTGCGCGGCCACGACATCAAGTGGATCGTGAACGCGAAGACGACGAAGGTCGAGGCGGGCCGGCTGTTCACGACCGAGCTCGACGAATCCGGCCAGCCGAAGAAGGAGCACGAGCTCGCCTTCAAGCTCGCGATGATGCTGCCCGCATTCAAGGGCATCGACCCGGTGGCCGCGGTGCCCGAGCTCGCCAACCCGCGCGGCTTCGTGCTGATCGACGAACACCAGCGCAGCAGGAAGTACCGCAACATCTTCTCGGCCGGCGTGTGCGTCGCGATCCCGCCGGTGGAGGCCACGCCGGTGCCCACCGGCGCGCCCAAGACCGGCTACATGATCGAGTCGATGGTGAGCGCCATCGCGCACAACATCGCCGCCGAGCTGGCCGGCCGCCCGGCCACGGCCAAGGGCACCTGGAACGCCATCTGCCTGGCCGACATGGGCGACACCGGCGCCGCATTCGTCGCGCTGCCGCAGATCCCGCCGCGCAACGTCAACTGGTTCAAGAAGGGCAAGTGGGTGCACCTGGCCAAGATCGCCTTCGAGAAGTACTTCATGCGCAAGATGAAGACCGGCAACTCCGAGCCGGTGTTCGAGAAGTACGTGCTCAAGGCGATGGGCATCGAGCGCCTGGCCGAGCACTGACAAGGCCGCGCCCCCGCCGCACCGTCGTTCTTCCTCCTTTTTCGTTTCCCTTCCCCCCTCGACCCCCAAGGAGTGACTCCCATGACCATCGAACGCTACATCCGCATCATGGCCGGCTTCGTCGTGCTGCTCTCGCTGGCGCTGGGCGTGGACGGCAGCCCGATCTTCCTCAGCAAGTGGTTCCTCGCGCTCACCGCCTTCGTCGGCCTGAACCTGTTCCAGTCGGGCTTCACGGGCTTCTGCCCGCCGTCGTTCCTGCTGCGCCGCCTGGGCGTGCCCGAAGGCGGCACGGCCTGCTCGCGCTGAGGCCCCGGCGCGGCGCGCGCCGCGACGCGGCGGCACAATGAGCGGGCACCCCGACCCCTCCAGGAGTGCAGCGGAGTGCCTGCTCATGTCCGAACTCGTCGATGCCAAGGCCAGGAACGATCTGCTCAACCGCTTGAAGCGCGCCGAAGGGCAGCTGCGCGGCATCCAGCGCATGGTCGAGGAAGGCCAGCCCTGCCTCGACGTCGCCGGCCAGCTGGCCGCGGTGCGCAAGGCGCTCGACAGCGCCTACGTGCGCATGACGGTGTGCTTCATGCAGCAGGAGCTGCAGGAGCGGCTGGCCCTGGACAGCGAGGCCGAAGGCCGCCTCGGCGGCCTGCTCGAAGAGATGCAGACCCTGCTCGGCAAGGCACGCTGAGTCTCGTCGTTCCGATCTTCGCCGCCCGCGCCGCGGCGTCAATGCCCAATGGAGAAGTTGCCATGACCGCACCCCGCGAAACCATCCGCCTGCGCCAGCTGCAGGACTACCAGTTCGACGTCGAGTTCGGCGCCGCCGTGCCCGTGCTGCGCGCCGACGAGCCGCCGCCGCTGGGCCAGGGCAGCGGCCCCTCGCCGGTGCAGCTGCTCGCCGCCGCCGTGGGCAACTGCCTGTCGGCCTCGCTGCTGTTCGCGCTGCGCAAGTTCAAGCAGCAGCCCGAGCCGATCGGCTGCGAGGTCACGGCCGAGGTCGGCCGCAACGCCGAAGGCCGGCTGCGCGTGCTCGGCATGGAGGTGCGGCTGACGCTCGGCGTCGAAGCGGCTGCGCTGCAGCAGCTGCCGCGCGTGCTCGACACCTTCGAGGGCTACTGCACCGTGACGCAGAGCGTGCGCGGCTCGATTCCGGTGGCGCTGCAGGTGTTCGACGCCGCCGGCGCGCGGCTGAAGTAGCCGCGCAGCCCTGCCGCCCGTGCTGCCTGCGCCGCCGCCCGTGCCTGCGCCGCCGCCCGTGCCGGACACGCCGCCCGCGTCGTCCCTGCCGCCGGCCGCGCCGCGCCTGCAGTTCCTCTCGCCGGCCTGGTACGCCATCGTGATGGGGCTCGCCGGCCTGGCTCTGGCCTGGTTGCGCGCGCAGCCCCTGCTCGGCGCGCCGGCCGTCGGCGTGGCCCTCGCGCTCGGCGTGCTGGCCGCGGCGGCGTTCGCCGTGCTCGCGCTGGCGAGCGCGCTGCGGCTGCGCCGCCACCCCGAGGCCTGGGCGGCCGACCTGAAGCATCCGGTGCGGCACGCCTTCACCGCCGCCATTCCGGTTTCGATCATCCTGCTGGCCACCGTCGCCGTGGCGGCCGACTGGCGTGCCGCGCCGGTGGCCTGGCTGTGGTGGATCGGCTCGCTCGGCCAGTGGCTCGTCACCTGGTGGACGCTGGCGCGCTGGTGGCGCGGCAGCGCCGCCGGCGGGCTGGCCTGGCCGGTGCTGACGCCGGTGCTGATCATCCCGGTGGTCGGCAACGTGCTCGCGCCGCTGGCCGGCGTGCCGCTGGGCTACGGCGCCTGGTCGGCCGCGCAGTTCGGCGCCGGCCTGCTGCTGTGGCCGGTCGTGCTCGCGCTGCTCATGGTGCGCATCGCCACGCAGGGCCTGTGGCCCGAGCGCATGCTGCCGTCGAGCTTCATCCTCATCGCGCCGCCGGCGGTGGTGGGGCTGGCGCTGCTGCAGTTCGGCGCCCCCGAGCTGCTGGCCTGGATGTTCTGGGGCATGGCGCTGTTCGCGCTGTCGTGGGCCGGCGCGCTGGCGCGCCGGCTGCAGGCGCTGCCCTTCGGCCTGCCGCACTGGGGCATGAGCTTTCCGCTGGCGGCGCTGGCCGCGCTCACGCTGCGCCTGGCGGGCGGCGCGGGCGGCGCCTTCGGCACGCTGGCGCTGGGACTGCTGGCACTGGCCTCGGTCGTGATCGCCGCGCTCGCGCTTGGCACCTGGCGCGGCCTGCGCGACGGCACGCTCCTCGCCCCCGAGCCCGTGGCCGTGCTGCAACCAGCCGGGCGCTGATCAGGTCGAGGCGCCGGTCCGGCGCCTGCGCCTGCGCCGGCTCGCTAAGATCCGCGCTGCTCGACCAGCGCCGCAACGCCGCGCAGCCCCCTTGGGCGCGCCTGCCCCGCGCAGGGGTGCCCCCAATTCCACAGGCTCCCAAGCCGCCGCCAGGAGAACCGCTCATGTCCACCCGCCTCACCCGCCGCGGCCTCGTCGCGGCCTGCGCCCTGCTCACCCTCGCGGGCACGCTGAGCGCGCCCGACGCGCTGGCGCAAGCCAAGAAGGACAGCCTCGTGCTGGCGATGACGCTCGAGCCGCCGGGGCTGGATCCGACCGCCGGTGCCGCTTCGGCGATCGCCGAGGTCACGCTCTACAACATCTTCGAG
Source organism: Rubrivivax sp. (assembly GCA_046348125.1). Taxonomy (GTDB): domain Bacteria; phylum Pseudomonadota; class Gammaproteobacteria; order Burkholderiales; family Burkholderiaceae_C; genus Rubrivivax. Next base: position 302,615 of record JAXMEV010000002.1, read on the forward strand.
ACGCTGACCAAGATCCACAGCGACAGCCGCACGACGCCGCTGCTGGCCGAGAGCTGGACCACCAGCCCCGACCTCAAGACCTGGACCTTCAAGCTGCGCCGCGATGCGAAGTTCCACAACGGCGAGCCCTTCGACGCGCAGGCGGTGAAGTTCAGCTTCGAGCGCGCCGGCGCCAAGGACAGCACGAACAAGGACAAGGCCACCTTCGCCAACATCGAGCGCATCGACACGCCCGACGCCCACACCGTGGTGCTGAACCTGAAGAACGGCGACCCCGACCTGCTGTTCGAGCTCGGCCAGGCCACGGCCATAGTGGTCGAGCCCAAGAGCGTGGCCACGAACAACACGCAGCCGGTGGGCACCGGCCCCTACAAGCTCGAGGCCTGGGCCAAGGGCTCGTCGGTGACACTGGCGCGCTGGGACGCCTGGCGCCACGCCAAGGACGTGAAGCTGCGCCGCGTCGTGATGCGCTTCATCGCCGACCCGGCGGCGCAGGTGGCGGCGCTGCTGTCGGGCGACGTCGACGCCTTCCCGCGCGTGGCCGCAGCGCGCAGCCTGAAGCAGTTCGAGGCGAACAAGAAGTACCAGGTGCTGATCGGCGGCTCGCGCGCCAAGACCATCCTCGCCATCAACAACAAGCGCAAGCCGCTCGACGACGTGCGCGTGCGCCGCGCCATCGCCTCGGCGATCGACCGCAAGGCGGTGATCGAGGCCGCGGCCGACGGCTTCGGCACGCCGATCGGCAGCTTCTACGTGCCGGGCGCACCGGGCTACGTCGACCTCACGTCGGTCAACGCCTTCGACCAGGCGCGCGCGCGCGCGCTGCTGCACCAGGCCGGCGTGCAGCTGCCCCTCGAGCTGACGATGAAGCTGCCGCCGCCGCCCTACGCGCGCCAGGGCGGCGAGGCGATCGCCGCCATGCTCGACAAGGTCGGCATCAAGGTCAAGATCGAGAACGTCGAATGGGCGCAGTGGCTCTCCGGCGTCTACGGCCAGAAGGCCTACGACCTGACCGTGATCTCGCACGTCGAGCCGCTCGACTTCGGCAACTTCGCGCGCCCCAACTACTACTGGGGCTACGAGAGCGCGCAGTTCAACGAGCTGTGGGCCAAGGTGCGCGCCACCATCAAGCCCGAGGAGCGCAACAAGCTGATGGCCGAGGCGCAGCGCCTGGTGGCCGACGACGCGGTGGCTGCCTACCTGTACCAGCCGACCTGGATCACGGTGGCCAACGCGCGCGTCAAGGGCCTGTGGAAGGACATGCCGGTGTTCGTCAACGACGTCTCGGCGCTGAGCTGGCAGTGAGCGCGGCCGCCGGGCCGGCCGCCGCCGACGAACCGCGCCTCACCGCGCTCGCGCACGGCGGCGGCTGCGGCTGCAAGATCGCGCCGGGGCTGCTGTCGCAGATCCTGCGCGCGAGCAGCGCGCTGCCGGTACCTGCCGAGCTGGTGGTCGGCATCGAGACCGGCGACGACGCGGCGGTGTACCGGCTGAACGACGAGCAGGCGCTGGTCGCCACCACCGATTTCTTCATGCCCATCGTCGACGACCCGTTCGACTTCGGGCGCATCGCGGCGGCCAATGCGCTGTCGGACGTATACGCGATGGGCGGCCGCCCGATCCTCGCGCTGGCCATCGTCGGCATGCCGGTGGCCAGGCTGTCTGCGGCGACGATCGGCCGCGTGCTGGCCGGCGGCGCCAGCGTGTGCCAGGCGGCAGGGATCCCGGTGGCCGGCGGCCACAGCATCGATTCGGTCGAGCCCATCTACGGCCTGGTCGCGCTCGGCCTCGTGCACCCGGCGCGCGTCAAGCGCAATGCCGGCGCGCGTCCGGGCGATCGGCTCGTGCTCGGCAAGCCGCTGGGCGTGGGCGTGCTGTCGGCAGCACTCAAGAAGGGCCGCCTCGGCGCCGCCGGCTACGCCCGCCTCGTCGATACGACGACGCGCCTGAACACCGCCGGCCCCGAACTGGCGGCGCTGGCCGGTGTGCACGCGATGACCGACGTCACCGGCTTCGGCCTCGCCGGCCACCTGCTCGAGATGGCGCGCGGCGCCGGTGTCGCGCTGCACCTGGACTGGGCCGCGGTGCCGCTGCTCGAAGGCGTGCGCGCGCTGGCAGCCGAGGGCCTGGTCACCGGCGCCTCGGGCCGCAACTGGAACGACTGCGCGGCGCAGGTGCTGCTGCCGCAGGGCTTCGCCGCCGAGGAGCGCGCGCTGCTCACCGATCCGCAGACCAGCGGCGGCCTGCTCGTCGCCTGCGCGCCGCAGTGCTGCGCCGAGGTGCTCGACACGCTGCGCCGGCACGGTTGTGCCGCCGCGGCCTGCATCGGTGAAGTGACCGAGGGCGCGCCGCGCCTCGTCGTGCGCTGAGGTCGAGCGCAGACCAGGCGCAGGCCAGCGCAGACGGCCCGGGCTTGCGGCACCATCAAGCCGGCCGGGCTGGACGCGACGTGAACGACAGCGTCGATGACGCCGGTAACCGCCACCGCCCGGCGAGCCGCGCGCGCGGCCGGCGGCACCCGCAACCCCGCAGCCGACCCGAACCGGAGCGACGCCATGCACGCACCAGACCTTGCCCCCGACGCGCTGGCCGGCCTGCGCGTCGTCGAAATGGGGCAGTTGATCGCCGGCCCGTTTGCCGCGAAGACGCTGGGCGACTTCGGCGCCGACATCGTCAAGATCGAGCCGCCCGCCGGCGGCGACCCGCTGCGCGGCTGGCGCCTGCTGCAGGAGGGCACCTCGGTCTGGTGGCAGGTGCAGTCGCGCAACAAGCGCTCGCTCGCGCTCGACCTGCGCCGGCCCGAAGGGCAGGCCATCGCGCGCCGGCTCGTCGCGCGCGCCGACGTGCTGATCGAGAACTTCCGCCCCGGCACGCTCGAAGGCTGGGGCATGGGCTACGAGGAACTGGCGCGCGACAACCCCGGCCTCGTGATGCTGCGCATCTCGGGCTACGGCCAGAGCGGCCCCTACCGCGAGCGCCCCGGCTTCGGCGCCATCGCCGAGGCGATGGGCGGCCTGCGCCATCTCACCGGCGAGAGCGGCCGCGTGCCGGTGCGCTGCGGCGTGAGCATCGGCGACACGCTGGCCGCGCTGCACGGCACGATCGGCGTGCTCACGGCGCTGTACCACCGCAAGGTCAACGGCGGGCGCGGCCAGGTCATCGACATGGCGCTGCACGAGGCGGTGTTCAACTGCATGGAAAGCCTGATGCCCGAGTACAGCGCCTTCGGCGTCGTGCGCGAGCCCGCCGGCTCGGCGCTGCCGGGCATCGCGCCTTCGAACGCCTACCGCTGCGCCGACGGCGTGGTGCTGGTCTCGGGCAACGGCGACAGCATCTTCCGCCGCCTGATGCAGGCCATCGGCCGCGACGACCTGGCGCAGGATCCGGCGCTGGCGCACAACGCCGGGCGCGTGGCGCGCGTGGACGAGATCGACGGCGCGATCGGCGCCTGGTGCAGCGGGCGCAGCGTGAGCGAAGTGCTCGAGGCCCTGGCCGCGGCCGGCGTGCCGGCCGGCCGCGTCTACACCGCCAAGGACATCGCCGAAGACCCGCATTACCGCGCGCGCGACATGCTGCTCGCGCAGACCACGCGCGACGGCCACCAGCTCGAGGTGCCCGGCATCGTGCCCAAGCTGCTGGGCACGCCCGGGCGCGTGCGCAGCGCGGCGCCGCGCCTGGGCGAAGACAGCGAGGCCGTGCTGCGCGAGCTGGGCTGCAGCGACGAGGAGATCGCGCGGCTGCGCGCAAGCGGCGTCGTGGCCTGAGCTTGTGAAGGCATGAACGCGCCCGCAAGGAGGCACGCCGCGGCGCGAGCGGGTCCGGCGCATACAGCGGGGCCGTGAGCGGGCGGATCACCGGCACGCCCCCGCACGAGCGGGTCCGGCCCCGAAGGCTTACCCTACGGCCTGCGCCATCGAACACGACGCGGCATGCCCTCCATCGAACAACGTCTGCACCAGCTCGGCGCCGAGCGCCTGCGCGGCATGCGCCGCGGCATCGAGAAGGAGAGCCTGCGCGCGCTGCCGTCCGGCCTGCTTGCGCTCACGCCGCACCCGGCCGCGCTGGGCGCGCCGCTCACGCACCCGCACATCACCACCGACTACTGCGAGAGCCAGCTCGAGCTGATCACCGGCGTGCATGCCAGCGCCGACGACTGTCTGGCCGAGCTCACGCGCATCCACCAGTACGTCTACCGCACCTTGGCCGCGCTGGGCGACGAGCGGCTGTGGGTCGGCAGCATGCCCTGCGGGCTGCCCTCCGACGAGAACATCCCGATCGGCCGCTACGGCACCTCCAACGTCGCGCGTGCCAAGAGCGTGTACCGCATGGGCCTGGCGCAGCGCTACGGCCGGCGCATGCAGACGATCTCGGGCATCCACTACAACTGGTCGCTGCCCGGGCTGGGCAACGACGAGTACTTCGCGCTCATCCGCAACTTCCGCCGCCACTCCTTCGTGCTGCTGCTGCTGTTCGGCGCCTCGCCCGCGCTGTGCGCGAGCTTCGTCGCCGGGCGCGAGCACGGCCTCCAGCCCTTCGGCTCCGAGGCCGCCGGCACGCTGCACCTGCCGCACGCCACCAGCCTGCGCATGGGGCGCCTGGGCTACCAGAGCGAGGCGCAGGCAAGGCTGGCGGTCAGCTGCAACAGCCTCGAACGCTACGCCGCCTCGCTGCACGAGGCCTTGACCAAGCCGTATGCGCCCTACGAGGCGATCGGCATCCGCAACCTGGGCGGCGAGTACAACCAGCTCGCCACCTCGTTGCTGCAGATCGAGAACGAGTTCTACGGCACGATCCGCCCCAAGCGCGTCATCATGAGCGGCGAGCGGCCGCTGCACGCGCTGCGCGAACGCGGCGTCGAGTACGTCGAGGTGCGCTGCATGGACCTCGACCCGTTCGCGCCCTTGGGCATCGAGACGCCGACGATGCGCTTGCTCGACGTCTTCTTGCTGCACTGCCTGCTCGCGCCCAGCCCCGAGGACACGCCCGAGGAGATCGCGGCGCTCGGCGCCAACCAGCACGACACCGCCGCGCGCGGCCGCGAGCCCGGACGGCGCCTGGCGCGCGGCGGCGCCGCCGTCGTGCTGACCGAGTGGGCCGACGAGCTGCTCGCGCAATGCACGCCGATCGCGGCGACGCTCGACGCGGTGTTCGGCGGCAGCGCCTACCGCGAGGCGCTGGCCGCGGCCCGGCACGCGCTCGGCGCGCCGCAAACCCTGCCCTCGGCGCGCGTGCTGGCCGCGATGCGGCAGGACTTCGCGGGCTCGTACACGCGCTTCATCCGCGCCCAGGCCGAGCAGACGCGCGGCCGGATCCTCGCGCTGCCCTGGAGCGCCGAGCAGCAGGCCGCGTTCGGCGCGATGGCCAAGGTGTCGCACCACCGGCGCGAGGCGCTCGAAGCGGACGACACGCTCGACTTCGAGAGCTGGCGCCTGGCCTATCTCGATCCGGCCCGGCTGCTGCCGGGCTGAGCGGGCGCAGAGGCGGGCCTGCCTGCGCCGGCCCGCACGCCCAACGCGGCCCGCCGAGCGACGAGGGAGCGCGCAACGCGGCGCAGGCGGGGGGCCGCGCCGGCCTCCTCAGGCCGCGAACTGCTCCCAGGCCTGCAGCGCCTCAGCGGCGTACATCAGCGAGGGGCCGCCGCCCATGTAGACGACGACGCCCAGCGTCTCCTCGAACTCCTCGCGCGTGGCGCCCAACTTGCGCAGCGCCTTGACGTGAAAGCCGATGCAGCCGCCGCAGCGCTGGCTGACGCTGATGGCCAGCGCGATCAGCTCCTTTTGCTTGGCATCGAGCGCGCCCGGCGCCATTGCGTGGCCGGCCATGGCCGAGAAGCCCTGCATCGTCGCCTGCTGCGACTTGCGAAACGGGGCCAGATGGTGGTTGATGCTCTGCGTGAGCGCGGGGTAGGAGATGTCGGACATGAAATCGGGCTCGGGTTGGAACGTCCGGCACCGTAGGCGACGAAGCCCGGCAAGGCGCTGAGCTGCATCAAGTCCGGGCGCAGCTCCCGGCACCGGACGCCGGCATCGCCCGTGCCATGACGCCGCGCCGCGGCGCACTGAGGCCGGGCGCGCCGTCGCGTCGGGGTCCGCGCGCGCTCAGGGCCCGTCGCCCTGCGGCCCCACCGCCGCGGCCGGCTCCGGCAGACCCCGGCGCGCCAGCTCGTCCACCATGGCGAACAGTGCGCCGCGCGCACGCGCTGCGTTGGGGTGGTTGATCATCATCGCCAGCACCCAGGGCCGGCCGGCTCGGTCGCGCGCGTAGCCGGCCAGCGCGACGACGTCGCGCAGCGTGCCGCTCTTCATGCGCGCCCAGCCGGCGGCGGGGCTCGCCCGCAGCGCCAGCGCGGTCTCCTCGCCGACCACGGGCAGGCTCATCGCCAGGTCGCTTGCGCGCGGGCCGTGCCAGGCGACGGCGAGCGCGCGCGCCAGCGTGAGCGGCGCGATGCGCTCGCTGCGCGACAGCCCCGAGCCGTTGTCGAGCACCAGGCCGGCGGCGTCGATGTCGTGCTCGGCCAGCCAGCCGCGCACCGCGCGCGCGGCCAGCTCGGCCGTGCTCGCCTCGGGCTCGGCGGCCATCGCCGCCAGCCCGAGCGAGAGGTACAGCAGCCGCGCCTGGGCGTTGTCGGAGCGCTTGTTCATATGCCGCAGCACCTCGCCCCAGGGGCGCGCCACGCGCCGCACCAGCAGCCGCGTGCCGGGCGGCGCCGCGCCCTCGCGCACCCGGCCGGCGAAGCGCCCGCCGAGCTCGCTCCACAGTGCGCGGAACAGGCGCTCGGTGAGCTCCTGCCGGTCGATGAGCTGCAGCTCGGCATGCACACTGCAGCCGGGCGCGTCGCCGGCTGCGCCGGCTGCGCCTGCCGCCGTGCCTGCCGCCGTGCCTGCCGTCGCAACTGCCGTCGCCTCTCGCGTCGCGTCCCCACGCGGAAAGCCGCCGCGCAGCTCGATCGCGAGCGCGTCGCCGCGGCGCTCGAGCCGCGCCGGCTGCCAGTCGTCGTCCCAGTCGCGGCAGCGGCGCTCGGTCAGCGTCATGCGGCTCGTCACCGTGACGCCGGGCAGCGCCGGCACCGTGAACGCGCGCAGCGTGCCGCCGGCCGAGTCGATGTCGATGCGCAGCAGCGCGCCGGCCAGCTGCAGCGCGTCGGGGATGACGTTGTAGGCAAACTCGGGCGTCTCGTCGAAGGGCGGCAGGCCCAGGTCCGTGCGCGCCGGCCGCAGCAGCGTGCGGTCGACGACGAGGTCGCCCGCGATCTCGCGCACGCCCTGCGCGCGCAGCTCGGCCAGCATGGCCCAGAACTGCGGCACACCGAGCTCGGGGTCGGCGCCGCCGCGCAGCACCAGATCGCCCTGCAGCAGCGCGCCGTTCACCGCGCCGGTGCTGCGCAACTCGGTGTAGCCGCGGTGATTCGGGCCCAGGCGGTCGAGCGCGACGATGCTGGTCAGCGCCTTGAGCGACGAGGCCGGCTGCATCGGCCGCTCGGCCTGCCAGCGCCAGGGCCGCGCATCGTGCGCCAGCGGCAGCGCAGCGGCGGCGAAGGCCTCGGGCGGCACGCCCGCATCGGCCAGCGCGGCACGCACGGCAGCGGGCAGCGCGTCGTCGGCCTGCACGGCCGGCGCGAGCGCGAACAGCGGCAGCGCGGCGGCCGCAACGAGGCAGGAGCGCAGGAGGCGGCACATCGCGCGCATTGTCGCGGTGCGCGGCGTTGGGATCGCGCTCGAGCCACGATCGGCCCGCACCCGCACCCGCACCCGCACCCGCGCCGCACCCGCGCCGCGCCGCACCCGCGCCGCGCCGCGCCGCGCCGTCGTCGCGCCAGCGACGGAGCCACGCTCGGCCCGCGCGCGCGGCAGCGCCGCCGTGCCGCGACAATGCGCCGCTGCCTGCGCCCGCCGCCATGCCCTCCGGCCCGCCCCGCTTCGTCCTCGGCTTCGACGCCGGCGGCAGCGCCACGCGCTGGGCGCTGGCCGCCGCCGACGGCACGATCGCCGCCGAGGGTGAAGCGGCGCCGGCCAGCGGTCTGCAGATGCTGTCGGCCGACGGCCGCGCGGCCCTCGCCGACGCCCTGCGCTCGCTCGCCGCCGCGCTGCCGGCGCAACCCCGCGCCGCCGCCGCCGGCATCACCGGGCTGGACGAGGCGCAGGCGAGTGCATTCGCCGCGTTGCTGGCGCGCGCGCTCGGCATCGACACCGCCGCGGTGCTGGCCGGCAGCGACATCGATCTGCTGTGCCGCGCCGCCTTCGCCGACGCGCCGCCGGGCAGCGGCATCGTGCTCTACGCCGGCACCGGCTCGGTGGCCGCGCTGCGCGACGCCGCAGGCCGGCTGCAGCGCGCCGGCGGCCGCGGCCATCTGATCGACGACGCCGGCAGCGGGCCGTGGATCGCACGCCAGGCACTGGCCCGCGTCTGGCGCGCCGAGGACGAATGCCCCGGCGCCTGGCGCGACTCGCCGCTGGCGCGGCGCCTGTTCGAGCGCATCGGCGGCAGCGACTGGGCGGCGACACGCCGCTTCGTCTACGGCGCGGCCGCCGCGGCACGCGAGGCGAGCGGCGCGAGCAGCGCACAAGACGCGCGCGACGCGCCTCACCTGCCTGACGCGCGAGACCTGCCTGACGCGCGAGACCTGCCTGGCGTGCGAGACGCGCATGACGCCCAGGATCCACCGCGCGCACAACAGCGCCAACACAGCGTGCACAGCCCACGCGGCGCGCTCGGGCCGCTCGCGCTCGCCGTCGCCCAAGCCGCCGACGAGGACGCCGCCGCCCTGAGCCTGCTCGAGGAGGCCGGCCGCGAGCTGGCGCGCCTGGTGTACGCGCTGCGGCGGCGCTGCGGCGCGCAGCCGGTGGTGCGGGCCGGGCGTGTGTTCGATCTGCATGCGGCCATCGGCGCGGCGCTGCGCGCCGCCTTGCCGGCCGACACCCCGCTGCGCGCGCTCGGCATGCCGCCGCACCACGCACTGGCGCGGCTGGCGCTGCGCACGCCGCGCCCCTGACTCGAGGAGGATGCCGCCCATGCAGCGCCCGCTGACGCTCCCGATCGCCGCCTTGCTCGCGCTGCTCGCCCTGCTCTCGGGCTGCGCCACCACCACGCCCGGCGGCGTGCCGATCGACACCAGCCACCCGAGCAAGGCGCAGGACAGCCGCGTGCTCTTCCTGATCCTGCACTACACGGTGGGCAACTTCGACAACGCGCTGCGCACGCTGACCGAGGGCGAGGTGTCGGCGCATTACCTCGTCAGCGACGAGTCGCCGGCGCGCATCCTGCGCCTCGTGCCCGAGGAGCGCCGCGCCTGGCACAGCGGCGCCAGCGGCTGGCAGCGCCACCGGCTGCTCAACTCGAGCTCGATCGGCATCGAGATCGTGCACCCGGGCTTCAGGCTCGCGCCGCCCGACGCCGAAGGCCGGCGCGAGCGCGTCTACCTGCCTTTTCCCGACGCGCAGATCGACGCGCTGATCCCGCTCGTGCGCGACATCGTCCGGCGCCACGAGATCCGGCCCGAGCGCATCCTCGGCCACGGCGAGGTGACGCCTTCGTACAAGGAGGATCCGGGGCCCACCTTCCCGTGGCGGCGCCTGGCCGAGCTCGGCATCACCCCGCCCTGGCCCGACGCGGCGCGCGTGCGCGAGCGCCAGACCGTCTACGAAGCGGCGCTGCCCGAGCTCGAATGGTTCCAGCGCAGGCTCGCGCGGCACGGCTACCCGATCGACGCCGACGCGCCGCTCGACCAACCCGGCCAGCGCCGGCTGCTGCAGCGCGTGCTGATGAACTTCCAGATGCGCTACCGCCCGGCCAGGTACGACGGCGAGCCCGACGCCGAGAGCGCCGCCATCCTCGACGTGCTGACGACGCGCCCGGCGCCGTGAGGAGCAGCAGGTGAAGTGCCGCGCCGCCGCCCGCCGCGGGCGGCCATGCGCGCGCGGCCGATGAGGCGCCGCGCCTGCCTGCGCGGGCTGGCCGGGCTGGCGGGCTCGGCCGGGCTGGCCGCTGCCCTGCCGCTGCCCGCGCGCGCGCAGGCGGCATCGGCATCGGCATCGGCATCGGCATCGGCATCGGCGGCGTCGGCGCCGGCGGCGGCCGACCCCGAGCAGCCGCCGCCCGAGCCGCGCGAGTTCCGCGGTGCCTGGGTGGCCAGCGTCAACCACATCGACTGGCCCAGCCGTCCCGGCCTCGCACCCGAGGCGCAGCGCGCCGAGGCGCTGACGATCATCGAGCGCGCGCGCACTCTGGGCCTCAACGCGCTCGTGCTGCAGGTGCGTCCGGCCGGCGACGCGCTCTATCCGTCGGCGCTCGAGCCCTGGAGCGAATACCTCACCGGCGCCCAGGGCCGTGCGCCCGATCCGCCCTGGGATCCGCTCGCCTTCTGGATCGCCGAGGCGCACCGCCGCGGCCTGGAACTGCACGCCTGGTTCAACCCCTACCGCGCGCGCCACGCCTCGGCCCGGTCGCCGCTGGCGGCGCCGCATCTGGCGCTGCGCGCGCCCGGCGCCGTGCGCCGCTACGGCGAGCAGCTCTGGATGGACCCCGGCGAGCCGGCGGCGCAGGCGCACACGTTGGCCGTCGTCGCCGACGTGCTGCGCCGCTACGCCGTCGACGGCGTGCACATCGACGACTACTTCTACCCCTACCCGGTGACGGCCAACGGCAGCGAGCAGCCCTTCCCCGACGACGCGAGCTTCGCGCGCTATGCCGCCGCCGGCGGCCTGCTCGGGCGCGAGGACTGGCGCCGCGCCAACGTCGATGCCCTGGTGCAGGGGCTGCACCGCACGGTGCGCACGCTCAGGCCGCTGGCGCGGCTGGGCATCAGCCCGTTCGGGCTCGGACGGCCCGACCGGCGGCCACCCGGCATCAGCGGCTTCAGCCAGTACGACAAGCTCTACGCCGACGTCGAGCGCTGGTTCGACGAAGGCTGGCTCGACTACCTCGCGCCGCAGCTGTACTGGCCGATCGGCCGCGCCGGCCAGGACTTCGCGCTGCTGCTCGACGGCTGGATCGCCGGCAACCGCCGCCAGCGTCATCTCTGGCCGGGCCTGTTCACGAGCAGCGTGCGCGCCTCGGCGGCCGAGCCCGCCGGCCCGCGCGCCTGGCCGGCGCGCGAGCTGCTCGACCAGATCGCCTTGCTGCGCGCGCGGCCGGCGGCCTCGGGCCACATCCACTTCAGCATGGCCGCGCTGCTGCAGGACCGCGACCGCGTGGCGACGCTGCTGCAGTTCGGCCCCTATGCGCAGGCCGCGCTGCCGCCGGCCACGCCCTGGCTGGGCGAGCCGGCGCCGGCCGCGCCCCGGCTCGCGCTGCAAGGCACGCGCGTGCGCGTGCGGCCCGCGGGCGCGGCGCCGGCGCGCTGGGCGGTGTGGCGGCGCGTCGCCGGCGTCTGGCAGTTCGCGGTCGCCGCGCCCGGCGAGACGCTGCAGGATGCGGCCGGCGCCGAGCGCCTCGCCGTGGCGGCGGTGAGCGGCACCGGCCTGGCGAGCGAGCGGCGCATCATTCGGCTTGCGCCCTGAACCTCCGCCGCCTATGCAAGCCCCCGCCACCGAAGCCCCGCACCCGGCGCACGCCGAGCTCGACGGCTACGACACGCCCGCGCTCGTGCAGGCCTTCGTCGCCGACCAGGCCGAGGCGGCGGCCGCCGTGGCGCGCGCAGCGCCGGCGCTGGCGCAGGCGGTCGACGCCGCGCTGCCGCGCCTGCAAGCCGGCGGACGGCTGGTCTACGCCGGCGCCGGCACCAGCGGCCGCCTGGGCGTGCTCGACAGCGTCGAGCTGCTGCCCACCTTCTCCTGGCCGCGCGAGCGCGCCTGCGCGCTGCTGGCCGGCGGCGCGGGCGCGATGTTCGTCGCCGTCGAAGGCGCCGAGGACGACCGCGCGCAGGGCGCCGCCGACCTGGCCGCGCTCGCGCCGACGCCGCAGGACGTCGTGCTGCTCGTCGCCGCCTCGGGCAGCACGCCCTATGCGCTCGGCGTGGCCGAGGCCGCGCGCGCCGCCGGCGCGCTCACCGTCGCCGTCGTCAACAACCCCGGCTCGGCGCTGGCGGCCGCGGCCGAGATCGCCGTCGTGCTCGCGACCGGGCCGGAGGTGATCTCGGGCAGCACGCGGCTGAAGGCCGGCACGGCGCAGAAGATCGCGCTCAACAGCTTCAGCAGCAGCCTGATGGTGCGTCTGAACAAGACCTACGGCCCGCTGATGGTCGACCTGCGCGCCACCAACGCCAAGCTCGAGCGCCGCGCGCTCGCGCTCACCATGCTGGCCGGCGGCGCCGACGAGGCGGCCGCACGCGCCGCGCTCGCAGCCTGCGGCCGCCGGGTCAAGACCGCGATCGTGATGCTGCGCCGCGGCGTCGACGCCGCGGGCGCCGAGGCGCTGCTCGCGGCCGCCGGCGGCAGCGTGCGGCGCGCGCTCGAGCCGTAGCGCGCTGCTCGGCAGCGCAGGCGCCGCCCGAAGTGCGGCGGCCCGCCGTTGGCCTCGACGCAGAGGCTGGCTGGCCGCGACGCGAAGCGCGCCGGCCGCAGCCGATCAGGCTGCGCCGTGGGACGAGCGCGCGCCGCGCCGCCGCGCCATGCCGCCCAGGCCGAGCAGGCCGAGCGCCAGCATGACGTTGGTCGCGGGCTCGGGCACGCCGGTCACCGACTGGATCCAGCCGATGTGCGAGAACACCGCAGTCGAGCCCGAGAGGTCGCCGAAGCTCGAGGTGTTGGTGGTGTTGAAGTCGCAGTTCGGCGTGATGTTGAGATCGCCGCAGACGTTGTTCCAGCCCCAGGAATGCACCGCCGACAGCACCCATTGCGAGCCGTCCCAGATGAAGTCGCCGCCGCCCGAGTCGCCGCCTGCGATCAGTGCCTCGCCGGCAATGCCCTTGTCGCTCGTCCAGTTGCCCGTGAACGTCGTGGCAAGCAGGCCCAAGGTGTTGTTGGCCGCGACGCCGTTGTCGAAGTCCGACATGTAGGTGGTGCCGGTGTAGTACGCAGGGTTGTAACCCCAGCTCGGGCCGTAGTAGCTGCCGGCGGCCTTGTTGAAGTCCTTGCTCGTCACTTCGGCGACGTTCCAGCCGTAGTGGCCGTAGTTCGAATCGCCCCAGCCGGGCGCACTGGCCGAGTTGCCGGTGCCGACGGTGCCGTAGCCCGTCATAAGGTAGGCCTTGCCGACGTCGTTGGTCGTGCTCAACGCGTAGGTGTGCAGCCCGCTCACCTTCTGGTCGAGCTTGACGAGCGCGAGGTCGTTGCCCTGGTCGGCATTGGTCTTGAAGTCGACCCAGCCCGGCGCGGTCGTCGCGCTCAGCACGGTGCGCGTCTGCAGCGCCGCGCCGTTGTACCAACCGAAGTTGACGGTCATCGACGTCATGTTGGTGACGCAGTGCCCGGCCGTGAGCACGTACTCGCCGCCCGGCATCAGCGAGCCGCTGCAGGCGTAGGTGTAGGAGTCCGTGCTGACCTTGAACAGCAGCAGCGCCGTGCCGTCGAAGGCGTTGGCCACGCCGTTGAAACTGGCGCCTGGATCCAGGCGCCAGTTGACCGGATCGGTGACGTTGGACGTCAGCGGACTCAGGCCATTCGAGGTCCAGATCGGCGGCTGCGCCGTCATGCCGCCGGCCGCCACGGCCTGGACGGCAGCGCCGGCCAGCGCGGCGCCGAGCGCGATCGCTGCACAGGCCCGCAGCGGGTCGGAGAGGAATGCTCTCGATGTCATGGGTCTTGCTCCTGCAACGCGCTCACACGGGCGGCGCCCGACGGCCCCGGCGCAATGGGCAGCCCGATCCGAAGCGCAGCGGCTGTCGGCCCTGAGGCCAACGGAGGGCTTGCGCCGAGTCTAGCAACGAGGGTGCGCCGCTGGGCCGGTGCATGCCCTGCGCCCCCCTGAACCAGGGGTGCGCAGATCAGGGGGCGAAGGCGGCCCGGCGCCGCACCGTCGCCCACCCGGCTCAATCGACCTTGGCCCCGGAGCTGCGGACGACCTTGCCCCACTTCTTCGTCTCGGCGTCGATCAGGCGGGCGAATTCGGCGCTCGTCATGCCGCTCGGGATCGCGCCCTGCGATTGCAGCCGCTCCTTGATCGCCGGCGTCGCCAGCGCCTTGGCCGTCTCGGCCTGCAGCCGGTTGACGATCTCCATCGGCGTGTGCGCCGGCGCCAGCAGGCCGAACCAGGAGCTCGCCTCGTAGCCCGCGAGCATCGGCCCGCCGGCCTCGGCCACCGTGGGCAGGTCGGGCAGGGCGCTGCTGCGCACCGCGCTCGTCACCGCCAGCGCCTCGAGCCTGCCGCTCCGGATGTGCGGCATGGCCGAGGGCAGGTTGTCGAACATCAGGTCCATCTGGCCGCCCATCAGGTCGACGAGCGCCGGCCCCGAGCCGCGGTAGGGGATGTGGACCATGAAGGTGCCGGTCATGGCCTTGAACAGCTCGGCGGCGAGGTGGATCGAGGTGCCGTTGCCCGAGCTCGCGACATTGAACCGGCCCGGGTTGGCCTCGAGCACGCGCACCAGATCGGCCACGGACGCGATGCCGTTGCGCCGCGCCATCGCCGGGTTCACGACCAGCACGTTGGGCACGCCGGCCACCAGCGTGACGGGCACGAAGTCCTTCACGTGGTCGTAGGGCATCTTCGGGTACAGGCTGGGGTTGATGGCGTGCGTGCCGACGGTGCCCATGAGGAAGGTGTAGCCGTCGGGCGGCGCCTTGGCGACTTCGGCGGCGCCGGTGTTGCCGCCTGCGCCCGGCTTGTTGTCGACGACGAAGGGCTGGCCGAAGACGCGCGCGAACTCGGGCGCGAGCGCGCGCGCCAGCAAGTCGGTGGTGCCGGCGGCCGTGAAGGGCACCACGATGCGCACCGGCTTCGTCGGCCAGCCGCCCTGGGCGCGCGCGGCCGGGGGCAGGAGCGCCGGCGCGGCGGCAGCCAGCAGCAGGCGGCGACGGGTGAGGCTCATCGGCAGGGTCTCCGTGCAGGCGTCTCGAAGACCGCGAGTGTCCCGCGGCGCACGGCAGCGCCGCCTCCGGAGCATCCCGCCCCCGGCTGGGAGCGTGTGCAGCCGACGCTCCTAGAGCTTCAGCTCGAGCCGCAGCTGCCAGTTCGTGTAGCTCGGGCCCCAGCTGCGCGAGGTCTCGCGCAGCGGCACGCCGCTGGCCGGGTCGGCGTAGTCGAAGTCGGTGCTGCTGGCGTAGCCGTAGGCGCCGAGGTTGTTGGCCAGCAGCCGCAGCGCGACCTCGGGGCCGATGGTCCACAGCGCGAAGACGTCGACGACGCGCTTGCCGCTCACCGTCACGGCGCGGTCGTCGGCCGTCTGCGTGCGGTAGCCGGGCACCCAGTTGAAGTTGCCGCCCAGCGTGAGCGGCCAGCCGCGCAGGCGGTAGTCGGCGCCGAGGTTGGCGCTGGCCTTGGCCTGCTGGTCGAGCCGGTTGTCGGGGCCGCGCACGCCCTCGACGCGCGAGCGGTACAGCGCGAGGTTGTGCCGCAGCTCGACCGGCGTGGCGCCGGCCACGAGCTGGTCGAGCCGGTACTTGGCTTCGAGCTCGATGCCCTGCGTCACCGCGTCGCCGATGTTCTGCTGGCGCGACAGCCAGCGCGGGAATGCGCTCCACGACACCGTCTCCAGCGTGATGACGCTGCGCATCAGGTTGCGGATGTTGCGGTGGAAGAGGTTGGCCGTGAGGATGCCGCCGCCTTCGAGGTAGCGCTCGAACGCGAGGTCCAGGCCGGTGGCCAGTTCGGGGCGCAGCCCGGGGTTGCCGGCGCTGTCGGGTGAATTGGGCTGGTTGCTGCCCTGGTCGGCCGGGAAGCGGTTGTTGATCGACGGGCGCGCGATCAGCGCCCAGGTGGGCGGCGCGCGGTAGCTGCGCGTGAGCGACAGCCGCACCTGGTCGCGCTGCTTCGGGTCGGGTTTCCACAGCAGATGCACGAGCGGCGTCCACACGCTGCTGCGGTTGACGGGGCGCACGCCGCCGCCGGCGTCTCCGCGCGTCGTGATGCCCTCCCAGCGCAGGCCGGCGTGGAAGGCCCAGTGGGCGTCGAGATGCCATTCGTCCTGCAGGTAGCCGGCCAGGCGCAGCGTCGAGGCCTCGAAGGTGTCGCCGAAATCGAGCAGCTGCGGCAGGCCGTCCTGCAGCAGCGTGCGCTCCTCGTGGCGCTGCACGCCCTCGATCTCGGCGCCGGCCACGAGGCTGTGCTCGCGGCCCGGCTCGGTGCCGGCCAGGCCGCTGGCCTTGAGCGTGAGCAGCGCCGAGCTCTCGCGCGTGCGCCGCTCGTCGTCGGTGCGGCGCAGCAGCGCGCCGCCGTTGCGGTATTCCTCGCGTTCGCTGCGGTTGTTCGACTGCCAGCGCCCGACATGGCCGCCGAGCTCCAGGCGCGGCCCGTCGGCGCCCAGGCGCTGGCGCCACTGGCCGCCCAGGCGCAGGTTGGTGAAGTGGCTGTCGGCCGTGCTGCTGCCGTAGTCATAGGCGGGCAGCGCGGCCGGCAGCGTCTGCGCCAGCGTGAAGTCGCTGTGCGTGCGGCCGCGGTTGGCGAACAGCGTGGGCATCAGCGTCAGCGAGTCGCCGCTCTCGCCCAGCCGCCACTGCAGGCGGCCGCTCAGCGACAGGCCGGTGCGCCGCTCCTCGCCGAGGCTGGTGGTCTCCTGCGCGCCCACCAGCGCACCGCGGGCGAGGTCGGTGTCGGTGACCGTGCCGTGCCCGGCGCTGCGCCGGCGCGGCAGGAACAGCGAGGTCGATACGTTGTAGACGAAGTCGTCGACGCTGTCGTTGCGCGTCCAGGTGAGCCCGGGCGCGACGCGGCCGTGCTCGTAGCCCAGGCCGAGGCGCAGGTCGTTGATGCGCTTCTTGAAGCCCTCGCGCGTGATGATGTTGATGGTGCCGGCGATGGCGCGCGCGCCGGTCTCGGCGGTGGGCGCGCGCAGGATCTCGATGCGCTCGACCTGCTCGGGCGTGAGCTGCTCGAGGCTGAAGCCGGGCGGCACGCGCTGGCCGTCGATGAGGAGCTGCGTGTAGCCGCTGCCCAGGCCGCGCATGCGCGGCGGCCCGCCGCGTCCGGGTGCGCCCGGCGTCGTCACGCCGGGCAGGCGGCGCAGCACCTCGCCCAGCGTGGCGTCGCCGAACTTGTCGATCTCCTCGCGCCCGATCACGATCTTGGCGGCCGTGGACTGGCGGCGCTGCTCGGTGTCGGAGTCGCGCCCGCCGGTGATCTCGATGCGCTCGGCGCCGGCCGAGGCGGACGCCGCCGCGCGCGGCGCAATGGCCGCCGCCGCGGGCCGCGGCGCGCTGGCCGCGCTGGCCGCGCCGGCAGCGCCTGGCGCCGAGGCCGCCGCGCGCGGAGCCGCGGCCGCAGGGCGCGAGGCCGCGGCGGCACTCGCCGGCGCGGCGGGAGGCGGCGCGCCGGTCTGGGCGTGCGAAGCCCAGGCACTGGCCAGCCAGGCCCAGGCGAAGACCTGGCGCAATCCGCGTCGCATCATCTGCGGGTGTCTGCGCCGGCGCCGGCCGCGCGCCGCTCCCTGCCGTGGTTCATGCGCTCGGGTCGGCCGTCGACGCGCGGCGCGCGCTCGGCCAGCCGCGCGGGATGGCCGCCAGCAGCCGCTGCGTGTACTCCTCGCGCGGCGCGGCCAGGATCGCCGCCGCGCTCGCCTGCTCGACGACGCGGCCGTCCTTCATCACCAGCACCTCGTCGGCGATGAAGCGCACCACCGCCAGGTCGTGGCTGATGAAGACGTAGGCCAGGCCGAGCTCGTCCTGCAGGTCCTTCAGCAGGTTGAGCACCTGCGCCTGCACGCTGACGTCGAGTGCGCTCACCGCCTCGTCGAGCACCAGCACTTCGGGCTCGAGCGTGAGGCAGCGCGCGATCGCCACGCGCTGGCGCTGGCCGCCCGAGAACTCGTGCGGGTACTTGCCGAAGGCGCTGCCGTCCAGCCCCACTTTCTCGAGCAGGCGGCGCGCGCGCTGCTCGCGCTCGGCGGTGCCCTGGCCGATGGCGTGGATGGCCATCGGCTCGACCAGCGTCTGCCCGATCGTGAAGCGCGGGTTGAGGCTGGCGTAGGGGTTCTGGAACACGATCTGGATGCGCCGGCGCATCGCCTGGCGCTCGCGGTCGCCGAGCGCGAGCAGGTTCTTGCCGTCGAAGACGACCTCGCCGCTCGTCGGCTCGTGCAGCCGCAGCAAGGTCAGGCCCATCGTCGTCTTGCCCGAGCCCGACTCGCCCACCACGCCCAGCGTGTGGCCGCGGCGCAGCTCGAAGTTGACGTCCTGCACGGCCTTGAACTCGCGCTTGCCGAACAGGCCCTGGCGCAGCCAGAAGCTCTTGGCGAGCGCGCGCACCTGCAGCACGACCGGCGCCTGCGCATCCTTGGCCCGGGCCTGGGCGCGCGCCGCGCCGGCCTCGCCGCGCGCGGCGGCCCGGTCGGCCGCGATGTGGTCGTCGATCACCATCAGCCGCGCCGGGTTGCCTGCCAGGCTCGGGCGGCAGGCCAGCAGGGCACGCGTGTACGCGTCGGCCGGCTGCTCGAAGATGCGCGCCACCGGCCCTTGCTCGCGCACGATGCCCGCGCGCATCACCACCACCTGGTCGGCGATCTCGCCGACCAGGCCGAGGTCGTGGCTGATGAAGAGCACGCTCATGCGCCGCTCGCGCTTCAAGCGCGCGAGCAGCTCGAGGATCTGGCGCTGGATCGTCACGTCGAGCGCCGTGGTCGGCTCGTCGGCGATCAGCAGCCTGGGCTCGCAGGCCAGCGCCATCGCGATCATCACGCGCTGCTGCTGGCCGCCGGAGAGCTCGTGCGGATAGCTCGCCAGGCGCCGCTTCGGCTCGGGGATGCCGACCTCGGCCAGCAAGGCCTCGGCGCGCTCGGTCGCCGCCGCGCGGCCCAGGCCCAGGTGCTTGACCAGCGGCTCGCGCAACTGGCGGCCGACGTCGAGCACCGGGTTGAGCGAGCCCATCGGATCCTGGAACACGCAGGCGATGTCCTTGCCGCGCAGCGCCTGCAGCTCGCGCAGGCCGGCGCGCAGCAGATCGCGCCCCTGCCACAGCACGCGGCCGCGGCGCACGGCGTTGTCGGGCAGCAGATTGAGCACCGACATCGCGGTCACGCTCTTGCCCGAGCCCGACTCGCCCACCAGCGCCACGGTGGCGTTCTCGGGCACGTCGAAACTCACGCCCTTCACGGCCTCGGCCAGCACGCCGCGGCCCATGCGAAAGGCGACGCGCAGATCCTGGATCGCGAGCAGGGCCGAAGCCGATGCCGGCGCCCCGGGCGCGGGCGCTTCAGGCGGCAGCGGGGGCAGCGGGCTCGGCGGCGCCTCGTTCATTCGAGCCCCCGCAGCTTCGGGTCGAGCGCATCGCGCCAGGCGTCGGTGGCGAGCGAGAAGGCGGTCACGAACACCGCCATGAACAGCGTTGCGGTGGCGAGCTGCCACCAGTAGCCGAGGATCAGCTCGCTTTGCGCCTCGGCCAGCATGGTGCCCCAGCTCACCTGGTCGACGCGCACGCCCAGGCCCAGGTACGACAGGATCACCTCGGCCTTGATGAAGCCCACCGCGAGCAGGCTCATGCGCACCAGGATCACATGGCTGACGTTGGGCAGGATGTGGCGGAACATGCGGCTCGCGGCACTGGCGCCGATGGCCTCGGCCGCGCGCACGTACTCGCGCGAGCGGTGCTTCATGAACTCGGCGCGCACCTGGCGGTACATGCCGGTCCAGCCGGTGAGCGCGAGGATCACGACCACGCTCTGCACGCCGCGCCCCACCACCGCGGCAAAGGCGAAGATGAGCAAGATGTTGGGGATGCTCTCGAAGACGTTGTAGACCCATTCGAGGAAGTCGGCCACCTTGCCGCCGAAGAAGCCGCCGAAGGCGCCCAGCAGCGTGCCCAGCAGCGTGGCGCTGACGGCCGCCGCGACGCCGACGAAGACCGAGATCTCGGTGCCCTTGACGGCCTTGGCCAGCACGTCGCGGCCGAGGCGGTCGCCGCCGAAGGCCAGCGTCTCGCGCTTGGGCGTCTCGCTCGTGCGGTAGGTCTTGGCGCGCGCGGCCCATTCGGCGTAGCGCGGCGCCAGCGGGTCGACCGCCGACAGGTCGACGTCCGGGCCCTTGGGCGACTCGATCGCGCCCAGCGCCGCCGCCGGCCGCGGCCCCAGCAGCGTGGGCGGCGCATTCGGCACGCCGACCTCGGCCTGCCAGTCGGCGGCGACGAGGCCCACGGCGGCCAGCGCGATCAGCAGCACGAAGCCGGCGACGACGACGAGCGACGCGAGCCCGACGCGGTCGGCGCGGAAGCGCCGCCAGGCGGCGTGCCAGACGCCTTCGCTGCGTTCTTCGGCCGGTTCGCGCCGGGCGGCGGCGGCGAGCACGGCGCTCACTTGAGCACCACGCGCGGATCGGCGAGCTTGTACGCGAGGTCGGTCGCCAGGTTGATCAGCATCGTCAGCACGGCCAGGTACACGGTCACCGCCTGGATCACCGGGAAGTCGCTGCGGTTGACGGCCAGCAGCACCTCGCGGCCCAGGCCCGGGATCGAGAAGAAGACCTCGATCAGGAAGCTGCCGACGAAGATGCCCGGCAGCTGCAGCCCGATGTTGGTGAGGATCGGGATGAGCGCGTTGCGCAGCACGTGGCGGAACAGCACCACGCCTTCGCTCAGGCCCTTGGCGCGCGCCGTGCGCACGTAGTCGTGCCCGAGCTCGTCGAGCAGGAAGCTGCGGTACAGGCGCGTCTGCGGCGCGATGCCCACCGCCACCGCCAGCATCACCGGCAGCGGCACGTAGCGCAGCAAGTTGGTGAGCGTGCTGTCGCTCCAGCCCTGCACCGGAAACCAGCCGAGCTGGAAGCCGAAGAGGTACTGGCCGACGATCACGTAGACGAGAAAGCTGATCGACAGCGCCACCGTGGTGGCGACGGTGATGGCGCGGTCGGTGAGGCTGCCGCGCCGGTAGGCCACCCACATCGCGATCGGCAGCGCCAGCGTGACGTCGAGCAGCAGGATCGGCGTCATCACGGTGAGCGTGGCCGGCAGCCGCGTCGCGAACAGGTTGCCCACCGCCTCGTTGGTGGCCCAGCTCTTGCCCCAGTCGAAGGTGACGATCTGCTTGACGAAGAGCCAGAGCTGGTACCAGGTGGGCTCGTCCAGGCCGAGCTGCCGGCGGATGGCCGCGATCTGCTCGGGGCTGGCGTTCAGGCCGCCCAGCACCTCGGCCGGGTCGCCGCCGAAGTACTTGAAGAGGAAGAACACCAGCAGCACCACGCCGGCCAGCGTGGGGATCATCTGCCACAGACGTCGGATGAGATAGGCCGCCATCGGCTGCGCGCTCCGGTCGGCCGCTTCGTGGGCGGCGCCGGGAGGTCTTCAGGATGCGCGAGTGTAGGGGGCGCCTGCGCGCCGCCGGCGCGGGCTTTCCCCGCAAGGGGGGCGCGGCGCGCGCCCTCCTCGTGCGCCTACGCGCGCCCTAGACTGTCGGCTCGCGGCGATGCAGGCATCCGCGCCACGCCAGGAGCGAACCCGATGGACGATTCCAGACCCGATTCCGTGCCGCGCCGCGCGCTGCTCGCCGCCGGCGCGCTCGCGCTCGGCGGCCGGGCGCTGCCCGCGCTCGCCGCCGCTGCGCCGCAGGGCGCCGGCGCGCCCAAGGTGCTGCGCTACGCCTTTCCGGTCGCCGAGACCAGCTTCGATCCGGCGCAGATCACCGACCTGTACTCGCGCACCATCGTCGCCGGCATCTTCGACGCGCCGCTCGAGTACGAATTCCTCGCCCGGCCGGCGCGCCTGCGGCCCAACACCGCGGCGGCGATGCCCGAGGTCTCGCCCGACTTCAAGACCTTCACCTTCCGCATCCGGCCGGGCATCTTCTTCGCCGACGACCCGGCGTTCAAGGGCGCGCGGCGCGAGCTCACTGCCGAGGACTACGTCTACTCGATCAAGCGCCACTACGACCCGCGCTGGAAGAGCGGCGGCCTGTACGTGCTCGAGAACGCGAAGATCCTCGGCCTGTCGGAGCTGCGCCGGCGCCTGCTCGACGCGAAGAAGCCCTTCGACTACGACACGCCGGTCGAAGGCCTGCGCGCGCTCGACCGCTACACCTTCGAGATCCGGCTCGCGACCCCCTCGCCGCGCTTTCTGTACAACTTCGCCGACGGCTCGTTCACCGGCGCGCTGGCGCGCGAAGTCGTCGAGGCCTGGGGCGACCATATCGGCGAGCACCCGGTGGGCACCGGGCCCTATCGCCTGAAGGACTGGAAGCGCAGTTCGCGCATCGTGCTGGCGAAGAATCCGGGCTATCGCGAGGTGCGCTACGCCGAGCAGCCGCCGGCCGGCGACGCCCGGCTGGCCGAGGTGGCCGCGCAGTTCAACGGCAGGCGGCTGCCGTTCGTCGACGAGGTCGTGATCTCGGTGATCGAGGAGCCGCAGCCGCGCTGGCTGTCCTTCTTGAACGAGGAGCAGGACATCGCCGAGAACGTGCCGGCCGAATTCGCGCCGGTGGCCTTCCCGAACAACCGGCTCGCGCCCAACCTCGCCCGCAAGGGCATCCGCATGGTGCGCTACCCGCGCGCCGACGTCGCGGTGAGCTACTTCGCGATGGAGCATCCGCTGGTGGGCGGCTACACGCCGGCCAAGGTGGCGCTGCGCCGCGCGATCGCGCTGGCGGTGGACGTCGAGCGCGAGATACGCCTGGTGCGCCGCGGCCAGGCCATTCCCGCGCAGGGGCCGCTCGCGCCCGAGACCTGGGGCTACGACCCGAAGTTCAAGAGCGAGATGAGCGACTTCAGCCGCGCGCGCGCCAAGGCCCTGCTCGACCTGTACGGCTACGTCGACCACAACGGCGACGGCTGGCGCGAGCAGCCCGACGGCGCGCCGCTCGTGCTCGAGTACGCCACCAGCCCCGACCAGGCCAGCCGCCAGCTGATCGAGCAGTGGAAGCAGAACATGGACGCGATCGGCATCCGCATCGAGTTCAAGACCGCGAAGTGGCCCGAGAACCTCAAGGCCAGCCGCGCCGGCAAGCTGATGATGTGGGGCGTGGGCTGGAGCGCCGGCGCGCCCGACGCCGACACCTTCCTCGCGCTCGGCTACGGGCCGAACAAGGGCCAGGCCAACCATGCGCGCTTCGATCTGCCGGCGTTCAACGCGCTGTACGAGCGCCAGCGCGAGATGGCCGACACGCCCGAGCGCCAAGCTGTCATGACCGAGGCGGCCAAGCTCATGATCGCCTACATGCCCTACAAGATCCACGTGCACCGCGTCTTCACCGACCTCGTGCAGCCCTGGGTGCTGGGCTATCACCGCAACATCTTCGTGCGCGAGTTCTGGAAGTACATCGACATCGACCCGGCCGGGCGCGCGCAGCGCGGGGCCGCCGCGGCATGACGGGCGCCGCGATGGGCGCGCGCCTGGCCGGCATCGCCGCCTACCAGGACTGGCTGCGCGCCGAGCGCGGCCTCGAGTTCGCCGATTACGAGGCGCTGTGGCGCTGGAGCACGAGCGACCTCGAGGGCTTCTGGTCTTCGCTGTGGCGGTTCTTCGCGATCGAATCGCCCACGCCCTGGCGCTACGTGCTCGAAGCGCCGGTGATGCCCGGGGCGCGCTGGTTCCCCGGCGCGCAGGTGAACTTCGCGCGCCAGGCGCTGCGTCACGCCGACGCCGCGCATACGGCCGGGCATCCGGCGATCGTGTACCAGAACGAGCGCATGGTCGCGCCTGCCGAGATCGGTTGGCCCGAGTTGCGCCGCCAGGTCGGCGCCTTCGCCGCCGCCCTGCGCGCGATGGGCGTCGGGCGCGGCGATCGCGTCGTCGCCTTCCTGCCCAACGCGCCGCAGGCCGTGGTGGCCCTGCTCGCCTGCGCGAGCGTGGGCGCAATCTGGTCGGTGTGCTCGCCCGACATGGGCCCGGTGGCGGTGCTCGACCGCTTCCGTCAGATCGAACCGAAGGTGCTCGTCTGCGTCGACGGCCAGACCTGGGGCGGCATCGCGCACGACCGGCGCGGCGTGCTGCATGAGGTGCTGGCCGGGCTGCCGAGCCTGCGCCACGTGGTGCTGCACGCCGAGCTCGACCCGGCGCACGCGCCCGAGGCGTTCGCGGCCCCCGGGCGTGCGGCGCACGCCTGGGCCGACTGCATCGCCGCTGCGCCGGCGGCCGACTGGCAGCCCGACTGGCTGCCCTTCGAGCACCCGCTTTGGATCGTCTACTCGAGCGGCACCACCGGCTTGCCCAAGGCCATCGTGCACGGCCACGGCGGCGTGATGCTCGAATTCCTCAAGGGCATGGTGTTGCACAACGATGTCGCGGCCTCGGCGGTGAACGGCGAGCGCTTCCACTGGTTCGCCACCACCGGCTGGATCATGTGGAACCTGCAGGCCGGCGCGCTGCTCGGCGGCACCACGATCTGCCTGTACGACGGCAGCCCCGGCGGCCCGGCGCCGGCCAGCGGCAGGCCGGCCGACTGGGGCGTGCTCTGGCGCTTCGCCGGCGCGGCCGGGGTCAGCTGGTTGGGCGCCGGCGCCGCGTTCTTCGCGAGCTGCCTGAAGGCCGGCGTCGAGCCGATGCGCGAGGCCGACTTGTCGCGTCTGCGCGCCATCGGCTCCACCGGCTCGCCGCTGTCCGAGGAGTGCTACCAGTGGATCTGGGACCACCTACCCAAGCCGGGCGGGCGCGACATCTGGATCGCCCCGATCAGCGGCGGCACCGACTTCGCCGGCGCCTTCGTCGCCGGCCATCCGCTGCTGCCGGTGATCAAGGGCGAGATGCAATGCCGCTGCCTGGGCGCGGCGGTCGAGGCCTGGAGCGAAGACGGCCGGTCGCTGCTGGACGAGGTGGGCGAGCTGGTGTGCACCAAGCCGCTGCCCTCGATGCCGCTCTTCTTCTGGGGCGACGACGGCAACCGGCGCTACCGCGAGAGCTACTTCGACATGTTCCCCGGCGTCTGGCGCCACGGCGACTGGATCCGCCTCGTGCCGCACGACTTCCCCGGCCAGGGCCGCGCGGTGGGCGCGGTGATCTACGGTCGCAGCGACACCACGATCAACCGCCACGGCATCCGCATGGGCACCGCCGAGCTGTACCGCGCGGTGGAGGCGCTGCCCGAAGTGCTCGACAGCCTGGTGGTCGACCTCGAGTACCTCGGCCGCGCGAGCTGGATGCCGCTGTTCGTCGTGCTGCGCGAGGGCGTCTTGCTCGACGCCGCGCTCGGCGCGCGCCTGAAGGCGGCGATCCGCGCCGCGCTCTCGCCGCACCATGTGCCCAACGAGGTGTTCCAGGTGACCGCGATCCCGCGCACGCTGTCGGGCAAGAAGATGGAGCTGCCGGTCAAGAAGCTGCTGCTCGGTGCCGACCCTGCCACGGTGTTCAACCGCGACGCGATGGCCGACGCGGCGAGCATCGACTGGTTCGTCGACTTCGCGCGCCAGCGCGCCGCGGCCGGCTGAAGCCGGGCGCGGCGCCCTGCCTGGGGCCCCGCGCAGGGCCCGATCATGCCGCTCAGTTCGCTTTCGAAACGATCGTCACGCGGCGGTTCTCGGGCGCGGTGACGTCACTCTTGTTGAGCAGCTCGCTCGAACCCTTGCCGACGGCGTCGAGCCGCTCGGCGGGCAGACCGGCGTGGCCGATCAGGTACTGGCGCACCGTCTCGGCGCGCGCGGTCGAAAGCTTCTGGTTGTATTCCTCGCCGCCGCGCGGATCGGCGTGGCCCTCGATCGTGAAGCGCACGCCGGCCAGGCGCTCGGATTTCATCGCGTTGGCCAGCACGTCCAGGGCACTCTTGGCACGTCCGGTGAGCTCGGCCGAATCGGTGACGAAGGTGACGAGAATCGAGGCACGCCCGCCCTGCGGAGCAGCGGCGGCGCCGGCCGCCGCGGTGGCGCCCGCCACGGCCGCCGGGCGCACCGCCGGGCGGAAGCTGCGCATGCGCATCGGCTCCTCGGCGGCGGAGGCGGCGGCCGCAGGCGGCGCCAGCGCGTCGACGAGCGCGCGCTCGGTGACCTGGCCTTCACGCAGGACCTTCTCCTGCGCGCCGGCGCTGCAGGCGAGCAGCGCGCCGAGCAGCGCAAGGACGACTCGGGTGGCGGTCTTCATGGCGGTACCTCTTCGCAAACGGTGAGCCTCACGGCTCGTGGGCGTCAATGGTAGGCGAACGCGCCGGGCGGAGGCGCCCGGCCACCGGCAGGATGCGCAGCAAGCCACGCCCTGCCGGTGCCGCCATTGGACCTGCCGGCCGGCCGGGCGTCGAGGAGCCCGAGGTATAGCCGGTGCCGCCGCCGCGTGATACCTTGCCGGCCTGCGTGTGGCCTGCGCCGCCGGCCGGCGGCGCGACATCAGCCTCAGCCGATGACCCCCCATCCCCACGGTTCGGTCCTGCTCGCCGACGACCACGGCCTGGTGCGCCACGGCCTGCAGTTGTTGCTGGGCGAAGTGCTGCCGCAGTTGCGCGTGCACCTGGCCGGCTCGCTGGCCGAAACCGTGCAGGCGCTGCAGGGCGCGGGCCGCTTCGACCTCGTGCTGCTCGACCTCACGCTGTCGGACGTGCACGGCCTGGTCGGGTTGCGCCGGCTGCGCGAGGACTTCCCCTACGTGCCGGTGGTCATCCTATCGGCACAGGACGACCGCGACACCGTGCTCGCCGCGCTCGACGCCGGCGCGATGGGCTTCATCTCGAAGGCAGCGTCGCCGGCCGAGCTGCGCGATGCGCTCACCGGTGTGCTCGTCGAGCGCCGCATCCATCTGCCGCGCTCGGTCTCGGGCGGCCTGGCGGCGCCGCCGGCAGCCGGCGGGCGCGAGCTCGCCACGCTGGCCGCGCTCGGCCTCACCGAACGCCAGATCGAGGTGCTGGGCTACGTCGTGCAGGGTCTGCGCAACAAGGAGATCGCGCGCCTGCTCGAGCGCTCCGAGGTCGTCGTGAAGAAGCACATCACGGCCGCGCTGCAGGCGCTCGGCGCGCCCAACCGCACCAAGCTGCTGGTGCTGCTCAGCCAGAAGGGCTATCGCGTGCCCTCGGTGCTGCCGGCGGCGCCGCCGTGAGCGCCCGCCGAGACATGAATCGCGGGCGTGATTCATGCCGCCTGCAAGAGAACTGACGGCCCCCAGGGCCGGGCTGTCGCCCAGCCCGCCCCCCGAGGGGGTCGAGGAACTCGGGAACGGCCCTTCGTTCCTCGCGAAGCAGCGATGACGCCGGCCGCCGACAGCACGACGCAGATCGCGCACCGGCTGCCGCAGCGGCGCAGGCGCTTCGGGCTCGCGCTCGTGGCCATCGGCGTGCTCGCGCTCGCGCTGCAGAGCCGGCTCGAATGGCTGCTGCCGTACGACTTCGGCGGGCTGGAGTTGCTGCGTCGGCGTCTGGGCTGGCCTGGCCTGGGCAGCGCGGCGCTGACCTGGGCCTGGGCCGTGGCGGCGGCGGCGCTGCTGGCGCTGCTCGCCTGGCTGCCGCGCGCGGCCGAAGCCGCGGCGCTGGCCGCCGGCATCGTGCTCGGCAGCGTCTGCCTGGCAGCCGGCGGCAGCGCGCCGGCGCTGGTGCTGCTGCTGCTCGTGGGCGTGGCCAGCCTGGGCTGGCAGACGCGCGCGCAGGGCGGCCTCGCGCTGCTGCTGGCCAGCGCCCTCGCCGCCGCCGGCTGGGACCTCGTGCTGTCGGACCATCCGACGCTGTGGCTGGCGGCGCTGGTGCTCGTCGCGATGTTCGTCTGGATCGACCGCCAGCACATCCGCGCCAGCGACCGGCGGCTCGTCGCCGCGCTCGACGAACGCGACGCGCTGATCCGCGACCTCGACGCGCGCGGCGCGCAGCTGCAGCAGGTGCAGGGCGCGCGCACGCGGCTGCTGGCCAGCATCAGCCACGACCTGCGCCAGCCGCTGCAGGCGATGCGCCTGTACGCCGAGGCACTGGCCGGCCGCCCCGAGACCGACGCGCGCGGCCGCGAGCTGCTGCGCCGGCAGCTCCAGGCCGCCGACGACGCCGCCGCGATGCTCGACCAGTTCAGCGAGTACAGCGCGATCGAGCAGGGCATGCTCGCGTCGCACCCCGAAGCGGTGAACCTGCGCGCGCTGCTCGACCGCGTCGCCGCCGCGCTGCAGGCCACGCATCCGCGCACGCGGCTGCGCTTGGCCGTGCACGGCCGGCTCGACGCGAGCTGGGTCTGGCTCGACCGCAGCCAGATCATGCGCATCGTGCAGAACCTGGCCGGCAACGCGGTGCGCTACAGCGCCGGCGTGCCGGCGCGCGGCCCGGCGCGCGTGGTGCTGGCCGTGCGGCCGCACGGCCGCGACCTGGTGCTCGACGTGGTCGACAACGGCCGCGGCATTCCCGAAGACAAGCTCGGCCTCGTGTTCGAGCCCTACGTGCAGCTCGCCGCGGGCAGCGGCACGCGCGAGGCCGAGGCGGCGCGTGCCGGCCGCGGCCTGGGCCTGGCGATCGTGCGCGGCCTCGTCGCCCAGCTCGGGCTGGCGATCGCGCCGGTGCGCAGCCGGCCCGGCCGCGGCACGCGCTTTCGCGTCCTCGTGCCGGCCGCGCTGCGGCGCGCACCGCCGGCCGCGCCGGGCGCGCGCAGCCCGGCGCCCACGCGGCTCGACGGCTGGCTGCTCGCTCTGCTCGACGACGAGGACGCGCCGCGCTGCGCGCTGCGCGCCGCGCTCGAAGGCCTGGGCGCGACCATCGTCGACGCCGCGACCGCCGCGCAGCTCGAGGCGGCGCTCGACGCGCAGCTGCGTTTCCCCGACGCGCTCGTGTTCGACCTCGACCTCGGCGAGGACCAGCCCGACGGCCGCGCCGTGCTGGCCGGGCTGCGGCAGAAGTGGGAGCTGCAGGTGCCGGCGGTGATCCTGAGCGGCCGTGCCGGCTCGCGCAGCGTGATCCTGCCGCCGCGCTGCACGCTGCACGAGAAGCCCGTTTCGCTGGCCGACCTGGCCGCGACGCTGCAGCGGCTGGCGCCGCGCACCGCGCCGGCCTGAAGGCCGGGGTCGAGGGCGCGCACACAGGCTCTCACCCGGTTCATGCCGGTGCGCGCCGCGCGATCCTCTGGTCTGTGCTCTTGCATCGGCGCGGGCACGGCCGACAATGCGGGCTCACAGCCCGCGAAGCACCCGATCGCACCGCGTGATGCGCATCTTCGCGCGCTCCGAGCCTCCGCCCATCCCGCCCATCCCGCCCAGCCGCACCGTCGCATGAGCCTCGTTCATCGCATCCGCCGCGCCTTGCCGCTGCACGCCACCCCGGCCGCGCGGGCCACCCGGGCCACCCGGGCCACCCGGGCCACCCGGGCCGCCCGGGCCGCCGGGGCCCTGCTGGCCGCGCTCGCCGCCTTGCTGCTGGCCGCGCCGGCGCCGGCGCAGGCGCCGCTGCCCGCCGGGCTCGTCTTCGAGCTGATCTCGCCGGCCGAGGCCGCGCGCGAGGCCTCCGCCGCCGCGCGCCAGGGTCAGCCGCCGCGCATGCGGGCGCTGCCGGCGCGCGGCGCGCCGGCGATCCGCGTGCTCGCGCCGAACCCGGGCGGCACCGTGCACTCGCCGCTGCGCATCGAGCTCGCGTTCGAGCCGGCGCCGGGCGCGCGCATCGTCCCCGAGAGCTTCCGCGTGCTCTACGGCGTGCTGAAGATCGATCTCACCGAGCGCCTCAAGCGCTTTGCCGCCGTGAGCGAGCGCGGCGTCGTGGTCGAGCAGGCGCAGGTGCCCGAGGGCCTGCACCGGTTGTACCTGCAGGTCGCCGACGACCAGGGCCACCAGGGCGAGCAGGAACTGCGCGTGCGCGTCGGGGGCGGATCGTGAGGCCGCCGCCGCAGGCGCTGCGCCGGCGCGCGCCGGGCTGGATGGCGGCGGCCGGGCTGATCGCGGCCGCGGCAGCCGCCGTCGCGCAGCCGGCCGCGCCGGACGTGCAGGCGATGATCGACGCGCTGCGCCCTCCGCTCGAGCGCAACTTGCTGGTGCGGCCGCGGCCGGCCGGGTCTGCTGCGCCTGCTGCGTCGGCTGCGTCGGGCGGCACGGCGGGCGCAGCCGGCGCGGCCATCATCGCGCCGACGCCGGCCGAGCCGCCGCCCGGCCTCGCACTCGACCTGGCGTTCGAGTCCGGCTCGGCGCGCCTGCGGCCCGAGAGCGGCCGCACGCTGGGCAACCTGTTCGCCGCGATGGCTTCGCCGGAGCTGCGCGACGCGCGCTTCGTGATCGAAGGCCACACCGACGCCGTCGGCTCGCCGGCGGCGAATCTGCGGCTGTCGCAGCGCCGCGCCGACGAGGTGGCCGGCTACCTGGTGGTGCTGGGCGTGGCGCCCGAGCGGCTGCGTGCCGTCGGCCGCGGCTCTGCCGATCCGGCCGATCCGCAGCATCCGCGCGCCGCGGCGAACCGGCGCGTGCGCGTGGTGACGCAGCCATGAGCAACGCGGGCCCGCGTCCGAGCCGGCCGAGCGCGCTGCACGCGGGTGGTTCTGCGCTCGGCGCCGCACGCCCCGCCGCCGGAACGGCCGCGTTGCGGGCCGCCTTGCTGGCCGCGCTGGCCGCGCTGGCCGCGCTGGCCGCGCTGGCCGCGCTGGCCGCGCCCAGCGCCTGCGCCCAGAGCGCGATCGAGCCGCGCAACACGCGGCACGCGCTCGTCATCGGCATCGGCAACTACACCGATCCGCGCATCCCGGTGCTGCGCGGCGTCGAGCGCGACATGACGAGCGCACGCCAGCTCACGCGCGCGATGGCCATCCCCGACGCGAACGTGACGGTGCTGCGCGACGGCCAGGCGAGCGCCGAGCGCATCCGCGCCGCGATCCGCTCGCTCGACGCCAGGGTGCACGAGGGCGACCGCGTCTTCGTCTACTACTCGGGCCACGGCACGCGCTGGTACGACCCGAGCGTGAAGGACGACGGCTGCACCGAAGGCCTGCTCGCAGCCGACGGCCAGGCGCTCACCAATGTCGAGCTGGCGCGCGCACTGGCCCCGATGGCGCGCCGCGCCGACAAGATGATGGTCTTCTACGACGCCTGCTTCTCGGGCGGCGTGGCCGGCTCGGCCGGCACCACCACCGTGCGCTCGAGCCTGCGCGAGACGATCACGCCCAAGTTCGCGCTCGCCGGCGCACCGGCAGCCTGCGCCAAGCCGAGCAACCTGCGCACGCGCAGCCTCGAGCGCGCGCTCGAGCAGCGCAACGTGCTTGCCGGCAACGTCGTGCACGTGGCGGCCAGCCGGCCCGACGAGGTGAGCTTCGACAGCGACCTCACCGGCGGCCACGCCACGGCGGCCTGGCGCGACTGCATGCTCGGCGAGGCGCGCGACAGCGACGGCAGCGGGGGCGTCACCGCGGCCGAGATCCTGGCCTGCGCGCAGGCCAAGGTCGACCGGCGCCTGGCCGGCTACCCCGACATCACGGGCCAGCACCTGGTGCTGGCCGGCAATGCGGCCTTCGTGCCGGCGCGCATCGCGGCGGCGTTCGCGCCGACGCCGACCACGCCGACCACGCCGACCACACCCGCCACGCCGATCACGCCGAGCCCGCCAATCGCTGCGACCACGGCGACTGCCCCGACTGCGCCCACACCACCCGTGGTCGCGGCGCCGGCCAAGCCGCCGGCCAAGCCGCCTGCCGCTGAGGCGCCGGCGCTGGCAACGCTGCCTGCGACGACGGCGCCCGCGCCCGCTGCCGCGTCCGTGGCGCCGCTGGGTACGGTGGCGGCAGCGCAACCGATCGCCGCGCCGGTGCTGCCCGCGGCCGCCTCGGCCGCG
The DNA here is from genome assembly GCA_046348125.1 of Rubrivivax sp. Taxonomy (GTDB): domain Bacteria; phylum Pseudomonadota; class Gammaproteobacteria; order Burkholderiales; family Burkholderiaceae_C; genus Rubrivivax. Next base: position 334,233 of record JAXMEV010000002.1, read on the forward strand.
CTGCTGCCCAGCCTGCCCTCGTCCACCGCGCCGTCGGCGGCGCCCTCGGCCGCGCAGGCCGCGCCGCTGCCGCTGCCGCTGCCGGTGACGGCGCCGGCGGCGGCGCTGCCCGAGCTCGCCGCCTCGCCCACAGCACTGCCGCAGCGCCTGGCCAGCCCGGCCGAGCTGCTGGTCGAGCTGCACGCGCAGCGCGACGCGGCGCGCAAGGTCGCGCTCGCGCCGGCGCGCAAGCGGCTGCGCATCGGTGTCGACACGCTCGAGCTCACGCTCACGTCGGCGCGCGACGGCTGGCTGTACCTCGCACTGGCCGGCTCCGACGGCAAGAGTCTGTACCTGCTCTACCCCAACGCGCTGGCCGGCGACAACCGCGTGCGCGCCGGGCAGGCGATGAAGCTGCCGGGCAGCGGCTGGGAAATCGTCGCCGCCGGCCCGGCCGGCACCGAGACGCTGCTGGCCATCGTCACCGACGCGCCGCGCGATCTCGCCGCGCTGCCGGCCACGCCGGCCGGGCCCTTCATGCGCACGCTGCTCGACGCCGAAGGGCGCGCCAGACTGCAGGCGCTGCTCGCCGAAGGTGCGCCGCCGCCCGGCTGCGGCAGCCCGGGCGCGCCGGCCTGCTCCGACGCCTTCGGCTCGGCGCTGCTGCGCGTGCAAGCGACGCCCTGAAGCGAGTGCGCGGGCCTTGCCTTGCGGCGTGCAGGCGACGCGCCGAAGCCAGGAGCGTGAGTGCTGTCTTGCAGGCCGCGCAGATGATGCGATGAAGCGCCTGCAGCCCCTGCGTTGAAGCGCGCCGCCTGCGCCTTGATCCGGCCGCCCCGCCGCTGCGGCAGTCAGCGCGCCGCCAGCGCCACGATCGCCCCGGCCGGCAAGGCTCCGCTCTGGCGCGCCGTCTCGCGGCCCTGGGCGATCTTCACGAGCGTGGGGATGCTGCGGATGCCGTAGCGCGCGGACAGCTGCGGGTTGTCGTCGCTGTTGACCTTGACGAGCAAGGCGCGCCCGCCGAGCTGCTGCGCCGCCTGCTCGAAGGCCGGCGCCATCGCGCGGCAAGGCCCGCACCAAGGCGCCCAGAAGTCCACCAGCACCGGCCGCGCCGTGGCCGCGACCACGGCGTCGAAATCGGCGTCGCCCAGCTCGAGCGGCCGGTTCTGCGGCAACGGCTCGCCGCAGCGCCCGCACACCGGCTCGTCGTCGATGCGCGCGGCCGGCACGCGGTTGGTGGCGCCGCAATGCGGGCAGGCCAGATGAATGCGGACATCGCTCATGCGCCTGATGGTGGGTGCGGGCGAGCGCGAATCAAGGGCCGGACGGTGCGCCCAAGCGAGGGCCCACGTCCACGTCCACGTCCACGCCCACGCCCACGCCCACGCCCACGCCCACGCCCACGCCCACGCCCACGCCCACGCCCACGCCCACGCCCACGCCCACGCCCACGCCCACGCCCACGCCCACGCCTGCGTCCACGCTCGCGATCACGCGCGCGCCCGCCGCCACGCCCATGCCCTCGCAAGCGCCCGGCGTTTACGATGCGCCGATCTTGCCCTCGCCCACCTCAGAGACCGGCGCCACCGAGCGCAGCGCCGAGCGCAGCGCCGAGCGCAGCGCCGAAGCTGCCGGCCGCCCCGAGCCGATGGCGCTGTACCGCCTGAGCGCCGTCACGCTGCTCGGCTTCGCCTCGGGGCTGCCGCTGGCGCTCACCGGCCAGGCGATGCAGGCCTGGCTCACCGTCGAGGGGCTCGATCTGGCGACGATCGGCTTCCTGAGTCTCGTCGGCCTGCCCTACACCTTCAAGTTCCTGTGGGCGCCGCTGATGGACCGCTTCGAGCTGCCGCTGGCCGGACGGCGGCGCGGCTGGCTGGTGGCGACGCAGCTCGCGCTCGCGGCCGCGCTGTACGCGCTGGCGGCCACCTCGCCGCGCGATTCGATCCGCGCCTTCGCGCTGCTGGCGGTGGCGGTGGCCTTCCTGTCGGCGTCGCAGGACGTGGTGGTGGACGCCTACCGCACCGAGCTGCTGCCCGCGCGCGAGCGCGGCCTGGGCGCCTCGCTCGGCGTGATGGGCTACCGGCTGGCGATGATCCTCTCGGGCGGCATCGCCTTCGTCTGGACCGATCCGCTGCAAGGCGGCGGCTGGCAGTGGCCCGCGGTCTACCGCCTGATGGCGCTGCTGATGGCGGCGGCGGCGCTGCTGTCGGCGCTGGCGCTGCCGCGCCTCGCGGCACCGCCGCGCGCGCCGACGGTGGCGCGCCACGACGTCGTCGGCTTCGCAGCCGTGCTGGCGGCGGTGGCGCTGGGCGTGTGGCTCACCGACCGCTTCGGCCACGCGGCCGCGGCCGCGCTCGTCGGCTCCTGGCTCGAGGGCACGGCGCTGCCGGCGCCGCTGCGCCAGCGCTGGCTCGATCTCGTCACGCTGCTGCTGGGCATCGGCCTGACGCTGCCGCTGGCGGCCTGGGCGGCGCGGCGCGCGCGCTTCGAGACGCTGCTCGCCGGGCTGGCGAGCTACTTCGCCCAGCCGCAGGCGGCGGCCTTCCTCGTCTTCATCGTGCTGTACAAGCTCGGCGACGCCTTCGCCGGCGCGCTCATGACACCCTTCTTGCTGAAGGGCATGGCCTACACGCTGGCCGAGGTGGGCGTGGTCAACAAGGTGATCGGGCTGTGGCTCACGATCGGCGGCGCGCTCGCCGGCGGCGCGCTGATGCTGCGCCTGGGCCTGTGGCGCGCGCTGCTGCTGTTCGGCCTGCTGCAGATGGTGAGCAACCTCGGCTTCTGGTGGCTGGCCACGCTCGGCCCCGAGGGCAAGGGCGTTCTGCCCGGCGCCCTGATCCCGGCCTTCGACTGGGGCTTCGTGCGGCTCGCGCAGGCCACGCCGGTCGACGGCGGGCTGCTCGCGGTGGTGGCGTTCGAGAACATCTCCGGCGGCATGGGCACCGCCGCCTTCGTCGCCTTCATGATGAGCCTGTGCAACCAGCGCTTCACCGCCACGCAGTACGCGCTGCTGTCGGCCTTCGCGTCGGTGGGGCGGGTGTGGGTCGGGCCGCTGGCCGGCGTGCTGGCCGAGACGATCGGCTGGCCGGGCTTCTTCGTCTTCAGCACCGTGCTCGCGGCGCCCGCGCTCGTGATGCTGTGGCGGCTGCGCGCGGGCGTGCGCGCGCTCGAATTCGACCTGCGGGCAGCGCCGGCCGACGATTGAGCGCAGGCGCAGGCGCAGGCGCAGGCGCAGGCGCAGGCGCAGGCGCAGGCGCAGGCGCAGGCGCAGGCGCAGGCGCAGGCGCAGGCGCAGGCGCAGGCGCAGGCGCAGGCGCAGGCGCAGGCGCAGGCGCAGGCGCAGGCGCAGGCGCAGGCGCAGGCGCAGGCGCAGGCGCAGGCGCAGGCGCAGGCGCAGGCGCAGGCGCAGGCGCAGGCGCAGGCGCAGGCGCAGGCGCAGGCGCAGGCGCGGGCGCGGGCGCGGGCCGGGCGCGGAACCCGGGTCGGCACAGGCCGCGCGCGCACCGGCGCAGGCGGAACCTCGTCGCACTTGCCGGTTCCTAGAATGGCCGCATCCGACATCGCGATGAACGAAGACGCCCTGCTCCACCCGCCGCGCGGCTGCCGCTGCCCGCGGCATGGCCGCCGCCTCTTCACCGGGCTGCTGGCGGCCGGCGCACTGGCGCCGGCGGCCACGGCGCGCGCCGCCATCGCCGAGTGCAAGCGCTCGCGCGTCTCGCAGCTCGTGCCGGCGGGCACCGTCGAAGGTTCGGCGCAGCAGCAGTACGCGGCGCTGCTGCACGAGGCCCAGGGTCAGCACGCGCTCGCGCCGGCCAACCACCCGCAACTGGTGCGGCTGCGCTACATCGCGCAGCGCATGATCCCCTTCACCGCCGAGTGCAACGAGCGCGCACGCCAGTGGCGCTGGGAGGTGAACCTGCTGGGCAGCCGGCAGCTCAACGCCTTCTGCATGCCGGGCGGCAAGATCGCCTTCTTCAGCGGCATCCTGTCGCAGCTGCAGCTGAGCGACGACGAAGTGGCCGTCGTCATGGGCCACGAGATCGCGCACGCGCTGCTCGAGCACGCACGCGAGCGCATGGCCAAGGGCACCGGCACGCAACTGCTGTTGCGCGGCGGCGCCGCGCTGCTCGGCCTGGGGCAGGCCGGTGACATCGCGGCGCAGTACGGCAGCCAGCTGCTGTCGCTCAAGTTCAGCCGCGACGACGAGTCCGAGGCCGACGCGCTCGGCCTCGTGCTCGCCGCACGCGCCGGCTACGACCCGCGCGCCGGCGTCAGCCTGTGGCACAAGATGGGCGAGGCCACGCGCGGCAAGGCACCGCCGCAGTGGCTGTCGACGCACCCCGCCGGGCCGACGCGCATCAAGGACATCGAGGCCAGGCTGCCCGCGCTGCTGCCGCTGTTCGACGTGGCCGCGCGCCCCGAGCGGCACTTCGCGCCGCCGCCGCGCGCCTGAGCGACGCGCCGCGGGCCCGATGGCGACCACCCGTTCGCTGCCGCTGGGCGCCCGCGCCGCGGCGCGGCGCGCACCGCGGCGCGTGCTGCTGCTCGCGCTCGGCGCCGCGGCGGCGCTCGGCGCCACGCCGGTGCCCGCCGCCGAGAGCGCCGGGCCGCGCGCCAAGCCGCTGGTCTACTGCGCCGACGCCAGCCCCGAGGGCTTCGACCCGGCGCTGTGGGACACCTCGGCCACGAGCAACGTCACGGCGCAGATCTTCCAGGGCCTGGTGGCGTTCGCGCGCGGCAGCGGCGAGCTGGTGCCGGCGCTGGCCACGGCCTGGGAGGTGTCGCCCGACGCGCGCGTCTACACCTTCACGTTGCGCCGCGGCGTGCGCTTCCACGCGACGCCCTATTTCACGCCGACGCGCCCCTTCGACGCCGACGACGTGCTCTTCACCTTCGGCCGGCTGGTGGATCCGCAGCACCCCTTCAACCGCGCCTTCCCGGCCACCTTCGTCTATCCGCAGAGCCTGGGCCTGGCCGACATGATCGCGTCGATCGACAAGCTCGACGCCGCGCACGTGCGCTTCACGCTGAAGAAGGGCAACGTCGCCTTCCTCGGCTACTTCGCCGGCCACTTCGCCGGCATCCACTCGGCCGAGTACGCGGCCGCCCTGCTGGCCCAGGGGCGCGCGAGCGCGATCAACAACCAGCCGGTGGGCACCGGCCCGTACCAGTTCAAGAGCTGGCGCAAGGACGACGTGCTGCGCCTCGTAGCGCACCCCCAGTACTGGCGCGGCCGCCAGCGCACCGAGCGGCTCGTCTACTCGATCAGCCGCGAGCCGAGCGTGCGCGTGCAAAAGCTCGTGCGCGGCGAGTGCCAGATCACGGCGCCGATCCGCGACGTCGACCTCGATGCGCTGGCCGGCCAGCCGCAGGTGGTGGTGGAGAAGACCCCGGCGCTCAACATCAGCTACCTCGCCTTCAACCTGAAGCACCCGCCGCTCGACCGGCGCGCGGTGCGCGAGGCGCTGGACATCGCGATCGACCGCAATGCGCTGTTCAAGGTGCTGTTTCCGCGCGGCGACGCACTGCAGGCGGTGAGCGCCTTCCCGCCCGCGGTGCCCGGCTACAACCGCGCGCTCAGAAACGAGTACGACCCGGCGCGCGCGCGCGCGCTGCTGGCGCAGGCCGGGCTGGCGAACGGCTTCGAGCTGCAACTCTGGGCGCTGCCGATCGCGCGCCCGACCAACCCCAACGGGCAGCTCATGGCGCAGCTCATCCAGGCCGACTGGGCGAAGATCGGCGTCAAGGCGCGCATCGTCAGCTACGAATGGGGCGAGTACCTCAAGCGCGCCAACCAGGGCGAGCACGACGTCTACATGAGCGGCTGGACGAGCGACACCGCCAACGCCGACGACTTCCTCGCGCCCAACCTGAGCTGCGCGGCCAGCCGCGGCGGCATCAAGTTCTGCAACGCCGAGTTCGACGCCCTGCTCGAGGCCGCGCGCGGCGAGGTCGACCTGCGCAAGCGGCTGGCGCTGTACGAGCGTGCGCAGGCGATCTTCAAGCACGAGCGGCCGTGGATCACGATCGCGCACAGCAGCGTCTACCTGCCGCACCGCAAGGACGTCAAGGGCTTCGTCATGTCGCCCAACGGCAGCGTCGACTTCGAAGGCGTGTGGCGCGAATGAGCGCGCCGCCCGCGCTGCGCGTGGAAGACATCGCCGCCGGCGGCGATTTCGTGCGGCTGGCGTCGATCGCCGGCCTGGCGGTGGACCTGCGCTACGCCGGCACCAACAACTTCGCCGGCCGCGTGCTCTACCGCGGCATCGACTGCGCCTGGATCCGGCGCGAGGCCGCCGCCGGGCTGGCCGCGGCCGTCGCCTGGCTGGCCGCGCACGCGCCGGCGCGCCGCCTCGTCGTGCTCGACGCGCTGCGCCCGCAGCGCGTGCAGGAGGCGATCTGGCGCGAGTTCGCCGGCACCGAGGTCGAGCATTACTTCGCGCACCCGCAGCGCGGCTCGATCCACAGCTTCGGCATGGCGGTGGACGCGACGCTGCGCGACGCCGCGGGCCGCGAGGTCGACATGGGCAGCGGCTTCGACGAGATGAGCTGGCGCTCGCAGCCGGCGCGTCACGCCGAGCTGCTGGCGCGCGGCGAACTCGCGCCGGCGCAGGTCGCCGAGCGCGCGACGCTGGCGCGCGCGCTGGCCGCGGGCGGCTTCGCCGGCATCGCCATCGAGTGGTGGCATTTCGACTGCGGCGACGCCGAGCGCGTGCGCCGCGAGTGCGCCCGGGTACTATGAGCCTGCGTGAGGGCGCGCATCGCGCCCGCACGATCGATGCCTTCACGGGGGCGAAGACCATGCCGACGCTGCACCGCCGCCGACTCGTTCTCGCCGCCGGCACGGCCGTCGCGCTCGGCGCGTCGCTGCCGGCGCCCGCGGCACGCGCCGCGGCAACGCGGCCGCCGCCGCTGCGCGCGCGCCGCCTGCGGCCGGGCGACACGATCGCGCTCGTCAACCCCTCGGCCGCGGTCTACGAGCGCGCGCCCTACGACATCGCGACCGAGTCGCTGCAGGCGCTGGGCTTCAAGGTGCGCGAGGCGCCGCACCTGCGCGCGCGCCGCGGCCAGTTCGCCGGCAGCGACGCCGAGCGCGCCGGCGACATCAACGCGATGTTCGCCGACGCGCAGGTGCAGGGCCTGCTCGCGCTCACCGGCGGCTCGGGCGGCGCGCGCATGCTGCCGCTGGTGGACTACGCGCTGCTGCGCCGCAACCCCAAGTTCCTCGGCGGCTTCTCGGACCTCACGGCGCTCATCAACGCCGTGCACGCCCGGACCGGCCTCGTCACCTTCCACTGCCCGCTGGGCGTGAGCGAGTGGAACGAGTTCAGCGTGCGCCAGCTGCGCGGCGCGGTGATGGATGCCGAGGCGCTGCTGCTCGCCAACCCGCCCGACCGCGGCGACGCCATCGTGCCGCGCGGCGAGCGCATCAGCACGATTCGCGGCGGCCGCGCGCGCGGGCCGCTGGTGGGCGGCAACCTGACGGTCTTCGCCGGCCTGGCCGGCTCGGGCTACTGGCCGGCGCTGGACGGTGCCGTGCTGTTCCTCGAGGACGTCAATGAGTACCTCTACCGCATCGACCGCGCGCTGGCCACGCTCAGGCTGGCCGGCGCGCTCGAGCGGCTGGCCGGCGTGGCGCTCGGCGCCTTCACCAACTGCACGCCGGGCGACGGCGGCTACGGCAACCTCACGCTCGACGAGATCTTCGACGACTACTTCGGAGCGCTCGGCATCCCGGTCTACGCCGGCGCCTCGTTCGGCCACATCAAGCGCAAGTTCACGCTGCCGGTGGGGCTGGACGTCGAGATCGACGCCGACGCCGGCACGCTGCGCTATCTGCAGCCGGCGGTGCTGTGACGCGGGGCGCGCTGCAGCGCGCGGGTGCGCGCCACGCAGGCGCGGTCTGCCCCCAGGGTCGAAACACGAGCGGTCGTCATGGAGCGCTGCCTGCTCGAAGTCGTGAAAGTCGCGCCCCTGGTGACGCCCTGTGATGCGGCGCCAAGGCACCGGCTCGATCGTCGACGTCGGCACCTGCGCCCGGTTCGAGCCTCATGAGCGTAGGCGGCAGAGATCCGGCCCGGGATTTCTGGCGCCGCACCCCTGGGCCGCGGTCCCGACCGCCATCCCGCTCGCGTGCTGCGGCCGCGCCGACGAGGTGCGCGAGCCGCTCGCCTTCCTCGCCTCCGACAAGGCGGGCTGGCATCGACGGACAGAGCATCCGCATCGACGGCGGCATCGTGCGCCCGGCGTAACGCGGCGCTGCTGGCTGCCGGGCGCCGGGCAAGCTGCCCGTCCGGCGCACTCCGTTGCCTGTCGTGCGGGCATCGGCGCCGCGGCCGATGCTGCCGGCACGGCCGGAGTGCAGGGCGAGACGTCGTTTGAGCGCCGACAGACGCCGAGCCGGGATTCTTGCCACTAAGGCATCGCTATTGCGAATCAGTCGTATTCGTTATACGCTTATGGCTTCGGATCAATGCGACATCCAGCCCGTCGCGTCCGCTTGCCCAACCAGCGTCCAGCGTCGTGCCTGCCCTGCCTCTCGTCGACACGCCCGCCCAACGGCCGGCGGGCATCGTCGCCCCGGCTTGCGCCGCGCCGCCGGCCGAAGCGGCCGGATCCGACTGGCGGCGCGCACTCCAGCAGCACGACGACGAACCGGCAGCGCGCCGCTGGCTGACGCTGCTGATCGTGCTGCTGCACGGCGCGGCGCTGTGGGCGCTGCTGCAATTCGAGCCGGTGCGCGAGGCCGTGCGCGCAGCCGCTCCCTTGTTCGTCGACTTCATCGCGCCGCCGCCCGTGCCGACGGCGCCCGCGCCGAAGCCGCCGCCGAGCCCCGCGCAGACACGCGCGCCGGTCGTCACGCCGCCGGCACCGGCGGCGGCGCCCGTGCTCGCGGCGCCGCCGGCGCCGCAGCCTGAGCCAGCGAACATCGTGACGCCGGCCCCGCCCAGCCCGCCCGAAGTGCCAGCCGCGCCGCCCGCCATAGTGGCCTCCCCGGCGCCGCCGGCACCGCCGCCGCCGGCACGCAAGACGCTGCCGGCCAGCGCCGTGCAGTACCTCGTGCTGCCGCCGGCGGAAGTGCCGCGCCTGTCGCGCCGCGCCGGCGAGTCGGGCACGGTGTGGCTGCGCGTCGTCGTCGACACCCGCGGCCTGCCGCTGCAGGTGAGCGTGCAGCGCAGCTCCGGCTTCGCGCGCCTCGACCAGCAGGCGCTCGGCGCCATGCGTCTGGCGCGCTTCAAGCCGCAGACCGAGAACGGCCAGCCGATCGAGCTGGAAGTCCTCGCCCCCATCGAATACACGCTGGAGTGATGTTTCCCATGGACCCGAACGCCGCCGCCCCCGCCAACACCTTCGGCTTCGCCCACCTGCTGGCCCAGAGCGACGCCGTCGGGCGCACGCTGCTTGCGCTGCTGTTGCTCATGTCGGTCGCCTCCTGGGCCCTGATCGCGGCCAAGGGCTTCGCCGCCTGGCGGCGGCGCCGGCGCAGCGAGGCCTTCCTCGGCTTGTTCTGGAACGCGGTCTCGCTCGAAGAGGTGCAGCACGAGTTGGCGACGCACGGCGCACGCGAGCCGTTCTCGCACCTGAGCGCGCACGCGCTGCACGCCAAACAGCACCATGCCCGCCACGGCAGCACAAGGTTGGCCGAGGCCGGCAGCGCCAGCGACTACATCACGCGCACCATCAAGAAGGTGCTCGACGAAGAGACGACGCGTCTCGAGAGCGGCCTCACGCTGCTGGCCACCGTCGGCGCGACGGCGCCCTTCGTCGGCCTGTTCGGCACCGTCTGGGGCGTGTACCACGCGCTCACCGCGATCGGCATGAGCGGCGCGGGCACGCTGGACAAGGTGGCGGGCCCGGTGGGCGAGGCCCTCATCATGACCGGCATCGGCCTGGCGGTGGCCATCCCCGCCGTCGTGGCCTACAACGGCTTCGTCCGCGGCCAGCGCGTGCTGGCCGCGCGCCTGGACGCCTTCGCCTTCGAGCTGCACAGCTTCCTCACGCTGGGCCAGGCACCGGGCGCTGCCGTGCATGCGCCCGCGAGCGGCAACGTGCGCGCGCTCGCGCCGGCCGCCGCCTGAGCGGCAGGCGGAGAACCCAGCGATGGCCTTCGCATCCTTCGACCGCCGCGCCGGCGCTGCGCCGCTGGCCGAGATCAACATGGTGCCGCTGATCGACGTGATGATGGTGCTGCTCGTCATCTTCATCGTCACCGCGCCGCTGCTCACGCATGCGGTCAAGCTCGAGCTGCCGCGCGCGAGCTCGCAGCCCAACGTGCTCAGACCGGACAAGATCGAGTTCGCACTCGACGCCGCCGGCCAGCGCTACTGGAACGGCGAAGCGGTCTCACGCGACGAGGCTGCGGCGCGGTTTGCGGCCGCCGGCCGGCGTGTCGCCGAGGGCGGCGCGCAGCCCGACATCCACCTGCGCGCCGACGGGACCACCCCCTATCGCGCGGTGGCCGAGACGCTGGCCGACGCCTCGGGCGCCGGCCTCACGCGCATCGGCTTCGTCAGCCAGCCCGAGCGGCGCTGACGCCGGCACCGCTTCCAACCGGCCTTCGATCCGCCTTCGACTCGCCCTCGGCCCGCCTGCCGGTCATCTTCCGGAGCCGCCGGGGCAGCGCCCGCAGCGGTGCCGCGCGCAGCGGCGCACGCCACGAATTTGCCAGACCCATCTTCGACACCTCTTCGGACAAGCGTTTTCTGAATCAAGCACTTGCGACGCTGTTACAGACGTAGTGTCACGCCGCCGAGACTGCGGCGGCGACTTTGTCGGTGGTCACATCGGCCGCAACGTCGGCGGCAATGCGACGCCACAAGCGCCGAATACCGCGGCAAGCGTGCCCTTCGTTTCCGTGCGCAGCCGATAGCCCTTGCCCTGCACGTGCAATTCGATCTCCTGCAGTCCGGCCAGATCGTCGATGACGTGATCCCATTCGAGGTGTCCGTGCCCGGCCGCTTCGAGTCGATCCTGCAATGCCTTGCGCAAGACGAGTGCGAGGAAGCTGCAGAACACGTGGCCGCGGATCGTGTCGTCGGTCTTGTGGAAGATCGGCCGCGTGTGCAATTGGCTCTTCATCGTGCGGAAGATCGCCTCGACCGTCCACAGTTGCTTGTACTTCAGCGCCACCTGCGCGGCGCTCAAGTCGGTGTTGGTGCGCAGCACCCACTTGCCGTCGTAGCGCGCTTCTTCGACGACCTTGGCCTCGTCGATGCGCCAGTGGCCGCCGGTGCCGGCGACGAAGCGCCGGAAGCCGTTGTTGCCGATGAGGGACTTGTCGCCACGCTTGAGCGCCTGCACGAGCGCCTCGATGATCGCCAGCCGGTCGTGCGCATCCTTGGTGGCCTGGTCCTCGTTGCGGCAGACGATGTAACGCCGCTGCGCGGCTTGTTCATCGTCGTCGCTGACCAAGACCTCCTTGACCTGCAGCGGCGAGGGCGCCTTCGGGTCGTCGCTCTTGGCGTGCACGGTCCGGTAGCGGCCGCCGCGCGTGAGCACCTCGTTGCGGGCCTCCTTGCTGCGCCGCATACGCACGCCCAGGATGTAGAGCCAGCCACGCGAGTCGATCTCGGCCATCGTGGCGTCGCTGATCATGCCGCGGTCGGCGACGATGCACACGCGCTGCACGCCGAAGTGCCGCTGCAATCGCTTGACCACCGGCACCAGGCTCGTCACGTCGGTGGTATTGCCCGGCCACATGGTGCTGCACAGCGGATTGCCGGCGTTGTCCAGCACCATGCCCACGACCATCTGCTTCAGGTCCGGCCGGTGGTCCTTGGAATGGCCGTGCCGGCCGATGTCCTGCCCGCCCTCGCCCTCGAAGTAGATCGACGTGGTGTCGAAGAACACCAGCTCCACATCGGTGAAGAGATCGCGCCGCCGAGCGAAGAGTTCTTCCTCGATGAGATCCTTGCGCGTGCGCAGATCGAACACGCGGCTGTCGGTCTTGGCGGCCTTGCCCTTGGCGGCGACCGGAACATCGGGCGGCGGCTGCTCGTGCACTGGCTCGCCCAGGAAGCCCATCGTGCGGTACAGGTGGTGCAGCGACAGCTCCTCGGTGCCGGCGATGGCCTGGCCCTGCATCCAGCGCTCGGCAGCTCGGTCGCTGCCGCTGACGAACAGGCGATGCAGCACCGTCATGAACACCGCCCGCTCCAGCGCGAACTCGTAGCGCCGGTCGCGCAGCATGTCGCGAAGCACGGACCCTATGCCGCACTCGGCCCACAGCCGCTCGAAGATCAGCGCAGCGCCTATGCTGCGCGTGTGCGTGGTGACGCTGTCGCCGCGAGCGTGCGCGTCGAGGACGGCGAGCTTGTCGGAGAAGCGCCCCAGCGACACCAGCAGGCTGTCGAGCTGCCCCGAGGCCTGGAGCTGATCGAGCCGGCCCAATCGCAGCAGCACGCGCTGCTTGATGCGGCCCTCGACGCGCTCGTTCTCCACCAGCAGCAGGTAGGTCCGTCCGGCGGTTGTCTGGGTGCGGATGAACACGAGGCGGTGCCATTACGTCGATGGGCGAAATGTAGGCGATCTGCACATAGCAAATCAACCATAAGAGACGGACGGCGTGACACTACAAATTCGACGAAACCGACCTCGCCGCTATACGAATCAATGACTTACGAAGGACGCGGGGGCTCGAAGTGTCGAAGATGGGCCAGAGGAGGACTTCATGCCATCACCCACCCCGACGCCGCGCGCGCTGCGCTGGGCGACCTGTTGCGCCGCGCTGTCGGCCGCCGGCCTGGGCCTCGACGCCGAGCGTGCGGCCCGGGCGCAGGGCGTCGCCCCGGCGGTCGCTCCGGCGGCATCCGCCGCCAAGGATGCTCCTGCCGCCGCGGCCAGCGCCGCCAGCGCAGCCGACACCGGCGTGCTGCCCGTCGTGCGCGCACGCGCCGCCGCCGAGCCGCAGGGCCGCGACGGCGTGCAGGCCACCACCGTGCGCATCGGCAAGGGCGCGCAGGATCCACGCGACGTGCCGCAGTCGCTGACCGTCGTCACCGAGCGGCTCATCGACGACCGCAACCTCGACACCGTGCGGGACGCGCTGCGCAACACGGCGGGCATCAGCTTCCTCGCGGCCGAAGGCGGCGAGCAGGACATCCGGCTGCGCGGTTTCGCGCTGCAGAGCACCGGCGACGTGTTCGTCGACGGCATGCGCGACCCGGCCTTCTACGACCGCGACACCTTCTTCCTCGACCAGCTCGAGGTGCTGCGCGGCTCGGCCTCGCTGCTGTTCGGGCGCGGCTCCACCGGCGGCGCGGTGAACCAGGTGACCAAGGTGCCGCGCCTGCTCACCGAACATCGGTTCGAGGTCACGCTGGGCAACCACGAGTACCTGCGTGCGGTGGGCGACTTCAATCTGCGCCTGGCTCCGAGCACGGCGCTGCGCCTGGGCACGATGTACACACACGCGGCCAACGACGGCGCCGGCACGCCGCTGGACAAGCAGGGCCTGGCCGCCACCTTGCGCAGCGGCATCGGCGAGCGCCACGAGTGGTCGGCGGCGCTGTACCTGCTGGACAACGACAACGGCATCAACTACGGCCTGCCCTACATCCGCCGCCGCGCCGGCGCGCCGGTAGAGGACACGACGCTGCTGCCCGTGTCGCCTACGGCCTACTACGGCATGGCGAGCGACCGCAACCACGGCCAGGCCGAGACTGCCACGCTGGGCCACACCTGGCGCCCGGCACGGGGGCAGCAGCTCGTGACCAAGCTGCGCCTGGGCCACTACACGCGCGACCAGCGCGCGAGCACGATCCGCCTGGGCGGCGCCGCGCTGCAGCCCGGCGGCATCGGCGCCACGCTCGAGACCATCGGCCCGGCCAGCGTGCTCACGCGCGCCACCCAGCTGAAGATCCAGAGCATGGATACGCTGTACGCGCAGAGCGACTGGAGCAGCAGCTTCGCGGCCTGGGGCCTGCGGCACGAAGTGCAGGCCGGCCTCGATCTGGCGCAGGAACGCAAACACGTGCGGGCCGCGCTGAGTGCGGCCCAGGGCGGCGTCGATCTCGTCAAGCCGAACACGCTCGTCGGCAGCCCCGACGACGGCGCCCGCATCAACGAGGACGCCCGCCGCCTGCGCGAGGCCAGCGCCTACGAATCGCGCGGCGCCGGGCTGTACCTGCAAGACCTGCTCGAACTGCGGCCCGGCTGGAAGCTGCTGCTCGGCCTGCGCTACGACCGGCTCGTGGGCGACTACGACAGCTTCGCCATCCCGGCCAACGCCGCCGGCCCGCAAAGCACGACGAGCTACCGCATGAAGGTGGGCGAGCTGTCCAAGCGCGCCGGCCTGCTGTACCAACCCAACGAGCGCGTGAGTTTGCACTTCGCGGGCGCGACCTCGTTCAACACCTCGGGCGACGCGTACTCGCTGTCGGCGGCCAACGTCGACATCCCGCCCGAGCAGGCGATCAACCTCGAGCTCGGGGCACGCATCGACTCGGCGGACGGCGACTTCAGCGTGCGCACCGCCGTCTTCCGCAGCACCAAGCTGCACGAGCGCAACACCGATCCGCTGGTGAACCTGGTCACGCTGTCGGGCCGGCGTCACGCGGCCGGCTTCGAGATCGATCTGGCCGGGCGGCCCGCGCCGCAATGGGAGGTGTTCGCTTCGTACATGTGGCTGCCGGTGGCAACGATCGACGAAGGCTCGCCCGGCGCCGAAGGGCAGGGCACGCGGCCTTCGCTGACGCCGCGCCACACCGGCTCCTTGTGGACGACCTACCAGCTGACGCAGGCGCTGCGTGCCGGCGGCGGCCTGAACGCGCGCTCGAGCCAGACGCCCAACCGCAACCCCGGCTTCGCGGTGCCTGGCTTCGTCACGGCCGACTTGATGGCCGAATACCAGGCCGTCTACGGCAAGCTGATCTTCAAGCTCAACGTCAGCAACGTCACCGACAAGCGCTACGCCGACCAGCTGTACACGGCGCATTACGTGCCGGGCGCCGGGCGGCTGGTGCAGCTGTCGGGCACCTACAAGTTCTGAGGCGCGCAGGCCATGCAAGACCGCTCATCGACTACGAACGCAGACAACGTCCAGGGCTTGTCGCGCCGCCGCCTGCTGACGGCAGGTCTGCCGGCCTTCGTTCTGGGCGCCCTGGGCCACTCGGCGCCGCGTGCGGCAAGCGCGCCGCAGCGCCTGGCCACTGCCTGGCGCGACGCGACACAAGGCCACAGCACGTCGGCCTACCGCGTCGGCATCCTCGAGATCGACTGGGATGCGCCGCGGCTGCACATCGCAGCCGAGCTGCCGGTGCCCGAACGCGCACATGGTCTGCTCGCGCTGGCCGACGGCGGCTTCGCCGCGGTGGCATTTCGTCCCGGGCAATGGCTGCTGCGCTGCGACGCGCAAGGGCGGCCGATGCAGCGCCTGCATGTCGACGACGAGCACCCGCGGCGCACCTTCAACGGCCATGTCGAGTGCAGCGCCGATGGCCGCTGGCTTTACACGACCGAGACCGATCCGGCCGACGGCAGCGGCTGGCTCGGCGTGCGCGACGCGCGCACGCTGCAGCGCGTGGCCCAGTTCGCAAGCGGCGGCGTCGATCCGCACCAGGTGCTGCGCACGCCCGAGGGTGCGCTCGTCGTCGCCAACGGCGGCATCCTGCGCGACGCCTCCGGGCGCGGCATCGAGCTCGCGCGCATGGACCCGACGCTCGCGCTGCTGGCCGCCGACAGCGGCCGGCCCATCGGCCACTGGCGCCTGCCCGACGCGCGCCTCGGCCTGCGCCACATCGCCTGGGCCGAGGGCGAGCGGCCGCTGCTCGGCATCGGGCTGCAGGCCGAACACGACAGCGCCGACGCACGGCGCGACGCGCCCGCAATCGCGATCTGGGATGGCCGCGAACTCACGCTGCCTTGTGCCGACGCGAGCGCGGCCGGCTACGTCGGCGACATCGCGGCCGGACCGGCCGGTGGCTTCGTGCTGAGCGCGCAGAAGGCCGGCCGCGGCCTGTGGTGGCAGCCCGCGACACCGCAGCGCCTGACGCTGGTAGCCGAGCTGACCGAACCCTGCGCGCTGGTGCGCGACCGCGGGGCCGTGCTGATCGGCGCCGGGCGCGGCCTGGCACGCTGGCACGCGGAGGCGGGCGGGCAGATGCTGCGCTGGCCGCTGCCGCTGGCGCCCGACAATCACGCCGCGTTGCTGGCCGCAGCCTGAGCGCCCAAGCGCGGAACCGCCCAACCCGGCGGCCTCGACGTCAGGCCGCGGGCCGTGCAACCGTCTCGATCGCGCGCCGCGAAACAGTCATTTCGCCGCGAAGCGCTCCACCCAGGCGGCGTAGGCGTCGACGAAGCGCTGCAGGAAGGCGCGCGTCGAGTCGTCGCCGACCGTTCCGTCGGGACCGATCAGCCCGTCGCGGACTTGCAGGTACACCTCCGGCTGGCCGAGCACGGGCACGTCGAGGAAGTGCAGCGAACCGCGCAGGTGGTCCTGCGCGACCGCGGTGCCCACCGCGCCGATCGACGCGCCGATCACCGCCGCCGGCTTGCCGGCGAACGAGTTCGTCCCCCAGGGCCGCGAGGCGATGTCGATCGCGTTCTTCAGCACGCCCGGAACCGAGCGGTTGTACTCGGGGGTGACGAACAGCAGCGCCTGCGCCGACTCGATGTCGCTCTTCAGGCGGCGCGCGTTGGGCGGGTAGTCGGCGTCGAAGTCCTGCGAGTACAGCGGCAGGTCGTCGATGCGGACATGCTCGAACTTCAGGTGCGCCGGCGCGAGCTTCTCGACCGCGCGCATCAGCCGCTTGTTGTGCGAATCCTTGCGCAGGCTGCCCAGCAGCACCGCGACCTTGCGCTCGTTCATGGCGAAGACTCCATCGATGCGGGCTTTTCAGTCTACGCCGGCCGGCCCGCGCGTGGGCAGGCGGGTGCAGCCGGCCGTCGCACGGCTCGCCCCGCTGCCCCGGGCAGCGCGGACAATGCGCGGCGGCTCGGCAGGGGCTGCCGCCCGAGACGCGGCGCGAGGCAAGGGCTGGCCGCCGTGCCCGCCGTCGATCCACCGCGACGGGCGAGCTTCCAGTTCGCGCGGCTGTGGCCGCGAGCCGGACAAGGGGGACGTGCAATGGCAGGAAGCAGGAGCAAGAATCCCGGCGCGAGCACCGGCGGCGCCACCGTCGGCTACGAGGCCCAGCTCTGGCAGATGGCCGACGCGCTGCGCGGCAGCATGGACGCCGCCGAGTACAAGCATGTCTGCCTGGGCCTGCTGTTCCTGAAGTACATCTCCGACGCCTTCGAGGAGAAGCACGCCGCATTGGTGGCAGAGAAGGCGCAAGGCGCCGACCCCGAAGACCCCGACGAATACCGCGCGCAGAGCATCTTCTGGGTGCCGCCCGAGGCGCGCTGGCCGCACCTGAAGGCGCAGGCGCGCCAGAGCACCGTCGGCCAGCAGGTCGACGACGCGATGGCCGGCATCGAGCGCGACAACCCGGCGTTGAAGGGCGTGCTGCCCAAGGACTACGCCCGCCCCGCGCTCGACAAAACGCGCCTGGGCCAGCTGATCGACCTGATCAGCAACATCCGCGTCGGCGACGAGGCCAGCCGCGCCAAGGACGTGCTCGGCCGCGTCTACGAATACTTCCTGTCGCAGTTCGCCAGCGCCGAGGGCAAGAAGGGCGGCGAGTTCTACACGCCGCGCTGCGTGGTGAAGCTCTTGGTCGAAATGCTCGAGCCCTACCGCGGCCGGGTCTACGACCCCTGCTGCGGCTCGTCGGGCATGTTCGTGCAGTCGGTGGAGTTCATCCGCGCGCACGCGAGCGGAAATGGAAACGGCAGCGGCCACGGCGCCAAGGCGCCCAGGGGAACGAAGGCAGACATCTCGATCTACGGCCAGGAGTCGAACTACACCACCTGGCGGCTGGCGCGCATGAACCTCGCCATCCGCGGCATCGACTCCGGCCAGATCGCGCAGGGCGACACCTTCCACCACGACCGCCATCCGGACCTGAAGGCCGACTTCATCCTCGCCAACCCGCCCTTCAACATCTCCGACTGGGGCGGCGAACGGCTGCGGGGCGACCTGCGCTGGCAGTACGGCGCGCCGCCCGCGGGCAACGCCAACTTCGCGTGGGTGCAGCACATCGTGCACCACCTCGCGCCCGCAGGCGTGGCCGGCTTCGTGCTCGCCAACGGCTCGATGTCGTCCAACCAGTCGGGCGAAGGCGAGATCCGCAAGGCGCTGATCGAAGCCGACCTCGTCGACTGCATGGTCGCGCTGCCGGGCCAGCTCTTCTACTCGACGCAGATCCCGGCGTGCCTGTGGTTCCTGGCGCGCGACCGCAGGAACGGCAAGTTCCGCGACCGCCGCGGCCACGTGCTCTTCATCGACGCGCGCAAGCTCGGCCGCATGGTCGACCGCACCCACCGCGAGCTGAGCGACGAGGACGTGGCGCGCATCGCCGACACGTATCACGCCTGGCGCGGGGAGAAAGAGGCGGGCCAGTACGCCGATGTGCCCGGCTTCTGCAAGAGCGCGGAGCTTTCCGAGGTGCGCAAGCACGGCCACGTGCTCACGCCCGGCCGCTACGTCGGCGCCGAGGCGCAGGCGGACGACGGCGAGCCGTTCGAGGAGAAGATGCAGCGGCTTGCTGCACAACTGCGGGAGCAGCAGGCCGAGGGCGCCCGGCTCGACGCCGCGATCGCGGCCAACCTGAGGGAGCTGGGGTATGGCGGGTGAGAAGAAGGCCCCGACCAAGAGCCCGCGGCCTGTGGCCCAAGCCCGGCGCACGCTGGGTCGTGCGCGGCCCGACGGACAGGCCATGTTCCCGGTTGCGCCGCCGAAGTCCGAGCTGCCCAGCGGCTACGGCGACGCGCTGGGTGAGCTGAAGGCCCGGATCCAGCAGGCGCGCCTGCGCGCCGTGGTGGTCGCCAACGCGGCGATGCTGCAGCTGTACTGGGAAATCGGCCGCACGATCCGCGCTCGCCAGGCCCACGAGGGCTGGGGGGCGAAGGTCATCGATCGGCTCTCGGCCGACCTGCGCGACGCCTGTCCCGACATATCGGGGCTGTCGCCGCGCAAACCTGCGCTGCATGCGCGATTTCGCATCGGCCTGGCCGGAGCCGGAAATCGTGCAACGGCTGTTGCCAAATCTTCCCTGGGGCCAGAACGTCGTGCTGCTCGACAAGCTGCGCGACCCGCAGACGCGCTTGTGGTACGCGAGCCAGTGTGTCGAGCACGGCTGGAGCCGCAGCATCCTCGCGCTGCAGATCGAAAAGCGCCTGCACGAACGGCAGGGAAAGGTGCAGAGCAACTTCGCGTTGACGCTGCCTCCTGCCGACTCGGACATGGCCGCGGAGGTTCTCGAGGACCCGTATCTCTTCGACTTTCTGGGCACGGCCGACCCGCGCCGCGAGCGCGAGGTCGAGCAGGCGCTCGTCGATCACATCCAGCGCTTCCTGCTCGAGCTGGGCAGCGGCTTTGCGTTCGTCGGGCGTCAGGTTCATCTCGAAGTCAACGACCAGGACTTCTACGTCGATCTGCTCTTCTATCACCTGAAGCTGCGCTGCTACGTCGTCGTCGAGCTCAAGGCCGTTGCCTTCGACGCGGGCTTCGTCGGGCAATTGAACCTCTACCTGTCAGCCGTCGACGACCTGCTGCGGCACGAGGACGATCAGCCGACCATCGGACTGCTGCTGTGCCGCAGCAAGAACGAACTCGTCGTCGAGTACGCGCTGCGGCATCTGAAGCGCCGGGTCGGCGTTGCCGAGTGGGAGACCGAGCTGGTCGCGGCGCTTCCCAAGGCTCTTCGAGGCAGCCTGCCGTCGATCGAGGAGATCGAGGCGGAACTGGCGCAGGCGGTACGGCCGGCGCGGAAGGGGCGCGCAAGCCGGCGGAGGAAGGAGTCGTGAGGTGGCTTCTCGTTGCGCGGTTCGAACGGCGGGCCGGGGCGGTGAAGCTCGATGCTGCGATTGCCGCCAATCTGAAGGAACATGGGTATGGCCGGTGAGTGGCGCAAGGCGAGGATCGAGGAACTCGCCGACAGAGTGGCGATGGGGCCGTTTGGTTCTTCGATCAAGGTTGAGACATTCGTTCACTCCGGCGTGCCCGTGATCAGCGGCCAACATCTTCACGGCTCGAAGGTCGACGATCGCGTCGGGTTCAACTTCGTCGCTGAGCAGCATGCCGACCGGCTGAAAAACGCAAACGTGCGGCGTGGCGACGTCATCTTCACGCCGGTGCGTGTCAAGGTAGTTGTCGCCTCATTCATGCAGCCGAGGGCTGCTTATCGAGGGTGCGCGAATGGGTCTCGACGACCGAATCGCGCTCCGGGTTCAAGGTCACCACAGTGACGGGCGTCCAGTTCCGAGTGGGCCCGGACCAGCGCCGCGGATTGCGCTCGCGCGCTCGGCAGTACAGCTCGTGGCGCGCCGCGAGGATCGCCGTGTCGGCGCCGGCGTGGCGCTGTGCGGGGCTGACGTAGCGGATGCCGCTGTGGCGATGATCGTGGTTGTACCAGTGCACGAACTGGGCGGCCCACGCCCGCGCCTGGTCGAGGTCGGCAAAGCCCTTGGCGGGGAACTCCGGGCGGTACTTCGCCGTACGGAACAGGCTCTCGACGTAGGCGTTGTCGTCGCTCACGCGCGGGCGCGAGTACGAGGGCTTGACGCCCAGCCAGTGCAGCATCGCCAGCACGCTGGTGGCCTTGAGCGTGGAGCCGTTGTCGCCGTGCAGCACGGGCTTGTTGAGCATCGCGTGGATGCCCTCGGCCAGCGCGGTGCGCTTGAGCAGGTGCGCGGCGTGGTCGGCGTCGTCGCTGTCATGGACCTCGAAGCCGACGATCTTGCGGCTGTACACGTCCAGGATCAGGTACAGGTAGAACCAGCGGCCGATGACCTCGGCGGGCAGATACGTCATGTCCCAGCACCACAGCTGGCGCGGCGCGGTGGCGACGTGGGTGGTGGGCGGGCGGCTCTTGCGCGGCGCCTTGGCGCGACCACGATGACGCGTCTGCCCGTGCGCGCGCAGCACGCGCTGGAAGCTCGATTCGCTGGCTGTACACGCCCTCGTCGGCCAGCGCGGGCACGATGCGCGCGGGCGGCATGTCGGCAAAGCGCGGCCTGGTTGGCCACGTGCACGATGTACTCGCGTTCGGCGGGACTGAGCGCGTGCGCAGGCGTAGGCCGCGCCGCCTCGGGGCGTCCATCGCCAGCGACCAGGCCGTCGTCGGCCTTCCAGCGCTGCAAGGTGCGCACGTCGATGCCGGCGATCTCGCAGGCCAGGCGCAGCCGCACGCCGGCCTGGCGAGCCGCTTCGATGTCTCGGGCCAGGGCTTGGCGATCTTCGAGGCCGATCATTCGTCCTCGCCCTTGTTGAAGATCGCCGCGACTTTTTTGACAGCACCAGCAGCGCTGCGGTCTCGGCCAGGGCCCGGTCCTTGCGCCGCAGCTCGCGCTCGAGCTCCTTGATGCGTCGGCGCTCGTGCCGGGTCTGCTGCGGGCTGGCGCGCGCCTCCTCGGGCTCGGCCAGCGCCTGGCGGTGGCGTTGTCGCGCCACTGCCCGAGCTGCTGCGGGTACACGCCGTGCTCGCGGCACCGCGCTGCGCGCCGTCTCGTCCAGCGCGGCCGTGGCGATCACCGCCTCCAGCCGAGCCACCGCCGTCCAGGCGCGTTGCCCCGCAGGCTCGGCCAGCGCGTGGGCGCGCCAGCGCTCGAGCGTCGCCGCGCCCAACCCGATCTCGCGCGCCACCGCCTCCAGCGGCGCGCTCTCGGGCGGCAGCAGCGTGCCACTGCCCGGTCCTTGAATGCTTGTCCGTATCGAGCCAATTCGTCCTCTGTCATCGCCCCCGGGTCGAGAAAATTCGGCGGCCGCACAGGCTGTGGATTTGTGGACGATGCGCTGCGCGCACCGGCCGGCTTGCCGTGGACAACGCTCACGCGTTGCCCACCGCGCCCGCCTTCGCCCACAAGCTCCACAGCCTCCTACCACCACCTACAACAAGAACCCAAAGCCCGTCGGGGCCAGGTTCTATCGGGGCGGCAACTATTCTGACGCGGGGGGACGCATGCCGGGAACATCGGGCAGGTGGCATTCATTCCGCAGTCATCACGGTTCGAGCGGTATGTCATCTCGCAGCGGCAGTTCTACATGCGCTGCGATTGCGCGAAGGTTCTGCCCGAGTTCGTGGTCGAGCCTGTCCGGAATTCTGTGTGCGAGGCATAGCATGATGACGACAAGGAGCATGTATGCCAAGCAGGAAGACGACGAAGGCGGCGCTGCAAGCCTGGCGAGATACCCGCGATCCCGAAGAGCTGGTTGAGCAGTTCTTCGAGGGTGGCGACGATGACGGCCGGCCAGGTCGAGGAGGCCTCTGTGGCGTTCAAGAAGGCGCTGATCGAGCGCGCTCTGGGCGGGGAGCTGAGCCATCATCTGGGCTACGCGGCGGGTGCCGACAGGCCCGCGACGGCCGGCAGCAACCACCGCAACGGCGCCAGCGCCAAGACGGTGCTCACCGGCACGGCCCCGTGCGGGTGCGGTGCCGCGCGACCGCGAGGGACGTTCGAGCCGCTGCTCATCGCCAAGCACGAGCGGCGCTTCAGGCTTCGACGACAAGGTGGTGGCCATGTACGCGCGCGGCATGACGGTGCGCGAGATCCAGGCCTTCGTCGCCGAGCACTACGGCTGCGAGGTGTCGGCCGAGTTCATCAGCTCGGTCACCGACGAGGTGATGGCCGAGGTCACGGCGTGAAGCCGGCCGCTCGAGCCGATGTATCCGGTGGTGTTCTTCGACGCGCTGCGCGAAGATCCGCGACGAGGGTGTGGTTCGCAACAAGGCGATCTACCTGGCGCTGGGGTGCTGGCCGACGGCACGCGCGACGTGCTCGGTTGTGGATCGAGAACACCGAGGGCGCAGTTCTGGCTGAAGGTCTTCAACGACCTCAAGACGCGCGGCGAGCGACATCCTGATCGCCGTCACCGATGGGCTCAAGGGCATCGGCGAGGCGCTCGAGGCGGTGTTCCCGGCCACGACGCTGCAGACGTGCATCGTGCACCTGATCCGCTCCAGCCTCGAGTACGCCAGCTGGAGGACCGAGCAACGGCCGCGGCCCTGCGCCCGGTGTACACGGCGCTCAACGCCCAAGCGGCCGGGCCGCGCTGGCCGAGTTCGAGCGCGGCGCCTGGGGCCGGCGCCACCCCAACGTGGCGGCCGCCTGGCGCCGGGCCTGGAAGCGGTCATCCCGTTCTTTGCCTACCCGCCGGCGGTGCGCAAGCTCATCACCCACCAACGCCATCGGGAGCTGCACAGCCAGCCGCAAGATCATCAAGACGCGCGGTCACTTCCCCAGTGATGCCGCCACCAAGCTGATCTGGCTGGCGCTGCGCAACATCGCGCACGACCGGCACCGAACGGTGCGAGTGGCGTGAGGCGATGAATCAGTTCGCCATCGCCTACGGCATGCCGGGAACATCGGGCAGGTGGCATTCATTCCGCAGTCATCACGGTTCGAGCGGTATGTCATCTCGCAGCGGCAGTTCTACATGCGCTGCGATTGCGCGAAGGTTCTGCCCGAGTTCGTGGTCGCGTACTTCAAGACGCCGAAAGGTAGACACCAGCTCTTGGCAAATACCTCGCAGGTCGGCGTGCCTTCCATCGCGCAGCCTGTGACGTATCTCCGGACGATTGAGATTCCGCTGCCGCCTCTCCCCGACCAACGCGCCATCGCCCACATCCTCGGCACGCTGGACGACAAGATCGAGCTGAACCGGCGGATGAGCGAGACGCTGGATCAACAAGCGCGCGCGCTCTTCAAGTCGTGGTTCGTGGACTTCGACCCCGTCCGCGCCAAGGCCGAAGGCCGCGACCCCGGCCTGCCCAAGCCCCTCGCCGACCTCTTCCCCGAGCGCCTCGTCGACTCCGAAATCGGCGAGGTTCCGCAGGGGTGGGAGGTCAAACCCATCGGCGACCTTGCGGATGTCGTCGGCGGCAGCACCCCGAAGACCGAGCGTGCCGAATACTGGGAAGGCGGCTCGCATCACTGGGTCACACCGAAGGACTTGTCCGGGCTCGCGACGCCGGTCCTGCTCGACACCGAACGAAAGATCACCGACGCCGGCTTGGCGCAGATCGGTTCCGGAGTGCTTCCGAAAGGAACCGTGCTCCTCTCGTCGCGCGCACCTATCGGCTACCTCGCAATCGCCGAAGTACCGGTGGCGGTCAACCAAGGCTTCATCGCGATGAAGCCGCGTCCCGGCACGTCGAACCTCTTTCTGTTGCGATGGGCCCGCGCGGCGCACGATGAGATCGTGAGTCACGCCAACGGTTCGACCTTCCTGGAGATCAGCAAGTCCGGCTTCCGGCCCATTCGGACGGTGGCGCCCAGCAGCGCCGTCATGGACGCGTTCGATCGCATCTCGCGGCCCATGTATCGCAAGGTCGTGGAGCAAGAGCGCGAATCCCGCACCCTCGCCGCCCTGCGCGACACGCTGCTGCCCAAGCTCATCTCCGGCGAGCTGCGCGTGAAGGCCGCCGAACGGTTCATCGCGCAAGCCTGACGCGGCCGGCCGGTTGCGCTGCTCGATGTCCTGAGCAAAACTACTCAGCATGCTGAGCAAAACGCCGGATGCGGCCTTCGAAAGACCCCACGGCGTCGCGCTCGCCAAGCGGCTGGACGAGCCGCGGCGCTTCCTGCAGGTGGTCGCCGGGCCGCGGCAGGTGGGCAAGACGACGCTGGTGCGGCAGGTGCTCGCGCGCTCGGGACGGCCGTCCACGCTGGTGTCGGCCGACGAGCCGACGTTGCGCGACCGCGACTGGCTCGCCCGCCACTGGCGCGAAGCGCGCGAGCTCGCCGCGGGCGCGGGCCGCGGCGGCGCGGTGCTCGCGCTCGACGAGGTGCAGAAGATCCCCGGCTGGTCGGAGACGGTCAAGCGGCTCTGGGACGAAGACACCGCGTCGGGCGTGAAGCTGCGGGTGCTCGTGCTCGGCTCGGCGCCGCTGCTGCTGCAGCGCGGGCTGGGCGAGAGCCTGGCCGGGCGGTTCGAGACGCTGCACCTGCCGCACTGGTCGTTCGGCGAGATGCAGGCGGCGTTCGGCTGGTCGCTCGACGAGTACATCGTCCACGGCGGCTATCCGGGCGCGGCGCCATTGATCGACGACGCGGCGCGCTGGCGCCGCTACGTGCTCGATGCGCTGATCGAGACCACGATCTCGCGCGACGTGCTGCTGCTCACGCGGGTGGACAAGCCGGCGCTGCTGCGGCGGCTGTTCGAGCTGGCGTGCCGCCATTCGGGGCAGATCCTCTCGTTCACCAAGATGCTGGGCCAGCTCCAGGACGCCGGCAACACGGTCACGCTGGCGCACTATCTGGAGCTGCTCGCGGGCGCAGGCATGGTGACGGGCTTGCAGAAGTTCGCGGGCGACGCGGCGCGCAGCCGCGGCTCGAGCCCCAAGCTGCAGGTGCTCAACACGGCGCTGATGACGGCGTCGACCGGCCTCGCGCCCGACGAGATGCGCGCGGATCGCGAGTTCTGGGGGCGGCTGGTCGAATCCGCGGTCGGTGCCCACCTGGCCAATGCGGCGGCAGCGCGCGACTGCGAGCTTTTCTACTGGCGCGAGCGCAACCGCGAAGTCGATTTCGTCGTGCGTGCGGGCCGGCGGCTCGTCGGCATCGAGGTCAAGAGCGGGCGCACGCGCGGCGCGCCGGCAGGGCTGTCGGCGTTTTCCGAGAGCTTCCGCGGCAGCCGCACGCTGCTGGTGGGCGAGGACGGCACGCCGATCGAGGCGTTCCTGTCACAGCCGGTCGCGCAGTGGCTGCGGGCATGAGCGCGTTCAACGAGACGCCCATCGTGCGCGCGGCGCGCGCTTGGCTCGAAGGGGTCGGCTGGCGGGTGGTGCCGGGAACCTGTATCGCGCCGGAGACCCCGGGCGGGGCCGAGCCGCGCGACTGCGGCGCAGTGTTGCGGTCGCGGTCGTCGTGCCGAGCGTTGGAGACCGTGACGCGATGACGCCCGACCAGATCGTCGCATTGGCCGCAGCCGGCGAGTCCGTCACGCTCGAATTCAAGAAGTCCACCGCCGAGAAGGACCGCGCCTGCCGGACCCTGTGCGCCTTTGCCAACGGCCAGGCCCATCTTCGACACCTCTTCGGACAAGCGTTTTCTGAATCAAGCACTTGCGACGCTGTTACAGACGTAGTGTCACGCCGCCGAGACTGCGGCGGCGACTTTGTCGGTGGTCACATCGGCCGCAACGTCGGCGGCAATGCGACGCCACAAGCGCCGAATACCGCGGCAAGCGTGCCCTTCGTTTCCGTGCGCAGCCGATAGCCCTTGCCCTGCACGTGCAATTCGATCTCCTGCAGTCCGGCCAGATCGTCGATGACGTGATCCCATTCGAGGTGTCCGTGCCCGGCCGCTTCGAGTCGATCCTGCAATGCCTTGCGCAAGACGAGTGCGAGGAAGCTGCAGAACACGTGGCCGCGGATCGTGTCGTCGGTCTTGTGGAAGATCGGCCGCGTGTGCAATTGGCTCTTCATCGTGCGGAAGATCGCCTCGACCGTCCACAGTTGCTTGTACTTCAGCGCCACCTGCGCGGCGCTCAAGTCGGTGTTGGTGCGCAGCACCCACTTGCCGTCGTAGCGCGCTTCTTCGACAACCTTGGCCTCGTCGATGCGCCAGTGGCCGCCGGTGCCGGCGACGAAGCGCCGGAAGCCGTTGTTGCCGATGAGGGACTTGTCGCCACGCTTGAGCGCCTGCACGAGCGCCTCGATGATCGCCAGCCGGTCGTGCGCATCCTTGGTGGCCTGGTCCTCGTTGCGGCAGACGATGTACCGCCGCTGCGCGGCTTGTTCATCGTCGTCGCTGACCAAGACCTCCTTGACCTGCAGCGGCGAGGGCGCCTTCGGGTCGTCGCTCTTGGCGTGCACGGTCCGGTAGCGGCCGCCGCGCGTGAGCACCTCGTCGCGGGCCTCCTTGCTGCGCCGCATACGCACGCCCAGGATGTAGAACCAGCCACGCGAGTCGATCTCGGCCATCGTGGCGTCGCTGATCATGCCGCGGTCGGCGACGATGCACACGCGCTGCACGCCGAAGTGCCGCTGCAATCGCTTGACCACCGGCACCAGGCTCGTCACGTCGGTGGTATTGCCCGGCCACATGGTGCTGCACAGCGGATTGCCGGCGTTGTCCAGCACCATGCCCACGACCATCTGCTTCAGGTCCGGCCGGTGGTCCTTGGAATGGCCGTGCCGGCCGATGTCCTGCCCGCCCTCGCCCTCGAAGTAGATCGACGTGGTGTCGAAGAACACCAGCTCCACATCGGTGAAGAGATCGCGCCGCCGAGCGAAGAGTTCTTCCTCGATGAGATCCTTGCGCGTGCGCAGATCGAACACGCGGCTGTCGGTCTTGGCGGCCTTGCCCTTGGCGGCGACCGGAACATCGGGCGGCGGCTGCTCGTGCACTGGCTCGCCCAGGAAGCCCATCGTGCGGTACAGGTGGTGCAGCGACAGCTCCTCGGTGCCGGCGATGGCCTGGCCCTGCATCCAGCGCTCGGCAGCTCGGTCGCTGCCGCTGACGAACAGGCGATGCAGCACCGTCATGAACACCGCCCGCTCCAGCGCGAACTCGTAGCGCCGGTCGCGCAGCATGTCGCGAAGCACGGACCCTATGCCGCACTCGGCCCACAGCCGCTCGAAGATCAGCGCAGCGCCTATGCTGCGCGTGTGCGTGGTGACGCTGTCGCCGCGAGCGTGCGCGTCGAGGACGGCGAGCTTGTCGGAGAAGCGCCCCAGCGACACCAGCAGGCTGTCGAGCTGCCCCGAGGCCTGGAGCTGATCGAGCCGGCCCAATCGCAGCAGCACGCGCTGCTTGATGCGGCCCTCGACGCGCTCGTTCTCCACCAGCAGCAGGTAGGTCCGTCCGGCGGTTGTCTGGGTGCGGATGAACACGAGGCGGTGCCATTACGTCGATGGGCGAAATGTAGGCGATCTGCACATAGCAAATCAACCATAAGAGACGGACGGCGTGACACTACAAATTCGACGAAACCGACCTCGCCGCTATACGAATCAATGACTTACGAAGGACGCGGGGGCTCGAAGTGTCGAAGATGGGCCAGG
Source organism: Rubrivivax sp. (assembly GCA_046348125.1). Lineage (GTDB taxonomy): Bacteria > Pseudomonadota > Gammaproteobacteria > Burkholderiales > Burkholderiaceae_C > Rubrivivax. The sequence goes on from JAXMEV010000002.1 coordinate 362,261, forward strand.
GCGGGCGGGTGCTGTTCGGCGTCACGCCGGCAGGCAAGGTCGTCGGCCAGACGATCACCGACCGCACGCTCGAGGAACTGGCGCAGGAGTTCCAGGGCTTCGAGCTGCCGTTGTTCCCTGCGGTCGAGCGGGTGCCGGTCGGCGGCGGGCGCGAAGTGCTGGTGCCCAGCGTGGCGCGCGGGGCGCGGGTGCCGGTGGCGTTTCGTGGCGTGGCCTACGAGCGGGTGCTGAACACCACGCGCACGATGCCGCGCGAGACCTTCCAGCGCCTGCTGCTGGAAGAGATGCACGCCACCGAGCGCTGGGAGAACCGGCCGGCCGCGGGCTGGGACGTGAGCCGGCTGGATCGGCGCGAGCTGGTGCTGACGCTGGAGGAGTCCATCCGCCGGGGCCGGGTCGACGACCCGGGCACGCGCGGGCCGCTGGAGATCCTGCGCGGGCTGGGCCTGCTGGTTGATGGCGACCGCGTTTCGCGCGCGGCGGTGGTGCTGTTCTGCGCCGACGACGTGCCGCTGCCCGACTTTCCGCAGCTGCTGCTCAAGGTGGCCCGGTTCAAAGGCCGCACGCGCGACGAGTTCCTGGACAACCGCCAGTTCCACGGCAACGCCTTTGCGCTGATGCGCCGCGCGGAGCGCTTCCTGATCGAGTCGTTGCCGGTGGCCGGCCGCATCGTGCCCGGGCGCATGGAACGCGAGGACACGCCGCTGCTGCCGGTGGAAGCCCTGCGCGAGGCGCTGGCCAACGCCTTCGTACACCGCGACTACGCGATCGGCGGCGGCTCGGTGAGCGTGGCTCTCTACGACGATCGGCTCGAGATCATCTCCATCGGCGAACTGCACTTCGGCCTGACGCCCGAGGCGCTGTTCCGCGAGCACGAGTCCAAGCCCTGGAACCCGATGATCGCGCGCACTTTCTACCGGCGCGGGATCATCGAGACCTGGGGCCGGGGCACGCTGAAGATTGCCCGGCTGATGCGGGAGCGTGGGCTGGAACCACCGACCGTGGCGGTGCGCGAAGGGGCGGTGGTCGTAACCTTCCGGCTGCCGGCGCCGCTGGCAGCGACGGGGAAAATGACGGGGAAAACGACGGGGAAAATGACGGGGAAAATGCACGAGGCCATCCTGGCTTTGCTCGCGGCCGACCCATCGCTTTCGATCCCCGAGGTCGCCGGGCGGATCGGGAAGGGCGCGCGTGCCACCGAGCGCATGGTTCGCACGCTGCGCGAGGCAGGGAGGCTGGAGCGCATCGGCCCCGCCAAGGGCGGGTCGTGGAAGGTACTCGGGTGAGCGGCTTCACCGAATCCGTCGTCGAGCAAGCCGCGCTGGCGTGGCTTGAAGGCACCGGCTGGCAGGTCCGCTGCGGCGCCGAGATCGCCCCGGGCGAGCCCGCGGCCGAGCGCGACGACTACGCTGAGGTGGTGCTGGCGCGGCGGCTGCGCGCTGCGCTGGCACGGCTCAACCCTGCGCTGCCGGCCGAGGCGCTGGACGACGCCTTGCGCAAGCTGACGCAGCCCGAAGGCGCCGAGCCGATCGTGCGCAACCGCGCGCTGCACCGCCTGCTGGTGGACGGCGTGACCGTCGAGTACCGCGATGCCGGGGGCGACATTCGCGGCGCGCAGGCGCGGGTGATCGACTTCGACGATCCGGCGGACAACGACTGGCTGGCCGTCAACCAGTTCAGCGTGGTCGAGCACAAGCACTCGCGGCGACCGGATGTGGTGCTGTTCGTCAACGGCCTGCCGCTGGCGCTGCTGGAGCTGAAGAACGCCGCGGCCGAGAACGCCACCGTCTGGAGCGCGTTCCGGCAGTTGCAGACCTACCAGGCCGAGCTGCCGGCGCTGTGCGCGGCGAACGCGCTGCTCGTCGCCTCCGACGGCGTCGAGGCGCGCGTGGGCACGTTCGGCGCCGGGCGCGAGTGGTTCAAGCCGTGGCGCACCATCGCGGGCGACGCGCTGGCCGGCCCACACCTGCCCGAGCTGCAGGTGGTGATCGAGGGCCTGTGCGCGCCGCGGCGCCTGCTGGATCTGCTGCGCGACTTCATCGTCTTCGAGGACGACGGCGGCCGCATCGTCAAGAAGATGGCCGGCTACCACCAGTTCCACGCGGTGCAGGTGGCGGTGGGGGAGACGCTGCGCGCGGCGCAGTTGCAGCGTGGCGTCCATCAGGCCCAGGCGGAACAGGGCCGCTTCGAGGCGGGCCGCAAGCCCGGCGGCGCGCCCGGCGACCGGCGCGTGGGCGTGGTGTGGCACACGCAGGGCTCGGGCAAGAGCCTGACGATGGCGTTCTACGCCGGGCGCATCATCCGCGAGCCGGCGATGGACAACCCGACGCTCGTCGTGCTGACCGACCGCAACGACCTCGACGACCAGCTCTTCGCCACCTTCGCGCGCTGCCGCGACCTGCTGCGCCAGCCGCCGGTGCAGGCCGCGAGCCGCGCGCACCTGCGCGAGCTGTTGAGCGTCGCAGCGGGCGGCGTCGTGTTCACGACCATCCACAAGTTCTTCCCCGAGGAAAGAGGCGACCGCCACCCGACGCTCTGCGGGCGGCGCAACATCGTCGTCATCGCCGACGAGGCGCACCGCAGCCAGTACGACTTCATCGACGGCTATGCGCGCCACCTGCGCGACGCGCTGCCGCACGCCTCGTTCATCGGCTTCACCGGCACGCCGATCGAGCTGGCCGACGCCAGCACGCGCGCGGTGTTCGGCGACTACATCAGCGTCTACGACATCCAGCGCGCGGTGGCCGACGGCGCCACGGTGCCGATCTACTACGAGAGCCGGCTCGCGAAGCTGGCGCTCGACGAGGCCGAGCGGCCGAAGATCGATCCCGGCTTCGAGGAAGCGACCGAGGGCGAGGAGGTCGAGCGCAAGGAGAAGCTCAAGACCAGGTGGGCGCAGCTCGAGGCGGTGGTCGGCGCCGAGAAGCGCCTCGCGCTGGTGGCCGCGGACATCGTCGGGCACTTCGAGCAGCGGCTCGAGGCGATGGACGGCAAGGCGATGGTCGTCTGCATGAGCCGGCGCATCTGCGTCGAGCTGTACCGCGAGATCGTGAAGCTGCGCCCGCAATGGGATGGCGCCGACGACGAGCACGGCGCGCTGAAGGTGGTGATGACCGGCTCGGCCTCGGACCCGCCCGACTGGCAGCCGCACATCCGCAACAAGCCGCGGCGCGAGGCGCTGGCCAACCGCTTCCGCGATGCGAAGGACCCGTTCAGGCTCGTGCTCGTGCGCGACATGTGGCTCACCGGCTTCGACGCGCCGAGCCTGCACACGATGTACATCGACAAGCCGATGCGCGGACACGGGCTGATGCAGGCGATCGCGCGCGTGAACCGCGTGTTCAAGGACAAGCCCGGCGGGCTGGTGGTGGACTACCTGGGGCTCGCGCAGGAATTGAAGCAGGCGCTCGCCACCTACACCGAGAGCGGCGGCACCGGACGCACGGCGCTCGACCAGGAAGAGGCGGTGGCCGTGATGCTGGAGAAGTACGAGGTCTGCTGCGGGCTCTTCCACGGCTTCGACTGGTCGGCGTGGGGCGGCGGCGCCACCGCGTGGGTATCGCTGCTGCCGGCCGCGCAGGAGCATGTCCTGGCGCAGGAGCGCGGCAAGGAGCGCTGCGTGGGCGCGGTGCGCGAGCTGTCGCAGGCGTTCGCGCTGGCGGTGCCGCACGACGAGGCGCTGCGCATCCGCGACGACGTGGCGTTCTTCCAGGCGGTGCAGGCGGTGCTCGCCAAGCGCGCGCCGGGCGACGCGCGGCCTCAAGAGGACATCGAGCACGCGGTGCGGCAGATCATCTCGCGCGCGGTGGCGCCCGAGGGCGTGATCGACGTCTTCGCGGCGGCGGGGCTGGCCAAGCCCGACATCTCGATCCTCTCGGAGGAGTTCCTGGCCGAGGTGCGCGGGATGCCGCAGCGCAACCTCGCGGTCGAGCTGCTCGAGAAGCTGCTGAAGGGCGAACTGGCGCAGCGCCGGCGCAAGAACGTCGTGCAGGCGCGCTCGTTCGCCGAGATGCTGGAGCGCACGATCCGCCGCTACCAGAACCGCGCCGTCGAGGCGGCGCAGGTGATCGAGGAGCTGATCGGCCTGGCCAAGGAGATGCGCGAGGCGCACGCGCGCGGCGAGGCGCTGAAGCTGTCGGACGACGAGCTGGCGTTCTACGACGCGCTGGAAACCAACGACAGCGCGGTCAAGGTGCTCGGCGACGCGACGCTGCGCACGATCGCGCAGGAGCTGGTGCAGACCGTGCGCGCCAACGTCACCATCGACTGGACGCTGCGCGAGAACGTGCGCGCGCAGCTGCGCGTACTCGTCAAGCGCATCCTGCGCAAGTACGGCTACCCGCCCGACAAGCAGGAGCAGGCGACCGAGACGGTGCTCGAGCAGGCCGCGCTGCTGTCGGGGGAATGGGCCGCGGCGTGATCGCCGGGGCCGTGGCGCCGTGCCGCGCCAAGCCGGTCTGCATGACGCAGTTCGCGATGGCCGCGCCCGCCAAGTTGGGGCCGTGGAGCATGGCGGCGAGCCCCGCGATGCGGTTCTCGCCCAGCCAGCCCATGGTGAAGGGCAGCAGCGACAGCCGGCGCAGCAGGTGCCGGTCGACGCGCGGCGTTGCGCCCGTCTCCGCGCGCGGCTACGCTTTGGCCGACAGGGCCGGCTTGCGGTGCAGGCAGGTCGGATGTTCGGCCTGCTCGATCAGGAAACGGGCCACGGCCATGCGGCTCACGGCGCCGACCTTCATCCCAGGGCGATAGTCCAGTTGCACATGCGCCGGGCCCGACGGTGTGCCGTTGGTGAGCCGGCCCGGGCGCGCGAGCGACCAGTTCAAGCCGCTGGCCTGCACCATCTCCTCCAGGGCCGTCTTGTTGGCGTAGACGGCGCGCAGCAGCAGGCGGAACAGCAGCCGCGCCAGCGGTCCCTGGAAGGCCGCGCTGTCGCCCGCGCCGAAGCCGGTCAGGATCAGCACGGGCGTCTGCCCGAGTTCCGGCTGCAGTTGCAGCAAGGCGCGCCCGAAATCGGTGTAGAGCGTGGTCGGCCTGCGGTCCATGCCGGTTCCCAGCGTGACCACGACGGCATCGGCGCCGCGCACGGCCGGCCTCAGCTGCCGCACGTCGGCGGCGCTTCCCTGCAGGACCTGCAGGGCTGGGTGGTCGGGCAGGCCGTCGACGCGCCGCGACAGCGAGATGACCCGATGCCCGCGCTCCAGCGCAACGCGCACGCAGTTCAGGCCGACGCCGGCCGAGGCACCGATGACGGCGATCGTCCTGCTCATGCCGCTGCGACCCCTGCGTGCGCGGACACCCCGTGTGCGGCCACCCGGCACGTCGGCGCGCACGCCGGCCGGTCCGCCGTTGTCATGGCGAGGTCCTCCATGATTCATACGGTTTCGCAGTCAAGGCGAAAACAAGGCGCGAAGCCGAAGACAGTGCTGACGCACGGCGAGGCGAAGCAACGCGGTTAGCGCGTTGAATGCGAAGCCGAATCAGCGGCCCCGGCGCAACGCCAGCAAGGCCGAGGCCGCAAAGAACAGCTCGGCGCCCAGGACGCCGATGTAGAGCGGCACCGGCAGTCCGTCGATCGCGATGCTGACGATCCGCCCCAGCGCGAAGCCGCCGAAGATCAGCACCACGGCGCCGAGCGCGGCCCTGGTCTCGACGCGCCCCAGCGCGCCGGCCAGGAACAGCGTTGCGATGCCGAGATAGGCGCCGCCGTAGGCCGCCCGCACGACATGGAAGTGATTGACCGAGTCGAGCACGATGGCGGGCGCGCGCATCATCGCCTGCGGCGCCAGCAGATGCAGCAGGCCGACCACCAGCATCATCAGGCCGGCACCGAGCAAGGTGAAGCGCGTCATCGCGATCTCCGCGCGCCGGCCAGCGGCGCTCGACAGGGGGCGGGACGCAAGCTTAGGCCGGCAGGCGGCGCGCGGACCGGCCGCCCATGGAATGCACAATTGCGCGGATGGAACAATCCCTGCGCGCCCTGCCCGACATCGCCCTGTTCGTGGAGGTGGCACGCACCGCCAGCTTCCGCCACGCGGCAGCGCGGCTCGGGCTGCCGCCTTCGACGCTGTCGCGACGCATCGCGGCGCTGGAAGCAAGGCTGGGCGTGGCGCTGTTCCTGCGCACCACGCGCAGCGTGACGTTGACGGGCGCCGCGCGGCCGTACTTCGAGCGCTGCCTGGAGGTGCTCGACGCCGCCGAGCGCGCCCAGGCGGCGCTGTCCGACGGCCAGGAGCGGCAGACGCACATGCGCATCACGATGCCGGTGGACCTGGGCGTCGAGCTGCTCGGGCCCGTGGTCGCCGCGTTCGCCGACGCGCATCCCGGCTTGCGGGTCGAATTCGACCTGTCTTCACGCGCCGTCGACCTGCTGCGCGAGCCGGTGGACCTGGCCTTCCGCGTCGGCCGGCCGCTCGACGACCGCGTGGTGGCGCGCCGGATCGCCGCCGTCGCCAGCGGCGTGTACGCGGCCCCGTCTCTGCTGCGGCGGCTGGCGCCGGTCACCGAGCCCGGGCAGCTCGCGGCCCTGCCTTGCCTGGATCTGCGCACGGCGCAGGGTTCGATGCCGTGGCGGGTGGGCGCGGCACATTGGGATGCCGCACCCGGCCCTTGCCGGCTGGCCGCCAACAGCGTGTCGCTGCTGCGCCGGCTCGCCGAGGAAGGGCGCGGCCTGGCCTTGCTGCCCGAGCATGTCGCGGCACCGGGCGTGCAGGCCAGGCGGTTGCAGCGCGTGCTGGCCGGGGCATCGACATCCTCCTGGCCGCTGTATGCCGTCACCGCCGGCCGCACGGTGCCGCGCCTGGTGCGCCTGCTCATCGCCCATGTCAGGGCTGCGTTCGCGCCGCTTGCGTCCGCTTCGGCGCCGCTGTCGTAGACGGCGTGGACGATGACGCCGGGCTCTCGGCAAAGCCCGGCGCAGACTCGACGCCGGGTCCGCAGGGCGCTGAAGCGGGCGATGCAGGGCGTCGCGAGGGACGCGGCCGGCTGCGTCGGCAGGCGTCCGGCGTTTCGATGTCGAAGACGGGCTCGCGCAGCCGGCGTCGAGCGGCGCCGCGCGCAGCCTGGCGCAAGGCGCAGCGCGGGCCTGGCCGCCCGCGCAAGCGTTGCAGCGCCGCGCAGCGCCCTATGGCACCCCTGCCCAACGGGTGGGGCCCCAGAGAGCGCCCAGCGCAGGCGCGCGCAGCGCGATCCAGGCGCGAAGCTCAGCCCAGCCGCACCAGCTCTTCGAGCAGCCTGCGCCGCGCCTCGCCTTCGGGCAGGGCCTCGGCCAGCCGGGCGAAGAAGGTCGCGCGGTCGAGGCCGCCCTCGGCGGCCTTCTTCACGACGACGCGGGCGATCGGGCCCAGGTGCCGGGCGAGCAGCTTCTGTGCGGCCTCGACGAGTGCGGCGTCGACCGCTGCGCCCGCGCCGGCGGTGGCCGGCGGCGCAGTGCGCGCGCGCGCGCCGCTGCCGGCCGCCGCCGCGGCCGGCGCCGTCCCGCCCGAAGGCGCCTGCGCCAGGAAGGCCGCACGCGCCTGCGCGTCGCCCACCTGCCCGGCCAGCCGGGCGTACAGGCCGGGCAGATCGGCGCAGTCGCGCGCCGCGCGGCGCACCAGCACCGCGGCAAGCGGGCCGACATGCCGCGCCAGCGCGGCTTCGGCGCGTCGCAGCGCCGCCAGGTCCCAGCGGCCGGCGAACTCGGCCCAGCTGTCGCCGGCCAGCGCCTGCGGCCCCGAGCCCGAGCCCGAGCCCGAGCCCGAGCCCGAGCCCGAGCCCGAGCCCGAGCTCGTGCCGCGCGGCGCCGCCGGCGTCGCGGCGCCGGCCAGCGGGCGCACCGGCAGCTTGATGACGGTGCGGTCCCAGGCGGTCGTGTCGAACGGCTCGCCGACGCCTTGCTCGACGGCGGCGCGGAAGGCGGCTGCCGTCGCGTAACGCCGCTCGGGCTCCTTGGCCAGCGCGCGCGCGACGATGGCGTCGTAGAAGCGCGGGCGCAGCACGCCCTCGAGCCGGCTCGGCGCCGGCGGCTCCTCGTGCATGGCCTTGTACATCAGCTGCTCGTGCGTGCCGGTGAACGGCGGCCGGCCGGCCAGCAGCAGGTACAGCAGCACGCCGGCGCCGTAGATGTCGACGCGGCGGTCCATGCCCGTGCCCAGGAACTGCTCGGGCGCCATGTAGGTGGGCGTGCCGATCGCGACGCCGACCTGCGTGAGCCCCGCTTCCTCGATGCGCGCGATGCCGAAGTCGGTGACCTTGAGCCGGCCGCCGCGCCCCATGATGATGTTGGCCGGCTTGATGTCGCGGTGCCACACGCCCTGCGCGTGCGCGTGCTCGAGCGCGTCCAGCACCTGGCAGATGACGCCCGGGATGTCGTCGTCGGTGAAGCGCAGCTTCTGGGCCAGGCAATGCGCCAGCGTGTGGCCCTCGACGAACTCCATCGCGATGTAGGCCACATCGGCGTCGACGCCGAACTCGTAGACCTGGACGATGCCCGGGTGCATCAGGCGGCCGGCGGCCTGCGCCTCGTTGCGAAAGCGCGCCGCCACCGGAATGCCGCTGCCGTCGTCGGCGCCGAGCTGGCGGCGGATCGTCTTGAGGGCCACGACGCGCCGGATGTCGGGGTCGAAGCCCTTGTAGACGACGCCCATCGCGCCCTCGCCGAGGACTTCGGTGATCTGGTACTTGCCCAGGCGTGCGGGATGATCCACGGCGGCGGATGCTAGGCGGATTGCGCGCGCCGCGCAGCGCTGGCCGCGCAGCCGCACGCGGGCTGCGTCACGACTCGAGCATCTTCATCGCCTGCACGACGCTGGCGCGCATGCGCCGGAACGACTCGGCCAGCACGCCGATCTCGTCGCGGCCGGCGCCGGCAAAGTCGGGCGCGTCGAGCTCGCCCTGGCTGACGCGGTCGGCCAGGCGCGCCAGGCGCGTCACGGGCCGCACGACGACGAGCCAGATCATCAGGTTGAGCATGATGCCGACGACGACGAACACGCCGACCAGCGAGCCGATGAAGACCACGAACGACTGCTCGGCGCGGCGCAGCGGCAGCGCCAGCGGCACCGAGACGATCTGCGCGCCGACGACTTCGTTGAAGTTCCAGCCGAAGCCGTTGGCCGGCCCGTAGCGGTCGACCAGCGTCTTGGGCGCGCCTTCCACGCTGCTGTGGCACTGCAGGCAGGCCGGGTTGACGATGCGCAGCGGCGCGGCCAGGAACAGCGACGGGCCGTTGGGCGTGTCGCGCAGGCCCGAGATCTCCTTCAACTGCTCGCCGCCGCGGAAGCGGTTGACGACGTCGGTCTCCCAGCCGGTGGCGCGGTCGCGCGGATTGGTCGGGTTGAGGGTGGCCTCCTTGTACAGGTACTCGGGGTATTTCTGGAGCAGCGCCGACAGCACCTCGACGGCCGAATAGCTGGGCACCGACTGCGGCAGGAACTCGTACTTCATCGGCGTCGCCAGCAGCTTGGTGATCTGGCCCGAGGTGTAGCCGCGCACCGCGTTGGCGTTGTCGATCAGCATGCGCGCGCTGTGCATCACTTCCTCGCGCGCGTTGTCGACCAGCAGGCCGCGCGCGATCCAGCCGCTCACGCCCACGCCGGCGGCCATCACGACCACGTAGATCAGGTTGAGCTTGACGAGCAGCTTCATCGGGCGTCTCCGGGTTGCGCGGGATTGGCGTGGACGGGGCGGGGCGCTGCGCGCCGCGTCAGCGCGATGCGCTCGCCGCGGGCCCGGCGAAGCGCTCGGGGAAGAGTACGGCTTCCCAGTCGGCGTGCAGGCGCAGATGCTCGACGAGTGCAGCGCGGAAGGCGGGGTCGCGGGCGCGCTCGGCGAAGCGCCGGGGCATCGTGCGGCGCAGCCCCGGCTCGGCCAGCAGCCAATCGCGCAGCTCGTCGTAGCCGGGCGGCGGCGCCGGGCGCGCGCTCACCGCTCGGCCCGCGAGCGCCGGCGCGCGCAGCGGCAGCGCCGAGCGAAAACCCTCGGGCACGCGCTGCAGCTCGGCCGGCGCCGGGCGCGCCGACGCATTGCCCTTGCCGGGCGCGTCGCGCCGGTAGGCCTGGCCGTCGCCGAGCTGCACCACAGACGCGGGCCGGATGCCGCGCTCCTCGAGCGGCACGCTGCCGCTCTCGGCGAAGACCCAGGTCTCGTTGGCCGCGGCCAGCACGACGGCGGCGCCCTTGAACGGCAGCAGCTCGAGCTGCGGCGCGAGCAGCCCGGCCACCGGCGCGCCGCCCAGGCTGGCCAGCTTCACCCAGCCGCGCAGCAGGTAGACCGCCGGCGGCTTGTGGCGCGCGCCGGCCAGCGGCGGCACCAGCATCGCCTGCGTGTCGGGGCCGAAGTCGGCCACGCTGCCGTCGGGCCACTCGACGCGCAGCAGCCTGGCGCGCGCGCCGGTGCGCACGAGGGTCTGGTCGGCCACCTTCAGCCCCTCGGCGGCGAGCAGCGCGTGCGCACCCTCGATCAGCCGCGCCTCGCCGTCGACGATGGTGACGAGGCCGGCCGCCCCGGCCGGAACGGCCCAGGCCAGCCAAAGGCATAAGGCCGCCCGCAGCAGGCGCCAGGGCATGCTCGGCAGCGGCGCGGGGCGCATGCGCATGGTGGTTGGCGAGCAGCCGGGCGAGGCACCCGGCCGCTTGCGTCGCGCATGGTAGCGGCGAACGCCGGATCGCGTCGGCCGCAGCCGCGCGCGGCTGCCGCGCCTCGATCGCGGCGGCCTCAGAATGCCGAGCCCGGCTGCTTCAGGAATTCGATCTCCTCGGGCGTGCTCGTGCGCCCGAGCGCGGCGTTGCGATGCGGGTAGCGACCGAAGCGCGCGATCACCGCGGCGTGCTTTTCGGCCCATTCGAGCGCATCGCGCAGCTGCGGCTGCTCGGCCGCCAGCGCGCCGAACAGGCGCAGCGACTCGGCCTGCGCCGCCGCGTCTTCGGCGTGCTCGAAGGGCAGGTAGACGAACCAGCGTTGGAGCGCGCCGAGCGCGCGATCGCCGCCGCGCGCGACCAGGGCGCGCGCCGCGGCCAGCGCCAGCGCGTCGCCGGCGAAGGCGCGCGCCCGGCCGCGGAACAGGTTGCGCGTGAACTGGTCGAGCAGCAGGATGCGCGCCAGCGCGCCCGCGGGCTCGGCATCCCATTCGCGCAGCAATCCGGCGAGCGCGCGCTCGACCTGCGCGCCGAAACGCGTGCGAATCCGTTCGTCGAAGTCCGCGTCCTTGCGGAACCACTCGGCGCGCGGCGCATCGCCGGCGCCGAACCAGAACTCGAGGATGGCTCGTGCCGCCTCGTCCATGGCGCCTTGCTGCTCCTGGCGCGCCGGCACGGCGTCAGCGCTCCAGCAGATCCTGCGTCTCGGGGTGGCGCCGCATGTAGACCGCGACGTAGCTGCACAGCGGGCGCACCGTCAGGCCCTCGCGGCGCGCCCAGTCGAGCGTGGCGCGCACCAGGAGCGCGGCGATGCCGCGGCCCTCGGCGTGCGGCGGCACCTCGGTGTGCGTGAGCAGCAGCGTGGCGCCTTCGCGCCTGTAGGCGCAGATCGCCGGCGCGCCGTCGACGTCGAGCTCGAAGCGCGCCGCGGCCGCGTTGTGGCGCGCGCCATCGGTCGCGTTCATCCGTTCAGGGCCTGTGAAGGCAGGCGGGCGTGATTGATATCTTCACAGGCTCCGTCCCCGTGCTCGGCAACCGCCTCGGGCAGCGCCGCGCCGGCTGCGCACCAGCGCAGCAGCGCCGCGCGCAGCCTGTCCATGTCGATCGGCTTGGTGAGGAAGTCGTTCATGCCGGCCTCGAGCGCCGCCTCGCGCTCGGTGACCAGCGCCGCCGCGGTGAGCGCGACGATCGGCCGGTCGTAGCCGGCGGCACGCAGCGCGCGCGTCGCCTCGTGGCCGCTCATCACCGGCATCTGGACGTCCATCAGCACCAGGTCGTGCGGCCGGCCGGCCGCCGCCGCACGCGCCACCGCCTCCTGCGCCGCGATGCCGTCGGCCGCCTCGTCGACCTCGACACCCCAGCGCGCGAGCATCGCCGCGGCGATCATCATGTTCACCGGGTTGTCCTCCACCAGCAGCACATGCGCGCCGGCGAGCGTGCGCTCGCCCGCCGGCGCCGGCGGCGGCGGCGGCGCGACGCCGGCCGGCAGCTGCAGCTCGGCCCAGAACAGGCTGCCGACGCCCTCGCGGCTGTCGACCCCGACCTCGCCGCCCATCATCGCGGCCAGCTCGCGGCAGATCGACAGCCCCAGGCCGCTGCCGCCGAAGCGGCGCGTCGTCGACTCGTCGGCCTGGGTGAACGGCTTGAACAGGCGGCCGAGCGCCTGCGGCCCGATGCCGGGGCCGCTGTCCTGCACCTCGATGCGCAGCCGCGCGTCGCCCTGCGGCCGTGTCGCGCGCAGCACGACGCTGCCGCGCTCGGTGAACTTGATGGCGTTGCTGAGGTAGTTGCTGGCGATCTGGCGCACGCGCAGCGGGTCGCCGAGCGCCTGGCCGTGCACCCCGGGCGCGATCTCGAAGCGCAGCGCCAGCCCGCGCGCCGCGGCCTGCGCGGCCCAGGTCTGCTGCAGCGTCTCGAACAGTTCGCCCAGATCGAACGCGGTGGTCTCGAGCAGCAGCTTGCCGGCCTCGATCTTCGACAGGTCGAGGATGTCGGAGATGATGCCGGCCAGCGACTGCGCGCTGTCGGCGATCTGCGCCAGGTAGCGCGTGCGCGTGGCCTCGTCGAGCCCGGGCTCGCGCGCCAGCTGCGCCAGCCCGATCATGCCGTTGAGCGGCGTGCGCAGCTCGTGGCTGGTGTTGGCGAGGAAGGTGCTCTTGGCGCGGTTCGCGGCCTCGGCCTCGTCGCGCGCGCGCGCCAGCGCGAGCTCGGCTTCGCGCCGCTCGGTGATGTCCTCGACGATCCACACCGTGCCGCCTTCGCTGGGGCGCTTGGGGTCGACCGCATGCGCGCGCATGCGCCCGAGGAAGCTGCTGCCGTCGCGGCGCGCGGCGCGCGACTCGAACTCGACCGATTCGCCGCGCGTCAGCGCCGGCCCGTACAGGCAGCCGACGCGCTCGTAGTCCTCGTCCGAGGCCCAGGCCACGCGGCCGGGCTGGCCGATCAGCTCGCCCGCAGCCCAGCCGAAGATGGCCTCGAACTGCGGGTTGGCGAGCACGAAGCAGCGCGCGCGCGTCACCGCGATGCCGACCGAGGCGTTGTCGAGGATGGCCTCGCGCTCGAGCCGCGCGCGCTCGTGCTCGGTGACGTCGCGCGCGTTGATCACCATGTAGTCGCGCCGGTCCATCGCGAAGCGCGCGCCCGAGACGATCAGCGACACCTCGTGGCCGGCCTTGGCACGCAGGCGGGCGGGCAGCTCGCCCACCTCGCCGCGCTCGGCCAGACGGGCCTCGAAGGCCGCACGCTCCTCGGCGCTGCACCACAGCTCGAGCTCGCCCCAGGTGCGCCCGACGGCCTCGGCGGCACTCCACCCGGTGATGCGCTCGAACGCGTGGTTGACCATCGCGCAGCGCCCGCTCGTGACGTCGATCAGCGTCACCAGATCCGGGCTGGTGGCGACCAGGTGCGACAGCAGCGCCTCCGAGCGCCGCACCATCTCCTCGGCCGCCAGACGCTCGGTGTCGTCGACGAAGATCGACAACACCGCGGGCCCGCCTTCGGCGTCGACCATCACGCCGGTGGCGCGCACCGAGACGCGGCGCTCGCCGACGCGCAGCTTGTAGTCGGTGACCGGCAGCGCGGTGCCCGGCGGCTGCCCCTGCAGCTGATCGAGGCGGCGGCGTGCGCGCTCGCGCGAGTCGCCGCTCTCGTAGGCGGCGAACAGGTCGACCGCGGCCAGCTCGGCCAGGGTGTCGTAGCCGAACAGTTCGAGCGCGGCCGGGTTGGCGTCGATGGCGCGGCCGCTGCGGTGCAGCACGAGCGGCGTCGGGATGCGGCCGAACAGCTCGCGGTAGCGCGTTTCGGTGGCCGCCAGCGCCTCGCGCGCGGCGACCTCGGCCGTGACGTCGCGCGCCACGCCCCAGTAGCCCAGGAACAGGCCGCGCTCGTCGAAGCGCGGCGCGCCGCTGGCGAGGAACAGGTGCGGGCGGCCGCCGGCGCGGCTCCAGCGCACCATGACGTCGCGAAACGGCAGGCGGGCGTCGAGGTCGGCCATCAGGCCGTCGAGCACGTCGGGGTCGCAGTCGAAGGCCGGCAGCTCCCAGGGTACGTGGCCCAGGCCCTCGGTCGCGTCGAGCGCGCGCGCTTCGTCGCGCTGGCGCAGCGCGGAGGTCAGCCGGTAGTCCTGGTCGACCTCCCAGTAGGCGTCGGCGGCCAGCCCGAGCAGGCTGCGGAAGCGCTGCTCGCGTTCGGTGGCCGAACCCAGGTAGCGCCCGACGACGCGCGAGACCATCACGCCCACCGCCAGCCCGAGCGCGAGCGCCACCAGATTGGCCGCCAGCGGCAAGAGCGCGCCGGACGGCGTGGCACCGGCGCGCATGGCCGCCCATTGCACGAGCAGCAGCAGCAGCGCGTCGATCGCGGCCAGCAGCGCTCCGGCGCGCCAGCCCGCCACGGCACACAGGAAGCACACCAGCACGCCGAAGGTGGACGTGCCGACCGTCCAGGCCCCGCCGCCGAGCAGCGCGGCGCGCAAGGCGATGAGGGCGCTTGCGGCCGCCGTGAGCGCGAGCAGCGCCGGGCGCAGCCAGCGCTCGGGCAGCTGGCGCCGCGCGCCGGCGGCCGCCGCCAGCACCAGCCAGGCCGTGCCGGCCACCGGGCCACCGCCGGTGCGCTCGGGCGCCAGCCAGGTAAGCGTGCCGGCGACGGCGCACAGCAGCGCGCAGGCGGCGAAGAACCAGCGGCGCACCTCGGCGACGACGGCCGGGCGCACCGCCTCCGGCAGCGTGACCCCGCCGCGCCGCGGCCAGGTCTCGAGCAGGGTGTCGCGGTTCATGTCCGCGCCGCCTCGAGCTGCGCGCGCGCCGCCTGCGCCGCACGCCGCGCGGCGGCGGCGAAGTCGTCGCCCGCGCCGGCGTAGAGCACGGCGCGCGACGAGCTGACGATGATCGGCGCGTCGCGTCGCCAGCCGGCGCGCACCGTGGCCTCGGCGTCGCCGCCCTGCGCGCCGATGCCGGGGACGAGCAGCGGCAGCCTGGGCGCGAGCTCGCGCACCCGCGCCACCTCACGCGGATAGGTGGCGCCGACGACGAGGCCGAGCTCGGCGCCGCCGCGGCTCCACGCCCCGGCCGCCAGGCGTGCGATGCGCTCGTACAGCAGCTCGCCGCCCGGCACCTCGCTCACGAGGCGCTGCGCCTGCAGCTCGCTGCCGCCCGGGTTGGAGGTGCGGCACAGCAGGATCAGGCCCTTGCCGCGGTAACGCATGTACGGCTCGATCGAGTCGTAGCCCATGAAGGGCGACAGCGTCACCGCGTCGGCGCGGTAGCGCTCGAAAGCCTCGCGCGCGTACATCTCGGCCGTCGAGCCGATGTCGCCGCGCTTGGCGTCGAGGATCACCGGAACCGCCGGCGCCACGCGCCGGATGTGCGCGACGAGCCGCTCGAGCTGCTCCTCGGCGCGATGCGCCGCGAAATGCGCGAACTGCGGCTTGAACGCGAGCACGAGGTCGTGCGTGGCGTCGACGATGGCGGCGCAGAAGTCGAACAGGCGCGTCGCGTCGCCGCGCCAGGGCGGCGGGAAGCGCGCCGGCTCCGGATCCAGCCCGACGCACAGCAGCGAACGCGCCCGCACGCTGGCGGCATGCAGCAGCGCGTTGAAGCTCGGGCCGTCGGCCACGTTCATCGCACCTGGCTCAGGGCGCGCGGAGAAACGACGCGCGGGCGTGATTCATGCCTTCGCCGTCGCGGACGCGCCGCGCCAGCGTCGCCGCCATGCCGACGTAGGTCGCCGGCGTCAGCGCCTTCAGGCGCGCGCGCTCGGCGGCAGGCAGCTCGGCCAGGGTGTCGACGAAGGCGTGCAGGCGCTCGCGCGTGACGGCCTGGCCGCGCGTGAGCGCCTTGAGCCGCTCGTAGGCTTCGGGCAGCGCGTAGCGCCGCATCACGGTCTGCACGGCCTCGGCCAGCACCTCCCAGGCGCGGTCGAGGTCGGCGGCCAGCGCCGCGCGGTCGACCTCGAGCCGGGCCATGCCGCGGCGCAGGCTGTCGTAGGCCAGCAGCGTGTGCCCGAACGCGACGCCGAGGTTGCGCAGCACGGTGCTGTCGCTGAGGTCGCGCTGCCAGCGGCTCACCGGCAGCTTGGCCGACAGGTGCCCGAGCAGCGCGTTGGCGAGCCCGAAGTTGCCCTCGGCGTTCTCGAAGTCGATCGGGTTGACCTTGTGCGGCATCGTCGAGCTGCCGATCTCGCCGGCCACCAGCCGCTGGCGGAAGTAGCCCAGCGCGACATAGCCCCAGACGTCGCGGCACCAGTCCAGCGCGATGGTGTTGGCGCGCGCCACGGCGTCGAACAGCTCGGCCATCCAGTCGTGCGGCTCGATCTGGATCGTGAGCGGGTTGAACACCAGGCCGAGACGCTCCTCGACCACCTTGCGCGCGAAGCCCTCCCAGTCGAAGTCGGGCCAGGCCGCGAGGTGGGCGTTGTAGTTGCCCACCGCGCCGTTCATCTTGGCGCGCAGCGGCACCGCGGCGATGCGCTCGCGTGCCAGCGCCAGGCGCGCGTGCACGTTGGCCGCCTCCTTGCCCAGCGTGGTCGGGCTGGCGGTCTGGCCATGCGTGCGCGCCAGCATCGGCGTCTCGGCCTCGGCCTCGGCCAGTGCCGCCAGCGCGTCGAGCGCGGCGTCGAGCGCGGGCAGCAGCACCCGATCGCGCGCCGCGCCCAGCATCAGCGCGTGGCTGGCGTTGTTGATGTCCTCGCTCGTGCAGGCGAAGTGCACGAAGGCGCCGGCGCGTTCGAGCTCGGGCTGGCCCGCGAAGCGGCCGCGCAGCCAGTACTCCACGGCCTTGACGTCGTGGTTGGTGCTGCGCTCGATCTCCTTGATGGCCTGGGCGTCGGCCTCGTCGAACTGCGCCCCCAGCGCGCGCAGCCGCTCGCGTGCCGCGGAGGACAGCGGCGGCAATTCGGCGAAGCCGGCCTCGGTGAGCGCGATGAACCACTCGACCTCGACCTGCACGCGCCGGTGCATCAGTCCGTATTCGGACAACAGGGGCCGAAGCGGCGCCATGCGGGCCGCATAGCGGCCGTCCAGCGGCGACAGCGCGGTGAGGGCGGTTGGCGTCATGGCGCAGGCGCGGCCCGATGCCTCGCCTTCGGAGGCGTCGATTCTAGAGGGTGGCCCCGTCCCGGCGTCGCGCGGCGCCGGGGCCGGCCCCCCGCGAATCGGTGGTGTCGGTGTGCGCGCCGTGTCGCGTTCAGCGCGGCATTCAGCGCGGCGCCTGGGCGGCCTTGGCGGCCGAGGCGCTGCCGGGCGGCAGGCCGACCTTCGCCCCGACCTTGTCGGCGCCGCGGTTGGCCGCGCCCACGCCCTGCTCGATCGCGCCTTCGGCCTTCTTCGCGCCGCGCTTGACGGCCTTCTCGGCCTTCGTCACGGTGCCGGAGACGGCGCCGGCCGCCTTCTCGGCGGCCTTCTCGGCGCTCTGCACGGGGTTGGCTGCGGCCGCTGCGGCGAGCAGCAGGCCGAGCAGCGCGGCCGCTGCCAGCGCGAGGCGCGCGGCCGGGTTCGAGGCGGAATTGAACATGACGCGGCATTCCTGTGGGCGAGCGGCACTGCGGCCGCGGTGCCCCATTGTGCGGCGGCGGCGCATTCCGTGACCCCATCCGCGGTCGCCGCAGCACGAGCGCCGCGGCTCGGCGCCGGCGGCGGCGGCGGCAAGCATCACGCCGGCGCCAACCGATACGGCTTCGCATTCGATGCGATGACGAGGCGCGAAGCCGAAGACCGTGCTGAAGCACGGCTAGGAGCATGGGCGGCAACGCCGTCAGCGCGGTGAATGCGCAGCCGCATGAGGCGCGTCGAGCGTCTCCAGCACCACCGGCGGCAGGGCCGGCGCGAGCGGTTCGATGCGAAACGCCGTGCGCACCGCGAGCGCCGCGCGCTCGGCGCTCGCCTCGTCGGCGGCGTGCACGCGCGCCAGCGGCGCGCCGCTTGCGACCGGCGCCCCCAGGGGCAGCACGCGGTCCAGGCCGACGCGCGCGTCGATCGGCTCGCCGCCGCGACGCCGCCCACCGCCCAGCGCCACCACCGCCAGGCCGAGCGCACGCACGTCGATCGCGCCGACGAAGCCCGCTGCGCGCGCGCGCACGTCGCGCAGCACCGGCGCCGGCGCCAGCTGCGCCGCGTGCAGCACGTCGCGCGGGCCGCCGAGCGCGGCCACCATGCGCGCGAAGCGCTCGGCCGCCTCGCCGCCGGCCAGCGCGCGCTCCAGCCTTGCGCGTGCGGCGGCTTCGTCCGCGCACACGCCGCCCAGGCGCAGCAGCGCCGCGGCCAGCGCCAGCGTCAGCTCGCGCTGGCGCGGCTCGCCGCCCTCGGGCTCGTTCTTCAGCAGGGCGATCGCCTCGCGCACCTCGAGCGCGTTGCCCGCGCTGTGCCCGAGCACCTGGTTCATGTCGGTGACGAGCGCGCGCGCCGCCAGCCCGGCGCCGCGCGCCACCGTCACCAGGCTGGCGGCGAGTTCGCGCGCCTGCGCACGCTCGCGCATGAAGGCACCGCTGCCGCACTTGACGTCGAGCACGAGGGCGTCCAGGCCGGCGGCGAGCTTCTTGCTCAGGATGCTGGCGGTGACCAGCGGCACGCTCTCGACGGTGGCCGTGACGTCGCGGATCGCGTACAGGCGCCGGTCGGCCGGCGCGATGCGCTCCGAGGCACCGACGATGGCGCAGCCGGCGGCGCGCAGCGCGGCCACGAGCCGCGCGCGCGGCGGGTTGACGTCGTAGCCGGGCAGCGCCTCGAGCTTGTCGAGCGTGCCGCCGGTGTGGCCCAGGCCGCGGCCGCTCACCATCGGCACGATGGCGCCGGCGTCGGCTGCGGCGGCGGCCACCAGCGGCGCCAGCACGAGGCTCGGCTTGTCGCCGACGCCGCCGCTCGAGTGCTTGTCGAGCACCGGGCCGGCGAAGCCCGCGGCGCGCCAGTCGATGCGCTCGCCCGAGCGCGTCATCGCCGCGGTGAGCGCCACCGTCTCGCCCGCGTCCATGCCGCGGCAGACGATGGCCATCGCCAGCGCGGCGGCCTGCGCGTCGCTCCACGAGCCGTCCACCAGGCCCTGCACGAAGGCCTCGATCGCCGCCGGCGCGAGCGCGCGGCCGTCGCGCTTGGCGGCGATGATCGGCTGCGCCAGCGGCGGCGGCTCGTGCGCGCCCGTCGTGCGCCCGGCCCGCGCCATCAGTAGCGCGTGGCGTCGGTCGGCGCCGGCCCGCCGCCCAGCACGGCCTCGATGTCGTCGAGCAGGCTGCTCGCGCCGAGGCGCAGGCGCCGCGGCGTCACCGCCTCGGGGCCGAGCAGTTCGGCGACGAGCTCGATGTAGATCGCCGCCTCGGCCACCGTGCGGATGCCGCCGGCGGGCTTGACGCCCACCCGCGCGCAGGCGCGCGCGTCGGCGGCGATCTCCTCGAGCAGCAGCCGCACCGCCGCCGGCGTGGCGCCGATGCGCGTCTTGCCGGTGCTGGTCTTGAGGAAGTCGGCGCCGGCGGCCAGCGCGATGCGGCAGGCGCGCCTGAGCGCCGCCTCCTCGGCCAGCACGCCGCTCTCGACGATGACCTTCAGGCGCCGGCCGGCACAGGCGCGGCGCACCGCGGCGAGCAGCGCCGGCGCGGCGTCGAGGTCGCGGTAGGGCAGCACGACGTCGACCTCGTCGCCGCCGGCGGCGACGATGGCTTCGGTGTCGGCCACCGCGCGCTCGATGTCGGCGCCGCCATCGGGGAAGTTGGCCACCGCCGCCACCGCGACGCCGAGCGGCAGCCGCGCGCGCGCCTGCGCCACGAAGCGCGGCCACACGCACACCGCCGCCGCCGCGCCGCCGCGCCAGGGCGGCCCGACGGCGCGCTCGCACAGCCGCTCGATGTCGGCCGCGCTGTCGCCTTCGTTGAGGCTGGTCAGATCGAGGCAGGCGAGCGCGCTGCGCGCGGCCTCGCCCAGGGGATGCTGCAGCAGGTGCATTAGAGCCTGTGAAGATATGAATCGCGCCCGCGCAGGGGTGCCAAAGGGCGCTGGGCAAGGCGCAACGCGCCGCGCGGGCTGGCCGCCCGCGCAAGCGTTGCAACGCCGCGCAGCGCCCTTGGCACCCCTGCCCTACGGGTGGGGCCCAGAAAGGGCCCACTCGTCGTTGCGAAGCCTCGCCGGGGCCCAACCCCGGCTGCGCTTCGCGCCTAGATTGGGCCCTTTCTGGGGCCCCACGCGGGCGTGATTCATATCTTCACAGGCTCTCAGACCTCCAATGCCGCGACGATGGCCTCGAGCAGCGGCACGCAGCGCGCGCTGGCCTGCTGCGCGGCGGCCAGCGTGTGCGCGTGGCTGATGACGTCGTCGCCGAGGCCGGCGGCCATGTTGGTGATCAGCGACAGCGCGAGCACGCGCAGCCCGGCGTGGCGCGCCAGGATCGTCTCGGGCACCGTGCTCATGCCGACCGCCTGCGCGCCCAGCGCGCGCAGCATGCGGATCTCGGCCGGCGTCTCGAACTGCGGGCCCAGCACCCAGGCGTACACGCCCTCGGCCAGCGGCGTGCCGGCACGCGCCGCCGCGGCCCGCGCCTGCGCGCGCAGGCGCGGGCAGTAGGCGTCGACCATCGAGACGAAGCGGGCGTCGGCGGCCTCGGCCGTGGCGCCCGTGGCGTCCGTCGCGTCCGTCGCGCCCCTCGCGGGCGCCTGGACCGCCGCTGCGGCCAGCGGCGAGCGCTGCGGCAGGTTCAGGTGATCCGCGATCAGCATCGGCGCGCCCGGCGCCAGCGCGGCATCGAGGCTGCCGGCGGCATTGGTCTGCACCAGCACCTGCACGCCGAGCGCGGCCAGCGTGCGGATGGCGCCCGTCATGCCGACGGGCTCGCCGCTTTCGTAGGCATGCACGCGCCCGGCGAGCACGATCACCTCGCGCGGCCCGACGCGGCCGAGCACGACCTGGCCGGCATGCCCGCGCACGCCGGGCGCGGAAAAGGCCGGCAGTTCGGCGTAGGGGATCGCTTGCGCTTGCTGCACGCGGCCGACGAAGGGGCCCCAGCCCGTGCCCAGCAGCAGGGCCAGGCGCGGCGCGCGGCCGGCGGCGCGCAGGCGCGCGGCGCTGGCCTGCACGGCAGCGGCATCGGCGGCGAGGGCGTTCATCTGCGGCGGGGACCTGCGCTGCGATCGTAGCCCCCTGCACGGGCCGCTGCGCGGCTCGCAGCCCGATGGCCACACCGGCTCGGGCCCCGATGGCCGCACCGGCTCGGCACCTGCGAAGGCATGAATCGCGTCCGCGATTCATGTCGTCACGGGCTCTCGGTCCGGACGCGATGCCGTGCCGCGCCGCTTCAGTGCCGCCGCAGCGCCGGCGGCCCGAAGCGATGCGGCAGCAGCTCGCCCAGCGTCCAGCGCTGCGGCGCGCCGCGGCCCGCGCGCGCTCCGGTGACGTACACCCAGCAGTCCTCGCGCGCGAACTCGGCCAGCCTCTGGCGGCAGCCGCCGCAAGGCGTGGTGGGCACCTTGCTGTGCGCGGCCACGGCGAGCGCGCGCACGCGCTTGCCGCCGGCCGCCACCATCGCGGCGAGCGCCGAGGTCTCGGCACACCAGCCTTCGGGATAGCTGGCGTTCTCGACGTTGCAGCCGGCGTGGATGCGGCCGCGCTCGTCGAGGACCGCGGCGCCGACCAGGAAGCTCGAGTACGGCGCATGCGCGCGCCGCCTTGCGCGGCGCGCCGCGGCGAGCAGCGCGCGCAGCGTGTCGGGGTCGAGCTCGTTGGGCTTGGACATGGCAGCGGCGCGCAGGCGGCGCCGGCCGACGGTACCACCGCCGGCGGCAGCACCGCGGGCGGCGCGGCGCAACCCGCCAGGAGCGTAGGCGGCCGCTCCAGCCCCCCCTCGCCATGCCGAACGCTGCGCGCACCGTCCTTGCGCAGGATCAAGTCCTGCGCCGGGGTTAACCCATCTGCAGGGATTCCCCACCCGGTCAACGCCTCGAATGGATCTGCGACTCGATCCGACCCGCAGTTGCAGCGCGCATCGAGGGCCCCGACAAGGAACGGGCTGCACGTCTGCAGGCGGGCTGGTTTCGGTCTTGACCGAGGCCCCGGATGCGAACCGCTCGGCAGCGCTCCCTTCGCTCGTCGGGCGTCACGCCCTCGAGGGCAATCGCGCTGGCCTGCGGCCGCTTCGACATGGCGTCCTCTTGTCGAGCGGCTGTTCGAAGCTCTGCGCTGCACGCACGGATGGGCGCCGCACCTCACCGTCGCGGCCAGCGTCGGCCGTGGCGATGTCGATGCTGTCCTGATGGACATCCAGACCCACCCGGGAGCGTGGGCGGCAGAAATCCGGCCCCGCTCCCAGGCGACGCTCGCCGGCGTCATGGCCCGTCTCCTCGCACGGCAGGCCAGCCGGGCCGTGCGGCCGATAATGCGCCGCGGCCACCGTCGACGCAATGTCCAAGCGAGCGTTCATGCGAGTCGCACTCGCGGCTTCCAAACCGAGCGCAGGGCTGGACGTTCGCACTTTCGCGCCGGACGACGCGCAGGCCCTGGGCGCGCTCATGTACCGCGCCTACCTCGACACCGTGGACTACGAAGGTGAAACACCCGAACAGTCCGCCGCGGAGGTCGTCAAGACGATCGCAGGCGGGTACGGAGCGTTCATGCCCGACTGCTCGAAGGTGGTCGCGCGCGCCGACGCATTGTTGTCGGCAACACTCATCACCCGCTTTCAGGATCGGCCATTCGTAGCCTTCACCTTCACGGATCCCGAGTTCGCAGGGCAGGGCCTGGCGCGCGAGTGCATGCGCGCAGCAATGGCCGAGCTCGCCGCGCAAGGCGAGCGTGAGCTTCGCTTGGTGGTCACCTTGGCCAACACGCGAGCGGTCGAGCTGTACACGAGGCTCGGCTTCGAGTTCGAGCGCGAGTGACGCCGCACCCGTTGCGGTCCGGTTCGCTGGTCAACGCTCCGCCCGGATTGCGCTGCGACCGCGCCCGCTTCCTGCGCGTGCGGCCCTGCGGCGCGCAGTGCATCGGGCCGTGTCCACCCGGTCCGCAGCCCGGTGCCGGCGCGCGCCCGGCACCGTTCACGGCGCGTTCGAGGAGAGATGCCAGGTCCACCGCGCCGGCGCTCCGCCGCGCCTGATGCAAGAGCCCCGGAAGAGGCCGTTCGAGCCCTTCTTCGGCCGACTGGGCCGAGTTCCGGCGCTGGTTTGCCGAGTTGCGGGTGAGCCGTCGCGCCAGTGCAAGCCCGCCCGCGGCGACGCGCTCAGCGGCTTGCGGCGCGCACCGTGCGCGCCGCCGGCCGCGGCAGCACCGCCGGCAATGCCGGCGTGACGGCACTGGCGATGATGCCGCCGCCGAGGCACGCCTCGCCGTCGTAGAGCACGGCGCTCTGCCCCGGCGTCACCGCCCATTGCGGGGCGGCGAAGGCGAGCTCGAAGCCGTCGGCGCGCCAGCTCAGCGTGCACGCGGCATCGGCCTGGCGGTAGCGCGTCTTGGCGCCGTAGACGCCTGGCGCGGGCGGCGTGCCGGCGATCCAGCTCGGCTCGTCGGCGGCGAGCGCGCTGGCGAGCAGCCACGGATGCGCGTGCCCCTGCACGACGTGCAGCGTGTTGTGCGCCGGGTCCTTGGCCGCCACGTACCAGGGCGCGTGCGTGCCGCCGCCGGCACGCCTGCCGCCGATGCCCAGGCCCTGGCGCTGGCCGATCGTGTAGAAGGCGAGCCCGCCGTGGCGCCCGACCTCGCGCCCCTGCTCGTCGACGATCGGCCCGCCTTCGCGGCCGAGGTAGCGCTCGAGGAAGGCGCGAAACGGCCGCTCGCCGATGAAGCAGATGCCGGTCGAATCCTTCTTCTGTGCGTTGGGCAGGCCGATCTCGGCGGCCAGCCGCCGCACCTCGGTCTTCGTCAGCTCGCCGAGCGGGAACCGCACGCGCGCCAGCTGCGCCTGCGTGAGGCGATGCAGGAAGTAGCTCTGGTCCTTGGCCGCGTCCACGCCCTTGAGCAGCTCGACGCGGCCGCCGGCGGCCGTGCGCACGCGCGCGTAGTGCCCGGTGGCGATCTGCTCGGCCCCGAGGCGCAGCGCATGCTCGAGGAAGGCCTTGAACTTGATCTCGGCGTTGCACAGCACGTCGGGATTGGGCGTGCGGCCGGCGCGGTACTCGCGCAGGAACTCGGCGAACACGCGGTCGCGGTATTCGGCGGCGAAGTTGACATGCTCGAGCTCGATGCCGATCACGTCGGCCGCCGCCGCGGCGTCGACGAAGTCGACGTTCGACGAGCAGTACCCGGAATCGTCGTCGTCCTCCCAGTTCTTCATGAAGATGCCGACGACTTCGTGGCCCTGGCGCTTGAGCAGCCAGGCCGCGACCGCGGAGTCCACCCCGCCGCTCAGGCCGACCACGACGCGCATTGCCATACCCGGATTATCCCGAGGCGCCACAATCGCACGCTTCGCCCACGAGGCTGAGCGGCAGGAAAGGACGCAGCGACGATGTCAGGCCACGGCTTTCACGTGCACGGACCGCACGACCACGAACTCGAGCATGCCGCCGCGCACGGCGACAAGGACCGCTTCGCCGGCACGATCGCGGTGGCCACGGCGATCCTGGCCACGGTGGGCGCGCTCTTCTCGTACATGGGCGGCGCGACGCAGGCCAACGCCGGCCTGTACAAGAACAACGCCGCGATCAAGAAGACCGAGGCGTCGAACCAGTGGAACTTCTACCAGGCCAAGAGCAGCAAGCAGAACCTGGCCGAGCTGGCGCTGGTGCTCGCGCCCGAGGACAAACGCCCAGGCTACCGCGACGAGGTCGAGCGCTACAGGAAGGAGAAGGCCGAGATCAAGCTCGTTGCCGACAAGCTCGAGGCCGAGTCCGCCGACTGGGACCGGCGCTCCGACGCCGAGCTGCACCAGCACCACCGCTGGGCCCAGGCGACGACGACGCTGCAGGTCGCGATCGCGCTGGCCGCCATCGCGCTGCTGACGCGGCGCAAGTGGCTCGAGTGGGGCATGTTCGGCGTCGCCGGCATCGGCCTCGTGCTCGGCGGCGTGGCGGCGCTGCATCTCTGACGACGGTGCGGCCGCCGGCCGGGCGCCGCGGCCAGCCCGGCCAGTACGGCCGCCAGCGCCGAATCGACCGCCGCGGCCAAGCGCGCCGCTACAGCCCGCGCGCGCTTGGCCGCGCGAGGTAGAACCACTCGTGCCCCGGCTGCGCGCCGTGGTCGGGGAACACGATGTAGCCGGCGGCTGGCGCGCGCACTTCGCTGCCGTCGGCGCGCAGCGCGATCGGCTCGCCGGCGGCCAGCGCGTCGAAGCTGGTCCAGGCCTTGACGAAGCGGTCGCCCTCGGCGTGGCGGTCGATCACCGCGGCCAGCGTCAGGCATTCGATCGCCGGCGGCGGCGGCGCCAGCGGCAGCCGCGCGATGCCCAGCAGCGCCAGCGTCTGGCGGATCGCGTGCAGCGCCACCTCGGGGCCGGCGGCGTCCTCGTGCTGGCCGCATTCGAGCGTGACCGCGTAGCCGCCCGTCGCCCGCATGTACTCGGTGGTGCCCACGCCGTAGGCCGGGTCCTCGTGCACGGCGCCGGGCGTGAGGGCACGCTCGCGCCGCCGTGCCACGCCCTCGGCGTAGGCCTCGAGCCAGCCGTCGACGACGCGCGTCACGCCCAGGTGCGCGGCCAGGCGCGCCTCGGCCGCCTCGTGCGCAAAGGGTTCGAGCGCGCCGGCGTTGTCGGCCGGCCCGCGCAGCGCGAACGGCCGCCCCGGGCTGCGGAAGCTGTGCAGGTCGAGCAGCACGTCGTGCGCGGCCAGCAGCGGGCACAGGACATTGGCGACGCGGTCCTCGTAGTCCTGCGGCTGGGCCGTCGGCCGCAGGCGGCGGTTGAGGTTGCGCTCGCCGCTGCGCTGGCGCCGCGCGTAGGCGAGCGGGTTGCACACCGGCACGAAGCTCACGGCGCCGCGCACGATGTCGATCGCGCCGGCCTCGATCTCGGCGATCGCGCGCGCGATGCCGCGCGTGCCGGCGGTCTCGTTGCCGTGCACGGCGCCGGTGACGACGAGCCGCGGCCCCGGCTCCAGCGCCGCGAAACGGTGCACGCGCAGGTGCGCCGTCGACACCGCGCCGGTCATGCCGCGTCCCCGCACAGCATGCGGCAGGCGCGCGCGTAGCGCTCGTGCACGCCGAGGATCACCTCGTCGGGCAGCTCGAGCGCGGCTTGCTCGGCGCCGCCGGTGACGCCGCTGCGCGCGAGCCAGTCGCGCAGCGGCTGCTTGTCGAGCGCCACGATGCGGCCCTGCGCCAGCTCGTCGGCGAGCCACAAGCGCGAGCTGTCGGGCGTGAGCACCTCGTCCATCAGCGTCAGGCGGCCGTCGGCATCGAGACCGAACTCGAACTTGGTGTCGGCGACGACGATGCCGCGCGTGGCCGCGTAGTCGCGCGCGGCCACGTACAGGCGGATCGCGGCGGCGCGCAGCTCGGCGGCGCGCGCGGCGCCGATCAGCGCTTCGAGCGCGGCGAAGCCGATGTTCTCGTCGTGCGCGCCCAGCGCCGCCTTGGTGGCCGGCGTGAAGATCGGCTCGGCCAGCGGCGTCGTCGGCGTGAGCCCGGCCGGCAGCGCGATGCCGCACACCGTGCCCTGCTGCGCGTACTCCTTCCAGCCCGAGCCGGCGACGTAGCCGCGCACCACCGCCTCGCAGGGCAGCGGCGCGAGCCGGCGCACGAGCATCGCGCGGCCCTCGATCTGGGCGCGCTCGGCCGGCGCGACCACGCTTTCCGGGGCCTCGCCGGTGAGGTGGTTGGGCGCGATCGCCGCCAGCCGGGCGAACCAGAACAGCGCCATGCGCGTGAGCAGCCGGCCCTTGCCCGGCACCGGCGCCTTCATCACGACGTCGAAGGCCGAGAGGCGGTCGCTGGCCACCATCAGCATGCGGTCGGCGCCGACGGCGTAGAGGTCGCGCACCTTGCCGCGCGCGATGAGCGGCAGCGAGCTCAGGGACGTGCTGCGCACGGCGGGGCCGAGGGCGAGCAGGGCGGGCGAGGGCATGGCGGCTGGGCGGAAGGCACGCGCGCGGCGCGGGAGCGGCGATTGTCGCGCGCGCTGCCGCGGCGGCCTGGCCCGGCTGCTCTAGCGCACAGCCTCGGCCGCAAGCGCCAACGCTCGGCCGCAGCGTCTCGGCGACAAGCGCAAACGCTCGGCGGCATGGCCGCGGCGACAGGCCCCGACGCTCAGCCGCGCGGCCGCTGCAGCAAGCTCTCGCGCAGCGTGATCGTGCCCGCGCCGGCGTCCAGCCGCACGCGCAGCCCGAGCGGCAGCGCGAGGTTCGGCGTGCCGTGGCCGCTCGGCCAGCCGCCGAGCAGCGGCTTGCCCGCTCGCTCGCAGTGCGCGAGCAGCAGCTCGCGCAGCACGCCGGCCGGCGACTCGGCCTGCGTGAAGCTGCCGAGCACGAAGCCGGCCGCGGCGTCGAGCGCGCCGGCCAGGCGCAGCTGCGTGAGGCAGCGGTCGACGCGGTAGGGCTCCTCGCCCACTTCTTCGAGGAACAGGATCGCGCCGCGCAGGCGCCAGGCCCAGCGCGTGCCCAGCAGCGCGGTGACGAGGCTGAGGTTGCCGCCCACCAGTCGCCCCTCGGCCACGCCGGGCGCGCGCAGGCCGGCGCTGGCCGAGGCGGCGTCGAGCGCCGGCGCCAGGCGGTCGCCCGCGACGAGTCCGCGGCCAAGCAGGGCGAAGAACGCCGCGCGGTCGGCCGCGCGGCCGTCGAGCACCAGATCGCTGGCGGCCATCGGCGCGTGCAGGCTGGGCAGCCCGACGCGCGCCAGCAGCGCGTGCAGCGCCGTGATGTCGCTGTAGCCGATCAGGAGCTTGGGGTGCGCGCGCAGCAGCGCGAGGTCGATGCGGTCGAGCAGCCGCAGCGCGCCGTAGCCGCCGCGCAGGCAGTGGATGGCGGCCACCTCCTCGTCGGCGAACGCGGCGTGCAGGTCGGCCAGGCGCGCGCTGTCGTCGCCGGCCAGATAGCCCGTGCGCCGGGCGCAGCCCGGGTACAGGCGCACGCGGTAGCCGGCGGCCGCGAAGAGCGGCGCCACGCGCGCCACGCGCTCGGGCTCGGCCGGCCCGGCCGGCGCGATGATGCCGATCAGGCTGCCGGGCGGCAGCGCGGCATAGCCGTGCCGACGGCGCATCGCCCGAGTGCGCGCGCGCGGCGCCGGCGCGTTCACGCCCGGGCTCCGGGCGCCGCGCAACGCAGCGCGGCGCGGGTTCGGCCATGGCGCGGCGCGCCGGCGCGCTCGTCGGGGCCCGCGCCGGGCGGCACCGGAAGCGGCGGCACCGGCACAGCCGCGCCGCACGCCCGCTGCAGCGCGCCGCAGGGTGTCACTGCAGGCTCCGCACGACGCCGTGCGCCGCCGCACCCAGCGCCGGCAGCCCCCAGGGGCCGCAGCAGCGCGGATGCGGCGCATAGCGCCGGTCCAACGTGGTGAGCAACGCCACGATGTAGTGCACCGGCCCCTGGCGCACGATGCCGGCGTCGGCCGCGTAGTTGTCGGTGCAGCCGGTCTTGCGCGAAGCGCGCCTCGGGCGGGATGCCCGGCCGCCAGCCCGGCAGGTCGGCCAGCGAGGCCGAGGACAGGATGCCGTCGAGCTGCTGCCGCTCGAGCAAGGCGCGCAGCCGTGCGCGGGTGGCGGGCCGCAGCAGCGGCGGCGCGTCGGGCGCCAGCCAGGGCGCGTGCGGCGCCTCGGCGTCGAGCAGCCACAGCAGCCGCACCGTGTCCCAGGCCGTCATGTGGATGTGGCCGACGCCCGCGCCCTGCGCGTTGCGCCAGCCGCCGGCCGGCGTGGTGTCTTCGAGCCTGAGCGTCGGCAGCGCGCAGCGCGCGCAGGCCGCGTGCAGCCGCGCGATCCCGTCCGTGCGGTGCAGCAGCGCCACCAGGGCATCGGTGGCCTCGTTGCTGCTCGCGACGATCATCGGCTCGACCAGCTCGGCCTGCCAGGCGCAGCATCCGGCATCGACCGCCAGCCCCACCCCCACCGCCACCATCAGCTTGAGCAGCGAGGCCGGATACGGCGCGACGAAGCGCAGCGGCCCACGGCCCGCCAGCGGCGCGAAGGCCAGCCGCGACCAGTCAGCCCCCGGCAGCCAGGCGGCTGAGAGCCTGTGAAGATATGAATCGCGCCCGCGCAGGGGTGCCAAAGGGCGCTGAGCAAGGCGCATCGCGCAGCGCGGGCTGGCCGCCCGCGCAAGCGTTGCAACGCCGCGCAGCGCCCTTTGGCACCCCTGCCCTACGGGTGGGGCCCCAGAAAGGGCCCACTCGTCGTTGCGAAGCCTCGCCGGGGCCCAACCCCGGCTGCGCTTCGCGCCTAGATTGGGCCCTTTCTGGGGCCCCACGCGGGCGCGATTCATATCTTCACAGGCTCTGAGGCGCCGTGCGCGTCCTGCACATCGCGCTCGAAGCGGATGTTGCGCACGGCGCCGCCTTGCGCATCGATCGCCGCGACGCAGCCGGCGGGATGCTCGGGCGAGAACAGCACGTTGGCCCAGACCGGCGGGCGGCCGCGCCGCAAAGCGACCAGCGCCAGGTCGAGCCCGGGATGCACACCCAGCGGCACGCCGCCCTGCGCGCCGTCGGCCGTAGCGGCAAAGTCCTGCGCGCGCACGGCCTGCAGCAGCGCCCGGGCCAGCGCCTCGCGGGCCGCGCTGGCCGCAGGGTCGGCGCGCGCCGCGCCCTGCGGGGCGGCGCGGGTCGGCGCGCGGGCCGCGGCGGGCGTCTGCGCGCGTGCGTCGCTCATCCCGCCTCGGCGTAGTGGCAGGCCACGCGCCGCCCGTCCAGCGTGCGCAGCTCGGGGCGCTCGACGCGGCAGCGCGGCGCGGCGCGCGGGCAGCGCGCGTGGAATGCGCAGCCTGCGGGCGGTGCGAGCGGGCTGGGCAGTTCGCCGGCCAACGGCGCGGCCGGCGCCGTCCCTGCCGCCGGCCGCAGCGCCGGCGCCGCGGCCAGCAGGGCCTGCGTGTACGGGTGCAGCGGCCGGCCCAGCACTTCGGCCCGGGCGCCCTGCTCGGCGACGCGGCCCAGGTACAGCACGAGCACCTCGTCGGCCACATGCTCGACCACCGCGAGGTTGTGGCTCACGAAGACATAGGCGGTGCCGCTGGCTTCCTGCAGTTCGACGAAGAGGTTGAGGATCTGCGCCTGGATGCTCACGTCCAGCGCCGAGGTCGGCTCGTCGGCGACGACGATGCCGGGCCCCAGCATCATCGCGCGCGCGATGGCGATGCGCTGGCGCTGGCCGCCGCTGAACATATGCGGGTAGCGCCCGGCATGCTCGGGCCGCAGGCCCACGCGCGCCATCATCGCCGCCACCCGCTCGGCGCGCTCGGTCGGCGAGAGCCGGGTGTTGATGGCCAGCGGCTCGGCCAGCGCGCCGGCCACCGTGCGCCGCGGGTCGAGCGCCGCATAGGGGTTCTGGAACACGATCTGCACGCGCCGGCGCAGCGCCGCGCGCTGGCGCGCACCGGCGGCGGCGACGTCGGCGCCGTCGATCAGCAGCCGCCCGGAAGTGGGCGGCTCGATCATCACGAGCTGGCGCGCCAGCGTGCTCTTGCCCGAGCCCGACTCGCCCACCACGGCCAGCGTGCGCCCGGCTGCGAGCGTGAACGACACGCCGTCGAGCGCCCGCAGCAGGGCCGCGGCACGCCACGGCCCGCGCCCGACGCGATAGTGGCGCGCCAGGTCCACGGCCTGCAGCACGGCGTCAGCCATCGGACACTGCGGCCGGCGCCGCGGGAGCCAGCGGATAGAAGCAGCGCACGCCCGCTTCCAGCGCCGGGCGCTGGGCCCGGCAGCGCGCCTGCGCATGCCGGCAGCGCGGCGCGAACAGGCAGCCGCGCGGCCGGTCGGCACTGCCCGGCACGATGCCCGGCAACGCCGCCAGGCGGCGCTGGCGTGCGCCGCCGCCGTGCGCGCCGGCCTCGGGCAGCGCCGCCAGCAGCGCTGCGGTATAGGGGTGGCGCGGCTGCTCGAAGAGCTGCTCGGCGCGGCCGGTCTCGAGCGCCAGGCCGGCGTACATCACGGCGACGCGGTGGCCGCGCGCGCCGGCCGCGCGCGCCGTCTGCGCCATCAGCGCCAGGTCGTGCGTGACGAGCACGAGCGCCATCGCGTGCTCGGCCTGCAGCCGTGCGAGCAGCGCCATCACCTGCGCCTGGATCGTGACGTCGAGCGCAGTGGTCGGCTCGTCGGCGATCAGCAGGCGCGGCCGGCAGGCGATGGCCATCGCGATCATCACGCGCTGGTTCATGCCGCCGCTCAGCTCGTGCGGCCAGGCGTCGAGCCGGCGCTTCGCGTCCGGGATCTCGACCTGCTCGAACAGCTCGAGCACGCGCCGCTCGAGCAGGTCGCCCCTCAGCCCCAGGTGCGCACGCAGCACCTCGCGCACCTGGTCGCCGACGCGGTGGCTGGGGTTGAGGCTGCTGCTCGCGTCCTGGAACACCATCGCGATGTCCCGGCCGACGATGCGCCGGCGCGCGGCCGCGGCCATGCCGAGCAGGTCGTGGCCGTCGAAGCGCAGGGCGTCGGCGCGCACCACGCCGGGCGCGTCGACGAGGCCCATCAGCGCCAGCATGGCCATGCTCTTGCCCGAGCCCGATTCGCCGACGATGCCCTGCAGCTCGCCGGGCCCGAGCTCGAAGTCGACGCCGTCGACGGCGGGAAAGCCGCCGAAGGCGACGCGCAGGTTGCGCACTTCGAGCAGGCTCATCGCGCGCTCGGGCGTCGAGCGGGCGGCGCGGGCCGAGGCGCGCCTGCGCGGGCGGCGGGGCCGGGCGGGGCGGGGGTGCGGGCGCTCACGCAGCCGATCTCAGCCTGGGGTCTAGCGCGTCGCGCAGGCCGTCGCCCATCAGGTTGACGGCCAGCACGGTGAGCAGGATCGCCAGCCCGGGCAGCGTCACCACCCAGGGCGCGCGCTCGATGTTGTCGCGCGCCGCAGACAGCATGCTGCCCCACTCGGGCAGCGGCGCCTGCACGCCCAGGCCGAGGAAGCCCAGCGCCGCCGTCTCCAGGATGGCCGCGCTGAAGGCGAGCGTGGCGTTGACGACGAGCGGCGCCAGGCAGTTGGGCAGCACGGTGAGGAACATCAGCCGCAGGGGGCCGGCGCCGGCCACGCGGCTGGCGATGACGTATTCGCGCTTCATCTCGGCCAGCGCGGTGCCGCGCGCCAGCCGCACATAGCCCGGCAGCGCGCCGATGGCGATCGCGATCACGGTGTTGGCGAGGCCGGGGCCGAGGATGGTGACGACGCAGATCGCCAGCAGCAGCCCGGGCAGCGCGAGCAGGATGTCGACCGCGCGCAGGATGAGCGGCGCCGCCCAGCGCGCGTGCAAGGCGGCGACGAGCCCGAGCAGCACGCCCGGCACGAGCGCCAGCAGCACCGAGGCCGCGCCGATGGCCAGCGACACGCGCGCGCCGTACAGCAGGCGCGACAGCAGGCAGCGGCCCAGCTCGTCGGTGCCGAGCGGGAACTGCGCCAGGCCGGCGGCGCGCCAGGCCGGCGGGGTGAGCAGATGATCGCGGTACTGCTCGAGCGGATCGTGCGGCGCCAGCCAGGGCGCGGCCAGCGCCGCCAGCAGCACGAGCACGAAGACGGCCAAGGCGAGCGCGGCGCCGCGGTTGGCCGCGAAGGCGCGCGCGAATTCGCGCGCCGGCGTGGGCGGTGCGGCGCCGGCGGACTCGGCGTCGGCATCCGCGTCCGGGTGGACGCCCGAGCCCGCATCGCTGCCGTTCCCGCAGCCGGCATCGCGGCGCGTCTCGGGTGCCGCCATCAGGCCGCCATGCGGCTCGTGCGCAGCAGCCATCAGCGCTCGCTGCGCACGCGCGGGTTGACCACGCCGTACAGCAGATCGACGGCGAGGTTGACGCCGATGAACACCAGCGCGGCGACCAGGATGCCGGCCTGCACCACCGGGTAGTCGCGCCGCGCGATGGCGTCGATCAGCCACTTGCCGATGCCCGGCCAGCTGAAGATCGTCTCGGTCAGCACGGCGCCGCCCAGCAGGCTGCCCACCTGCAGCCCGAGCACGGTGAGCACCGGGATGAGCGCGTTGCGCAGCCCGTGGTGCAGCACCACGCGCGCCGGCGCCAGCCCCTTGGCGCGCGCGGTGCGCATGTACTCCTCGCGCAGCACCTCGAGCATCGAGCTGCGCGTCATGCGCGCGATCACCGCCATCGGGATCGTGCCGAGCACGACGGCCGGCAGCACCAGGTGCGCCAGCGCCGACGTGAACGCGCCCGGCTCCTGGCCGCGCCAGCTCGCCAGCGCGGCGTCGACGAGCATGAAGCCGCTCACCGGGTCGATGTCGTACTCGATGCCGATGCGCCCGCTCACCGGCGTCCACTCCAGGCCGACCGAGAAGGCCATGATGAGGATCAGGCCCCACCAGAACACCGGCATCGAGTGGCCGAGCGTGGCCAGCGCCATCACCAGCTGGTCGAGCCAGGAGCCGCGACGCAGCGCGGCCGTCACGCCGAGCGCGAGGCCGAGCGCGAGTGCGAGCGTGAACGCGGCCGCGGCCAGCTCCACCGTGGCCGGGAACAGCACGGCGAACTCGGCCGCCACCGGCTCGCGCGTGACCAGGCTCCGGCCGAGGTCGCCATGCGCGAGCTGCGCGACGTAGCGGCCGTACTGCACGGCCAGCGGCTGGTCCAGCCCGAGCTGCTGCACGAGCGCGGCGTGCGCCGCCGGGTCCAGGCGCCGCTCGCCCACCATCACCTCGACCGGGTCGCCCGGCACGAGGCGGATGAGCGCGAAGGCGGCCAGCGTCACGCCCGCCAGCGTGGGCACGAGGGCGGCGAGCTTGCGCAGCAGGTAGGCGAACAAGGTGCGGTGGCGGTGCGCGGCGGCCGCAAACGAAGGCGGCGCCTCAGGCGAGGCCCCGCATCATCGCCGACGCGGCACGTTCGCGGGAACGAAGGGCCGCCGCCGGGTTCCTTGATCCCCTCGGGGGGCGCTTCAGAAGAACTTGTAGTCCAGCATCAGCAGGTACGAGCGGCCGCGCGGATCGGCCACGCGCGGCTCCCAGCTGCTGCCCGAGCCGGTGTTGGTGTCGTAGCTGTTGGCGAAGGGCGGATCGGTGTCGAGCAGGTTCTTGATGCCGAAGGTCACGGTCAGGTTCTTGACGCCGCTGTACGCCAGGCTCGCGTGGTACAGGGTGTAGGGCTTGACGAGCGGATCCCACAGCGGCGTCACCGCGTTGCCGTTGGCCACGCCCGGCGGCACGTAGCCGGCGTAGCCGCCGGTGTACTGCTGGCGCAGCGTGCCGGCCCAATTGCCCGTGGCGTAGGTGACGAAGGCGTTGTGCTTCCAGCGGATGCCCAGGTCGCTCGAGCGCGTGAACACGCCGACCTCGCTCGGGCCGAAGGGCGCGCTGGTGAGCAGGCGCGACTTCTTCTCGAGCAGGTACGAGCCGTCGAGGCCGGCGACGATCTTGCCGCCGAGCGCGTTGCCGCCGCCGCGCAGCGACAGCTCGATGCCGCTGGTGCGCGTCTCGCCCGCGTTCACCCAGCGCGTGTCGATCTGGCGGATCGCGCCGGTGACCGGATCGCGGATGAAGTTCTGCGGGAACAGCGTGTAGTTGGCCATGATGGTGGTCAGGCCGAAGCTCTGGATCGTGCCCTCGCGCCGGATCTCCCACCAGTCGAGCGTGGCGCTGAACTCGGGCAGCGGCTGCCAGACGAAGCCGATGTTGCTCATCTTCGACTTCTCGGGGCCGAGGTCGGCCTTGCCGCCGAACAGCGTGTTGAAGGTGATCGCCGCGCAGCCCGGCGCGTTGCTCACCACCAGCGACGGGCAGGTGGCCGGGTCGGGCACGCCGGCGCCGGTGTAGGGCGACTCGGTGACGCCGTTGTAGAGCTGGTTGAAGGTCGGCACGCGAAAGCCCGTGCCGTACGAGCCGCGCAGCACGAGGCTGTCGAGCGGCGCGTAGCGCAGCGACACCTTGGGGTTGGTGGTGCTGCCGAAGCCGCTGTAGCGGTCGTAGCGCGCCGACAGGTTGGCTTCGAAGTTCTTCGCCAGCGGCAGCACGACCTCGCCGAACACCGCGTTCACGTCGCGCTTGACGCCGGCGAGCGCGTTGATGTTGTCGAACGCGGCGTTGAAGATCCAGGTGTTGATGTCGTTGGTGTTGACGTCGTTGTTGCCGTCGAAGAGGTACTTCTCCTGGCGCCAGTCGACGCCGAGCGCGGCCATCGCGTCGCCGCCGGCGAGCTTGAACAGCGGCCCGGAGACGGTGGCGTCGACTTCGGTCGTGGTGTACTTGCCGTTGTACAGGCGTGTGCCGCGCGCCGAGATGGCGTCGAGCGCGGCCTGCGCGGCCGGCGTCTGCTGCTCGCCGTCCAGCAGGAACGGGTTGAGCACGCCGGTGTTGATGAGGTTGGCCAGCCCGACGTAGTTGTGGTAGCCGCTGCCCAGCACCGACCGGCTCTTGCTGTAGGCCTCGGAGGCGCCGACGCGGTACTCCCAGCCGGCCATGAAACCGAGCGGCCCTTCGGCGGCGAGCAGCAGGCGCCCGGTGTCGGTGGTGGTCTCGTACTGGCGCGGGCCGCAGGCCATGCAACGCCAGCGGAAGGTCATCGGCAGGCCGTTGTTCACCGCCAGCTCGGGGAAGGTGCCGACGAGGGCGTTGAACACGCGCGCGTAGCCCGCGCCCGTGCTCGGGTAGGCGAGGTTGCGGAAGGGGCTGGGCACCGTGCTGCCGTTGGGCAGCGTGACGGTGGCGATGGACGACACGCTGCTGATCTGGTTCTCGGAGAAGGTCTTGGTCGACTCCGAGCGCCCGAGCAGCCACTCGGCGGTGAGCAGATGCGCGCCGAGCTTGAAGTTGCCGCGCGTCACGAGGTTGGTGTTCTTCACCGGCTGCTGGATCACCGCCGCCTTGCCGGTGTCGTAGGCACAGCCCAGCTGCGAGGCCGGCGCCGCCGCCGCCGAGTTCCAGATCTTCTCGGCATAGGGGCCCATGAGCGGCTGCGAGTCGCAGCCGGCGGCGCCCGGCAGGTCGAGCGTGTTCACGCTGTTGAGCGTGGCGCCGTTGTACAGCGGGCCGGTGCCGTTGTTGGCGCCGCCCGGGCGCGTGAGCACGTTGCGGATCGTGTTGGCATTGGTGGCGGCGAGGAACAGCGTGGCGAAGGGCGTGCCGCGCGTGTCGGGCGACAGGCCGCGCTCGGGCTGGAAGGTGTCGACGAAGCTGCGCTGCGTGCCGTCCAGGCGCTTGTTGTCGGTGACCGAGAGCGTGGCCAGCAGGTTGTAGCCCTGGCTTTCGATATTGCCCAGGCCGCCGGTGAGCGCGGCGCGGTAGATGTTGCCGCCGCTGTGCTCGGTGACGTCGGCGCTGGCGCTGGCGCGCAGGCCGGCGAAGTCGTTGCGCAGGATGAAGTTGATGACGCCGCCCACGGCGTCGGTGCCGTAGATCGACGAGGCGCCGTCCTTGAGGATCTCGACGCGCTCGACCGCCGCCATCGGGATCTGGTTGAGGTCGACGACGCCGCCGTTCAGGCCGTGCGCCGCGACGCGCCGGCCGTTGAGCAGGATCAGCGTCGCGTTCGCGCCCTGGCTGCGCAAGTTGGCCGAGGTGGCGCCGTTGTTGCCGCGCGCCTGGCCGGTGACGACGTCGGCGTTGCTCGCCAGGTTGTCCAGACCGTTGGCGTTGAAGCTGAGCGTGGCGATCAGCTGCTCGGCGCTGACGATGCCCTGGCGGTCGAGCTCGGCGCGCGTGATGGTCTGCAGCGGCAGTGCGCCCTCGGACTGGATGCGCTTGATGCTCGAGCCGGTGATCTCGACGCGCTGCGCGCCCGACTGCGCCAGCGCGTGCGAGGCCAGCCCGAGTGCGGCCAGGCTGCCGACCAGGATCGCGAGTCTCATCTTGGGGTCCTCTCGGGGTTGTTGTCACGGGCGGGGCACGTGCCGCGCGCCCGCAGGCGACAGCGCACCTGCGGCGGCGCCCGGGCGGGGCCGGGCACGCTCCCTCGCGCGTAGTGTGCACGCCCGGCGCGCGCCGCCCATCCGGGAAAGCCACGGCAAGGCCGCGCCGGCGCGCGCCCGCCCGGCCGGCGGGGACACCCACTGCGCTGCACCCTATGCGCCTGCAGCGCCCGCCACCGGCGCGAGCCGGTGACGAGCCAGGAACGCGACGAATCCAGGCTCGGCGCGCAGGCCGTCCCAGGAGGGGTCGGTCAGCGCATAGATCGTGTTCGAATCGCGCGTGGCGGCGGCTTCATCCAGCAGGCGCAAGGCGGCGCCGGGCTCGCCGCGACGCCATTCGATCAGCGCCAGCTGGTACGGCGACACATAGCGCCCGGCCAGGCGCTGCTGAAGCGTCGCGAGCGTGCGCTCCACGCCGGGCCGATCGCCCAGCATCCCCAGGGCCTGGCCGATCCCCACCAGCCCGATCGGATGCTGGGGCGCCTGGCGGTCGACTTCGCGATAGTGTTCGAGCGCGGGTTCGGCTCGGCCGGCGAAGAGCTCCAATGCGCCGCGCAGGTGCCGCGCCGGCAGGTGCGACGGCGCCAGATCGAGGATCGATTCGATCTCGCAGCGCGCCTGGGCATAGTCGCGCTGCGCCGCGCGCAGCAGCGCCATCTGCAGGCGCGCGCTGAGGTAATGCGGGTCGCGCGCGCGGGCTTTCTGCAGCTCCACCTCGGCGCGGCACAGCTCGCCGGCCAGCAGCAGGTGGGCGCCATAGCCCAGACGCGCGAAGGCCAGGTCCGGCGCGAGCTCGACCGCACGCTGCAGGTGCAGCCTGGCTGCCGGCCAGGCGAAGGCGTAGCGGTGCAACGTCGCTCCCAGCAGCGTGAGCGCCTCCGGGTTGGACGGTTCGAGTTCGAGCGCGCGCTGCAGCGCCTCGGTCGCATGGTCGACCCAGGGCAGCGGCGGCTCGTGCAGTTCGGCCACCAGGTTCATCCAGGCCCGCGCCGCGCCGAGATGAGCCCCCGCGTGCCGCGCATCGGCGCGGATCGCGGCCTCGAAGCGCTCGACGGCCTTGCGCAGCGCCGGCTCGTCGCCCACGTGCAGGAAGTGGTAGCCCCGTTCGACGAGGTCTTGCACCGCGTGCGCGTCGTGCGGCACCGGCGCGTCACGCAGCTTGATCGTGGGGACGTAGCTGCCCACCGGCAGCTCGATGCGCAGCGGCGAGCTGCTGCCCTCGCCCTCGTACCAGCGCGCGAGCCGCTGGCGCAGGCGGCGCGCCTCGACGCGCACGATCGTGTCGCGGCCGGGGTCGTAGGGGCGCGCGGTTCGATCGAACAGCTCGAGCGCGAGCACGGACTCCTTCAGGGCGCGCGTCTCGCCGGCCACGACGTGCTCGACCAGGTGCCGCAGCATGTGCCGGTGGCGCGGCGAGCCCTTGAACAGCGCGCTGCTCACTATGCGGCCGAGCTCGCGCTCGATCAGCGGCCCCGGAGCGGCGCCGGCGGGGCCGTCGGGATCGCTCATTGCCGGTGCGGCCGCGCAGTCGCCATGGGCCGCGAGCATAGCGGCGCCGCGCAGGCCGCGCAGGCCGCGCGCTTGCGCTCGCGCATGACCACGCGCCCGCGCGTGAGCACGCGCAAGGGCGCCCCCGAAGCCCGGGCGATCACGCGCGGCTGCGGCCCACCCCTCTCCCTCAGTTCACCGCGAGATTGAACGTGACCGCGTGCGCGACCCCGCCGCCGGAGGCGCTCACCTGCACGGCGTAGTTGCCCGCGGGCGTGCCGCCGCTCGGCGGCGGGCTGACGCCGCCGCCCGCGTCGCCGCCACCACCACCGCCGCAGCCCAGGAGCAATGCCGCCAGCGCCAGCGCCGCCAGGGCAACCGCGGCCTGTCGCGACCAAGCGCCCGCACCGCGCTGGCGCCGCAGGCCCCACGGGGCAGCGGCAGCCAGGGCCAGCAGCGCCGCCGGCAGGCCCGCGGCGGCCAGCGCGACGGCCGACGACGAGGCTGCAGCCGAAGTGCGCGCCGAGGTGGCGATCGTCAACGTGGTCGTGCCGGCCGCGGCGCCCAGATTCACGCCGGCCGGCGCGAAGGTGCAGCTCGTGCCCGCCGGCAGGCCGCTGCAGGCAAACGAGACCGCGCCGCTGAAACCGCCGCTGGGCGTGAGCGTAAGCGTCGTGACCGCGCTCTGCCCGGCCGCCACGGTCGCGCCAGCGCTGCTCGCGGCCAGCGCGAAGTCGGCCGCGGGCGCGCTCGCCGCGGCCACGCTCAACAACAGCACGCGCCCGACGAGCACATCAGTCTTGCCGGCGCCGCTGAGGTCCAGCGCCCTGGCCGCACCGCCCAGGGGCAGCACGATGCGGCGGTCGGGCTCGCCGCCCGACAGCAAACTGCCGTCGCCGCGGCCGAACAGCAAGCCGCTGCGGCCGGAATACGGGTCGAACAATGCCACGTCGGGCTTGCCGTCGCCGTTGAAGTCGGCCACCGCGATCTGCTGCTCGCCGGCGAGGTATTGGCCCGCCAGGCCGACGCGCAACGGCGCCTTGAACGTACCGTCCCCCTTGCCCAGCATCACGGCCAGCTGCAATTGGCCGCCCTGCGTACCGCCCAGCGCCACGAGGTCGGGCACGCCGTCGCCGTCCATGTCGGCCACGACCAGCGCGGCCGGTGTCGTGTCGCCGGCGGTGCGCGCGATCTGCTCGGGGCCGGAGACGTCGACCGGTGCCGCGAAGCTGCCGTCGCCGGCACCCAGCGCCACCTGGATCTTCGAGACCTGGCCAAGCACGTTGGATGCCGCCGGCGTCTGCGTCACGAAGACCAGATCGGGCTTGCCGTCGCGGTTCAAGTCGGCGACCTGCTGCACCTTGGACGTGAGCAGGAAGTTCTCCGCGCGCGGACCGCGGTGGAAGACCATCGTGCGCGGGGCGTTGAACGTGCCGTCGCCGCGCCCCGTCTGCACCGCGGTGCCGACGGTGACGGTGTCGGCGCGGTACGCGGTCACGCGATACGAGTAGATCAGGTCGGCCTTGCCGTCGCCATTCACGTCGGCGGCGATCAGGTTGCTCAGTTGCAGGTCGTAGTCGATGTCGCCCGGCGGCGAGAACGTGGGCGCGGGCACGAACACGGGCGCCGCGAAACCGCCGCGGCCATCGCCCAGCGCGATCAGCAGGCCGGGCGTGTAGGAGTCGCTCGTGCTGTTGCGCGCGAAGAAGTCCTTGCCGATGAACACCAGGTCCGGCTTGCCGTCGCCGTTCACGTCGACCAGCGCGAACGAATCGATCGCCTGCAGCGCGAAGGTCTCGCTGCCCAACTTGATCTGGCTCACGGCCAGGGTGCTGCCGCGGGTGAAGCCGCCATGGCCGTCACCGATCCAACTGGTGAATGAGACATCCGCGTTGACGCCCACGGCATCGAGCACGCCGTCGCCGTTCAGGTCGACGAGGTTGCGGCCGGTGTACACGAAGGGCAGCGCCGGCGCGCCGCGGAAGCTGCCGTCGCCGTTGCCCATCAGAGCGTAGCCCTGGCCGACTTCGAACTGGTCCCCGCCGAAATAGCCGCCGTTGGCGAGCCCGACGTAGAGGTCGACGTTGCCGTCGCCGTCGAGGTCGGTGGCGGTCATGTAGCCGACGCTGTCGTTGGAGGCATAGGCCGGTCCGGGGGCAAAACTGCCGTCGCCGCGGCCGATGAAGATCTGGATCGTCGTGCCGTCGTTCACGGCGAGGTCCGGCTTGCCGTCGTGGTTGAAGTCGGCGGCGACGAGGTTGGGGCCGTAGGCGGACGTGGCCGAGCCGCCGACGAAGGCGTTGGCGCCCTGCGTGAGTCGTCCTTTGCCGTCGTTGAGCAGCACGACGCCATTGGAGGCGACCACGTCGAGCCGACCCAGGCCGCGCAGATCGGCAGCCACCAGGTTGGTGATCGTCGTCGGGCCCATGGCCGAGCGCGGCGTGCTGACGTTGATCGACTGCGGCGCAGCGAACGTGCCGTCGCCCCGACCGAGCAGGACGGAGACGATCTCCTGTCCGGCCGCGTCGATGGTGGCCACGACCAGGTCGACCTTGCCGTCGCCGTCGAAGTCGCCCATCACCGCAGCGCGCGTCTGGCGGCCGGGCAGCGCGATCTTGCGTGCCGCGCCCACGCTGCCGTCGGCCTGCGCGAGCCACACCGCGATCGTGCTCGACTGCACGTCGAGCCCCACCACGTCGGCGAGTCCGTCGCCGTTGAGGTCGCCGGCGACGATGGCGTAAATCCCGGGCTGCGCGTAATCGCGCGCGAACGAGTGCACCGTCTGCGTCGCCGGATCGATCGTGCCC
This sequence comes from Rubrivivax sp., assembly GCA_046348125.1. GTDB lineage: Bacteria > Pseudomonadota > Gammaproteobacteria > Burkholderiales > Burkholderiaceae_C > Rubrivivax. Next base: position 403,526 of record JAXMEV010000002.1, read on the forward strand.
AGGTACAGCGCATTGGTGCCGACCGAATTGTCGTAGCCCGCCGAGGCGAACATGTCCCAGCCCTGGCTGGTGCGCCCCAGGAAGAAGCCGCGCCGCGAGCCGATGCCCAGCGCCGGCGACGCGCAGCCGGCCGGGAAGGCGTTGGCGGCCGTCGACAGGCCAGCCTGCGCGTGCAGCGTGTTCTGAAAGCCGGGCGTGGTGCCGAGCACGTTGATGGCCGGATTGGTGAAGCTCACCGTGTAGCTTCCGTGTAGGTAGCGCAGCGAGCAATCGGCCTGCCGCTGAAGCACGAAGCCCTGCCCCGAATCGGCGCTGATCAGCGTGCGATTGCCCTGGAAATCCGCCACCGGGGGCGTGACCGCGCCGGCCTGGAGCACGCGCTTGCGCAACGCGCCGACGGCGCGGCCCGCGAGCATGGCGAGCCGGTCCACGCGCGCGGCCACGGACAGCTCGCTCCACTTGGGATGCGCCGCCGCCTGGCGCGCGCGCGCGGCGGCCAGACTGCGCTCCACCGTGAACGGGGGCGCGGTCGGCGCCGCGGCGTCCGCCGCAGCCGGCGCACCCGATCCAGCCGCAGCCCATGCGATCGGCAGCGCGATCGCCGACCCCGCCAGCAAGAGTCTGACCCCAAGCCCCGACTTCGAGCGCCTCATCGCATCACCCGCGTATGCCGTTCACACCGCACTCGAGCCTAGGCAGCCGGTCGCAGCGAGGCAAGCTCCGCGACGTGACATGCACGTGACGCGCGGGGCGCGTCGCGGGTGCGCCGCGGGTGCGCCGCGGGCGGGCCGATACTGCGCGCCCATGCGCCCCGCCGCACCGCGCTCGCCCTGGGCCTGGATCCCGACGCTGTACTTCGTGCAGGGCCTGCCCTACGTCGCCGTGACGACGCTGGCGGTGGTGATGTACAAGAACCTCGGCGTCGGCAACGCCGAGATCGCGCTGGCCACGAGCTGGCTGTATCTGCCCTGGGTGATCAAGCCGCTGTGGAGCCCGCTGGTCGACCTCTTCGGCCGCAAGCGGCGCTGGATCGTGGCGCTGCAGTTCACGCTCGGCGCGGCGCTGGCGATGGTGGCGCTGGCGTTGCCGGCGCCGCATTGGTTCCGGCTCACGCTGGCCGCGTTCTGGCTGCTGGCCTTCGCCTCGGCCACGCACGACATCGCGGCCGACGGCTTGTACATGCTGGCGCTGCCCGAGGAGCGCCGGCAGGCCGCCTTCGTCGGCGTGCGCAGCACCTTCTATCGCCTGGCGATGATCGCCGGCCAGGGCGGCCTCGTGGTGCTGGCCGGCTGGCTGCACGCGCGCAGCGGGCAGATGGTGACGGCCTGGGTGGGCGTGATGGCGCTGCTGGGCGCGTTCTTCGCCGCCGCGGCGCTGTACCACGCCTGGGCGCTGCCGCGGCCTGCGGACGACCGGCCGGCGCCGCGGTCGGCGGCGGCAGGCGGCGCGGCGAACTCGGCCGCCTCGGCAACTTCGGCCGCCTCGAAAACCCCGGGGGATTCGCCGGCCTCGGCAACCCCGGTGATCGCGGCGAGCTCGGCGCCCTCACCGGTCCCCCTGTCCTCGGCCACGGCCTGGGCCCGCGACTTCGCGCGCGTCTTCGCCGCCTTCTTCCGCCGCCCCGACATCGGCCGCGTGCTCGCCTTCTTGCTGCTGTACCGCTTTGCCGAGGCGCAGCTGCTCAAGCTGGTGGCGCCCTTCCTGCTCGACCCGCTCGCGGCCGGCGGCCTGGGCCTGACGACGCAGGACGTGGGCATCGCCTACGGCAGCTTCGGCGTCGCCGCGCTCACCGCGGGCGGGCTGCTCGGCGGCTGGACCATCAGCAAGCTCGGCTTAGAGCGCGCGCTGTGGCCGCTGGTCTTCGCGATGCACCTGCCCAATGCGCTGTACGTGGCGCTGGCCGTGGCGCAGCCGCAGCAGCTCGCGCTGGTGAGCGCGGCCATCGCGCTCGAGCAGTTCGGCTACGGCTTTGGCTTCACCGCCTACATGGTGTACCTGCTGCAGGTGGCGGCCGGCCCCGACGGCCGCAGCCCGCACAAGACGGCGCACTACGCCATCGGCACCGGCTTCATGGCGCTCGGGATGATGCTGCCCGGCATGTGGTCGGGCTGGCTGCAGCAGTGGCTCGGCTACCGCGATTTCTTCGTCTGGTGCTGCGTGGCGACGCTGCCCTCGTTCGCGGCCGCGGCGCTGATCCGCGTGCGTGCCGACGCGTGAGCGCGGGCATCATACGGGCCTGCTTCGCCGCGCACGCCAGCGCACCCCAGCACCCCACCGCGCGGCGCCGGCCTGCCGCGCCGCACACCCGCGCGCACTTGCGGTACACCGCCTTGCACGACCGCGTACCACGGCGCGGCGCCGCGCGCCGCCGCTCAGCGCTTCAGCAGCCCGCCCAGCAGCCCGCCCAGATCGAGCGAGCCGAGCTGCGATGCGAGGTCGCCCTGCGGAACCTGCCCCTGCGGCGTGAGCTTGTCCACCACCTGCGGCAGCATGTGCCCGAGCTGGCCGAGCAGATCGCCCTGATCCAGGCCGAGCTGGCTGGCCATGCCGGCGATGCGCTCGCTGCCGAGCACCTGCGTCAGCTGGTCGGCCGACACCGGCAGGTTCTGGCCCGTGCCGACCCAGGAGTCGGCGACATGGCCGAGGCCGTTGCGCGCGAAGGCCTCGACGAGCCCGGCCAGGCCGCCGAGACCGCCGGCGCTGCCCGCGCCGCCTGCCTTGCCGGCCAGCATGCCGACGATGGCGCCCAGCAGATCACCCTGCGGCGCCGCCGTGCCGCCCTGCGTCTGGCCGAGCGCGCCGGCGATGGAATCGAGCAGACCCATGGTCATCTCCTCTGTTCGTGATCGCAATGAACGCCATTCTCGGCCCGGCCCGCCAGACCTGCAACGCGGGACGCATCAACCCGAGCGCGGCCCAAGGGCAACCAACCCGAGCCAGGCCAGCAGCGCCAGCGGCGCGGTGTCGGCGCGCAGCACGCGCGGGCCCAGGCCCACCGGTACGAAGCCGGCGGCGCGCGCGGCCTCCTGCTCGGCCGGCGTCAAGCCGCCCTCGGGGCCGCTCAAAGCCATGATGGGCGTGCCGGCCGCGCAGCGCGCCAGCGCGGCCGCCGGCGGCATGGCGGCCGGATCCAGGCTCAGAAGCCAGCGCGCCGCGCCCGGCTCGATCGGCCCCGCCTGTGGCGGCGCATCGGGCAGTGCAGCCACAGCCCAGGCCGGCAGCGCCGCCAGCCAGTCCTGCAGCCCGCGCACGGCACCGATTTCGGGCACGCGCGTGCGTCCGCACTGCTGCGCCGCCGCCGTCGCCACGCCTTGCCAATGCGCGCGTCGACGCTCGGCGCGCTCGCCGTCCAGGCGCAGCACCGAGCGCTCGCACAGGAGCGGCTGCAGCGCCGCCATGCCGAGTTCGGTGGCCTTCTCGACCAGCGCGTCCATGCGCTCGTTGCCTGGCATGCCCAGCGCCAGCGTCACCGCCCAGGGCAGCTCGCGCTCCACGGCCGCCAGGGCGCGCACGCACACCGTCACCTCGCGCCGGCCCATCGCCAGCACCTCGGCGGCCGCCTCGTGGCCGCGGCCGTCGAAGAGCACGAGCGCGTCACCGGGTTGCAGACGGCGCACCTGGGCGTGGCGCGCGGCCGCCTCGGGCAGCGCGAGCGTGGCGCCGGCCGCCAGCGCGGCGGCCTCGGGGTCGATGAAGAGGCGCAGTGCCAACCCGTTCGTGCCTGTGGTCGTCTGGGGTCGCCTCGGGTTGCCTTGGGTCGCGTGGCGGCGCCCGAGGTCACCTTGGCTTGCCTGGGGCCGCCTTCGGCCGCCTTCAGCCGGCCTCGGCCAGCAGCGCTTCCACCGCCAGCGCCACGCCGGCCAGGGCAGCGTCCTGGCCACCGGGCGCCGCCAGCATCAGGCCTACCGGCAGTTCGCCGGGCGCGTGGCAGGGCAGCGTGAAGGCGCAGCCGTCGAGGAAGTTGACGACGGAGGTATTGCGCAGCAGCAGGCCGTTGGCGCGGAAGAACGCTTCGTCGTCGGCCAGCAGCGGCGCGATCGCCGGCGCAACGATCGGCACGGTGGGGCAGACGAGGGCATCGAAGCCCGCGACCCGCTGCGTGACGCGCGCGATCCAGTCGGCGCGCCGCTGTTGCATGCGGATGTAGTCGGCCGCCGACACACCCTCGCCGAGCGCGATGCGCTGCGCCACGCGCGGGTCGAACCCGGCGCGGCGCGCGGCCATCGCCTCGCGGTGCGTGGCCCAGGCCTCGACCGCCGAGAAGCCGCCCGGCGCGTTGATGTCGGCGATCTCGGCCAGCTCCGCGAGCGGCAGCTCGACGATGCGCGCGCCGGCGCGCGCCAGCGCCGCCAGCGTGCACTCGAACGCCGCGGCCACCGGCGGCTCGAGCGCGTCGAGCATCAGCGTACGCGGCAGCGCGAGCACGAGGCCGCCGACGCTGCGCGCGCGCACGTCGAGCGGCGCGCCGGCCAGCACGCCGTCGACGAGCAGGCAGTCGGCCGCCGTGCGCGCCATCGCGCACACCGTGTCGAGCGTGAACGAGAGCGGAAAGGCGCCGGCCAGCGGCGTGCGCCGCTGCGTGTTCTTGAAGCCGACCAGGCCGCACAGCGCGGCCGGGATGCGGATCGAGCCGCCGGTGTCCGAGCCCAGACCCGCCACCGCCAGGCCCAGCGCCACCGACACCGCGGCGCCCGAAGACGAGCCGCCGGGGATGCGCGCCAGCGCCTCGTCGCAGGGGTTGCGCGGCGTGCCGTAATGCGGGTTGATGCCGACGCCCGAGAAGGCGAACTCGCTCATGTTGGTGCGTCCGACGAGGGCGGCACCGGCGGCGCGCAGCCGCGCCACCGCGGGCGCGTCGGCGGCGGCCGGCGCGGCGTCGCGGCGCAGCCGCGAGCAGGCCAGCGTCGTCTCGCCGGCCACGTCGAAGAGGTCCTTGATGCTCACCGGCAGCCCCGCCAGCGGCGCCGGCGGCGCCCCGGCGGCGCGCGCCTCGTCGGCGGCACGCGCCGCGGCGAGCGCCGTCTCGGGATAGAGCCGCGTGAACACCTGCGCCGCGGCGGGGTCGCGCGCGGCGCGGGCCAGCACGGTCTCGATCAGCCGCTGGTGGGCATCGCGCGGCGCCTCGGGGCGCTGAAGCTGCGCGCGCACGTCGATCAGCGAAGGCAGCATGGGCTTGGTCATCCTGTGGCGGCATCGATCTGCTGGTCGGCGCTCATGCGGCGCTCGAGCTCGAACCGCAGCGCGAACACGTGAGCGCAGTCATGTGCATCGCCGATCGCCTCGCTTTTCTCGCCCGCATACCGCTTCTGCCGGACGCACGATGCATTGCGGTTGCCGCGCCCGAACATCTCATCCATCGGCACCTCGAGGCAATGCCCCTCGTGGTCGTCGATGGTCACCCGGATGCTGCCGTATGCGCGCAGGAACTCGCGCAGCAGCGGCAGCATCATCATCGACAGCCACTGCGAGCGCTCGAGGTTGCCGTCGTGGTGCTCGATGGCGCTCTTCGCGTTGTAGGGTGGGTCGATGAAGGCGCACTCCACCCGCGTGCGAAAGAACGGCCGCGGCGCCGAAGACGTACCCGGCCGCATGCGGGGGCAGCACGGACGTGGCCACGCGCGCGGCGCTGCAGAAGGCGCCTTCGCGGCTCAGCCCGTCGAGAGCAGGCATCGCGTGTCAGTGGGAGTGGACGAGATCGGCGCCCTCGACGTGTGTCACCGCGCGGCTGGCTTGCCCTTGCCCCGGCTTGGCGCAGCCTTCGCCAGCAGCGCGAGGCCGCGCTCGGTGCGGCCGGCGCCGCGGGCCGCGCGCAGCTTGAAGCGGGTCTCGGCGTCGAACTCGGCCAGCATCGCGGTGGCCATGTCGTCGATCAACCGGTTCAGCGTGGTGCCGCGGCTTTGCGCCAGCGCGCGCAGGCGCTGGTGCTTGTCGTCGGGCAGCCGCACAGTGAGGGCGCTCATCGCAGAATCTCCTGCACGAAGGTCTCGGGGGCCATGCAGCGCAGACCGGAAAAGACCAGCTCGGCCGGGGCCAGATCGCGCAGATTGCGGCTGACGATGACACTCGCCCGCCCTGCCACCGCCAGCTCGACCAGGTGGTGGTCGGCTTCGTCGGGCAGGTTGGGTCGCCAGCCGAAGTACACGCGGATCCATTCGCAGGCGGCCAGGAAGATGTCGAGCAGTTCATCGCGCTCGGCCGCCGACAAGCGACAGCCGGCAAACAGGTCGGCGCGGCTCAGTACGTCTTCATACTCGGCGAGCAGTGCCGTGCCCATCACCGGCAAGGCCCGGCCGCGCAGGCAGGCCGCGATCACCTGCAACGCCGCCCCGGTGCCAAGGCAGGCGCCGACGAAGACGTTGGTGTCGATGACACAGCGCGGTTGCACTGCCGCGATGGTAGCATTTTTGACACCAGATCACGCGCAGCGCTGGGTCGTTACGGCGAATCGCCTCGGGGGCCTCGGTTTCTGCCGCGCAGACTCCTCGAGGCTTCGGTTCTCGTGACTCGGAAGACCGGCGCTGTGGCATACTGCGAGACAACAACACCCGCCACGCCTCTCGACGATGCGCACCCCGGCGGGTTTCTTTTTGCCCGTTCGATGCGCGCCGGGAACCCAGCGGTGAGATACGACAAGCCCGCGCTGACGGTGGCCCAGCAGATGGCGCTGCTCCGGTCACGAGGCCTCGTGATCAGCGACGAGCCCAGCGCGGGCCATTGGCTGCTGCACGTCAACTACTACCGGCTTCGCGGCTATTGGCTGCCCTTCGAGCAGGCCTACGCACCAGGCGGGGAGCACATCTTCCGCCCCGGCACCACGTTCGAGCAGGTGATCTCGCGCTACACCTTCGATCGCCAGCTCCGCCTGCTGGTGCTCGACGCGATCGAGAGGCTGGAGGTCTCGCTGCGCGCCAATTGGGCGCATGCACTTGCGTTGACGCATGGCCCGCATGCGTACGAAGCTCCGGGCCTGTTTGCCGACCAACGGCGCCACGCTCGCTGCCTGGACGACCTCGACGAGGAACTGCGCCGGAGCAAGGAAACCTTCGTCGTGCACTACCGCCGGCATTACACCCAGCCCGCGCGCCCGCCGGTATGGGCGGCCTGCGAGCTGATGACCCTGGGCCAGCTCTCGAAGTGGTTGGGCAACCTGCGCCTGCGACAGGACCGCCGCGCGGTGGCGGAACCCTACGGGTTGGACGAGCGGGTGCTGTGCTCCTTTGCCCACCACCTCAGCTACGTGCGCAACCTTTGTGCCCACCATGCGCGGCTCTACAACCGCGCCTTCACGCTGACTGTGAAACTGCCGCAGCGGCCTGCCTTGCTCGCGGCATCACTCAACCCGCGCGCGCCTCGTCAGCTCTACAACACGCTGGCGTTGAGCCAATACCTGATGGCCGTGGTGAGCCCCGGGCACAGCTGGACGAGGCGGCTGCGCGAACTGCTGCGCCACCATCCGGACGTGAACCCAGGCGAAATGGGGTTCCCCGATGACTGGACGTCACGGCCGCTGTGGACCGGAAGTCCTCGCGTGCTCGCCAGATGACCGAAGGCCGCGCCTTCTCGATGGCGCGGCCCGTTCGTCCCCCTCCAGCGCGGGGCGGCCCGCGCGCTCAGCCCTTCAGCGCCGCCAGCACCTCGTCGAGCATCTTCTTCGCATCGCCGAACAGCATGCGGTTGTTCTCTTTGTAGAAGAGCGGGTTGTCGACGCCGGCGTAGCCCGAGGCCATGCTGCGCTTCATCACGATCGAGGTCTTGGCCTTCCAGACTTCGAGCACCGGCATGCCGGCGATCGGGCTCGTCGGGTCGTCCTGCGCCGCGGGGTTCACGATGTCGTTGGCGCCGATGACCATCGCCACGTCGGTGGCGGGGAAGTCCTCGTTGATCTCGTCCATCTCCAGCACGATGTCGTAGGGCACCTTGGCCTCGGCCAGGAGCACGTTCATGTGCCCGGGCATGCGGCCGGCCACCGGGTGGATGCCGAAGCGCACCTTCACGCCCCTGTCGCGCAGCACCTTGGTGATCTCGAACACCGTGTGCTGCGCCTGGGCGACGGCCATGCCGTAGCCCGGCACGATGATCACGCTCTTGGATTCGCGCAGCAGCTCGGCCGTCTCCACCGCGCTGATCGGCTGCACCTCGCCGGCCGGCTGCGCCGCGCCGCCGCCCGCGGCCGGCGCGCCGCCGCCGGTGCCGAAGCCGCCGGCGATGACGCTGATGAAGTTGCGGTTCATCGCGCGGCACATGATGTAGCTGAGGATCGCGCCCGACGAGCCGACCAAGGCGCCGACCACGATCAGCAAGTCGTTGCTCAGCATGAAGCCGGTGGCCGCCGCCGCCCAGCCCGAGTAGCTGTTGAGCATCGACACCACCACCGGCATGTCGGCGCCGCCGATCGCCATCACCATGTGGATGCCGAACAGCAGCGCGATCACCGTCATCACGACGAGCGGCGTCATGCCGGCGCCGATGTCGTGCGCGTTCAGGAATGCACGGCCGAACCAGACCACGACCAGCAGGCCGGCGAGGTTGAGCCAGTGACGCGCGGGCAGCAGCAGCGGCTTGCCGCCGATCTTTCCGGAGAGCTTGCCGAAGGCGATGATCGAGCCCGAAAAGGTGACCGCGCCGATCAGGATGCCGACGTAGATCTCGACTTCGTGGATCGCCTTCTCGGCCGGCGTGGCGAACACGGTCGAGGTGTCGACGTAGCTGGCGAAGCCGACCAGACAGGCGGCCAGGCCGACCAGGCTGTGCATCGCCGCCACCAGCTCGGGCATCTGCGTCATCTGCACCTTGCGGGCGGCGTACAGGCCGACGGCGCCGCCGACGGCCATCGCGCCGACGATCCAGCCTCCGCCGGCGGGCGTGACGCGCGGGCCGAACACCGTGGCCAGCACGGCGATCGTCATGCCGATGACGCCGAACAGGTTGCCGCGGCGCGCGGTCTCGGGGTTCGACAAGCCCCCGAGGCTGAGGATGAAGAGGATGGTGGCGCCGATGTAGGCGACGGTGACGAGGCTTTCGGTCATGTCCGTCTCCCCGTCACTTGCGGAACATCGCCAGCATGCGCTGGGTGACGGCGAAGCCGCCGATCATGTTGATGGCGGTGAGCGCGAGCGCAAACACGGCCAGCGCCAGGATCAGCAGGTGCGGCCGGTCGGCGGCGCCCGCGGCGTCCAGCGGCGGCGCGATCTGGATCAGCGCGCCGATGGCGATGATCGACGAGATGGCGTTGGTCACGCTCATGAGCGGCGTGTGCAGCGCGGGCGTCACGTTCCAGATCACCATGTAGCCGACGAAGCAGGCGAGCACGAAGACCGTGAAGTGGGCGAGGAAGCTCGCCGGCGCGTACAGGCCGACGAACAGGAAGGCCAGCGCGCCCAGACCGAACACGCTGGCCAGCCCCTTGGCCGACATCGGTTCGCCGGCGCCGTGGCCGTGGCCCTTCTTGGCCGCCGGCGCGGCCGGCAGCGCCGCGGCCGTCGGCTTGGGCGGCGGTGCCGGCAGCTTGAGCGGCGGCGGCGGCCAGGTCACCGCGCCCTCCTTGATGACCGTGAGGCCGCGGATCGCGTCGTCTTCCATATTGACGTCGATCACGCCGTCCTTGGTCTTGCACAGTTCCTCGGCCAGGCGCAGCAGGTTGTTCGAGTACAGCGTCGAGCTCTGCCGGGCCAGCCGGCTGGCCAGATCGGTGTAGCCGACGATGGTGACGCCGTGGCGCACCGCCACCTCGCCGGGCACGGTGAGCTCGCAGTTGCCGCCCTGCTCGGCCGCCATGTCGACGATCACGCTGCCGGGCTTCATGCCCGCCACCATCTCGGCGGTGATCAGCCTGGGCGCGGGCTTGCCGGGGATCAGCGCGGTGGTGATGATGATGTCGGCGTCCCTGGCCTGCTCGGCGTACATCCTGCGCTGCGCGGCCTGGAAGCCCTCGCTCATGACCTTGGCGTAGCCGCCGCCGCCCGAGCCTTCCTCCTCGTAATCGACCTTGACGAATTCGCCGCCCAGCGACACCACCTGGTCGGCGACCTCGGCGCGCGTGTCGTTGGCGCGCACGATCGCGCCCATGTTGGCCGCGGTGCCGATCGCCGCCAGCCCGGCGACGCCGGCGCCGGCGATGAAGACCTTGGCCGGCGGGATCTTGCCGGCGGCCGTGACCTGGCCGTTGAAGAGGCGCCCGAAGGCGTTGGCCGCCTCGATCACCGCGCGGTAGCCGCTCACGCCGGCCATCGAGGTGAGCGCGTCCATCTTCTGCGCGCGGCTCAACTGGCGCGGCAGCGAGTCGATGGCGAGCACGGTGGCCTTGCGGGCGGCGAGCTGCTGCATCAGCTCGGGGTTCTGCGCCGGCCAGACGAAGCCGACGAGCGTGCCGCCTTCGCGCAGCAGCGCCACCTCCTCGGGCGCCGGCGGGCGCACCTTGAAGACGATGTCCGACTTGGCCCACAGCTCGGCCGCGCTGGGCAGCACCTCGGCGCCGGCGGCGCGGTAGGTGTCGTCGGCGAAGTTGGCCGCGTCGCCCGCGCCGCTTTCGACGCTGACCGCAAAGCCCAGCTTGACCAGCTTCTCCACCACCTCGGGTACGGTGGCGACGCGCTTTTCGCCGGCGGCGGTTTCCCTCGGTACTCCGATACGCAAAGCCATGGATTCGACTCCTCAGGTTGTTCGTCTGGCCGGCACCGCCCCGCGGCGCTGGCCGCTGCGGTTCCGGGTCGACGGCCGTCGCGCCGGGCGCGCCGACCGATGCCGCAGCCCGTGGCCGCATGCGCCTCACGCGGCCGCAGCACCTCGGCCCGGTCGCGGTGCGCCGCAAGTCCGCCCGGCGATCAAAGGGTCGAAGCTACCACAGCGGCCGCCATGTGCGGCGCGGCCGCGGCGCTCGCGCCCGCGAAGCGGCGCCCGGACGCGGCACGGCCGCTGCCGCGGGCCGCGTCTTCAGCGGTCGTCCTTGCCGCGCGACTTCAGCCTTGCCTGCGCCAGCCCAGCGACCAGCGCGCCGGCGGCCATCGCGATCCAGACGCGGTATTCGCCGCCCACGTGCAGCGCGTTGAGCAGCAGCACGAGCGGGATCGAGACGACGAGGAAGGCCAGGACCGGAACCCAGTGGCGCGGATTCATCGCCCGGCTCCGTTCGCCGCGCCGCGCGCTGCGCCGCCTCGCCCGGGCGCCTGCGGGCAGCACCGCGCCTTGCCGGCGCGCCATGCGCCATGGAGTCGTGACGTCATCTCGTTGGCCCTCCTTCTTGCTCTGTCCGCCTCTGTCCGCCTCTGTCCGACCCGGTCTGCCTGCGCGATCCGTCCGCGGCCGATGCAGCCGCGGCGAACGCCGGACAAGAGCGCGCCCCGGCCGCCTTGCCCGCGCGCGGCCGGCGCCCCGCGCGGGCCGGGAAAGCTACCACAGCCTGGACGCATGCCGGCCATTACCATCGCCGCCCATGCCGCACGCCAAACGCCGCTGGAGCCCGAGCGTCACGGTGGCCGCGGTCATCGAGGAAGGCGGCCGCTTCCTGCTCGTCGAGGAGCGCACGCCCGAGGGCCTGCGCCTGAACCAGCCGGCCGGCCACCTCGAGCCGGGCGAGACGCCCGAGCAGGGCGCGGTGCGCGAGGTGCTCGAAGAAACCGCGCGCGCCTTCGAGCTCGAGGCGCTGCTCGGCGTGTACCTGTCGCGCTTCGTGCGCCCGGCCAGCGGCGAGGACGTGACCTATCTGCGCCTGGCCTATCGCGGCCGCGTCGGCGCGCCGCTCGAGGGCCGCGCTCTCGACCATGGCATCGTGCGCACGCTGTGGCTCACGCCCGACGAAATCCGCGCCGAAAGCGCACGCCACCGCAGCCCGCTCGTGATGCGCTGCATCGACGACTACCTGAGCGGCCGCGCGCATCCGCTGGCCGCCGTCGCCGCCGACGGCTCGCTCGCGCAGCCCGTGGTGCTGCGGCGCGACGCGCCGCCCAGGCGCGGCGGCCCCCACGGCGGGCAGGGGGGCGAGATGCCGCCCCCGATCCCTGCGTCACCCTTGCCAGACGCGACGTTGGCGGACGCGACGTTGGCGGACGCGACGTTGGCGGACGCGACTTTGCCGGCATCAGAGCTGCCGGACTCGGCGTCGGTCGCGGCGCACCCGCCCTGCGCTCCCTTGCCCGCGCCGGCCTGCCCGGGCTCGCAGGGCGCCGCCGGGGGCGCAGCGCCGCCCGCTCCAGAGCCGACGCCCGCCCAGACCGCCGCCGCGCTCGCCGAGCGCTTCCCGGCGCTGTTCGCCGCCGGCGCGGCCAAGCCGGTGAAGCTGCGCATCCACGCCGACATCCAGCAGCGCGCGCCGGGGGTCTTCACGCGCCGGCAGCTCGCGGTCTTCCTGCACCGGCACACGACGAGCACGGCCTACCTGCGCGCACTGGCCGCTTCGACGCAGCGCTTCGATCTCGACGGCCTGCCGGCTGGCGAAGTGGCGGCCGAACACCGCGACGCGGCCGCCGCCGAAGTCGAGCGGCGCCGCCAGATCGCGCTCGAGCGTCGTGCCGCCGAGCGCGCGGCGCGCGGCGGCGCGCACCACGCCCCGCACCGTGCGCCGCCGCCCGCCCGCAGCGGCCGCGTCTCCGGGCCGGCCGATGGCGCAGCGGCAGGCCAGGCCACGTCGTCCGGCGCTGTCACGCCGCCGCAACCGCACGGCCCGGCGCGACCGCATCGCGCTCACCCCCAGGCCGTGCAGGCGCGCGGCGCGCCACGTTCGCCCGAGCGACCCGAGCGGGCCAACCGAGCCGACCGGGCCGAGCTGCACGCGCGGCCGCCGCGCGCCCCACGCCCCGACCATGAGCGGCGCCGACACGCACCGCCCGGCAGCGCCATGCAGGAGCAGGCCGCGCCGCCGCTGCCCGACGACCCTGCGCGGCGCGAACGCGCGCTGCTGCTGCGCGCCTGGGAAGGCTCGCCGCTGACGCAGGCCAACTTCTGCGCGCTGAAGGGTCTCGACCCGGCGCAGTTCGGCGCGCAGATCGAGCTGGCCCAGCGCGAACGCGCCGAACGGCAGGCGGCGCGCCAGGGCTGATCGTGTGGGCGCCGCGCCCGCAGGGCCGCCGGCCGCACGCCTGTTCATCGCCGTCTGGCCGGCTGCGGCCGTGCGCGCCGCGCTCGGAGCCTGGCTGCGGCAATGGCAATGGGGCCCCGGTGCGGCGGTGGTCACGCCGGCGCGCCTGCACCTGACCCTGCACTTCCTCGGCCAGGTACCGCTCGCGCGGCTGGGCGCGCTGCAGGCGGCGCTGCCCGCGGCCGCGGCCGCGAGCGCGCCGTTCGAGCTCGAGTTCGGGCGCGTCGAGCGCTGGCCGCATGGCCTCGTCGTGCTCGCCGCCGCCGCACCCCCGGCGCCGCTGCTGCGGCTGCACGCCGCGCTCGCGGCCTTGCTGCAGGGCCTGGGTCTGGCGGTCGAGGCGCGGCCCTATCGGCCGCATGTCACGCTGGCGCGCCGCGCCACGGGCGCCGTCGCGCCCGCGCCACCGGCCGCGGCGCGCGCGCTGCGCTGGCCCGTGGACCACATCGCGCTGGTGCGCTCCGAGCAGGGCTATCGCGAGCTGCTGCGCTGTGCGCTCGGCTCGCCGCCCGCCGCGCCCAGCGCCAGCGGCGAGCCGGGGCGGGGCAGCCGATAGACGATGGCATTGAGGTGGCGCGCCACCTCCTGCACGTCGGCCTCGCTCCAGCCGAGCAGCGCCCGCGCCTGCCAGCGCTGCACCTCGCGCACCAGGCCGTCCCAGTCCTGCACGATGCGCTGGTCGCGCCAGTGCATCTGCGAGTTATGGCAGGCGACGCAGTGGGTTTCGTAGAGGAGCCGGCCGCGCGCCGGCGAGCCCGGCGTCGGTTGGCTCTGCGCCGCGGCGCCCGACGCCGCCCATGCGGCCAGCAGCGCCATGCAGCCAGCGGCGCAGCATGCGGCCCAGCGCTGCACCCGCGCTCGTTGCGGCAAGGTCCCGACCATGCCCCGACTTGTACCGCCGCGCCGCGTCGGCGGCAACCGCGTTCGTCATGGACGATGGGCGTGGCACGCAGGTGTGGCCCTGCACTGCGTTCGTCCAGCCGGGCAGGTCTTCGACGAAGACCTCGCTGCGATAGGGGGCGGCGACGTCCGGGGCGTCCATGGCCGTTTTGAGTTCTTCGATGCTTTGCGGCAGGCGGCTGCGACGACGCGCGGTGTCGGTGCCGCGGCGCGTCACGCCCGCGCATTCATCGCTGCACATCGGATCAGAGCCGCTGAAGCCATGAACCGCGCCCGCGATGGCTGTCTGCGCGGGCTCAGGCGCGCGCCAACGCGGCCTGCGCCAGCAGCGCCGGCGCCGACTCGATCTGCGCGAGGTGGTCGATGGCGCCGAGCACGACGAGCGTGAGCAGCGCGGCGCAGGCGGCAGAGAGCAGGCGGTGCGAGGTCTTCATGATGGTCCTTGTGCGGGCGGGGCAGGTTGTCCGGTGGCGGCAATGTCGGCCATCGCACCGCGCCAAGCGAGCGATTTGCGACGAGGCGGGCCGCCGGGCCGACGGAAGGCCGCTGGCGGCGACGGGCCGGCGCAGCGAGCAGCGACCAGCGACCAGCGAGCAGCGATACTGCCGGCCCATGCCCGCACCGAGCGCCCCCGCCGCCCCGCCGCGCGGCGTCCGGCGCCTGGACCCCGCGCTCGTCGTCATGCTCGCCGGCGTCTGCGCCGCGCTCCACGTGGGCAAGCTGCCGCCGGCGCTGCACACGCTGCAGCAGGCGTTCGGCCTGACGCTGGTGCAGGCGGGCTTCCTGCTGTCGCTGGTGCAGCTCGCCGGCATGACGGCCGGCGTGGCCTTCGGCGTGCTGGCCGACGGCATCGGCCTGAGGCGCAGCATGCTCGCCGGTCTCGTGCTGCTGGCCCTGGCCAGCGCCGCCGGCGGCGCGGCCGACGGCGTGCCGATGCTGATGCTGTTGCGCGCCTGCGAAGGCTGCGGCTTCCTGCTCGCCGCGCTGCCCGCGCCGGCACTCGTGCGGCGCCTCGTGCCGGCCGAGCGCATCAGCCTGGTGCTCGGGCTGTGGGGCGCGTACATGCCGCTGGCGACCGCGCTCGTGCTGCTGCTCGGGCCGCTGGCGATCGCCGCTTTCGGCTGGCGCGCCTGGTGGTACGGCCTCGGGGCGCTGACGGGTGCGATGGCGCTGTGGCTGGCGCGCGCGGTGCCGGCCGACCGGCCCAGGCCGCATCCGCTTGCGCCCGCAGGCATGGCGGCGCGCGCCGCCCCCGCCTGGACTGCGCGGCTGGCGCGCACGCTCGTCGCGCCGGGCCCCTGGCTCGTCGCCCTCACCTTCGCCGCCTATTCGGCGCAATGGCTGGCCATCATCGGCTTTCTGCCCGTCATCTACACCGAGGCCGGCTTCGGCGCCGCCGCCACCGGCGCGCTGACGGCAGCCGTGGCCGCGGTCAACATGATCGGCAACATCGGCGCCGGCCAGTTGCTGCACCGCGGCTGGCCGGCACCGCGGCTGCTCGCGATCGGCTTCGTGACGATGGCGCTCGCCGGCGCGGCCACCTTCGCCGCCACGGCCAGCGGCCCGCTGCTGCCGCACTCGGCGCGCTACGCAGCGGTGCTGCTGCTGTCGGCGGTCGGCGGCCTGATCCCGGCGACGCTGTTCGCGCTCGCCGTGCGCCTGGCACCGGGCGAGGCGATGATCAGCAGCACGGTGGGCTGGATGCAGCAATGGTCGTCGTTCGGGCAGTTCGTCGGCCCGCCGCTGGTCGCGGCCGTGGCCAGCGCTGCCGGCGGCTGGCAGCGCACCTGGCTCGTGACCGGCGCCTGCTGCCTGGGCGGCCTGGCGCTCAGCGCGGCGCTGGCGGCGCGGCTGCGCCAGCCGACGCCAGCGCGCTCCGGCCATGGCTGAACGCCAGAGCGCGGGGCCGCGCTTCCGGCCGCGCCGACGGCGGCTGCTGATCCCTGGAGCATGGGCTGCCGCCACCACGGTGGCGGTGACGATGCTGCTGCTCGACCCGCCGGGCGGCGTGCCGCGCAAGCGCGCGGCGCCGCCGCCCGCGGCAAGTCTGCACACCCGGCCGGAGCGGCAGCTGCGTGGGCGGCAAGGTCGAGGTGATCGTTCCGAGCGGCACCGCAGCGTCGGCTGCACGCCGATGAGTGCACGCGAGCGTCGTTCAGCGCCGGTCAGCGCCCTTGAGCGCCCTCAATCGACGGTCGGCGCTGCCGTCTAGGCTGCGCGCGGGGCGTGCAGCCGGGTCTGGCTCTCTCTCGGGTTCTTGCGAGCCAAGGCGGCCGCGCCCCGGTCAGGGGTGGAACATGAACGCACTCACAAAGCTCGCGCTCGGTCTCATCGGCCAATGGCCGACGCGGGCGGCGGTCGGCGAGGGGGCGCCGACGATCGCGCTGCCCGCGCCCGATCGCGCGGGCGGCAAGCCGCTCATGCAGGCGCTCGCGCGGCGACAGTCGCAGCGCGCGTTCGCGCCACGGGCGCTGGCGCCGGCGCAGCTCTCCGGGCTGCTCTGGGCCGCGGCGGGCATCAACCGCGACAAGCTCGGCGGCCGCACGGCACCGAGCGCGCTCAACGCGCAGGAAGTGCAGCTGTACGTGGCGCTGCCCGAAGGCCTGCACCTGTACGACCCGCAGGCGCATGTGCTGCGCCAGGTGCTGCACGAGGACGTGCGCCGCGTCACCGGCTACCAGGACTTCGTCGACACGGCGCCGCTCGATCTCGTCTACGTCGCCGACCACGCGCGCATGAAGCTCGTGCCGGCGGCGCGGCGCGAGGCCTACGCCTGCACCGCCGCCGGCGCGATGGCGCAGAACGTCTACCTGTACTGCGCCTCCGAGGGCCTGGCGACCGTGATCCGCGCCTGGTTCGACACCGGCGCGCTGGCCCGCGCGATGCGGCTCGACGCCGACCAGCAGTTGCTGCTGACGCAGACCGTCGGCCGGCCGGCGCGCGGCGCGCGCGGCGCGAAGGGCGGCCAGGTCTAGGAGCGTGGGCGGCCCGCGGGGCGCAGTCGCGCCGCTACTTGTTCAGCGCCGCGCCTTCCACCAGCACGGCGTAGCGGTAGCCCGAGCCGAGATCGACGTCGGTGCGCACGGTGCCGCGCGCGACGACGACGTCGCCGACCGCCGGCTTGTCCTGCGTCGTGACGAGCAGGTCGTTGCTGCCGTCGCCGGCGCTGCCCGAGCCGTCGCGCAGGTGGACCCAGTTCTTGCCCATGATGCCCAGGCTCAGCTTGACGACCTGCCCGCGCACCGCGACCGGCTTGCCCGCGAGGCGGACCCTTGTGCCGTAGACCTCGGCCACCGTGCGGCCGTCGGGCCCCTCGGCCCTCGTCACCTTGGTGGGCGTGACGGGCGCCGGTGCGGCACCGTGCCCCGGCGCGGCCGCCGGCCCCGGTGTGGCGCGTGCCGGCGCCGCGCCCTGCGCCAGTGTGCCGAACACGACGCGCTCGAAGCTGCGCTTGAGCGCCTTGCTCTGGAACTTCTCCATCACCGTCGGATTGGCGATCGACACCTGCGCGCCACGCGCCACGTCGGCGGCCGGCACCGCGGCCCAGGTCTCGCCCTCGGCGGTCTTCAGCCGCAGGTAGGTGTAGCCGCCGGCCGGCTGCACTTCGAGTACCTGCCCGGCGAGGGGCGCCGCGGGCGCTGCCGGCGGCGCGGCCAAGCTCAGGGAAGCGGCCAGCAGGAGCGCGGCAGCCGCGGCGGCGCCCCCGGCAAGGCGCGGGACGGGAAAGGCGGCTCGGGGCATCGCGGACTCCGGCAAGGATGGGCAAGGCGCGATGATCCCAGGACGCGCCCGCGCGCCGGTTGACGAGGATCCAGGAAACGGCGCGCGCCGGCCGGGCAGCACCGCTGCGGGCGGGTATCGTGATGCACCGCCGCGCCCCCCACGGGGGCCGGCACTTCGACAAGGATCAGCCCCCATGAAGATCGCCTTTTTCGGCGCCGGCCTGATGGGCAGCGGCTTCGTGCGCCGCCTGCGCGCCCAGGGTCACGAGGTCAGCGTCTGGAACCGCAGCGCCGAAAAGGCGCGCCGGCTGCAGGACTGCGGCGCGCGCGCCTGCGACGACCCGGCGGCGGCACTGGCCGGCGCGGCGCGCCTGCACCTCTCGCTGGCCGACGACGCCTCGGTCGACGCCGTGCTCGAGCCGCTGGCCGGCGCCATTGCGCCCGAAACCTGGATCGTCGACCACACCACCAACGCCGTGCACCCGACGGCCGAGCGCGCGGCGCGCTGGCGCGCGCGCGGGCGCAGCTACGTGCACGCGCCGGTGTTCATGGGCCCGGCCAATGCCGAGGAGGGCACCGGGCTGATGCTGCTGTCGGGCACGCCGGCGCAGCACGACGCGCTGGCCGGCGTGCTGCAGCAGATGGCCGGCAAGCTGCTCTACCTAGGCGAGGCGCCGGAGCGCGCCGCCGCCTTCAAGCTGTTCGGCAACCTGACGATCCTCGGGCTCGTCGGCGTGCTGGGCGACATCAACCGCCTGGCCGGCGCGCTGGGCATTCCGGCGGCCGAGGCCTTCGGCCTGTTCGAGCACTTCAACCCGGGCGCGACGCTGGCCGCTCGCGCCCAGCGCGTCGTCTCGGCCGACGTCGGCAAGCCCTCGTTCGAGCTGGCGATGGCGCGCAAGGACCTGCGGCTGATGATCGAGGAGGCCGCGCGCGGCGGCCGCGAGCTGGTGGTGGCGCCGGCGCTCGCGGCGCTGTTCGACCAGGCCATCGCGCGCGGCCAGGGCCACCTCGACGTACTGGCCGCGGCCCGGCCCGCGCCGCGATGAACGCGCGCGGGCGTTCGAGCGCGCTCCCGGCGCGGTGCGCAGCAAAACGGGGCGACCGGTGAGCGCGCTCTTCTCGCCCTACGCGCTGGGCGCGCTCCGGCTCGCCAACCGCATCGTCATTCCGCCGATGTGCCAGTACTCGTGCGACGAAGGGCTGGCCGGCGACTGGCACCGGATCCACCTCGGTCAGCTGGCGCTGTCGGGCGCCGGGCTGCTGATCGTCGAGGCCACGGCGGTCGCGCGCGAAGGCCGCATCACGCCCGGCTGCCTCGGTCTGTGGAGCGACGCGCACGAGGCGGCGCTCGGCGGCGTGCTGGCGGCATTGCGCAAGTACTCGGCGATGCCGATCGCGATCCAGCTCGCGCACGCCGGGCGCAAGGGCTCGTGCGAAGTGCCCTGGCGCGGCGGCGCGCAGATCGCGCCCGACGACACCGCGCGCGGCGGCTGGCGCACGCTGGCGCCCTCGGCGCTGCCGCACGGCGATGGCGAGGCGACGCCGAGCGCGCTCGACGAGGCCGGGCTGGCGCGCATCCGCGCCGCTTTCGTCGACGCCGCGCGGCGCGCGCAGCGGCTCGGGCTGGCCGCGGTCGAGCTGCACGCGGCGCACGGCTACCTGCTGCACCAGTTCCTCTCGCCGCGGGCCAACCGGCGCAGCGACGGCTTCGGCGGCAGCCTCGCCAACCGCATGCGCTTTCCGCTCGAGGTGTTCGACGCCGTGCGCGCCGCGCTGCCGGCGGCGCTGCCGGTGGGCGTGCGCATCTCGGCCAGCGACTTCATGGAGCACACCGGCGCCGCCTGCTGGACGCTCGAGGAAAGCACCGCCTTCGCGCGCGCGCTGCACGAGCGCGGCGCCGCCTACATCCACGTCTCGGGCGGCGGCCTGAGTCCGTTGCAGCAGGCCCCGCACGGCCCGGGCTGCCTGGTGCCCTATGCCGAGCACATCCGCGCCGCCACCGGCGCGCCGACGATCGCGGTGGGCCTGATCACCGAGCCCGAGCAGGCCGAGACGATCGTCGCCGAAGGCCGCGCCGACCTGGTGGCGCTGGGGCGCGCACTGCTGTTCAACCCGCACTGGCCCTGGGCCGCCGCCGCCAGGCTCGGCGCCCGGGTGCAGGCGCCGCCGCAGTACTGGCGCGCGCAGCCCAGCGGCACGAAGGACCTGTTCTTGCGCGACGGCGCGGAGTAGCGCGGCGGCGCGGCGTAGTGCCGCGAACGGCCCTGCGCAGCGCGCCGGCAGGGCCGGGCTCGGCGCGCCGCTGGCCGCGCGGCGCCCGGCGCTGCCGGCGACCTACTTGATGCCCAGCGCCTCGCGCGCCAGGCCGTCGAGCAGCGCGTCGACCTCGCGCAGCGCCGCCTGCGAGGCCGCCGAGCCGTCGGGCCGCCACGGGCGCCGGTAGGCCACGACCACGGTGTCGGGCTGCTGCACGGTGGCGTAGACGGTGATCGTGTACGGGCACTCGGCGGCGTTGGCCGGGTCGGCCTCGAGCATCTTGCGCGACAGCGCCGCGCTGCAGAAGACGAAGGACTGCGCGTCGACGAAGAT
Source organism: Rubrivivax sp. (assembly GCA_046348125.1). Taxonomy (GTDB): domain Bacteria; phylum Pseudomonadota; class Gammaproteobacteria; order Burkholderiales; family Burkholderiaceae_C; genus Rubrivivax. The sequence goes on from JAXMEV010000002.1 coordinate 423,809, forward strand.
CTTCCTGGCCGACCCGACGTCCTTGCCGGTGCGCTCGAGCATGCGGTTGAGCTGCGAGTGGTAGTCGATCACGAGGCCTTTGGCCTCGATGGCGGCGCGCAGGTCGTCGCGCACGTTGTCGAACCGGGCCTGGCGGGCGTGGCTCACGATGGGCGAGGGCACCGGTTCGGCCGCCAGGGCCGCGGCGGCCAGGCCGAGCGTTGCGGCAAGCGCGAGGGCGCGAATCATGATCGTCTCCTTCGAGGATCCCGAGGGCCGCAGCATGCGCGCACAGCGGCGGCATGGCTTGCGCGAGCGCAACGGCGCGGCGCCTTTGGCGCCGGGCCGATGATGACGCAGGCAGACGCCGCTGCGGGCGCGAACCCCGGGCGGCGCCGGCGCCCGCGCCGTCCTTCGCGCCACCGCGGCGCCACGCCGCGGCCGCTCACTCGGTCGGCCGGCGCTCGAAGGTCTGCGGGGCCGGCGGCTCGGGCGGCTCGGGCGGCTCCTGCCGCACGATCTCGACGCGCTCGACGCGCGCCGCCGGCGGGCCCTGTCGCAGCCAGGCATGCAGGCGCGTCAGCCGTTCGACACGGCCCTGCGCGAGCACCTCCACCGTGCCGTCGCTTCGGTTGCGCACCCAGCCGGCCAGGGCGAGGCGGCGCGCCTCGCGCACGCAGGCCTCGCGGTAGCCGACGCCCTGCACGCGGCCGCTGACGCGCACCAGCCAGACTTCCGAAGGCGCGGCCGGCGCGGCGGACGGCGCGCGCACGGTCATCGCCACTCAGAACAGCGCTGCGGCGAGGAAGGCCGTGGCGCGCCCGTGCGCCAGCGCCGCGCTCGGCGCGTGGTACGAGGCACGCGCCCAGCAGTTGAAGCCGTGCGTCGCGCCCGCATAGACATGCACCTCGGCCGCGGCGCCGCCGGCGCGCGCGGCCATCGCCCGGCGCACCTGCTCCACCGCGGCGAGCGGGATGTGCTCGTCGCGCTCGGCGTAGTGGAACTGCAGCGGGCAGCGGATCGCCGCCGCGCGCTCGAGCTGCTGGTGGATGCCGCCGCCGTAGAACGCCACCGCGGCGTCGACGTCGGTCGTGGCCGCGGCCAGGTAGGCCATGCGCCCGCCCATGCAGTAGCCGAGCGCGCCCACCTTGGCGCCCGCCGCCTCGGGCCGCGCGCGCAGCGCCGCCACGCCTGCGGCGATGTCCTCGAGCGCCTGCGCCGGCGTGTAGCCCTGCATCAGTGCAAGCGCGCGCTGGCGATCGGCGCCCTCGTAGCCGAGGTCGACGCGCGGCGCCTGGCGCCAGAAGACGTCGGGCGCGAGCACGACGAAGCCGTCGAGCGCGTACTGCTCGGCCACGGCGCGGATGTGCGCGTTGACGCCGAAGATCTCCTGGAACAGCACGATCCCCGGCCCGCGCCCGGCCGGCGGCAGCGCGAGCCAGCCGGCGCAGCCGCCGGCGATGTCGATCCACTGGCTGCGCACGGGCGATGGCGTCATGGCGTGGCTCCGGCAAGGAAGGGCGATGGCGCGAGTGTGGCGCAGATGGCGGGTCGTGATGGCAGCTCGTGATGGCGGATCGTTTCGCGCCGCGGCGGCGCGGTCACGCCATCCTGCGTGGCGCGAACAGGAGTGCCGCATGCAGCCCCCGAGACCCCGGCGCCCCGCGCCGTCCGCCGCCTTGTCCGTCCTGCCGGCGCTGGCCTGCGCGCTCGCCGCCGCGATGGCGCGCGCGTGCGCCGGCACAATGGTCGCCGCGCACGCCCGACGCCACGGCGTCCCGCCGCCAATCCGCCTGCGAGCCGCCGACTCATGCCCTGGGACCGCTCCCGCCCCTTCACGCTGCCGGTCGTGCCGCTGCCCGGCGACATCGACGGCCTGAACCACACCAACAACGCCGTCTACGTGCAGTGGTGCGAGAAGGTGGCGTGGGCGCATTCGGAGTCGCTCGGCCTGGCGCTGGCCGACTACCACCGGCTCGGGCGCGCGATGGCGATCCGCCAGGCGCAGTACGACTACCTGCTGCCCACCGCGCTCGGCGAAGAACTGCTGCTCGCCACCTGGCTGGTGGCCAGCGACGGCAAGCTCACGATGCGCCGCGCCTTCCAGCTCGTGCGCGCGCGCGACCGCGCCACCGCGATGCGCGGGCACTGGGACCTGGTGTGCATCGAGCTCACCAGCGGCCGGCCGCGGCGCATGCCGGCGGAGTTCGTGCAGGCCTACCTGGCGGCGCTGGTCGAGGCGCCGGCGCCGTAGCGGGCGACCGCGCGCGCCCCTCGCGGCTCAGCGCTCGCGCGGCGCGGCGTCGGCATCGCCGGCCCCGGGCTCCTCGGCATGACGCCCGAGGTAGAGCGCCTGCGCGACGATGAAGGCGAACATCAGCCCCATGCCGCCGAACAGCTTGAAGCTGACCCAGGTGTCGGTGCTGAAGCTGTAGGCGACCCAGATGTTGAGCAGCCCCATCGCGGCGAAGAACAGCACCCAGGCGAGGTTGAGCCGGTGCCAGACCGGCGCCGGCAGCCGCATCTGCGCGCCCAGCAGCGTCTGCATCAGGTTGCGCCCGGCCAGCAGCGGCGCCAGCGCGAGCACGGCCGCCATCACCCAGTACAGCACGGTGGGCTTCCACTTGATGAAGGTCTCGTTCTGGAACCAGATCGTCAGGCTGCCGAGCACGACGACGAGCGCCAGGCTCACCCACAGCATCTTGTCGACCTTGCGGCGCCGCGCCTTCAGCCACAGCACCTGCGCCAGCGTGGCCGCGATCACCACCAGCGTGGCCAGCATCACCGGCGCCTGATCGGGACCGACGCGGCCGCCGGCGACGAGAAAGCCGAAATGCCCGCTCGCGAACTCGGCCGCCCATGCCTTGCGCCCTTCGGCCACCTTGAAGGTGGCGAAGAACAGCACGATCGGCAGGAAGTCGAAGAGCAGCTTCACGCGCCGCGGATGGTAGCGCCGGCCCGGTGGCGGTGGCGCCGGCCGCACTACGGCATCGGCCGCACGCTGCAGCGCTGTGGTGCGAGGATGGCCCCGCACGCATCCATGTCGAGCGCGCTGAGGCCGCCGCTGGCGGCGTCGACAATCGCCCCGTGCCGCCACTCAGAACCGCGTGGACCGTCCGGGATGCTGCTGCGGACGTGCTGATCGTTGCCGAAGAGCGCCTGGTAAAGCAGCACGCGCGATATGCCGCGGCGAAGGCCGGCAGCATTGCCGATTCATGGGCGCTGGTGGCGGACTTCTTCTCCGCATCAGATGAGCGCCTTGCATCCGCCATTCCCAGCGGCGCCACCTTGCTGCCGGTGCACGGCATGGAGGGCGCCGGCATCAACAGAATGCCAGCGGCCATGGCGCAGTGGCTGAGCACGCGGACCGGGTCGCCTGTGGCGCTCGATGTGGTCCAAGCCAACAAGGTTGGCCACACGGGCAGCAGCGGCTGGCACCGTCTTGCGCACCAGGCTCAGTTCTCCGGGCGAGTCGAGGCTGGGCGATCCTACGTGCTGATCGACGACTTCGTCGGGCAGGGTGGGACGCTAGCCAATCTGCGCGGTCATGTCCTCGCGCAAGGCGGGCGGATCGCCGGTTACATAGCTTTGACTGGCAAGGCTCGCTCGGCGAAAATTGCACTGGCGCTTGAAACCCTTCGCGCACTGCGAGCAACACATGCTGACGTTGAACCTTGGTGGAACACCGAATTCGGGTTCGGATTCGACGGGCTCACCCAGTCCGAGGCCGAGTACCTTCTGCGCGTCGACGCTGGGACCATCCGACGTCGAATCGCTGAGGCGCGATCTGGCTGACTCGGTAGCTGCCTTCGCCCATCTGGCCAGCGTCGACCCCTGGCTGGCCGCTCACGCCGCCCGCACCGGCAATAGCCCCGCCAGCGCGTAGCGGCAGCCGTCGCTCGCGTCGCTCTGCGCCTTGACTCGGTAGGTCACCTGCGCCACACCTGCGGCCACGCACTGCACGGCGCGCGTCCCCACTGCGCTGGCCGGGCCGCAGAGCAGCGCCGCAGGCGCCGCATCCACTCCCGCGCGCACCGACACGCCCACCCACCGACTGCGACGTGATCGTGACGCCCGCGCCCAGCGCGTCGGCGAAGTCGAAGCCAAGCATCACGATCTCTGCCGGGTCCTTGGGCGCGAACAGGGCAGGGCGCAAGAGTTTCATCGCTCGATCTCCAGGTTGCGGATCGGGCGGCCCGGCGCGCGCTGGGCGCGGCCGCGTGGCGCAGGCCCAGGCATGGCCCGCGGAGGGCGGCGGCCTCAGCGCCGCGCTGCTGCCGGCGCCGCAAAGGCGCGCCGCACCAGCGCCTGCGACTCCGCGCTGTCCCACGCGCGCGCGCCGTACACGCGCTGCACGACACGCCCTTCGGCATCGGCGAGCACGGTGAGCGGGAGCTGGCGCGCGCCGAGCAGGGTTTCGAGCTGCAGCCCGTGGTCGATGAAGTGCGACAGCGTCGCCCGGCTGGCCTGCAGCCAGCGCAGCGCGCGCTCGCGGTAGTCGTCGGTCGAGACGCCGATGATGGCGAACGGGCGCTCGGTCGGCAGCCAGGCCAGCCGCTCGAGCGAGGCCGTCTCGGCACGGCAGGGCCCGCACCAGCTGGCCCAGACGTTGACGACGAGCGGCCGGCCGCGCCAGCTGCCCAGGCGCCGCGCGGGGCCGTTCAGGCCGTCCATCGGCACGTCGGGCAGCACGCCGCCCAGCGGCACTTCGGCGGCCGGCGGCGGCGCCTCGGGCGCCCGCGCCCAGGCTGCAGCGGCCGCCGCGAGCGCGCCCAGGCAGGCGATGCGCCGGCTGCGCGAATGCGGCGGGGGTCGGGAAGGCGTCGTCATGGAGCCCTGCGGCAGGTGTCGGGCCGCACGATACGCCGGGGCGCGGCTGCGGGCCCGGCCGTCTTGTCCGCCGCGCCGCTCGCCGCGGCGCGCGTCCTCAGGGCGCCGGTGCGGGCAACCGCGACATGTAGTCGGCAACCGCCTCCAGCTCGGCCGTGCCATAGCTCTTGATCACGCGGATCATGTCCGGGTTCGCGTTGCGCCGGTCACCATCGCGGATCATCTGCTCCTCGCGCAGCAGATAGCGGTAATGTTGCGCCGCCACCATCGGATAGAACTCGCGCGCTCGCCCCTCGCCGCGCGCGCCGTGGCAGGTGGCGCAATCCTTGTCGTAGAGCTGCCGGCCGCGCTCGAGCGCCGTTCCGGGGCCCTGGCCGCCGCCGGCCGGGATAGGCAGCGACTGCAGGTAGGCCGCCAGATCGGCCACTTCGTGCGGCGTCATCCCGTGGTCGGAGAGAAAGGGCTCCATGCGCGGGTTGCTGCGCCTGCCGCTCTGGATGTCGAGCAGCTGCTTGACGATGACGGTGCTGTACTGCCCCGCCAGGCGCGGGTACGCGCCGCTGCTGCGCCCCGATCCGTCCTGCCGGTGGCAGCCGACGCAGGGCTGGTAGAGCGCAGCACCGCGCGCGGGGTCGCCCTGGAGCGCCAGCGCGGCCTTCTGTTCTTCGCTCAGCTCGGCCGCGGCGAGGGCCTGTGCCGCGAGCGCGCTCGCGGCGGCGACGAGAGCGAGGGCGAGGGTTCGGATCGTTCTCACGGCAATGCCTCCTCGGGCGCTGCGGGGCTATCGGCCGGGATCGCCGAGGTAGGCGGCCACCGCGTCCATCTCCTCGTCGCTCATGCGCTTGGCCACCACGCGCATGAAGCGGTTCGGGTCGTTGGCACGCTCGCCGCTGGCGAAGTTCTTGAGCTGCTGCTTGACGTAGGTGACGTGCTGGCCGCCGATGCGCGGATACATCAGGTAGCCGGCGCCGCCGGCCATGTGGCAGCCGACGCAGGCGGGCACGCCGGTCTCTTCGTTGCCGTCGTAGTAGATGAGCTTGCCGACGTCGGCCATGCGGCGCGCCGCCGGGGCATCGGGCTTAGGCTTGCGCCCGGCGTAGTAGGCAGCCAGCGGCTGGAAGTCCTCGGGCTTGAGCGCGGCGACGATCGGGGCCATGACGTCGCTGCGGCGACGGCCCGACTGGAAGTCGCGCAGCTGCTTGACGAAGTAGCCCTCCTGCAGTCCGGCGATCCTCGGGAACACGTCGATCGGGCTGTTGCCGTCCTCGCCGTGGCAGGCGACGCACACCGTCGAAGCAACGCTGCGCGCGTCCGGCGGTGCGACCTGCGCGGCGGCCGGCGCCGCGCTCAATGTCGCGGCCAGCGCGGCGATGCAGGCGAGGCCGGAGAGGCCGGCGCAACGCGGGCCGGCGGCAAGGATGTCGGGCGGTCTCAAGGCGGGCTCCCCGGACATGTTGGCATGCATCAGAGCTTGAACTGGATGAACACGCCGAACAGGTTGTTCGTGTACCGCGTCGGCCCGGCGTCGAGCAGCAGCGTGGCGTTGTTCTCCGCGGCGCTGGCGCCGATCGGCAGGCCGTCGTAGTGCCAGTCGCTCACGCCGCCCGTCTCGCGGCGCGCGAAGAAGCGTGCGGCGATGGCCTTGTCCAGCGGTACCAGCCACTGGAGCGTCAGGCTGCGCTGGCGGAAGGTCATGTCCGGAAACGCGGTGCCCGCGGCCAGCGCCTGTGCCGCCGTCAGCACGTTCGGGCCGTAGGCGTAGCCGATGGCCGTGTTGCTGCGTGTGTAGGCGTAGTCGAGCGACAGCTTCGTGCGCGCGATCTCGAACTGCCAGCCGATGCCAAGCGCCTCGCTGCGGTCGGTGCTCGTCATGTCCCAGCGCGAGGCGTCGAGCCACACCTGCCGCGCGCATTGCGCGATGGTCTGGGCGGTGCTCGGCGCCGCCGTGCCGGCCGCAAAGGTGCAGGTGTTGGCGGCGCCGGCGGCATTGGTGCCCGAATTCGCGCGCGACGCGCGCGTGCCGCCCTGCCAGGAGTAGTAGCCGTAGAGCTGCTGGCCGAGCATGGGCTGGAAGTTGGCGTCCAGGTTGAGCGAGGCGCTGCGGTCGGTCTGCAGCCCGTAGCCCGAACTCGGGTAGCGCGCCGTGCGGTACTGGAGCGCAGCGCCCAGGTCGAGATCCTCGCGCGCCGCGAAGTTGACGCGCGCGTTGGCCACTTCCTGGTCGCGGTCGGCCTGGTCGTACTTGCGCGCGTCGTAGGCGTAGCGCGCCAGGTAGCCCGACAGACTGGCCGGCGCCACGACCCAGCCGGGCGCGGTCGCGGCCGTCTTGAAGTACTGCGCGACGATGGTGTCCCAGCCGAGGCCAGGGAGACCGGTGCCCATGTCCTCGACCGGCCAGAACTCGTACTCGGAGCCGCGCCGGCGGCCGTTCTCGTACGACAGGCGCAGCGTGAGGTCCTCGAAGCCGCGGTTCGTGTAGCCGAGCTTGACGCGATCCTCCCAGGTCTTCTCGCGCTCGCGGTAGGTGCGGTGCAGTTCCTCGCGTTCGACGGCGACGGCGAGGCTGCTGGCGTGCCCGAGGTCGTAGTCCGCGCCGAGCGTGTAGTTGCTCTGCTTGACGTCGCGCGGCGGGCTGATGATCGGGACGTTGGCCGGATTGTTGGTCGACTGCCCGGCGACGCCGGCATTGCCGTTGAAGGTGCAGCCGGCCGACGCCGGGAAGCCGGGCGGCGCGTAGCAGGGCACGCCGATCGCGCCCGGCGCGCCCGAGCTGCCCACCACGAGGTCGAACGCGGCCGAGTTGCGCAAGCCGCGGCCGAACTGCCCGGTGAGCGGGTTGTAGGCCAGATAGCCGCCCTTGTTGAGCGCCTCGTGGTGCCGGTAGTCGAGCTTGACGCTCAGGTCGTCGAGCGGGCGCAGCGCGAGTGCGACGTTGACGAGCTGCGTGTCGATGCGCTGCTGCGCGCTGGCCTTGCTCAGCGGCAGACCGTTCGTGCCGTCCCAGTTGCGCAGGTCGAGTGTGTTGGTGGCGTAGCCGGGGTTGTTGATGCCGGCGACGATGGGCGTGCCCAGCGCCGCAGCGATCTGCGCCGACTGCGTCGGGTCGACCGGCATCGCCAGCGCCGCGTCCTGGCGCGACGTGCCCCAGGACAGGTTGGCGCTGAAGCGCCCGCGCATGAGTTCGGGCAGGTCGCGTGCGAACTCGCCCTTGACGTTGAAGGCCTTGTTGTCCGGGTACAGCGCGAACTGCGTCGTCTGCGCCGCGCCCAGGCCGGTGGCGGCCGCGAGCCAGGGCTGCTGCACGACGAGCGCGCCGATGTTGTTGTGGAACAGCGAGCCGGCGAGGCGCAGGTTGCCCTGCATGCCTGGCTCGGTGTAGCTGATGCCCGCCAGCAGGTCGTGCGAGGTGTAGTCGATCGGCTCGGGGATCTCGACGGTGTAGTTGTTCTCGTTCACGCTGAACGGCCGCGCGCCGGTGCGCCGCTCCTGCGTGACGCCGGCGTAGGCCTTCCAGTGCGGCGCGAGCCGCATCTCGCCGGACAGGCCGGCGCGGCGCCGCAGCAAGCTGAGCTCGGCATTGCCGTCGACCTTGTCGAGGTAGCCATTGAGTGCGCCGGCGATCGAGTTGGGCGACACGGGCGTGCCTGCGGCCGTCACCGCGCTGCCGGTCCAGTTGATGCCCACAAGCGCCGAGGCATTGGCGTACACGCGCGCGACACCGTCGGCGCCTGTGTAGCGCCAGCATGGCGCAGCGACCGTGCAGGCGCCGGCGCCGACCGTCGGCGCACCGGCAGTGACCGCGGTGGCGCCGCCCATCGGCTTGAGCCCGGCAGGCAGCGTCAGGCTGCCGCTGCCGGTGCCGTCGAACAGGGGCTTGTAGGTGTCGGTGAAGACGTGCAGCGTCTCGCTGTAGAAGAACTTCAGCTTCCAGTCGTTGTAGCGGCCTGCCTGCAGGCTGAAGTAGCCGTCGCGTCGGCCCAGGCCGCCGCCGAAGGTCTGCACGTAATGCCCGCTGGCCGGCCGGTCGGCCTCGGCCTCGAAGTACTCGAGCGCGGCGCCGTTGCGCACGTCCTTGTACTTGCCGAACAACGCGTTCTTCTGGCCGCGCATGCCGCCCAGCAGGCCGAAGTCGACCGTGGCGTCGTACTCCCAGCCGTCCTCGGTCTTGCGGCGCAGGTCGGCGCGCTCGTACGGGATCGCGTACAGCTGGCCCGAAGGCGAGCGGCGGACGGCGTCGTCGGCGTCGGGCGCCAGGAAGCGCGGCAGCAACGGGCGGCCCGGCGGATTCAACGCGTTGCCCAGCGCCATGTCGACGCCGACCGCCGAATCGGCCTGCGCCGGCGGCGCGCACCAAGAAGCCAGGGCGAGGGCGACGAGCGCGGGCAGGCCGCCGGCGCGCGGCAGGCGCAGCGGCGGACGACGAGGGCTGGACATGATCGACGACATGGCTCGACTCTCCGGCTCAGCGTTGCAGGCGGGCGCCCGAGGGGTGGTTGCTGCCGTGCACCTGCATGTGGCAGTTCTGGCACGAGCGCCCGACCGTGCGGCGGCTGCCGGCGGCGGCATTGGCGGCCGGGACCACCAACCCGTTCATCGCCGTGGGCAGCGTGTTGGCCGCGAACAGCGAATGCCCCATGCCGCCCTGGCCGCTGTGGCAGTTCTGGCACAGCATCGGCCGCGCCTGCGCCAGCAGCTTGTCCTGGTTCGAGCCGTGCGGCTGATGGCAATTCATGCAGTTCTCGCGCACCGGCGCGTGTTCCCACAGGAAGGGCCCGCGCTTCTCGGCGTGGCAGCCGTAGCACAGCTCGTTCACGCTGTCGGCCTTGAGCAGGCGCTTGGCCGTGCTGCCGTGCGGGTTGTGGCAGTCCTCGCAGGTCATCTTGCCTTCGGGCACCGGCATATGCGAGCGCTTGCGGAACTCCGCGCGCTGCTGCTGGTGGCAGCTCTGGCAGGTCTCGGTGATGCTGGCCTTCTTCAGCAGGCCGCTGGCCGTGAAGCGCGCCATCGGGTTGTGGCAATCCGAGCAGCCCAGGCGGTTGGTGGCGTGCGCCGAGCCCGGCCAGTGGATGCGCTGCTCGCCCGCGTGGCAGCCCAGGCACTTGGCGTTCTGCGCCGCCACCGGAGTGCCCCAGTCCTTCGAGAAGCCGATGATGTTGGCCTTGTTGGCCGCGTCGATCACGTGCAGCGAGCCGGGCCCGTGGCAGGCCTCGCAGACCGTGCGCTCGACGTCGTCGCGCGGGTTGGCGCGAAAGGCCTTGGCATGCTGCGTGTGGCCGAACAGCGCCTGCTCGGTGTCGTGACATTCGCCGCAGCGTTTCTCACCGACGTAGCGGGCGCCGGCCAGCGGGTCGGCCGCGGCCGTCGCGGCGACGGGCACGAGCAGGCCGCACAGCGCTGCCACGCAGGCGAGCAAGGCGGCGCGGACGGGCGCAAGGTGGGCCGCGGTTGCCATGCGAGCTGGTCTCCTCGTCTTCGCCCGGCCGGGGCGAACCGCGGTGGGCGGGATGCGGGCCGGGGGGTCCCGGGGGAATTGGAAACAAGCTTAAGAATCGGCCCTGAAGGACTTCTGAGGCGACGCCGCCGACCCTTAACGAGGACTCAGGAATGAGGGTCGGATCGGGGCTCACCTCGGGAAAACCTCAAGCAGAATGACCCTGTGGCACCACTTCTGCTGGTCGAGGACGACCCGCTGCTCGGCGCCGGCTTGCAGGCCGCGCTCGAGCACGCCGGCTTTCGCGTCGAGTGGCTGCGCGAGGGCCTGCAGGCGCTCGAGCGCGCGCAGGCGGGCGCCCACGCGGCCCTGCTGCTCGACCTCGGCCTGCCCGGGCTCGGCGGGCTCGAGGTGCTCAAGCGCCTGCGCGCGCAGGGGCGCAGCCTGCCGGTGCTGGTGCTGACGGCGCGCGACGCCACGCGTGACAAGGTGGCGGGGCTCGAGGCGGGCGCCGACGACTACGTCGTCAAGACGGCCGACCTGGACGAGTTGATCGCGCGCGTACGCGCGCTGCTGCGGCGCAGCGAGCGCTCGGGCGGCACGCTCACGGTAGGCGACGTCGCACTCGACCTCGACCGGCGCAGCGTGCATCTGCGCGGCGCGCCGGTGACGCTGTCGCGGCGCGAGTTCGACGTGCTGCGCGCGCTCATGGGCGCCGCCGGGCGCGTGCTCACGCGCAGCCAGCTCGAGCAGGCGCTGTACGGCTGGAGCCATCACGTCGAGAGCAACGCGATCGAGGTGCACGTGCACAACCTGCGTCACAAGCTCGGCAGCGAGGTGCTCAGAACCGTGCGCGGCGTCGGCTACACGATGCCGCGTCCGCAGCCGTGAAGCTCGCCGGCCGCTCGCTCAGCGGGCGCTTGCTGCTGGTGATCGCCCTCGTCAGCGCCGGCTACTGGGTCGTCATGACGGCCTGGACGCTGAGCGACAGCATCGGCACCGTCAACGAGATCTTCGACGCCCACCTGGCGCAGACCGCGCTGGCCGTGCTGCGCGTCACCGATCCGGACGATGACGATGACACGACGATCCCGAAGGCACGACCGCCGGGCGCGAGCCTGGGCGATGCGCTGGCCTTGCTGCCGCACCTGCCGCAGCGGCTGGCACAGCTCGGCCTCGGCGCCGGCCCGGCGGTGGCCGGCTCGCTGCAGGCGCTGCACGAGGACTACGAGCGGCAACTGCGCTACCAGGTGTTCGCCGGCGACGGCACGCTGCTGCTGCGCTCGGCCAACGCCCCCGAGGAGCCGATGGCGCGCGCCGACGGCTTCTCCGACGCCGCCGACGCGCAGGGCCGCGTCTGGCGCCACTACGCGGTCTGGGACAGGCACCGCGATTACCGCGTGCTGGTGTCCGAGGCACACGACCTGCGCGAGCGGCTCGTGCGCCGGCTCGCGACGCAGACCGCGACGCCGCTGGCGCTCGGCCTGCCGCTGCTGCTGCTGCTGGTCTGGGCCGGCGTGCGCGGCGGACTCGACCCGCTCGGTGCGCTGGCGCGCGACATCCGCAGCCGCCGAGCCGACGACTTGCGTCCGCTCGACGCCGAGGCGGCGCCGCGCGAGGTCCAACCGCTGGTGAGCTCGCTCAACTCGCTGCTCGAGCGCTTCACGCACATGCTCGACGGCGAGCGGCGCTTCACTGCCGATGCTGCGCACGAGCTGCGCACGCCGTTGGCTGCGATGCAGGCGCACCTGCATCTGGCGCTGCGCACCGAGGGTGTCGAACGCGAGCGCGCGCTGGCGCACCTGCAGCAAAGCGTGGACCGCGGCTCGCGCGTCGTCGGCCAGCTGCTCACGCTGGCCCGCCTCGACCCCGAGACCGCGCCGCCCGATGCCTGCGCGACCGATCTGCGCGCGATCGCCCAGACCGTGTGCGCCGAGCTGGCGCCGGTGGCGATGCGGCGGCGCCAGGAGCTCGAGCTCGAGTGTTCCGCGGCCGACGCGACGCTGCTCGGCAACGCCGATCTGCTGTCGATGCTGCTGCGCAACCTGATCGAGAACGCCATCCGCTATACGCCGCCCGGAGGCCACATCGAGGTCCGGCTGAGCGGCGGCGGGCCGGAGGACCCGCTGTGCCTGGAAGTGCGCGACGACGGCCCGGGTGTTCCCGTGGCGCAGCGCGCGCGCCTGTTCGATCGTTTCTATCGCGTGCCGGGCAACGAGACATCCGGGACCGGCCTGGGGCTGCCGATCTGTCGGCGCATCGCCGAGCTGCACCAAGCCCGCATCGAGCTCGGCGACGGCCTGCAGGGGCGCGGCTTGGCCGTGCGCATATCGTTCGCCGCGCTCGTGTAGCAGCGCAGCGGGCCCGGCGCGGCGCGCGCCGTTTACACGTCGATGTTCGCCGCCCTGAGCGCGTTGCTCTCGATGAAGTCGCGCCGCGGCTCGACCTCGTCGCCCATCAGCATCGTGAACACGCGGTCGGCCTCGATCGCGTCCTCGATCTGCACCTTGAGCAGGCGGCGCACGGCCGGGTCCATCGTCGTCTCCCACAACTGCTCGGGGTTCATCTCGCCCAGGCCCTTGTAGCGCTGGCGGCCGACGGCGCTTTCGGCCTGCTGCAGCAGCCAGGCCATGGCGGCGCGGAAGTCGGCCGCTTTCTGCTCCTTGGCGCGCTCGCCTTCGCCGCGCCGCACCGTGGCCTCGGGGCCGAGCAGGCCGGCGAAGGCGCGGCCGGCTTCGGCCAGCGTGGCGTAGTCGGCGCCGTGCACGAACTCCTGCGTGATGACGCTGCTGCGCACGTTGCCGTGGTGGCGGCGCGCCACGCGCAGCAGCTGCTTGTCGGTGCGCGCGTCGAGCTCGGCGCTCACGCTCGCGCCGTTGTGCTCGCCGGCCAGCGCCGCCTGCAGCGCGGTGGCGCTGGCCTGTGCGGCCGCGGCGCTGTCCAGGTCGAGCTCGAGCCCGCCGGCGATCGCGCGCAGCGCGTCGCCGTCCATCCAGTTGGCCAGGCGCGCGATCACGCCCTGCGCCAGTACGTAGCGGCGCGCCAGGCTCTCGAGCGCGGCGCCCTCGATCGGCGCGCGGCCGCCGGCGCCGGCCTGGCCGTCGGGGTGGACGGCGGCCCCTTCGAGCGCCACCTGCAGCAAGAAGGCGTCGAGCTCGTGGTCGTCCTTGAGGTAGCGCTCGCTCTTGCCGTGCTTGACCTTGTACAGCGGCGGCTGCGCGATGTAGATGTGGCCGCGCTCGACGAGCTCTGGCATCTGGCGGTAGAAGAACGTGAGCAGCAGCGTGCGGATGTGCGCGCCGTCGACGTCGGCGTCGGTCATGACGATGACGCGGTGGTAGCGCAGCTTGGCGATGTCGAAATCCTCGCTGCCGATGCCGGTGCCCAGCGCCGTGATGAGCGTGACGATGGCGTCGGAAGACAGCAGCTTCTCGTAGCGCGCCTTCTCGACGTTGAGGATCTTGCCGCGCAGCGGCAAGATGGCCTGGAACTTGCGGTCGCGCCCTTGCTTGGCGCTGCCGCCGGCGCTGTCGCCCTCGACGATGTAGACCTCCGAGAGCGCCGGGTCCTTCTCCTGGCAGTCGGCGAGCTTGCCGGGCAGGCCCAGGCCGTCGAGCACGCCCTTCCGGCGCGTCATCTCGCGCGCCTTGCGCGCCGCCTCGCGCGCGCGCGCCGCGTCGACGATCTTGCCGCAGACGATCTTGGCGTCGTTCGGGTTCTCGAGCAGCCACTCGCCGAGCTTGGCGGCGACCACCTCCTCGACCGGACCGCGCACCTCGCTGGACACCAGCTTGTCCTTGGTCTGGCTGCTGAACTTGGGCTCGGGCACCTTGACGCTGATGACGCAGGCCAGGCCCTCGCGCATGTCGTCGCCCGACACCTCGACCTTGGCCTTCTTGGCCAGGTCGTTCTCCTCGATGTACTTGTTGATGACGCGCGTCATGGCCGCGCGCAGCCCGGTGAGGTGGGTGCCGCCGTCGCGCTGCGGGATGTTGTTGGTGAAGCAGAGCACGCTCTCGTTGTAGCCGTCGTTCCACTGCATCGCCACTTCGACGCCGATGTCGGTGGCGTTCTCGCTCGTCTTGCTGCCCAGGGCGTGGAAGACGTTCGGGTGCAGCACCTTCTTGCCCTGGTTGATGAATTCGACGAAGCCCTTCACGCCGCCGGCGAAGGCGAAGTCGTCGGCCTTGGCGTTGCGCTCGTCGACGAGGCGGATGCGCACGCCGTTGTTCAGGAACGAGAGCTCGCGCAGCCGCTTGGCCAGCACGTCGTAGTGGAAGTCGATGTTCCGGAAGATCTCGTCGTCGGGCAGGAAGTGCACTTCGGTGCCGCGCTTGTCGGTGGTGCCGAGCGTCTTCATCGGACTCACGGCGAAGCCCTCGCGCTCCTCGAGCACGCGCTCCTGCACGATGCCGCGCCTGAACTCGATGCAGTGCACCTGGCCGTCGCGGCGCACCGTCAGGCGCAGCCACTTGCTGAGCGCGTTGACGCAGCTCACGCCCACGCCGTGCAGGCCGCCCGAGACCTTGTAGCTGTTCTGGTTGAACTTGCCGCCGGCGTGCAGTTCGGTGAGCGCGATCTCGGCGGCCGAGCGCTTGGGCTCGTGCTTGTCGTCCATCTTCACGCCGGTGGGGATGCCGCGGCCGTTGTCGACCACGCTCACGCTGTTGTCGGTGTGGATGGTGACGACGATGTCGTCGCAGAAACCCGCCAGCGCTTCATCGATGGAGTTGTCGACGACCTCGAACACGAGGTGGTGCAGGCCGGTGCCGTCGGAGGTGTCGCCGATGTACATGCCCGGGCGCTTGCGCACGGCCTCGAGGCCTTCGAGGATCTGGATCGCGCCTTCGCCGTAGCCGCCGTCGGTCGGGGAGTTGCTGGTGTCGGTCATCTGGGGACGGCTCGGCTGCGGGGCCGGGCGCTCGCGGTTCGAACAGGGGAGCTCCGCCGGGCGGAGGGCGGGATGGGCGCGCGCGCTGCCGCTCGGGCGCAGCGGCCGGCGCGACGCCAGGAGCCTCAGATGCGCATCGGCATCACGACGTACTTGAAGCCCGGCAGTTCGGGCACGGTGAACAGGGCGCTGGCCGACGAATCCTGCAGCTCGATGCGCACCGTCTCCTGCGTGAGGTTGGCCAGCGCGTCGATCAGGTAGGTGACGTTGAAGCCCATGTCGATCGGCTCGCCGGCGTAGTCGACCTCGAGCTCGTCCTTGGCCTCCTCCTGCTCGGCGTTGCTGGCGGCGATGCGCAGCACGCCGGGCTCGACGTTCACGCGCACACCCTTGAACTTCTCGCTCGTGAGGATGGCGGCGCGCTGCAGCGCCGCCAGCAGCGGCGCGCGGCCCAGCGCGACGATGTTGCGGTGGTTCTTCGGGATCACGCGGTTGTAGTCGGGGAACTTGCCTTCGACCAGCTTGGTGACGAACTCCATGCCCGAGAAGCGGAACTTGGCCTGGTTGGCCGCGAAGCGCATCTCGATCGGTGCGTCCTCGTCGCGCAGCAGCCGCTGCAGCTCGAGCACGGTCTTGCGCGGCAGGATCACCTCCTGGCGGCTCGGCACCTCGGCCGCCAGTCCCGCCTGCGCCAGCGCCAGGCGGTGGCCGTCGGTGGCCACCAGCGTCAGCGTCTTGCCCTCGGCAATGAAGAGGATGCCGTTGAGGTAGTAGCGGATGTCGTGCACCGCCATCGCGAAGTGCACCTGCTGCACGAGGGCGCGCAGCGTCTTCTGCGGCACGCCGAACACCGGACCGAACTCGACGCTCTCGTTGACGAGCGGGAAGTCCTCGGCCGGCAGCGTCTGCAGCGTGAAGCGGCTGCGCCCGGCCTGCAGCACGAGCTTGCCCTGCGCCGACGTGAGCGTGACTTCCTGGTCGGCCGGCAAGGCGCGCAGGATGTCGATCAGCTTGCGCGCGCCCACGGTGGTGCTCAGCTCGCCCTCGTCGCCGCCGAGTTCGACCGTGGTGCGCACCTGGATCTCGAGATCGCTGGCCGTGAACTCCAGCATCGGCCCGCTCTTGCGCAGCAGCACGTTGGCCAGGATCGGCAACGTGTGCCGCCGCTCGACGACGCCGCCCACCGATTGCAGGGCGTCGAGCAGCCTGGACTGCGGCGCTTTGAGAACGATCATGTCTTCCTCTTGTATGGGTAGTGGCCGTAGTAGAGGCCCGCCTGGGCTGGGGACAAACGCGATTTTGCCTTGTCCATCAGGCGCTTAGCACCCGGAAAAGCCTGTGCGCCGGGACCGGGACGCAGCCTGCCGCGAACGGGGACAAGAGGCGGGAGACGGCGCGCGCTGTGGAAAGGAAGCGGCTTGTGCGAGAACCGTCCACAGGCTTGTTCCCGGCCCGGCGCAGCGGAGAAGCTCAGCCGAAGCTCAGCCGAAGCTCAGCCCTTGAGCGTCTGCTCGAGCACGTGCAGCTGCTGGTTGAGCTCGGCATTGCGCTGGCGCTCGGCGCCGATCTTGCGCACGGCGTGCAGCACGGTGGTGTGGTCGCGCCCGCCGAAGAGCTCGCCGATCTCGGGCAGGCTCTTCTTGGTCATGTCCTTGGCCAGGTACATCGCGATCTGGCGCGGCCGGGCGATCGAGGCCGGGCGCTTCTTGCTGTACATGTCGGCGACCTTGATCTTGTAGAAGTCGGCCACCGTCTTCTGGATGTTCTCGACCGAGATCTGGCGGTTCTGGATCGACAGCAGGTCCTTGAGCGCCTCGCGCGCCAGGCCGATCGCGATGTCCTTGTGGCTGAAGCGGCTGTAGGCCAGGACCTTGCGCAGCGCGCCTTCGAGCTCGCGCACGTTGGCGCGCACGTTCTTGGCGATGAAGAAGGCCACGTCCTCGGGCATCTCGGCGGCTTCCGCGCGCGCCTTGGCGATCAGGATGGCCACGCGCATCTCCAGCTCGGGCGGCTCGATGGCCACGGTGAGGCCGCTGTCGAAGCGGCTGGTGAGGCGCTCGTCGATGTCCGCGAGCCCCTTGGGGTAGGTGTCGCAGGTCATGATGATGTGCGCGCGCTTGGCCAGCAGGGCCTCGAAAGCGTTGAAGAACTCCTCCTGCGTGCGGTCCTTGCCGGCGAAGAACTGCACGTCGTCGATCAGAAGCAGGTCGAGGCTGTGGTACTTGGCCTTCAGTTCGTCGAAGGTCTTGCGCTGGTAGTTCTTGACGACGTCGCTGATGAACTGCTCGGCGTTGAGATAGAGCACGCGTGCCTCGGGCCGCTCGGCCAGCAGCGCGTTGCCCACGGCGTGCACCAGATGCGTCTTGCCCAGGCCGACGCCGCCGTAGATGAACAGGGGGTTGTACATGGCCCCGGGCGCTGCCGCCACATGCAGCGCGGCGGTGCGGGCGATCGAGTTGGCGCGGCCGGCCACCAGCGTGTCGAAGGTGAGCGCGGCGTTCAGGCGATGCGAAGTGGCCGCCGGAGGCAGCGTGCGCTGCGCATTCGCCCCGCCGCCCACGCCCGAAGGCATGCCCGGCGGCAGCGCCAGCGCCGCCGCTGCGGGCTGGGCACCGCCGCGGCGCAGCGCTGCCGGCGCGGCAGCCGCGGGTGCGGCGGCCGGAATGTTCTCGGCACGCGGCACCAGCGCCAGCTCGAGGCGAACCGGCTTGCCGGCCACCTCGGCCAGCGCCGCCTCGATGCGGCTGGCGTACTGCGAGCGGATCCAGTCGAGCTTGAAGCGATTGGCCACGCGCACCGTCAGCACGTCGGGAGCGGCCTCGTCGGATGCCTCGTCGGGATCGGCAGCGGGCACGACGAGCGGCCGGATCCAGGTGTTGAACTGGTGCTCGGGAAGATCGGCAGCCAAGCGCTCGCAGCTGCGGCGCCAGAGTACGGGATTCATTGTGGAAATCTTGTTCCGGTGAGCGCCGGATGAGAGCTCCTCCAGCCCCGGCGAAGGCAGGTTATCCACAGTTTTGGCTCCGCCGTCAAGCCCGGCTGGTCCGAAGCGGCCAAAGGCGAGGGCAGGCCGCCACAGCCGGCAAGGGCGTTTGTCGGGCGGGGCGCGCTATGCTCTAATCGCAGGTTTTTCCGCGCGCCGCCGCGGCGTGCTCGGACGGGCCCGGACTCGCCGGCACGCGCCCCCTCGCTCGCAGCCTGCGCTGCAGCTTTCCCTGCGGCCCTTCGCTGCAGCCTCACGCTTCGTCAGGACGTCCCATGAAACGCACCTATCAACCCTCGAAGACCCGTCGCGCCCGCACCCACGGGTTCCTCGTGCGCATGAAGACGCGCGGCGGCCGCGCCGTCATCAATGCGCGGCGCGCCAAGGGCCGCAAGCGGCTGGCCGTCTGAGCGCCCCCAGGGCCGGGCTGCGCCCAGCCCGCCCCCCGTGGGGGTCAAGCAAAGTGGCAGAGCCACATTTGCTTGAGAGGCTTGGCCGGCGGCGGCCTCGCCGCCGCCGCAGCGCTCGCCGGGGGCCGCGCCGGTGGCAGCCGATGCTGGGAACCGTTGTGCACCGGGCCGAGTTCGAGCGCCTGCTTGCCGTGCCGCCACTGTCGCGTAGTGCTCACTTCGCATTGCATCACGTCGCTGCGCTGTCCGATGCCAAGAACGCAGGCCGAGGCGAGGCTGGATCCGGCGAGTTATCAACAGTGACGTCAGATAACTTGGCAAAGCTTGTGAACAACTCGCCGGCCTCGATCCGTTTCGGGATTCTCGTTCCCAAGCGCCACGCCCGCCGTGCCGTCACGCGCAACCTCGTCAAGCGCCTCGGGCGCGAAGTGATGCGCGCCCATGCGCATGAACTGCCCCGGGGCCTCTGGCTGTTGCGTCTGCGTGCCGGATTCGCGCTGGGCCAGTTCGCCTCGGCGCGCTCGGCGGCACTCGCCACTGCCATGAGGCAGGAACTCGATCGGCTGCTGCGCGGCGCCCGCGCGCGCAGCGCGGCAGTACCGTCCGCGACCGCGTCCGGAGCGCACACGTGAGCGCATACTCTCGCGATCGACTGCGATTTATGTTGGCTTGGATCGTCGCCCTGCCCAGGCGCTTGCTGATCGCGCTGGTGCTCGCTTACCGCTATCTGCTCAAGCCGTGGCTCGGCAATGCCTGTCGCTTCGAGCCCAGTTGTTCGGCCTACACGCTCGAGGCGCTGCGGCGCCACGGCGCCCTGCGCGGCGCCGCACTCGGCGGCTGGCGGCTCGCACGCTGCCATCCCTGGTGCGCCGGCGGCATCGATCCCGTTCCCGCGCCGGGCGCGGGCCTGTTCACTCGCCTGCTCGAAGGTTCGGCGGGTGCGGCCGATGCCGCCGACGCCCGCTCGACCTCCGCCCGCCCATGACCGATATGCGCCGCACCCTGCTGTGGGTGGTTTTCGTGATGTCCCTCGTCCTGCTGTGGGACGCCTGGAACCGCCACAACGGGCAGCCGACGCTGTTCGGCGGCACGCCGCGCGCGACGGCCACCGCGGCCAGCGGCGCGGCGCCCGGCGGCGCGCCCGCGTCGACCGCCGGCGTGCCGCCGGCGGCGCCGGCCGCGGCGACCGCCTCCGCCGGTGCCGCGCCAGGCGCCGCGGCGGCGCCGGCGGCGCCGGCGGCGAGCGCGGCGGGCGAGAAGGTCACGATCACCACCGACCTCGTCAAGGCCACCTTCGACACCGTCGGCGGCACGCTGGTGCGGCTG
The DNA here is from genome assembly GCA_046348125.1 of Rubrivivax sp. GTDB lineage: Bacteria > Pseudomonadota > Gammaproteobacteria > Burkholderiales > Burkholderiaceae_C > Rubrivivax. Next base: position 443,659 of record JAXMEV010000002.1, read on the forward strand.
GAACTGCTCGCCTACAAGGATCTGGTCGACCCGACGCAGCCCGTGGTGCTGTTCGACCGCAGCGCGGCGCGTGTGTACCTGGCCCAGACCGGCCTCGTCACCGGCCAGAGCGGCGTCGCGCTGCCCAACCACCTGACGCCGATGCGCGTGACCAGCAGCGAGCGCGCGCTCGGCCCCGGCCACGACACGCTGGCGCTGCGCTTCGAGTCGCCCGGCGCGGGCGGCGTCAAGCTCGTGAAGACCTACAGCTTCAAGCGCGGCCAGTACACGGTCGGCGTGCGCCACGAGATCGTCAACGAGGGCAGCGCGCCGGTCGTGCCGCAGCTGTACCTGCAGCTGGCGCGCGACGCGAGCAAGCCCGAAGGCGAGTCGAGCTACTACTTCACCTTCACCGGGCCGGCCATGTACACCGAGGCCGGCAAGTACAGCAAGTTCGATTTCAAGGATCTGGCCAAGGCCGGCGCGCAGCCGCACGGCAGCGGCGACAACGGCTGGATCGCGATGGTCCAGCACTACTTCGTCTCGGCCTGGCTGCTCGCGCCGCCGGCGCAGCGCGAGTTCCGCACCGGCGTGGTGGCGGCCGCCGCCGGCACGCCCGAGTACTTCACGATCGCGATGGTCGAGCCGCTGGGCGAGATCGCCCCCGGCGCCAGCCGCACCGTCGACGCCACGCTGATGGCCGGTCCGCAGGAGGAATACAAGCTCGCCGCGCTGGCGCCCGGGCTCGATCTGGTCAAGGACTACGGCTGGCTCACGCCGCTGGCCAAGCCGCTGTTCTGGCTGCTCGACAAGCTGCACAAGGTGTTCGGCAACTGGGGCTGGGCCATCGTCGGGCTGGTGGTGCTGCTGAAGATCGCCTTCTACTGGCTCAACGCCAGCGCCTACCGCAGCATGGCCAAGATGAAGGCGGTGGCGCCGCGCGTGACCGAGCTGCGCGAGCGCTACAAGGACAAGCCGCAGCAGATGCAGCAGGAGATGATGCGCATCTATCGCGAGGAGAAGGTCAACCCGCTCGGCGGCTGCCTGCCCATCGTCGTGCAGATGCCCTTCTTCATCGCGCTGTACTGGGTGCTGCTGTCGACGGTCGAGATGCGCCAGGCCTCGTGGTTCTACATTTCCGACCTGGCGCAGCCCGACAAGCTGTTCGGCGTGCTGCCGCTGCTGCACATGCCGCTCGGACCGCTGCCGCTGCTGATGACGGCCAGTTCGCTGTTCCAGGTCTGGCTCAACCCGACCCCGCCCGATCCGGTGCAGGCCAAGATGATGTGGCTGATGCCGCTGGCCTTCAGCTTCATGTTCTTCTTCTTCCCCGCCGGGCTGGTTCTGTACTGGCTGACGAATAACATCCTGTCGATCGCGCAGCAGTGGTTCATCAACAAGAAGCTGGGTGTCATCGGCAAGTAGTGCGGCGCAGCAAGCACCCGGGCTCGGCCGGCGCCGACGCGGGGCTGGATTTCTGCCGCCCACGCTCCTCGTGCGCGGCGTCACGGCGCGGCGGGCAAACCCCCCCTGAACCGGGGTTGAGAAACGGCCGCGGCATGCCGACATTAGCCGCATGCGGGATGACCCGGCCCTGACCGGCCGGCTCGGGAGCACCCAGCGGACATAGAGCGCAGCCTTCGCGGGCCGCTGCCGTATGTCCGCCGCTCCACCCGCGCCATCTTCGCCGATGGCGGCGGCGCGCCAGAATCCAGCCACAACATGCGCGCCGCCTTCCAACTGGGCCGCACGGCCGACCCGATCGTCGCCATCGCCAGCGCGCCCGGCCGCGGCGCGGTCGGCATCGTGCGCGCCTCGGGGCGCGATCTGGCCCCGCTCATCGGTGCCGTCTGCGGCCGCGCGCTCGCGCCGCGCCACGCGACGCTGGTGGCGCTGCTGGGCGCCGACGGCCAGCCGCTGGACCGCGCCATCGCGATCCACTTCCCGGCGCCGCATTCCTACACCGGCGAAGACGTGCTCGAGCTGCAGGCGCACGGCGGCCCGGTGCTGCTGCAGCTGCTGCTGGCGCGCTGCCTCGAAGCGCTGCAGGCGGCCTACCCGACGGCGCGCCTGGCGCAGCCGGGCGAGTTCACCGAGCGCGCCTTCCTCAACGACAAGCTCGATCTCGCGCAGGCCGAAGCGGTGGCCGATCTGATCGACGCCAGCACGGAGGCCGCCGCGCGCTCGGCGGCGCGCTCGCTCGCCGGCGCCTTCTCGCACGAGATCGGGGCGCTGGCGCAGCAGACCGTCGCGCTGCGCACGCTGGTCGAGGCGACGCTCGACTTCCCCGAAGAGGAGATCGACTTCCTCGAGCAGGCGCAGGCGCACGCGCGCCTGGCCGCGCTCGAAGCCGCCGTGCAGGCTGCGCTGGCGCGCGCGCGCCAGGGCGCACTGCTGCGCGACGGGCTCGACGTCGTGCTCGCCGGCCAGCCCAACGTCGGCAAGAGCTCGCTGCTCAACGCGCTGGCCGGCGCCGAGCTGGCCATCGTGACGGCGATCCCCGGCACGACGCGCGACCGCATCGGCCAGACGATCCAGATCGAGGGCGTGCCGCTGCACCTGGTAGACACCGCCGGCCTGCGCGCCGACGAGCAGGCCGCCGACGAGGTCGAGCGCATCGGCATCGAACGCAGCTGGCAGGCCATCGGCGGCGCCGACGCCGTGATCTTCCTGCACGACCTGACGCGGCGGCACGAGGCCGAATACCGCGCCGCCGACGCGGCGATCGCCGCGCGGCTGCCTGCCGGCGTGCCGGTGCTGCAGGTGTTCAACAAGGTCGACGCGGCACCGCCCGCCGCGCTGGCCGCGCTGCCGGCCGGCGCGCTCACGCTCTCGGCGCGCAGCGGCGCCGGCCTGGAAGCCTTGCGCCACGCGCTGCTGCGCCAAGCCGGCTGGAGCGCCGCGCCCGAAGGCGTGACGATCGCACGCGCGCGCCACGTCGACGCGCTGCGCCGCACGCAGCAGCACCTGGCCGCGGCGCGCGCCCACGCCGCGCAGCGCGACGCCGCGCTCGAACTGCTGGCCGAGGAGCTGCGCCTGGCGCACCGCGCGCTCGGCGAGATCACCGGCGAGTTCGGTGCCGAGGATCTGCTGGGCGAGATCTTCGGGCGCTTCTGCATCGGGAAGTGACACCCGGCCCCGCGCCGATGCGCGCGCGGCTCAGGGCCGCAGCGACACCAGCCAGGCGAGCACGTCGGCCTTCTCCTGCGCCGTGCAGTCGCGGCCGACGACGTCGCGGCAGTTGAGGCGGAACATGTGGTCGACCCGAGCGCGGTCGGTGAAGCGCTGCGGGTTGGCTGCCGGCGCGAGCGGCGCAATCGGCTTTTCGGTGACCTGATCCCGGCCGCTTCGCGTGGGCTGCTCGCCGTGGCAGGAGGCGCAGCTGAAGCCGAGCGTCTTGCCGAAGTTGGTGGCAAAGAACTTCTGCCCGCGCTCGACCGAGGCCGCTCCGGCGGCCTTGGTGTACTCGGCCAGCAGTTCGGTCGCGCTGAGGGCGCGCGCCGCCGGCGCGGTTGCGAGCAGGGCCAAGGCGGCGCAAAGGGCAGCCGGCTTGCAGCGCGAGTGGTTCATCTTTGCTCCTTCGCGGCGCACCGCCTGTTTTGCCCCGGCTCGGGGCGCCGCACCGCCGGGCGGCGCCCATGGCCTGTCGGCTCGAGTAGAACCACTCGGGCCGCGGGGCGGGTTGTCGGCGCTCAACAAGCGCGTGCGCCGCGGCGCTTGCCGCCCACCCGCCCGGCGCAGCCCGGGCGCGCGTCGGCGCGTATGCTCAATGCCCGGAGAAATCAACCAGCGTGAACAGCGCCAGCCCGCTTTCGCGCAGGCGGCGCGAGCCGCCGAGCTCGGGCAGGTCGACGATGGCGGCGCCCTCGACGACGGTGGCGCCCAGCCGTTCGAGCAGGCGGCGCCCGGCCATCATGGTGCCGCCGGTGGCGATGAGGTCGTCGATCAGGACCACGCGCTCGCCGGGCCGCACCGCGTCGGTGTGGATCTCGACGGTGGCGCTGCCGTACTCGAGCGCGTAGCTCTCGGCCTCGGTGGTGAAGGGCAGCTTGCCCTTCTTGCGGATCGGCACGAAGCCCACGCCCAGCTCGTAGGCCAGGACCGAGCCGATGATGAAGCCGCGCGCGTCGAGCCCGGCCACCGCGTCGGGGCGCGGGCTGAAGTAGCGGTGCACGAACTGGTCGATGAGCACGCGGAAGACGCGCGGGTTCGACAAGAGCGGCGTGATGTCGCGGAACTGCACGCCCGGCTCGGGCCAGTCGGGCACGGTGCGGATATGCGCGCGGATGTACTCGGCCGGCGCGTAGGCCTGGATCGGCGGCGTGGCGGGGGCGCTCATGCGGCCGATCATAGGGCGCGCCGTGCGAGGCCGCGGCCCGCGCGCCGCTCGGAGCCTGCGATGACATGAATCGCGCGCGCGATTCATGTCTTCACAGGCTCTCAGGCCTGGCCGAGCAGCTTGGCCTCGGCCCGCGCCAGCGGCTCGGGCAGGCCCGAGAGCACCAGCGTGTCGCCGCCGGCCAGCACGAGCGCGTCGTCGGCCGGCACCACGGCGCCGCCGGTGCGGCGCACCGACAGCACGTGCACGCCCATCGCCGGCAGCGCCAGATCGCCCACGCTGCGGCCGGCCAGGCGCGCCGCCTCGGGCAGCGTCACGCTCAGCAGCCGCGCCTGGTTCAGTTCCTCGACGGTGTCGTCGTCGGCGCCGTGGAAGTAGCCGCGCAGCAGGCCGTAGCGTGCGTCGCGCGCGTCGCGCGTGATGCGGATGACGCGGCTCATCGGCACGCCCACCAGCGCCAGCGCGTGGCCGGCGAGCATCAGGCTGCCTTCGATCGCCTCGGGCACGACTTCGGTGGCGCCGGCCGCCTTGAGCTGGTCGATGTCGGCGTCGTCCATCGTGCGCACCACCACCGGCACGCCGGGCGCGTGGCCGTGCACGAGGGCGAGGATGCGCAGCGCCGACGGCGTGTCGTGGTAGCTGACGACGACGGCGGCGGCGCGCGCCAGGCCGGCGGCCATCAGCGCGGGCAGGCGTGCCGCGTCGCCGAAGACGACGCTCTGGCCGGCGGCGGCGGCCTGACGCACGCGATCGGGGTCGAGGTCGAGCGCCATGTACGCGATGCGCTCCTTGGCCAGCAGGCGTGCCAGGTTCTGGCCGCTGCGGCCGTAGCCGCAGATGATCACGTGGCGCTCGGCGGCCATCGACTTGCGCGCGATCGCCGTCAGCGCCACCGACTGCATCAGCCAGTCGCTGCTGCTGAGCTTGTTGACGATGCGGTTGCTGTAGAGCACGAGGAAGGGCGCGGCCAGCATCGACAGCACCATGCTCGCCAGCACCGGGCTCGTCCAGCGCGGCGCCACCAGGCCCTGCTCGGCGCCCAGCGTCAGCAGCACGAAGCCGAACTCGCCCGCCTGCGCCAGATACAGGCCGGTGCGCAGCGCCACGCCGGGCGAAGCGCGCAGCAGGTAGGTCAGGGCGGCGACGAGCGCGAACTTGGCCAGCACCGGCAGCGTGGTGAGCAGCAGCACCAGGAACCAATGCTCGGCCACCGGGCGCCAGTCGAGCCGCATGCCGATGGTGATGAAGAACAGCCCCAGCAGCACGTCGTGGAAGGGCCGGATGTCGGTCTCGACCTGGTGCTTGTATTCGGTCTCGGCCACCAGCATGCCGGCGACGAAGGCGCCGAGCGCGAGCGACAGGCCGGCGAGCTCGGTGAGCCAGGCCAGGCCGAGCGTCATCAGCAGCAGGTTGAGGACGAACAGCTCCTCGCTCTTGCGTCGCGCCACGAGGGTGAGCCACCAGCGCATCGCGCGCTGACCGCCCACCAGCAGCAGCGTCAGCAGTGCCGCCGCCTTGGCCAGCGCCAGCGCCATCTGAACGAGCAGCGCCTCGGGCGGCGAGCGCAGCGCCGGGATCAACACCAGCAGCGGCACCACCGCGAGGTCCTGGAACAGCAGCACGCCGAGCACGCGCCGGCCGTGCTCGCTGTCGAGCTCGAGCCGCTCGGCCATCAGCTTGACGACGATCGCCGTCGAACTCATCGCCAGCGCGGCGCCGAGCACGACCGCCCCCTGCCAGCTCATCTGCCAGTTGGTGTGCGCGAAAGTCGCGGCGCCCCACACGAGCAGGAAATGCCCCGCCAGCGTGCCGGCGATCGTGAGCAGCACCTGCGCCGAGCCGAGTCCGAACACCAGCGTGCGCATGCTGCGCAGCTTGGGCAGGTTGAACTCCAGCCCGATCACGAACATCAGGAAGACGACGCCGAACTCGGCCAGGTAGCGCACGCCGGCGCTGTCCTGCGCGAAGGCCATCGCGTTCGGACCGATGAGCACGCCCACCACCAGGTAGCCGAGCATCGGCGGCAGCTTGAGCGAGCGAAACAGCGTCACCCCGAACACCGCGGCGACGAGGTAGAGCAAGACGAGTTCGAGCGTGGTGGCCAAGATGCGGACGCCGGCGTGGCCGCGGCGCGGCGCGTACCTAGAATGCCGCGATCGTAATTGCCCATGGCCGACGCCCCTGCCTTCGACGCCGCCCGCGCGCTCGCGCTGGCGGCGCGCACCTTCGAGATCGAGGCGCGCGGCCTGCTCGAGCTGGCCGCGCGCCTGCGCGACGGCGGCGGCGCGGACTTCGCGCGCGCCGTGGCCGCGGTGCTCGCCTGCCGCGGCCGCGTCGTCGTGATGGGGGTGGGCAAGAGCGGCCACGTCGGCCGCAAGATCGCCGCCACGCTCGCCTCCACCGGCACGCCGGCGTTCTTCGTGCACCCGGCCGAGGCCGGGCACGGCGACCTCGGCATGGTGCAGCCGGGCGACGTGGTGCTGGCGCTGTCCAACAGCGGCGAGAGCGACGAGCTGGTGACGCTGCTGCCGGCGCTGCGGCGCATCGGCGTCGTGCTGATGGCGATGACGGGCCAGTCCGAGTCGACGCTGGCGCGCCACGCCGACATCGTGCTGTCCAGCGCCGTGGCCGAGGAGGCCTGCCCGCTCAATCTCGCGCCCACCGCCAGCACGACGGCGCAGCTCGCGCTCGGCGACGCGCTGGCCGTGGCGCTGCTCGACGCGCGCGGCTTCGAGGAAGCGGACTTCGCGCGCTCGCACCCGGGGGGCGCGCTCGGGCGCAAGCTGCTGATGCACGTGGCCGACCTCATGCGCAGCGGCGACGCGGTGCCGCGCGTGGCGCCCGACGCGGCCTTCGGCGAGCTGCTGCGCGAGATGACCGGCAAGGGCCTGGGCTTCGCGGCGGTGGCCGACGCCGCCGGCCGGCCGATCGGCATCTTTACCGATGGCGACCTGCGCCGCCTCATCGAGCGCGGTGCCGAGCTGCGCGGCCTGAACGCCGAGCAGGTGATGCAGCGCGCGCCGCGCAGCATCCGCGCCGACGCGCTCGCGGTCGACGCCGCCGCGCTGATGGAGCAGCACCGCATCACGAGCGTGCTGGTGGTCGACGCCGCGGGGCTGCTGGTGGGCGCGCTCAACAGCAACGACCTGATGCGTGCCAAGGTCATCTGATGGCCGCGCCCGCCTCGCCTGCCCAGCGCTTCCCGCCCGAGCTGCTGCTGCGCGCTCAGGGCGCCGGGCTGGGCATGAAGGCGGCGATCTTCGACGTCGACGGCGTGCTCACCGACGGCACGCTGTGGATCGGCGAACACGGTGAGGCGTTCAAGCCGTTCTCGGTGCTCGACGGGCATGGGCTGAAGCTGCTCGCGCAAGGCGGCATCGAGCCGCTCGTGGTCACCGGGCGCGACTCGGCCGCGGTGCGCCGGCGTCTGGCCGACCTGGGGATCGGACGCGCCCACTTCGGCGCGCAGGACAAGCTCGCGGCCGCGGCCCGGCTCCTGGCCGCGGCCGGGCTCGACTGGTCCGAGGTGGCCGCGATCGGCGACGACTGGCCCGACCTGCCGCTGCTCGAGCGCGCCGGCTTCGCGGCGGCGCCGCCGGACGCGCACGCCGAGGTGCGCGCGGCGGTGCACTACGTGACGGCGGCGCGCGCCGGCGCCGGCGCGGCGCGCGAGTTCTGCGACCTGCTGCTGATGGCCGGCGGCCGCTACGCCGCGCTGCTCGACGCGCAGCGCGCCGGCGGCGGCGGCACGCTGGACGTGCGCTGAGCGCGGCGCCGATCGCGATGAGCGTCGAGCTGCATCTGCCCGACCTGCCCGAGGTGCCGATCTCGCTCGGGCCCGCCGCGCCGCGCACGGTGCGGCGCCCGCCCTGGGGCCTGCGCCTGCGCGAGACGCTCGCGGCCTACCTGCCGCTGCTGCTGATGCTGGCGCTGGCGCTGGCCGCCTGGTGGCTGGTGAAGAACACGCCCCTGCCCGCGGCGCCCTCGGCCGAGCGGGCGCCGGGCGGCGAGCCCGACTACGAGATGCAGCACTTCGCGCTCGAACGCTTCGACGCCAGCGGACGCCTGGTACTGCGCATCGAGGGCGAGCGGCTGCAGCACGACCCGGCGCACGACCGCGTGCGCATCGACAAGGCGCGGATCCGCGCCGTCGCCGCCGACGGCCGTGTCACGCTCGCGCACGCCGAGCATGCGCTGGGCAACGGCGACGGCTCGGAGCTGCAGCTGCAAGGCGGCGCCGAGGTCTCGAGCACCGACGCCGAAGGCGCGCCGCTGCGCATGACGAGCGAGTTCCTGCACCTGTTCCTCGTGCGCGAACGCGTGCGCACGCACCTGCCGGTGACGGTGCGCATCGGCAGCTCGCAGATCGCGGCGGCCGGGTTGAGCTACGACCACGCGCAACGCCGGCTCGAGCTCGCCGGGCCGATGCGGGGCGTCTTCGTGCCGGCGGGCCGATCGCGATGAGCCAGGCGCAGCCGACGGGGCCCGCCGCCGCGGCCGGCACCGCCGGCGCAGGCGGCGCGGCCGCCTCGACCGGCATGGGCGCCTCGGTCGGCGTGGGTGCCTCGGTCGGCATGGGCGACCTGACCGTCGCGGCCGCCGCGCCGCTTGTGTTCATCACCGGCGCGTCGAGCGGCATCGGCCAGGCGCTGGCCGCCGGCTATGCGCGCGCCGGCTGGCGGCTGGCGCTGGTGGCGCGGCGCGAGGCCGAGACGCGGGCCTGGGCCGAGGCGCAGGGCCTGCGGGGCGCGCGCTGTGCCGTCTATGCCGCCGACGTGGCGCGAATCGATTCGATCGTCGCCGTCGCCCGGCGCTGCATCGCCGAACAGGGCCTGCCCGACGTGGTGATCGCCAACGCCGGCATCAGCGTCGGCGTGGACAGCGCCGAGCGCGCCGACCTCGACGTGCTGCGCGAGACCTTCGACACCAACAACGTGGGCCTGGCGGCGACCTTCCACCCCTTCATCGAGCCGATGCGCGCGCGGCGCGCGGGCACGCTGGTGGGCATCGGCAGCGTGGGGGCGATCCGCGGCATGCCCGGGCACGGCGCCTACTGCGCGAGCAAGGCGGCCGTCCTCGCCTACTGCGAGAGCCTGCGCGGCGAGTTGCGCGCCGACGGCGTGGCCGTGGTCACGCTGCTGCCGGGCTACGTGGCCACGCCGCTGACGGCGCGCAACCCGTACCCGATGCCTTTCTTGCTGGGGGCCGAGCAGTTCGCCGCGCGCGCGATCAAGTCAATCGCCGCGCGCCGCAGCTACGTGGTCATCCCCTGGCAGATGGCGATCGTGGCCAAGCTGTTGCGGCTGCTGCCCAACGCGCTGTTCGACCGGATCTTCGCCGGCCGACCTCGCAAGCCGCGGCGCAGGAGATGACGCGAAGCCGAAGCCGGTGCTGAAGCACGCCGAGGCGAAGCAACGCCGTCAGCGTGTCGAATGCGAGGCCGGATCAGGGCGCTTCAGTAGCTGCCGCCGCGGTTGCCACCGCCGTAGCCGCCGCCGCCGCTGCGGCCGCCGCCGCCACCGCCATAGGGGCTGCGGCCGCCGCCGCCGTAGGGGCTGCGGCCACCGCCGCCGCCACCGCCGTAGCCGCCACCACCGCCGCCGCCGTAGCCGCCGCCACCGCCGCCGTAGCCGCCACCACCGCCGCCGCTGCGGAAGCCGCCCGGGCGGTCTTCGCGCGGGCGCGCTTCGTTCACGACGAGCGGGCGGCCCTCGAGCGGCTGGCCGTTCATGCCGTTGATCGCGGCCTGCGCTTCCGCGTCCGAGCCCATCTCCACGAAGCCGAAGCCCTTGGAGCGGCCGGTTTCGCGATCCATCATCACCTTGGCCGAGGTGACGGTGCCGAATTGCGCGAACGCCTGCTGCAGCGAATCGTCACGCACCGAGTAAGCCAGATTGCCGACGTAAAGTTTGTTTCCCACAGGGAGCCCTCAAAAAAACACAAGAACCATGCGGAGCTCAACCCGGCAACAAAACCAGCGGCGCGGCTGCCCGACACAGACTCCCCCGTACTGTCAACCCGGCGGGCGCGCGTGTAAAGTGCTGTAGTGGGGGGTGTTGTTTTCACGCCCGCGGGAAAACCCGCGGCTGCGCGGCCCACGCTCCTAGCGTGCCGCCCCGGCCAGCCCCCGCAGCGCGCGCGCCGCCTACCATCGCGCCCGTGGATCTGCTCAAGCCCCTCGTCGCCTTGCTGGCGATCGTCAATCCGATCGGGGCCGTGCCCTTCTTCATCCACTTCACCGAGACTTTCGACGCCGCGCAGCGCGCGCGCACGATCCGCATCGCCTCGTTCAGCGCCTTCGCGGTGATCGCGGTGAGCGCGCTGGCAGGGCTGAAGATCATCCACTTCTTCGGCATCTCGCTCGCCTCGTTCCGCGTCGGCGGCGGCATGCTGCTGCTGCTGAGCGCGCTGGCGATGCTCAACGCGCAGCCGGCCGAAACCAGGCCCGGCGACGTCGACGAGGCCGACCAGAAGGTCGACGCCGGCGCCAGCATCGCCGTCGTGCCGCTGACGATCCCGCTGCTCACCGGCCCGGCGACGATCTCGACGATGATGATCTACGCCGAGAAGACGCGTCAGTTCTGGGAGCTGGCCGTGCTGGTCGGCTACGGTGTCGTGATCGGCCTGGCAACCTACGTCACGCTGTCGGCGTCCGGCCGCATCGCCAGGGTTCTGGGGCACACCGGCATCAACGTGATGACGCGGCTGATGGGCCTGATCCTCGCGGCGATGGCGGTGGAACTGCTCGCCGACGGCCTGACCGGGCTGTTCCCGGTGCTGGCCTCGGTGCCGCCGCGCTGAGCGCAGGGCAGGCGCGATGAGCGAGCAGGACGATCCGGTCTACGACTACGTGATCGTCGGCGCCGGCAGCGCCGGCTGCCTGCTCGCCAACCGCCTGTCGGCCGACCGGCGCTGCCGCGTGCTGCTGCTCGAGGCCGGGCCGCGCGACGACTACCTCTGGGTCCACGTGCCGGTGGGATATCTGTACTGCATCGGCAACCCGCGCACCGACTGGCTCTATGTCACGGAGCCCGAGCCCGGGCTCAACGGCCGCGTGCTGCGCTACCCGCGCGGCAAGCTGCTGGGCGGCTGCTCGAGCATCAACGGCATGATCTACATGCGCGGCCAGGCGCGCGACTACGACGGCTGGGCGCGGCAGCTGGGCGACGAGGCCTGGCGCTGGGACGCCTGCCGGCCCTACTTCATGCGCCACGAGGACCACTGGCGCGCCGGCGAGGCCGGCTTCGCGCCGCATCACGGCGCGGGCGGCGAGTGGCGCGTCGAGCGCCAGCGCCTGTCGTGGGAGATCCTCGACGCCTTCGCCGCCGCCGCGCGCGAGGCCGGCATCCCGGCCAGCGAGGACTTCAACCGCGGCGACAACGAGGGCGTGGGCTACTTCGAGGTCAACCAGCGCGCCGGCTGGCGCTGGAACGCCGTCAAGGGCTTCCTGCGGCCGGTGCAGCGGCGGCCGAACCTCGTCGTACAGACGGGCGCGCAGGTGGCGCGGCTGCTGCTCGAGCCGGCGCCGCAGGGCCTGCGCGCCGCCGGCGTCGAGCTCTGCCCCGCGCGCGGCGCGCCGCCGCGCGTGCGCGCCGCGCGCGCGGTGGTGCTGGCGGCCGGCGCGATCGGCACGCCGCAGATCCTGCAGCTGTCGGGCGTCGGGCCGGCCGCGCTCCTGCGCGGCCACGGCATCGCGCCGCGCCACGAGCTGGCCGGCGTCGGCGAGAACCTGCAGGACCACCTGCAGATCCGCGCCGTGTTCGGCGTCGCGGGCGTGCGCACGTTGAACGGCATCGCCCGCACCTGGCACGGCAAGGCGGGCATCGCGCTGCAGTACCTGTTCACGCGCAGCGGGCCGATGAGCATGTCGCCTTCGCAGCTCGGCGCCTTCACGCGCAGCGCGCCCGAGCAGCGCTGGCCGAACATCGAGTACCACGTGCAGCCGCTCAGCCTCGACGCCTTCGGCCAGCCGCTGCACCGCGCCGACGCCTTCACCGCCAGCGTGTGCAATCTGAACCCGGGCTCGCGCGGCCACGTGCGCATCCGCTCGGCGCGGCCCGAGGACGCGCCGCGCATCCAGCCCAACTACCTCGCCACCGAGGACGACCGCAAGGTGGCGGCCGACGCGCTGCGCCTGACGCGCCGCATCGTCGCCATGCCGGCGCTGGCGCAGTACCGCCCGCAGGAACTGCGGCCGGGCCCGCAGTTCCGCAGCGACGAGGAACTCGCGCGCCTGGCCGGAGACATCGGCACGACCATCTTCCACCCGGTGGGCACGTGCCGCATGGGCCGGGCCGGCGACCCGGGTGCCGTGGTCGACGCGCGTCTGCGCGTGCACGGCATCGCCGCGCTGCGCGTGGCCGACGCCAGCGTGATGCCCACCATCACCAGCGGCAACACCAATGCGCCGACACTGATGATCGCCGAGCGCGCGGCCGAGTGGATCGCCGCTGCGCCGGGTTGACCCCGATGCCGGCGCGCGCCGGCCTGGTCAGAATTGCGCGCACTCGCGGTGCCGCTGCGCGCGGCATCCGGACGGGGGCCCGAGGAGACGACGACGCGCTGCCGACGCAGCCAAGCGATACCGAGATACGGAGATACCGAGAACGCAATCCCTGCCGCCGGCGTCCGCAGCCGACGGCATTCGAGGCGCCGCCGGTCGGCGCCTTTTTTCTTCCCCGCGCCGCTGCGCGGCGCCCTTCGTGCCCTCGGGTTGCGGATCGGCCCTCACGTGCACCGCCGCGGCATTGGCCGGTGATCACCGGCCAGTTGTCGCCGATGCGCCGGCGCCTGCGGCGCTACGCTCGGGCTCCGTCGCCCGCCTTGCCCCTGCCGCCATGTCCGTGAACCCCGAGCTGCGCTCGCTCGATATCGACATCCCCTCGCAGCCCGAGGCGCTGGTGAAGCTGTCGCTGCTGTTGGCCGAAGACGAGATGAACCTGGCGGCGGCCGCCGAGCTGATCGAATCGGACATGGCGCTGGCCGCCGCCGTGATGAAGGCGGTGAACTCGTCGCTCTACGGCCTCAAGGGCCGGGTGCAGAGCGTGCAGCAGGCGATCACTTACCTCGGCATGCGCGAGGTCGCGGCCATCACCTTCGAGATGGGCTTGCGCGCGGCGTTCCCGCCGGCCGCCGAGCTCGAGCCGCTGTGGCAGCGCGCTGCGTTGCGCGGGCTGCTGATGGGGCGGCTCGGGCAGCGCCTGGCGCTCGACGCCTGGGCCGCGCATTCGGCCGGGCTGTTCGAGGAATGCGGCAAGGCGGTGCTGTTCCGGCACGCGCCGGACCATTACCGCGCGATGCTGCGCGCGGCCGAGACCGATACCGAGCTGGCGATGCTCGAGCGTGCCGGCTTCGGCGTCAGCCACGACGCGCTGGGTGGCGCGCTGTGCGAGAGCTGGGGGCTGTCGATGGCCGCAGCGGCCAGCGTGCGCCAGCATGTGCTGGCGCAGGCCGGCGGCCCGCTGCCGACGCCGCCCGAACGGCGCAGCGTGTGCGCGCTGTCGGTGCTGGCGCATGCGCTGATGCAGGCGCCCGACACGCTCGACGACTGCGCCGCGCGCGTGGCCGCCGAGGCTGCGCTCGAGCCGACGCTCGTGCTGCGCGCCGCGCGCCAGGTGCACGAGCAGCTCGACGACGCGCTGCGGCACGGCCGCCGGCAGCCCGCGTAGTCGGGCGCGGGCGCGCCGTCAGGGCGCCGATGCCGTGGCCGACGCTGCCGGCGCTGTCGCCGGCGCGGCCGGCGCCGTCGGCAGCACGACGCCCGGGCCGAGCGGGATGTCCTCGGCCTCGGTCACGTCGGTGACGAAGGCGCGCGTCTCGCCGAAGCAGGTGGTCGGCAGGCCCACCTTCTCCTCGTAGTGCAGCGCCACGCGCTTGCCCATCAGACGCGTGATGCGCGCGGCCACCGCGTCGTCGTGCACCGTGAAGAAGAACTTCTCGGTCGTCGAGCCGGGCAGCGAGACGAGCGCGAGCTCGCCCTCCCAGGTCTTGCAGATCCAGCCGCGCTTGCTGAACTGCTGCACCCAGCCGGCGCGCTCGCCCGAGGAGTAGCTCCAGCTCCAGGCCAGCCACAGCCAGGCCGCGACCAGCGCCGCCAGCGCGGCCAGCGGCAGCAGCAGGTATTTGACGATCGGATTCATGTGGCCGTGGCGCTACTTCGTGTTGGTCTTGAAGTTCGTGAACACGCGTGTCTGCACGCGGCGCGCGTCGTTGGGCAGGGTCTGCGGCATCGCCATCTTCGCCAGATCGGCCGCGCTCGGGAAGACCACCGGGTTGCTGGCGATCGAAGCCTTCACGTAGGGCTTGGAGTAGGCGTTCGGGTTGCCGTAGAAGACCTGGTTGGTGAGCGCGGCGTGCACCTGCGGGCGCAGGATGTAGTCGATGAAGAGGTAGGCGTTCTTCACGTGCTTGGCGTCCTTGGGGATGGCCATGGTGTCGAAGAACAGCGTCGCGCCCCTGGGCGGGATCAGGGCCTCGAAGCGCTGTCCGGTCTTGCCGTCGAGCGCGCGCTGGTTGCCGATCAGGAAGTCGCCCGAGTAGCCCAGCGAGACGCACAGCGAGCCGTTGGCGTAGTCGCTGATCGGCCCGGGCGAGGAGATGCGCGTGACGTAGGGGCGCGCCTTCATCAGCAGCTCCTGCGCCGCCTCGTAGTCCTTGGCGTTGGTGCTGTAGCCGGGCTTGCCGGCGTAGAGCAGCGCCACCGGCACCACCTCGCTGGCCGAGTCGAGCACGTGCACGCCGCAGCTCCTCAGCTTGGCGGCGTACTCGGGCTTGAAGATCAGGTCGAGCGGGTTGGCGGGCATCGGCATGCCGCCCAGCGCGGCCTTGACCTTGTCGGGGTTGATGCCCACCGTGACGAAGCCCCACATCCAGTCGACCAGGTACTTGTTGCCCGGGTCGACCTCGGCCAGCTTGGCCAGCAGCGCGGGATCGAGGTTCTTCCAGTTCGGGATCTGCGAGCGGTCGAGCGGCAGGAACAGGCCGGCCTCGATCTGGCGCTTGGCGAAATGGGCCGAGGGCACGACGATGTCGTAGCCGGTCTTGCCCGCCACCAGGCGCGCGTGCAGCGTCTCGTTGGAGTCGAACAGGTCGTAGCGCACCTTGATCCCGGTCTCCTTCTCGAAGTTGGGGATCGTGTCGGGCGCGATGTAGTCGGCCCAGTTGAGGATGTTGAGCACCTTGGCGTCGTCCTGCGCCGGCGCCGCAGCCGGCGCCAGCAAGGCGGCGCCGACAACGGCGGCAAGGGCGGCGAGGCGGCTTGGGCGGGCCATGGTGGGGCGTCCTTTCGGCGAGGGCGACGGGGCGATCAACGATTCAAGTGCCATTTTCGCCGACGCCCCCGGCGCCCGGACGGCGGCCGAAGATGCTCCAGCCCTCCATCATCAGCACGGCCTTGCCGTGCTGGTTGTGCAGCGTGCAGCGCGAGCGCACCAGGCCGGCGCCGGGCCGGCTGGCCATCGGGCGCGCCTCCAGCACTTCGAGCCTGCCGTCGAGCCGGTCGCCGACGTACACCGGAGCCAGCCAGCGCAACTGCTCCATGCCCGGCGAACCGAGGCTCGCGGTGTCGCGCAGGTAGGCGTCCCACATCATGCGCATCGCCAGCGACGCCGTGTGCCAGCCGCTCGCGCACAGAGCGCCGAAGATCGAGCCGCGCGCCGCCTCCTCGTCGAGGTGGAAGGGCTGCGGGTCGAACTGGCGCGCGAAGTCGACGATCGCCTCGCGCGTGAGCTCGACGGCGCCGAACTCGCGTGTCGTGCCGACCGGGAAGTCCTCCCAGTACCAGCGCTTGCGGTCTGCGTTGCCCATGCGGCGAGCATAGCCGGCGGCCGCAGCCCGGGACGGCTACGATGCCCTTTGCTCGCACGCTCACATCGCATCCCGCCATGACCCTGATGCTGCTCGGCCTCGTGATCTTCCTGGGCGCGCACGCCACGCGCATCGTCGCCGAGCCCTGGCGCGGGCGCACGATCGGGCGGCTGGGCCTGCCGCGCTGGAAGGCGCTGCATTCGCTTGTCAGCCTGGCCGGCCTGGCGCTCGTGGCCTGGGGCTTCGCGGCGGCGCGCGCGCAGCCGCTGGCGCTTTGGCAGCCGCCGCTGTGGACGCGCCACCTTGCGGCACTGATCATGCTGCCGTCGCTCGTGCTCTTCGTCGCCGCGTACGTGCCGGGCAATCGGCTGAAGGCCCGCTTGCACCACCCGATGCTGCTGGGCGTCGAGCTGTGGGCCGCGGCGCACCTGCTGGCCAACGGCCGGCTGCACGACGCGGTGCTGTTCGGCGCCTTCCTGCTCTGGGCCCTGCTCGACCATCGCGCCGCGCTGGCCCGTGACCGCGCGACGGCGATCGCCTACGCGCCCGGGCGCTGGGGGCCGACGGCGCTGGCGCTCGTCGCCGGCCTCGCGGCCTGGGCCGCGCTCGCGTTCTGGGGCCACCGGCTGCTGTTCGGCGTCGCGCCGCTGGGTGTCTGAGCGCCCCGGCGCCGGGTTCGCCCGCGCAGGCTCGCGCGCGGCCGCACGGCCGCTCGGCCGCTCGGCCGCACGGCCCCTCGGACCCGGCGCCCGGGACGGCCCGACGCACGCCGGCGCCGCGATGCCCGCAGGCGCTCAGCGTGCGGGATCGAGCGGCGCCACCAGCGCCTCGCCTTCGGCGCTGCTGCGGTTCACCGTGCGCGCCACCGGCCAGGCCTGCAGCGCCTCGGGCGGCGGCGGCGCGAGCAGCGGCGCGATCGCGGCCGGCTCCTGCACGTCGCGCGCCAGCCATCGCGGCCAATGCGCCGCCGGCACGAGCACGGGCATGCGGTCGTGCACCGGCGCCATCAGCGCGTTCGCTGCGCTCGTGAGGATGCAGCAGCTGAGCAGCCACTCGGTGTCGGGCGCTGCCCGCCAGGCCTCGAACAGGCCCGCCAGCGCAAGCAGCGAGCCGTCGTGCGCGCTGAAGTACCAGGGCTGCTTGCCGCCGGGCGCGGCCTGCCATTCGTAGAAGCCGCTGGCCGGCAGCAGGCAGCGCCGCCGGCGGATGGCCTGGCGGAACGAGGGCTTGTCGAACACGCCCTCGCTGCGTGCGTTGCCGAGCTTCGCGCCGATGGCGGGCTCCCTGGCCCACGAGGGCACGAGGCCCCAGCGCATCAGCTCGGCCACGCGCTCGCCGGCGCGCGTCTCGTAGACCACCGGCACCGGCGACTGCGGCGTGACGTTCCAGCGCCTGGGGAAGGGCGGCGCGCGCAGCAGCGAGAAACCCGTCACCAGCGTGGCCGGGTCGTAGGCGATGACGTAGCGCCCGCACATCGGGGCCCATCGTAGCGGCGGGCGCTGTCGCCGATGCGCGCCGTTCGATGGGCGCCGTTTGATGCGCCCCGGCCTATGGGCCCTGGCCGATGCGCTGCGGCCGATGCGCTGCGGCCGATGCGCTGCGGCCGCCGGGCGCGCCGCCTGCGGTGCAAGGCGGCCCCCCCGGGTGGGGGTGGCGGGGGGTGGCGGCGGGGTGCCCCCGGCGCCTCCGCCCAGCGGGCGATGGCGCGGGCGCCGCCGGCCGAGGACGATGCGCCGCGTCACACCCCTCTGCCCGAGGAGGCTCGCATGTTCGACTGGTTGCTGCAGCGCCTGGCGCCCGCACGCGGCAAGCCGCGCGCCCTCACGGCCGCGTTCTGCCAGACCCTGCCGCCGCTCGACGCGCTCGACGACAGCGTGGCCGAGCCGATCCTCGGCTGCGGCTGGTTCGACTCGAGCCACGACCTGCGTGCCGGCCTCGTCGTGCAGGAACACGCCAGCGCCGACGCGGTGTCCGAAGCGCTCGGCCTGGCCGCCTGGCTCGAGCTGCACCTGCGCGAGTGGCGCGGCGCAGTTGCGGCATGATGCCGGCAGCGCAAGTTCCACGGGAGAGCCGTTCATGACGCAGCTCGGGCGCCGCTTGCTGCCGGCCGCCTTCGTCGCCTTCGCCGCATTCGGCCTGCTGGCCGGCTGCGGCGGCGGCACCGACCGCACGAAGGCGCATGCGCGGCTGGTCAACGCCAGCGCGGGCTACGCCCGGCTCGACGTGAACCAGGCCGGCACGCCGCGCCAGACCGCGCTGGGCTATGGCCAGACGGCCGCCTACGCCGACTTCGACCGCGGCAGCGATACGGACCTGACCGTGCTCGCCACCGGTTCGCCCACCGCGATGGTGACGCTGCGCCCGGCGCTCGCCAAGGACCAGTACTACACGCTGCTCGCCTACGGCGGCGCCGGCGCCCTGGCCACCCTGATGCTCGACGACAACGTCGGCACTCCGGCGAGCGGGCAGACGCTGCTGCGCGTGGTCAACGCCGCGCCCGATGCCGGCGCGCTCGATGTCTACGTCACCGCGGCGAGCGACGCGCTCGCCGCGGCGGTGCCGGTGCAGGCCGGTGCGGCCTACGGCGTGCTCGGCAGCTACGCCACGCTGGCCAGCGGAAGCTGGCGGCTGCGCGTGGCCGCGGCCGGCAGCAAGAACGACCTGCGGCTCGACGTCGCCGACCTCACGCTCGGCAGCCAGCAGCTCGTGACCCTGGTCGTCACGCCGGGCGCGGGCGGCGTGCTCGTCAACGCGCTCGCGCTCGTGCAGCGCGGCGAGCTGCTGCGGCTCGACGGCCAGCAGGCGCGCGTGCGTGCGGTGGCCGGCGTCACCGCCGGCGGCGCGGTCAGCGCCAGCGTGGGCGGCGTCGCGCTGCTGGCCGGCATCGGCGCACCGGCCGCGGGCGCGTATCAGCTCGTGGCCGCCGGTGCGGCGGCGCCGGCGCTGGCCGTGAACGGCGTCGGTTTCACCGTCCCGGCGGCGACGCTCGCGGCCGGCGCCGACTACACCCTGCTCGTGTACGGCGACGCGGCCGCGCCGCTGGCCGCCTGGATCGCCGACGACAACCGCCTGCCCGCCACCGCGGGCCAGGCGCGCATCCGGCTCGTCAACGGCGTTGCGCATGCGAGCGGGCCGCTCGCGCTGGCGCTCGACTACCTGCCGATCGCCGGCGGGCTCGCGGCCGGCGCCGCCTCGGACTACGCGCTCGGCGACGCCAGCACGACCGCGCAGCTCGCCGTCACCGCGACCGGCGCAGCGCAGCCGCTGTACAGCGCCAGCGGCCAGACTATCGCCGCGGGCTCGGTGTACAGCGTGTTCGTGCTTGGCGACGCGGCCGCGCCGACCGGCGTGCTGCGCAAGGATCGCTGAGCGGGCCGCGCGCCCGGCAAGGGCGCGTGCCGGTGCGTCGGGAATGCCGGCGGCCGCCGGGATCGCGTCCCCGCGCGCCTGCCCGGCCGAACACCTGCCGGCCCGTCGCGGACGGGGCCGCCGCGGGCGGCACGCCGATTCGTTCGATCGGGGAGCTGCTCGCACCCTTGCGGCGCGATCGCCGCCCCCCCTATTTCGGGGGGGGGGCGCCGATTTCATCCGTGGCAATACCGATGACAACGCCCCTGCCGTTCGGCATCAATGGTCGCTCACGGACGAGGAAGAAGAGGAGCACCCCATGAAGCGAGTAGGAGCAGTCCGGGCGCGCGGCGCCGCTTGCGCGCCGCACCCGCCACACCGGTCGCGGCTGCTGCTGCCGCTGGCTGCGGCCGCCGCCGCGGCACTGCTGGCGCCGCCGGCGCTGGCACAGATGAGCAGTTCCGGAGCCGTCAACGTCTGGCCCGGCAATGCGCCCGTGCCAAGCGGCATGGGGCCCGTGGATCTCGGCAACAGCGCTCTCTTCGTCGGCAACGGCGCCACGGGCAGCTTCTCGGCGCTGGCGGGCAGCGTGCTGCGTGCCGGCGCGTTGCTGGTCGGGCCCAGCGGCGCCGGAAACGGCGACGGCAGCGTCGTGATCGACGGCATCGGCACCTTGGTTTCGCTGGCCGGCGACGGCACGTCGGCCGGCGTACTCAACCGCCTGGGCGTCGGCGAATGGGGAAGCGGCAATCTCATGGTGTCGGGCGGCGCCGTGCTCGACGGCCGCGCCGACGCGAGCGCCTGTCTCGGCGTCAACCACTACTGCAACAACTTCATCGGCAACGCGGCGGGTTCGACGGGCGTGTTCACCGTCACCGGCGCCGGCTCGCAGGCGAGCTTCCTGCGTGCGTTCGTCGTCGGCGGTCTGGCGGTGTTCCACCCGCCGATCGACACCTTCACCTTCGGCACGCCGGGCGGCACCACGCGCGGCACGGTCAATGTGCTGGCCGGCGCCCAGCTCACCACCGACGGCGCCTCGCTCGGCGTCGCCCCCGGCGGCTCCACGCCCACCGGAAGCGAGCGCAGCATCGCCGACGTCACGATCTCGGGCGCTGGCTCGCGCTGGCTGGTCAGCGGCGGCACGATCGACAGCACGTCCGCGGGCGTGGCCGTCGCGACCCACCGCAACGCCGTCGCTGCGATCAACGTCACCCAAGGCGGCGTGCTCGAGATCGCCGGCCCGAGCGGCATGTACAACTACCTCAATCTCAGCAGCGGCGGGCGCAGCGACATGACGGTCGACGGCGCCGGCTCGGCGCTGCGCTTCAGTGGCGACGCCTCGGTGTTGAACGTCGGGCGCGCCGGCGGCAGCGCGGCGCTGACGGTCAGCAACGGCGGTGTCATCGAGGGCATCTGGTACACCGGCATCGGCCGTGACGCCTCGTTCGGCGAGCTGGTGCTCGACGGCGCGGCGACGCGCATGTACGCCAATGGGCTGGCCTCGGCGGCCGCAGCCGGATCGAAGCAGAACCCGGTGATCGACATCGGCCGCGACGGCACCGGCAGCATGACGGTGCGCAACGGCGCCCAGGCCGAGATCACTGCAGTCGAGGCACGCAGCTACGGCCCGGTGCTCGATCTCGGCTGCGGCGCTGCCTCCTCGGGCAGCCTCGCGATCACCGGCGCGGGCTCGCGCGTGCTGCTGCGTGCCGATTCGGTGCTGGCGGGCGGCGGAGCCGGCGAGGCGTTCAACCCCTTGGTGCGCGTCGGCCAGGAAGGCAACGGTCAACTGACGATCGCCGGCGGCGGCCAATTGCTCATCGAGGGCAACGCCGTCTCGACGCCGGCCGCCTCGCGCAGCACGGATCTGTACATCGGCGGCAGCGGTGACAACACGAACGGCGGCAAGGGCATCGCACTGGTCACCGGCGCCGGCTCGGCTGTCACGATGACGGGCTCGGACACCTTCATCGCCGTCGGCATCGGGCCGCAGAGCAACGGCCAGCTGACCGTGGCCGACCAGGCCCAGGTGAGCGCCATCGGCATGAACGTCGGGCGTTCCGGCGGGGTCGGCGTGCTGAAGGTGGACAACGCGAGCCTGAGCTTCAGCGGCCAGCAGACGGGCAACATCCTGAGCGGCGCATTCCTGTCGATCGGCCGCTCGGGCGGCATCGGCGTCGCCAGCCTCGATCACGGAGCGATGGTCACGCTCACGAACCATGGCGCATCCGGCGCCACCGTGAACCTCGGCGGCACGGGCCCCGGGCCGCTGGGTGACGGCACCCTGACCATGGCCGGCGGCTCGCAACTGCGCATCCAGGCCGCACCGGGCCAGGCGGTCCTGAGCGTCGCGCGCGACGGCAGCGCGCTGATGCGCGTCAAGGGCGGCAGCACGGTCGACGTCGGCGACGGCGCGGTCTACGTCGGCCGGCTCAAGGGCTCCGACGGCACGCTGCTGATCTCGGACGGCTCGTCGCTCAGCGCGGGCTGGGTCGGCGTCGGCCGCAACCAAGCCGGCAACGGCGATGTCGACGGCGGCACCGGCACGCTGGTGCTGCTCAACAGCACGCTCACCGCGCCCACCATCGTCGTCGGTACGAACGGCTTCCTAGGCGGCAGCGGCACGATCATCGGCAACGTGATCAACCACGGCATCTTCTCGCCGGGCAACTCGCCGGGCACGATCGTGATCGACGGCGACTACCAGGCCAGCGCCGGCAGCCGGCTGCTGCTGGAGGTGCAAAGCGATGGCCATGGCGGCTACCTGACCGACAAGGTCGTCTTCGGCGCCGGGCACCAGACCGCGTTCGCGGGGCTGCAAGTGGAGTTCCTTTTCCTCGGCGGCACCGACCCGACGGCCTTCAACAGCCAGCCCGGCCGCTTCGAGATCGGCAGCTTCCTCCAGCGATCCGACGGGCAAGGCGGCAGCGCGCCGCTGGACAACGGCCTGTTCGGCCAGGTGACCTTCAGCGCCAGCGCGCAGGACTACACGATCAACAACTTCAGCTACACGCCCGGCGGCGGAGCGAGCTTCGTCGCCACACCGGTCCCCGAGCCGGGCACGTTGGCGATGTGGCTGGCGGGCCTGGCGGCAGGAATGGCGGGGCTGCGCCGGCGCGTACCCGTGGATTGAGCCTCCCGGCGCCCGCGCGCCGCCGCCGCGGCGCGGCGTCCGATGCGGCGCAGTCCGTGCGGTGCCGACGGCCCGCGCCAGGGCGCGCGCGGATTCGACGCCGAGCTCGGCCGCGCCGAGGAGTCCGCGGCCTGAACGACGCCGACGCACGCGGCGCGCGCGCCGGGCGCTTGCAGTGCGCCTTGCCTGCCCTGCGCCCGCTTGTTAGCGGGCGCGCGCACGCCTGAGAGCGCGCAGCCCGGCGACCGGACCTCCGGCCGCACCCGACCGACCGCACCCGACCGGCGGTCGCGTGGAGTCTCCGAGGTCATCCAGAGCGGCTCCGAAGAATGTGCCGGCGGTCATCGGCATCGGTGACCGCCGGCACTTTCGCGCAGCCGAGGCCGTGCGGATCATCGCCGCACTGCCCGCTGCGTCGGCTGAACAACAGACAAGCAGCCATCGACGGGCATCGAAGCAGGATATCCGACCCAAGGAGCAGATCATGGGACTTCATCGCCACCTGAGCGTTGCCGCACTGGCCGCCGCTGCCACGCTGACGCTGGGCGCCGCCGGCGCTTGGGCGCAGGTCAGCCCGACGCAGGAGGACCGCAGCCAGCTCGCGGCCGACCGCGCCGCGCTGGCCCGCGAGCGTAGCGCCGCCGCTGCCGACGAGGCGCGGCTGCGGCGCGACACGGCCGAAGGTCGCATGGCCGCCGAGTCGAAGGACTCGATGCGCGTCTATCGTGACCAGCGCGCCATCGCCGGGATCAAGAAGGATCTCGCACACGATCACCCGGGCACGCCGCAGGAGAAGACCGACCGCGCGTTCCTCGCCAGGGAGCACAAGGCTCTGGCGAGCGACACGAAGCGCGTCGAGCGCGACCGTGCGCAAGGCCGGATGGACGCGATCTCGCCCGATGCCGCACGCGTGCAGCAGGACCGGCGCGCGATCGCCGGCCAGGAGAAGGCCATCGCCGAGGACAAGGCCGAGCTGCGCGCCGATCAGCGCAAGAAGTGAATTCCGCCGGCCTCCGGGCCGGACCCTGACACGCGGATGGCGGCAGCCTTCCGCGCCCACTGCACCGAAACTCCAGGAGCTTCTCGTGAGCAACACAAACACACCGCCCGCATTGGGCAATCACATCGTGATGGCCCTGTTCGGCACCCACGGCGCCGCGGACGGCGCCGTACGCCAGCTCGCCGCGGCCGGCGTGTCGCTTTCGGCGATCTCGGTCGTCGGCCGCAACTACCACACCGAGGAGCAGCCGGTGGGTTACTTCAACGCCGGCGACCGCGCCCGCTTCTTCGGCAAGCTGGGCGCCTTCTGGGGCGGGCTGGCCGGCCTGCTGCTGGGCTCGGGCTTCTTCTTCCTGCCCGTCGTCGGGCCGATGGTGGTGCTGGGGCCGCTCACTTCGGTCATCGTCGGCGGGATCGAAGGCGCGATCCTCGGCGGCGGGGCGTCGGCGCTGGTCGGCGCGCTCACGGCGGTCGGCGTGCCCAAGAACTCCGTCGTGCGCTACGAGAGCGCGATCAAGGCCGACAAGTTCCTCGTCACGGTTCATGCGGGCAAGGACGACACCGCGCGCATCCAGAAGCTGCTCGGCGAGGCCGGCGGCAGCGAGCTCGAAGTCCACGACCTGAGCGCGGCCGGCTGAGCGACGCGCGTGCCGGGCGGCAGACAGCGGATATCGCTTCCGATCCCGCAGCGCGTCGCACGGCGCCGCACGGCAGCGAACGGCAAACGCGGCATGCCGGCCAAGCCATCCGCAACAGTGGCATGCGGCAGCGACGTGCCCGCGACACGGCGCCGCGGGGCGCCGGATCCATACCAACCCGCCGACCTCATTCACAGGAGACGAACATGGCAACGCAGAGAAAGCGAGTCCTGATCCTCGGCGGCAACTTCGCCGGTCTCGGCGCGGCGCAGAAGATCCGCGACTACGCCGGCAAGGACGTCGACATCACGCTGGTCGACCGCAAGGGCTATCTCGGCTACATCCCGAACATCCCGCTCGAGATGTTCGAGGGGCGTGACCCCGCCAGCACGATGCACATGGACCTGATCGGGCCGCTGGCGCACGAGCACGTCGCCTTTCGCCAGGCCGAGGTGCTGGGCATCGACGTGGCCGGGCGGCGCGTGCGCGTGCGGCCGAGCGAGCGGCCCGGCGCCGTCGAGTACTGGATCGGCTACGACTGGCTCGTGATCGCGCTCGGGGCGCGCCTGGCCTACGACGAGATCGAGGGCTTCGCCGAGCACGGGCATTCGGTGTCCGACGCGTTCCTCGCCAACCGGCTGATGGACTACCTCAAGCACGACTACAAGGGCGGCCCGATCGCGGTGGGTTCGGCGCGCTTCGAGCAGGGCAGCAAGGGTCGTCCGCCCTGGCTGAAGACCGCGCTCGCGGCCTGCGAGGGGCCGCCGGTGGAGGTGTCGCTGGCGCTGGCGCATTGGCTGCAGGCCAACGGCAAGGGCGGCCCCAAGAACATCACGCTGTTCACGCCGGCCCCGATGATCGCCGAGGACGCGGGCGAGAAGGTGGTCGGCCAGCTCCTCGACGCCGCGTCGAAGATGGGTTTCAGCTACGTCAACAACACGCAAGGCATCCGGCGCCTGACGGCCGATGGCGTCGAGTTCGCCGACGGACGCAAGCTCCCCGCCGAGTTGAAGATCGTGTTTCCGAACTGGCGGCCGCACGAGTTCCTGCGCGGGTTGCCGATCGCCGACGAGGTGGGCTTCATCGTCACCAACACGTTGATGCGCAACCCCGACCACCCCGAAATCCTGGCCTGCGGCGACGCGGCTGCGATCACCGTGCCCAAGCTCGGCGCGATCGGGCACCAGCAGACCGACATCGTCGGGCGCCAGATCGCGCGCGACCTGGGGCGCATGAGCCCGGAGAAGGCGGACACGCCGTTTGCGCCGGTCGTCGTGTGCATCGGCGACATGGGCGGCGGCAAGGCGTTCTACATCCGTGCCGACGCGTGGTACGGCGGCCCGGTGCAGGAACTGCGCATGGGCCGGCTGCCTTATCTGCAGAAGGTGGCCTACAAGGAAATCTTCTTCAGGCACCACGGGCGGGTGCCCAACTGGGCGCTGCCGACGGCTGAATGGATATCCGAGGAGATGTCGCGGTGAAACCGTTCGCAGCGCTTGCGCTGCGGTGCTTCATCGCGCTGGTCGGTAGGCTGAAGCCCACGGGCCAGGCTCGGGCCGCGATCTTTCGTTCGCACGCGGCGCTTCGCGGGACGCCATGTGCGGGGCTTACGCAATTCCCGCTGCTTCGAGGAATCTCATCGTGAAAACTGTCAATACCCTCACGACGGTTGCGCTGGTCCTGGCCGGTGGGCTGGCCGTGGTGCCCAGTGCCAATGCAGCTGAGGCTGGTGCGAGCAAACCCATCGTCAAGACCACCTGCGAGGAGTTCATGGCGATGGATGAGACCATACGGCCCAAGTTCATCTACTACGCCCTCGGCCACAGCAGCAAGGGCCGGCCGGAGGCAGTACTCGACATCGCCGGCACCGCAACCATCCAGCCCGAGTTGGAGCAGTACTGCAAGGTCAACCTCACCAAGTCCGCGTACGAGCACGTGATGCAAACCAGCATTGCTTCCGAGAAAGCCGCGCGCAAGGAGCACGGCAAAGCGGCAGCTCCCGCCAAGAAATAAGCGTGGCGGTGCCACCCGGCGCTTCGGTCGAGCCGGATCGCGCCGGGCTGGCGGCGGTGGTGCCTCGGTCGAGATCCGTTTGGGGCGCATGAGCCCGCAAGAGGCGGGCGCGTCGTTCGCGCCGGTCGCGGAGCGGATGTCGGAGAAATGGGCCGGATAGCGCCGGGAGCCTGCTGGCGCGGGCCGCGTGCGAGCCGCCTCGCGGTGCGCGTGCACCGCGCCGCGGCGCCGGTCGCCGTTCAGCCTCGCCGTTCGATCGCGTGCACCGCGAGCTCGATGCGGCTGTGCGCGTGCAGCTTGTCCATGATGCGGCTCACGTAGTTCTTCACCGTGCCTTCGGCCAGGAAGACCGTGGCCGCGATCTGCTTGTTGCTCTTGCCCTGCGCGATCAGCTCGACGATGCGCTCCTCCTTGTCGGTGAGCGGTTCGGCCAGCGGGTCGGCCGCGGCCGGCTTCCGGTTGGCCGCGGCGGTGCTCGCGCCGGGGCCGGGGGCGGCGGCGGATTGCGGGCCCTCCGGCGGGCGGCCGGCCCACAGCGTGCGGAACTGCTCCATCACCTTGCGCGCGATCGCAGGCGACAGGCGCGACTCGCCGCGGTGCACCGCGCGCACGGTATCGAGCACCTCGAGCTCGGAGGCGTCCTTCAGCAAGTAGGCGTGCGCGCCGGCGCGGATCGCGTCGAAGACGAGTTCGTCGTGGTCGTACGTGGTGAGCACGACGATGCGCGTGGCCGGCAGCCGCGCGGTGATCTCGCGCGTGGCGACGACGCCGCTGGCGCGCGGCATCTGCAAGTCCATGACGATGACGTCGGGCCGCGCCGCGAGCGCCGCCTGCACCGCCGCCAGCCCGTCGGCCGCCTCGCCGACGATTTCGATTCCGGGCTCGCTGCCGAGCATCAGCGTGAGCGCGCGCCGGATGAGCGGCTGGTCGTCGACGATCATCAGGCGCAGCGGCGGCGCCGCGGTCGGATCGCTCATGGCGCGGAACCTGCGGGTGGCGCGGGCGGAGCCGGTGGCGCAGGCCCAGCGGACGGAACCGGCGCACCCTGCGGCGCCTCGCCGGCGCGGCGCCCCAGCCGCACGTGCAGCTCGCCGACCAGCGCCGAGGGCATGCGCGCGGTGAAGAAGCGCAACATCGCCGCCACCGCGAGCGCGGCCTGCTCGGCCGTCAGGCCGGCACTCCTGGAAACGGCGAGCACCAGTTCGTCGAACATCGCGACGGCCCGCGCGCGGCAGTGCGCTGCGGGGACAATTCGAAGATGCCCGACAGCGTAGCCGATCCCCAACGCGCGACAACAGTGCCGACCGGCACTATCGACCGTGACGAAGAGGCGGCCGCAGCCCGGGCACCGCGCTGGCACACCCGCCTCGATCCGCGCCGGCATCTGGCGGCGGCCATCGGTTGGGCCATCTTCGGCGTGATCGTGGTGGCGTCGCTGGTGGCCGCGAACCTGGCGGCGACGGCAGCCGAGCGCCGCGGGCGGGCCGACACGCAACGTCTGCTCGAGCAGTTCGCCGCGCAGCTGCACCACGCGCTGATGACGAACATCGAGACCCGGCTGACGATCATGCGCGCGACGGCAGCGCAGATTGCGGCCTCCGGCGACCGCGGCAAAGCCGCGCTGCGCCGGCATCTCGAAGCAGTGCAGGAGCAGTTTCCCGAATTCGCCTGGATCGGCGTGACCGATGCCGAAGGGCTGGTCGTGGCCGCGACGCAGGGCGTGTTCGAGGCTCGGAGCGTGGCCGATCGGCCCTGGTTCCAGGCGGCGAGCGCCGGGCCCTTCGTCGGCGAGGTGCGCCTGCACCGGCACCTCGAAGCCCTGCTGGCACGGGCCGCCGACGCCGGCCCGCAGCGCTACATCGACGCGGCCGCGCCGATCGGCGACGCGCGGGCGCCCGCCGTCGGCGTGATCGGCGGCTACATGGCGTGGAGCTGGGTCGAGCAGCTGCAGCGCGAGCTGCTGGGCGCGCTGGACTTCGGCGTGCAGCTCGAGCTGGTCATGCTGGGGGGCGATGGCCGCGTGATCGGTGGGCCCGCGGACTGGGTCGGCCGGCCGTTCGCGCAGCTGGATGCAAGCGCGGGCGGGCGCTACCTCGTTGCCAGGCACGATCCGCACCTGCGGGCCGACGGCATCGCGCTGCCCTGGAGCGTGGTCGTGCGCCAGCCCGTTGCGCGGGCGCTCGCGCCCGCGCAACGGGCCGCGCAGTCGGTCTTCCTCGCGGTGCTGGGCGCGGGGCTGCTGGCGGCGCTGGCTGCCGTGCTGCTCACGCAGGTGCTCACGCGCCGTCTGGGTGTGCTGGCGGGCGCGATCGGCAGCGTGCGCCGCGGCGAGCGCAGCGCGCTGGTGGTGCCTGCCGGGCGTGACGAGGTCGGCCAGATCGGCATCGTGCTGGCCGCACTCGTCGACCAGCTCCAGCGCGAGAAGGGCGCGCTCGCGCAGCTCAACCGCGAACTCGACCAGCGCGTCGCCGAGCGCTCGGCGCGCATCGAGCGGCTGGCCGAGGAAGGCCGGGCGGCGGCGGTCACGCGCGAGCGGCTGCGGCTGGCGCGCGAGCTGCACGACACGCTCGCGCATTCGCTGATGGCGCTGCTCGCGCAGATCCGGCTCGTGCGCAAGCTCCATCGGCGCCTGGGCGAGGAGGAACTCGATGCCGAGCTCGGCCGCGCCGAGGAAGTGGCGGCGAGCGGCCTGGCCGAGGCGCGTGCGGCCATCACGCAGATGCGCCACGGCGGCGTGCGGGAAGTCGGGCTCGGCGCGGCGCTGCGCGAGCTGCTCGGGCGCTTCACGCAGCGCAGCGGCATCGCCGCCGATCTCGACGTCGACGCCGCCGCCGGCGCGATGTCCGACGAGCGCGCCGAGACGCTCTATCGCATCGCCGAAGAGGCGCTGCGCAACGTCGAGCGGCACGCCGCGGCCGAGCGCGTGACGGTCGAGCTGCGCGAGAGCGGTGAGCCGGTCGCGCCGCGCCGGCTGCTGCGCATCGTCGACGACGGCGCGGGCTTCGATCCCGCCGCGCCCGTGCCGGGCCACTATGGGCTGCGCGGCATGCGCGAGCAGGCCGTGCTGATCGAAGCCGCACTGCGCGTGCACAGTGCGCCCGGCGCCGGCACGCGCATCGAACTCGAATTCGCGGCCTGAGGCCGAGCGTGATCCGCCCTCTGTTGCGCAGGCTGCGGCGCGCGCTCGGCCCCTTCGCCGGCCCCTGGCTCGATCTGGTGCTGGCCGCGGCCGTCGGCGTGCTGGGCGCGCTGGCCGTCGCCGCCTTCCGTACGCTGCTGTTCGGCGCGGAGGCGCTGCTGGTGCACGCCAGCGGCGGGCACCTGGTGGCGGCGGCCGACCGTCTGGCGCCGGCGCATCGGCTGCTGGCGCCGGCCGTCGGCGCGCTCGCAGCGGGCCTGCTGCTGTGGCTGGCGCGCCGTGCACCGGCGGCGCAAGCCGCACGGCCGCCGCGGCACCAGGGCGACTACATCGAGGCCGTCGCGATCGGCGACGGGCGCCTCGACGTCCGGGCCGGCCTGCTGAAGGCCTGCGCTTCGCTGCTGGTGGTGAGCACCGGCGGCGCGGTGGGCCGCGAAGGCGCGATGGTGCTGCTGGCCGCGCTGCTGGCGTCGGGCCTCGGGCGTCTGCTGGGCCAGGCGACGGACCTGCGGCTGCTGGTGAGCTGCGGCGCCGCGGCCGGCCTGGCCGCGGCCTATCACGCGCCGCTGGCCGCAGCGGTGTTCGTGGCCGAGATCCTGCTCGGCTCGCTCGCGCTGGCGCGGCTCGGGCCGGTCGTCGTGGCCGCGGTCCTGTCGCATGCGACGACGATCGCCCTGGGCGGCAGCGCCACGCTGTACGTGGTGCCGCCGCTGGCCATGCCGGGCGCGGCCGAGGCCGCGCCGCTCGTCGTGCTCGGGCTGATCGGCGGCCTGCTCGGCGCCGGCATGCTGCGCTGGCTCGAAGCGGCGCGCGGCCTGTTCATCGCTTCGCGCCTGCCTTTGCCGCTGGCGTTCCTGGCGGGCGGGCTGGTGGTCGGCGCGTTGTCGCTCGTCCGGCCCGAGGTCTGGGGCAACGGCTACAGCAGCATCCAGCAGCAGCTCGAGACGGTGCCGGCCTGGCAGTGGCTGGCGGCGGTGCTGGTGCTCAAGCTCGTCGCCATCGCCGCCACCACCGGCTCGGGCGCGCCGGGCGGCGTGTTCACGCCCACGCTCTTCGTCGGCGCCGCGGTGGGCGGGCTGGCCGCGGCGGCCGCGGCGGCGATCGGGCTGCCGGCGGCGGCCGCGCCCGTGTACACGCTGGTCGGCATGGCGGTGCTGCTGGCCGGCACGACGCACGCGCCGGTGATGGCGGCGCTGATGGTGTTCGAGATCAGCGGCCAGTACGCGCTGCTGCCGGTGCTGCTCGCGGCCTGCGTGCTCGCGACGCTGGTGTCGCGCCGCCTGCATCCGCGCTCGGTGTACGGCATCGAGGCCGCCGAAGGACCGAATCCGCGGCCCTGAGCGCGCGGCGCGCACGCTCTCGGCTGTCGCGCCGACGCCGCAGCGCGCGGCGCCCTGGCCGCAAGGCGTGACCAGGCAATGACGATCGGCACTTGCCGCGGCGGCGCGCGCTTCCTACAGTCCACGCATCGCATCCTTGGGAGCGCCGTCATGAGAGCACGCCGACCCCTCCTCGCCGCGGCGGTCGTTGCCGCCTTGTCGTCGCTGTCGATGGCCGCATCGGCGCAACCTACGGCACGGACGGCCGCGGCGGCGAGCGCGGCAGCCGGCCTGGCCAAGGCGCCGATCACGCTCGGCGCGCCCGGCGACTGGATGGAGTACGACGACTTGACCTTCACGCCGGCGGCCATGCCGGCGAGCGCGGCATTCAACGTGTCCGAGACGTCGATCGCACTCGGCGCGCCCGGCGATTGGACGGAGTACGACGACTTGACCTTCGTACCGGGGGCGGCCGAGGTCGGCGCGCACCGGCCTGCAGCCCGAGCCGCGCGCGGCAGTGAGGACATGGCCGGGGCCGCAGTGCAGGCATCCGCGGGCGCGAGCGCGCGATCGGCAGCATTCAAGGCACCGGTGCCGCGCGACGCGCCCGGCGACTGGACCGAGTACGACGACCTGTGATGCGCGCGGCGGCGCTCGGCGATGCACAGGCATGCGCGCGCGCCGATTGCACGCGCGCGGCCGCGGTGGACGAGTTGCCCGGCCGGCCCGGCTGGCCGTACTGGGGCTACGGCGCCTTCGGCCCGTACGACCTGACGCAGTTCATCACGCGCTACAGCGGCAAGGTGGTGGCCAACCTGCGCACCGACGCGGGCCGGCGCATGCGCTGCGGGCTGCACCTCGTGGCGCCGGCGCGCGGCATGGCCGGCGGCGGCGAAGGCGAGTGCCAGATGCAGGGCGGCGGCATCGTGCACGGCAGCTTCTGAGCGCCCCCAGGGCCGGGCTGCGCCCAGCCCGCCCCCCGTGGGGGTCAAGCAAAGTGGCAGAGCCACATTTGCTTGAGAGCCTGACGCGCCCGCGGCTCGGCCCTATGGCTGCGCGGGCGTGATTCATGTCTTCACCGGTTCAGGCCAGCCGCCCGGCGTTGTAGTCCTGCACCGCCTCGTGGATCTGCGCGCGCGTGTTCATCACGAACGGGCCGTACTGCGCGATCGGCTCGCCGAGCGGCCGGCCGGCGACGAGGAGGGCGCGCGCGCCTTCGGCGCCGGCCGCGAGGCGAACGCCGTCGCTGCCGGCGTCGTTGGCGAGGATCGCCATGTGGCGCAAGGCGACGCTCGCATCGCCTACGGCGAGCGTGCCGCGGTAGACGTAGACGAAGGCGTTGTGCGCGGCCGGCAGCGGCTGCTCGAAGACGGTCCCCGGCGCGAGGTGCAGGTCGAGATACAGCGGCTCGGTGTCGGCGCGCTGCATGGCGCCGGCTACGCCCCGCGTGGTGCCGGCGATCACGCGTGCGACGACGCCGGCGCCCTGCCACTCGGGGATCTGCTCGGGGCGGATGTCGCGGTACCAGGGCGCGATCATCTTGCGCGCCGCCGGCAGGTTGAGCCAGAGCTGGAAGCCTTCCATCAGGCCGTCCTCCTGCTCGGGCATCTCGCTGTGGATCACGCCGCGGCCGGCCGTCATCCACTGCACGGCGCCGGGCGTGAGCAGGCCCTCGTGGCCGGCGCTGTCGCGGTGGCGCATGCGTCCGGCGAGCATGTAGGTCACGGTCTCGAAGCCGCGGTGCGGGTGGTCGGGGAAGCCGGCGACGTAGTCGCCGGGCTGGTCGGTGGCGAAGGCGTCGAGCAGGAGGAAGGGGTCGAGCCGGCGCTGCAGGTCGTGCGTGAGCACGCGCGTGAGCTTGACGCCGGCGCCGTCGCTCGTCGCCTGGCCCTGCACCAGGCGTTCGACGCGGCGCGGGCGCTGCACGAGGCTGGAGCAGGCGGCGGAGGGGGCGGACGTGGCGGACGCGGCGGACGCGGCGGACGCGGCGGAGGCGGCGGAGGCGGCGGAGGCGGCGGAGGCGGCGGAGGCGGCGGAGGCGGCGGAGGCGGCGGAGGCGCAGGCCGAGGAGACGGGGGCGGCAGCAGCAGCGCCGTCCGGGGCGCGAACGGGGGTCGAGGCTGGGCGGGTCGCGCCTGGGCGGCTCCCGGCTTGGCCGGGCGTGGCTTGGGGGGGCGTGGTTCGGTCCATGCGGCAATCTAAGCCGCGCGCGGCCGGCCAGGGTTGCGCCGCGCTGCATGCAGCGTTCATGCAACACCGGGCACGCAGGCCAGCGATGTTGCGTCTCGTCGCGGACGGCTGTAGCCGCTAAGCTGCGCGCGCCGCAGGTGCTCGGCGCGCGCATGGCGCCGAACGGCTGCGGCTTCAACAGCGAAGCCGATCCGAGCGTGAGCCTGTCGCCCATCCACTGCCGCGGCCTGTGCGAGGTCTGGCCGAGCGCCGGCTTGCCGGGCGGCGACGCGGTCGGGATCGAGCGGCTGGCCGGGGCGGCAGGCGTCGCGCCGCGGCGGGCGTGCGGCCCCACGCCGTCCCAGGGGCGAGGCGCCAAGCCGTCGCCGGGGCGAGACGCCAAGCCGTCGCCGGGGCGAGGCGCCAAGTCGTCGCCGGGGCGAGGCGCCAAGCCGTCGCGGGCGCGAGGCGTGGAGCCGACGCGGGCGCCGGGTGTCACGCCGCCGGGCGCGTTGCCCGTGGCGCCGGGCCGCGCGACACGCGCGTGACGCCATGGCGAGCGGCTTCGCACGCTGGCTGCGCGGGCTCTTCGCGCCCAGCCGCGCACGCGCCCCGGCGGCGCCCGCGGACGCGCGGACTGCCGCGGCCGCAGGGCCGGCGCGTGCGGCGCCGGCCGGCGCGCCCGGCGGCGCCGCACCTCCCGCCGGCTTCGGCCAGCGCCTGCCGCTCGTCGACCGCAAGGGTCGGGTCGCGGGCTTCGAGCTGCGCTGGCCGCCCGCCCTGCAAGCACGCCTGAAGGGCGCGCCGGAAGCCGGCGTCGCGCAGGCCGCGGCCCTGGTCGCGGCCGCGCGGCTGGCCGCGGCCGACGGCAGGCCGGTGCTGGTCGAGCTGGCGGCGCCGCTGCTCGAGCACGGCGCCGTGCAGGCGCAGGCCGGCGCCGGCGTGATGCTGTGCTGGTCGGCGGCTCCCGCTGCCGGCGCGGCCGTGCAGGCGCTGCGCGAACGCGGCGCGCAGGTGGGCGCGCCCGACGGCCCGCCGGAGCGCCTGGCGAGCGCCGAGCCGCCCGCGGCGCGGCCCGACTTCGTCGTGCTGCGCGCGGCCACCGGCGGCGTCGAGACGCTGCTGCTGTCGGCCCAGCGCTGGCGCGAGGCGATGCCGCGCCTGCCGCTGCTGGCCTGCGGCCTGGGCAGCGTCGACGAGGTCGAGCGGCTGCTGCAGGCCGGCTTCACGCTCGCCGGCGGTCGTTTCGACAAGCGCGGCGCGGCCTTCGCGGCGCGTCCGCTGGACGCCGCCGCGCACCGCATCTGCGAGCTGATGAACCATCTGGCGCTGGACCGCGATACGGCCGTGATCGCCGACGCCGTGCGCGGCGACGTGGCGCTGAGCTACCGGCTGCTGCGCTACGCCAACAGCCCGGCGATCGGGCTGAGGCGCGGTGTCGATTCGGTCGAGGCCGCGGTGGCGCTGCTGGGCCGCAACGAGCTGCAGCGGTGGCTGGCGGTGCTGCTGCTGGGTGCGGCCGATGCGCGCCCCGCTGCCGCCGCGCTGCAAGAGCACGCGCTCGCGCGCGGCCGGCTGTTCGAGGCGCTGGCGCGCCGGCGCAGCGAAAGCCGGCCCGCGGCGCTGTTCACGCTGGGCGTGATGTCGCAGCTGGACTTGCTGCTGCGTGTGCCCATGGCGGCCGCGCTCGAGCCGCTGCGGCTGCCCGATGTGGCGCGCGAGGCGCTGCTCGAGCGGCGCGGCGCCTGGGCGCCGTACCTGGCGCTGGCCGAGGAGCTGGAAGGTGACGATCAGGCCGCACTGGACGCCGCGGCGGCGCCGTTCGGTGGCGGCGACGTGGCAATGGCCGAAGCCCAGCAAGCCTGGGGTTGGGCGGCAGAGTTGCTGAAGGCGGACGCTCGCCGCTGATACGGCTTCGCATTCAACGCGCTGACCGCGTTGCTTCGCCTCGCCGTGCGTCAGCGCTGTCTTCGGCTACGCGCCTTGTTGTCGCATTGGATGCGAAACCGTATGAGGCGTGCGTGCGGCCCGCTTGCGCCTGTGGGCCGTTGCGGCTTCACTCGCGCCGTGGGTTGCCGGCGTCTGTGCCGCGGCGGCGCAAAGCAAAACGCCCGAAGACATCGGGCGTTTGTGTGCGCGGCCGGCGGCCGCAGGCTTGGGTTTCAGGCCCGGCGGCTGCGGCGGCGCGCAAAGCCGAGCCCGGCCAGCGCCACGCCCACCAGGGCCAGACTGGTCGGCTCGGGCACCGGCCCGCCGGAGGGGGATTGCGGCGTGACGCGGATGAACGTCTGCGAGACCGGGTTGACGTTGTCGAAGTAGACGGTGTAGTTCCAGGTGGTCTGCGTCAGCCCGAGGCCGCCGGCGCCCCAGGCAAGCGTGCCGTTCAGCGCGGCAAGGTACTTGTCCAACCAATACTCGACCTCGTCCTTGCCGGCGCCCAAGCCGCCATTGCCCGCGGTTTTGTCGCCGCCGGTCGAGGTCATCGGCGAGGTCGTCTTGCTGTACTGCGTGCCGCCGTTGCCGCCCGTTGCCACGCCGTTACCGCTGCCCTGCGCGATGATCTCCCACAGCACGAGGCCGAAGGCTGCGGCCTTGGCCGTGTCGCCGGAGGTCGCGTCGGTGTACGCCCAGGAGAACAGTTCGGTGATGTCCTTGCGCACGGTCAATTGGGCATTGACGCTGTTATCGAGCCCGGAATAGCCGCC
This sequence comes from Rubrivivax sp., assembly GCA_046348125.1. Lineage (GTDB taxonomy): Bacteria > Pseudomonadota > Gammaproteobacteria > Burkholderiales > Burkholderiaceae_C > Rubrivivax. Next base: position 479,245 of record JAXMEV010000002.1, read on the forward strand.
TCCGCGCGCCAGCTGCTGGGCGTAAGCCGAGCCGGCACCGCTGGTGTAGCTGTTCAGGTCCATCAGCGTGTACGCGCCAGGCAGCGACGTGCCGGTGTAGGGGTCGATGCAGTAGACCTTGAAGACGTCGCCCGTGGGGATCCACTTCATGATCCGGCCCGGCGAATAGCCCGAACTGGCCGACGAGTACGTCGCTTGCCCGAAGCTGCCTTGGTCGGAGAGCTGCGCGCTCGCAGAGCCTGCCGCGGCAACCACGAATGCCGCGCCGACGATCTTGAAGACGGGGGTGAGCTTCACGGAAATCCCTTCCATTCAAATCCCTGCGGCGGATCGGCCTGCAGGCCGGCACGGCCTCGGCGGGCTGCCGCCCCGCGAACGGGCAAGCGGCTCAACGGGACTCAAAGCCAGCAACATATTGGAAGCAGATTCGGTGCCAAAATGACAACATGTTGATTTGAAAGGAATTCCATGTTCCGCTTCGAGCGAGGTTACAAGAAGTGTCAAATCCTCCGACGCTCCCGATCCGTGTTCAGAGGCCGAGTTCGGCCTTGAGCTTGTCGAGTTCGACGCTGCGCGGCGGCGGCGGCGTTGCGGCCAGAGCGGCCCGGAGTTCTTCCCGGGCCTCCTGCTTCTTGCCGGACTTCAGCAACCCGGCCGCCAGGTGCCAACGAACCGTGGCGTCGCCGGGATCGCGCAGCCGGACCTCCCGCAGCACGCGCACGCCCGCCTCCGTACTGCCGGACTGCACCAGCGCCCAGGCATAGTCGTCGGCGATCGCCGTGTGGGTGGGCGCCAACTTGTATGCCCGCTCCGCGGTGGCCAGGGCGGCCGGGTCCTTGAGCACCTGCAGCGTGCGGGCGTAGGCCGACATCAAGGCCGGATCGGTCGGGTTGGCCTTCACCAGCGAGGCGTAGCTCTCCCGTGCCGCTTCGGGCCGGCCCGCGAACATTTGCATGTCGGCCAGCGCGCGCTGCGCCATGAGGTCGCGCGGCTGCTTTCGGGCCCAGCCTTGCAGAAAGGCCAGACCCTGGTCGACCTCCTTGTTGGCGGCATAGGCGCGGGCCATGTTGAGTGCCAGCGAGGTGGAGGGCTCGCGCTCCCAGATGGCCTTGTAGAACCCCAGTGCCTTGGCCGGTTGCCCGCGTGAGAGTGCGATGTGGCCGGCCGTGACCAGCGTCACCGGGTGATTGGGGTTGCGCGCCTGCAGGGCGGCCATCGCCTTGTCGACCTGGGCGGGGTCGCCCCGGCGAGCCGCCACTTCCACCAGCAACGCCATCGCCGCAGGTTCGCCCGGAAGCGCCTGCAGGGCCTTGTTGGCGGCGTGGGTGGCGCCGTCGAGCTGACCGATCTGCATCTGCATGCGGCCCACGGCAAGCAGCGTGTCGACGTCGAAGCCGGCCTTGGTCGTGGCGTCCTGCAAGACCTGGCGGGCCATCGCGGCGTCGCCGGCCATGATGTAGGCGCGGGCCAGCGCCATTCCCGCCTGCGGCATGTCCGCATAGTGCGCGGCCAGGCTCTTGGCCGCGGCCAGGGCTTTCTGCGGCTGGCGATCGCCCAGGTACAGGTTGACAAGCGCGATGGCGGGCCGCGGATCCTTGTTCTGGATGCGGTCGGCCTCCGTCCAATAGCCGACGGCCTCCGGCAGATTGCGCGCGCCTTCCTCCAGCGCACCGAGCTGATAGAGCACGTCGGGGTCCTTGGGGTTGGCCTTGAGAAAGGCCTTGAGCCGGGTGCGGGCCTGCTCGATCCGCCCCTCTTCCATGTCGTACCAGCTCATGTTGATGACCACGGGCCGGAACTTCGGGTCCTTGGCCAGCGCGCGGTCGTAGGCTTCCTTGAGCCCCTTCTTGTCGCCGAGCCGGCCCTTCACGTTGCCCAGGAAGTTGAGCATGGCGAGGTTGCCCGGGTCCTGTGCCACCAGGGCTTCGGCGATCGTCACCGCCCGCTTGCCATCGCCGGCGCGCGCGTAATACACCGCCAGTTCGATGGCGGCGCGCATGTCCTTGGGATTCTGGGCGTAGGCGCGCTCGAGGTTGGCCACGCCCTGCTTCTCCAGCCCCAGGCCGAACTGGCTGAACGAGAGCTCGCGCAGCGCCGGCCCGCCCGGCGCGAGTCGGGCTGCCTTGTCGAGCACCTCGGCGGCCTGCGCGTACTGCCGGCGCGCCATGTGGATGCTCCCCATCAGGTACAGGGCCTGGGCGTCGTTCGGGTTCACGCGCAGCAGGCCCTCGATCACCGGCACGGCACGATTGAGTTCATTGGTCTCCACCAGCAGGCCGGCCAGCAGCATCTGTGCGGCCAGGTGCTTGCTGTTGCGGCCCAGCAGCGTCTCCACGTACTCGCGGGCCTTCTCCCGGTTGCCCAGCGCGCGGTGCGACAGCGCGCCAGCCATCAGCAGCGGGTCGTTGGCGGCGCGCAGGTTCGGCGACATGGCGTCGATCAGGGCGGCGGCCTCCTGGTATTCGTCCCTCGCTTCCTGGGTGCGATCCTTCTGCGAGGCCAGCACCGCGCGCAGGTAGGAGGCGCGCGGCTCCTGGACGTTGGCCTCTTTCAGCAACCTGAGCTCGGCTTCGGCCTCGGGCTCGCGCTTGAGCACCATCAGGGCGGACGCGCGCGAGACGCGCGAGTCCACATGCTTGGGACTGAGGGCGATTGCCTTGTCGAAAGCGGCCAGCGCCGCCCGCACCTCGCCGACCCCGAACAGGATGGTGCCGTATTGGAACCAGGCCGTGTAGTTGCCGGGCGCCATCTCGGTGCCCTTCAGGGCCGAGGCCCTGGCCTTGTCGCGCTCGCCGATGCGCAGCAGCAAGGGCGCCTCGGCGATGTAAGGCAGGGCCGACTTGGGGTCGGCGGCGCGGGCGTCGGCGAAGGTCTGGGTCGCGGCCGCCAGCGACCCGCTCAGGGCCAGTGCCGAGCCGCGCAAGGTCAGCACTTCGGACTGGACGCTCGGGGGCAGGCCCGAGGGCGTGATGGTCTCCAGGAGTTTCTGCGTTTCGCCCAGCTGCAAATAGATCTGGCCCAGCAGCGGCGCCACCTCGACCTTGCTCACGCCCTGGCTGAGCGCCGTTTCGTAGGCGGCCTCCGCAGCCTTCAGCTCGCCGGCGCGCTGCAGGAGCTTTCCAAGCAGCAGATGCGCGGCAAGGTTGCGGTTGTCCTCCGCCAGGGCGTTCTTCAGCTGGACCTGAGCACCAGCCCAGTCGTCCTTCTCGTAGCGCTTGAGCGCGTCTTCGTAGTACTTGGCCGCGCGTTGCGGCGTGCTCTGCGCGTGGGGGGCGCCGGTCACAAGGGCAGCTGCCGACAGGACCAGCGCAATGCGGCGCAGCAGTTGACGAAAGTCCACGGGTTCTTCCTCTGCCTTCGAAGCACCGCGCCGCGCGGCCGGTGCAAGACGCGATTGTCGGCGCCCGACGCGAGCGGCCGGACGGGCCGGACGCGCGGAGCGGCGAACTTTTGGGCATTGCGCCGACCCAATCGACACCATCGGTCACAATCCGGCCGCATTGCACAGCCGCGGGCTTGCGCGCGGAGCGCACGAAAGCCCCATGTCCGCGGGGTGGCGGGCAGACCAAGAGGACGCCGTGAATCGAACGATCGCCATCGCCCTGCTGGGCCTCGCCGCGGCGCTGGGCGGCCGCGTCGCCGACGCCGCGGTCGGTCCGCCCTCGACGAATGTCGCCTGGCAGGCCGCTGCCGCCGACGCCGACATCGAGCGCGCGTTCGCGCGCGCCCGCGCCGAAAACAAGCCTGTGCTGCTGTACTGGGGCGCCACCTGGTGCCCGCCTTGCAACCAGCTCAAGGCGACGCTGTTCAACCGCCAGGATTTCGCCGAGCTGGCCAAGGCCTTCGTCGCCGTGCACGTCGACGGCGACCGCCCGGGCGCACAGAAGCTCGGCCAGCGCTTCAAGGTGAGCGGCTACCCGACGGTGGTGCTGTTCAACGCCGGTGGGCAGGAGATCACCCGCCTGCCCGGCGAGGCCGACGCGCCGCAGGTGCTGGCGCTGCTGCAGCAGGGGCTGGCGGGCGGGCGGCCGATCAAGACGGTGCTGTCCGAAGCACTCGCGGGCAAGGCGCTGGCGGCCGCGGACTGGCGCATGCTCGCCTTCTATTCCTGGGACACCGACGAAGGCCAGCTCGTGCCCAAGGCCGAGGTGCCGGGCCTGCTGGCGCGGCTGGCCTCGGCCAGCGCCGCGGCCGGCGCCGACGCCGAGGTCACGACGCGGTTGTGGCTGCGCGCTCTGGCCGCCAGCGACGACGGCAAGGGCGTGAAGGCCGACGATGCGCTGCGCCAGCGCGTGCAGCGCGTGCTGGGCGACGCCGCCACCGCGCGCGCGACGATGGACCTGCTCACCAATGGCGCGCCCGAGATCGTGCAGGTGCTCGAAGACGAGCTCTCGCCGCGTCGCGCCGCGCTGGTGGCCAGCTTCGACGCGGCGATGAAGCGGCTCGAGGCCGACGCCACGCTGTCGCGCGCCGACCGCCTGGGCGCGCTGGTGGCGCGCATCAACCTGGCGCGGCTCGAGGGCGAGCGCGATACGGTGCACCCGAAGCTGGCCGAGCCGCTGCTGGCCGAGGTGCGCGCCTTCGCCGCCAAGGCCGACCGCGAGATCGTCGACGGCTACGAGCGCCAGGCCGTCATCACGAGCGCGGCCTACGCGCTCGGCCGCGCCGGCCTGTGGGCCGACAGCGACGCGCTGCTGCAGGGCAACCTGGCCAAGAGCCATTCGCCCTACTACCTGATGAGCCAGCTCGGCAGCAACGCGCGCAAGCAGGGCCGCAAGGACGAGGCGCTGCGCTGGTACGGCGAGGCCTTCGCCAAGAGCGAGGGCCCGGCGACGCGGCTGCAATGGGGCGCGGGCTACCTGGGCGCGCTGATCGATCTGGCGCCGCAGGACGCCGCGCGCATCGAGAAGGTGGCCGCGCAACTGCTGCGCGAGGCCGGGGCCGACGCCGGCGCCTTCGAGGGCCGCAGCGCGCGCGCGCTGGCGCGCGCCGGCAGCCGGCTCGCGGCCTGGAGCGGCGAGGGCCGGCACGCCGCGGTGATGCGCCGCCTGCAACGCCAGCTCGACGGCCTGTGCGCCAAGGTCGATGCCGGTGCGCGCGCCGATTGCGCCAGGCTGCTCGCGCCGGGCGCCGGAGCGAAGAAGGACGCCTGAAACATGGCGGCGCACGAAGTCGACGCCGCCCGGCGCCGCCTGGCGGCGCTGTTGGCCGGAACGCCGCTGGCCGGCGTGCTGACGCCCGCCGGGGCCGAGGCGCGCCCCACACGCAAGGCTGCGCCGCATGCCGCGCCCGTCGGCGGCGTTGCGCCCGCCGCGCCGGCCGCGCCCGCCGACGGCCCCCCCGGCAGCGAATTCACCGGCCGCTGGGTGCACGCCTTCGCCGCCTACGGCGCGCCCAGGTACGGCCCCGGGTTTGCGCATTTCGATTACGTGAACCCCGACGCGCCCAAGGGCGGCACGCTCAAGCTGAAGAACCCCGACCGCCGCTCGAGCTTCGACAAGTTCAACCCCTGGACGGTGCGCGGCAACGCACCGGCAGGCGTGATGATCTGGATGGTCGAAGGCCTGGCGCATCTGGCGCAGGACGAGCCGATGACGATGTACGGCCTGCTCGCCGAGGCCATCCTCGTCGCGCCCGACTTCGCGAGCGTGAGCTTTCGCATCCGGCCCGAGGCGCGCTTCGCCAACGGCGAGCCGGTGACGGCCGAGGACGTGCGCCACAGCTTCGCGCAGCTCTCGGGCAAGGGCGCCTCGCCCTCGTACCAGACGCAGCTGGCCGGCATCGAGCGTGTGGTGGCGGTCGACGCGCGCACGGTGCGCTTCGAGATGCGCGAGAAGACGCGCGAGCAGGCCTTCGTCGCCGGCACCATGCCCGTCTTCAGCCGCAAGTGGGGCGCGGGCAGGAAGTTCGACGAGATCGTCACCGAGCCGCCGATCCTCAGTGGGCCATACCTGATCGACAAGGTCGACATGCCCCGGCGCATCGAGTTCCGCCGCAACCCCGAATACTGGGGCCGCGATCTGGCGCTGCGGCGCGGCCACTTCAACTTCGAGCGCGTCGTCTACCGCATGTACGCCGACGACGCGGTGGCGCGCGAGGCCTTCAAGGCCGGCGAGTACGACCTGATGAAGGAGTACCGCAGCCGCGCCTTCGTGCGCCAGCATGCGGGCGTGAAGTGGGACGACGGGCGCATCGTCAAGGCCGTGCTGCCCACGCGCTACGGCCAGCACCTGCAGAGCTACCAGCTCAACCTGCGCCGGCCGATCTTCGGCGACATCCGCGTGCGCGAGGCGCTGGTCTACACCTACGACTTCGAGACGCTGAACAAGACGCATATGTTCAAGCGCCACAGCAGCATGTTCAGCAACTCCGAGTTCGCGGCCCAGGGCCTGCCCTCGGCCGGCGAGCTGGCGCTGCTCGAGCCCTATCGCGCCGAGCTGCCGCCGCGCGTGTTCGGGCCGGCCTACGTCAGCCCGCGCACCGATGCCGACCCGAACGGCCTGCGCCGCAACCTGCTCAAGGCGCGCGATCTGCTCGAGCAGGCCGGCTGGAAGCTCGACGCCGGCGGCACGCTGCGCAACGCCAAGGGCGAGCCTTTCGTCTTCGAGTACATGCAGCCGCTCGCTTCGAGCGTCAACGACTGGCAGCGCAACCTGGAAAAGCTCGGCATCGAGATGAAGGTGCGCGTCGTCGATTTCGCGCTCTACCGCCGGCGGCTGCAGGAGTACGACTTCGACATGGTGGTCATCGTCGAGGGCCGCTTCACGCTGCCGCAGGGCACCGACATGGCGGCCGCGCTGGGCAGCAAGTCGGCCGACGAGCCGGGCAACTCCAACTTCCGCGGCGTCAAGAGCCGCGCCGTCGACGGCCTGATCGAGGCCATGAACCGCGCACGCACGCTCGACGAGCTGCGCGACGCCTGCCGCGCGCTCGACCGCGTGATCATGTGGAACTTCTGGTGCATCCCCGACCTGTACTCGGGCCAGGAGACGATCTTGTACTGGAACAAGTTCGGCATGCCGCGGACGATGGCCCATTACTTCCAGACCGACACCTTGATCAGCGGCTTCATCGAGCACGGGCCCTGGCCGCTGTGGACCTGGTGGGACAAATCGCTCGCCGGCGCGGCCGCCGCGGCGAAACGGGCCTGAGGCCGCCGCCGCGATGTGGGCCTATGTCCTCAAGCGCATCGCGCTGATGCTGCCCACGCTGCTGGGCGCGCTCACCATCACCTTCGTCGTCATGCAGTTCGTTCCGGGCGGCCCGGTCGAGCAGATCATGGCCGAGGCGCGCGCCACGGCCGGCGGCGGCGCGGGCGGCGAGGGCGGCGGCTACAAGGCCGGGCGCGACCTGGACAAGAAGCAGCGCGAGGAGCTGATGAAGCTCTACGGCTTCGACAAGCCGGCCTACCTGCGCTACTTCGAGATGCTGGGCAACTTCGCGCGCTTCGATCTCGGCCGCAGCTTCCTGCAGAACAAGGCCGTGTGGCAGCTCATCAAGGAGAAGCTGCCGGTGTCGATCTCGCTCGGGCTGTGGACCTTCCTCGTCAGCTACGCGGTCAGCGTGCCGCTGGGCGTGGCCAAGGCGGTGCGCGAAGGTTCGCGCTTCGACGTCGCCAGCACCTTCCTCGTGCTGCTGGGCTACGCGGTGCCGGGCTTCGTGCTCGGGGTGCTGCTGATCGTGCTCTTTGCCGGCGGCAGCTTCCTCGAGTGGTTCCCGCTGCGCGGCCTCACCTCCGACAACTGGAGCGAGCTGTCCGCCTGGGGCAAGGTGAAGGACTACTTCTGGCATCTGGCGCTGCCCCTCGTCTGCCTCGTGATCCACAGCTTCGCCACCATCACCTTGCTGACCAAGAACACCTTCGTCGAGGAGATCCGCAAGCAGTACGTGCTGGTGGCGCGCGCCAAGGGGCTGTCGCAGCAGCGCGTGCTCTACAAGCACATCTTCCGCAACGCGCTCATTCCGCTGGTGACGGGTTTTCCGGCCGCCTTCATCGGCGCCTTCTTCACCGGCGCGGTGCTGATCGAGACCCTGTTCTCGCTCGACGGGCTGGGGCTGCTCAGCTACGAGAGCATCGTGCGGCGCGACTATCCCGTGGTGCTGGGCTCGCTGTACCTGTTCACGCTGATCGCGCTCGTCGTCAAGCTGGTGTCGGACCTGCTCTACACCGTGGTCGACCCGCGCGTGCAGTTCGGCAGCGTAGGTCGCTGAGCACCGCCGCATGAGTGCCGTGCTCGAACCCGTGGCGCCCGCTGCCGCCGCCGCGGCCGCAGCGGCGGTGGCGCCGATGTCGCCGAACCGGCGCGCCTGGGCGCGCTTTCGGCGCAACCGGCTGGGCCATCTGTCGCTGTGGGTGATGGCCGCGCTGCTCGTCGTCTCGACGCTGGCCGAGCTGGTGAGCAACGACCGGCCGATCGTCGCGCGCATCGACGGGCGCTGGTACGCGCCGATCGTCGCCAACCCGAGCGAGAAGGCGCTGGGCGGCGACTTCGGCACGCCCACCGACTGGAAGGATCCGCTCATCGGCGCGCTGCTCGCCAAGCCGGGCAACTGGGCGCTGACGACGGTGAATCCGCACTCGGCCAACTCGATCGACTACTTCAACCCGGCGCTCGACCCGGCGCCGCCTTCGGCGCGCAACTGGCTGGGCACCGACAGCAAGGGCCGCGACATGCTGGCGCGGCTGCTGTACGGATTCCGCGTCAGCATCTGGTTCGCGCTCGCGCTCACGCTGGCGGGCACGGCGATCGGCATCGCACTGGGGGCGCTGCAGGGCTTCTTCGGCGGCCGCACCGACCTCGTGCTGCAGCGCCTGATCGAGATCTGGGGCGCGGTGCCCGAGCTGTACCTGCTGATCATCTTCGCCTCGATCTTCGAGCCTTCGCTGCTGCTGCTGCTGGTGCTGCTGGCGCTGTGGGGCTGGATGGGGCTGTCGGACTACGTGCGCGCCGAGTTCCTGCGCAACCGCAGCCTCGAGTTCGTGAAGGCGGCGCGCGCGCTCGGCCTGAGCAACGCCCAGATCATCCGGCGCCACGTGCTGCCCAACTCGATGACGCCGGTGATCACCTTCCTGCCCTTTCGCATGAGCGGCGCCATCCTCGCACTCACCTCGCTCGACTTCCTCGGCCTGGGCGTGCCGCCCTCGGTGCCCTCGCTGGGCGAGCTGCTCAAGATGGGCAAGGACAATCTCGACTCCTGGTGGGTCATCGTGCCGACCTTCGTCGTGCTGGTGGCGACCATGCTGCTGCTCACCTTCATCGGCGACGCGCTGCGCGACGCCTTCGACACGCGCAAGAGCTGATGGCCGAGCCCGCCGCCCCGCTGCTGGACGTGCAGCACCTCAGCGTGCGCTTCGGCGCCAGCACGGTGGTCGACGACGTGTCGTTCGCGATCGCGGCGGGCGAGAAGTTCGCGCTCGTCGGCGAATCGGGCTCGGGCAAGTCGATCACGGCGCTGTCCGTGCTGCGCCTGGTCGACGCGGCGACGACGAGCGGGGCGATCCGCTTCGCGGGCGAGGAGCTCACGGCCAAGAGCGAGCGCGAAATGCGCGCCCTGCGCGGCAGCCGCATCGGCATGATCTTCCAGGAGCCGATGACGGCGCTCAATCCGCTGTACACGATCGGCAACCAGATCGGCGAAGTGCTCGAGCTGCACGAGGGCCTGCGCCGCAACGCGGCGCGCGCGCGCGCCGTCGAGCTGCTGGCGCGCACCGGCATTCCGGAGCCGGAAAAGCGCGTCGACGTCTACCCGCACCAGCTCTCGGGCGGCCAGCGCCAGCGCGCGATGATCGCCATGGCGCTGGCATGCAAGCCCAGGCTGCTGATCTGCGACGAGCCGACGACGGCGCTGGACGTCACGATCCAGGCGCAGATCCTGGCGCTGCTCGACGCGCTGCAAGCCGAGATGGGCATGGCGCTGCTGTTCATCACGCACGACCTGAACCTGGTGCGCCGCTTCACGCACCGTGTGGGCGTGATGGAAAGGGGCCGGCTGGTGGAAGCGGGCCCGACGCAGGAGGTGTTCGCCGCGCCGCGCCACCCCTACACGCAGCGCCTGCTCGCCAGCCGACCCGAACGCGCGCTGGCGCCGGTGCCGGCCGACGCGCCCGCACTGCTGCAGGCCGAGGACGTGGGCGTGAGCTTCGCGTTCAGCGAGGGCCTGTTTCGCCGGCGCCAGTTCGGCGCCGTCAAGTCGGCGACGCTGGCGCTGCGCCGCGGCGAGACGCTGGGCATCGTCGGCGAATCGGGCTCGGGCAAGACGACGCTGGGCATGGCGCTGCTGGCGCTGCAGCCGCTCGCCGCCGGTGCCGTGCATCTGGACGGCGAGCGCATCGACGACGCGCCGCGCGCGACGCTGCGGCGCATGCGCCGGCGCATGCAGGTGGTGTTCCAGGATCCGTTCGCCTCGCTCAGCCCGCGCATGACGATCGGCCAGATCGTCGGCGAGGGGCTGGCGCTGCATAGGCCCGGGCTCGCGCCGGCCGAACGCGAGCGACTCATGCTCGAGATGCTCGACGAAGTGGGCCTGGCCGAGCGCCACGGCGTGGCCGGCGTGCTGCAGCGCTATCCGCACGAGTTCAGCGGCGGCCAGCGCCAGCGCATCGCGATCGCGCGCGCCGTGGTGCTGCGCCCCGAACTGCTGGTGCTCGACGAGCCGACCTCGGCGCTCGACGTCTCGGTGCAGCAGCAGGTGCTGGCGCTGCTGGTGGCGCTGCAGAAGCGCTACGGCATGAGCTACGTCTTCATCAGCCACGACCTCGCCGTGGTGCGCGCGATGGCGCACCGCGTGATCGTCATGAAGGACGGCGACGTCGTCGAGGAGGGCGAGGCGCTGGCGCTCTTTGCGGGGCCGCGCGCCGCGTACACGCGGGAGCTGCTCGCGGCGGCGCATCTGGCCTGAGCCGGATGCCCGGGCGCCGCGGCCGCCGGCAGGCTACTTCGTCAGGCCCTCGGCCTTCATCGCCTCTTGCACGGCCGTTCGGGCGGCCATGCGGCCGCTGAAGGCAGCGAGGTTCTTCAGGCCGGACAGATCGAGGCCGAGCGGCTTGGCCCAACTCGCGACGACGAACAGGTAGGCATCGGGCACGGTGAAGGCCGGACCCATCAGGTAGTCGCGCCCTTCGAGCTGGGCGTCCACCCACTTGAAGCGATCGAGCAGGCGCTGGCGGAAGATCGCCTTGGCCTCTTCCGGCATGGCCGGGTTGAACAGCGGCGAGGCGGTCTTGTGCAGCTCGCTCGAGATGAAGTTCAGCCAGCCGATGGCGCGGTAGCGCTCCAGCGTGCCCCAGGCCGGGACGAGCTTCTTGTCGGGCACGCGGTCGGCGACGTACTGCACGATCGCCGGGCCTTCGGTCAGGCGCTGGCCGTCGTCGAGCTCGAGCAGCGGCACGTAGCCGAGCGGGTTGATCGTCAGGTAGTCGCTGCCGTCGGCGAGCTTCTTGGTCTTGGTGCTGGCCGTCGCCAGCTGGAACGGCAGCCCCGCTTCGCGCAGCACGATGTGCGGGCTGAGCGAGCAGGCGCCGGGGCTGTAGTAGAGCTTCATTGCGGTCTCCTGGGCTGGGGCGAGACGGCAGAGGATACGCGCGGCGCCGCCGGGCTGCGTTGCGTCGGGCTGAATGCCGTGTTCGACGCGCCAGGCTGCAGCCGGCAGCAAGCGGGCAGCAAGCGGGCAGCAGCGGCCGCGGCTCCCCTACACTGGGCGCATGCCGCGCGCCATCCTCGAAGAAGCCCGCCTGCACCCGGCCATCCGCGATCGCGTCGCCCGGCTGCACCGCGACCTGGTCGACGAAGTGCAGGCGGCGGTGGCCGCGCATCCGCTGGTCGTGGTCGGCATGGCGATGAACCCGTTCCCGCGCAAGGCCAGGCGGCTGCTGGCGCGCGCCGGCCTGCCCTGCCACTACCTCGAGTACGGCAGCTACCTGGGCAGCTGGCGCCGGCGCAACGCGCTGAAGATGTGGACCGGCTGGCCGACCTTCCCGATGGTCTTCGTCAAGGGCACACTGGTGGGCGGCGCGGACGATCTGGCGCGGCTGATCGAGAGCGGCGAGTTGAAGCGGATGCTCGGCTGATACGGCTTCGCATTCAACGCGCTGACCGCGTTGCTTCGCCTCGCCGTGCGTCGGCACTGTCTTCGGCTTCGCGCCCTGTCATCGCATTGAATGCGAAACCGTATGAGAGCCTGCGAAGACATGGATCGCGCCGGCGCCGCGGTGCCGGAGGGCGCTGGGCGCCGGGCGCATCCGCCTCAGTGTCCGTCCGTGCGCGGCAGGCCCCCCATGCGCGGCGCGCATCGACTCTTGCTGCCGGCGCTGGCGGCGGCCGCAGCGCTCGCCGGGCAGCCGGGCGCGGCGGCCGAGTCCGGTGCGCCGGCGCTTGCGCCCTGCCGGCTCGAAGGCGTGGCGCACGACGCGCTGTGCGGCCGCGTGCGGCGTGCGCTCGATCCGCGCCGCCCCGAAGGCGCCACGATCGAAGTGCACTACGCCGTACTGCCCGCGCTGGCGCGGCAGAAGAAGCCCGACCCGGTGTTCTTCTTCGCCGGCGGGCCCGGCCAGAGCGCGGTCGCGCTGGCCGGCAGCGTGCAGCGGCTGCTGGCGCGCCTGGGCACCCGGCGCGACCTGGTCTTCGTCGACCAGCGCGGCACCGGCGCGAGCGCGCCGCTGCAATGCCCGGAGCTCGCGCCCACCGCGCCGCTGGCGCAGAGTGCGGAACGCGCGCGCCAGCTGGCGCGGCTGGCCGCCTGCCGCATGGCGCTGCAGGCGCTGTCCTACGGCGACCTGCGCCAGTTCACGACCTGGATCGCGATGCAGGACGTCGACGCGGTGCGCGTCGCGCTGGGCGCCGGGCGCATCAATCTGGTGGGCGGCAGCTACGGCACACGGGCGGCGCTCGAGTACCTGCGCCAGTTTCCGCAGGCGGTGCGCCGCACGGTGCTCGACGGCGCGGCGCCGCCCGACATGGTGCTGCCGGCTTCGTTCTCGAGCGACAACCAGGCGGCGCTCGACGCGCTGTTCGCCGCCTGCGAGGCCGAGGCGCGCTGCCTCGCGCTCTACCCCGGCCTGCGCGCGACGTGGCAGCGGCTGCTGGCCAGCCTGCCGCACGAGGCGAGCATGGCGCAGCCGCTGACCGGTGCGATCGAGCGCTTCGTCGTCGACCGCGAGTTCGTGCTTTCGCTGGTGCGCGCACCGCTGTATGCGCCCTGGGTGGCGGCGGGGCTGCCGGCGGCGCTGGCCGCAGCGGCAGACGGGCGCTTCGATGCGCTGGTCGGCCTGGCGAGCGCGCTGGGTGGCGGCCGGCGTGCGCTGCGGCTGGCCGAGGGCATGCACTTCTCCGTCGTCTGCGCCGAGGACATGCCGCGGCTGTCGGGCGCGAGCGACGCGCCGGGCGCCGACTTCGGCACCGGCTTTGCCGATCTGTACCGCAGCGCCTGCGCCGACTGGCCGCGCGGCGCGGTGCCGGCGGCGTTCTACACGCTGGCGCCGGCGTCGAGCGCGACGCTGGTGCTGTCGGGCGGCGCCGACCCGGCCACGCCGCCGCGCCACGGCGAGCATGTCGTGCGGGCGCTCGGCGCCAAGGCGCGGCATGTCGTCGTGCCGGCTGCCGGGCATGGCACGCTGGCGCTGCCCTGCATGGGCGAGGTCGTGTTCCGCTTCATCGACGCCGAGGACGACGCGGCGGCGCTGGCGGTGGATGCCGGTTGCGCGCGCACGCTGCCGCGGCCCGGCGTCTTCGCTCCGCCGGGCGCCGCGTCGGGCGCGGCCGCGCGGCCATGATCCGCGTGCAGGAGCTGGCCAAGCGCTTCGTGCAGGGGCGCGGGCGCAGCGCGCGCCCGGTGCAGGCGCTGGACGGCCTGGCCTTCGAGGCGGCCGACGGGCGCATCACGGCGCTGCTCGGCCCAAACGGCGCCGGCAAGACGACGGCGCTGCGCGCCGTCGCCGCGCTCGTGGCGCCCGACGCCGGCCGCATCGAGGTCGACGGCATCGACGTCGCGCAGCGGCCGCGCGCCGCGCTGGCCCGCATGGGCGTTCTGAGCGACGCGCGCGGCCTGTACCCGCGTCTGACGGCGCGCGAGAACATCGTCTACTACGGGCGCCTGCAGGGGCTGACGGCGGCTGCGGCCGCCGCGCGTGCCCAGGCACTGGCCGGCCTGCTCGAGATGCGGCCGCTGCTCGATCGCCGCACCGAGGGCTTCAGCCAGGGCGAGCGCATGAAGACGGCGCTGGCGCGCGCGCTCGTGCACGACCCGCCGAACATCATCCTCGACGAGCCGACCAACGGTCTGGACGTGCTCGCCACGCGCGCCTTGCGCGCGGCGCTGCGGCGGCTGCGCGACGAGGCCGGCAAGTGCATCTTGCTGTCGACGCACATCATGCAGGAGGTGGAGCGGCTCGCCGACCGGGTGATCGTCGTCGCGCACGGGCGCGCGGTGGCCGAGGGCGGTGTGCCGGCGCTGTGCGAGCGCACCGGCTGCCCCGACTTCGAGGACGCCTTCGTGCAGCTGGCGTTCCCGGCGCAGGAGCGCGCCGGCGCCGCGCCCGGGCAGGTGGGCTGATGGCCGGCGCCTGGATCGTCTATCTCAAGGAGCTGGTCGACGCGCTGCGCGACCGGCGCACGCTGCTGACGGTGCTGGCGAGCTCGGTGGCGATGGGGCCGCTGGTGCTGGCGCTGCTGTCCTCGCTCGTCGATTCGATCGAGAAGCAGGCCGAGGCGCGCGTGCTCGTGGTGGCCGGGCTCGAGCGCGCGCCGACTCTGGCCAACTACATCGCCCGCCAGACCTACACGGTGCAGGCCGCTCCTGCCGACTACGAGCAGCAGTTGCGCCGCAGCCGGCTCGGCGATCCGGTGGTGGTGGTGCCGGCGGACTTCGAGGCCGCGCTGCAGCGCGGCGAGGCGCCGCTGGTGGAAGTGGTGTCGAGCAGCTCGAACCAGCGGGCCCAGGCCGGCGCGGGCGCGGCGGCGCGGCTGCTGCGCGGCTTCGCACGCGAGCAGGCGCTGCTGCGCATCGCGCTGCGCGGCGTGGCGCCCGAGCTGCTCGAGCCCTTGCGCGTCGAGGAGCGCGATCTGGCCGACGCCGGCGCGCGCGCGGCGCAGCTCACGCGGCTGGTGCCGTTCTTCGTGCTCATGGCGGTGCTGTACGGCGCGCTGAACGCGGCGCTGGACAGCACGGCCGGCGAACGCGAGCGCGGCTCGCTCGAGCCGCTGCTGATGAACCCGAGCGCGCGCTGGGTGCTCGTGCTCGGCAAATGGGCGGCGGTGGCCACGGTGGCGATGCTGGTGGCGGTGCTGTCGTGCGCGAGCTTCCTGCCGGGGCAGTGGCTGCTGCGCAGCGAGACGCTGGCGGCGTTGTTCCGCTTCGGCCCGCGCGAGGCGGCCTGGTTCATCGTCACCCTGCTGCCGCTGGCGCTGGCCCTCGCCGCACTGCTGATGGCGGTGGCGATCCGCTGCAAGACCGTGAAGGAGGCGCAGGCCAACGCCACCGTCGTCATGCTGGCCGTGTCGATGGTGCCGCTGGTGACCGTGTTCAACCAGCAGGGCGAGCGGCCCTGGCAGCTGTGGGTGCCGGCGCTGGCGCAGACGACGCTGATGGGCCGCGTGCTCGAGGGCGCGGCGGTGCCGGCGGCGGACTGGCTGGCCGCGCTGGCGAGCAGCCTCGTGCTGGCCGCGCTGGCGCTCGGCTACGTGGTGCGGCGGCTGCGCCGGGCGGCGGTGCAGTAGCGCGGCCGCGCGGCGGTGGGGCCGCGCGGCGGTGCGCGCCCCGGCCGCGGCGCGAGCCTGGATCTCGCCGAGCTGCGAATCGGGCGCGATTCGCAGCGCCGCAAGCGCTCAGTGCGGCAGGCCGCAGATGGCGCGCTGCACCTCGCGCTGCCAGGGCAGCGCGCGCACGAAGGCGTTCAGGTAGCGCGCGGCCGCGTGCGCGGTGAGCACTTCGCCTTCGCTGCCCAGCAGCCGCAGATTGGTGACGACGGACATCGGGTCGGCCATCGCCACCACGCCCTGTCCGACCTGCACCCAATCCCAGGCCATGCCGGCGGCGCCGTCGTCTGCCCGCCCCGCCCACATGGTCTGGCCCGCGGTCGGCTCGCAGGCATTGCCGACGAAGGTGACGCGCGTGTCGAGGTGCCGAAAGCGCACGCGCGTGGCGGCGTCGAGCTGCCACAATAGCGGCGGCCAGGCACGCAGCGACCAGGGCATCACGGGGGAATCGGCAACAGAGGGCTCGAGGGTTGGGTGCAGCATGCCGCTATCTTTGGGCAGCCTGGGCTGGTTCGGAAACTGTCAAACCTTGCAGGCCCCCCTTGATCAGGGGTGTGGAGGTCGATGCTCCCTGGCGGCTATGCCGAAGTGCTCGAGGCGCGCACGCGCGATGAGTTCCGCCTCGAGGTCGTGCGCTTCACGCAGCGTCTCGGCTTCCAGACCGTTTCGGCGCTGACGGTGATCGACCGCGCACCGGGCAGGAGCGAGTTCATCGCGGTCGACAACACGCCGCCGGGGTTTGCCGAGGTCTACGCGAACCCGTCGCTCGGCCGGCGCGATCCGGTGATGCAGCATTGCCGGCGCCAGACGGTGCCGATCATCTGGAATCAGCAGACCTACCTGAGCCACGACGCGGGCGAGCTGTGGGAGCAGCAGGCGCGCTTCGGCTACCGCACCGGCATCGCGATGGCGCTGCACATGCCCGAGGGCCGGCATTTCATCCTCGGCGTCGACCGCGACCGCCCGCTGCCGGACGATCGCGACGAACTGCAGCGCGTGGTGGCCGACTTGCAGTTGTTCGCGGTCGTGGCCCAGGACGCGGCGATGCGCCTGCTGGTGCCCGCGGCGCAGCAGCCCGAGCGGCCGGCGCTGACGCCGCGCGAACTCGAGGCCCTGCGCTGGACGATGGAAGGCAAGACGGCCTGGGAGGTGGGCGCGGTGATGGGCATCACCGAGCGCACGGCCAACCTGCACGTCAACTCGGCAGCGCACAAGCTCGGCTGCGCCAACAAGCACCAGGCGGTGCTCAAGGCGCTGCGGCTCGGGCTGATCCACTGACGCCGCCGCGCCGGCCGGCGCCGAAGTCGCAGGCGCGCGCCCCGTGCACCCTGTCAGAGATGACAGTACAAGGCCCTTGGGATGGCTGCTCCAATGCTCATGTGCGTGCATTCATGCACGGTCGACGCAGAGGAGGCTGTATGCAGCGCGAAATCACCCCCCGTCCCGTTTCGTCCCCGCCCGCGCAGGCGCCGGCGCGGCAAGCCGGCAAGCCGGTGCCGTTGGACCCGAAGCATCTGCAGGCCGTGGCCGGCGGCCTGCCCAAGGGCACCTGGGCGGCGGCCACGTCGTACGATGACGCGTGCCAGTTGCCCAAGGGCACTTGGTAACCCGCCTGTAGTCCCGCCCGCCCCGAGCCTGCGCTCGAGGCGGGGCGTTCGCGCGGGGCGGCCGCCGGCGCTGCCCGCTGGGCGCCGCGCGCTCGGCTGCGCCGGCCCCGACAAACGCGGTGTGGTCCGTCGGCTGCCATGATGACAGCCCGATCGCTGTTCCGACCCGAGGCGCTGGAGGCGCAGACGCAGCCCTGGCTCGGGCGCGTCCAGCTCGTGCGCCCGCTCTCGCTGAGCGTCGTCACGGCGGGCGTGCTGCTGGCGCTGCTCGCGGTCGGCGTCTTCCTGTGCGTCGCGCAGTACACGCGGCGCGCCACGGCGCCCGGCGTGCTGGTGCCCGACCGCGGCCTGATCCGCCTCGTGCCGACCGCCGCCGGCACCGTGCTCGAGCGCCGCGTGCGCGAGGGCCAGGCGGTGCGCGGCGGCGACGTGCTGTTCGTGCTGGCGCTCGAGCGCACTCAACTGGCCGACGCCGACGAAGCCCAGGTGCGGCGCAGCCTGGAGGAGCGCGGCCGCAGCCTGGCGGACGCCGCGCGCCAGCAGCAGGCGCTGGCCGGCGCACGCCGCGCGGCGCTCGACCGGCGTCTGGCCGCACTCGACCGCGAGGCCAGCCAGCTCGACGCCGAGACGGCGCTGCAGCGCCAGCGGCGCGCGCTGGCCGAAGAGGCGCAGGCGCGGTTGCGCTCGCTGCAGGCCGAGCGGTTCATTTCCGAGGCGCAGGTGCAGGCCAAGAGCGAGGAACTGCTGGGCCTGCGCGCTGCCGAGCAGGCGCTGGCGCGCCAGCGCGCCGCGCTCGAGCGCGAGCGCGCCGAGCTCGAAGGCGAGCGTCAGGCGCTGCCGCTGCTGGCCGACAGCGTGGCCGGCGGCATCGCGCGCGATCTGGCGCAGCTGCGGCGCGAAAGCGCCGAGCAGCAAGGCGAGCGCCGGCTCGTCGTGCGCGCGCCCCAGGCCGGCACCGTGAGCGCGGTGCTGGCCGAGCCGGGGCAGTCGGTCTCGCCGGCGTCGGCTCTGGCCAGCCTGGTGCCGGCCGGCGCGACGCTGCAGGCGCAGCTCTACGCGCCTTCGAGCGCGGTGGGTTTCGTGCGCACCGGCATGCCGGCGCAGCTGCGTTTCGAGGCCTTTCCGTTTCAGCGCTACGGCCATTGGCCGGCGCATGTGATCGACGTCTCGCGCGTGCCGCTGGCGCCCAACGAGCTGGCCGCGCTGGCGCTGCCGGCCGCCGGTGCGGCGGCGGTGGGTGCCGGCGAGCCGCTGTTTCGCATCACGCTGGCGCTCGACGCGCGCGCCGATGCCGAGGAGCTCGCACTCAGCGCCGGCATGCGCTTCGGGGCCGACTTGCTGCTCGAGCGGCGCCGGCTGATCGAGTGGCTGTTCGAGCCGCTGCTGGCCTGGCGCGGCCGCGGTGCGGTGGGGGCGGGATGAGCCTGGCCGATGCGCTGCACCTGGGGCTGGCGCGCGGCCGCGTTCCGCTCGTGCTGCAGACCGAGGCCGCCGAGTGCGGCCTGGCCTGCCTGGCGATGGTGGCCGGCGCATACGGCCTGGACACCGACCTGCCGACGCTGCGCAAGCGCTTCTCGCTGTCGATCAAGGGCGTCACGCTCGTCGACCTGGTGCGCATGGCCGAGGCGCTGAAGCTCGTGCCGCGCGCGCTGCGCGCCGAACTCGACGAGATCGAGCAGTTGCAGCGCCCCTGCATCCTGCACTGGGACATGAACCACTTCGTCGTGCTCGTGGGCCTGCGGCGCGGCATGATCGTCATCCACGATCCGGCGCGCGGCCTGCGGCGCCTCAAGCGCGAGGAATTCTCGCGCCACTTCACCGGCGTCGCGCTCGAGCTGCAGCCGGCGCCGGGCTTCACGCCCAGCATCGAGCGCCAGCGCGTCGGGCTCGGCCAGCTGGTCGGGCCGGTGAGCGGCTGGCGGCGCTCGCTCGCGCAGGTCCTGGTGCTGGCGCTCGCGCTCGAGGCCTTCGTGCTGCTCGGGCCGTTCCTGATGCAGTGGGTGGTGGACGGCGTCGTCGTCAGCGCCGACCGCGACCTGCTGCTGACGCTGGTGCTGGGTTTCGCGCTGCTGGTGGGCCTGCAGGTGGCGACGGCGGCGGCGCGCTCATGGGCGGTGCTGGTGATGTCGGCGACGCTCAATCTGCAGTGGCTGGTGAACGTCTTCGCGCATCTGCTGCGGCTGCCGGTGGCCTGGTTCGAGAAGCGCCATGTCGGCGACATCTGGTCGCGCTTCGGTGCCGTGCAGCACATCCAGCGCACGCTGACGACGAGCTTCGTCGAGGCGCTGCTCGACGGCGCGCTGGTGCTGCTGACGCTGGCGATGATGCTCGCCTACAGCGCGCTGCTGAGCGCGGTGGCGCTGGCGGCGGTGGCGGCCTACGGCGCGCTGCGCTGGGCCTTCTTCCGGCCGCTGCGCGAGGCGTCCGAGGAGGCGCTGGTGTTCGAGGCCAGGCAGTCGAGCCATTTCCTCGAGTCGCTGCGCGGCGTGCAGGCGATCAAGCTGTTCGGCGCGCAGGCCGAGCGCAGCTCGCGCTTTGCCAGCCTGGTGGTCGACACGATGAACGCCAACATCGCGACGCGGCGCCTGGAGCTGCTGTTCTCGGTGCTGCACCGCGGTCTCTTCGGGCTCGAGCGGGTGGCGGTGATCGGGCTCGGCGCGCTGCTCGTGCTCGACGGCCGCTTCAGCGTGGGCATGCTGTTCGCGTTCTTCGCCTGGAAGGAGACCTTCGCGCAGCGCGTGAGCTCGCTCGTCGACAAGGTGGCCGAGCTGAAGATGCTCGGGCTGCACGGCGAGCGGCTGGCCGACATCGTGCTCGCGGCGCCCGAGGCCGAGGCCGGCACGGGGGCGCCCATCGCCGCGTCGCCGCGCATCGAGTTGCGCGACGTCCGCTTCCACTACGCCGACGGCGAGCCCGAAGTGCTGGCCGGCGTGAACCTCGTCATCGAGCCGGGCGAGTCGGTGGCCATCGTCGGGCCCTCGGGCTGCGGCAAGACGACGCTGCTGAAGATCCTGCTCGGCATCCACGCCCCCACCGGCGGCGAGGTGCTCATCGGCGGCGAGCCGCTGGCGCGGCGCGGCGTGCGCGCCTGGCGCGCCGCGGTGGGCGCCGTCATGCAGGACGAGCCGCTGTTCTCGGGCTCGATCGCCGACAACATCGCCTTCTTCGAGGCGGCGCCGGATCGCGCGCGCATCGTGCACTGCGCGCGGCTGGCCGCGGTGCACGAGGAGATCGAGGCGATGCCGATGGGCTACGAGACGCTGATCGGCGACATGGGCACGGCGCTGTCGGGCGGGCAGCGCCAGCGCGTGCTGCTGGCGCGCGCGCTGTATCGCGAGCCGGCCGTGCTGCTGCTCGACGAGGCGACGAGCTCGCTCGATCTCGAGCGCGAGCGTGCCGTCAACCAGGCGATCAAGCAGCTCGCGCTGACGCGCATCGTCGTCGCCCATCGCCCGGAAACCATCGCCAGCGCCGGCCGGGTGGTCGCGCTGCACGAGGGGCGCATCGCGCAGGATCTGCGCTCGGTGCCGACGCAGGCGCCGATGCACTGAAGGTCGTGGTCGCCTGCCTGGGCTGGGCGGTCACGATATCTCGCGCCCCGGCGGCGCGGGGCTGGATTTCTGCTGCCCACGCTCCTAGCTCAGGGCTTCTTCATCGGGCAGCTGCTGAAGCCGAACAGGCGGTAGGCCGGGCACCAGCCGAAGGCGGCGGTGGCCAGCGGGACGACGCCGATCCAGCCCCAGAGCCCGATCGTGCCCGTCAGCGCGAGCACGATCAGGACGGCGCCGATCGCGGCACGAAGGATGCGGTCGAGGCCGCCGACGTTGGCATTCATGGTGATTGCTCCGGTTCAAGGCACGGCCAACCATGCCGTACACCCTATAGTATGCGGGCGAGGGCGCTGCCGGCGCTGGCGTCGGCCAGCCGCGCGCTCAAGGCGACGAGGTCGCAATCTCCAGCGCGCCTAGCCAAGTGAGCGCATGCTCTCTACTTGTGCCGCACATTTCCTTGGACGGCATCAGCGATCGGCACACCGCAGGACGCTCGGGCCGACCGAACAGGCGGCAGCCGAGCCCTTCGTCCAACTGCACGCATGCCACCCCGGCAGGCTTGCCGCCGGGCAGACCCGGGATCGGGCTGCCGATCGACGGCGCAATGCAGCAGGCGGCGCAGCCTGGGCGGCAGTTCATGCGGCCGATGCTAACGGCGCGACACGGGCAACTCAGGAGCCGCTCGGGCGTCGCGTGCACGCCCGCGCTCCGTGGAGCGGGGGCGCCGGTCCGAAACCGAGCTGCCCCGTAAAATCACCGCCCCCATGTTGCACCCCAGCAGCTTCGACGTCATCGTGGTCGGTGGCGGCCACGCCGGCACCGAGGCGGCGCTCGCGGCTGCGCGCATGGGTTGCGCGACGCTGCTGCTGACGCACGGCATCGAGACGCTGGGGCAGATGAGCTGCAACCCGAGCATCGGCGGCATCGGCAAGGGCCATCTGGTCAAGGAGGTCGACGCGCTGGGCGGCGCCATGGCCGAGGCCGCCGACGAAGCCGGCATCCAGTTCCGCATCCTCAACGGCAGCAAGGGGCCGGCCGTGCGCGCCACGCGTGCGCAAGCCGACCGGCTGCTGTACAAGGCGGCGATCCGGCGGCGCCTGGAGAACCAGCCGAACCTCTGGCTCTTCCAGCAGGCGGTGGACGACCTGCTGATCGAGGGTGAGCGCGTCGCCGGCGCCGTGACGCAGATCGGCCTCGTGTTCCGCGCCCGGGCGGTGGTGCTGACGGCCGGCACCTTTCTCGACGGCCGAGTCCATGTCGGGCTGCAGAGCCACGGTGCCGGCCGTGCGGGCGAGGCGCCGGCGCTGACGCTCGCCGCCCGTCTGCGGGAGCTGAAACTGCCTCGCGGTCGCCTGAAGACCGGCACGCCGCCGCGCCTGGACGGCCGCACGATCGACTTCGCGCGCCTGCAGGAGCAGCCGGGCGACCTCGACCCGGTGCCGGTGTTCGGCTTTCTCGGCCGGCCCGAGATGCACCCGCGACAACTGCCTTGCTGGATTACCCACACCAACGCGCTCACGCATGACATCATCCGCAGCGGCTTGGACCGCAGCCCGATGTTCAGCGGCGTCATCGAAGGCGTGGGGCCGCGCTACTGCCCGAGCATCGAGGACAAGGTCCATCGCTTCGCCGACAAGACGAGCCACCAGGTCTTCCTCGAGCCCGAGGGGCTGGAGACGCACGAGTTCTACCCGAACGGCATCTCGACCTCGCTGCCCTTCGACGTGCAGATTGCCGCCGTGCACTCGATGCAGGGGCTCGAGCGCGCGCACATCGTGCGGGCCGGTTATGCGATCGAGTACGACTACTTCGATCCGCGCGCACTGAAGGCCAGCTTCGAGACGAAGACGATCGCCGGCCTGTTCTTCGCCGGCCAGATCAACGGCACCACCGGCTACGAGGAGGCAGCGGCGCAGGGTCTGCACGCCGGCGCGAATGCGGCGCTGCAGGTGTGCGGGCGCGAGCCCTGGCTGCCGGGGCGCGACCAGGCCTATCTGGGCGTGCTGGTCGACGATCTCGTCACCCGGGGCGTGACCGAGCCGTACCGGATGTTCACCAGCCGCGCCGAATACCGGCTGCAGCTGCGCGAGGACAACGCCGACCTGCGCCTCACCGAAGCCGGGCGCGCGCTCGGGCTGGTGGACGATCGGCGTTGGGCCGCGTTCGAGGCCAAGCGCGAGCGCATCGAGCGCGAGCTGCAGCGCTTGCGCGCCACCTGGGTGCGGCCGGCCACGCTGGCGGCCGCCGACGCCGAGCGCCTGCTGGGCAAGGCGCTCGAGCACGAACACAGCCTGGCCGAGCTGCTGCGTCGGCCCGGCGTCGACTACGACCGGGCCTGCGCGGCCGCTGCCCTGGCCGGGGCGGGGGAGCCTGTTTCACGTGAAACGCGGCGCACCGAATGGGGCGCGCGCGAGGCCGACGCGGTCATCGAGCAGTGCGAGATCGCGATCAAGTACGCCGGCTACATCGACAAGCAGCAGGAGGAGGTCGCGCGCGCCGCGGCGCTCGAGCGGCTGCGGCTGCCCGACGAGTTCGACTACGCGCAGGTGAAGGCGCTGTCGTACGAAGTGCGGCAGAAGCTCGCCCGCCACCGCCCGCAGACGCTGGGCCAGGCGGCGCGCATCTCCGGCGTCACGCCGGCGGCGATCTCGCTGCTGCTCGTGCACCTGAAGAAGGGCCGGCTGCGCGGGCGCGAGGACGCCGCGCGCGCAGACTCAGAACCCGAAGGCGCAGCGCGCGGCGAGGCCGCTTGAGCCCGAGCGCTGCGGGCTTCGGCGATCGGGCGGAGGCGTTCGGGTCGCTGCAGGGAGTTGCGCGCGCGCTCGGCCTCGATCCGGGCGAAGAGCGGATCGCGATGCTGGTCGACTACGTCGACCTGCTCGAGCGCTGGAATGCCGCCTACAACTTGACCGCGCTGCGCGAGCGCGGCGCCGTACTCGGCCGGCATCTGGCCGATTGCCTGGCCGTCGTGCCGGCGCTGGCGCGGCACGCGGCGCGCGGCCGGCTGCTCGATGTCGGCAGCGGCGCGGGCCTGCCCGGCGTCGTGATCGCAGCGATGCTGCCGGACTGGGACGTGACCTGTGTCGACGCGGTGGGCAAGAAGGCGGCCTTCGTCCGCCAGGTGGCGGGCGCGCTGCGTCTGGCCAACCTGCACGCCGAGCATGCCCGCATCGAGGCGCTGCGCGCGCCGCCGTTCGACGTCGTCACGGCACGCGCCTTCGGCAGCCTGGCTGAGTTCGTGCGTCTGACCGGTCGGCATCTGGCGCCTCATGGGGTCTGGTTGGCGATGAAAGGGCACGAGCCGGTCGCGGAGATGGCGGCGCTGCCCGCAGAGATCGACGTGTTTCACGTGGAACCGCTCCTCGTCCCGGGGCTGGCCGCGCAGCGCTGCATCGTCTGGATGCGGCGCAAGGAAGGCGGCTGAGGGCCTGCAAGCCATCGATCCGCGCGCGCACGAGCGCGCGCTTCAGGATCTTCCGCCCCGGCCGCTCCGGCATGCGGCTCTTGCCGGTGCGCGCCGGCGCTGCTCCGCCCCGAACGGCCCCGAAGGACCCCGAATGCCCCGGTTTCTCGGTTAGCCTTCGCGCTGCGCCGGGGCGGGCCCTGCGGCGCGTCCCGCATTCCGGCAAACACCTGATTCTTCCCGTGCTCGGCAGCTCCGACTGCGGCGCCTGCGGCGCCGCGCCCCGCGGCGACCGCCTATTTGGCCAGCCGTCGCCTGCGCACGCGCGGGCGGCGCGTCGTTTCACCTCCTGACGCCGGCGCTCCGCATGCGCATCTTCTGCGTCGCCAATCAGAAAGGCGGGGTCGGCAAGACCACGACGACGGTGAATCTCGCGGCCGGCCTGGCGCTCGAGGGTTGCCGCGTGCTGGTGGTCGACCTCGACCCGCAGGGCAACGCCACGATGGGCTCGGGCATCGACAAGCGCCAGCTCGACGCCAGCGTCTACGACCTGCTCCTCGGCGCCGTCGGCGTCGCCGAGGCCCGCCGGCGCAGCGACAAGGGCGGTTACGACATCGTCGGCGCCAACCGCGAACTTGCCGGCGCCGAGGTCGAGCTGGTCGAGCTCGCGCAGCGCGAGCGCCGCCTGAAAGAGGCCCTGGCCGCCGTGCGCGACGAATACGACTTCGTGCTCATCGACTGCCCACCCAGCCTGAGCCTGCTCACGCTCAACGGACTCGTCGCGGCGCATGGCGTGATCGTGCCGATGCAGTGCGAATACTTCGCGCTCGAGGGCCTGTCGGATCTCGTCAACACGATCAAGCAGGTGCACGCCAACCTGAACCCGCAGCTGCAGATCATCGGCCTGCTGCGCGTGATGTACGACCCGCGCATCACGCTGCAGCAACAGGTGAGCGAGCAGCTCAAGGCGCATTTCGGCGCCAAGGTGTTCGACACCGTGATCCCGCGCAACGTGCGCCTGGCCGAGGCGCCGAGCTACGGCCAGCCGGGCGTCGTCTTTGATCCCGCATCCAAGGGTGCACAGGCGTTCCGGGAGTTCGCGCGCGAGGTGGCGCGGCGCCTCGGCAAGAGTCCATGAAGTGAGGAATCCCGTGGACGCGCCGCACGGCCTCGCAGGCTCCGAGGGCGTGGATCCGGCACTGCTCGCCCGCATCGAGGACGCCTCTCTGAACGCGAGTGCACCGCCGCAGCAGCGCTGGCTCGACGGCTGGCTGGTGCGCTTCTCGCCGGGCAAGGCAAGGCGCGCGCGCAGCATCCAGGCGGTGGCGCCGGGGCGGCTGCCGGTCGATGCGAAGCTCGCACTGGCCGCCGAGGTGTACCGCGAGGCCGCGCTGCCGATGCAGGTGCGCGTGACGCCGTTCTCGGCGCCGGAGGGACTGGACGCCCACCTGGCGGCGCTGGGTTGGGAGGCGATCGAGGACACGCGGGTCATGGTCTGCGCCGACCGCCATGCTGGGCCGGCGCGTGCACAGCCGGCGGGCCTTTGCTGGACCGAGCTCGATGCCACCGCCTTTGCCGAGGCTGTCGGCGCGCTGCGCGGTTCGACGCCGGCCGCGCGCGTCGCGCATGCCGAGCGCTTGCGTGCCGCGCCGGTGGTCTTCCGCGCCTACGCCTGGACCGACGCCGCCAGCGGCGCCGTCCTGGCCTGCGGGCAGTTTGCGCGCGAGGGCGCGCTGGTCGGCCTGTACGACGTCTTCACCGCGCCGGCGTGCCGCCGGAATGGACTTGCAAGCTCGTTATGTGAGCGCATGCTTTCGACATCTGCAAGTGAAGGCGCGGGTATCGCGTACTTGCAGGTCGACGCAGCGAACAGCGCCGCGCAGAGCGTGTACCGCCGCCTCGGCTTTGCCGAGGGCTATTCGTACCATTACCGGGTGCCGCCGGCGTCGAGCTGAGGCTCCGGCCTGCCGCGCGCCGACGCGCGGCCGCAAGCCGTCCTGCCGCCCGCGTGCGCGTGCGCGCGCGCGTGCCGCGTGCCGCGGCCGCTACAACCCGAGACCCTCGTCGGCGCCCAGGTGCACGTTCATTGCCTGCACCGCGGCGCCGCTGGCGCCCTTGCCGAGATTGTCGAGCCGCGCCACCAGAACCGCCCTGGTGTCGTCACCGAAGACGAAGATGTCGACACGATTGGTGCCGTTGCATGCCTGAACGTCGAAGTAGCCATCTTCCAGCGTCGCCGGATCGCGCAGCGGCATCACGCGCACGAAGCGCTCGCCGGCGTAGCGCTGCTCGTACGCGCGCTGGATCGCCTCGGCCGTGGTGCCGAGCCGCCCCGGGTGCAGCGGCACCGAAACCGCCAGCCCGTTGTAAAAGCTGCTCACCACCGGCATCAGGATCGGGGGCGTCGCCAGGCCGGTGTGCGCCATCATCTCGGGCACATGCTTGTGCGCCATCGTCAGGCCGTACTGGCGCGGCGCGGCGAGCGCGGGCGGCAGCGGCCGCGCTTCGTACTGCTCGATCATCTTCTTGCCGCCGCCCGAGTAGCCCGTGATCGACATCGCGCTGACCGCGGCCGCCGCCGGCACCAGAGCGGCGTCGACCAGCGGCCGCAGCAGCAGGATGAACGCGCTGGCGTGGCAACCCGGATTGGCGATGCGCTTGCCCAAGCCGATGGCGTCGCGCTGGCCCGGGGCGAGTTCCGGCAGGCCGTAGACCCAGCCGGGCTGCGTGCGGTGCGCGGTGCTGGCATCGATGATGCAAGTGGCGGGATTGCGCACCAGCGCCACGGCCTCGCGTGCCGCGGCGTCGGGCAGGCACAGGAAGGCGACATGGGCGGCGTTGAGCAGGCGCGCGCGCTCGGCCGTGTCCTTGCGGCGCTCGGGTGCGATGCGCAGTACCTCGAGGTCAGGCCGGGCGGCCAGGTACTCGTGAATGCGCAGGCCGGTCGTGCCTTCCTGTCCGTCGACGTATACGGCGTGGGTCATCGTTGGTGCTCTCGGGCGCAACGCGGCGCGCAACGAGAATAAGGCATGCCGGCGGCGCGTGCAGACGCCGCCGGCGGCCGGTAACGCATGACCTGCCGCGCGCATACGGCCGCCCGTGTGCAGTCCCGCGTGCAGCCGCCGTGTTTGGCCGCCGTGTTTGGCCGCCGTGTGCGGCCGCCGTGTGCGGCCGCCGTGTACGGCCGCCGTGTGCGGCCGCCTTCGGCGCCTCGAGCCACGCGCGGCGTGCGCTGACCCACAATCGCGCCATGGTGACCAAGAAACCCAAGGGCCTGGGCCTCGGCCTCGAAGCGCTGCTCGGCCCGAAGGTGAGCGAGGCGGCCGCCGACGGCGCGCCGAGCGAGCTGCCGTTGGCGCAACTGCAGCCGGGCAAATACCAGCCGCGCACCCGCATGGACGAGGGCGCGCTGTACGAGCTCGCCGAGAGCATCCGCAGCCAGGGCGTGATGCAGCCGGTCCTGGTGCGCCCGTTGGCCGATGGCCGCTTCGAGATCATCGCCGGCGAGCGCCGCGTGCGCGCCGCCGCGCTCGCCGGCCTCGAGCGCGTGCCGGTGCTGGTGCGCGCGGTGCCCGACGAATCGGCGGCCGTGATGGCTCTGATCGAGAACATCCAGCGCGAGGACCTCAACCCGCTGGAGGAGGCGCAGGGCCTGCAGCGGCTCGTCGGCGAGTTCAAGCTCACGCACGAGCAGGCGGCGCAGGCGGTGGGCCGCTCGCGCAGCGCGGCGAGCAACCTGCTGCGCCTGCTCAACCTGCCCGAGCCGGTGCGCGCCATGCTGATGGCGGGCGACCTCGACATGGGGCACGCACGCGCGCTGCTGGCGCTGCCCGCGGCGCATCAGGTGCTGGCCGCGCAGCAGATCGCCGCCCGGCAGCTCAGCGTGCGCGAGGCCGAGGCGCTGGTGGCGCGCCGGCTGCGCGCCGACGCCGGGGCGGCAGGCGGCGCCAAGGCCGTGAAGGCATCCGCCAAGCCGCGCGACATCGTCCGCCTCGAGGAGCGGCTGGCCGATCAACTTGCGGCGGCCGTCGAGATCCGGCTGCGCAGGAAGACCGCTCGCGGCCAGGGCGGCGAGATCGCGATCCGCTTCGATTCGCTCGACGAACTCAACGGCCTGCTCGACAAGCTCGGCGCCACGGACGCGTGAGCACCCTGGACACCTGAAGGCCGCGCGCCCGCGATGCCCGCCTTGGCCGGGCGCCTGGCGCGTGAGTTGCGGGCAGCAGGGCGAAAGGGCGAAAGGGCGAAAGGGCGAAAGGGCGAAGGCACCGCCGGCCTGCGCGGCGCGCCGCGATCAAGGCGCCACGCCCAGCCCCGCGCTGCGGCGCCGCAGCGCCGCCAGCCACAGCAAGGCCAGCGCCACCGCCGCGATCGGCAGCAGCGAGCCGAGGTTCAGCAACTGCCAGCCCTGCGTGGTGACGAGCGCGCCCGACGCGAAGGAGGTCACCGTCATCGTCGCGTAGACGCAGGTGTCCATCGCACCTTGCACCTTGGTTCGCTCTTCGTGGCGGTAGACGCCGGTCAGCAACGTGGTGCCGCCGATGTAGAGGAAGTTCCAGCCCACGCCGAGCGTGAACAGCGCCGCCAGGAACTGCATCAGCTCGACGCCCGAAAGCGCCACCGCCACGCACACCAGATTGAGCGCCACGCCCGCCGCCATCACGGGGGGCGCGCCGAAGCGCTTGATCAGGTGGCCCGTGAAGAAGCTCGGCACGAACATGCCGAGCACATGCCACTCGAGCACCAGCGCCGCGCTCGAAAACGGGAGCTGGCACTGCTGCATCGCGATCGGCGTCGCCGCCATCAGCAGGTTCATCACGCCGTAGCCCAGCGCCGCGCCGAGCACGGCGACGATGAACTGCGGCTGGCGCGCGATCTCGGCCAGCGGCCGCCCCAGGCGCTCGCCGGGGGCGCTCGCGCGGTGCTCGGGAAACCGGATGAACCACAACGCGACGAAGGACAGCGCCGCGGCCACGATGAGCGAGAGGTAGCTGCCGACGAACTTCACCGGCAGCCAATCGCGCGTGGCACTGGCCAGGTTGGGGCCGATGAAGGCGCCGACGATGCCGCCGGCCAGCACCCAGGAGATCGCCTTCTCCTTGTGCGATTCGGCGACCAGTTCGGGCCCCGCGAACCGGTAGAGCGACGCGTTGGCGCTGTAGAAGCCCGCGCTCATGGTCGAGCCGACGAGCCACCAGAACTGCTGCGTCCATGCCGCGTACGCGCAGGACGCGGCAGACAGCGCGGCCACCACCAGCCCGACCTGGAACGAACGCTTGCGGCCGTACTGCGCCTGGATCCTGGCCACCAGCGGCGCGCACAGGGCGCCGCCGACGACGTATCCCATCACAGGCAGCGTGGCCATCCAGCCCAGCGGCGCCAGCGCCAGCCCCACGAGTCCGTTGATGGCGATGAACGTGACGTTGTTGGTCAGGAACATGCCCTGGCAAAACGTCAGCAGCAGCAGATGCCGGTTCATCGCACACATGTTCTCACACTCGCGGTCCGCTGTCGGCGCGCGCGGCTGTTCGTGCGTTGTGTCGGCAACTTCGCACGCGCGCGGCGGCGTGCGTCGGCGGCATGCACGGGCGCGGCGTGGAAATACGAGGGGAATCGGTGTGTACTCGGGGAACGCGCTGACCCGGAATCGATCATCCTGAACATGCGCCGAGATCCCGCCCGAGCGGCGGGGCGGCCGACCGGAAAGCTCTGATGGCGCCCGGGCCCGTGAAGCCGGGACTTCATCAGAACTTCCCAGGAGCGCACGCGCAGCGGACCGTCCGCCTCGCGTGCCTCGCTGGCCACCGGAGGTCGGCATGGACGTGATCAGCCACTACGCTGCCCGCTACGAGCGCACGCGCGAGGAACGGCTCTCGCTCGAGGAGTACCTCGCCGAGTGCAAGCGCAACCCGCTTGCCTACGCCACCGCCGCCGAGCGCATGCTCAAGGCGATCGGCGAGCCCAGGACGATCGACACGCGCAACGACCCGCGCCTGTCGCGCATCTTCGCCAACAAGGTGATCAAGGTCTACCCGGCCTTCGCCGAGTTCTACGGCATGGAGGACTCGATCGAACAGGTCGTGTCGTACTTCCGTCATGCCGCGCAGGGGCTGGAGGAGAAGAAGCAGATCCTCTACCTGCTGGGGCCGGTGGGCGGCGGCAAGAGCTCGATCGCCGAGCGGCTCAAGCAACTGATGGAGCAGGTGCCCTTCTACGCCATCGAGGGCTCGCCGGTGAACGAGAGCCCGCTCGGCCTGTTCGACCCCGAGGAGGACGGCGCCATCCTCGAAGGCGAGTACGGCATCCCGCGCCGCTACCTCAACCGCATCCTCAGCCCCTGGGCGGTGAAGCGGCTCGAGGAGTTCGGCGGCGACATCCGGCGCTTTCGCGTCGTCAAGCGCCACCCGAGCATCCTCAAGCAGGTCGCGATCAGCAAGACCGAGCCCGGCGACGAGAACAACCAGGACATCAGCTCGCTCGTGGGCAAGGTCGACATCCGCAAGCTCGAGACCTACGCCCAGGACGACCCCGACGCCTACAGCTGCTCGGGCGGCCTGTGCCTCGCGAACCAGGGCCTGCTCGAGTTCGTCGAGATGTTCAAGGCGCCGATCAAGGTGCTGCACCCGCTGCTCACCGCCACGCAGGAGGGCAACTTCAAGGGCACCGAGGGCTTCGGCGCCATCCCCTTCGACGGCATCGTGCTCGCGCACAGCAACGAGAGCGAGTGGAAGGCCTTCCGCAACAACAAGAACAACGAGGCCTTCCTCGACCGCATCTACATCGTCAAGGTGCCGTACTGCCTGCGCGTGAGCGAGGAGATCCGCATCTACGACAAGCTGATCCGCAACTCCAGCCTGGCCGAGGCCACCTGCGCGCCGGGCACGCTGAAGATGATGGCGCAGTTCGCCATCCTCACCCGCCTCAAGGAGCCCGAGAACAGCTCGCTCTATTCGAAGATGCTGGTCTACGACGGCGAGAACCTGAAGGACACCGACCCGCGCGCCAAGAGCATCCAGGAGTACCGCGACTATGCCGGCGTCGACGAGGGCATGGCCGGCATCAGCACGCGCTTCGCCTACAAGATCCTGAGCAAGGTCTTCAACTTCGACAGCGCCGAGGTCGCGGCCAACCCGGTGCACCTGATGTACGTGCTCGAGCAGCAGATCGAGCGCGAGCAGTTCGCCAAGGAGATGGAGCAGAAGTACGTCGGCTTCATCAAGGAGCAGCTGGCGCCGCGCTACGCCGAGTTCATCGGCAAGGAGATCCAGACCGCCTACCTCGAGAGCTACAGCGAGTACGGCCAGAACATCTTCGACCGCTACGTCACCTACGCCGACTACTGGATCCAGGACCACGAGTACCGCGACACCGACACCGGCGAGGTGTTCGACCGCGCCGCGCTCAACGCGGAGCTGGAGAAGATCGAGAAGCCGGCCGGCATCGCCAACCCGAAGGACTTCCGCAACGAGATCGTCAACTTCGTGCTGCGCGCGCGCGCCAGCAACGCCGGCAAGAACCCGCTGTGGACGAGCTACGAGAAGCTGCGCACGGTGATCGAGAAGAAGATGTTCTCGAACACCGAGGAGCTGCTGCCGGTGATCAGCTTCAACGCCAAGGCGAGCGCCGACGAGGCCAAGAAGCACGAGGACTTCGTCACCCGCATGGTCGCCAAGGGCTACACCGCCAAGCAGGTGCGCCTGCTGTGCGAGTGGTACCTGCGCGTCAGGAAGAGCAGCTGAGCCGCAGGCGAGGCGCGGGCCGGCAGGGGCAGGCAGATGGCGTTGCAGTCGATCATCGACCGGCGGCTGGCGGGCAAGAACAAGTCCGTCGGCAACCGCGAGCGCTTCCTGCGCCGCTACAAGGAGCAGATCAAGGAGGCCGTGCGGCGCGCCGTCGACGGCCGCGGCATCCGCGACATCGAGCGCGGCGAGGAGGTGCACATCCCGCGCCGCGACATCGGCGAGCCGGTGTTCGGACACGGTTCGGGCGGCGTGCGCGAGATCGTGCATCCGGGCAACCGCGAGTACGTGCAGGGCGACCGCATCGAGCGCCCGAAGGGCGGCCAGGGCGGCGCCGGCGGCAAGGGCCAGGCGAGCGACTCCGGCGAGGGCGAGGACGATTTCGTCTTCAGCCTGAGCAAGGAGGAATTCATGCAGGTCTTCTTCGAGGACCTGGCGCTGCCGCACCTGGTGCGCACGCAGCTGGCCGAGGTGCCCGAGTGGACCTACCGGCGCGCCGGCTTCGCGAGCGACGGCACGCCCAACAACCTGCATGTCGTGCGCAGCCTGCGCGGCGCGATCGGCCGGCGCGTGGCCATCGGCGCCGGCGCGCGGCGCGAGCTGCGCGAGCTCGAGGACGAACTCGCCGCGCTGCGCGCCACGCCTGCTGCGGCCGAGCCGATGGCCGCACGCGAGCGCACCGCGCGCATCGCCGCGCTCGAGGAGCGCATCGCCGCGCTGCGCGCGCGCGTCGAGCGCATCCCCTACCTCGACCCGATCGACCTGCGCTACCGCAACCGCGTGCGCGTGCCGGTGCCCACCAGCAAGGCGGTGATGTTCTGCCTGATGGACGTCTCGGGCTCGA
Organism: Rubrivivax sp.; assembly: GCA_046348125.1. GTDB lineage: Bacteria > Pseudomonadota > Gammaproteobacteria > Burkholderiales > Burkholderiaceae_C > Rubrivivax. Next base: position 512,138 of record JAXMEV010000002.1, read on the forward strand.
TGGACGAGGCGCGCAAGGATCTGGCCAAGCGCTTCTTCATCCTGCTGTACCTGTTCCTGACGCGCCACTACGAGCGCATCGAGCTCGTCTTCATCCGCCACCACACGCAGGCCAGCGAGGTCGACGAGGAAGGCTTCTTCCATGCGCGCGAGACCGGCGGCACCGTGGTGTCGAGTGCGCTCGTGCTGATGGAGGAAATCATTCGTGCGCGCTACAGCCCGAGCGAGTGGAACATCTACGGCGCGCAGGCCAGCGACGGCGACAACTGGCACCACGACAGCGGCCGCTGCCGCGAGCTGCTGGCCGGCAAGCTGCTGCCCCTGTGCCGCTACTACGCCTACGTGCAGGTGGCCGAGGAGGAGCAGAACCTGTGGGAGGAGTACCGGCAGCTCGAGGGCGTGTATCCGCACTTCGCGATGCGCAAGGCGCTCGAGCCGGCGCAGATCTATCCGGTGTTCCGCGACCTGTTCAAGAAGGACGGCGCGGAGGCGGCGGCATGAAGACGCTTGCCGCAGGCCCGCGCCCGGCGCCCGAGCGGCCGCGCCACCCGCTGCCCGGCCCGAGCGACTGGAGCTTCGAGCTCGTCGAGGAGTACCACCGCGTCATCCGCATGACGGCCGAGCGCTACGGCCTGGACACCTACCCGAACCAGCTCGAGATCATCACCGCCGAGCAGATGATGGATGCCTACGCCAGCGTGGGCATGCCGGTGAACTACCGCCACTGGAGCTACGGCAAGGAGTTCATCGCCACCGAGAAGAACTACAAGCGCGGCCACATGGGCCTGGCCTACGAGATCGTCATCAACTCCAACCCCTGCATCAGCTACCTGATGGAGGAGAACACGATGGCGATGCAGGCGCTGGTGATCGCGCACGCCGCCTACGGCCACAACAGCTTCTTCAAGGGCAACTACCTGTTCCGCATGTGGACCGACGCGTCGTCGATCATCGACTACCTGGTCTACGCCAAGGACTACATCGCCAAGTGCGAGGAGCGCCACGGCATCGACGCCGTCGAGCTGCTGCTCGACTCGTGCCACGCGCTGGCCCACCACGGCGTCGACCGCTACCGGCGCCCGAGCCGCAAGAGCCTGGCGCAGGAGCTGGCCGAGCGCAAGGACCGCGAGGCCTACGCGCAGCAGCAGGTCAACGACCTGTGGCGCACGCTGCCGAAGAAGGCCGACAAGGGCGCCGCCGCCGAGGCCAAGCGCTTCCCCGAGGAGCCGCAGGAGAACCTGCTGTACTTCATCGAGAAGAACGCGCCGCTGCTCGAACCCTGGCAGCGCGAAGTCGTGCGCATCGTGCGCAAGATCGCGCAGTACTTCTATCCGCAGCGCCAGACGCAGGTCATGAACGAAGGCTGGGCCTGCGTCACCGGCGACACGCTCGTCGTCACCGACGCCGGCCTGCTGCCGGCGCGCGAGATCGTCGAGAGCAGTTTCGGCGGCCGGGTCGAGGACGGCAACCGCATCGTCGACTGGTTCCACGCGCCGTCGCGCCGGCGCGTGCGCGTCGTCACGCGGCACGGCTACGTGCTGCATGGCGGCGAAGACCACAAGGTGCTCCTGGACGGACGCTGGGTCGAGCTGCGCGAACTGCGCCCGGGGCAGAAGGTCGAGATCCGGCGCGGCGCCTCCGTCTTCGCCGCGCAACCGGCGACGATCGACTACGACACGCTCGCGCGGCCGCGCGTGGCCGCGATCTGCGACCGTCATCGCGTCGCCCCGCACACGTTCGCCAAGTGGCAATCGCGCTCGCCGACGCTGCGCGTGGGCGCCGCGCTGCGCGAACGCCTGCAGGCCTGCGAGCAGGAGTGGCGCGCGGCCAAGGTCGATGCGGCCCTGCCGTTGACCCTGCGCCAGGCATCGACGCTGCCGCGCCGGCCGGCGACGCTGGGCGCCGATCTGGCCGAGGTGCTCGGGCAGATCACCGGCGACGGCTTCGTCGAGACTGCGCACAGCGGCCGCATCAACCTCACTTCGCAGGACGGCGAGCTGCTCGACTTCTTCGAGGCGACGATGGCCGCCTGCTTCGGGCTCGCGGCCAGGCGACGTCCGGACCGCAACCACTTCAATTCCACCGTGCACAGCGCGGCGCTGGCCCGCGTGTTCGTCGAGAACCTCGGTTTCGCGCAGGGCCCGGGCGCCGCGGGCCGCAAGACGGTGCCCGAGATCGTGCTGCGCTCGCCGCGCGACGTCGTAGCGGCGTTCCTGCGCGGCCACTTCGACACCGACGGCTGCGTCTCGAAGGCCGATCGGCAGGTGATCCTCGTCAGCAAGAGCCTGGAGCTGCTGCGCACCGAACAGCTGCTGCTGCTCAACATGGGCATCGTCTGCTCGGTGCGCCCGCAGCGCGACGGCACGTACCGGCTCGTCGTCACCGGCTCCGACCTGGTGCTGTTTGCCGACGCGGTCGGCTTCAGGCTTCAGGCCAAGCGGCAGGCGCTGCGCGAAGCGCTTGCCGATGCGCATTGGTTCCTGAGGAAGGACGACCACACGGTCATCGAAAGCGTCGAGAACGACGAAGGCCCGGTGTACGACTTCAGCGTGGAGCAATCGCACGTCTACAAGGCGTCGTGCTTCGTCAACCATAACTGCTACTGGCACCACAAGCTGCTCAACACGATGTACGACGACGGCTGGCTCGCCGACGGCGTCATGATCGAGTGGCTGAAGTCGCACACCAACGTCATCTTCCAGCCGCCGGTCGGGCACCCCGCGTACAACGGCCTCAACCCGTACGCGCTCGGCTTCGCGATGTTCGGCGAGATCCAGCGCATCTGCGAGCGCCCCACCGAAGAGGACCGCGCCTGGTTTCCCGATCTCGCCGGCAAGCCCTGGCTGCCGGCGCTCGACCACGCGATGCGCAACTTCAAGGACGAGAGCTTCATCGGCCAGTACCTCAGCCCCAGGCTGATGCGCGAGCTGCGCCTGTTCGCGATCACCGACGACGAAGGCGAGAGCGAGCTCGAGGTGAGCGCGATCCACGACGAAGCCGGCTACCGCCGCGTGCGCGAGAGCCTGGCGCGCCAGTACGACCTGGGCACGCGCGAACCCAACATCCAGGTCTGGAACGTCAACCTGCGCGGCGACCGCGCGCTCACGCTGCGCCACTTCCAGCACAACGGCCGCCCGCTGCACGACTCGGCTACCGAGGTGCTCAGGCACGTGGCGCGGCTGTGGGGCTTCGGCGTGCAGCTCGAAAGCGTCGACGCGCGCGGCGAGATCGCCAAGCGCTGGAGCGTGCCGGCGCCGGGTTGATAAGCGCGCGCCGGCGGCGTGCAGGCCGGCGAGCCCCTCACGCCCCGCGCATGCGGCGGCGGATTTCCTCGCGCGTGAGCGGCGGCTTGCCCTCGCGTTCGCGCTGCGCGTCCTCGCGCACGAGGTGCACGGCAATGGCGATCGTCTGCAGCCCCACCACCAGCATCCACCAGGCGAAGGTGGAGTCGCGCCAGCTCATCCACAGCAGCCAGGCTGCCAGCGGCAGCACGACGCTTGCCCACCACAACAGCGTGCGCAGAGCCGAGGCGCCCAGCAGCACGGCCAGCAGCAGCAGCGTGAGCAGGAGGTAGTTCATGGTCGGCATGGGCCCGCCGCGCCCGCGCCGCTCAGACCGCCAGCACCTTGCCCGGGTTCATGATGTTCTGCGGATCGAGCGCGCGCTTGATGCGCTGCATCGCCGCCAGCGCCGCCGGGCCGGCTTCGTCGACGAGGTAACCCATCTTGTGCAGGCCGATGCCGTGCTCGCCGGTGCAGGTGCCTTCCAGGCGCAGCGCGCGGCGCACCATCTGCACGTTGAGCCGTTCGACTTCGGCCGCCTCGCGCGCATCGTCGGCGTCGAACAGATAGCTCAGGTGGAAGTTGCCGTCGCCCACGTGGCCGACGATCCAGTACGGGATGCCCGAGGCCTCGACCTCGGCGATGCTCTCGTTGATGCTCTCGGCCAGGCGCGAGATCGGCACGCAGGTGTCGGTGGCCTGGCAGCGGCAGCCCGGGCGCAGCTGCAGGGCCGCGAAGTAGGCTTGGTGGCGTGCCGTCCACAGCCGGGTGCGTTCCTCGGGCGTGGTCGCCCATTGGAACTCGGTGCCGCCGTGCTCGTGCGCGATCTGCTGCACGGCCCGGGCCTGCTCCGCGACGCCGGCTTCGCTGCCGTGGAACTCCATCAGCAGCATCGGCGCTTCGGGCAGCGCGAGCTTGAAGTGGCGGTTGACGCCGCGGATCGCGTTGGCGTCGAGCAGTTCGCAGCGCGCGATCGGCACGCCCATCTGGATGATCTGGATCGTCGTGCGCACCGCGGCGTCGATGCTGGGGAAGGTGCAGATCGCCGCGCTCACCGCTTCGGGCAGCGGGTACAGGCGCAGCGTCACCTCGGTGATGACGCCCAGCGTGCCCTCGCTGCCGACGTACAGGCGCGTGAGGTCGTAGCCGGCCGCGCTCTTCTTGGCGCGCGTGCCGGTGCGCATCGGCTCGCCGTCGGCCCCGACCACGGTGAGCGCGAGCACGTTCTCCTTCATCGTCCCGTAGCGCACGGCATTGGTGCCGCTGGCGCGCGTGGCGGCCATGCCGCCCAGCGTGGCGTTGGCGCCGGGGTCGATCGGGAAGAACAGGCCGGTGGCGCGGATTTCGCGGTTGAGCTGCTCGCGCGTGACGCCGGCCTGCACGGTGACCGTGAGGTCCTCGGCGTCGACGGCGACGATGCGGTCCATGCGCGAGAGGTCGATGCTGACGCCGCCCTGCACGGCCAGCAGATGGCCCTCGAGCGAACTGCCGACTCCGAACGGGATCACCGGCACCGCGTGCGCCGCCGCCTGGCGCACGACGAAGACCACCTCGTCGGTGCTCGTGCAGAACACCACCGCCTCGGGCGGCACGGCGTCGTACACCGATTCGCCGCGGCCGTGCTGCTCGCGCACGCTGGCGGCAGTGGAAAAGCGCTCGCCGAAGCGCGCGCGCAGCGCCTCGAGCATGGCGGCGGGCATCGGGCGCGGCTCGATGCGCGGTTGCGCGGGGTGCTCGGGCAGGGCGGCGTTCATGGCGGCGGACTCCGTGGCGGCGCGGGCTGGGCCAGCCGCGATGGTAGGCGCTGGCGCGGGCGGCCGCTCCAGGTTGCCCGGTGCTCGCTCGTGGCCGGAGGTGGGAGCCTTATGGATCACGCCCGCGATTCATGTCTTCACAGGCTCTGGCCCAAGGGGTCGGCTGCGATCGGCCGCGGCGCTGCGTGCGCGGCAGCGCCCTCACGGCTCGACGGAGGGCTGGCCTGGCGCGGCGGGCCCGCGGCGAGGATGCGGAATCCAGCGCGCGAGCAGCGCCGCGCCCAGCAAGGCGAGCACGCCGCAGGCGCCGATGCCCGCCGCCAGCGACGCGGCGGCCGTGACCAGCGACAGCAGCGCCGGCCCGGCCGTGCCGCCGACGTCCGACAGCAGCCGCCACACGCCGAGGAAATGTGCGCGCCCGCGTGCCGGCGAGTGGTCGGCGCCCAGCGTCATCACGATGCCCGAGCCGAGGCCGTTGCCCAGGCCCAGCAGCAGCGCGGCCAGCAGCAGCGGCGTGGCCGAGGCGGTGAAGGGCATCGCCAGCAGCGCCACACCCATGATCGTCATGCAGGGCACGGCCGCCCATCTGCGCCCCTTGCTGTCCATCAGCTTGCCGGCCGGGTAGAACACCAGCATGTCGATGGCGCTGGACAGCCCGTAGACGAGCGCGGCGCCCGCGGCGTCGAGTCCGATGTGCACGGCCCACAGCGGAATGATCGCCTGGCGCGCGGCGCGCACGGCGCTGATCAGCACGACGCCGATGCCCACGCTGAGGAAGACGCGGCGATGCTCGGCCAGGATCGAGCGCCAGCCGGGTGCCGCCGCGCGTGCGGGCGCGCCGCGCGGGCCAGGGCCGCCGTGCTCGCCGGGCGCACTGTGCACGCCGCCGGCCGTGGGCGCGGATGCGGCCTCGTCGCCCGGCAGATCGGCCAGCCGCGCGGCCAGCAGCGCCGACGCCAGCAGCGCCGCGATGCCCACCCACCAGGCGCCTGCCAGGCCCACGAACTGCATCAGGCCGGCGGCCGCGAACGGCCCGACGAACAGGCCGATGCGCAGGACGCCGCCGAGTGTCGAAAGCGCCCGGGCGCGCAGCTCGATCGGCACCGCCTCGGTGAGGTAGCTCATGCGTGCCAGGCCGAACACCGCGGCCGACATGCCCACCATCACGATGCCGGCCGCGAAGCTCGCCACGCCCGGCGCCAGCGCGGCCAGCAGCATGCCCAGGGCACCGAGCAGCGACGCGCCCACGATGGCGCGCCGCTCGCCCCAGCGCACGGTGATGAGCGACGCCGGCAGGTTGCTCGCCAGCGCGCCGAGGCCGAGCAGGGTGACCACGAGCGCGGCCAGCGAGACCGAGCCGCCGAGGGCGCGCACCGTCAGCGGCACCGCCGGCAGGATGGCTCCCTCGCCCAGGCCGAACAGCAGCGACGGGCCGAAGGCGGCAACGGCGATCTTCCTCAGGCTGAACGGCTGCGCTGCCACGGCGCGAAGATAGCACCGCGCCGGCACGCGGCCGTGCGCATTGACCACGCCGCGCGCCGGTGTCGGTCCGAGGTGCTCCAATGGCGGCTCGGCCCCTGCGCCCCGGAGACCTGCCCATGTCCAACCGCCTCTCGAAGATCACCACCCGCACCGGCGACGACGGCAGCACCGGCCTGGGCGACGGCACGCGCGTACCCAAGAGCCATCTGCGCATCGCGGCGATCGGCGACGTCGACGAGCTCAACTCCGGGCTCGGCGTGCTGCTCACCGAGCCGCTGCCCGAGGACCTGCGCACGCTGCTGCTGGCGATCCAGCAGGAGTTGTTCAACCTCGGTGGCGAGCTCGCGATTCCGGGCAGCGCGCTGCTCGCAGCCGACGCCGTGCAGCGCCTGGACGAGGCGGTCGAGCACTACAACGCGGCGCTGCCGCGGCTGGCCGAGTTCATCCTGCCCGGCGGCGCACGCAGCGCGGCCTTCGCGCACCAGAGCCGCACGGTGGCGCGGCGTGCCGAACGCGCGCTGGTCGCGCTGGCGGCCGTCGAGCCGGTGAACCAGCCGCCGCGCCAGTACCTCAACCGCCTGTCGGACCTGCTGTTCGTGCTGGCGCGCGTGCTCAACCGCGCCAACCTCGACGGCAAGGCGGGCGATGACGTGTACTGGCGCAGCGAACGGCTGGCGCGCTCGCAGGGCTGATCGTCGGCCGCGGACGGCGCCGCGGGCGTCGTGCGCCGGCAGCGGCCGGCGCGCCGTCAGAACGTGACGCTCGACGCCTCGACGTCGACGCGCACCACCGGCCGCCCCAGAGCGGCGGTGACGGCGCGGGCGAACGCCGCGGCCCAGGCCGCGTCCTGCGCGAAGCGTTCGGCGCCCACGGCGGCGGCCAGCGCCAGCACCTTGTCGGCGGTGAGCACCTTGCCGCTGGCGCGCAGCGGCTCGCAGTCGTTGGCCACGAACTGCTCGTCGAGCCAGCGCCGCGCTTCGTCGGACGCGAGCGGGGCATGTCCCGAGAGCGGCAGCTCGAACTCGCGCTCCTGGGCGAACCGGACGAAGACTTCCTCGCGCATCGCGTCGATCCTCCTCTGTCGAGGCGCAGTATGCCTGTACCCGGCCCCGGCCCCGGCCCCGGCCCCGGCCCCGGCCCCGGCCCCGGCCCCGGCCCCGGCCCCGGCGCGGCAGCCGCTCAGGCGCGCCGCCGCGCGCGCACCGCCGCCGCCAGCTCGCGCAGCACCTGCACCGAGTCGTCCCAGCCGATGCAGGCGTCGGTGATGCTCTTGCCGTATTCGAGTCGGGCCGGGTCGTCCTTGCCGGGCGTGAACTTCTGGCTGCCGGCCTGCAGGTGGCTCTCGACCATCACGCCGAAGATGCTGCGCGTGCCGGCGGCGAGCTGCGCGCCGACGTCGCGCACGACGTCGATCTGGCGCAGGTGCTGCTTGGCCGCGTTGGCGTGGCTGGCGTCGATCATCAGCCGGCACTCGAGCCGGGCGGCCTCGATCTCCGTGCACGCCGCGGCGACGCTGGCGGCGTCGTAGTTCGGTCCCCGGTGGCCGCCGCGCAGGATGGTGTGGCAGTCCTTGTTGCCCAGCGTCTGCACGATCGCGACCTGGCCGCTCTTGTGCACCGACAGGAAGTGGTGCGGCCGCGCCGCCGCCTGCAGCGCGTCGATCGCGATCTTGATGTTGCCGTCGGTGCCGTTCTTGAAGCCGATCGGCGCCGACAGGCCCGAGGCGAGTTCGCGGTGCACCTGGCTTTCGGTGGTGCGCGCGCCGATCGCGCCCCAGGCGATGAGGTCGCCGATGTACTGCGGGCTGATGACGTCGAGGAACTCGCTGCCCGCGGGCACGCCCAGGCGGTTGATGTCGAGCAGCAGCTGGCGCGCGATGCGCAGGCCCTCGTGGATGCGGTAGCTCTCGTCGAGGTAGGGGTCGTTGATCAGGCCCTTCCAGCCCACCGTGGTGCGCGGCTTCTCGAAGTACACGCGCATCACCACTTCCAGGTCGGCGGCGTGGCGCTCGCGCTCGGCGTGCAGGCGCCGGGCGTACTCCAGCGCCGCCTGCGGGTCGTGGATCGAGCAGGGGCCGATGACGACGAGCAGCCGGTCGTCCTCGCGCTGCAGGATGCGGCGGATGTGCTGGCGCGTCTGGCCGACGAGCTTCTCCACCGGCGTGCCGGCGATCGGGAAGAAGCGGATCAGGTGCTCGGGCGGCGGCAGCGGCGTGATGTCGCGGATGCGCTGGTCGTCGGTCTGGCTGGTCCGCTCCTGCAGGGCCAGGCGCTCGGCCAGGCGGTCGTCGGTGCTGGGTCTGGGGCTCATCGCTGGGTATGTTCTTGGGGGCGGGCAAGAAAAAACCGCCGGGGCCGCCGGCGGTTCGTCTGGGGTGCTGCGCTTTGCTCGTCGCGTGCTCAGGACTCTCCAGCCGCCGGTCGGGGCGAGATCCAAAAGTACGCAAAGAAGAAGTCGTGACGCACGGCGCGAATGTAGCACGGCGCGGCCGGGAGCGCGCCGGGCGCCTCGGCGCGCGGTTCCACGCGCTGCTGCGAGCAACGCGGCTGCCTGGCGTCAAACGGCCGCGGCGGCGAAGCCGGCCGCGGCCAGCCGCGCCACGACTTCGGACACATGGGCGCGGTTGCGTGTCTGCACGACGAGCTCGACCTCGACGTTCTGCGCCGACAGTGCGCTGAATGCGCGCTGGTGGTGCACCTCGTCGATGTTGGCGCCGGCCTCGGCGACGACGGCGGTGATGTGCGCCAGCACGCCGGGCGTGTCGCGCGCGGCGAGGCGGACGCGCGCCAGCCGGCCGGCGCGCACCATGCCGCGCTCGATGATCGCGGCCAGCAGCAGCGGGTCGATGTTGCCGCCGCTCAGCACCAGGCCGACCTTGCGCCCGGCAAAGCGCGCCGGCTCCTCGAGCACGGCGGCCAGCGCGGCGGCGCCGGCGCCCTCGACGACGGTCTTCTCGATCTCGAGCAGCATCAGGACGGCCTGCTCGATTCCGCCCTCGTCGACCAGCATCAGGTCGTCGACGCGCTCGGCGACGAGGCGCCGCGTGATGCGCCCCGGCCGGCCGACCGCGATGCCCTCGGCGATGGTGCTCGTGCCCAGCGGATGCTGCGTGCCCTTGACGGCGTCGTACATCGCCGCGAAGCGCTCGCTCTGCACGCCGACGATGCGCAGGCCCGGCGCCAGGCGCCGCGCCGCGGTGGCGATGCCGCTGGCGAGCCCGCCGCCGCCCACCGGCACGACGAGCGTGTCGAGCGCCGGCTGCGCGCGCAGCATCTCCAGGCCGACCGTGCCCTGGCCGGCGATGACGAGGGGATCGTCGAACGGGTGCACGAAGGCGAGCCCCTCGCGCTCGGCGATGCGCCGCGCCTCGTCGTGCGCGGCGTCGAAGGTCTCGCCGTGCAGCACGACCTCGGCGCCGAAGCCGCGCGTGCGCTCCACCTTCACGACCGGCGTGTGCTGCGGCATCACGATCACCGCGCGCAGGCCCAGGCGCTGGGCATGGTGCGCCACGCCCTGCGCGTGGTTGCCGGCGCTGGCGGCGATCACGCCCTTGGGCCGTTCGCCTGCGGCGAGCAGCGCGACCAGCTTGTTGAGCGCCCCGCGCTCCTTGAACGAGGCGGTGAACTGCAGGTTCTCGAACTTGAGGAAGATCTGCGCGCCGGCGATCTCGCCCAGCGTGCGGCTCTCGACGCAGGGCGTCTCGAGCACCTGGCCGGCCAGGCGTGCGGCGGCCGCCTCGATGTCTTCGAAGGTGACGTCGGCGTCGGCGCCGCTCAAGCCGTGCCCCCGACCGTGAGCCGCTCGATGCGCAGCGTCGGCTGGCCGACGCCCACCGGCACGCTCTGGCCGTCCTTGCCGCAGACGCCGACGCCGCTGTCGAGTTCGAGGTCGTTGCCGATCATCGTCACGCGCGTGAGGGCGTCGGGGCCGTTGCCGACGATGGTGGCGCCCTTGACCGGATACAGGATGCGCCCCTTCTCGACCCAGAACGCCTCGTTGGCCGAGAACACGAACTTGCCGCTCGTGATGTCGACCTGGCCGCCGCCGAAGTTGGTGGCGTACAGGCCGCGCTCGATGCTGGCGACGATCTCCTCGCGGCTCCTGTCGCCGGCCAGCATGTAGGTGTTGGTCATGCGCGGGATCGGCAGGTGGGCGTAGCTCTCGCGGCGCGCGTTGCCGGTGGAGCGCACGCCGGTGAGGCGCGCGTTCAGGCTGTCTTGCAGGCAGCCGCGCAGGATGCCGTCCTCGATGAGCACGGTGCGCTGCGTCGCCTGGCCCTCGTCGTCGATGTTGAGCGAGCCGCGCCGATCCGGCAGCGTGCCGTCGTCGAGCACGGTCACGCCGCGCGCGGCCACGCGCTTGCCGATGCGGCCGCTGAAGGCGCTCGAGCCCTTGCGGTTGAAGTCGCCCTCCAGGCCGTGGCCGACCGCCTCGTGCAGCAGCACGCCGGGCCAGCCGGGGCCGAGCACCACCGTCATCTCGCCGGCCGGCGCCGGGCGGCTCTCGAGGTTGGTGAGCGCGGCCTTGACGGCCTGCTCGACGTACTGGGCCAGCACCGCGTCGGTGAAGTAACCCAGGCCGAAGCGGCCGCCGCCGCCGCCGGTGCCCACTTCGCGGCGGCCGTCCTGCTCGGCGATCACCGTGACCGACACGCGCACCAGCGGCCGCACGTCGGCCGCACGCGCGCCGTCCAGGCGCGCCACCAGCACCACGTCGTGCTCGGCCGAGACCGCCGCCATCACCTGCACGACGCGCGGATCCTTGGCGCGCGCGAGCTTCTCCACTTTCTCGAGCAGCGCCACCTTCTGCGCGCTGTCGAGCGTGGCGATCGGATCGGCGGGCGCGTAGAGCGCATGCGCCGCCCTCGCGCGTGCCGCGCGCCCCACCTTCACGCGCCGCTGCTGCCCGGCGGCAGCGATCGTGCGCACGGTGCGCGCGGCTTCCAGCAGCGCGCCTTCGCTCAGGTCGTCGCTGTAGGCGAAGGCGGTCTTCTCGCCGTGCAGCGCGCGCACGCCCACGCCCTGGTCGATGCTGAAGCTGCCGCTCTTGACGATGCCTTCCTCCAGGCTCCAGCCCTCGTGGCGGGTGGCCTGGAAGTAGAGGTCGGCGTCGTCGACGCGGTGCGCGGCGATCTCGGCCAGCGCGCGCGCCAGCATGTCCTCGGTGAGTCCGTAGGGCGCGAGCAGCAGCTGCTCGGCCAGCGCCAGCCTCTCGAGCGCGGGTTCGCGCGTGATCATCGCGGGCCTTCCTTGCACGCTTGCGCGCGTGTCCGATTGCGGGGCTGCGGATTGTAGGAGCGGGGTGCCGGCCGGCGCGGGGCAGGGCCGCAGGCGGTCCGGCGGATGGCGCTGCGCGCTGCGCGCCCGGGGAGGCGTGCCCGGCGGCGGCCCGGCGCGGTCATTCCTGCCGGCGCAGCGCGAGTGCGCGCTCGTACAGCGCATTGCGCGGCGCGCCGCTGATCTCGGCGGCCAGCGCCACCGCCTGCCTGAGCGGCAGCGCGGGCAGCAGAGCGGCGAGCACGCGTTCGGCCTCGGCCGGCAGGCCGTCCGCGGCCGGCGCCGCAGGCGGGCGCGCGTGCAGCACGAGCACGAACTCGCCGCGCCGGCGCTGCGCGTCGGCGGCCAGCCAGGCCGGCAGCGCGGCGGCGGCGGCCGTGTGCACGGTTTCGAACTGCTTGGTCAGCTCGCGCGCCAGCGTCACCGTCCGCTGCGGCTGCTGCGCGGCGAGCGCGCCCAGCAGCTCGGCCGCGCGGTGCGGCGCCTCGAACAGCACCACCGTGCCGGCGTCGGCGGCGAGCGCTTCGATCGCCGCGCGCCGCTCGGCGCCCCTGGCCGGCAGGAAGCCGGCGAAGCGAAAGCCCGCGCCTTGCGCATCCCCGGCCGCCGCCAGCGCCGCCAGCACGCTGCTCGGCCCGGGGACGGGCACCACGCGATGCCCCGCCCTCGCCACCGCCGCCACCAGGCGCGCGCCGGGGTCCGACACCGCGGGCGTGCCGGCGTCGCTGACGTAGGCCACGGCCTGGCCTGCGGCCAGCCGGGCGCAGACGCCCTCGGCGCCGGCGCGTTCGTTGTGCGCGTGCAGCGCGACGAGCGGCTTGGCCAGTGCCAGGTGCGCGAGCAGGCGGCCGGCGACCCGCGTGTCCTCGGCCGCCACGGCGTCGACCTGCGCCAGCACGTGGATCGCGCGCAGGCTGAGGTCGGCCAGGTTGCCGATCGGCGTGGCCACCACGTACAGTGCGCCGCGATCGAAGCGCTGGCCGCCGGCGGCCAGCGCAGCGGCGCGGTGCAGGACGGAGGCATCGATGTTCGACAAGGCGGCCCCGAGGTCGGGCCCTGGCAGCGCCAAGGCGGCGGGTGACGCCGCCGAGGCGGCGGCGCTGCGCTATCTGCAGGCGCAAGGCCTCGGCCTCGTGGCGCGCAATTATCGGGTCGCGCGCGGCCCGCGTGCGCGTGCCGGCGAGGTCGACCTCGTCATGCGCGAGCCCGACGGCACGCTCGTCTTCGTCGAGGTGCGCGCGCGCCGCAGCGCTGCGCAGGGCGGCGCCGCGGCCAGCGTCGGCGCCGTCAAGCAGCGGCGCGTCGTCTACGCGGCGCAGCACTACCTGCAGCGGCTGGCGGTGCCGCCGCCCTGCCGCTTCGACGTCGTCGCCATCGACGGCGGGCGTCTCGAGTGGCTGCGCGCGGCGTTCGACGCGGCCTGAACGGCCGTCGCGTGCGGCAGTGGAGTCGGCGCCGACGGATACCATGCGCCGAGACCGACTCCGCGTCGTCCGCCCGCTGCCCATGCATCCTCTCGACGAAGCCCTCCTCCTTCCCCCGCAGGCCGACGGCAGCCGGCTCGGCCGCACCAGCGCCGCCTACGGCAACATGGTCGGGCCCTACGGCGGCATCACCGCGGCGCAGGCGCTGCAGGCGGTGCTGCTCGACCCCGAGCGCCAGGGCGAGCCGGTGTCCTTGACGGTCAACTTCTGCGCCCCGCTGGCCGAGGGCGGGTTCGTCGCCCAGGCGCGCGCGGCGCGCACCAACCGCTCGACTCAGCATTGGCTGGTGGAGCTGCGTCAGGCCGACGCCATCTGCGCCACCGCCACCGTGTTCACCGCCGCGCGCCGCGCCACCTGGGCCGCCGACGAGCACGCACGGCCGCCGGCGCCGCCACCGGCCGACGTGCCGCGCACGCGCATGCCCGCACGCGTGGCCTGGCCCGAGCGCTACGAGATGCGCTTCGTCGAGGGCGGTCTGCCCGCGGCCTGGGACGGCGCCGAGCGCGCGGCCAGCCGCAGCCTGCTGTGGGTGCGCGACACGCCGCCGCGGCCGCTCGACCACGTGGCGCTGGCGGCGCTGGCCGACGTGTTCTACCCGCGCGTCTGGTGCCGCCGCGCGCGCCCGGTGCCCGCGGGCACGGTGTCGATGACGCTGTACTTCCACGCCGACGCCGCGGAGCTCGCCGCGGTCGGCGCGGGCTACTTGCTGGCGCAGGCGCAGGCGCAGGCGTTCCGCGGCGGCTACTTCGATCAGACGGCGCAGCTGTGGAGCGAGACGGGCGCGCTGCTGGCCGCCTCGCATCAGCTCGTGTACTATAAGCAGTGAGTGTGCCGCCCCGGCGCCGTGTCGCGCTGCCGGCCCCGCAGACCCCTGTCATATGATGCGCGGCCATGGTCGAGCAGCGCATCACGCAGCACTTCTTCGAGAGCGCGGACCTCAAGTACCAATCCGCCGAAGTGCTGTCGCGCCCGATCGCCGACGCCGCGAGCGCGCTGCTCGGTGCGATCACCGGCGGCGGCAAGGTGATGGTGTTCGGCAGCGGCTACGCGCGGCTGCTCGCGCCGCACCTGGCGCAGCTGCTGGTGGGGCGCTTCGAGCGCGAGCGCCCGCCGCTGGCGGCGATGGCGCTGGCCGGCACGGCGGCGCAGGCCGCGCCGCAGGTGCGCGCGCTCGGCCTGCCCGGCGACGTGCTGCTGCTGATGGACAACGGCGAAGGCGACAGCGCCGGCGTGATCGCCGCCGCGCGCGGCAAGGACATGACGCTGGTCGTGCTCGCCGGGCGCGGCGCCAACGAGTTGCGCGAGCTGCTCGCCGAGAGCGACGTGCTGATTGCCGTGCCGCACGAGCGTGCGGCGCGCGTGGCCGAAGCGCACATGCTGGTGCTGCATTGCCTGTGCGACGCGATCGACTTTCACTTGATGGGAGACATCGAACCGTGAATCCGCTCCAACCCAAGCACGCCGCGCGCATCCTGCGCCTGGGCACCGCCACGCTGGCGCTGGCCTCGACGCTGCTGCTCGCCGGCTGCGAGGTGCTGCTGCTGGGCGGCGCGGTCGTCGGCACCGGGCTCGTCGCCACCGACCGCCGCACCGCGGGCACGCAGCTCGAGGACGAGTCCATCGCGCTCAAGGCCGAGAGCCGGGCGCGCGCGCTGGCCACGCTCGGCCGCATCGACGTGACGAGCTACAACCGCGTCGCGCTCGTCACCGGCGAAGTTCCCGCCGAAGCCGACAAGGCGGCGGTGGAGAAGGCGGTGGCCGGCGTCGAGAACGTGCGCAGCGTGGTCAACGAGCTGGCGGTGGGCCCGAACGCCTCGCTCGGCCAGCGCTCGTCGGACTCGGTACTGACGGGCAAGGTCAAGGCCAGCCTGGTCGACGCCAAGGACCTGCAGGCCAACGCGTTTCGCGTCGTCAGCGAGCGCGGCATCGTCTACCTGATGGGCCGCGTCACCGAGCGCGAGGCGCGCCGCGCGGCCGAGGTGGCGCGCGGCGTGTCGGGCGTGCAGAAGGTGGTGACGGTGTTCGAGATCCTCAGCGAAGAGGAGCTGGCACGCCTGGGCCAGGCCGTCGCGCCGCCCGCCGCGGCCAGCGCGCCGAAGTAGGCCCCGGGCGGCGCCGGCGGGCGCGCCTCGCCGCTCGCCCGCGGCCCCGGGCCAGAGCGCGGCGGCTACGCCTTCAGGCGCCGGATCAGGCTCGAGGTGTCGTGCCGGCCGCCGCCCGTGGCCTGCAGCTCGGCGTAGAACTGGTCGACGAGCGCCGTCACCGGCAGCTGCGCGCCGTTGCGCCGGGCCTCGTCGAGCACGAGGCCGAGATCCTTGCGCATCCAGTCGACTGCGAAGCCGAAGTCGAAGCGGCCCTCGAGCATCGTGCGGCCGCGGTGGTCCATCTGCCAGCTCTGCGCGGCGCCCTTGCCGATCACGTCGAGCACGAGCGGCATGTCCAGCCCGGCGCGCCGACCGAAGGCGAGCGCCTCCGCCAGGCCCTGCACCATGCCGGCGATGCAGACCTGGTTGACCATCTTGGCCAGCTGGCCGGCGCCGCTCGCGCCGACCAGCGTGACGGCGCGCGCGTAGGCGAGCGCCAGCGGCCTCATCGCGGCGAAGGGCTCGGCGTCGCCGCCGCACATCACGGTGAGCGCGCCGTTCACGGCGCCGGCCTGGCCGCCCGAGACCGGCGCGTCGACGAAGTGCAGGCCGCGCGCGCGCGCCGCGGCGTGCAGCTCGCGCGCCACCGCGGCCGAGGCGGTGGTGTGGTCGACGAAGACCGCGCCCGGCGCCATGCCGGCAAAGGCGCCTTCCTCGCCCAGCACGACGCTGCGCAGGTCGGCGTCGTTGCCGACGCAGGCGAAGACGAACGCGGCGTCGGCGACGGCAGCGCGCGGCGTGGCCGCGCCGGCGCCGCCGTACTCGCCGACCCAGGCCGCCGCCTTGGCTGCGGTGCGGTTGTAGACGCTGACGCGGTGTCCGGCGCGCGCCAGGTGGCCCGCCATCGGATGGCCCATCACGCCCAGGCCGAGGAAGGCGACGCGGCGCGCGGGGGTGCTGTCGTAGGTACGCGGGCTGTTCATGCCCGCCATGGTGCCACGGTTGTGGCGGCCGGCCCGGCCGGCCGCGGCGGCTGCGCAGGCCGCAGCCCCGATGCCGCCCACGCGCCTAGACGATCTTCATCGACTCGGTGCCCGCGGCCAGATCGGGGTTGCGCGCGCGCACGCTCTGCAGCTTGATCTGCAGGCGCAGGTCGTTCACCGAATCGGCGTTGCGCAGCGCGTCCTCGTAGCTGATCAGGTTCTGCTCGTACAGATCGAACAGGGCCTGGTCGAAGGTCTGCATGCCGAGCTCGCGGCTGCGCTTCATCAGGTCCTTGATCTCGGCGACTTCGCCCTTGAAGATGAGGTCGCCGACGAGCGGCGTGTTGAGCATGATCTCCACCGCCGCGATGCGCCCGCGCCCGGCCTCGCGCGGCATCAGGCGCTGGCTCACCAGCGCCTTCAAGTTGAGCGAGAGATCCATCAGCAGCTGCTGGCGGCGCTCCTCGGGGAAGAAGTTGATGATGCGGTCGAGCGCCTGGTTGGCGCTGTTGGCGTGCAGCGTGGCCATGCACAGGTGGCCGGTCTCGGCGAAGGCGACGGCGTGCTCCATCGTCTCGCGGTCGCGGATCTCGCCCATCAGGATGACGTCGGGCGCCTGGCGCAGCGTGTTCTTGAGCGCGATCTCCCAGCCGTCGGTGTCGATGCCGATCTCGCGCTGCGTGACGATGCAGTTCTTGTGCGGGTGCACGAACTCCACCGGGTCCTCGACCGTGATGATGTGGCCGTGGCTGTGCTCGTTGCGCCAGTCGACCATCGCCGCCAGCGAGGTGCTCTTGCCCGAGCCGGTGGCGCCGACGAAGATGACCATGCCGCGCTTGGTCATGGCCACGTCCTTGAGGATCTGCGGCAGCCCGAGGCCGTCGATCGTGGGCAGCGTCTGCGGGATCGTGCGGAACACCAGGCCCACTTGGCCCTGCTGCACGAAGGCGTTGACGCGAAAGCGCCCGATGCCCTGCGGACTGACCGCGAAGTTGCACTCCTTGGTGCGCTCGAACTCGGCCGCCTGCTTGTCGTTCATCACGGCGCGCGCCAGCGCGATCGTGTGCTGGCCGTTGAGCGGCTGCGGGCTGACCTTGGTGATCTTGCCGTCGACCTTGACCGCCGGCGGGAATTCGGCGGTGAGGAACAGGTCCGAACCGCTGCGCGTGACGAGCAGGCGCAGCAGGTCGTTGACGAACTTGGATGCCTGGTCGCGTTCCATCGCTGTCCTTGGCTGCCGGCGTCGCGGCTGCTGTTCAACCCGGGAAGTTTTCCGGGATCTTGGCCTTGGCGCGCGCCTCGGCCGGGCCGACGAGGTTGCGCCGCACCAGCTCGGCGAGGTTCTGGTCGAGCGTCTGCATGCCCAGGCTCTGGCCGGTCTGGATGCTCGAGTACATCTGCGCGATCTTGTTCTCGCGGATCAGGTTCTTGATCGCGCTCGTGCCGAGCATGATCTCGTGCGCGGCGACGCGCCCCGAGCCGTCCTTGAGCTTGCACAGCGTCTGCGAGATCACCGCCACCAGCGATTCGGACAGCATCGCGCGCACCATCTCCTTCTCGGCCGCCGGGAAGACGTCGACCACGCGGTCGACCGTCTTGGCCGCGCTCGAGGTGTGCAGCGTGCCGAACACGAGGTGACCGGTCTCGGCGGCGGTGAGCGCGAGGCGGATGGTCTCGAGGTCGCGCATCTCGCCCACCAGGATCGCATCGGGATCCTCGCGCAGCGCCGAGCGCAGCGCGTTCGAGAAGGAGAGCGTGTGCGGCCCGACCTCGCGCTGGTTGATCAGGCACTTCTTGCTCTCGTGCACGAACTCGATCGGGTCTTCCACCGTCAGCACGTGGCCGTACTCGCTCTCGTTGAGGTGGTTGACCATCGCCGCCAGCGTCGTGCTCTTGCCCGAGCCGGTGGGGCCGGTGACGAGCACCAGGCCGCGCGGCTTGAGCGCGAGGTCGGCGAAGACCTTGGGCGCGCCGAGCTGCTCGAGCGTGAGGATCTTGCTCGGGATCGTGCGGAACACGGCGCCGGCGCCGCGGTTCTGGTTGAAGGCGTTGACGCGAAAGCGCGCCAGCCCCTGGATCTCGAAGCTGAAGTCGCACTCGAGCGTGTCCTCGTAGTGCTTGCGCTGCGCGTCGTTCATGATGTCGTACACCATGGCGTGGACCGTCTTGTGGTCCAGCGCTTCGACGTTGATGCGGCGCACGTCCCCGTGCACCCGGATCATCGGCGGCAGGCCCGCCGACAGGTGCAGGTCGGAGGCCTTGTTCTTGACCGAGAAGGCCAGCAGTTGCGTGATGTCCATGCGGGTCGGGCGGTTGAGGCGCTGCGTCCGGGCTGCACGGGCCCGCACGGGTGCGCGAACCCCTGCGGCGCGGGGCAGCGGCCGAGCCGCCACGCACGGTTAAGCTCGGGGCATTATGGGCAGCATCGGAAGCAAGCTGCAAGAAGTGAAGCGGCGCATCGCCGCCGCCTGTGCCCAGGCCGGCCGCGATGCCAATATCTTCACGCGCGCGCCGCCGCCCGGGCAGGGCGCCGACGGGGTGACGCTGCTGGCCGTCAGCAAGACCTTCCCCGCCGCGGCGGTGCGCGCCGCGCAGGCGGCCGGCCAGCAGGCCTTCGGCGAGAACTACGTGCAGGAGGCGCTGGCCAAGATCGAGGCCCTGGCCGACCTGCGCGCCACGCTCGAGTGGCACCTGATCGGCCCGCTGCAGAGCAACAAGACGCGCGCCGTGGCCGAGCAGTTCGACTGGGTGCACTCGGTCGACCGGCTGAAGATCGCCCAGCGGCTGGCCGAGCAGCGCCCGCCCGGGCTGCCGCCGCTCGAGCTGTGCCTGCAGGTCAACGTCAGCGGCGAGGCGAGCAAGAGCGGAGTCGCGCCGGCCGAGCTGCCGGCGCTGGCGCACGCGGTGGCCGCGCTGCCTGCCGCGCGCGTGCGGCTGCGCGGGCTGATGGCGATTCCCGAGCCGGCGGCCACGCGCGAGGCGCAACGCGCGCCGCACCGGCGGCTGGCCGCGCTGCTGGCGGCTCTGCGTGCCGAGGGCCTGGCGCTGGACACGCTGTCGATGGGCATGAGCGCCGATCTGGAGGCCGCCGTGCTCGAAGGCGCCACGCTGGTGCGCGTGGGCGCGGCGATCTTCGGCGAGCGGCCGCGCCGCGAGGCCCCGGATGCGCCGGATGCGCCGGATGCGCCGGGGGCGCCGGGGGCGCCGGGGGCGCCGGGCGCTCCGGGCGCGCTCAGTTGAGGTACATGCCCAGGTAGCGCCGGCCGCGGCCCACCGCCTCGGCGTCGGGGCAGATGGCGAACCACTCGACGAGCTGCCGGCGCGCCGCCTCGCGCTGCTCGCCGCGGTCGCGCAGCACCACTTCGAGCAGTTGCTCGAAGGCCGCGTCGAAGTCGCCGTCGTGCGCGAGCAGCGCGGCCAGGCCGAAGCGGGCCTCGAAGTCCTTGGGGTTGGCGGCGATGCGTTCCAGGAGCTCGAGCGGATCGCCCGGCGGCCGGTGGCGCGCCATCTCGATGCGCTTGCCCAGCGCCGCGTGGCGGTCGCCGCGCGCTTCGGCGGCGACGCGCTCGAGCAGCTCGGCGGCGGCGTCGAGCTCGCCGCGTGCGATCCAGCGCTCGGCCAGGTCCTGCTGCGTCTCGGCGTGGCCGGGCTCCAGCGACAGGGCCTCCTGCCAGAGCTGCTCGGCCTCGTCGGCGCGGCCCTGCGCCAGCGCTTCGGCGGCGGCCTGGCGCAGCTCGTCCAGCGGCGAGGCCTGCGGCTCGGCCGGGCCCAGGTGCTTGTCGAGGAACTGCCGGATCTGGCCCTCGGGCAGCGCGCCGACGAACTGGTCGACCGGCCGGCCGCCGGCGAACAGCACCACCAGCGGGATGCTGCGGATGCGCAGCGCCGCCGACAGGTTGGGCGCCTCGTCGGTGTTGATCTTGGCGAGGATGAAACGCCCGCCGTAGGCCTGGGCGAGCTTCTCGAGCGTGGGCCCGAGCGAGCGGCAGGGGCCGCACCAGGGTGCCCAGCAGTCGAGCAGCACCGGCACGTCGAGCGAGCGCTCGAGCACCAGGCGCTCGAAGTCGGCCTCGGTGACGTCGATCACCAGCTCGGCGGCGCCGGGAGCGGCGGCCGCCGTGGTCGTCGTGACCGCGGCATAGGGGTCGTGGGCGGCGAAGGGGTTGCGGGGCGGGGTGGCACTCATGGGCGCATTTTCGCCCGAGTCGACTTCGCCCGCAGCGCGAGCGTGCAAGGGCCGCCCGCGCGGCTGCGTCGCGGGCTGCGCGCTTGCCGGCCCACGGCGCAGGCGCCGTGGCGTAGCCGCCCGTGGTGGAGTCGCCCTGCGGGCCGGTCGGCGCGGCGGCGGCCAGGCGTCGCTACACTGACTCGGCAAGGAGCGCGGACACGATGAACGCAAGCAAGGCGATCGCCTTCATCGGCGGCGGCAACATGGCCTCGGCGCTGATCGGCGGCCTGCGGCGCGGCGGGCGCGCGGCGGCCGACATCGTCGTCGTCGAGCCCTCCGCGGCCCAGCGTGACAAGCTGGCGCGCGATTTCGGCGTTGCCGCGCAGCCGACGGCCGACGCGCGGCTGGCCGCGGCCGGCACGGTGGTGTGGGCGGTCAAGCCGCAGAGCTTCGCCGAAGCGGCGGCGCCCTGCGCGCCCTTCGTGGCCGGCGCGCTGCAGGTGTCGGTGATGGCCGGCATCCGCAGCGAGGCGCTCGTGCATGCCAGCGGCAGTGCCCGGGTCGTGCGCGCGATGCCCAACACGCCCGCGCTCATCGGCCGCGGCATCGCCGGCCTGCATGCGCGGGTGGCGCTGGGCGAGGCCGAGCGCGCCGCGGTCGAGTCCCTGTTCGCGCCCACCGGCACGACGCTGTGGGTGGCGCGCGAGGAGGATCTGGACGCCGTGACGGCACTGTCGAGCTCGGGGCCGGCCTACGTCTTCTACTTCATCGAGGCGATGATGCAAGCCGGCGCCGAAATGGGTTTGCCTGCTGCCGACGCCAGGCGCCTGGCGCAGGAGACCTTCGCCGGTGCCGCGGCGCTGGCGATGCAGTCGGACGAGCCGCCCGAGCTGCTGCGCGCGCGCGTCACCTCCAAGGGCGGTACGACGCACGCCGCCATCAGCTCGCTCGAAGCCGACGGCGTGAAGGCGGCGTTCGTGAAGGCGCTGCACGCGGCGCGCACGCGCGCCGAGGAACTCGGCCGCTGAGTCCGTGCGCGCCGAGGAACCCGGCCGCCCAGTCCGTGCGCGCCGCGGAACTCGGCGCGCCGAGAGCGCGCCCGCCCGCGCGGGCGCAGGCATGGCGCTCAGCGCAGCGCCAGATCCACCGCCGTGCCGGCAAAGAGCGCGAAGCCGAGCCAGTGGTTGAGCCGGAAGGCCTCGAAGCAGCCCTCGCGCGTGCGCGTGCGGATCAGGACGTAGTGCCACAGCGCCTGTGCGGCGGCCACGGCGACGCCGAGCAGGAACCAGCCGCCCAGCCCGAACAGCCGGCCCAGCAGCGCCCAGCTCGCCAGGTGCAGCGCGTAGAACAGCATGACGGCCGCCACGTCGTGGCGGCCGAGCGTGATGGCGCTGGTCTTCATGCCGATCTTCAGGTCGTCGTCGCGGTCGACCATCGCGTACTCGGTGTCGTAGGCCAGCACCCACAACAGGTTGCTCGCCAGCAGCGCCAACGCCAGCGGCGGCACGGCGCCGAGATTCCATTCCAGGCCGCCCAGCGCCGCCGCGAAGGCCATCGGGATGCCGAAGCTGAAGGCCACGCCGAGCACCGCCTGCGGCATCGACACGAAGCGCTTGGCCCAGGGGTAGACCAGCGTCACCGCGATGCCGAGGAAGGACAGCAGGATGGCCGGCGGGTTGGTGCTGAGCACGAGCGCGAACGCGGCCAGCGCGAGCGCCGCGCCCAGCGCGAGCGCCTCGCGCACCGACACCGCGCCGCTCGTCACCGGGCGCCCGGCGGTGCGCTTGACGTGGCGATCGAACTCGCGGTCGACGACGTCGTTGTAGCAGCAGCCGGCACTGCGCATCAGGATCGTGCCGAGCACGAACACCAGCACCAGGTGCCAGCCCGGCCAGCCGTCGGCGGCGATCCACAGCGCGCTCAAGGTCGGCCACAGCAGCAGCAGCCAGCCCGCGGGACGGTCCCAGCGGATGAGGTCGAGGTACAGCGCCAGGCGCGAAGGCTGGTCCCCCGGCCTCGGCTCGGGCGTGGCGGTGGCGGGGCTCACGGGAGTCGATTATGCGCAGGCGCGCCGCCGCGCCTGCACTGGCCGCAGGGACAGGCGCGGCGGGGCCGCGGAGGGAGCGCGCATGCGGGGTCGGCCGGCGTGGTGCCATCGCCTCGAGCACGAATACGGCGTCAAGGCGCGCGTCATGCCGGCGCGCTACAACGTCGCACGCTGGGTCACCTGCGAGACCGGCGAAGGCGCGGCCGCCGATGAGCGACCAGTGCTTCGGCGTCCACAGTTCTACCTGGAAGACCTGCTCGGCCGCCCGGTGGACGTGGTGAGCGAGACGGCCCTGCGCGAACGGCTGCGACCTTATGTCGAGCGCGACGCCATCGCCGTTTGAGCGCGACCACCGCCTGTATCTGGAGGACATGCTGGAGTTCTCCGAGGCGGTGATCGCCTACACGCGGGGCCAGACGCTGGCCTCCTGGCAGGCCGACCCGATGCGCATGGACGCCACGCTGCGCAAGCTGACCCTGATCGGCGAGGCCGCGACGCGTGCCCGACGCCATCCGCGCGCAGGCGCCGGACATCCCGTGGCGCAAGATCGTGGGCACGCGTAATCGCCTGATGCATGCCTATCGAGGCACCGACGATTCGGTCGCCTGGTCCATCGCGACCGCCGACGTGCCCGCGCTGATCAGCGCGTTGAAGACGCTGCTGCAGGCCCTCCCGCCCGCGCCTTCGCCCTGATCGCCCTCACCCCTCCAGCTGCTTGTGGAACACCAGCCCCGCGTGCTCGCGCAACGCGTGGAACCTGATCTTCGGCCAGTTCTCCTGCATCGCCCGCAGCTCGCCGGCGTATTCGAGCAGCACGCAGGGCGCGTCCACCGCATCGAGCGCCACGCGGTGCGCGTTGCCGTCGATGAAGCGCTTGAGTTCGCGCTCCTCGGCGACCGCGCCTTCGCCGGTCTCGCAGGTGACCCAGCGTGCGACGTTGTAGCGCGCCGGCATGACGCGCGCCTTGACGCCGTACTCGTGCTCGAGGCGGTGCGCCACGACGTCGAACTGGAGCTGGCCGACGGCGCCCAGCAGCAGCGCGCCGCCGGCGACCGGGCGGAAGACCTGGATCGCGCCCTCTTCCCCGAGCTGCGTGAGGCCGGCCCTGAGCTGCTTGGTCTTGAGCGGGTCGGCCACCTCCACCGAGCGGAACATCTCGGGCGCGAAGAAGGGCAGCCCCGTGAACTGCAGCGCCTCGCCCTCGCTGAGCGTGTCGCCCAGCTGCAGCACGCCGTGGTTGGGGATGCCGATGATGTCGCCCGCGTAGGCCTCGTCGAGCAGCTCGCGGCGCTGGCTGAGGAAGCTCACCACCGAGTTCGGCCGCAGCTCCTTGCCCGAGCGCGTGACCTTGAGCCGCATGCCGCGCTCGAAGCGGCCGCTGGCCACGCGCACGAAGGCGATGCGGTCGCGATGTGCCGGGTCCATGTTGGCCTGGATCTTGAACACCACGCCGCTGAACCTGTCCTCGGTGGGCTGCACCGCGCGCTGCAGCGCCGGCTTGGGGCCGGGCGGCGGGGCGAGATCGACGAGTGCGTCGAGCACCTCCTGCACGCCGAAGTTGTTGATCGCCGAGCCGAAGAACATCGGCGTCTGCCGTCCGGCGAGGAACTCGGCCGCGTCGAACGCGGGCACCGCCTCGCGCACCAGCGCGACCTCGCCCGCGGCGTGGTCGTAGTCGACGCCGAAGCGCGCTTCGAGCACCGGGTTGGCGATGCCCTCGACGATCTCGTCGCCGCCGCCGGCGCGGTCGGCGCCGGGCGCGAAGACGCGCATCTGGTCGCGCCGCAGGTCGAGCACGCCGCCGAAGCTCTTGCCCATGCCCACCGGCCAGGTGAAGGGCACCACGCTCATGCCGAGCTCGCGCTCGATCTCGTCGAACAGGTCGAGCGGCGCCCTGACCTCGCGGTCCATCTTGTTGACGAAGGTGAGGATGGGCGTGGCGCGCGCCCGGCAGACCTGCAGCAGGCGGCGCGTCTGCGGCTCGACGCCGTTGCCGGCGTCGATCACCATCAACGCCGCGTCGACCGCGGTCAGCACGCGGTAGGTGTCCTCGCTGAAGTCCTGGTGGCCGGGCGTGTCGAGCAGGTTGATGACGCAGCCGCGGTACTCCATCTGCATCACGCTGGAGGCGACCGAGATGCCGCGCTGCTTCTCGATCTCCATCCAGTCGCTGGTGGCGTGGCGGCTGGCCTTGCGCGCCTTCACGCTGCCGGCGATCTGGATCGCACCCGAGAACAGCAGCAGCTTCTCGGTGAGCGTGGTCTTGCCGGCGTCGGGGTGGGAGATGATGGCGAAGGTGCGTCGGCGCCGGACTTCGTCGCTGAGGGCAGCGTGGGACATGCGTGCGGTTTCCTCGCCATGCACCGGGGCTGGTGCGCAGTTCTCGACAGGTGCGGGCAGCCGCGACGCGCGCGACGCGGCGCCGCGCGCCGGCGCGCGGCGGGCGCGTGCCTGCCGCGCGGGCGATCGCCCGGTGCGGCCGGCCGGCACGGCGGCCCGCTCCGGCGCCGCGCGCTGCGAGGCGCCGCGGGACCCCCCGACGACGCGAATGGTATCCGGACGGCGCGCTATACTGGTAAGTATTCGATGACTTACCGGCGCCCGCAGCGTCCGCTCCGTTCATGCAGACCCGCCTGTCCACCGAAGAACGCCAGGCCGAGATCGTGGCCGCGGCGCTGCAGCTGGCGCGCGAGTCGAGCCCGGCGCTGATCACCAGCGGCGACATCGCGGCGGCGATCGGCGTCACGCAGGGCGCCGTGTTCAAGCATTTCCCGACCAAGGACGCCATCTGGCTGGCCGCCATGCGCTGGGTGCGCGAGGCCTTGTTGCAGGCGCTCGCGGCCGCCCGCGACCGGGCCGCGACGCCGCTCGATGCGCTGTCGGCGGTGTTTCGCGCCCACGTCGAGTTCATCGTCGCCCACCCGGGGGTGCCGCGCCTGATCTTCCACGAACTGCAGCAAGCCGCCGACTCGCCGGCCAAGCGCGAGGTGCGTGCGCTGCTGCAGGCCTACCGCAAGCTGCTGCTCGAGCTGCTGGCGCGCGCCCCGATCGGCCGCGAGAGCGACGCCGAGGCTGCAGCCACCGCCTTCATCGGCCTGGTGCAGGGTCTGGTGATGCAGTCGATGGTCACCGGCCGCCCGGCCGCCATGCGCCAGCAGGCCGACCCGGTCCTGGCGCTGTACCTGCGCGGCCTCGGAGTCACGCCATGAAGTTCAGCCCCGCAGCCCGGCGCCGGCTCGGCCTCGGCCTGCTCGCGGCGGCGCTGCTCGTCGCGCTCGCCTTCGTCGCCCTGCGCTCGGGGCCGCTGACGGCCACGCGCGTGACGGTCATGCAGGCCGCCGAGGGCCGCTTCACGCCGGCGCTGTTCGGCATCGGCACCGTCGAGGCGCGCCGCAGCTATCTCATCGGGCCGACGCTGGCGGCGCGCGTGCGCGCGGTCGCGGTCGACGTGGGCGACACGGTGCGCGCCGGGCAGCTGCTGGCCGAGATGGACCCGGTCGATCTCGACGAACGCACGGCCGCGCTCGAGGCCTCGGTCGCGCGCGCCGGCAGCGCCATCACGGCGGCCGACGCGCAGCGCCGCGACGCGCTGGCGCGCCGCGAGCTGGCAGCGGTCAACGCGCGCCGCTATGCCGAGCTGGGCGCGCAGAACTTCATCAGCGCCGGTGCCCTCGAGGCCCGCCTGCAGGAGCAGGCCTCGGCGGATGCGGCGCTGAGCGCGGCCGAGGCCAACCTGGGCGCGGCGCGCCAGGACCGCCAGCGCCTGCTCGCCGAACAGGCCGCGCTGCGCCAGCAGCGCGCCAACGTGCGGCTGTTCGCGCCGGCCGACGGCGTCGTCAGCAGCCGCGAGGCCGAACCCGGCTCGACCGTCGTCGCCGGCCAGGCGGTGTTGCGCGTCATCGTGCCCTCGTCGCTGTGGGTGCGCGTGCGGCTCGACCAGGGCCGCTCGGCGGGGCTTGCGGCCGCGCTGCCGGCGCAGATCGTGCTGCGCTCCGATCCGGGCCGCAGCTGGGCGGGCCGCGTGGCGCGCGTCGAGGCGGTGAGCGACAGCGTCACCGAGGAGCGGCTGGCGATGGTCGGCTTCGACGCGCTGCCGCCCGGCCTGTCGGTGGGCGAGCTGGCCGAAGTGACCTTGTCGCTGCCGGCGAGCGAGCGCGCCGTCGTGCTGCCCAACGCCGCCGTGCGGCACGTCGACGGGCGCACCGGCGTGTGGACCGTCGCCGGCGGCGCGCTGCGCTTCGCGCCCGTGCGGCTGGGCGCGCTCGGACTCGATGGCGAAGTGCAGGTGCTCGAAGGGGTCGCACCGGGCACGACGGTGGTCGTGCACAGCGAAAAGGAGCTGGGCGCCGGCAGCCGCTTCGAGGTCGTGCCCTCGCTCGCCGGGGCGCCGCGGTGATCAGCCTGGCCGGCCGCGACATCCTGCATTCGTGGGGCAAGTTCGTGCTCACCAGCGTCGGACTGGGCCTGCTCGTGGGCGTGACGCTGACGATGGCCGGCGTCTACCGCGGCATGATCGACGACGCGCGCGCGCTGCTGGGCAACAGCGGCGCCGACCTCTGGGTCGTGCAGCAGGACACGCAGGGGCCCTACGCCGAGTCGTCGAGCCTGCGCGACGACGCCGTGCGCAGCGTGCTCGGCCTGCCCGGCGTGCTGCACGCGGCCAACGTCACCTACCTGACGATGCAGGTGCGGCGCGCCGCGCGCACGCCCGGCGCCGAGGGCGACGATGTGCGCGCGATGGTGGTCGGCTTCGAGCCCGGCGGGCCCGGCGAGCCGGCATACCTGGTGGCCGGGCGCCGGATCACGCGCAGCCACTACGAGGCGGTGGCCGACCTGCGCACCGGCTTCGCGCTCGGCGAGCGCATCCGCATCCGGCGCCACGACTACACGGTGGTCGGGTTGACGCGGCGCATGGTGTCCTCGGGCGGCGATCCGATGGTCTTCATCCCGCTGGCCGACGCGCAGGAGGCGCAGTTCCTCAAGGACAACGACGCCATCGTCAACGAGCGCGTGCGCACCGCCGCCAACCCGGGCCTCAACCGCCCGGGCGTGCCGGGGCTGCTCGAGGCCGTGCAGGCCACGCAGGCGAGCAACCGCTTCGTCAACGCAATCCTGGTGCAGGTGCGCCCCGGCGTCGACGCCGAGGAGGTGGCGCGCCCGGTGCGGCGCTGGAAGCACCTGGAGGCCTTCACGCGCGCGCAGATGGAGGAGATCCTGGTCGCCAAGCTGATCGCCACCTCGGCGCGCCAGATCGGCATGTTCCTCGTCATCCTGGCCGTCGTCAGCGCGGCCATCGTCGCCTTCATCATCTACACGATGACGCTGGGCAAGATCCGCGAGATCGCGGTGCTCAAGCTGATCGGCACGCGCAACCGCACGATCGCCGCCATGATCCTGCAGCAGGCGCTGGGCCTGGGCCTGATCGGCTTCGTCGTCGGCAAGGTCGCGGCCACCTTCTGGGCGCCGGTGTTCCCGAAGTACGTGCTGCTCGAGCCGGGCGACGCCGTGCGCGGCCTCGTCGCGGTGCTGCTGATCTGCGCGCTGGCCAGCACGCTGGCGATCCGCGCCGCGCTGAGGGTCGATCCGGCGGCGGCGATCGGGGGCTGAGGTGCAGGCCAGCGGCATCCGCATCGAGGGCCTGCGCAAGCGCTACGGCGCGGGCGAGACCGCGGTCGACGCGCTCAAGGACGTCAACATGGTCGTCGCCCCGGGCGAGGTGGTGGGGCTGATCGGGCCCTCCGGCTCGGGCAAGAGCACGCTGCTCAAGTGCCTGGGCGCGGTGATCGAACCCAGCGGCGGCCGCATGGTGCTGGGCGATCAGCTCATCTACGACGACGGCTGGCGCATCCCCGACCTGCGGGCGCTGCGGCGCGACCGCATCGGCTTCGTCTTCCAGGCGCCGTACCTGATCCCCTTCCTCGACGTGACCGACAACGTCGCGCTGCTGCCGATGCTGGCCGGCCGCCCCAACGCCGAGGCACGCACGCGCGCCCGCGAGCTGCTGGCGGCGCTCGACGTCGGCCACCGCGCACGCGCCCAGCCCGCCGAGCTCTCGGGCGGCGAGCAGCAGCGCGTGTCGATCGCGCGCGCGCTGGCCAACCGGCCGCCGGTGATCCTGGCCGACGAGCCGACGGCGCCGCTCGACAGCGAGCGCGCGCTGGCCGTCGTGCGCATCCTCCACCAGATGGCGCTGCAGTACCACACCGCCGTCATCGTGGTCACGCACGACGAGAAGATCATCCCGAGCTTCGAGCGCCTGTACCACATCCGCGACGGGCGCACGCACGAGGAGCGGGGCGAAGGGCGGCGCCTGTAGCGCCCGGCGCCGCGCGGCCGGAGCGAGCCGCGGCGGCCATGCACGCGGCGCGCCGCCGCTGCGCCGCCGCTGCGCCGCCGCTGCGCCGGCCCGGGTCCTGCCGCCCGCCTTCTCGCGTAGGCTGCGGCCATCTTGTCCGTCACCCTCGGTCCGCTCGCGCTGCCGCTGGCGCCGCTCCTGCTGCTGCTGGCGCTCGGGTGCGCCTCCTGGGTGGCGGCGCGACTGCAGGCGCGCCAGGGCAAGGCTGCAGGCAGCACGGCCGATGCGGCGAGCCGCAGCGTCGTGCTCGCCGCCGTGCTCGGTCTGCTGGCGGCGCGCGCGGTCTACCTGGCGCGCAACGCCGAGGACTATCTGGCCGTGCCGCCGGCGCTGCTCGATTTGCGCGACGGCGGCTGGCACGCGCCGAGCGGCTTCGCCGCCGCCGCCGCCTGGCTGCTCTGGTGCGGCTGGCGCGTGCCGGCCCGGCGCCGGCCGCTGGCCGCCGCGGCGGCGACGGCGGCGCTGGTGTGGACCACGGGCGCGCTCGTGACCGGCGCGGCGGGTTCGCACCGCATGCCCGAGGTCGAACTCGCGAGGCTGGACGGCGGCGCACCCGTCGCGCTGCGGCAGGCAGCCGCCGGGCGTCCGGTGCTGGTGAATCTGTGGGCGAGCTGGTGCGCCCCCTGCCGCGCGGAGATGCCCACGCTCGCCGCCGCCCAGCGGCAGCACGCGGGCGTCGGCTTGCTGTTCGTGAACCAGGGCGAGCCCGAGGCCGCCGTGCGCGCCTATCTCGCGGCGCTGCGCCCGCCCTTGCGCGAGGTGCTGCTCGACCCCGGCGCCCGGCTCGGCGCCGCCGTCGGCTCGCGCGGCCTGCCCACGAGCTTGTTCTACGATGCGCAGGGTCGGCTCGTCGACGCCCATTTCGGCGTGCTCAACGCCGCCGCGCTGCAGGCGCGCCTGCGCGCGCTGGGCGAGCGTGCGCAGGCGCCGTCGACTCCTCCCGCGCCGCTTTCGCCATGATCAAAGCCATGACCGACGCCGCGACCGACGGCGTGACCGAAGGCATGACCACCGCCCCAATCGTCGTCCCAACCGCCGCCATGACCGACCGTCCCGCTTGCGCCCTCGTCGCCGACGAACTCGACGTGCTCGCCGAGCTGGTGCCGATCGACGGGCGCGACATCGTCGAGCTCGGCTGCGGCGCGGCCCGGCTGGCGCGCGCGCTGCTCGCGCGCCACCCTGGCAGTCGCGTCACGGGGCTGGAGGTCGACGAGCGCCAGCACGCCCGCAACCTGGCCGCGCCGCAGCCGGGCCTGCAATTCGTGGCCGGCGGCGCCGAGGCGATCCCGCTGCCCGACGCGAGCTTCGACGTCGCGCTGATGCTCAAGTCGCTGCACCATGTGCCGCTGCCGCTGCTGGCGCAGGCGCTGGCCGAAGTCGGCCGCGTACTGCGTCCGCGCGGCTGGCTCTACGTGTCGGAGCCGGTGTACGGCGGCGCGCTCAACGAGCTGACGCGACGCTACAACGACGAGCGCGTCGTGCGCGCGGCGGCGCAGGCCGCGCTCGACGCCGCCATCGCCGCCGGCACCTGGGAACAGGTGGCCGAGCGGCGCTTCGAGATGGCGGCGCACTTCCGCGACTTCGCCGACTTCGAACAGCGCATGATGCGCCCGAGCTGGGCCGAGCACCGCATCGACGAGGCCAAGCTGGCCGAGGTGCGCGCGGCCTTCGCGCCGCACCAGCAGGCCGACGGCGCGCGCTTCACGCGCGCGCTGCATGTGCGCGTGCTGCGCCGGCGCGACTGAGCACAATCGCGGTACGTGCGGCGCGCGCGTCGCCGGCCCCATCCACCGAAACCCGCCATGTCCTACCTCGACGACCCCCGCGTGCTGTTCGCCGCCGAACGCACCCTCCTCGCCTGGCAACGCACCGCCATCGCCCTGATGGGCTTCGGCTTCGTCGTCGAGCGCTTCGGCCTGTTCCTGCGCATGGTGAGCAACCAGCCGCTGTCGCTGTCGCAGCGCGGCTTCTCGCTGTGGCTGGGCGTGAGCCTGCTCGTGATCGGGGCCGTCGTGTCGGTGGTCTCGGCGCTGCAGTTCCGCACCGTCGTGCGCAGCCTGGGCGAGCAGGAGATCCCGCGCGGCTACTGGCTCAGCCACGGCGTGTGGCTCAACTTCGCGCTCGCCGCGGTGTCGCTGGCGCTGGCGATCCACTTCGTGACCAGCAGCTGATCGGCGGCAGGGCCGGCGGTGCCGTGCCCGGACTTTGCACGGCGAGGCGGGAACTCGCGCCGGGCGCGGCGGATCCATTGCCAGACATGCGCGGCCACCGCGCGCTGACTGCAGGCAAAGGGCGATCTTGGACGAATTCGACGACGCCGGCCTGCCCGCCGCCGGGCCCGGGCCCTGGGCGGGCCGTCCGGCCTACCGGCCCGACCCGCTGCCGCGGCTGATCACGCGCGTGTACGCAGCGAGCGAGGCGGCGCTGCGCGCGCGGCTGCTGCAGCGCCTGCTCGACCCGCTCGGCACGCTGGGCATGGCGGCGGTGGCCGCGGGCGCGTTCGCGGTCTTCCTGCAGCGCCGCGGCATCGGCGGCATCCGCGTTTCGCTGGAGGACGCGGGGCGCTTCTCGAGCGAGCAGGTCGCCGAGCTGGCGCGCTTCGTCGCCCAGGTCAGCCCCGAGGCCCTGCAGGCCGTCGCCGGCACGATCGTCGACAACCCGGTGGGCGTGACGGCGCTCAGCGCCTCGGCCATCGCGCTGCTGCTGCGTGCGCTCAGGCGCCGCGCGGCGGCCGGCGGCGCGGCAGCGCTGACGACGCCCGAGCCGCCTTCGGCGAGCGTCGGGCGCCGGCCCTGACGCGCGCGGCGCCGGCTCAGCCCGTCAGCCGCCGCACGCCCGCCAGCGGGCAGGCGTAGATGCAGTTGCGCAGCGCGGCGATCGCCTCGTAGCGCGGGAAGCTGCGCCGCCAGGCGAGCACGACGCGGCGCGTGGGCGCGGGCGGCGCGAACCTGATGTAGCGCACGTGCGGCTGCGCCTCCTTGGGCACCGAGAGCTGCGGCACCACGGTCACGCCCATGCCCGAGGCGACCATGTACTTGATCGTCTCCAGCGAGCTGCCCTCGAAGCTCTTGCGGATGCCCTCGGCGTCGCGCGCGAAGCGCGCGTACTCCGGGCACACCTCGAGCACGTGGTCGCGAAAGCAGTGCCCGGTGCCGAGCAGCAGCATGGTCTCGTTCTTCAGCTCCTCGGCGGTGAGCGTCTTGCGCCGCGCCAGCGGATGCTGCACGGGCACCGCGGCGACGAAAGGCTCGTCGTACAGCGGCGCCACCGCCAGCCCGGCGTCGGGGAAGGGCTCGGCCATGATGGCGCAGTCGAGCTCGCCGTTGCGCAGCATCTCGAGCAGCCGGGCGGTGAAGTTCTCCTGCAGCACGAGCGGCATCTGCGGCACGCGCTCGATCGCCTGGCGCACGAGCTCGGGCAGCAGATAGGGCCCGATCGTGTAGATGATGCCCAGGCGCAGCGGCCCGGCGAGCGGGTCCTTGCCGAGCTTGGCGATCTCGCGGATCGCCGCCGCCTGCTCGAGCACCTGCTGCGCCTGGCGCACGATCTGTTCGCCCAGCGGCGTCACCGAGACCTCGTTCGCGCCGCGCTCGAAGATCCGCGCATCGAGCTCCTCCTCGAGCTTCTTGATCGCCACGCTGAGCGTGGGCTGCGAGACGAAGCAGGCCTCGGCGGCGCGGCCGAAGTGCTTCTCGCGCGCCACGGCGACGACGTACTTGAGCTCGGTCAGCGTCATGGCCCGATTGTGGCGAAGTGCACGCGCGCGCGGCCGCAGCGGGCGCCGACCCGCGAACCGGGGGTGTCCCCGCGCGCGGGCCCCGTGCGACGCTCGGCGCAGCACCCGCTGACCGCCCACGACGACCCGGCCGCCCCGCACCACGCCCATGTTCGACACGCCTTTCGACACGCCGCCGCGCCGCATAGCGGTCCCCTACCTCGAAGGCTGCTTCGACTCCTCGCTGGACCTGCGCAGCGGGCTCGAAATGCGCGTGCTCGAGGCGGCGGCGCTGCCGCCGGAGCTGTGGCGCGAACTGCAGCGCCTGCGGGCATCCTGGGCCGGGCCGCAGGCCGCGCGGCCGGCGCGCTGAACGCGCCGCGGCGCCGGCGCGCCCGGGCGTGCCGTCTGCGCCAGGCGCGCGCGCGTCGTCGCGCTCAGCGCGTGGCCGCGGCCCGGCGCGCGCGCCAGGCGCCGGCCCGCGCCAGCACGCCCGGCAGGCCGATCATCAGCCACACGATGAGCGAGAAGTTGGCCTGCACCCAGGGCAGGTTGCCGAACAGGTAGCCGGCGAGCACGATGCTGCCCACCCACAGGCCGCCGCCGCTGACGTCGTAGAGCGTGAACTTGCCGCGCGTCATCGCCGCCACGCCGGCGACGAAGGGGGCGAAGGTGCGCAGGAAGGGCATGAAGCGCGCCGCCACCAGCGTGATGCCGCCGTAGCGCTCGTAGAAGGCGTGTGCCTGCTCGAAGGCGCGCCGGTTGAACCAGCGGCTCTGTTCCCAGCGCCACACGCGCGGCCCGACGGCGCGGCCGATCGTGTAGTTGGTCTGATTGCCGAGCACGGCGGCCAGCCACAGCAGCGCGACGGACGGCGCCAGGTGCATCAGTCCCACGCCGCACAGGGCGCCGACGACGAACAGCAGCGAGTCGCCGGGCAGGAAGGGCATCACCACCAGCCCGGTCTCGACGAAGATGATCGCGAACAGCAGCGCGTACACCCAGGCGCCGTACGCCAGCACGAACTCGCGCAGGTGGCGGTCGACGTGCAGCACGAAGTCGACGAGCGGCAGCAGGGCATCCATCGCGCGATTATCGAAGGCGGCGGCGCGCTCGCCGCGCGTTCAGGCCTTGATGAATTCCGAGGCCGGGCCCAGCCAGCGCTGCACATGCGCGGCGGCTGCCTCGGGCTGCTCGCGCAGCAGGCGCGGGGCGAGCGTGCGCGCCGCATCGAGCAAGGCGGCGTCGGCTTCGAGGTCGGCAAAGCGCAGCAGCGCCTGCCCGCTCTGACGCGCGCCCATGAACTCGCCCGGGCCGCGGATGGCCAGATCGCGGCGGGCGATCTCGAAGCCGTCGGCGGTTTCGGCGAGCGCGCGCAGCCGCTGCTTGGCGGTGGCCGACAGCGGCGCCGCGTACAGCAGCACGCACACGCTGGCCGCCGAGCCGCGCCCGACGCGGCCGCGCAGCTGGTGCAGCTGCGCCAGGCCGAAACGCTCGGCATGCTCGATCACCATCAGGCTGGCGGCCGGCACGTCGACGCCGACCTCGATCACGGTGGTGGCCGCCAGCACGCGCGTCTCGCCGCCGGTGAAGCGCGCCATCACGGCCGTCTTCTCGGCTGCGCTCATGCGCCCGTGCAGCAGGCCGACCTGCGTGCCGGGCAGCGCGGCGGCCAGCTCGGCGTGGGTGGCGGTGGCGTTCTGCAGGTCGACGTGCGCGCTCTCCTCGACCAGCGGGCAGACCCAGTAGACCTGCCGTGCGGGGCCGGCGGCGAGCTCGTCGCGGATCCTGGCGATCACCTGCGCGCGCTTGTCCTCGCCGAACACGCGCGTCAGCACCGGCGTGCGGCCGGGCGGCAGTTCGTCGAGGGTGCTGACGTCGAGGTCGGCGAAGTAGCTCATCGCCAGCGTGCGCGGGATCGGCGTCGCGCTCATCATCAACAGGTGCGGCTCGAGGCTGTGCTCGGCGAGCTTGGCGCGCAGCGCGAGACGCTGGGCGACGCCGAAGCGGTGCTGTTCGTCGACCACCGCCAGGCCGAGGCGGGCGAAGACGACGTCGCGCTGGATCACGGCATGCGTACCGACGATGAGGCCGGCCGCACCCGAGGCCACCTGCTCGAGCATGCGCGCGCGCGTGCGGCCCTTGCGGCTGCCGCTGAGCCAGGCCACCTGCACGCCCAGCGGCTCGAGCCAGCCCACGAGCTTGCGGAAATGCTGCTCGGCCAGGATCTCGGTGGGCGCCATCAGCGCGCATTGCCAGCCGGCGTCGATGGCACGCGCCGCGGCCAGCGCCGCGACCACGGTCTTGCCGGCGCCGACATCGCCTTGCAGCAGGCGGTGCATCGGCTGCGCGCGTGCCAGGTCGCGTTCGATCTCGGCGGCCACGCGCTGCTGTGCCGCGGTGAGCGTGAAGGGCAGCGCGGCGCGCAGCGCGTCGTGCAGCGCGCCGGCGCGCGCCGCGAGCGCCGGCGCGCGCAGCGCGGCACGCAGGGCCTGCGCCTGCGCCTGCGCGAGTTGCTGCGCCAGCAGTTCGTCGAACTTCAGGCGCTGCCAGGCCGGGTGGCTGCGGTCTTGCAGCGTCGCCAGCGCCTGTCCGGGCGCCGGGTGGTGCAGCGCGTCGAGCGCGGCGCGCAGCGTGGGGCCGCCGGCGAGCGCCGGCGGCAGCAGCGCGGGCGGCCACAGCTCGGCCAGCGGCGCGCGCGCCAGCGCGCCGGCGACCGCCTTGCGCAGATAGGCCTGCGGCAGCTGCGCGCTCGCCGGGTACACCGGCGTCAGCGCCTGCGGCAGCGGCGTGTCGCCGGCGACCACACGCACCGCCGGGTGCACCATCTCGCGCCCCAGCAGCCCGACGCGCACCTCGCCCAGCGCGCGCAGCAGCCGGCCCGGCGCCATCGCCCGCTCCTGCGCCGGATGGAAGTGCAGGAAACGCAGCACCAGCTCGCCGCTGGCGTCGGCGAGGCGCACGACGAGCTGGCGCCGCGTGCGCTGCTCGACGCGCGCCGCGCGCACCTGGCCCTGCACCTGCGCCTGCTGGCCGTCGCGCAGCGTGGCGATCGGCGCGAGGCGCGTCTCGTCCTCGTAGCGCAGCGGCAGGTGCAGCGCGAGGTCGATGTCGCGCACGAGACCGAGCTTGCGCAGCGCGCGCGCCGGCGCCGAGAGGACGCGCGCGCCGGCCGGCTCGGCCATGGTGGTGCGGGCCGTCGCCGGCCGCCGCCCGGGCTCCGGCGCTCTGCCGGGGCTTGCATCGCGGGTCGGCGCTTTCGGGGTGGGCATGGAACAATTCTCGCCGTCCCGGGTACCGCGAAGCGGCCGGCCGCGCCGGCGCAGCCTCGGCGGGCCGCACAGGCGAAGCCTCCGCGGGCCGGCGGCGCAAGGGCCGCCGCCGACCTGCGCGCCGCGAACATCCGCTCCAGGCTGCCGCCGCCCGCCGTGCCGATGCGCCGCTACACCACCGCCGACTTCGATTACGAGCTGCCGCCCGAGCTGATCGCGCAACACCCTGCGCCCGAGCGCAGCGCCGCGCGGCTGCTCGACGGCCGCGGCGCGCTGCCCGTCGAGCGCACCTTGCGCGAACTGCCCGCGCTGCTCGCGCCCGGTGACCTGCTGGTGTTCAACGACACGCGCGTCGTCAAGGCGCGGCTGTTCGGCGTCAAGGCCACCGGCGGCGCCGTCGAGCTGCTGGTCGAGCGCGTGCTGCCCGGGCACGAGGTGCTGGCGCATCTGCGCGCGAGCAAGTCACCACGCCCGGGCACGCGGCTGCGCCTGGCCGACGCCTTCGATGCCGAAGTGCTGGGACGCGGCGGGCCGGACGATGCGCTCTTTCGCCTGCGCTTTCCCGGCGCGCCGCTGGAGCTGCTCGAGCGCCACGGCCATGTGCCGCTGCCGCCGTACATCGCGCATGCCGACGGCGCGGACGACGAACGCCGCTACCAGACCGTGTTCGCCGCGCGCCCGGGGGCGGTGGCCGCGCCGACGGCAGCGCTGCACTTCGACGAGCCGCTGCTCGCCGCGCTGGCCGCGCGCGGCGTGCGGCGCGCGGCGCTGACGCTGCACGTGGGCGCCGGCACCTTCCAGCCGGTGCGCGTGGAAGAGCTCGCCCGCCACCGCATGCACAGCGAGTGGTTCGAGGTCGGCGCGGACACCGCCGCCGCCGTCGCCGCCACGCGTGCCGCCGGCGGCCGCATCGTCGCCGTCGGCACGACCTCGCTGCGCGCGCTCGAGTCGGCCGCGCTGCGCTCGGCCGACGGCACGGTGCAGGCCTGCCGCGGCGAGACCGAGCTGTTCATCACGCCGGGCTTCGCCTTCCGCGCCGTCGACCTGCTGCTCACCAACTTCCACCTGCCGCGCAGCACGCTGCTGATGCTGGTCTCGGCCTTCGCCGGCTTCGAACATGTGCGTTCGCTGTACCGGCACGCGGTGCAGGCGCGCTGCCGCTTCTTCAGCTACGGCGACGCGATGCTGCTGGCGCGCGCAACCGAGCCCAGGTAGCGGCGCCGGGCGCGGCGCCATGCTCGGCTCCGGGGCGCGGACGCGACAATCGCGCCGATGCTGCACTTCGAGATCCTCGCCGCCGAGGGCCGCGCGCGCCGCGGCCGTCTGACGCTGAACCGCGGCGTCGTCGAGACGCCGATGTTCATGCCGGTGGGCACCTACGGCACCGTCAAGGGCGTGCTGCCGCGCTCGCTGCTCGAGATGGGCGCGCAGATCATCCTCGGCAACACCTTCCACCTCTGGCTGCGCCCGGGGCTCGACGTGATCGGCGCCTTCGGCGGCCTGCACCGCTTCGAGGGCTGGCCGCGGCCGATGCTCACCGACAGCGGGGGCTTTCAGGTCTGGAGCCTGGGCGCGATGCGCCAGATCGGCGAGCAAGGCGTGCGCTTCGCCAGCCCCGTCAACGGCGACCGGCTCTTCCTCACGCCCGAGCTCAGCATGCGGATCCAGACCGTGCTCGACTCCGACATCGCGATGCAGCTCGACGAGTGCACGCCCTACGAGACCGCGGGCCGCCTGACCAGCGAGGACGAGGCGCGCGCGTCGATGGAGTTGAGCCTGCGCTGGGCGCGGCGCAGCCAGGCCGAGTGCGCGCTTCTCGCCAACCGCAATGCCCTGTTCGGCATCGTGCAAGGCGGCATGTACGAGGCGCTGCGCGAGGAGTCGGCGGCACGCCTGGCGGAGCTGGATTTCCCCGGCTACGCGATCGGCGGCGTGAGCGTCGGCGAGCCCAAGGAGGACATGCTGCGCATCCTGGCGCACACGCCGGCGCGGCTGCCGGCGCACAAGCCGCGCTATCTGATGGGCGTGGGCACGCCCGAGGATCTGGTGGAGGGCGTGGCGCAGGGCGTCGACCTGTTCGACTGCGTGATGCCGACGCGCAATGCCCGCAACGGCCATCTGTTCACGCGCTACGGCGACCTGAAGATCCGCAACGCGCGCCACAAGGCCGACCCGCGCCCGCTGGATCCCACGTGCGGCTGCCATGCCTGCCGCGGCACGACGCTGGCCGACGGCAGCGTGAGCGGCGGCTTCAGCCGCGCCTACCTGCACCACCTCGAGCGCTGCGGCGAGATGCTGGCGCCGATGCTGGCCAGCATCCACAACCTGCACTACTACCTGAACCTGATGCGCGAGGCGCGCGCGGCGCTCGAGGCCGGCGCCTTCGCGGCCTGGCGCGCCAGGTTCAGGGCCGAGCGCGCGCGCGGCATCGACTGATCTTCGCCCGATCAGCCGGCGCGCGAGCGCTCGACCACGCCCTTGGCGCCGTCGAACTGCGCCAGCGCCGCAGCCAGCCAGGGCAGCAGCGGCGCCAGCGTGGCGTGCAGCGTGTGCGGCGGGTTGGCGACGAAGACGCTGCTGCCCAGCATGCCGAAGCCGCGCGCGTCGGCCTCGGCCACCGTGAGCCGCGCGTGCAGCCAGCCCTTCTTCGCCTGCGCGTCGGCGCTGGCCTTCAGCCGCTGCGGCAGCTGCGCCGCTTCCAGCAGTTGCAGCTGCGGCAGCCAGACGATCACCACCGCCTCGGCGAAGCGCGAGAGCGTCTCGCGCAGCGCCGCCAGCGCCTTGGCGTAGTCGGTCTTGATCTCGTAGGGCGGGTCGATCAGCACGACGCCGCGGCGCGTGGGCGGCGGCAGCACCGACTTGAGCGCCGCGAAGCCGTCGGCCGGCCGCACCTCGACACCCGGTTCCGAGCCGAGATAGGAGGCGAGGATCCTGGCCTCGGTCGGGTGCAGCTCGAACAGGCGCAGCTGGTCCTGCGGCCGCATCAGCATGCGGGCGATCGCGGGCGAGCCGGGGTACTGGCGCAGCGCGCCGCCGTCGTTGAAGCGGCGCACCAGTTCGACATAGGCCTGCAGCGGCGCCGGCAGGTCGCGCCGCCCGAAGAGGCGGCCGATGCCCTGCTCGAACTCGCGCCGCTTGCCGGCCTGCGCGCCGACGAGCGAGTAGCCGCCCGCGCCGGCGTGGGTGTCGACGCAGCGCCAGCCCTTGTCCTTGCCGTTCAGATAGGACAGCACCTCGGCGAGCACGAGGTGCTTGAGCACATCGGCGTGGTTGCCGGCGTGGAAGCCGTGGCGGTAGGCGAGCATGGGCTGCACTGTGCCATGCCACGCGCTTGCCGCGCGCCGATCGCGGTGGCGCGGCCGCGGCCATCAGGCCCGCGCGCGCGCCTTGAACAGCTCGCGCAGGCTGACTTCGCGCGGCCCGGGCCGCAACTCGACCCGGTCGCCGGCGCGCACGCTGCCGGGCTCGATCACGGCGAGGTAGCTGCCGCACCAGCCCGACTGCACCATCATGCGGGAGGCCTGCGCGAAGCCCATCACGGCGTCGAGCTTGAAGCAGGGACGGCGCGGCGCGCTCACCGCCAGCACGCAGTCGGGCAGATGCAGGCGGTCGCCGATCCACAGCTCGCTCTCCAGCACGCCGGCGAGCGTCAGGTTCTCGCCCAGCGCGCCCGGCGCCAGAGCCTGGCCCCAGGCGGCCGCGCCGGCCTGCGCGCGCAGGGTCTGCCAGAACGGGTAGTGTTCGCTCGGATAGGCGTACAAGGCCTTGTCCAGGCCGCCGTGCGCCGACAGGTCGGCCTGCTCGTCGCCTTCCAGGCCGAGCGGACCCACGGCGACCGCCTCGCCCGGCATCACCGGCTGCTTGGCGATCGCCGAGAGCACGCGCCGCTCGCCAGCGAGCAGCTCGCGGGCGCGGGCGCGGTTGACGCTTGCGATGCGGATCGTGCGTGCCGCCGCCATGGCCGGGTTTTTAGCACGCCGCCGGCGCGGGCCGGCGACCGCCCCTGCGGACGGGCGGTGCCCGCCCTCGGGGATTGGCGGCACAATTCCCGTCCCCCGCCGCCGCACCCGCCGGCCGCGGGGGCGTCGCGACTCGGTGCCCGGGGCGACACGGTATTGGGCGAGGCCCTTCGCCGCGCGCATGCGCTTGCCGCCAGCGGCCGCATGGCCGGGCGGCGCGACCAGGGGGTTCGCCCAATCCCGCTTCCCCG
The DNA here is from genome assembly GCA_046348125.1 of Rubrivivax sp. GTDB lineage: Bacteria > Pseudomonadota > Gammaproteobacteria > Burkholderiales > Burkholderiaceae_C > Rubrivivax. The sequence continues at coordinate 552,248 of JAXMEV010000002.1, forward strand.
GCCTTTTCACGATTGGAGACCCGATGAACCAACCCGCGATGGAGGGCATTCGCCTCAACGTCCCCGGCTACGTCACGCATGCCAGGCTGATCGCCTGGGTGGCCGAGATCGCTGCCCTGACCGAGCCCGACGAGGTCTACTGGTGCAACGGCAGCGAGCAGGAATACCAGCGCCTGGCCGACCGTCTGGTCGCCGCCGGCACGCTGCTGCGGTTGAACCCGGAACTGCGCCCGGGCAGCTTCCTCGCGCGCAGCGACCCCGGCGACGTGGCGCGCGTCGAAGACAGAACATTCATCTGCAGCCGCAGCCGCGACGACGCCGGCCCCACCAACAACTGGATGGATCCGGCCGAGATGCGCGCGCTGCTCGAGACCGGCCCGAACGCCCTCTTCAAGGGCGCGATGCGCGGCCGCACGCTGTACGTCGTGCCCTTCTCGATGGGGCCGCTGGGCTCGCACATCGCGCACATCGGCGTCGAGCTGACCGACAGCCCCTACGTGGCGCTGAGCATGCGCGTGATGACGCGCATGGGCCGCGGCGCGCTCGACGTGCTGGGCAGCCACGGCGAATTCGTGCCCTGCGTGCACAGCGTGGGCGCGCCGCTCGCGCCCGGCGCGCAGGACGTGAGCTGGCCCTGCAACAAGACCAAGTACATCGTCCACTACCCCGAGTCGCGCGAAATCTGGAGCTACGGCTCGGGTTACGGCGGCAACGCGCTGCTGGGCAAGAAATGCTTCGCGCTGCGCATCGCCAGCACCATGGGGCGCGAGCAGGGCTGGCTGGCCGAGCACATGCTGATCCTGGGCGTGACCGACCCGCAGGGCAGGAAATACCATGTCGCAGCCGCCTTCCCCAGCGCCTGCGGCAAGACCAACTTCAGCATGCTCGTGCCGCCCGCCGGCTACGAGGGCTGGAAGGTCACGACGATCGGCGACGACATCGCCTGGATCAAGCCGCATGCCGACGGCCGCCTGTACGCGATCAACCCCGAGGCCGGCTACTTCGGCGTCGCGCCGGGCACCAACTACCAGACGAATCCGAACTGCATGGATTCGCTCGGGCGCGACGTCGTCTTCACCAACGTCGCGCTCACCGACGACGGCGACGTCTGGTGGGAGGGCATGACCGCGGAGCCGCCGGCGCACCTGATCGACTGGCAGGGCAAGGACTGGACACCCGAGATCGGCAAGGCCACCGGCGCCAAGGCCGCGCACCCGAACGCCCGCTTCACGGTCGCGGCGACGAACAACCCGGTGCTCGACGCGCAGTGGGACGATCCCGACGGCGTCGCGATCGACGCCTTCGTCTTCGGCGGCCGGCGCAGCACCACCGTGCCGCTGGTGGCCGAGGCGCGCAACTGGGCCGAGGGCATCTACATGGCCGCCACGATGGGCAGCGAGACCACCGCGGCGCAGGCCGGCGCCACCGGCATCGTGCGGCGCGATCCGTTCGCGATGCTGCCTTTCACCGGCTACCACATGAGCGACTACTTCCGGCATTGGCTGGACCTGGGCGCCAGGCTGCAGGAAGCGGGCGCGACGCTGCCGCGCGTGTTCTGCGTCAACTGGTTCCGCAAGGGAGCCGACGGCAAGTTCGTCTGGCCCGGCTATGGCGAGAACATGCGTGTGCTCGAGTGGATCCTCGGCCGCCTCGAGGGCCGCGCCGGCGCCCACGCCAACGCCTTCGGCCTGAGCCCGGCCTACGAGGACCTGCGCTGGAGCGGGCTGGCGTTCACGCGCGAGCAGTTCCAGTCCGTGATCGGCATCGACCGCGCAGCCTGGCAGCAGGAGCTGGCGCTGCACGACGAGCTGTTCACGACGCTCGCCCACCACCTGCCGCCCGAACTGCGCGAGACGCGCGAGCGCATCGCGCAGCGGCTGGCGGCGGCTTGAGGCGCCGGCGCGGCGCGGATTGCCCGGCGGCGGGCGCCGCCCGCGGGCGGGCCGCAGCATGAGGCTGCAGCTGCTGTCCGACCTGCATCTGGAAACCGAGGCGTTCACGCCGCAGCCCGCGCCCGACGCCGAGCTGCTGGTGCTGGCCGGCGACATCGACGCCACCTGGGCCGGCTACGAGCGCTTCGCCGGCTGGCCGGTGCCGGTGCTGGTGGTCGCCGGCAACCACGAGTTCGACGGCCGCGACGTCGGCGCGGCCTGGCCGCGCTTGCGCGCGCGTCTGGCCGCACTCGGGCTCGCGCTGCTCGAGCGCGAATCCGTCGTGCACGCCGGCCGCGACGGGCGCCGCGTGCGGCTCCTCGGCACGGTGCGCTGGAACGACTTCGATCTGATGGGCGAGGCGCAGCGCGCGCGCTGCATGCGTGCCGCCGGCTACTTCCTGCGCCTGATGGGCGCCACCGACCAAGGCCGGGCGCTCGACGCCGAGCGCCTGCGCGCACAGGCGCTCGCCTGCCGCGCCTGGCTCGAACAGGAACTGGCGCAGCCCGCGCGCGGGCGCTGGGACGCCACGGTCGCGATCACGCACTTCGGGCCGAGCGCGCGCAGCGCCGACCCGCGCTACGGCCTCAATCCCGCCACGGCGAGCTTTTGCAACGCCGACGACGACCTGCTCGCGCGCGCCGACCTGTGGCTGCACGGGCATCTGCACTGCCGGCACGACTACCTCGTGCCGCGCCCCGGGCGGCGCCCGGCACGCGTGCTGTGCAATGCGCGCGGCCTGCGCGCCAAGGGCGAGAGCGCGGGCTACGACGGCGCGTGGACCGTCGAAGTCTGAGCTGCGTGCGGCGAGGGGCCGGCCATTGCGGCCGCAACCCCCGCGCGCACATCCCGCTCGTTCAGAACGCGTGCCGCAGGCCGAATTCGTAGCCGTCGTAGTTCGTGCCCGGGGCGGCACCGGCCGGACCGCCCGCGATCGCGTAGGTCGCCTTGCCCTTGTTGTTCACCCGCGCCGCATTGGCGTAGAGCGCCGTACGCTTGGACAGGTTGTATACATAGCTGAGCGCATACAACTGGCCGTCGTTGTCGTCGATGCTCTTTCCGGCGGCGTCGGTGCCCTTCTGGTCGGCACGGCCGTAGCTGGCCCGGATCGCGTGCGGGCCCATGGGCACGCTCACGCCGACGAGCAGAGTCGACTGCTTCGAACTCATGTACTTGAGGTCGACCCAGGCGGCGGTCAACCGGATGCCGCCGCCGGTCATGTAGATCCCGGTCACGCCCGACTCGCTCCACTTCGAACCCGTGGCGTCGATGCGCGACTGCGTCAGGTGCGCCGAAACATCCGCGCCGGCAGCGCGGAACCCGAGGCGGCCGCCTTCGAGCTTGAAGCTGCCCGAGGCGTTGCTGTTCTCGCCGGCGCCCATCATGAACTGGCCGTAGAAGCCGCCGAGGTCGGGCAGCCAATACTCGACCGCGTTGTTCGAGCGTGAGGTGGTCGGCGGCACCGCACCGAAGGCACGGGTGTTCGCGACGGTCGCCGTCGGTGAAACCAGGGTACCCATACCGCCCACGCCGACGTAGCCCATCGGGTCCGCGGCGGCGTAGGACAGGAAGGACGGCACCCAGTCGCGGCCGAGGCGCACTTCACCCCAGGGGCCCGACAGGTTCACCGTGGACTGGCGATCCCAGAATTGCGCCGATGTCGTGCCGGTGTCGGAGAACATCGTGCCCTCGATGTGGAAGCCGGCCTTCCAGCCGCCGCCCAGGTCCTCGCTGCCGCGGATGAACATCCGTGTCGTCGAGTTGCTGCCGCTCACTTCCGAGAGCATGGTGCCCTGGGAGTTCTTGACGGATCGGACTGCCGCATCCCAGACGCCGCCCACCGTGACGGTGGAACCCTGGCCGAAGGCGCTGAGGCTGGCCAGCGCGGCCGCCGCGGCGATTGCTGTCGTTCGCAAGCTCATCGATTGCTCCATTCCGAGTGAATGCCCAACCGGCCGGAGTCTGAGCACGCATCCGGCATTCGGCGCGGTAAACTCGCGTCGTTCCGCTGGTCGGAACAATCCCGTTGCACTCCACATACAGCGGCTTTCCGGCAGGACTAGGGGTGAGGGTTGCAGCCACGCGCCATCCGCAACGCGAGGGCCCGGCCCGCGAGCGTCGGGCGGATTTCGTCGACGCGCTGGCCAAAGGGCTGCAGCTGCTCGGCGCCTTCGAGCACGATCCCATCCTGAGCAATCGCGAGCTGGTCGAAATCACCGGGCTGCCCAAGGCGACCGTGTCGCGCCTCTGCGGGACGCTGGTCGCAATGGGCTTCCTGCAGCGCGACGAATCCTCGCGCAGGTACATCGTGGGCTCGCGCGTACTGGGCTTCGGCGCGTCGCTGCAGCGCCAGCAGCGGCTGCAGCGCTCGGCCAGGCGGCAGATGCAGCGGTTTGCCGGTGAGTACGGCCTCAGCGTCGCCCTCGGCACGCGCGAGCGCACGCGCATTCTGCTGCTCGATGCGGTGCACCCGCCGCAGGGTCGGCCGACGGCGGCGATCGATGCCGGGCTCTACCTGCCGCTGGCGAGCAGCTCACTGGGCCTGGCCTGTCTCGTCGCGTCGCCTGTGGGCGAGCGCGTGCAGCTGATCGCCGGCATGCAGCGCAACCTTGGCGGCAGCCGGCATGATGTTCGCGCGCGGGTCGAGCGCGCGCATGCCGAGCGCGAGCGACAGCGTTTCGTCGTCTCGTTGCCGTCCGATGAAGGCAGGCTGGCGCGGGTGGCCGTGCCGCTGGTCGTCGAGCGCAGAAGGGTGTTCGCCTTCGCGGCTGCCGCGCCTGCGTCCGAGCTGACGCTGCTGCGCCTGATGGACGTCGTCGGCCCGGCGCTGGCCGACATGGTCGACCGCATCGCCTGCGAGCTCGGCGGCTGCGCCGCCAGCGCTGAATCGGCGGCCCGGGTTCGTCGCGGTACGCCGGAATGATCGGCGCCCGATGCGCCGAGCCGCTGCGTCCGGCGCCGGCTCGTGCGCGCTGGATCCTCGCCGCTGAGCCCGGTCAATCCCCGCAGCCGCAACGCTGTCATCATGCACAGGTCGCGAGACCAGGAGTCGTCATGAAGATCCTCGCCGCCGTCGACGGCAGTCCCTACACCAAGCGCATGCTCGCCTATCTGGCGGCGCACGACGAATGGCTCGGGGCGCAGCATGAGTACACCGTCTTGCACGCGGTGCAGCCGCTGCCGGGGCGGGCGGCCGCGGTGATCGGGCGCGACGCGCTCAAGGCCTATTACGCCGATGCCGCCGAGAAGGTGTTCAAGCCGATCCGAACCTTCTTCGCCAGGCAGGGCATCCGGGCCACGTTCGAGGCCAAGGTCGAGCAGCCGGCCGAAGCGGTGGTTGCGCGCGCGGCCAAGGGCGGGTTCGACCTCATCGTGATGGGCTCGCGCGGCCACGGCAGCCTGGTCAAGCTCATGCTCGGCTCGGTGGCCACGAAGGTGCTGGCCCAAACGCAGGTGCCCGTGCTGTTGGTCCGCTAGGAGCGTGGGCGGCGCCGGCAGCGGCGCCCGCGGCCGCTCAGCGGCGGCGCGATCCGCGGGCTTGCTCGCGCGGATGGCCGCGCCGCTCGCGGCGGGGCGCGGGATCGTCCAGCGGCTGCAGGCTCAGGTCGAGGCCGAAGGCGGTCCCCAGGTCGGCCGGGTCGCTCTCGTCTGCCGGCGCGCGCTCGACGCTGCGCCAGGGTGCGTACCAGGGCGCATGGCGTCGGGAGTCCTTCATCGTGGGCCTCGCGGTGACGGGGTTGGGCGCGGCAGCGCTGCGTGCGAGTATCCCCTGGTCGGATCGCGGTCGAAGGCAGGAACTGCGCGTGCATCGTGCCCCAGTTCACTGCCGGCACCGCGTTGGGCGCGCCGCGGCGCGGGTGCGCCAAGCTTGCGCGGACTCAACGCCGCGGCCAGCCGTGCGGTCACGCTTGGCTTGCCCGCCGAGGCGGCGTGGAGGGTACGATGAAGATGGAAAGCCTGAGCGCCGGCGACATCTGCAGCCGTGTCGTCGTCGTCGCCGAGCGGGGAACGCCCCTTTGCGCAGCCGCGCGGCGCATGCGCGAGCAGCATGTGGGCTGCCTGGTGGTGGTCGACGCCCGCGACGCCGGGCGTCAGGTCGTGGGCATGCTGACCGACCGCGACATCGTGACCGCGGTGGTGGCCGAGGAGATGGACCCCCGCACGCTGCGCGTCGAGGACGTGATGACCGGCGAAGTCGTCACGGTGCCGGAGACGGTGCCGTTTGCCGATCTGCTGGCGACGATGCGGCGCAAGGGCCTGCGCCGGCTGCCGGTGATCGACGCGCGGGGCCTGCTGGTCGGCGTCGTGACGCTGGACGACCTGCTCGAGGTCGTGGCCGGGCAGATGCGCACGATCGTGCAGGCCATCGAGAGCGGCCAGCGGCGTGAACGCGAGGTGCGGCGCTGAGGGGCCGGCCGCCGGCAGGCGAACGGCAGGCAGCACAGCGCCAGTGCGCAGCGGAGTCTCGGTGATGAACCCCTTGCCCGTCGTGTTTGCGCTCACTTCGTCGGCCTTCGCGCCGGGAGCTGAGATTCCGGCACGCCACACCTGCGACGGCGCCGATCTCGCGCCCGCCCTGCAGTGGCAAGGTGCGCCGGCCGGCACCGCGCGCTACGTTCTGATCGTGGACGACCCCGACGCGCCCGATCCGGCGGCGCCGCAGCGCACCTGGGTGCATTGGGTGCTGTACGACATCCCGGCGCATGCGCGCGGCCTGCCCGAAGGCGGCGCGCCGCTGCCCGCCGGCACGCGCGTCGGCCGCAACGACTGGCAGCGCGCCGGCTGGGGCGGGCCTTGCCCGCCGGTTGGGCGCCATCGCTACTTCTTCAAGCTCTACGCGCTCGACGCGACGCTCGCGCTCCCGCCGGCCGAGGCGAACAAGGACGGCGTCGAGCGCGCGATGCGCGGCCACGTGCTCGCCAGGGCTGAACTCGTGGGCACGTACCAGCGGGGCCCGGGCCGCGAGCGACTCGGCGTGACGATGAATCCGTGAACGACCGGCGCCGGCGCGGAGGAAGGAGTGGCCTTGCGCCCTGACGTGATCCGCAAGGACCTGCAGGCGATGCGGGTGCGGCCCTGGCTGGCCGGGCCGCAGCCGGCAGGCGGTTTCGACTGGCAGCCGCTGCGCGACGAGCTGTTCGGCCGCGGCGCGCGCACGGTCAACATCGGGCGGCTCGCCGTCGACCGCCATGCCGGCACGGCACGCGCCGCGCGCGAGGCGCTGCGCTTCATCGCCGCCGACGGCACGCGCCATGCGTTGAGCTTCGAGCAGCTGCGCCTGGCCACCAACCGCTTCGCCAACGCGCTGGCCGCGCTCGGCCTGCGCCCCGGCGACCGCGTGTTCGTCCTCGCCGGCCGCAGCGAGCCGCTGTACGTCGCGGTGCTCGGCGCGCTCAAGGCGGGCTGCGTGGTGACGCCGCTGTTCGCCGCCTTCGGCCCGGAGCCGATCGCCAAGCGCATGCAGATCGCCCAGGCCAAGGCGCTGGTCACCACCGATGCGCTGTACCGGCGCAAGATCGAGCCGCAGCGCGCGGCGCTGGGCAGCCTGACCGAGGTCATCGTGGTGGCCGAGGAAGGCGGCGCCCCGCCGCCGGCCGGCACGCACGACTACGCGGCGCTCGTCGCGGCGGCGCCCGACACGCCGCCGGCCGTGGCGACGCGCGCCGAGGACGCGGCGCTGCTGCACTTCACCAGCGGCACCACCGGCACGCCCAAGGGCGCGCTGCACGTGCACGAGGCGGCGCTGATGCACTACGCCACCGGGCGCTGGGCGCTCGACCTGCACGACGACGACCTGTTCTGGTGCACGGCCGATCCGGGCTGGGTCACCGGCACCTCGTACGGCATCGTCGCGCCGCTGCTGCACGGCGTGACCAGCATCGTCGACGAGGCCGAGTTCGACGCCGAGCGCTGGCTGCGCATACTGCGCGACGAGCGCGTCAGCGTCTGGTACACGGCGCCCACCGCGCTGCGCATGCTGATGAAGAGCGGCAGCGCGTTCGTGCGCCGCTTCCCCTGCCCGGCGCTGCGCTTCGTGGCCAGCGTCGGCGAGCCGCTCAACCCCGAGGCCGTGTGGTGGGGCCTGGAGGCCTTCGGCCTGCCGATCCACGACAACTGGTGGCAGACCGAGACCGGCGGCATCATGATCGCCAACACCGCGGCGGCCGACATCAAGCCCGGCGCGATGGGCCGGCCGCTGCCCGGCGTCGAGGCCTTCGTCGTGCGGCGCGAGGGCGAGCGCGTGCACGTCGTCGACGCGCCCGACGCGCAGGGCGAGCTTGCGCTGCGCGCCGGCTGGCCGTCGATGTTCCGCGCCTACCTCGGCCAGGAGGAGCGCTACCGCAGCTGCTTCGCGGACGACCTGTACCTGAGCGGCGACCTCGTGCGGCGCGACGCCGACGGCTGCTGGTGGTTCGTCGGCCGCAGCGACGACGTCATCAAGTCGGCCGGCCACCTGATCGGCCCCTTCGAGGTCGAGAGCGCGCTCATGGAGCACCCGGCGGTGGCCGAGGCGGGCGTGGTCGGCATTCCCGACGCCACCGTGGGCGAGGTGGTCAAGGCCTTCGTCGCCCTGCGGCCCGGCTTCGAGGCCGGCGAGGCACTGCGGCGCGAGCTGCTCGGCCACGCGCGCAAGCGCCTGGGCGCAGCGGTGGCGCCCAAGGAGATCGCCTTTCGCAGCAACCTGCCCAAGACGCGCAGCGGCAAGATCATGCGCCGGCTGCTGAAGGCGCGCGAGCTCGGCCTGCCCGAAGGCGACCTGTCGACGCTCGAGAGCGACGAGAAACCCTGAGCTCGAGGCGCAGGCGATGAACGACAAGCTCCATCTCGATCGCGAGCACCTGCAACGGCTGTGGCGGCAGATGCTGCGCATCCGGCGCTTCGAAGCCAAGTGTGTCGAGCTCTACCAGGCGCAGGCGATCCGCGGCTTCCTGCATCTGTACGACGGCCAGGAGGCGGTGGCCGTGGGCGTGGCGGCGGCCTGCGACCCCGCGCGCGACGCCGTCGTCGCGACCTACCGCGAGCACGGCCAGGCGCTGGCGCACGGCGTGCCGATGAATGCCATCCTGGCCGAGATGCTGGGCAAGGCCGAGGGCTGCTGCCGCGGGCGCGGCGGCTCGATGCACCTGTTCGACCGCGCACGGCGCTTCTACGGCGGCAACGCGATCGTCGGCGGCGGCCTGCCGCTGGCCGCCGGCATCGCCTTCGCGGACCGGCGCCTGCGCCCGGGCGCGGCGACGCTGTGCTACTTCGGCGAGGGCGCCGCCGGCGAAGGCGTCTTCCACGAAACGCTGAACCTGGCGGCGCTGTGGCGGCTGCCGCTGCTCTTCGTGTGCGAGAACAACCTCTACGCGATGGGCGTGCCGCTGGCCGACTCGGCGAGCGAGACCGAGGTCTTCCGCTGGGCGCGCGGCTACCGCATGCCGGCCGAGCCGGTGGACGGCATGGACGTGGTGGCGGTCGAGACCGCGGCGCGGCGCGCGCTGGCGCATGTGCGCTCCGGCGCGGGGCCGTTCTTCCTCGAGGCGCGCACCTACCGCTTTCGGGCCCACTCGATGTTCGACGCCCAGGCCTACCGCACGCGCGAGGAGGTCGAGCAATGGAAGCGGCTCGATCCGATCGAGCGCCTGCGCGCGTGGATGCGCGGCAACCACCAGTCGAGCGCGGCCGAGGAAGACGCCATCGAGGCCGAGGTGGTGGCCGAGATCGCCGCCGCGCTCGCTTTCGCCGAGGCGGGTACGCTGGAGCCGGTTGAAGATCTCGAACGCTTCGTGCTGATGGAGCGCGTCGTGCAGGAGGACGCATGAACGCCGCGCCGACCGCGGCGGCTGCGGCGGCGGCCGCGAGCCATGCGAATGCGGCGCCGCCCGCTGCGGCCGCCGCGGCGGCGCCGGCCGCAGCGGGCGTGGTCGCGCCCGGCGGCACGCGCCTCAGCTACCGCGAGGCCTGCCGCCAGGCGCTGCGCGAGGCGCTCGCGGCCGACCCCCGCTGCTTCGTGATGGGCGAGGACGTCGGCCGCTACGGCGGCTGCTATGCGGTGACCAAGGGCCTGCTCGAGGAATTCGGGCCCGAGCGCATCGTCGACACGCCGCTGGCCGAGAACGCGATCACCGGCATTGCCATCGGCGCCGCGCTGGCCGGACTGCGGCCGATCCTCGAGATCATGACCTGCAACTTCAGCCTGCTCGCGCTGGACCAGATCATGAACAACGCGGCGACCCTGGCGCACATGAGCGGCGGCCAGTTCGCGCTGCCGCTCGTCATCCGCATGGCCACCGGCGGCGGCCGCCAGCTCGCGGCGCAGCACTCGCACAGCCTGGAGGGCTGGTACGCGCACATCCCGGGCCTGAAAGTGCTGGCGCCGGCCACCCTGGAGGACGCGCGCTTCATGCTCGCGGCGGCGCTCGCCGACCCGAACCCGGTGCTCGTCTTCGAGCACGTGGTGCTCTACAACGCGGAGGGCGAGCTCGACGGCGCGGTGCGGGCGGTGGACATCGCGCGCGCCAAGGTGCGCCGTCCGGGGCGCGACCTCAGCCTCGTCACCTACGGCAACGGCCTGCCCAAGTGCCTGGCGGCGGCCGAGCTGCTGGCGTGCGAGGGCATCGAGGCCGAGGTGCTCGACCTGCGCGTGCTGCGGCCGCTGGACATGCCGACCGTCGTCGCGTCGGTGGCGCGCACGCATCGCGTGGTGATCGTCGACGAGGGCTGGAAGAGCGGCTCGATCTCGGCCGAGATCGCCGCCCGGCTGGCCGAGGAGGCGCTGTACGAGCTCGACGCGCCGGTGCGGCGCGTGTGCAGCCGCGAGCTGCCGGTGCCCTACGCGGCGCAGCTCGAGGCGGCGGCGCTGCCGAGCGTCGAGGCGATCGTCGCCGCGGCGCGCGCGCTGTTGCCGGCGCGCTGAAGGACGGCGCCGATGGCCGAGTTCCGGATGCCCGCGATGGGCGCGGACATGGAGGCCGGCACCGTCGTGCTCTGGCACGTCAAGCCGGGCGAGCGCGTGCACGCCGGCGACGTGGTGGCCGTGGTCGAGACGCACAAAGGTGCGATCGACGTCGAATGCTTTCTCGACGGCGTGATCGACGAGCTGGCGCCGCTCGGCCAGCCGCTGCCGGTGGGCGCGGTGCTGGCGCAGGTGCGCGGCGAGGGCGAGGCGGCACGTGCGGCAGGCCAGACCCCTGCGGTCCTTGCCGCGGCGAGCCTGCCCGCCGCGCCGCATGCCGACGCGCCCGCCGCCCACCCGACGCGCCCGCGCGTGACGCCGGCGGCGCGCCGGCGCGCCGCGCAACTGGCGGTCGACGCGAGCGCGCTCGCGGGCAGCGGCGCCGACGGCGCGGTGACGCTCGAAGACGTCGAGCGCGCTGCCGCGGCCGCCGGCACACCCGCGCGCGGGGCCGCCGCCGTGCCGGCAGCGCTGCCCGCGGGCGCGCGGCAAGGGGCCGGACAAGGCGCCGGACAAGGCGCCGCAGAAGGCGCGCCGCAAGACGCTCGGGAAGGCGCTCGGGAAGGCGCTCGGGAAGGCGCTCGGGAAGGCGCTCGGGAAGGCGCTCGGGAAGGCGCTCGGGAAGGCGCTCGGGAAGGCGCGCCGCCGCCGCAGCGCGGCTTCGACCCTGGCGCGATGCGCCAGGCGATCGCCGCCGCGATGGCGCGCTCCAAGCGCGAGATCCCGCACTACTACCTGGCCGAGACGGTGCCGCTGGCGCGCGCGTTGGCCTGGCTGGCCGCGCACAACGCCGCGCACCCGCTGGCCGAGCGGCTGCTGGCGGCGGTGCTGCTGGTCAAGGCCGTGGCGCTGGCACTGGCCGAGGCGCCCGAGCTTAACGGCCACTACGAGGCGGGGCGTTTTCGCCCGAGCGCCGCCGTGCACGCGGGCATCGCGATCGCGCTGCGCGGCGGCGGCCTCGTCGCGCCCGCGCTGCACGACGTCGCCGCCAAGCCGCTGCCGCAACTGATGCGCGAGCTCGCCGACCTCGTGCAGCGCTGCCGCGCCGGCCGGCTGCGCAGCAGCGAGCTGAGCGACGCCACGATCACCGTCACCAACCTCGGCGACCTCGGCGCCGAGTCGGTGTTCGGCGTCATCTACCCGCCGCAGGTGGCGCTGGTCGGCTTCGGCCGCATCGGCGATCGGCCCTGGGTCGAGGACGGCCGCATCGTCGCCCAGCCGGTGGCGCAGGCGAGCCTGGCGGCCGACCACCGCGTGAGCGACGGCCAGCGCGGCGCGCGCTTCCTGGCCGCGCTGGCCGAGCGGCTGCAGCAACCCGAAGCCCTGTGAGGAGCACGATGGACCGCCACTCGATCCGCGCCGGCGTGCTGGCCGCCCTGGCCGAGATCGCGCCCGAGGTCGACCCCGCGACGCTCGACGCCGCAGGTGCGCTGCGCCGCCAGGTCGACCTCGACTCGATGGACTGGCTCAACGTGATCGTCGCCTGGCACCGCCGCTTCGGCGTCGAGATCCCCGAGGCCGACTACCGGCGGCTCGCCAGCATCGACGACGTCGTCGGCTATCTGGCCGAGCGGCTGGCGTAGGGCGCGCGCGCGCCGCATCAGGCCCTGGGCGCCCGGGGCCGCTGCGGCAGGCGCGGGCGCGTGCGGCGGCGATTCGCGCCTGCAGCCGTCGGCGGCCCGGGCGCGCGGCGCGGCCGCGAGACGTCGGCGATGAGCAGCACGGCGCGCACCAGATCCTCGGCCGCCTCGGCCAGATCGGCAGGCGGCTCGAGGGTGTCGATGACCGCCAGCAGCGCTTCGGCGTCCTCGAGGTCGTCGGGGTCGAAGTGCATGAACACCAGCGCCAGCGGCTCCACGAGCGCCGGGTCGTCGATCGCCAGCAGCGCCGGGAAGCGCTCGCCGGCGAGCGCGAAGCCCGCCGCCCAGGGCAGCACGGCTTCGCTGGGCGCGGCGTCGGCGCCGAGATCGGCAATCCACGGATCGAACCAGCGCCGCGCCGCGATCGCGCGCTCCAGTTCCGCGTGGCGGCGCAGCACGAGCGCGTGCAGCTCCGTCGGCTCCGAGGGCGCGGCGCGGCCTTCGGTGTCGCTGACGTAGGGCAGCCAGCGCTGCGGCGGCAGCGCCTGCGGCTGCAGCAGCACGCCGCACAGGAAGCCGTCGATCGCGCTCAGGTCGAGCGGCTCGAGCGGTGCGGGCAGCGCGTCGAGCAGCGTCTGCAGGCGCAGCAGATCGGCGTCGCCGAGCGCTGCCGCGGCGGTCGTGCCGGCGTCGCGCGGCGGATCAGGCGGGTGGCGGGAGTCGGGCATCCTGGGCATGGCGCGGGCTCGGCGCAGTGTCGCACGCCGGGTCCTGGACGGGCGGTTCCGGGCGGGAGGTCTTCAGTCCCAGCCGGCAGGCGCTTCGAAGCCGCCGAGCTCCGTCTCCCAGGCCCTGGCGAAGGCGAGCGCGGTGCGGTCGCCCAGCCAGGGCGCCATCGCCTGTGCGCCCAGCGGCAGGCCCTGCCAGCGCAGCACCGGAAAGCTCAGCGCCGGCAGGCCCGCCAGGCTGGCGATGGCGATCCACACGAACAGCTCGAGATAGCGGTAGCCCTGCGTGCCGACCTCGACGACACGCGCGTCGCGCGGCTGGCTGGCGTCGTGCGCGAAGGCCGGGCTGACCGAGGTGGGCATGAGCACGATGTCGACCGCCTCGAACACGCGCGCCCATTGCCGGCGGATGCGCTGCCGGGCCTCGTCGGCGAGCAGCCATTGGCGGTGCGTGAGCAAGCCGGCGCGCACGCGGGTGGCGGCGTAGCTGCCGTCGTCGGCGGCGAGCCGCGCGATGGCCGCGCGCGCCTCGTCCTCGAAGGCCGCCGGCCGCGTGCCCAGCGTCGAGCCGATGACGAGCTGCTGGTAGACGTCGTGCAGCTCGGACAGATCGGGCAGCGTGCCGGGCGCGAGTTCGCCGGCACGCAGCCAGCGTGCCCCGGCCTGGCGCAAGCCGTCGCGAAGCCGCTCGTCCAGCGCCTGCGTGGCCGCGCTCGCGCGCAGCAGCGGATGCTCGTCGAGCAGCAGGACGCGGAACTCGCGCAGCCGCGTGGCGCGCGGCGCCGGCAGCGCGAGCCGCCAGGCGGGGGCGTCCTCGGCGCGCGGGCCGGCCGCGACGTCGAGCGCGAGCTCGAGGTCGGCCGCGCTGCGCGCGATCGGCCCCAGGCAGGCGATGTCGCGCGCGGCCAGGCGCGCGGCGGGCAGGCCGTTGCCGCGATCGTCGATCAGGCCCCAGGTCGGCTTGAGCGCGCTCACGCCGCAGAAATGGGCCGGGATGCGCAGCGAGCCGCCGATGTCGCTGCCCATCTCGAGCGCGACGCAGCCGGCGGCCACCGCGGCCGCGCCGCCGCCCGACGAGCCGCCGGGCGTGCGCGCGCCGTCCCAGGGGTTGCGCGTGAGGCCGTACAGCGCGTTGTCGGTCTGGATGTCGCCGTTGCCGAGCGGCACGTTGCTTTTGCCGAGGATCACGGCGCCGGCGCGGCGCAGGCGCTGCACGACGGCGGCGTCGGCCGCGGCCCGGGTGCCGGCCTGCGCCGGGTCACCCATCGTCGTCGGCAGGCCGGCCACGGCCAGGCTCTCCTTGACCGTCATCGGCAGGCCGAGCAGGGGCCCGGCGTCGCCGCGCGCCCGTGCCGCGTCGGCCGCGCGCGCGGCGTCGCGGGCGCGCGCGTCGTCGCGCACGACGACGGCGTTCAGGCGCGGATGCAGGCGCTCGATGCGCGCGAGCGTCGCCTCGAGCAGTTCGACCGCCGACACCTCGCCCTCGCGCAGGGCCTGCAGCTGCGCGCAGGCCGAGGCCCAGGGCCAGGCGGCGGGCAGGCTCACGCGGCGACCCTCGGCACTGCCTGCTGCGGTATTCGCGCTTGCGAGCGGCCCGGCGCGCTCATGCCGGACGGCCGATTCCGGCGCAGCGCACGGCGCCCGTGTCTCATACACGGTTTCGCGTTCAATGCGATAACAAGGCGCGAAGCCGAAGACAGTGCTGACGCACGGCGAGGCGAAGCCACGCGGTCAGCGCGTTGAATGCGAAGCCGTATCAGCGCCCGGCCTTGATCGTGATGTCCTCGTAGGGCCCGGTGTACGGGTTGCCCGGGATGCCGTTGACGCCGTCGACGCCCACGCGCGGCCCGACGACGACCGGGAACGGGTACTCCATCACCGGCAGGAACATCGCGCGCTCGTACAGGGTCTTCTGGATCTGGTCGAGCGTCGCCTTGCGCCTGGCCGGGTCGAGCTCGGCGCTCTGCGCGTCGATCGCCTTGTCGAGTTCGTCGTCCTGGATGTACGACAGCGTGCCGTCGCGGCGCACGAACTGGGCCAGCCGCGCCGCGGCGTTGCCGGGCGCGCCCGAGCCGGTGAAAACGAGGCCGGTGAGCTTCTTGTCGGCGATCTGCTTGAGGAGGGCGGCGCGCTCGACGACGCGCAGCTGCACCTTGATGCCCACCTCGGCCAGCGCCGCCTGCACCGGCTCGGCCATCGCCTCGGTGGCGTCGCACCAGAGCATGCCGCCGTCGAAGCCGCGCGCCTGGCCGGCCTCGGCCAGCAGCTTCTTGGCGCGCTCGGGGTCGTAGGCATAGCCGCCGCCGGGCGGTGCCCAGTAGCCGTCCATCGCGTGCGGGATGATGCTGCTCGACTCCTTGCCCAGGCCGATGTAGACGGCCTCGTTGATCGCCTTGCGGTCGACGGCGAGGTTGGCCGCCAGGCGCACGCGCGGGTCGCTCCACGGCGAGCTCTTGTCGTACATCGACGCGAAGACGATGAAGTTGGTGACCGGGATGCGCGCCGTCTTCACCGTCAGGCCCGGCGTGCGGCGCGCCTCGGCCACCAGTTCGCCCTGGATGCCGTAGGCGATGTCGATCTCGCCGCGCTTCATCGCCGCCATGCGCGTGGTGGCGTCGGGGATCACCTTGAACACCAGCGTCTTGACGTTGGGCGTCTTGCGCCAGTAATGCTCCGAGGCCTCGTAGACGAACTCGGTGCCCGGCTTGAAGCTCGCCAGCCGGTAGGGGCCGGCGCCGACGGGCGCCTTCTTGAAGCCTTCGTCGCCGACCGACTCGAGGTACTTCTTCGGCAGCACCCAGGCGGCGGCGCTGGCCGCGGTGCCGTAGAAGGCGAGGAAGTCGGGCCAGGGCTTCTTGAGCCGGAAGCGCAGCGTGCGCGCGTCGGGCGTCTCCACCGCCGCCACATGCTCCTTGAGCGCCTTGGCATTGGCGCCCTTGTAGCGCTCGAACGAGAACTTCGCGTCCTCGGCGGTGAGCGGGTCGCCGTTCTGGAACTTCAGGTTCGGCCGCAGCTTGAACTCGTAGACCAGGCCGTCGCGGCTGGCGTTCAGGCTCTCGGCCAGGCTGAGGTCGGAGGTCTTGCCGGCCACCGGGCGCATGACGGCGTCGTGCATCGCGTACTGCAGCAGCAGCGAGGCGCCGGTGCCGGGCGTTTCGCCGGGGTCGAAGAAGGCGCTGGTCAGCGACAGCGACAGGCCCCAGGTGAGCTTGCCTTCGGGGGCGGCCTGCGCCGCCAGGGGCCACAGCAGCGGCAGTGCGCCGGCGCCGCTCAGGGCGGCACCGGCTTGCAGCATGCGGCGACGGCGGGCGCTTGCGAGCGGTCTGTTCATCATCGCTCCTTCTCCGGGTAGACGGGGTGGACGGGATAGAGGTGGCAGCTTACGACGCCGGCGCCGACGCGGCGCGGCGCCGGCGGCTCGCTGCGGCAGCGCTCCATCGCCTGCGGGCAGCGCGGATGGAAGCGGCACCCCGGCGGCGGCGCATCGGGGTTGGGCGGCTCGCCGCGCGGCGCGGCGCTGCCTTGCAGCGTCAGCTGCGAGGCGGCGAACAGCATCTGCGTGT
Source organism: Rubrivivax sp. (assembly GCA_046348125.1). Classification (GTDB taxonomy): domain Bacteria; phylum Pseudomonadota; class Gammaproteobacteria; order Burkholderiales; family Burkholderiaceae_C; genus Rubrivivax. Next base: position 568,988 of record JAXMEV010000002.1, read on the forward strand.
ACGGGTGCGCCGGCTGGCCGGCCACCGCGGCCGCGGGGCCGGTCTCGACGACCTCGCCGAGGTACATCACGGCGATGGTGTCGGCGATGGCGGCCACCGCGTGCAGGTCGTGCGCGATGAAGACGTAGGCCACGCCCAGGCGCTGCTGCAGATCGTGCAGCAGGTTGAGCACCTGGGCGCGGATCGACAGGTCGAGCGCCGAGATCGGCTCGTCGAGCACCACCAGGCGCGGCTGCAGCACGAGCGCGCGCGCGATCGCGATGCGCTGGCGCTGGCCGCCGGAGAACTCGTGCGGGTAACGCGCCACCGCCGCCGCGGGCAGGCCGACCCACTGCAGCATCTGCGCCACCCGCCGCCTGCGCTCGGCGGCGTCGCCGATGCGGTGCACCTCGAGCGGCTCGGCGAGCAGCGCACCGATGCGCATGCGCGGGCTGAGCGACGAATACGGATCCTGGAACACCGCCTGCACGGCACGCCGGTAGGCGCGCGTGGCCGTCGCGTCCAGCGACGCCAGATCGCGGCCATCGAAACGCACCGCGCCCGCGGTGGGCGACTCGAGCTGCAGCAGCAGCCGCGCCAGCGTCGACTTGCCGCAGCCCGACTCGCCGACGATGCCCAGCGTGCGGCCGGCGTGCACCGCGATCGACACGCCGTCGACCGCGCGCACGACGCGGCGTGCGCGCCCCAGGCGCCGCGCGCCGAGGTAGTGCCTGCGCACGGCGTCGGTCTGCAGCAGCGGCGTCGCGGCTGCCGCTGCGGGCGCTGCAGTCGCTGAAGCCGCCGCTGCGGGCTCGGCAGCGGGCCGCGCGTCGCTGGCCGGCGGCTTCATGCGCGGGCCTCCTTGTCGGCCGCCGACGGCCAGGCGGCGTCGGCATTCAGCCAGCAGGCGCTCAGCCGCCCCGGGCCGACGCCGACCTCGGGCGGGCGCTCGCTGCGGCAGCGCGGCAGCGCCTTGGCGCAGCGCGGATGGAAGGCGCAGCCGCCGGGCGCATGCGCCGGATCGGGCGGCTGGCCGGGGATGGCCGGCAGCGAGCCGGCCACGCCCGCCGCCGTGGGCAGCGAAGCGAGCAGCGCCTGCGTGTACGGATGCGCCGGCGCCTGCAACACCTCGGCGGTGGCGCCGAGCTCGACGATGCGCCCGGCGTACATCACCGCCACGCGGTCGCACACGCGCGCGACGACGCCCAGGTCGTGCGTGATGAGCATGAGCGCGAAGCCGTGCGTGCGCTGCAGGTCCTTCAGCAGCTGCAGATACTGCACCTGCACCGTCGGGTCCAGCGCCGTGGTCGGCTCGTCGGCGATCAGCAGTCCGGGCGCGCAGGCCAGCGCAATGGCGCCGGCCACGCGCTGGCGCATGCCGCCCGAGAGCTGGTGCGGGTACTCGCGCAGCCGCGCCTCGGGGTTGGCGATGCGCACCGCGGCCAGCAGCTCGCGCGCGCGCTCCCAGGCGCGTGCGCGCGGCAACCGCTCGTGCACCATCGGCGTCTCGGCGATCTGGGTGCCGATGCGCAGCAGCGGGTTGAGCGAGTGCAGCGGGTCCTGCAAGATGGTGGCGATGCGCCGGCCGCGCAGCGCGCGCATCTGCGCTTGGCCGATGCGCAGCAGTTCCTGGCCGTCGAACACGATGCGCCCGCCGGTGATCGCCAGCCCGGCCTGCGGCAGCCGTGCCAGCGCCGCGGCGAGCGTGCTCTTGCCCGAACCCGACTCGCCGACCACGCCCAGCGTCGAGCCGGCGTCGAGCGTGAAGCTCACGCCGTCGAGCACGCGCGCCTGGCCGCGCCCGAGCGGGAAGCCCACCACCAGGTCCTCCACCTGCAGCAGTGAGGCGTGGGGCCGGGCCGTCATCGTCACTGCCGCCGCGCCAGCTTGGGGTCGAAGCGGTCGCGCAGCCAGTCGCCGAGCACGCTGGCGGCGAGCACGACGAGCATGATCGCCAGCCCCGGGAAGACGGTGAGCCACCACTGGCCCGACAGCATGCCCTTCTTGCCGTCGGCCAGCATCAGGCCCCAGGCCGGCCGCGGCGGCGGCACGCCGACGCCGAGGAAGGACAGCGACGCCTCGGTGACGATCACCACGCCCAGCATCAGGGTGGCGAGCACGATCACCGTGTTGAGCACGTTGGGCAGCAGATGCCGCGCCATGATGCGCGCCGGCGAGCAGCCGGTGACGACGGCCAGGCGCACGAAGTCGCGCTCGCGCAGCGCGAGCACCTCGCCGCGCACGATGCGCGCGTAGCGCGTCCAGTACACGGCGCCCAGGATGAGCACGATGTTCAGCTCGCTGGGGCCCACCAGCGCGGCGAGGAAGATCGCGAACACCAGCGAGGGCAGCGCCATCCAGGCGTCGACGATGCGCATCACGAGCTGGTCGACCCAGCCGCCCAGGTAGCCGGCCACCAGCCCGAGCAGCGTGCCCAGCGTGCCGGCGGCCAGCACCGCGGCGGCGCCCACGGTGAGCGAGATGCGCGCGCCCATGATCAGGCGCGAGAGCAGGTCGCGCCCGAGATGGTCGGTACCGAGAAGGAAGCGCATCGTGCCGCCGTCCTGCCAGGCCGGCGGCTTGAGCCGGTTGGACAGCGAGCCCAGCTCGGCGTTGTGCGGCGCGATCCAGGGGCCGAGCAGGGCCACGAGCACGAACAGCAGCAGCACCGCGATCGCCAGCAGCGGCAGCCGCGCCGCGCTGCCGCCGCGCTCCGGCGCGCCCAGGTCGGCGTCGGCGCCTCCGGTCCTCATCGGCCGCTCCGGATGCGCGGGTCGATCACCGCGTAAAGCAAGTCGGTGACGAGGTTCAGCACGACGATCATCGCGCCGGCCAGCAGCACCACGACCTGCACCACCGGGATGTCGCGCAACGAGACCGCCTCGTAGAGCAGGCGCCCGATGCCGGGCCAGGCAAAGACGGTCTCGACGACGACGGCGGCGTTGATCATCGTCACCAGGTTGATCGCGGCCAGCGTCAGCACCGGGATCAGCGCGCCCTTGAGCGCGTGCTCGAGCACCACCATCCATTCCGGCAGGCCCTTCAGGCGCGCCAGGCGCACATGGTCCGAGCCCAGCACCTCGAGCATCGCCGAGCGCGTCAGGCGCATGTGCGAGGCGGCGAAATACCAGCCGAGCGTGAGCGCGGGCATCAGCAGGTGGGCGAAGTCGCCGCTGCCCGACGACGGCAGCCACTGCAGCTCGACCGAGAACAGCAGGATCAAGAGCATGCCCAGCCAGAAGGCCGGCATCGACATGCCGGTAAGCGCGATGAGGCGGCTGGCGCGGTCCCACAGCCGGTTGGGGTAGACGGCCGAGACGATGCCCGCGCCCACGCCCAGCAGCACGGCCCAGGCGAAGGCCGCGCCGGCCAGCGCCAGCGAGGCCGGCAGGCGCTGCAGATACAGCTCCATCACCGGCGTGCGGTAGTAGATCGAGGTGCCCAGGTCGCCGCCGAGCGCGGCCCGCACGAAGCGGCCGTACTGCACCCAGAACGGCTGGTCGAGGCCGAAGCGCTGGCGCACGGCGTCGATGTCGGCCTGGCTCGCGCCGGGCTCGACCAGCATCAGCGCCGGATCGCCGCCCAGGCGCGTCAGCGCGAGCACGGTGAGCGCGAGGATCGCCAGCGAGATCGCGGCGTAGGCCAGGCGCTCGAGGACGTAGCGCAGCATCCGGGGCGTCGTGCGGGCGGCGCTTCGGGCGTCGTTCGGACGGCGTTTCGGCGGTGCAGCAGCGGCCTCAGCGCACCGCGCTCAGGCCTGCGCCGGCGGCCGGTAGGCGCGCACCTCGTCGACCACGGCGGCGATCAGGTCCGCCGGCGAGCCGGGGTTGATCGAGCAGTCGGGGCCGAGCAGGTGCCGCTGCCCCTGCATCTCGTCGAGCGAGCGGCGCACGTGCGCGCGCAGCGCCTGGGCCGACAGGGCGGCGAACTGCGGCTTGCCCGGGGCGCCGCCGAGCACCGTCTTGCCGCTCGCCGCGCGCATCTGCGCCAGGCCCGGGTTGCCCGGCGTGGTGGCCCAGCTCACGATGGGCACCGGGGCGTCGCGGAACCACTCGGCCTCGATGGCCGGGCCGCAGATGTGCAGGATGTTCATCCAGCCCGGGCGCGCCGCTTCGAGGATGCGCGCGTCGAACGGCGCGTGGAAGCGCTCGTACTCGGCGCGCGTGGCCTGGCCGCGGTTGCAGGTGGTGGTGGCGTAGAAGATGCCGTCGACGCCGGCCTCGAGGGCGCGCTGCGTGAACTCGGCCAGCGTCGTCGTCATGGCGTCGAGCGCGCGCGCCAGCGCCTGCGGCGCCTCGCGCTGCAGGGCCAGCGCTGCGGCCGCGCCGCCCGCGTGCATCAGCGTCATGATCATCATCGGCGCGAACACGGTGGCGACGATGGGCACCGCGTCGCCCACGCCGCGGCGCACCAGGCGCATCGCCTCGATCTGCTCGGCGAGCGCGCCGGCGGCCGGCACGGCGCGGATCTGCTCGAGGTCGGCCGCGCTGCGCACCGCGTGCCGGGCCACCACCGGCCAGTCGGCCGGCCCGCGCGCGGGCTCGCAACGCTGGCCCCACATCTCGCCGAAACAATGCGCGCGCGACTGCGGCTTGAGGAAGTCGAATCCGTGGCGCTCCTGCAGCCGCAAGGTCTCGGCGGCCAGCGCCTGCGCCGTGCCTTCCTCGGCGAAGTTGTGCAGCCACAGGCTCACCGGCACGCGGTCCGGGCTGCGGCCTGCGAGCACGGCTTCGATGCGTTGGCGTGGGGTCATGCTGCTCCTTGGCGGGTTCGGATGACGGCGCCGGTGCCGGGCATCGCGGCGGCGCGCAGCGGGTCGCGCGGCATTATGGGCCGACGCCATCGCCCGGTTAGAGTTGCACTCCGACTCGCAAGGACACCATCCCATGAAGCTCGAAACCCTGGCCGTGCATGCCGGCTACAGCCCCGAGCCGACGACGCGCGCCGTCGCCGTGCCGATCTACCAGACCACCTCGTACGCGTTCGACGACACGCAGCACGGCGCCGACCTGTTCGACCTCAAGGTGCCGGGCAACATCTACACGCGCATCATGAATCCGACCACCGACGTGCTGGAAAAGCGCGTCGCGGCGATGGAGGGCGGCGTCGGCGGCCTGTGCATGGCCTCGGGCATGGCGGCGATCACGGCCGCCATCCAGACCATCACGGAAGCGGGCGACAACATCGTCACCAGCTCGACGCTGTACGGCGGCACCTACAACCTGTTCGCCCACACGCTGCCACAGTACGGCATCGAGGTGCGCTTCGCCGACTATCGCGACCCCGACGCCTTCGAGCGCCTGGTCGACGGCCGCACCAAGGCGCTGTATTGCGAGTCGGTGGGCAACCCGCTGGGCAACGTCACCGATTTCGCCAAGCTGGCGGCGGTGGCGCATGCGCACGGCGTGCCGCTCATCGTCGACAACACGGTGCCCTCGCCGTACCTGTGCCGGCCCTTCGAGCATGGCGCCGACATCGTCGTGCACGCGCTCACCAAGTATCTGGGCGGGCATGGCAACTCGATCGGCGGCATCATCGTCGACAGCGGCAAGTTCCCCTGGGCCGAGCACAAGGAGCGCTTCAAGCGCCTGAACGAGCCCGATGTCTCTTACCACGGCGTCGTCTACACCGAGGCGCTCGGGCCGGCGGCCTACATCGGGCGCGCGCGCGTCGTGCCGCTGCGCAACATGGGCGCGGCGATCTCGCCGTTCAACGCCTTCCTCATCCTCCAAGGGGTCGAGACGCTGGCGCTGCGCATGGAGCGCACCTGCGACAACGCGCTTGCGATCGCGCGCTTCCTGAGCGCGCACGCCAAGGTGAGCTGGGTCAACTACGCCGGCCTGCCCGAGCACCGCGACCATGCGCTCGCGCAGCGCTACATGGGCGGCAAGGCTTCGGGCATCCTCAGCTTCGGCGTCAAGGGCTCCAGCGGCGGCGGTCGTGCGGCCGGCGCGCGCTTCCAGGACGCGCTGAAGCTGGTCACGCGGCTGGTCAACATCGGCGACTGCAAGACGCTCGCCTGCCACCCGGCGTCGACGACGCATCGCCAGCTCGCGCCCGACGAGATGGCGCGCGCCGGGGTGTCGGAGGACATGATCCGCCTGTCGGTCGGCATCGAGCATATCGACGACCTCATCGCCGATCTGGACCAGGCGCTCGCGGCCTGCTGAGGCTGCACGGCCGGCGTTCGCGTGCCGCGCGCACGGCCACGTTCCGGCCGAATCCGCCGCGCCGCATCATCTCTGCCTGCAAGCACCACAGGAGCGAAGAGCCATGGCCGTCCCCGCAGCCTTCACCGACTCGAGCGACGTCACGCACTGGATCGCCGGCCGCGCCGACGCCGGCAGCGCGGTGCGCGCACAGACGGTCTGGAATCCGGCCAGCGGCGCCGCGGCGCGGCGCGTGCTGCTCGGCAGCGAAGTCGATGTCGACGCCGCGGTGGCCGCTGCCGCCGCCGCGCAGCCGGCCTGGGGCGAGCTGCCTCCGGTGCGGCGTGCGCGTGTGCTCAACCGGTTCCTCGCGCTGCTCAACCAGCAGCGCGACACGCTGGCGGCGATCATCACCGCCGAGCACGGCAAGGTCTTCAGCGACGCGCAGGGCGAGGTCACGCGCGGCATCGAGATCGTCGAATTCGCCTGCGGTGCGCCGCAGCTGCTCAAGGGCGACTACACCGACCAGGTCTCGACCGGCATCGACAACTGGACGCTGCGCCAGCCGCTGGGCGTGGTGGCCGGCATCACGCCGTTCAACTTCCCCTGCATGGTGCCTTGCTGGATGTTCCCGCTGGCGCTGGCCTGCGGCAACGCCTTCGTCCTCAAGCCGAGTGAGCGCGACCCGAGCGCGAGCCTGCTGATGGCGCGGCTGCTGCAGCAAGCGGGGCTGCCCGATGGCGTGTTCAACGTCGTGCAGGGCGACAAGGTGGTGGTCGATGCGCTGCTCGCGCACCCCGACGTGAAGGCGCTGAGTTTCGTCGGCTCGACGCCGATCGCGCAGCATGTCTACGAGACCGGCGCGCGCCACGGCAAGCGCGTGCAGGCGCTGGGCGGGGCCAAGAACCACATGGTGGTGATGCCCGACGCCGACCTGCAGCAGGCCGTCGATGCCCTGATCGGCAGCGCCTACGGCTCGGCCGGCGAGCGTTGCATGGCCATCAGCGTTGCGGTGCTGGTGGGTGACGTGGGCGAGCGCATCGTGCCGCTGCTGGCCGAACGCGTGCGCGCGCTGAAGATCGCCGACGGCATGCAGCCCGACGCCGAGATGGGCCCGATCGTCACGCGCGAGGCGCGCGACCGCATCGAGGGCTATATCGCGCTCGGCGTCGAGGAGGGCGCCCGGCTCGTCGTCGACGGCCGCGGCTGCCGCGTGCCGGGCTGCGAAGAGGGCTTCTTCACCGGGGGCACGCTGTTCGACCAGGTGCGGCCGGACATGCGCATCTACCGCGACGAGATCTTCGGCCCGGTGCTCGTCTGCGTGCGGGTGAAAGACTTCGCCGAGGCGCTCGATCTGGTCGACCGCCACGAGTTCGGCAACGGCGTCGCCTGCTTCACCGGCGACGGCGGCGTCGCGCGCGAGTTCGCGCGCCGCGTGCAGGCCGGCATGGTCGGCATCAACGTGCCGATCCCGGTGCCGATGGCCTGGCACGGCTTCGGCGGCTGGAAACGCTCGCTGTTCGGCGACATGCACGCCTACGGCGAGGAGGGCGTGCGCTTCTACACCCGGCAGAAGAGCGTCATGCAGCGCTGGCCGCAGAGCATCGGCAAGGGCGCCGAGTTCGCGCTGCCGACGGCGCGCTGAGCGGCGCCGCGCGCGCCTTCAAGTCCCGATCGGCCCGCCGTCGTCCTTGCGGATCACGACGGTGGCCGAGCGCGGACGGCCATCGGGCCTGAAGTCGGGCCAGTTGCTCCAGCGCCGCGGCGCGGCCGGATCGCTGCGCGCGCCGGGCGGCTCGCCCGGGTGCTGGATGTTGACGAACATCGTGCAGCCGTCGGGCGTCCAGGCCGCGCCGGTGATCTCGCAGTTCACCGGGCCGACCAGGAAGCGCCGCAGCTCGCCGTCGGCCGGGTCGCAGGCCAGCATCGCGTTGTTGCCCAGGCGCGCGAACTCGCCCTGGTGCATCGCCTTCGGGCCCATGTCGGTGTCGATCCACAGCACGCCGCGCGCGTCGATCGCCAGGCCGTCGGGGCAGGCGAAGAGGTCGCCGCGGATGTTGCCGCGCGCTTCGGGGCGCTCGTTGGCCGGGTCGCCGGCGAGCACGAAGTGGTCCCACTCGAAGGTCTCGCCGTCGAAGTCGTCCGCCTCGCGCCAGCGGATGATGTGACCCATCGCATTGCCGGCGCGCGGGTTGGCGGCGTCGACGCCCGGCTTGCCGGCCTGACCGCGCGCGCTGTTGTTCGTGAGCGCGCAGTAGACCCAACGCGAAGTCGGATCGATCGCCAGCCACTCGGGGCGGTCCATCTTCGTGCCGCCGAGCGCGTCGCTCGCCTGTCTGGCCTTGACCACCACTTCGCCCGGGTCGGCGAAGCCGTGCTCGTTGTCGAGCGGCCCCTGACCGTGCACCAGCGGCAGCCAGCGCCCGCGCCCGTCGGCGTCGAAGCGCGCCACGTACAGCGTGCCGTGGTCGAGCAGTTCGGCATTGGCCTGGGCGCCGCCGGCGCGCATCGCGTCGCGGCTCACGAACTTGTAGATGTACTCGAAGGCGGCGTCCTCGCCGCTGTAGACCACGGCCCGCCCCGCGCGCGTGAGCGCGACCCAGGCGCCTTCGTGTGCGCCGCGGCCCAGCGCCGTGCGCTTGACGGGCCGGCTCGACGGATCGTAGGGGTCGATCTCGACGATCCAGCCGAAGCGGTTGGGCTCGTTGGGGTGGCGCACGGTGTCGAAGCGCTCGTCGTGCTCGTGCCAGCGGTACCACGAGCGCTTGCGCAGGCCATAGCGGCGCTCGTGCGCGGTGGGTTGGTCGGCGCTGCTGAAGTAATCCTGGAAGTTCTCCTCGCCGGCGAGGTAGGTGCCCCAGGGCGTCATGCCGGCGGCGCAGTTGGCAAAGGTGCCGCGCACGAGCCGGCCCTCGGGGTCGGCGGCGGTCTTCATCAGGGCGTGGGCGGCAGCCGGGCCGGCGAGCGCGAACGGCGTCGTGGCCGTGATGCGGCGTGCGTACGGCGAGGGCCGCCGCGCCTGCCAGCGCCCTTGCACGAACTCGATTTCCGTCACCGAGATGCCGTGTGCGGCCTGGCTCTTGGCCACCTTTTCCGCCGTCCAGGGCACCATGCCGTCGGGGTAGAGCAGACCGTGGTCGGCGTACTCGTGGTTCATCACCAGCAGGCCGCGCCGGCTGCCCTCGAGCGGGTAGTAGTGAATGCCGTCGTGGTGCATGCCCATCTGCAGCGCCTGCTCGGCGGCGCTGTTCGAGGCGTCGAACCTGAATTCGGGCAAGCCGGCGGCCAGACCCACCGGCTCGCCCCAGGGCAGCAAGGGCGCGGCGCTGTAGCCCTCGGGCACGACGACGGCGTCGGCGTTGCCTGCCGCCACGCTCTTGAAGCCGAGCTTGGGGCCGCCGCCGGATGGGGCCGGGGCGGCGCAGCCCGAGAGCAGCGCGAACACAGGCGCGAACGACGCCAGCGCGCCGGCACCGAGGACGATGCGCCGCGCCGGATCCGACACCTCGTGGATGCTGCGGTTGGACGAGCGATTGCTGTCCTCCAGCGTCGCGAAGTCTTTGGCCATGGCATGTACGGGTCGCCGGGACCCGGCGTTACAGCTTCTCGGTCTCGCCGGCGCGCGGCTGCCACTTCATCAGCCGCCGTTCGATGCGGCCGACGGCCGCGTCGAGCACGAGCGCGAACACGGTCAGCACCAGGATGCCGGCCATCACGGTGTTGATGTCGAAGGTGCCCTCGGCCTGCAGGATGAGATAGCCCACGCCCTGGCTCGAGCCGAGGTATTCGCCGACCACGGCGCCGACGAAGGCCAGCCCGACGCTGGTGTGCAGGCTGCTGAAGACCCAGCTCGTGGCGCTGGGCAGGTAGACATGGCGCAGCAGCTGGCGCCGGCCGGCGCCCAGCATGCGTGCGTTGGCCAGCACCACCGGGCTCACTTCCTTCACGCCCTGGTAGACGTTGAAGAAGACGATGAAGAAGACCAGCGTGATGCCCAGCGCCACCTTGGAGCCGATGCCCAGGCCGAACCACACCCCGAAGATCGGCGCCAGGATGATGCGCGGCATGCTGTTGGCGGCCTTGATGTAGGGCTCGAGGATGGCGCTGGCGGTGGGCGCCAGCGCCAGCCACAGGCCGAGTACGAGCCCGAGCAGCGAGCCGGCGCCGAAGGCGAGCAGCGTCTCGATCAGCGTCACCGCCAGGTGGCGGTAGATGTCGGCGTCGCGCACGAACCAGGCCCAGATGCGGCCGAGCACCACCAGCGGCTCGCCGAAGAAGAAGGCCGCCTGGCGGTCGTTGTCGAACAAGAAGGGCGGCACCAGACCGGGCCGCGTCATCGCGTACCAGAACAGGAAGACGGCCGCCAGCAGCGCGAGCTGCCACAGGCGCACGTGCCGCAGCGGCGGGCGCCGCTTCACGAGGCCTTCTCCAGCTGCTGCGCGTAGCCGGCGAGCACCTCGGCGCGCAGCACGCCCCAGATGGCGGCGTGCAGCGCGACGAAGCGCGGCGAGCTCTTGATCTCGGCCACGTCGCGCGGGCGCGGCAGATCGACGACGAAGTCGCCGATCGGATGCGCAGCCGGCCCTGCCGAGAGCACGACGACGCGGTCGCTCAGCGCGATCGCCTCGTCGAGGTCGTGCGTGATGAACAGCACCGCCTTCTTCTTCGACTGCCACAGCGCGAGCAGCTCGTTCTCCATCAGCTGCCGCGTCTGGATGTCGAGCGCCGAGAACGGCTCGTCCATCAGGATGATGTCGGGGTCGAGCGCCAGCGTCTGCGCCAGCGACGCGCGCTTGCGCATGCCGCCCGAGAGCTGGTGCGGGTAGCGCGCGCCGAAGGCCGCCAGGCCGACGCGACGCAGCCATTGCTCGGCCAGCGTGCGCGCCTCGGCTTTGGGCGTGCCGCGGAACTCGAGGCCGGCCATGACGTTGCCCAGCGCCGTGCGCCAGGGCATCAGGCTCTCGGCCTGGAACATGTAGCCGGCGCGCCGGTTCAGGCCGGCGAGCGGCTGGCCGAACACCTGCACCGTGCCGCTGCTCGGCTCGAGCAGCCCGGCCGCGACGTTGAGCAGCGTGCTCTTGCCGCAGCCGGTGGGCCCCACCACCGAGACGAATTCGCCCGCGCCCACCGTGAGCGAGACGTCGCGTACCGCGGTGTAGCGCTCGTTCGGGTCGTCCTTGTCGACGAAGGTGCAGCTCACCTGCGTGAGCACGAGGGCGTTGCTCATCGCGTGCCCGCCGGGCCCGGTGGCGCCCTGCGGGAGGCGGCGGCAACGACGAAGCGAATCGAAGTCATCGGTGGGCGCCTGCGCGCGGTGCGGCGGCGGACGAGAACGCCGCCCGCGCTCGGGTGGGCCTCATTCTGGAACAGATCGTCGCGCCTGCGCGCCACGCGCGGCACGCGCGGCGTGCCGACGGCGCAAGCCCGGCCTGCGGTGCGCCGGCGCGCCCCGGGGTTTTCGCTTCGCGCGCCTCAGGCGCGGGGTGCGCCGGCAAGCGCGGCCCGGCGCCGTTCGTGCTCGCGCTGGCAGTCGATGCAGCGCTTGGCCGTCGGGTAGGCCAGCAGCCGTTCGTAGGCGATGTCCTCGCCGCAGGCCAGGCACAGGCCGTAGCTGCCGTCTCCGATCCGGCGGCGCGCGCCGGCGATGTCGCGCACGTCCTGCAGGTTCTGCTGGATCAGCGGGTCGTCGATGCCCGCGAGCATCGCGAGCAGGGCTTCGTCGGACGCGCCGGCCGCGTGCGGCGCGAAGGCCGCGCGCTGGCGCTCGCCGTCGAGGTTGCCGAGCAGCGAGCGGATCTCGCGGAACTCGCGCGTCCAGCGCTCGTCCATGAGGCTGCTCAGGTGGTCGATCTGGGCTTGGTCGATGGCGGGCATGGGTCCTCCTGCAGGAGTGGAAGTCGTGACGTCGGCCGCAGCCTAGCCTGGATCGCGGCCGCGGTCCAACAACGGCCCCATGCGGATCCGGGGCCCGAGGATTGGGGCCTGGGGGGCCGGGGCCTGGTTCGCGGGCCCCCGCGGCGGGGGCGTGGACAGCCTCGGAGCAAAGAAGTAGACTGAATGCATCTTTGACAACGCCGATGCGCGGCAAGGTGCCGCCTGGCGTCCGACCGAGGAAGACCCATGTCGCAGCCGCATCTCCACCTGTCCCCCGACGCGCTCTATCCGTTCGACGCGCGCGGCATCGCCAAGCGCTTCCGGCACGCGGCGATCTTCGGCGCCCTCGACAGTCTGCAGCCGGGCGAGACGATGCGCTTTGCCAACGATCACGATCCGCTGCCGCTGCTCAACCAGATCGCGCAGCGCTACGGCGAGCGCGTGTCGATCGAGTACAAGCAGCGCGAGCCGGGGATGATCGTCATCGACTTCGTCGTGCGCTGAGCGGGCCACGCAGGCCCGGCTTGCTTCACCCGGCCGCGGCCGGAGTCGCCGCGCGTTCGTGAGGCGAGCGCCCGTGCGCAGGCACGGTCGCACGTCCACACTCACCCCTTCGGGTACTTGGCGTTGGCTTTCTTCACGAACTCGTTGGTGTAGACCGCGGCGAGGTCGAGCTTGGCCTTGGCGATCTCGGGGTCGATGCTGGCCAGTGCGCGCAAGGCGGTCTCGGGGCCCTTGTCGGGGATCGTGCCGTCCGGGCTGAGCGCGCCCTTGGCGGCGAGGAAGGCGTCGATGTAGACCGCGCGGTCGCCGAGCAGATAGGCCTCGGGCACGGCCTTGATGATGTCGCCCGCTCCGGCGCGCTGGATCCACTTGTCGGCGCGCACGATGGCGTTGGTGAGCGCCTGCACGGTGTTCGGGTGCTTGTCGATGAACGCCTGCGGCGCGTACAGGCAGGCGGCCGGCATCGGGCCGCCGAACACCTTGTCGGCCTCGGCGACCACGCGCGTGTCGGAGACGATCTTCAGGTCGCCCGAGCGCACCAGCAGCGTGACCACCGGGTCGAGGTTGCTGATGGCGTCGACCTGGCCCGAGCGCACCGCCGCCACCGCACCCTGCGCGGCGCCGACGCCGATGATGCTGACGTCGCTCGGCTTCAAGCCCGCCTTGGCGAGGATGAAGTTGACCATCACGTTGGTCGACGAGCCGGGCGCGGTGACGCCGATCTTCCTGCCCTTCAGGTCGGCCACCGACTTGAAGTCGGGCATCGTCTTCGGGTTCACGCCGAGCACGATCTGCGGCGCGCGCCCTTCGAGTGCGAAGGCGCGCAGGCGCTGGCCCTTGGCCTGCATGTTCACGGTGTGCTCGAAGGCGCCGCTCACGACGTCGGCGCTGCCGCCGACCACGGCGCGCAGCGCCTGCGAGCCGCCGGCGAAGTCGACGATCGTCAGGTCCAGCCCCTCGGCCTTGAAGTAGCCCTGCGTCTCGGCGATCGTGAGCGGCAGGTAGTACAGCAGGTTCTTGCCGCCGACGGCGAGCGTGAGCCTGGGCTTCTCGAGTGCCTGTGCGTGTGCAAGCAACGGCGCGCCCAGCAAGGCGGCGGCGCCGGTGGCGAGGATCTGTCGTCGATGCATGGGTGGGATCTCCGGTTCGGCGGCGTAAGGTCGGGTGGCCTACCCACTCTAGC